>NZ_JBIUYT010000003.1:330241-833270 GCF_044744645.1 Streptomyces sp. NPDC087263
TCTAAAATTCTTTTTTGTGCCCCGCACCGCCCCGCCGGGGGCCCCCCCTCCTCAAAAAAAACCACCCCCCCCGCGGGGTCCACCCCCCCCACCCCACCCCCCCCGCCGCTCGACTCGATCAACAACTTCTGGTGAGGGCTTTCAGCCGACGGTCAGCACCAGCTTGCCCGCGGTCCGGCCGGTGTCGCCGAGTGCGTGCGCCTTGGCGGCCTCGGCCAGCGGGAACGACCCGGCGATGGTCGCGCGCAGTTTCCCCGCCTCGACCAGCTCCGCGACCCCGTTCATCCCGGCGTGATCGGCCTCGACCAGCAGCTCGATCGCCCGTACGCCGAGCTTCTCGGCCTCCTCGATGAGGTCCTTCGCACCCCGGGGCAGGATCGACACCAGGAGGCCGCCCTCGCGCAGGACGCGCAGCGAGCGGGATCGGTAGTCGCCGCCGATCGTGTCCAGGACGACGTCCACGTCGCTCACGGCCTCGGTGAAGTCGGTCTCGCGGTAGTCGATCGGCTCGTCGACGCCCAGTTCGCGCAGGAAGTCGTGCTTGCCCGCGCTGGCGGTACCGATCACATACGCGCCGCGCGCCTTGGCGATCTGCACCGCCAGATGTCCGACCCCGCCGGCTGCCGCGTGGATCAGCACCCGCTGCCCCGGCCGTACGTCGGCGGTGTCGACGAGGGCCTGCCAGGCGGTCAGCGCGGCCAGCGGAATGGCACCCGCCTGCTCGTGGTCGACGTTGGAAGGCTTACGCGCGAAGGCGCGCGCGGGACCGGTGACGTACTCGGCGTGCGCACCGACGCCGAACGGATAGGGCAGCATGCCGAAGACCTCGTCACCCGGCTTGAACAGGGTGACCCCCACCCCGACGGACTCCACCACACCCGAGACGTCCCAGCCCAGGACGAACGGTGGTTCCTTGAGGAAATGGCCGCCCGCGCGGTGCTTCCAGTCGGTCGGGTTCAGCCCCGCCGCGTGCACCCGGACCAGCAGCTCGCTCGGCCCCGGTACGGGCCGTTCCTTCTCCACTTCCTTGAGCACCTCGGGCCCGCCGAGGACGTCCTGACTGATCGCGCGCATCGTGTTCGTTTGGCTCATGTGCATCAGCCTGCCGGGGTACGGCCACCAGGGAAATGGCAAGATTGCCAATAACCGATAAGATCGTGCCATGCCTCCTGTGGAACGTGTCGTGGTCCTCGCGCTCGACGGCGTCTACCCCTTCGAGCTGGGTATCCCCAGCCGGATCTTCGGTGCCGCGGACGGCCGGTACGAAGTGCTGACCTGCACCGTCGACGGCCGGCCGGTGCGGAGCAACGCGGATTTCTCGGTCACCGTCGAGCACGGCCCCGAAGTGCTGCGCACGGCGGACACGGTGGTGATCCCGGCCGTCAACCCGGACAGCGTCACCGTGGAACTCCCCGAAGAGGTGGCCCGCGCCCTCGCACTGATCCGGCCGGGCGCCCGCATCGTCTCCATCTGCACGGGCGCGTTCGTGCTCGCGGCGGCCGGTCTGCTGGACGGACGGCCGGCGACCACGCACTGGCTGCTGGCCGACCTGTTCCGGCGGATGTTCCCGCAGGTGGCACTGGACCCGGACGTGCTGTTCGTCGACGACGGCACGATCCTCACCTCGGCCGGTGCCGCGTCCGGAGTCGACGTCTGCCTGCACATCCTGCGCAAGGACCACGGCAGTGAACTGGCCAACAAGGTGGCCCGGCGCTGCGTGGTGCCGCCCTGGCGCGACGGCGGTCAGGCCCAGTACATCGAACAGCCCGTGCCCGAGTCCGCCGCGACGGGCACCGCCGCAACACGAGCGTGGGCTCTTGACCGACTGGGTGACCCGCTGGCGCTGTCCGATCTCGCCGGCCACGCCCGGATGAGCCCGCGCACCTTCGCCCGCCGCTTCAACGACGAGGTCGGTCTGAGCCCCGGCCGCTGGCTCATCCAGCAACGTGTCTCCCGGGCCCGCCATCTGCTGGAGTCCAGCGACCTGTCGGTCGACCAGATCGCCGGCGAGGTCGGCTTCGCCACCGGCACCTCCTTGCGCCAGCACCTGCACGCCGCGATCGGCGTCGCACCCCAGGCGTACCGACGTACCTTCCAGGCGGCCCGCTAGGCACTGAACGATCACTGCCGCTCCCGCGTCGGAGGAGGGAACGAGAGAACGGCAGTCGGCGGACAGGGGTGGGCATGCGTAAACGGATCGCGGCGACGGTGATGGTGCTGGGGCTGACCGTGGTGGGGTGCGGCGAGGGGATGCGCGAGGGCCTCGTGGTCACCGGAACGCCGCCGGCCACGCCGTACGCGGGGCGTCTGGACCTGCCGTTCAGGGAGAGCGCCGACGGCAGTGAGCGAGAGGCCGAGGAGGGTTCGGGCGCGGCCGGGCGGGCGCTGGAGTGCGACGGCGAGATCTCCTACGGCAGCGGAGGCGAGACGTGGACCAAGGGGGACGGCGGCTCGACACCGGAGGAGGGCCTGAACGCGTTCTTCGACATGGACCAGCCCGAACTGCCGGACCACGGCTACCGGATCGAGAGCAGGCAGGGAGACCGTGTCCTGTTCTCCTACGACGTCGACGGCAGGACGAAGGTCGCCGTCGTCGTCGCCAAGGACCAGCCGGACCGCCCTGGTTGGGGCCCGGAGACCAACGCCTCCTGCGACCCCGCCGAACTCCCCGCGAGCTACACCGACTCGATTTCGCAGGAGATCTGGACCGACCGCGCCGGTCACCGCGTGGCCACCACGGTGCTGTCCAGTTACGCGGGTGCGGAGCACTGCGGCTGGGAGAGCGCGCACTTCCTGGGGACGGGCCAGGACGAGGACAGCAGGCAGTACGCGCGGGATCCGAAGGGGGTACTGGGGAGCGAACTGCTCACCGCCGCGTACGACGGTGACGTCCCGATGCCCGCCGACGCGCACGATACCGGATACCGCTTCAAGGACTGGCAGCTCTGGCTGACGGACGACAAGGCGACGGCGTACATACGCACATCCCAGAGAGTCGAGGCCTGGCCCGAGTCGAAGGACTTCGTGGGCTGTATGTGAGGCGTCATCGGCTCCGGTGCAGGGTGACGAGCAACTGCCAGACCTGGTGGGCGACTTCCTCGGGAGTGGCGTCGAGCAGCCCGTGCAGCCAGTCCCCGAGGACCCCCGCGAAGGTGGCGGCGACGGCGGAGGCGACGAGCGGGGCGTCGGGCGCACCCAGGAGGGTGCGCTCGGCGAGGCTGCGGGCGCGCAGGTCGCGGTGCAGCACGCGGCCGAGCGGGCCGCCGCCGCCCGGGCTCAGGAGGGCGCGGTAGAGAGGTGCGTGCGGGGGGAGCCCGGCGAAGAACGCAAGGAGGGCGGGCGGCGCGGACACCGGGTCGGGCCGCCCGCGCCACGCGTGCAGTGCGTCCACTGCCTCCCGTACGACATCGGCGCAGGCGTCGACGGCCAGCGCCTCCAGGTCGGCGTAGTGCACGTAGAAGGTGGCCCGGCCGACCCCGGCCCGCCGCACCAGGGCGGCGACACCGACCTCCTCCAGCGGGCGCTCGGCGCACTCCTCCAGCAGGGCCTGGCGCAGCTTCGCCCGGGTGCGGGCGGCCCGCGGATCCTGCGGCGTCACCGTGCGACGAGGACGGCGGCCAGGGCGAGCGCGCCCGGCAGCGCCTGCGCGAAGAGGATGCGCCGGTTCGCGGTCACCGATCCGTACACTCCGGCGACGACCACGCACACCAGGAAGAAGACCTGGACGCGGAAACCGGTCGGGTCGGCGGCGATCAGCCCCCACACCAGTCCCGCCGCCAGAAACCCGTTGTAGAGACCCTGGTTGGCGGCCAGCGGCGCGGTCGCCCGCGCCATCTCCGCGTCGAACCCGTGCAGGCCCCGCCCCGGCCTGCGCTCCCACAGGAACATCTCCAGGACCAGGATGTACGCGTGCAGCGCGGCCACCAGGCCCACCAACACGTTCGCGACTGTCTCCATCGTTCGGCAAGCCCCGCTGCTCAGTCATGCACTTCTTGGACAGCTGTCCACTATACCTGGGCGGCTGTCCAAGAAGCCCCGCGGCTGCTGCACGAGGTGTCAGGCGTCGGGCGCCGCGTGGACGCGCTCTCCGCCCACATAGGTCAGCGCGACCTTCGTCCCGGCGATCGCCTCCGTCGGCCCGGCGAACGGGTCGCGATCAAGGACGACCAGATCCGCCAGGGCCCCCACCCGTACGCTCCCGGTCTCGTCGAGGTGGTTCGCGTAGGCCGATCCCGCGGTGTACGCCGTCAGCGCGGCCAGGAGACCGATGCGCTCGGCGGGCAGGAACACCGGGCCGCGCTCGTCCGGGGCCACCCGGTTGACGGCGACATGGATGCCCTGGAGAGGGTCGGGGCTGCTGACCGGCCAGTCGCTGCCCGCCGCGAGACGCGCCCCGGAGCGCAGAAGCGCGCCGAACGGATACTGCTGGGCGGCCCGTTCGGGCCCCAGGAAGGGGATGGTCAGCTGGTCCATCTGCGGCTCGTGAGCGGCCCACAGCGGCTGGATGTTGGCCGTGGCACCCAGGCGCGCGAACCGGGGTACGTCATCGGGGTGCACGACCTGGAGATGCGCCAGGTGCGGACGCGTGTCGCTCGGCCCGTTCGCCTTCCGTGCCGCCTCCACGGCATCCAGTGCGTCGCGTACGGCCCGGTCACCCAGCGCGTGGAAATGACACTGGAAGCCGAGCGCGTCCAACTCGGTCACGTACGAGGCCAGTTGCTTGCGATCGATGAAGCTGGTGCCCCGATTGGCGGTGGCGCAGCCGCACTTGTCGAGATAGGGGTCGAGCAGCGCGGCCGTGCCCGTCTCGGCGACTCCGTCCAGCATGAGCTTGACGCTCGTGGCGCTGAACCGTCCGTGGCTCAACGCGGCCCGCCGCTCGAGGAGTTCGGGAATCTGCTCGGCCCCGCGCTCCCGGTCCCACCACAGCGCGCCGACCACCCGCGCGGTCAGCGAACCCTCGCGGGCCGCCGTCAGACAGGCCTCGGACGGATCGTCCATCCCGAGGAACTCCCCGACCAGCGCGTCCTGCCAGGCGGTGATGCCGAGCGCGTGCAGATGCCGTTGGGCATGCAGCAGAGCGGCGAGCCGGTCCGAAGGCGTGGCCGACGGCGTGAGCCGGCCGACGTACTGCATGGCGCCTTCCTGAAGCATCCCGGTGGGCTCGCCCGACGCGTCCCGCTCGAACCTGCCGTCGGCCGGATCGGGCGTGTCCCGCGTGACGCCGGCGAGTTCCAGCGCACGGCTGTTGACCCAGGCGCCGTGATGGTCGCGGTTCGGCAGATACACCGGCCGGTCCGGTACGACCGCGTCCAGCAGCTCCTTCGTCGGCGTACCGCCCTCGAAGGCCTCCATGGACCAGCCGCCACCGGTGATCCACTCCCGGTCGGGGTGCGCGTCGGCATACGCGCGGACGACGGCGAGCGTGTCCCCGGCCGTCTTCGTCCCGGTCAGGTCGCACCGGGAGAGCTCCAGGCCCGCCGGCACGGGGTGGATGTGCGCGTCCTGGAACCCGGGCAGGAGCAGCCGTCCGGCGAGATCGACGACTTCGGTCCGCGGGCCGATCAGTTCGCGCACCTCGGTGTGCCCGACGGCGGTGATCCGGTCGCCGGTGACAGCGACGGAAGCCGCGGCCGGCCCCTCGGGGGTGAGGACGGGGCCGCCGGTGAAGAGGAGGTCAGCGTGCATGTTCCCTTTCCTTGGTTGACCGGGTACGAGAGGGCGACGACGATCCCGGCCGGGTTGACCGTCGCCACGACGATCCGCGCCAACTCTTCACCATCAAGCTCTACTTCAGGTGGCGCCACAGCGTGTACAGGCCTGGCGCGAGGTCAACGAGATCGCCGGGCGCCACCTCATGCGCGACGGTGAATGGCTCGTGGCCGACTGAATCCGCCGTACGCGGTAACACGGGAGGACGAGGCAGCGGACGCCCGGGGAGGCCGTCGGCGCCCGGGAACCCGTACGGAGGAAGCATGACACTGGTCACGGCAGGCGTCGTGGTGCTGGACTGCGCCGAACCCGAGAAGCTCGCCGCCTTCTACAAGGAGCTGCTGGACGCCGAGGAGACGGACGCGAACGCGAACCGCGTGGAGATCAGGGGTACCGACGGCATCCGGATGGCGTTCCGCCGGGACATGTCGGCGACACCGCCGAGCTGGCCGCGCCCCGAGAGCTCCCTCCAGGTCCACCTGGACTTCCACGTGGACGACCTCGACGCGGCGGAGCTCAGGATCATCGGCCTCGGCGGGCGCCCCATCGAGACGAAGGACCCGTCCGGCCCCTTCGAGGAACGCGGCTACTCCGACCCGGCCGGACACTCCTTCACCCTGCGCCACGCGGCGACGACCGCGCCGAAGCAGGACTGACAGCCCAGGTACGCCGCCGGAGCGGAGGCGGAACCGACAGCCGGAGCAGGTCCGGCGGCCGGCGAACGCCGCTGTGGCTGAAGTACGGGGCCGCGGCAGAAGCACGGCGCTGACTCCGCAGCGCGGGTCCGACGGCCGCATTCCGTCAGGGGCGCCCCCGCGCCGGAATCCTCTCGCCCTCGGGCACCGGGCCCGGCGCGGTGCCGTCGCCGAACGGCCGGCCACCGAGCTCATCGCGGTGATGAGGTGTCGGCCAGCCGGAGAGGTCGGGTCCGAGGGGGACGATGCCGGTCGGGTTGATGCCCGTGTGGACCTGGTAGTAGTGCCGTTTGATGTGGTCGAAGTCGACGGTGTCGCCGAAACCGGGCGTCTGGTAGAGGTCGCGGGCGTAGGCCCACAGGACCTGGTTCTCGGTCAGCTTCCATTGGTTGCACTTGAAATGGCCGTGGTAGACGGCGTCGAAGCGGACGAGCGTGGTGAACAGCCGGATGTCCGCCTCGGTGATCGCCTCGCCGACGAGATAACGCCGGGAGCCGAGCCGCTCGGCCAGGAGATCCAGCCGCCGGAAGACGCCGCGGCAGGCCACCTCGTACTCCTCCTGGTGCGAGGCGAAGCCGGCCCGGTACACGCCGTTGTTGACGTCCTCGTAGACGTCCGCCATGACCTCGTCGATCTCGTCGCGCAGCGCTGCCGGATACAGATCGGGCGCGCCGTCCCGGTGCAGGGCCGTCCACTGGGTGGCGAGGTCGAGTGTCAGCTGCTGGTAGTCGTTGGTGACCAGCTGCCCGCTGGGTACGTCCACGAGCGCGGGCACGCTGACGCCTCCGGGGTAGCCCGTCTCCCGCGCGTCGTAGGCCTCGCTGAGGAAGCGGATGCCGAGAACGGGGTCGCGGCCGTCCGGGTCCAGGGTGAACCGCCAGCTGCGGTCGTCCTGGATCGGATCGGTGATCGCCAGCGAAAGGGCGCCCTCCAGGCCGAGGAGACGGCGCGAGATCACCGCCCGGCTCGCCCAGGGGCAGGCGCGGCTGACCACCAGCCGGTAGCGGCCCGCCTCCACCGGCCAGCCGTCCCGGCCGTCCGCCGTGACACGGTCCGCGAAATGGCTCTTGGACCGCTTGAACGCCTTCTTGCCGAGTTCGGCGTTTCCCTCAGTTTCGCTCACGACGCCTCACTTCCTTGATGCGCGTTATGCCGCGATACGGGTTCCCAGGTGCATTCGTTCCCCGATTCCCGCCGAGTCCACGGTGTGAGGCGGGTGGGCCTGGGAAATCGGCCGGAATGAGCAGCCAATCGAAGGACCAACCGAACCCACCGGGCCAGCCCAACCAACAGGGCCGGTCCGATGGGGCGGACCGCAGGACCCGGGTGACCGTGCTGGTCGCGCTGGGCGCCAATCTGCTGATCGCCGTGGCCAAGGCGGCGGGCGGGCTGCTCTCCGGCTCGCCCGCGCTTCTCTCGGAGGCCGCGCACTCGGTGGCCGACAGCCTGAACGAGGTCTTCCTGCTCGCCGCGCTGCGCCGCAGCCGCCGTCCCGCCGACCGTCGCCACCCGTTCGGCTACGGCAAGGAGCGGTTCTTCTGGTCGCTGCTCGCCGCCGTCGGCATCTTCGTGATGGGCGGCTGCTTCTCCTTCTTCCAGGGCTTCGAGGCCCTCAGGAACGGCGCTGACGAGTCGTTCGGCGGCTACATCGCGGGGTTCGTCGTCCTCGGGGTGTCCCTGTTGGCCGAGGGCACCTCGCTGCTGCGGGCGCTCCACCAGGTGCGTAAACAGGGCGGCAAGGCCGGTCTGCGCGATCCGGCGCTGCGTACGGTCGTCGCCGAGGACGGCACGGCGGTGCTCGGTGTGACCCTCGCGATGGCCGGCATGGCCCTGCACATGGTCACGGGCCAGGTCGTGTGGGAGGCCTCCGCCTCGCTCGCCATCGGGATGCTGCTCGTCGGTATCGCCTACCGGCTGGGCAGTGACGCGCGCGAGCAGCTCATCGGGCAGGCCGCCGATGAGGAGCAGCGTCGCGAAATCCTTGCCGTACTGGACGCGCAGCCTGAGATCGACAGCGTGGAGGAGCTGTTCACCATGGAACTGGGCCTCGACTCGACCCTCGTGGCCGCCCGCATCGACCTCGCTCCCGGGCTCGACAGCGAGGAGGTCGAAGACGTCGCCATCCGCATCAAACGCTCCGTCACCCGGGCCGTCCCCCAGGCCGGCCACGTCTTCCTCGACGTGACCGACGCACGAACCGCACGGGCAGCCGCGCGTACGGACGGGACAAGGGAAAACCCCGCCGCGACGGGGGGACGCGGCGGGGCCTGATCCTCGGATGCCCGGCGGTCGGCCGGGCATGCGTGCCGACGCGAAGGAAATTTGGCGTCGGTCAGTCGCTCGTCGGCTCCAGCACGAAGACCGGGATCTGCCGGTCGGTCTTCTTCTGATAGTCGGCGTACGGGGGATACGCCGCGACCGCGCGCTCCCACCACCGCGCCTTCTCCTCGCCGGTGACTTTCACGGGCCGTGTAGTCCCGGCGCTCGGCGCCGTCCTGAAGCTCCAGGTGGGGGTCCGACTTGACGTTGAAGTATCAGACCGGATGCTTGGGGGCGCCGTAAATCATCCACTCGGGCCGGGCGCTCTCGGCTGGCACACCTTGTGGCCCGGTAAGAAGCTGCCAGCATGAACATCGACATCTCGATCTCGATCGACAAGGACGTCTGTATCGGCGCCGGGCAGTGTGCCCTCGCCGCCCCGGGCGTCTTCACCCAGGACGACGACGGAATCAGTGAGCTGCTGCCCGGCCGCGAGCACGGCGTGGGCCACCCGATGCTGCGAGAGGCGGCACGGGCCTGCCCCGTCGGGGCCATCACGGTGTCCGAAGTCTGAACGCCGCGCCTACCGCTGAGCCTCCACCAGCAGCCGCGCGGCCGCCCCCGCCTGCTCGGCCGGATCCGCGTTCCCCGTGATGCCCGCGGTCACCATGGCCCCCTCGGCGAGCAGATACAGCTGGTCGCCGAGCGGGGCGGGGAGCCCGGCGTCGGTCACGAGATCCCCGAGGTACTTCCTGAACGCCCGCTTGTGGGCGCGGACCTGGGCGGTCACGCGTGGCGACGTGGCGCCCAGTTCACCGTAGGAGTTGATCCAGGCGCACCCGCGGAAACCGGGCTCCGCGAACCACTGCCCCAGCCAGTCGAACACCGAAAGGACGCGCCGCTCGGGCTCTCCCTGCCGGTCGACGTACTCGGCCAGCCGCTGCCGCCAGCGGATGTCGCGCCGCTCCAGGTACGCCACCACCAACTGCTCCTTCGCCGGGAAGAGCTGGTAGAGGCGCTTGAGGGAGATCCCCGAGGCGCCGCGGATGTCGTCCATGCCGACGCTCTGGACGCCACGGCCGTAGAACAACTCCTCCGCGGCGTCCAGCGCCTGCTCGCGGGCGAGACCCAGTGCCTGTTCCCGGGCGAGATCCGGTGCCTGCTCGCGCGGGGCTGTGCTGTCCATGTACGGGCCAATCCTTGACGCGAGAACCACCGTTCTCTACGGTAGCAGTCACCAGGGAGAACGCTCGTTCTCCCTTTGTTCCAGGGAGACTCGATGTCCGACCGTCCGCCCCTCCCGCCGTTCACCCGCGAGACCGCCGCCCAGAAGGTCCAGGCGGCCGAGGACGCGTGGAACACCAGGGATCCCCAGAAGGTCTCGCTCGCCTACTCCGAGGACTCGGTCTGGCGCAACCGCGACGCCTTTGTCACGGGCCGCGCCGAGATCGTCGAACTCCTGACGGCGAAGTGGGCACGCGAACTGGACTACGCCCTCCGCAAGGACCTCTGGGCCTTCGACGGCAACCGCATCGCCGTCCGCTTCCAGTACGAGTCCCGCGACGCCGACGGCCAGTGGTGGCGCAGTTATGGCAACGAGCTCTGGGAGTTCGACGAGCACGGCCTGATGACCCGGCGCGAGGCGAGCATCAACGACGTACGGATCGAGGAGAGGGAACGCCGGATCCTCGGCCCCCGCCCCGACTCCGAGCGCGGGGACACCTTTCCGGTTCACTAGGGTCTGCCGCGTGAGCGAACACCCGGAGAAGCCCTTCCTCTATCTCGTCGTCTGCGCGGCCGGTATCGCCTCGGACATCGGCGAACTGATCACCGCGGCACAGGAGCGGAACTGGGAGGTCGGCGTCATCGCCACCCCGCAGGGCCTTGGCTTCATCGACGCCACGGCCGTCGAGGCGCAGACCGGCCGTCCCATCCGCTCGGCCTGGAGGGCCCCAGGAGACCCCCGGCCCTTCCCCCCACCGGACGCGGTGGCCGTGGCACCCGCCACCTTCAACACCGTCAACAAGTGGGCGGCCGGGATATCCGACACGCTCGCCCTGGGAACTCTCTGTGAGGCGTACGGACTTGGTGTCCCGATCGCCGTACTGCCCTGTGTGAGCAAGGCGTTGGCGGCGCATCCCGCCTACCGGGCGAGTGTCGACCGGCTGGGCGCGATGGGCGTCCGGTTCGGCACGCCGTACTCCGGGGAGGTCCCACAGGACGGCGGGAGCCCGGAGTTCCGCTGGGAGCGGGTGCTGGACCTGCTCACTCCTCGCACGTGACGGTGGGCCCGACGAGCATGCCCCCGGTGAGCACGGTCTGGCCCTGAGGCATCCAGTAACCCGCCTTGGAGACGACCGTGGAGCAGGTGTCCTGCACCGACACCTGGACGACGACGGTGGAGGGCCGGCCCGGCTGGAGATCGGTGAGCGCGCAGTCCAGCGCGTGGCCGCTCCTGGTCGTCGACGGGTAGCGGCCGGTCAGCGGATTCACGCAACGGGGGTCGGACGTGGTCAGCTCCACGTCGGACGACTCCTCCGCGATGAGACCGAGGCGTGCGCTGCCGTCCCCGCGGTCGCTGTCGCGCGCGACCGTGTACGTCAGCGCGGTCACGGAGTGGGGCCGCAGCACGCTCCGGTCGACCTCGATGCGGTGCGTCGGTGACGTTTTCGGCTCGGTCAGGGTCAGCGTGGCGTGGACCTCGCCGCGCAGATCGACACCGGCGGGCGACGAACGCACGTGCACGCTGCCGCTGATGTCGTAGGTCCCGGGGCCGGGGTACTCCTTGCCGCTGGGGAGCGGGCCCGTCGCGATGGTCTGCCCGTCCCGCCGTACGGTCCAGGTGCCCGACGTGAGACAGGTGTACTTCACGGTCCCGGGTCGCCCGCAACGGGCCGGAGCGGACACGGAGATGTTCGGACCGCCGGTGCCCACGCAGAGGCTGACCGAGGCACGCTGCCCGCCCTCACCCTTGAGGATGCCTGCGTCCGAACAGAGGGTCGCCGGAGCAGGCACCGGGGGAGCGGCGGACCGGTGAACGGCTTCCGCGGACGGCTGCCCCAGGAGGGCCACCTCGGCGGCGGCCAGCACCGCCAACGCGGCGAGCGTCCTACGAGACGTGGGACTGGTGAGCACCGGATCCTCCTGCACAGCCGCGACCGGCCCGGTGCCGGTCATGCGCTGTTGACGATGCGCGACCGGCCGACCGCCGCGGGGCTCCCACGCCGGACCGTCACCTGAGGGCAGGAGTGTCCGCAAGCTCCGGCTTACGGCCTGCGGAAGATCGTGATGGAGTGGCCCACGTCGTCGATCGGCGTGCTCCCGTCGAGCAGCTCCGCCAGCGGCCCCTCGGCCTTGGCGATCGAGGAGTCCGACACGACGAGCAGACCGTGCACCTGGCCCGGCGGCACCGTACGCGGGTCGTCCGCCTCGATGCCGTAGTACGACGGCTCACCGGCGCCTTTGTAGACGAGCCAGACCCGCTCCTGCGGGTAGCGCTCGTCCAGCCGGTCGGCCAGGCGGCCCAGGTCCTGGCCCCAGTCGACGTTCGAGTCGTGCAAGCGCAGATGGGTCTTCGACGGTCCGCCGAACGCCTCGTTCGAGTAGGGCAGGTAGTACGGGTACGCGCGCAGCGAACTGACGGCGACGAACAGCACCAGGGCCGCCGTGACGACGTACGCCCATCGCCGGCGGAGTGCGACGACGGCGGAGGCCACCACCGCGAGGAACAGCGGCAGGAAGAGGGCGTAACGGACGCCGAGATCGCGGGAGCCGCTCATCGCCGTGGCCAGCAGCAGAGCCGACGGGATCAGGAGGTACGGGGCCGCGGGCCGCAGTCGGGGAACGGCGACCATGGCCACCGCGCCGGCCGACCAGAGCACCAGCATGCCCAGCGGCGTCTTCACCAGCAGCGCGGCCGGCAAGTAGTACCAGAGCGTTCCGCGATAGTGCCGGCCGAACAGGAAGCTGTCCCACGTGTGGTTCTCGTAGCCGAACTGGACGCGCATGCCGTCCCGGTACGGCTGTGGGAAGGGCAGCAGGTCGCTGAGGAGCGCGCGCAGGCCATGGACGGCCGGGAGGTCCGCGGGCGTGGTCCAGCGCAGGTGCGGGTCCACCGCGAGATACGTCGCCCACACCACGGCCAGGGCCACCAGCGCGACGCCGGACGCCGCGGCCACGGCTCGCCGCACCTTCGCGCGCGTGTCGAGGCCGGGCGCCCGCCAGACGGACACGACCGCCAGGAGCAGCAGTACCGGAACGACGGGCAGCATGCTCATCTTCGTGGCCACCGTCGCACCCAGCGCCGCCCCGGCGAGCGGGAGGTGGAGCAGTGGACGCCGGCGCGCCCGCCACAGCAGCCACACCGACGTGAGCAGGAATCCGCACGCGGGTACGTCGAGGGTGGCGAGTGAGCCGTGTGCGATGACGTCGGGCGAGAAGGCGTACAGGGCGAGCGCCACCAAGCCGCCCTTGCGGCCCACCAGTTCACGGCCGAACGCGAGGACGACAAGTCCGAACAGCAGCGTCAGCACGATCACCGGCAGCCGGGCCCACAGCATCAGCCGCCAGGGATCGTTGCCCGACTCGTACAGCACCCGCTTTCCCAGCGCCGTCTGGTCACCCGTGAAGCCGGCGTCGAGATGTGGGTGGGCGAACACCAGCCCGCTCCCGATGATCAGTTTGCCCAGCGGCGGATGCTCGGGGTTGTAACGCAGGTCGTGCTGCTGGACGTAGACCACCGCTGTGCCCACGTACACGGGTTCGTCGATCGTCGGCGTCTGCCGCACGGCCGTCGTGACCATCGCGACCGCCATCTGGGCCAGCAGTGCGACCACCGCGAGCAGGAACAGCCACTGCCGGGGCACCCGGAAACGCCTCGGCGGGCGCCCGGGGTTCGCCGACGGGCGTTCGTGCTGCTCGACGGCGTGCAATGTCACCATGCCCTTTGGTACGTCCACTTCGTGGGCCCCCGTTCACCCGAGGGCACCTGTCTTCGTGTGCTCGTCGGCCCGCCGGAGGTGGTCATCGGGTCCTGCGGACATAGTCCGCGTCGCCGGGCGTCGACACCAGCACATCCCGGCGCACGATGCTCAGCCGGTCACCGAAGGCGGAGCAGGCCTTGCGCAGCCCCCGGTCGGTGTACTCGATGACGACCACCCGGTCGTCGAACGCCTTCGCGTACAGCCCGCACTCGTCGTACTCGCCGCACTCCTCCGCCACCGCGAAGTCGAGCCCGGCCCGCTTCCTGAGTCCCGCCAACTCCGCGGCGTTCTTCTGGCCGATGGCGAGATGCCGGGCGTGTGCGTGGGCCGAGAGCAGGGTGATGAACGCGGTGGCGTCGGCGGCGGTCAGCAGCTTGCGTGAGCGGGTGTAGCTGTCGTAGTTGTCCGGCTCGACCGCGTCGAAGCCCTTGTCCGCGCAGCCGTCGATCCACCGGTTGACCCGCGCGGCGACGCGCTTGCGCTTGGCCGCTGTGCGGATGTCGAGCAGCGTCTCGTCCCAGTCGCCGTCGACAACGACCTTGCCCCGGCCGTCGCGCAGCAGCAGGTCGGCGGGCCACTGCTTCTCTTCGCCCGGCTGGACCTGGAAGGCGTTGACGTAGCAGATGTTGTAGAGGCCGGGCGCCGGGGAGGCCGAACGGTCGCGGCTGACGATGCGGACACCGGTCGGCGGGGGATAGGCACCGCCGATCTGGTAGTCGAACCCCGCGTGCAGGGGCGGGAGGTCGACGGCCGGTGAGGTCGAGGCAGACCTGGAGGGTGGGGTTGCGTCAGGGCTTGGGCTCGAACTTGGTATCGGGGTGGGGGCTGGCTTCGAGGTCAGGGCCGCGGTGGGACTCGGCTTCCGCGGTGTGGCATCCGCGCCGTCGCTCGTGCCCTCGTCCTCGCCGGAAACGCAGCCCACGAGCAGGGAAAGAGCCACCAGGACGGCGACCGATCCGAGGCCACCGATGCGGGCAGCATGCTTGGCGGACATGTCCGCTCCATCAATCGCGAGTACGACCCCGCCTCGGACGCTCCCGCCGTCCTGGCGACTTTGGCCGGACTTGAACGGTGTCCGCTACCGGCTGGGCGTACCTCTGCGTACCGGGTCGCAACACGGCACCCGATGATCCAAGCGCCCGGTTCCGCCCGCGTCAAGTGCCCACTACCGAACGGTACGTCGGCCACGCGCAGGGGGGGATCAGTGCGGAGCCGGCGCCGCGAACTCGGTGCCGCAGGGGCCCGCGCCCTCGCTCTCGGGCAGCGGGACGGGTTCCCCGCTCATCGTCAGCGTCCGGTAGAAGCCGCCGATGCGCCGGGTGGAGCGGCCGACGTAGTGACCGATGAACGAACGACGGAAGCGGTCGGTGCTGCGGTTGGGCCCGGAGCCGTGCACCAGGCTGCCGTTGAAGAACAGCACGTCGCCCGGCGCCATGTCGACGGGCACGGCGGCCAGCCCTGGCGGCGGGGGCACGTATTCGCGTACGAACGACAGCTCCGCGTCCGCCTCCTGCGGGCAGAACAGGTCCATGCGGTGGGTGCCCGGCACGACCTCCAGGCCGCCGTTCTCACGGTCGATCACATCGCAGGCGATCCAGGCGGCCACACAGGTGCCCGGCTCGACCCGCAGATAGAAGTTGTCCTGGTGCAGCGCCTGGCCCCGGGCGCCAGGGGGCTTGAAGTAGAACATGCTCTGCGCGGCCAGGACTTCCTCGCCCAGCAGCGTCTCCACGATGCTCCCCAGCCGCGGGTCGAGGAGACGGCGCAGCGCGAGCCTGTTGATGCGGTGCGGGTGCAGGACGCGGGGATAGGCGTGCAGCGGATCGGCCGGGCCGTCGGCCTCCGTGGCGCGGGGCTCGAAGTGACCCGGTACCGGGCCCGCGGCGTGCAGCGCCGTGAACTCCGCGCACAGCGCGTCGATCTCGGCGCCCTCGAACAGCCCGCGCACCACCGCGAAACCGTCCTCCTCGAACCGGTGGCCCAGCCCGTTCCTGTCGTGACCGTCATCCGGCTGTCCCTTCCTGGCTGTGTCCAAGATGCCCCACGCCAGTGCGCCGCGCCCATCGAGGGAGTGGCCTCCGAGAACGTGTCTGCCGGACCTAGTGGGGTGGCAGTGTCGTGACGTCCGGTGCCGGTTCGGGCCAGACCAGCAGGACGGGGCAGGGCGCGTGGTCGACCACGAAACGTCCCTCCGGTCCCAGACTGCGCGGGCCGAGTCGGGAGCGGTCGCCGTCACGGGCCAGTACGAGCAGGTCGGCGCCCTCCGCGGCGGCGACCACCTCCCGCTTGGCGCGCCCGGCGCGCTCCAGCCGGGTGCAGGGGCGGGCAAGTCGCTCGGCCGCCGCGTCGAGGAGCCGCGTCGCGGACGAGGTGCCGAGGTCCGCCAGGCTGTCTCCGGGGTCGTGCCCGGAATGCGCGCGGCCGAGCAGTCCGGCGAAGGCGCCGTGCGCCAGGCCCGGAGCATCGGGCTCGTCGACGTACAGCAGGACCACATCCGTCGCGTGCGGTGCGTGCCGGTGCACGGCGTCCACGCAGGCGGGCCACGTTCCCTCGACGAGCCAGACGATCACCCGCATGTGTGTCAGCCTCCGATGACTTGGAGTGAGAGCCAGAGGGCCAGTACGGCCGGGATCAGCGCGGCCGGCACGGCGATCAGACCGAGCCGGGTGAACTCCTTGAGATCGACGCCATGGTCGTGCTGGTGCACGATACGCCGCCACAGCAGGGTCGCCAGGGACCCCGCGTAGGTCAGATTGGGGCCGATGTTGACCCCGAGCAGGACGGCCAGCACCGCGCCGGGTCCGGACGTGGCGGCCAGCGGGATCAGCACGAGGACCGCGGGCAGATTGTTGATCATGTTGGCCAGTACGGCGGCGAGCGCCGCGATGCCGAGCAGCGCGAGCAGGCCGCTGCCTTCCGGGAGCAGTCGCCCGAGGGCGTCGGCGAGCCCGTGGTCGACCACCGCCCGCACGACGATGCCCAGCGCGAGCACGAACGCCAGGAAGGCGGGCGCGGTGGCACGCAGCACGGTGAGCGGGGTGGCCCGGCGGCGGACGAGGGCTCGGGTGGCGAGCACCAGCGCCCCGGCCGCGGCCGACCACGCCGGATCGATGCCGAGGGCGGAGGCGAGGACGAACCCCGCCAGCGTGCAGCCCACCGTGACCAGCGCGAAGAGCGGCATGGCGGGCGGCTCGGCGACGTCCGGCGTCGGCGTGGCCGCCGCGCCCAGGTCGCGGGCGAAGAAGCGCCGGAAGACCAGGTACTCGGCGCCGATGGCGACCAGCCAGGGGAGAGTCATCAGCGCGGCGAAGCGGGTGAAGCTCAGACCGCTGGCGCTGAACGCGAGCAGATTGGTGAGGTTGGAGACCGGCAGGAGCAGGGAGGCGGTGTTCGAGAGGTGGGTGCAGGCGTACACGTGCGGCTTCGGGCGGGCGCCCATCCGCGCCGCGGTGGCGAACACCACGGGCGTGAGCAGCACGATGGTGGCGTCCAGGCTGAGGACCGCCGTGATCGCCGAGGCGAGCCCGAAGACCGCGGTGAGCAGCCGGCCGGGGCGCTCCGCCGCCCAGCGGGCCATCCACGCTCCGCAGGCCCGGAAGAGCCCCTCGTCGTCGCAGAACCGGGCGAGCACCAGCACCGCCGCGAGGAAGCCGATCACCGGTCCCAGGTGTGCCGCCTCCGCGACCGTGTGGTCCCAGGTGATCGCCCCGGTGACGATCACGATGGCGGCGGCCGGAACCGCCACGGCCGCCTCGGGCCAGTTGAAGGGGCGGATCACGGCGCAGGCGAGCACCGCGACGAGCAGGACGACGGAGAGGGTTTCGGCGAGCGGGGCGTTCAGGATTCGGTCCTCCGGGACACGGTCATGATGCCCCTTCATCAAATCAGGCAGACGGCATCAGGGCCCGTACCAGGGAGAGTCGCGGGGTCGGGTAAGCCCCGATCCCGAGCGGGTCCGGTAAGCCCGATCCCGGGCGGGTCCGTACGCCCGTTCCCGGGCGCGTCCGGAAAGCCCCGTTCCCGGGCCGGACCTCCTTCCTGGCCGTCCGCCGTCATTCCTCGACCAGCGTCAGCTCCGCCCAGATCGTCTTGCCGTCCGCCGTGTGGCGGCTGCCCCAGCGTTGCGTCAGCTGGGCGACCAGCAGGAGTCCCCGGCCGCCCTCGTCGAAGGTCCTGGCCCGGCGCAGATGCGGTGCGGTGTGGCTGCTGTCGGAGACCTCGCAGATCAGGGTGGTGGCGTCGTGGATCAGGCGCAGCCGGATGGGCGATTCGCCGTACCGGATGGCGTTGGTGACCAGTTCGCTCACCACGAGCTCGGTCGTGAACGTCGCCTCGCTCAGGTCCCAGTCGAGCAGCTGGGCGACGGCCTGCTTGCGTATCGGCGCGACGAGGGCGGGGTCCGCGGGAATCTCCCAGGTCGCCACCTGGGACGCGGGGAGCCCGCGGGTACGGGCGAGCAGCAGAGCCACGTCGTCCGGGGCGCTGCCGACGGGCAGGAGCGTCTGGAGGATCGCGTGACACGCCCCTTCCAGGGAGTCCGAGTTGCTCTCCAGCGACTCGCGCAGAAGCTGATGGCCCGCGTCTATGTCCCGCTCGCGGCTCTCGATCAGGCCGTCGGTGAACAGCGCGAGGACCGTGCCCTCGGGAACGTCGAGTTCGACGGACTCGAAGGGCAGTCCGCCGAGGCCGAGCGGCGGTCCAGCGGGGAGTTCGATCTCCCGGGCCGGGCCGCCCGGCGGAAGCATGACGGGCGGCGGGTGGCCCGCCCGGGCCAGGGTGCAGTGCCGGGAGACCGGGTCGTACACCGCGTACAGGCAGGTGGCGCCGACCTCGCCGGTGGTGCCGTCGGCGCCGGCCTCCGCGGACAGTCGTACGACGAGGTCGTCGAGGTGCGTGAGGAGCTCGTCCGGGGCGAGGTCGATGTCGGCGAGGGTGCGGACGGCCGTGCGCAGCCGCCCCATGGTCGCCGAGGCCTGGATGCCGTGGCCCACCACGTCGCCGACGATCATGGCGACCCGCATCCCGGACAGCGGGATCACGTCGAACCAGTCGCCGCCCACCCCGGCACGTGCCGCGGGGAGGTAGCGCGAGGCGGCTTCCACGGCGGCCGTCCGGGGCAGCGACTGGGGTAGCAGGCTCCGCTGCAGGGCCAGCGCGGTCGCGCGCTCACGGGAGAAGCGGCGGGCGTTGTCGATGCAGACGGCGGCTCTCGCCGTCACCTCCTCGGCCAGCAGGACGTCGCCGGAGGTGAAGGGGTCGATCCGCTGGGACCGGTTGAAGACGGCCACCCCGAGCGTCGTGCCGCGGGCTCGGATCGGTACCGACATCGTCGTGTGGATGCCGTACTCGCGTACGCGTTCGCGACGCACCTCGTCCCGGGCGAGCCAGCCGGCGAGCGCGGCGGTGGCGTCGGCTGCCACGATCGTCCGGTCGGCCGCCAGGGAGTCCGCCTGGGGCGAACCGGTGGGGTAGATGTCGCTCTGCCCGGGTTTGACCACCGCTTCGGGCGATCCGGGGTGGATCGACTGGTGTGCCGCACGGCGCAGCGCGACCGGTACCTTCGGCGGTCCCGACTCCCGATCGCCCCCGTCCTCCGGGGGATCCAGCAGGTCGACGCTGACGAAGTCGGCGAGGATGGGAACGCAGACGTCGGCCAGTTCCTGGGCCGTCCGTGTGACGTCCAGCGTGGTCCCGATGCGGACGCTGGCCTCGTTCACCAGTCGCAGGCGCTCCCGGGCCATGTAGTGCTCGGAGAAGTCGTGGGCGGTCATGCACACACCGCGCACCCGCCCGTCGGCGTCGATCAGCGGCGCCAGCAGTCCGAGCCAGGCGTGCGCGCGCTCCTCGCCACCCGCCCGCACATACCCTTGTGTCTCGCGCCCCTGACCCGACTCAAGGACGTGCCGGAGTTCCTCTTCGATCTCCTCGCCGTCCAGATTGCCGCCGACCTCGGGGGTCGAGAGGCCACGGATGTGCGCGGCCGGGAGACCGAGCACGGCGGCCATCGCCTCATTGACCCCGTGCAGGCGCAGCCGGTCGTCGTAGACGGCCGTGGCGCAGGGGGACTGCTTCAGGGCGGCAGTCATCAGGAAGTCGTCCTGCGGATCGGGAGTGTCGTCGTTCAGCGGGGTGAGCACCAGCCAGTCGCTGCCGCTCTGCCGCGGGGGCCCGTGGTGGGCGAGCAGCCACACGGACAGCGTGCGGCCGTCGCGGTGGCGCAGCTCGACGGTGCCGCTCCACCGTTCTTCGGCGGGGCCGGGCAGCGGGACCGTGTTCCCTGTGGCCAGCAGATCCGCGGCGGGCCTGCCCTCGACCTCTTCCGACGCATAGCCGAGCAGACGGCGGGCCCCCTCGCTCCAGCGGATCAGGGTGCCGTTCACGTCGATGACGACCCGCGCCGTGGCGGGCCCACCGAGGGTTGTCTCCGGGCTCATCGTCGCCACTCCATTGCGCACACACACAGTGAACAAGCGCGTCACTCGTGTTCCAGCCTAGTCCGTGGACGGCCTTCGCACGCGGCACACGGCTTACGTACCAGGAGCCACGCCACGCAGGCGTGCCACCCAGCAGGAGCCCGAGTGCCTCGACACCCGCGAGCACCACAACCCGGGCCGCCGCGCGACCGCACATCGAGCTGTCGCCTCCGGTCGGGGAGCCTTCGGTCCCGGGCGTGGGAGGTACCGCACCACATCGTCGCTGAACTGGGAGTATTTACGCGTAAGTACCCGGGCGGTACCGTGAGGGCATGCCAGCTCTCAATGTGGAGTTCAGCGACCGCGAGCTAGAGGACCTGAGGCAGATCGCCAAGGAGCGCGGTACGTCGATGAAGGCCCTGGTGCGGGAGGCGGCCGCGGCCGACATCGTGCGGCACCGAGCGCTACAGGAAGGCGCGGAGGTGTTCCGCCGGTTCTTCGCGGCGCACGCGGCGGAGTTCGCCGCCGCGTTCCCCGAGGACGAACCGCCCCGCAAGGGCGAGGGCCGGGCAGCCTGACCCATGGCACCCGTCATCCATATCGACGTGCCCTGGCTGCTCCAGCGCCACGACGAGGTCATGCCCGACCAGCCCACGGTCGACGACTTCTCGGCGCTCGTCGCCGCCGTGGCCCGGCACCGCGTCGACCCGCCCCGCCTCGGCGTGGACTCCGACCCGGCCTGGCGCGCGGCCGCGCTCCTGCACACCCTGGCCCTGCTGAAGCCCCTGCCGGCCGCGAACGCCCGCTTCGCCTGCGCGGCGGCGGTCGCCTACATGTTCGTCAGCGGTGTCGGCATCGACCCGCCGTACGGAGCCCTCGTCGACCTCGCCCGCGACCTGATCGACGGCAAGACGGACGTCTATGGCGCGGCGGACCGCTTGAGGTCCTGGCAGATCTGACACCGGCCGGGGGAGCGAGCAGGTCGACCCGCCCTCGGGGCCGCCGACCGAGGGCGGGAGATCAGGGTCGGCGGCCGGTTTCGCGCGGGAGAGCCGCCGTACCGCGCGGGGCCCCCGAGAAGGGCCGGTTCCAGTGGACCGCCCGGTGATGCGCGCCGGGAGCGTGCGCGGGCCACCGGCGCGTGCGTGCCGTTCACACGGGGCGCATGAAATTTCGAAAACCGGTACGAGTCGCGAGAGTTGCCGACCGGATCTGACTTTCTCTCACTGGGACGGAAGTTACTCATGTGTCTTGTTGGTCACGAGCTGTTGTGCGAAGGTGACCTTCCTGTGCTGGGCCAATGGCCGGGTCCGAATCGCTGTTCGGTATTCAAGGCCGTCGAGGAGCCCGAAAGGCTCTTGGCGACGGTTGTCGTTACGGACTTCGCCCCGGCCGTTTTCCCGGCGCTCCGTCATAAAGGTATGCACCAATGAGGAGCTCCTTTTCGGCGGTGAAGGAACTTCTATGTGCCACCTTGCGCCTTGGAAGGAACCCGCTCTGTGCCCACCCCCCACCCCCCACGTCCTCCCTATCCTCCCGGCGGCGCTCCCGGGGAGTCCGACGAGAGTCTCGCCGCACAGCTGCGAGGCCGGCCGGAGAGCGAGACGGCGCACCCCGTCGCCCTGCTGATGGCCCGGCACTGGCAGCCGGCGTACGACTACTCGGTCATCTGCCTCGCTTCCTCGGCGAACGTCGCCTCGATGGTGACCGCCGCCTCCTTCCGCCGGACACTCGACCGCCTGACGCGCGGCGAGTCCGGTGTCGCCGTGCGGCCCCGGATTCTCGTGGCCGTTCGGGACACCGTCGGGGAGTGGGCCGCGGAGGACCGGATAACCGGTGTACTGCCGGACCTGAGGAAACCCGCCGGGGGCCGCGGTTTGCGGGCCGCCAAGTCCATGACGGCCGAAAACCGGAAGCTCGCCGAGCGCGCTTTCCACGCGCTGCAGCCAATCGCCCAGGGCCTGCTGTGGCACACCGAGGTCGAAGCCGAGGACATATCCGTACCGACCGGTCTGTCGGGCATGGATACCGACACCGCGTCGGCCGCTCTGGAACAGGCCCGCGAGCAATTCCGTGAGGGCTGTGTACGCGCCCACCGGGAACTCGCGCCGACCCAGGAATGCGCGTTCCACAACCGGTTGCTCGACGTTCCGATTCGCCGCGGCGGCGCCTTGCTGCCCGATGTCCAACAGCACCTGATGGAGTGCCGCTACTGCCGTTTCGCCGCCGAACAACTCAGCCATTTCGAGGGCGGGTTGGGCGCGCTGCTCGCCGAAGCGGTACTCGGCTGGGGCGCCCGGCGCTATCTCGACTCCCGCCCCGGGCGCGCACAGCAAGGAGTGCGCCCCCGGGGTGGAGTACCGCTCGGCGGCAGACGCCAGGGCGGCGGTGGCGGGCTCCCGGGAAACAGCGGACGTCATCGTCTGCTGTCCCAGATACCCGCCCCTCGCGGCATGCCCCAGCCCGCACAGCGCCACGCCAAAGCCCTGATCACCGGAGCGGGCGTGGTCTCGGCCACCCTGCTGGTGACCGTCCTCGCCACCACGCTGTGGTCGGACGACGAGCCGGGCGCCGACCCCACAGCCTCCACCGGCGCGAGCAACGCCCGCACGCTCTCGCCCGAGCCCGGCTCCGCGTCACCGCCCCCCAACTCGGCCGGGCATCCCACGAACACCGAGCAGACCCGGCTGCGCAACCTCTCCGCCGATCTGTGCCTCGACATCCAAGGCGGCGAGGCGAAGGCAGGGGCCGCGACCGAACTCGCGGTGTGCTCCTCCGCCTGGACCCAGCAATGGTCGTACGGCGGCGACGGCCTCCTGCGCAGTGTCGCCAACCCCGAACTGTGCCTGGACTCCCGTGCCGACGACGGCTTCGTCGTGCTGGAGCCCTGCGCCGCCGAGGACGCGGCGCGCGGTGACGACGTGCGCTACGACCTCACCGCGCGGGGCGAGTTGCAGCCCCGCTGGAGCGACCGGCTCGCTGTCGCGCCCGATTCCGCGGATCCCGGGTCCGCCATCGTCGTCAAGGTTCGCGACGGCTCCGGCGCGCAGCAGTGGCGAACCGATTCCGAGTCGGCCAGCCCCGAATCACTGTCGATCTCGGGCACGACCAGCCCTTCGCCGCAGGCCTCCAGCGGTGTGCCGTCCGCCGGCGGCAGCGCGCCCGAGCCGCCGGACGGGCAGGCACCCGGTGAGCAGCCGCCGGGTGAACAGCCTCCCGGCGAACGGTCGACGGGCGTGCCGACCGATCCGGAGGCGACCTCGTCGGAGCCCTATCAGGAACCCCGCTCCGTGACGGTCGGCGACAACGCGAGCCCCGAGCCCGTGCTGCCTCTGCTCGTACAACTCGACGCGGTGATCAAGGGAATCGGCCTGTATGGGTTGAGCGAGCAGGAGTGACGGGACGACGTCCAGGGGCGACCGCCGTCCACGAAGGCGGAGGTGTTCCGGACGGCCGGCGGTGCGATCCGCCTGAGGGTCTCGCGCGTGACACCCGCGACATGCGGGAATCGCACCGCGCTCTGGGGCTCAGGGTCGAAGACGCCGAGGCCCGCTCGGGTCGGGGCGCTCGCGCGGTATTGCTGTCAGGCGGTTTCCTCGATCAGGTCGTCGGGACCGATGTCGCCGGGGCGGGCGTGGCCGGAGAGGGCGAGTGTGAGGTCGAACTCGGCGAGCAGGCAGCGGATGACGTGTTCGACGCCCGCCTGACCGTCGAGGCCGAGTCCGTAGGCGTACGGGCGTCCGACGAGCACGCCCTGTGCGCCGAGGGCGAGCGCCTTGAAGATGTCGTCGCCGGTGCGGATCCCGCTGTCGAAGAGGACGGTCAGACGGTCGCCCGCCGCCTCCACCACACGGGGCAGTGCGTCCGCTGCCGCGACGGCCCCGGCCACCTGACGGCCGCCGTGGTTGGAGACGACCACGCCGTCCATCCCGGCACTGGCCGCACGACGGGCGTCGTCCGGGTGCAGGACGCCCTTGAGGACGATCGGGCCGTCCCAGTTCTCCCGCAGGAACTCCAGGTCGGGCCAGGTCTTGCCGGGGTCCGCGAACATACCCACGAAGTGCATCACAGCGGCGTTCGGGTCCTCGTGCACCGGCTTCGCCAAGCCTGCCTGGAACGCCGGGTCGGTGAAGTAGTTGGCGGTGCCCACGCCGTGCAGGAACGGCAGGTACGCCCGGTCGAGATCGCGCGGCCGCCAGGCCAGCAGGGGAGTGTCGAGGGTGACGAACAGTGCGGTGAACCCGGCCGCCTTCGCCCGCTCCAGGAAGCTCCGGGTGACCTCGCGGTCCTTCGCCCAGTACAGCTGGAACCAGCGCTCCGCGTCACCCATCACCTCCGCGACCTGCTCCATGGATGTGCTGGAGGCCGAGGACAGGATGTACGGGACGCCCTGTGCCGCGGCGGCCCGTGCGGCGGCGGACTCCGCGTCCGGGTGCATGATCGACAGTACGCCGACGGGTGCGAGGGCCAGCGGTGCGGGCAGCGCCCGTCCCAACAGCTCGACGGACAGGTCGCGTTCGTGGACGTCGCGCAGCATGCGTGGCACGATCCGGCGCCGGTCCAGGGCGGTTCGGTTGGCCCGTGCGGTGCTGCCGTTGCCCGCGCTGCCCGCCACGTAGCCGACCGGGCCGGGGCCCAGGCGCTGCTCGGTGAGCTCTTCCAGCCGGGTCAGATCGGTGGGCAGCCGCGGTACGGCGCCTGTCATCCCGTTGAGATAGATCTCGTACTGGAAGTCGGCCCAGTGCTTCGCCATCCGTGCGTCCCCGTCCCTCGTCCCTGAGCTCGCGCAGTACGGGGTCGATCCTTGCGACTTGGACAAGATCCGTCCACTGTGGTGCGCGGATCGCGGAGCCGGGGTGGGGTTTTCGCCCCTCCGCCCCTGCCCGTCCCTTGTTCCTGGGCTGCCCCAGACCCCTGCTTCGGCCTGGACGGCCTCGTACTCGAACGCCGGACGGGCGGAAAGACCTACGGCATCTGCTCGGGGTCACTCCTCGGCGTCGGGACCCTGGGCCCGGACGCGCTGTACGTGCTCAAGCGAGTCCCGCAGCTCCGTGAGCCAGTCGTCGGTGTGCCGCTGCACCAGGCGTACGCACCAGGCGAGGGCGTCGCTGCGGCTGCGGGCCACACCGGCGGCGATGAGGGTGTCGAGGACCTGGCGCTCGGGCTGGCGCAGCCGGGTCATGACCGGCGCGGCGATGTGGGTGAACAGGGCGCGCTCGCCGCCGCACTGCGCACCCCACGAGACCTTCTTGCGGAACCGGTGCTCCGCCTCGTGCGCCACCTCGATCCGCTGCTCGCGGGTGCGCTCCCGGAATTCCTGGATACGGGACTGGAGGGCCGCCTCCTTCTCGGCGGCGGAGGCGCCTTCGGCGACCCGGGGCTCGGGGATGCGGCCGACGACGGTGATCTCCTCGCGGTCGACGGTCACCTCCGTCAGGCTCTCGAAGAGGTCGTCGGGCAGTCGGCCGGTGAACCAGCCGCGCAACTTGTCGTGCTGCTCCGTTGTAATCATGTAATAACGATTACTCGCGGAGGGAGGATAGGCAAGGGGATGACCAGGGGGTCCGCCGTGAGCTGAAGCGGAATGTTTCCGGCCTATTGCTGAGCCGTGGAAATCCGGCCATGAAGGCGCTCAGGACGATCAGTAAGCGCTCGCTTCCGGGCTGTTACGTTCGAATCCTGTGACTTCGCGCCACTGATTCAATACTCAAAGTTACTGAAACCCGTGGGTCGGATGTGTGTTTCCTGTCCGGACTCGGCAGACTCGCGCTCGCCGAACCGGCACAGACCGAGCCGGTCTCGCATTCAATCGAGCGGAAGGATGCACACAATGCCGACCACCGCGCGTTGGGCAGCGACTCTCACCCTGACGGCCACCGCCGTCTGCGGGCCACTGGGCGGAACCGCCCTCGCCGCCCCGGGCCCCGGCCCGTCCGCGCTCTACGCCCCCTCTGCCCTCGTGCTCAGCGTGGGCCACGGTCACAGCGCGGCCACCGCCACCGCGGAGCGCGCCGTCACCCTGAACTGCGCCCCGACCGCCTCCGGCACCCACCCCGACGCCCCGCGGGCCTGCGCCGAACTCCGTGAGACGGGCGGCGACTTCGACGCCCTGTCCGTGAGAGCCGGCGCGATGTGCACAAAGCAGTTCGACCCCGTGGTCGTCACCGTCGACGGCGTGTGGCAGGGCAAGAGGGTCGCCTATGAGCGCACCTTCGCCAACGAGTGCGTGAAGAACTCCTACGGGATGAACGTCTTCACGTTCTGACAGACCGGGATCGCGCGGTCCCCGTGGGCGTCCAACGAGAGCCCGATACTGGGGAAGGCGGGCCTCGTCGCGGGTGCCGCGTGATCTCGTACCGGAGGTCGGCCGGACAGAGTGGGGCTGTCGGCCGGCCTCCGGCGTTACCGCACAGGTCCTGACCCGGGCCGGCCCCGACCAGCACCCCGTGGGTCGCCGCGGGCCGTGCCGGGTGCTGCTCCGGTTGGAGGTGCAGCGGATGCCGATCCGCCTCCGCTCCCGGTAGGAGTGGGGCCATGGGCACACTCGGCGAACTGGATCTGCGGCTGTTCCGGCGGGTGGCGGGCTCCCGTTTCCCGGCCGCGGATCCGGCGCTGCGGCGGCTCAGCCGCGCCGCCGACCACGGACGGCTGTGGTTCGGCGCGGCCGCGGGCCTCACGCTTGTCGGCGGCCGTACCGCCCGGCGGGCGGCCGTGCGAGGCACCGGCTCGCTCGTCCTCGCCTCGCTGACCGTCAACACGGTCGTCAAGTGGAGTGCCCGCCGTCCCCGTCCGGTGCTGCACCATGTGCCGTCGATCCGGCACCTTCCACGTCAGCCGCACACCTCGTCCTTCCCTTCCGGACACTCCGCGTCGGCCGCGGCCTTCGCCACCGGGGTCGCCCTGGAATCCACCGGGTACGGGGCTCTGGTCGCACCCTTCGCCGCCTCGGTCGCCTTCTCGCGTGTCTACGTCGGCGTGCACTACCCAGGAGACGTGCTGGCCGGGATCGCGATCGGCGCCGGGGCCGCCGCACTGACCTGCCGCTGGTGGCCGCCGCACCCTGCACGCCCCGAGCGGGAACGGCCCGAGGCCGACGCGCCCGCGCTGCCCGCGGGCCGGGGGCTGGTCGTCTTCGTCAACAGCCGGGCCGGTACCGGTGCACCCCCGACGGGACTGCAGCCCGCCGAACGCCTGCGTGGTCTGCTGCCGGAGGCCGAGCTGATCGAACGCGCCCCGGACGACGACTTCGCCGAGCTGCTCGCCAAGGCGGTGGAGCGGGCCGCGGCGGCGGGCGGCGCACTGGGCGTGTGCGGGGGTGACGGCAGCGTCAACGCGGCGGCGCGCGCGGCGGCCGAGCGGGGGCTCGCGCTGGCGGTGTTCCCCGGCGGTACCCTCAACCACTTCGCGCAGGACGTGGGCGTACCCGACTTCGAGGACACCGCCGTGGCGGTCGCCCGGGGTGAGGCGGTGGCCGTCGACATCGGCGTGGCGCGCCCGGCGGCGGGGCACGAGGTGCGGTTCCTCAACACCTTCAGCATCGGCCTCTACCCCGAACTCGTCCGGATCCGCGAGCACTTGGAGGAGCGGTGGGGCAAGTGGCCGGCGGCCGCCGTCGCCCTCACCCGGGTGCTGCGCACCGCAACCCCCATCGAGCTGCGGATCAACGGCCGCCCCCGGCGCCTGTGGCTGCTCTTCGCGGGCAACGGCCGCTATGTCCCCGACGGCTTCGCCCCCGCCTTCCGGCCACGCCTGGACGACGGACTCCTGGACCTGCGGCTGATCGACGGCGACCACCGGCTCGCCCGCACCCGGGTCGTCGTCTCCGCGCTCGCCGGGGCCCTCGGCCGCTCCCGGGTCTACAGCTCCGAACGCGTCTCCTGGGTCGGGCTGGAGGGTCTCACCGGCACGGACACTCTCGCGTATGACGGTGAAGTCGCGCCCACATCAGGCGAGTTGAGGCTGGAGAAACGGGAGCGGGGACTCGTCGTGTACCGGCCCGCCGTACCGCAGAACGAGCTGGCCCAGCAGGCTCGCCTCGCGGCCGCGACGGCCCGCTATCGGAGGCGGACGAGGGGCCGGCCCGTGGAAGAGGGATGAGGGGCCGCCGTCTCCCTGCAGACGGCGGCCCCTCGGTTCAGGGGTGATCGTTGATCGTTGGGTCAGGACGCGATCACATGTGGACGACCGGTGCGGCGTCCGGGTCCTGCTCCAGCTTTCCGCGGTGGTAGAGCAGGAAGGTGATCACCGCGCCCGCGGCGAAGAAGCCGGCCGACCACCAGAAGGCGGTGGTGTAGCTCTCGATCGTCGCCTGCGCCTGGACCAGCTTGTCGGCCGGGTTCCTGCCGGCCAGGTAGCTCGTCGCGGCGCTCGCGGCCAGGGTGTTCAGCAGCGCCGTACCGATCGAACCGCCCACCTGCTGCATGGTGTTGACCGTCGCGGAGGCGACTCCCGCGTCCTCGGCCGCGATCCCGATGGTGGCCAGCGACATCGCGGGCGGCATCACGATGCCCAGACCCACGCCGATGAGGATCAACTGCGGCAGGACGGCGGTCGTGTAGGACGAGCCGACACCGATGCCGGTCAGCCAGGCCATGGCGAGCGCGGCGATCGCGAAGCCCGCCGGGATGACGACCTTCGGCCCGACACGGGGCACCAGGATCGTGGTGGAGACCTGGGCCATGACCATCAGGGCGGCCATCATCGGCAGGAACGACAGGCCCGTCTTGGTCGGGCTGAAGCCCAGGTTGAGCTGGAGGTAGTAGGTGAGGAAGAGGAAGACGCCGAACATGCCCGCGCCGGTGACCAGAACGGCGATGAACGAGGCGGCGCGGTTGCGGTCGAGCAGGACGCGCAGCGGAAGGAGTGGGTGCTTGGCACGGGTCTGCCAGCGGGTGAACGCCGTCAGCAGCACGCCGCCCGCGGCCAGGAAGCCCCAGGTGGCGGGCGAACTCCAGTCGTGCGTCTCGGCGTTGGAGAAGCCGTAGACCAGGGCGAAGAGTCCGGAGGAGACCAGCAGGGTGCCCGGCAGGTCCAGCTTGGAGTTCGCGGCGTCACGGTGGTTGTTCAGCAGCATCCAGCCGCCGACGAAGGCGACGATCGCGAAGATGAGGTTGACGTACAGGGTCCAGCGCCAGTCGAGCGCGTCGGTCAGTACACCGCCGAGCAGCAGCCCCAGCGCGCCACCGGCGCCGGCGATCGCGCCGAACACGCTGAACGCCTTGGCGCGGTCCTTCGCCTCGGTGAACGTCGTGTTCAGCAGCGAGAGCGCGGCCGGTGCGAGCAGCGCGCCGAAGATGCCCTGGAGGGCGCGTGCGGTGACCAGCATCCCGAAGCTGGTGGAGGCGCCGCCCAGCACGGAGGCCGCGGCGAATCCGGAGACACCGATGAGGAAGGCGGGCTTGCGCCCGAAGAGGTCGGCGATGCGTCCGCCGAGCAGCAGCAGTGAGGCGAAAGCCAGCGAGTAGGCGGTGACGATCCACTGCCGGTTGCCGTCGGAGAAGCCCAGGTCCGCCTGGGCGGACGGCAGGGCGATGTTCACGATGGTGGCGTCGAGGACCACCATCAGCTGCGCGATTCCGATGATCGCGAGGATCCACCACCGCTTCGACGCATTCGCCGCCGGGGCGTCCACGGCGCCCGTGCGGGCACCTTCGGTCACTGTCTGAGGCATCAGGGAAACTCCAGGGAAGTTGCAAAGGGTTTCGTGCAGGTAAACGAAACCGTTTCGTACACCTAGAGGCTAGACCCCTTCTATCGAAACTGCAACGTTTCGATGGGTGACCCAGGTCTCGTCGGAGTGTCACGCCGTGGACGGGCCCTGACCGGCGGGGTATTCCTTGACCGTGCCCGAAGCCCCAGCAGTGCCCTCCCCGAAGGACTGAGCCGCCATGTCCGCCGAGTCCCAGGCCTCCACCGGCAGCTACCTCACCCTCGACGACGGCCGCCCCGCCGTCCGTTTCCGCCGGACCTACGACCATCCCGTCGACCGTGTCTGGCAGTTCGTGACCGACCCCGACGAGCTGGCCCACTGGTTCCCCTCGCGCGCCGAGATCGACCTGCACCCCGGCGGGACCATCACCTTCAGCGGTGACCCGAACATGCCGGGGTCCACGGGCCGCGTCATCGCGGTCGACTCACCCCGGCACCTCTCCTTCGAGTGGGGCGGCGACGAGCTGCACTTCGGCCTGGAGGCACTGGACGAGAAGCGCACCCGGTTCACGCTCACCGACGTCCTGGAGGCCGAGAACACCGCCGCGCGCAACGCCGCCGGCTGGGAGGTGTGCCTCGGTGCCCTCGACGCGCAGGCGCGGGGCGAGGAGCACGGGGGACCGCACGCCGGGAGCACCGCGACCTGGCAGGAGATCTACCGCCGGTACGTCGAGGCCGGGCTCCCGTCCGGAGCACCGGTCCCCGGGCTCGACTGACCGCTTCACCGCATCTGCCGCCGCACCAGTTCGTGCAGCCGCCCGCTCGTGTCCGCGAGGAGCTGCGCGGGCGGGCCCTGCTGGGCGACCTTGCCGGCCTCCATCACGATGACGCGGTCCGCGTCCATCACGGTGGACAGCCGGTGCGCGATCACCACGCGGCTGGCGTTGAGCGCCCGGGTGCTCTCGATGACCGTGCGCTGGGTCTCGTTGTCCAGGGCGCTGGTCGCCTCGTCGAAGAAGAGGATGCGGGGGCGGCGGATCAGCGCCTGGGCGATCATCAGGCGCTGGCGCTGGCCGCCGGAGACCGCGCCGCTGCCGGAGACGAGGGTGTGCAGGCCCATCGGCATCCGCTTGATGTCCTCGGCGAGGCCCGCCATCTCGGCCGCCGCCATCGCCTCCTCGGGCGTGTACGGCTCGGTGCCGCAGATGCAGTCCAGGATCGATCCGGTGAACGGCTGCGCGTGCTGGAGCACGACACCGCACTGGCGGCGTACGGCGGACTGGTCGAGGGCCGCCAGATCCTGGCCGTCGTACAGGACGCTGCCCGACACCGGCTTGTCGAAGCCGATGAGCAGCCGCAGCAGCGTGGACTTGCCGCAGCCGCTGGGGCCGACGATCGCCACGAACTCGCCCGGCTGCACGTCGAAGGACACCTCGTCCAGGACCAGCGGGCCGTCGTCGGTGTAGCGGAAGGACAGGCCGCGGGCCTCGATCGCGCCGGACAGGACTCCGGGGCGGGTGCTCGCCACGCGCACCTCGGGTGTCGCGTCGAACACCGGCCTGATCTCCTCGAACATCGGCAGGGCGGCCGCTGCCGAGACGAACGCGCCGGTGATCGAGGTGACCGAGGTCAGCAGCATCGTCATCGAGGTGTTGAAGGTGAGGAACTCGGCGGCCGACAGCGAGTCGCGCGCCGGGCCGGCGAGCAGCATGAACATCAGCAGGGAGCAGAGGGGCAGATAGACCGCGCCCATCACCGTGGTGAGGTTCTTGATCCGGCCGACCTTCTGCTGGAGCTCACGGCTGCGCGCGAACTCGCCCGCCCAGGCGGCGTACGCGTAGTTCTCGGCCGCCGCGACCCGCAGTTTGGGCAGGCCGCGCAGGGTCTGGAAGGCCTGGTTGTTCAGTTTGTTGCTGAGCACGACCAGATGGCGCTGCCAGCGCACCTGCCACAGGCCGAGTCCCAGGAACACGGCGGCGATGACGACGAGCATGCCGATCGCGGCCAGTGCCATGGGGACGCTGTACCAGAGCAGCAGGCCCAGGTTCATCGCGCCGACGGTGCCCGCCTGGGCGAGGGTCGGGCCGACGCCCGCGAGGAGACGGCGGATCGCGCTGATCCCCATGGCCGCGCTGGCCAGTTCGCCGGTGGAGCGGGAGGTGAAGAACTTCGTGGGCAGGCGCAACAGCCGGTCCCACACGGCAGGTTGGAGCGTTGCCTCGATCCGGCCCTCCAGCCGCAGGATGGTGAGGTTCTGCAGCAGCGTGAACGCCGCCGACACCACGCTGGTGATCATGATGGCGAGGCAGACCTGCACGATGAGGCTGTGCTGCGCCTTGGGCACGTACTCGCCGAGCACCTTGCCGGTGGCGATCGGCACGATCGCGCCGATCGCGACGGTCACCAGAGAGCTGATCGCGAGGTTGCGCATGTCGCCGCCGGTGCCCCGGAGGCAGAACCTCATCAGCCGCAGGGGGCTCAACGACCGTTCGGGCAGCGGTCGGTAGAACATCACGGCCTGCGCTTCGAACTCCCCGGCGTTGGCCTTCTCGACCGGCGTCTCCCGTCCCGAGGACGGCTGTACGGCGACGTATCCGCCGCGCCGCCACAGCAGGGCGACCGGACTGCCCGAGACGGCACGGTGGCCGACCAGCGGGCCGATGTTGTCGTGCCACCAGTGTCCGTCGAGACGTACGGCACGGGCGCGGACGCGCGAGGCGATCGCGATCCGCTCGACCGGGTCGATCCGCTCGCTCTCCGTGCCGCTCTGGTGGGCCTTCGTGAGGGTGATCCCGGCCGCGTCGGCGACCAGCTTGCAGGCCGCGTACGTGGCATCCGCGTCGGCGGCCGTCGGGCGCTTCGCCGACTGCTTCCCGATCGACGCCAAAAGCGTCCGGTCGGCCTGGGCGCGGACGGCCTCGCCCGCCTTGATGCCCGCCGCCGTACGGTCCTCGTGGCCTGACTCCAGCCGCTCGATCCAGCGGTCGAGTGTGGTGAGGAGCCGGTACTGCTGGTCGACCATGCGCTGCCAGACACCGGAGTCCATCAGCAGGTCGGCCGCCGCCTCCGCGCCGTACAGGGAGCCGTACTGCACACTGCCGGGCGGCACCTGCATCCAGAAGACGTCGTCGTCGGTGAGCGCGGCGGCGTTCTCGTGGGCCATCGGCGCCTGGAAGAGGATGGAGAGGCTGCGGCCCACGCCGAGCGCGAGGGCGTACTCCAGGGGGCTCGAAGTGGGCGGCACGTACTGGGCGTTGCCGTACTCGTCGTACGACCAGGTCCGGGTGTCGGCCTGCTGGTACAGCTCGCGCAGCCCGATCCGGCGCACCACGCAGTCGCGCAACGGCCGCCCGACCAGGGTGTGTTGGGGGCCGGTGACCGGGCCGAGGAGCAGGGAGCCCGCTTCGAGGCGGCCGAGGTGGTGCCAGTGGCCCTGCTGGACGGCGTCGACCGCGAACAGGTCCATGGCGCCCGCCGCGACGAGCCACAGGGTCTGCGGGCCCTCCAGATCAAGGCGGTTGAGGGCGGAACTGTCGACGGGGGTGCCCATGCCGCCGAGCGCGCCGAGGACGACATCGCCCTCGTTGACGGTCGTCATCTCATCGCTCCTTGACCAGCTGGGCGTACGGACCGCCGGCCGCCACCAGGGCGTCGTGCCGCCCGCGTTCCACGATCGTGCCGTGCTGGAGTACGACGATCTCGTCGCTGTCGCGCACGGTGCTGAGCCGGTGTGCGATCACCACACACGCGCAGCCGCGCTTGCGCAGGTTGTCGATGACGGTCTGCTCGGTCTCCGCGTCCAGCGCGCTGGTCACCTCGTCGAGCACCAGGATGCTGGGCCTGCGCACCAACGCCCGCGCGATCTCGAGGCGTTGACGCTGGCCGCCGGAGAAGTTCCGGCCGTCCTGCTCGACCCGGCTCTGGATGCCGCCCGGCCGGCGCGTGATGACGTCGTACAGCGCCGCGTCCTCCAGCGCCGCGACGACCGCCTCGTCCGGGATCGACGGGTCCCACAGCGCCACGTTGTCGCGGACCGTCCCCTCGAAGAGGAAGACGTCCTGGTCGACGAAGGAGACGGAGGAGGCGAGGGCGCCGCGCGGGATGTCGTCCAGGCGCCGGCCGTCGATACGGATCGTGCCCTCCCACGGGGCGTACAGGCCCGAAATCAGCCGGGACACCGTCGACTTGCCACTGCCCGAGCCGCCGACCAGGGCGACCTGCTGGCCCGGGCCGACGGTCAGGGAGAAGCCGGTCAGCAGGGGCTTGTCGAGCGGGCTGTAGCCGAACGTGATGTTCTCCAGCTCGACATGGCCATGCAGGCGGCGGGTGGAATCGGCGTTGCCGGGGCGGTCGTACAGCGGGTCCGCCTGGAAGTTCTCGACGTCCTTGAGGCGGGCGACGTCGGCCGCGAAGTCCTGGATGCGGCCCGCGACACCGTTGAGGCGGGTGATCGGCGCGGTGAAGCGGGTCACCAGGGACTGGAAGGCGACGAGCAGACCGACCGAGATGCCTCCCTCGATGGCCCGCATCCCGCCGATCCACAGGATCAGCGCGCTGTTGAGCGTCGCGAGCATCGGCGCGACCACGCCCAGCCAGGCGCTCGGCACGCCGAGGCGCTGCTCCTCCTCCAGCGTGGTCGCGTGCTGCCCGGCCCACTTGCGGAAGTAGCCGTCCTCACCGCCGGTGGCCTTCATCGTCTCGATCAACTGGAGCCCGCTGTATGCCGTGTTGGTCAGCCGGGCACTGTCCGCGCGCAGCTTCGCGGTGCGCGTCGAACGCAGCCGGATCACCACCCGCATCGCGACCACGTTGAGCAGCGCGACGCCGATGCCGACGGCCGTGAGCTGCGGGTCGTAGGTGTAGAGGAGTACGGCGTAGAGCACGACCACGACCGCGTCCACCCCGGCCGCCGCCAGGTCGCGGGACAGGGTCTCGGCCACCGCGTCGTTCGACTGGAGCCGTTGCACCAGGTCGGCCGGGCTGCGCTGGGAGAAGAAGGTGACCGGCAGTCGCAGCAGATGGCGCAGGAAGCGGGCGCTGGAGAGCGTCGAGGAGATGGTGCGGCCGCGCAGCAGGTTCGCCTGTTGCAGCCAGGTCAGCACCACCGTCAGTGCCACGGAGGCGCCCATCGACGCGAACAGCACGCCGAGCAGCGAGGACTGACCGCCGATCAGGTAGCTGTCGATGTACGTCCGGCTGAGCGCGGGCACCGCCGCGCCGACCACGACAAGGAGCAGACTCGCCAGGACGGCCGCGGGCATGGTGCCCGAGGTCCCGCGCAGCCGGGCCGGCATGGCGCCCAGGACGCCCGGTTTGCGGCCGCCCCGGTGGAAGTCGGGGCCCGGTTCCATGACCAGGGCGACGCCGGTGAAGCTGGTGTCGAAGTCCTCCATCGGCACGAAACGACGGCCCTTGCCGGGGTCGTTGATGTGCACGCCGCGCCGTCCGAACCGGCGCCCCATTCCGTCGTACACGACGTAGTGGTTGAACTCCCAGAACAGGATCGCGGGCGCCCGCACCTCGGCGAGCGCGGCCGTGTCCATCTGCATGCCCTTGGCCGTCAGGCCGTAACTGCGCGCCGCCTTCAGCAGGTTGCTGGCGCGCGAGCCGTCGCGGGAGACACCGCAGGCGATGCGCAGCTCTTCGAGGGGGATGTGTCGGCCGTAGTGGCCGAGCACCATGGCGAGCGAGGCCGCACCGCACTCCACGGCTTCCATCTGGAGCACGGTGGGGGTGCGCACCGTCTTGCGTCTGCCCTTGGGGGCGGGGCGTTTGGGCGGGGTGGCGCGGCGTCTGCCTTGGGTGTCCTGCGCGGTGGTCACGGGAGGAGCCAATCGACGGGGCGCTGGTCGGCCAGCCGGATCGAAGCCGTGGCCAGGGTCATGGAGGTCAGCGCGAACGGCGGTCCGTCCGCCGAGGACCACTTGAGGCCGCTCTTCGTGCTGGACCTGGGGTCGAGGCGGACCAGGACGGCCACCGGCCTGCCGTCCTTCGTGAACTGCTCGCCCAACTGGCTGTCGCCGAGGAAGGCGGCGATCTGCTGCTGGGTCTGCACGGTCCGGCCGACCGCTTTCACATGGCCGCGCAGCACCCCGTACTGCTGGGTCGGCACCGACTGGACGGTGAGGTCCACCGCTGCGTTCTCGGGGATCGTGGCGGCGTTCTCGGCGGGGACGTACACCGTCGCGTACAGCGGATCGTTCACGTGGGCGACCTTCTCGACGGCCGCGACGTTCGCGCCGGTCGAGATGATCGCGCCGATGGTGGCGGCCAGGGCGGTGACGCGTCCCGCGGCGACCGTGCGGACGACGGCCGTCTCGCCCTGCGCGGTACGGACCTGGAGTAGGGGAGCGTTGGCGGCGAGCCGTTCGCCCTCCTCGGCGAGAACCGCGGTGACCTGCCCGGCGAACGGACTCTGCAGCACGTAACTGCCCTCCCCGTGCGTGAGGATGGCTGGTGCGTCGACCGTGGACGCCACGGTGCCCGTCACGGCCCAGACCGAGGCGGCCGCCATGACGAGGACCGTCACGGACAGGACGAGCCAGCCCTGGGGGCGGGCGAAACGCACCGGAAGGTCGAGTTCTTCCGGCGACTGCAGCTTGGCGAGGGCCTGTTGGCGGAACTGCAAGGGGCTTCCCTCACCTGTTCGATAGTCTTACGGCACCCGAGAGTCCCGGAACCATGGAGCGGTTCCGGGACTCGACGGCGCTGATGGAGATCAGAGACCGGCGACCACGCCGGTGACGTTCAGGCCGGTGAGACCCTCGACGGTGCCGACGACCGAACCGACCAGCGGGAGGACGCCCGGGGCGACCGAGTCCACGATGCCCGTGACGGTGCCAACGGCGTCCAGACCGAGACCGCCCGAAACGGCGTCGAGGTCGGCGTCCGAGATCTCGGCGGTGGCAACCTGGGGGGTGGAGTTCATGATGGAACTTCCCTTCGTGTGCGTATTCATAAGGGGGAGAGCGGCCCCCTCTGGGGACAGATGGTCGGCCGCGACCGCGGGCGTCGGGCACCCGTTGCCGGGAGCCTGGAATGACCCGTGACCCCCGCGGTGCCATGGATCAAAGCACGCTGCCGCGGCACGCCTCCAGTCAACAGCCGGTCGCATCAGGGCGATTGATCACCACAACCGGTCAACCGTGCAGGAGCGTGCACCGTTCGACGGCGAGTCCTTCACAGTCCGCGTGTCCTCGCTGTGTGCGTGCGCTCGGCATCCGGTTTCCGAACTGGACACTCCCGCCCCAATGGCCCCGCGTGCCCCGGCGCTCTGTGGAGATCCGTCGCACGGGGTGACCTCGTTGCGCATTCGATGTGCAGATTCGCAGAATCCGGGATTCCGCTCGGTCTTGTCGACGGCCTGTGACCGGACACGCGCGGAGCGTGCCACATGGCTCACCGAAGGGGCCTGTAGGCCGGGACGGGCGCACAGAAGGACCTGATTGCCTCGCAATCCACGCCTTTGGCCTGCCCAACTCCCGCCATGTGCGAATGGAGTTGAACACCCCGTGTGACGCGTGCGTATCAACAGGCATCCAGGCGCCCCCCAGTTCAGCCGCAAGACGGTGGCAACGGACCCCGTCCCCAGGAGGTCAGAAGTTGAGTCACAAACGCATACCCAAGCGCAAGGCCGCGATAGCGGCAGGCAGCGTGGCGGCGCTCGGAGCGGCGGCACTCTTCCTGCCGAACGCCATGGCGTCCCAGACGGACTCGGACGACGCCACCGCGAGCGCCAAGACCTTCAAGGCGGCCGACGTATCGGACCTGGCCTCGCAGCTCGCCTCCCAACTGGGTGACGCCTTCGCCGGGTCGTACTACGACGCGGCCAACCAGCAGGTCGTCATCAACGTCGTCGGTGACAACAGCAAGGTGATCAACGAGATCAGGGCGGCCGGCGCGGTCCCCAACCAGGTGCGGAACAGCACCGACACGCTCGAGAACGCCGCCGCGACGCTCAAGGCCGACGCGACGATCCCGGGCACGGCGTGGTCCGTCGACCCGAAGACCAACGAGATCCGCGTCACCGCCGACTCCACCGTCACGGGCACCGGCTGGGACACGCTGGAGTCGACCGTCCAGGGCCTCGGCTCGGGCGTGGCGACCATCACGAAGTCCGCGGGCACCTTCAAGACCTTCGTCGACGGCGGCGACGCCATCTTCAGCGACGGTGCCCGCTGCTCCCTCGGCTTCAACGTCACCGCGGGCGACGGCACCCCCGCCTTCCTCACCGCGGGCCACTGCGGTGTCGCGTTCGCCGAGTGGTCGGACGCGCAGGGCGGCGCCCCGATCGCCACCGTCGACCAGGCCACCTTCCCCGGCGACGGCGACTTCGCCCTCGTGAAGTACGACGACCCGGCCACCGTGACGGCCAGCGCGGTCGACATCGGCGACGGCCAGAGCGTCGAGATCGCCCAGGCCGCCGAAGCCGCCGTGGGCCAGCAGGTCTTCCGCATGGGCAGCACCACGGGTCTCTTCGACGGCACCGTCCTGGGTCTCGACGCCACCGTCAACTACCCCGAGGGCACGGTCACCGGTCTCATCCAGACCGATGTATGCGCCGAGCCCGGCGACAGCGGCGGCTCCCTCTTCACCCAGGACGGCAGCGCGATCGGCCTGACCTCCGGCGGCAGCGGCGACTGCACCGTCGGTGGCGAGACCTTCTTCCAGCCCGTCACCACCGCGCTGGCAGCGGTCGGTGCGACGCTCGGCGCGGGTGACGCGGCCGGAGACGCCGGAGCCGGAGCGGTCGCGCCCGGCGACGGCGCCAGTGCCCCGGCGGCCGGCGACGAGGCGGCCGGGGGCGGCAGTGACGAGCTCGGCCAGGACCAGTCGGGAGACACGGGTGCCGACACCGGCTCCGGCCTGGACGACGGCTCGGGACTCGTGAACATCAACCCCTGACACCGGAGACCGCCCCACACCGGTGCTCCCCCCACACCGGTGTCCCCCCACCCCCGGTGTCTCAGAACCACTGACCCGGCCGCGGCATACAGCGACCCCGGCCGACAGTGGAAAGGTCCGGCCCTCCGGCGGGAGGGCCGGACCACTCCGCGTCCACGCAGACGGCCTTCAGCCGAGCGCCCGCAGAAGCAGCAGCGCGACATCGTCGGGCCGCTCCTGTGTCGCCGCCTCGTCGTCGGGTTGGACGAGGGTGTCGGCCAGTACGTCGAGCGGCTGGTCGCCCTTCTCGGCGAGTTGTCGGCCGAGGGCGGCGAGAGCGTCCTCGATGTCGACACCCGGGGATTCGATCAGGCCGTCGGTATAGAGGGCGAGCACGGAACCCGGGGCGAGCGGGACCTCGGTCGTCGGATACGTCGCCGAGGCGTCGATCCCGAGCAGTGGCCCCCCGGCCAGGTCGAGCACCCGGACTCTCCCGTCCGGTCGGCGCAGCAGCGGAGGCGGATGCCCCGCCCGCGCCATGACGGCCACCCCGCGCGCGGGGTCGAGCCGCAGATAGAGACAGCTGGCGAACAGTTCACTGCCCAGGTCGATCAGCAGCCGGTTGGTGCTGCGCATGACCTCCCCGGGAGGCTGGCCGACGGTCGTGTACGCCCGTACAGCCGTACGGATCTGCCCCATCAGGCCCGCCGCCGTCACGTTGTGCCCCTGCACGTCGCCGATCACCGCCGCCGCCCGGCCCTGTGAGAGCACCAGGTCGTAGAAGTCCCCGCCGATGTCCATCCCCTGGGTGGCCGGGAGATAGCGCGCGGCCGCCTCGATCGAGGGCACCGAGGGCAGGGAGTGCGGGAGCAGCGCGGCCTGCAGACCGTGCGCCAGCCGGAGCTTGGCGTCATAGAGGAGGGCCCGCGCCAGGGCCTGCGCGATCAGACCGCCCAGGCTCGTCAGGACGGCACGCTCGTCCGCGGGGAAGGAATGTGTTTCCGGATATCCGAGGACGCAGACGCCCACCGGACGACCGGAGGCGATGAGCGGCAGAAACGCCCACGCCGCCATGCCGTCGGGTGTCGTGGGCCGGGACGGATAGAGACGCTCCAACTGCTCACGGGAGTCGAAGAAGGCGGGAACACCGCTGCTCAGCGTCTGTACCCCCGGCGTCTCCGCGTCCAGCGGCAGCCCGTCGAAGCGCTCCACGACACCGGCGTCGGGATACCCCCGATGCCCGAGCACGTGCAGACGTCCGGCCCGGGTGCCGAGCACCACCAGGGTCTGGCTGCCGACGGCGGGCGCGATCTCGTCGGCGACCAGTTGCACCACGTCCTGCACACTCGCCGCCTCCGTCAGCGCGCTGGCCAGGCTCAGCACATGGGAGATGGTCACCAGCCCCGGGGCGGGATCGTCGCTGTGCTCCGGTTCGGCCCGCCGCATCTCGGACACCGCCCGCGCCCGCGAGATCCGTACGCTCAGCCCGTTCGCACTGGGATAGAGACGGAACGACAGCCAGTCGCCGGGCGGCCGCAGCGCCACGAAGGACGTCACGTGCTGGCTGATCAGCGCGGCACGGTAGCGGTCCTCGTAGACCGGGTCGTTGAGCCAGGGCACGGACGCCCACAACGGGGTACCCAGCAGGTCTGCGACCGGGACGCCGAGCAGCTTCGCCGTCGCCGCGTTGGCGAAGCTGACACGCCCGTGCAGGTCCAGCGCGCACAGCCCGTACGGCAGTCGCGCCACCATCCTTGCCGCCTCCACCGTGCCGGGCGTGCCGGACATCGTTGCCGCGGCGGCCGTGGCGAGCAGATCCGCCTCGGGACGGACCGGATGGTTCGCCGCGGCGGCCCGTTCAAGGCGCAGCGCGAGCCGGTCGCAGGCCGCGGTGAGCTGGTCGCGCTCCCGGTCGGACAGTTCCGGTGGATGCGATCCGGGCCAGGTCACGTAGACGGCGCCGTACACGGTGTGCTCGGTCGCCACCGGGAGCGCGGCCAGTGCGAAGGGGTAGGGGAGCACCACGGCGACCCGGGGGAAGCGGCCGGCCATCTGTTCCTCGCCGCTGACCCAGACCAGCTGCCGCTCCCGTGCCGCCTCGGCGACCGGGATCGGCGCGCTGAGCCCCACCCGCTCCCACGGGGCGGCGAAGGCCCTGGGCAGCCCAGCCATCACCGCCATCTCCAGGACCGCTTCACCGGGCGGCAACAGATACACGGCGCCGGAGTGGGCGTCCACCTCGTCCATCATCGAGGCCAGCGCAAGAGACAGCAGGGGGCTTCCCTCCGGCACTATTCGAGTGGCCGGTGCCTGCCCGGATCCATGCGAGTCGGACACGTCGGCCACCTCCTCGCAGGGCCGCGTGATCAGGTCCCCGAGGTCAAGGCTCTCTCCTGGCGGCTCCTCGCGCACGGCGAGCGGGAGCCGCCGGGGACCAGTCGTGGGACCGCGGTGGCGGGCTTTGCCAGAGGTCTGGCAGGTCCGGAACGGTCACAGGGGCTGCGCCGGAGCGCCGGAAGCGCTGTAATGACGGACGTGGTCAGTGAGGACGTTGCGGGACGCAGAACGAGAACGCCACGCGCCGAACTTGCTCTAAAAACGCTCACAACCGATCTCGAACCCCGCGAGCGGCTCCGTCGCGTACTCGAACAGGCCCTCGTCTTCACCGGCGCGACCGTCGTCGCGGTCTACTCCCCGATCCGGAGCGGCGAAGAACTGCGCCTCGCCGAGTCGGCGGGCGTGCCCAGAACGCTCTACGGGCTGCGCGACGGCTACCCCGTCACCGGCGGATCCCCGGTCGCCGACGCGCGCCGCTCGGGCCGGCCGCTGTGGCTCGGCCCGCAGGAGGTCGACCGGCGCGCCGACGCCCGGCGCCTGCCCTCCCAGGACTTCTCGCTGGCCGTCCTGCCGCTGCGCGACGACGGCTGTCTGCTCGCCGTCAGCGAGCACCCCTCCGGCTTCGGCCTCGAGGACCGGGAGTGCCTGGCCCTGATCGCGGAGGCCGTCGTCTGCCCGCCGCCCGCACCCGAGACGGACGCCGACGAGCTGCCCGCCAGCTCGTTCAGCCTCGCCATGGACACCGGGCGCGTCGAGGTCGACGAGGAGATGCTGGAGCTCTTCGGCCTGAGTCCGGCCGACTTCGACGGCAAGGTGGAGACGCTGCTGTCGCTGACCGTTCCGGAGGACCTGCCCTCGCTGATGTCCGTGGTGGAGGCGGACCACATGTCCATCGGCGACCGCGAGCTGGAGTTCCGGATCCTCCAGCCGTCCGGCGAGCAGAAATGGCTGCGACTGCGCGGACACCTCCTGCCCGGCGGCGAGGGCCTCCCGGGGCGCCTTGTCGGCACCGTCTCCGACGCCTCGAAACTGCGCTCGGGGGGCAACGAGGTCGCCCGCGTCCAGCGGCTCGCCGCCGCCCTGGCCACCGCCGGCACCGTCCGCGACGTGGGCCGGGCCGTGGTCGCGGCCCTCCGCAAGCCCCTGCGGGCCGACCGGATCGCCGTCGCGGAACTGGAGGGCGACCGCCTCATCGTCACCGTCCTGGACCCGCCCGAGCCGGAGGCCTGGCCCGAACTGTGGCGGGCCGAATGGCGCTCGGAGTGGCCCGACGCGCCTGTGCGCGGCATGCCGACCCTCGCCGCGGCCCTGAGCGACGGGCGCGCCGCGATCTGGCCCGCCGGGACCGACCTGGAACCCGCCCTCGCCGACGTGGGCCCCGGCGGCCTCGCCGTCCTGCCGCTGCCCGCCGCCGGACGGATCGCCGGAGCCTGCCTGATCGGCTGGGACGCCCCGCACGACTTCGGCCCCGACGAGCGCGCCCTGCTCACCGCGGCCGCGGGCCTCACCGGCCAGGCCCTGATGCGCGCCCACGCCTTCGACGCCGAACACGAACTGATCGGCATGCTCCAGCGCACCCTGCTCCCGCGCCGCCTGCCCAAGCTGCCAGGCGCGGTCGCCGTCGCCCGCTATCTGCCCACCACGTCGGGCCTGGAGGTCGGCGGCGACTGGTACGACGTGATCCCGCTGCCCGACAACCACGTCGCCCTCGTCATCGGCGACGTCCAGGGACACAACGCCTCGGCCGCGACCCTGATGGGCCAGATGCGCACCGCCCTGCGCGCCTACGCCGTCGAAGGACACCCCCCGGACGTCGTGGTCTCGCACGCCAACCGACTCCTCATGGACCTGGAGACCGACCTCTTCGCGACCTGCTGCTATGTCGACGTCGACATGGAGGAGGGCTTCGCGTGGTACGTGCGCGCCGGGCATCTGCCCCCGGTGCTGCGTCACCCGGACGGCCGTACGGAGATCGCCTGGTCCGAAGGCGGGCCGCCACTGGGCGTCCTCACCCAGGCCGACTTCCCCATGAGCCCGCTGCGCCTGCCGCCCGGCACGATCGTCGCCCTGACCACGGACGGTCTCGTCGAGTCCGCGGAGATCGACATCGAGGACGGCCTGGACAGGCTCGCCGGAGAGCTGGCCGCAGCCGACCCCGCTCACCTGGGACTCGTGGCCGACCGACTCCTCGCCGGCGCGAACCGCGGTGACGACGTCGCCCTCCTCCTGATGCGCTACGACGGCATGGAGCTGCGCCCACTCCGCGAGAGCTGGACGGTCTGGCGCGTCCCGGAGGCGGTCCGGCACGCCCGCCGCTTCACCAGGCGCACCCTGCACGCCTGGGGCAGGCGTGGCGACGCGGACGCCGCACTCCTCGTCGTCTCCGAACTCGTCACCAACGCGCTCGTCCACACCGACGGACAGATCAGGCTCGACCTCACCCTCATCAACAACCGCTTCAGAATCGCGGTCGCCGACAACTCACCGCGTACCCCGATCAAGCCCACCAACATCGGCTGGGAGGCCACCGGCGGACGCGGCATCCTTCTCGTCGAGGCGATGTCGGCGGCCTGGGGGACCGTGCCGGTCAGCGGCGGGAAGCAGGTGTGGAGCGAGATCATTCTCGACTGACACCCTTGTGGACCGATCTCCCTAGTGGACCGATCCCCCTCGCGGAGTGACACCCCTCGTCGGGTGACACCCTGGGGGCGTGCGCCTGCTGCTGATGTCCGACACTCATCTCCCCCAGCGAGCCAAGGAGCTCCCCGCCCAGCTCCTCACCGAACTCCCGCTCGCCGACGTCATCATCCACGCGGGCGACTGGGTGGACACCGCCACCCTCGACCTCCTGGAGGCCCGCTCCCGCCGGTTCGTCGGCGTCCACGGCAACAACGACGGCCCGGCCCTGCGCGCCCGCCTCCCCGAGGTCGCCCGCCTCGAACTGGACGGCCTGCGCCTCGGAGTCGTCCACGAGACGGGCGCCGCCCAGGGCAGAGAGGCGCGCTGCGCCCAGCGCTTCCCCGACCTCGATGTCCTGGTCTTCGGCCACAGCCACATCCCCTGGGACACGACCACGGACACCGGCCTGCGCCTTCTCAACCCCGGCTCCCCGACCGACCGCCGCCGCCAGCCCCACTGCACGTACATGACGGCGTGGGTGACGGACGGCCGACTGGGTGAGGTACGTCTCCACCGGCTGCCCCCGCGCAGCTGACGCGTAGCTCTCCGCCCTACGGTGCTTCTCCTCGTGGTGGACCGCCGGGCCTCGGATGAATCGCCCCGCCCGTCGCCGTGAGCGGCTCCCCGCTGCCGCCCCAGCGCAGCGCCACGATCTCCGCGGCGACGGACACGGCCACCTCCTCGGGCGTACGGGCACCGAGGTCGAGCCCGACCGGTGAGCGCAGCCGGGACAGTTCGCTCTCGCCGAGCCCGGCTTCCACCAGCCGCTTCATCCGGTGGTCGTGGGTACGCCGGCTGCCCATCGCGCCGATGTACGCGGCCGGGCGGCGCAGTGCCTCCTCCAGCAGCGGCACGTCGAACTTCGGGTCGTGGGTGAGGACGCAGATCACCGTCCGCGAGTCCGTCGTCGTACCGCCGAGGTAGCGGTGCGGCCAGTCGACGACGACCTCCACGCCCGCCGGGAACCGTTTCGGGGTGGCGAAGACCGGGCGGGCGTCGCAGACCGTGACGCGGTAGCCGAGGAAGGCGCCGATGCGGGCCACCGCGGCGGCGTAGTCGATCGCGCCGAAGACCAGCATGCGGGGTGGGGGAGCGAAGGAGTGCAGGAAGACGGTGACGGCGTCCTCGCGGCGCTCACCGTCCGGGCCGTAGTGCCGCTGCCCGGTGGCCCCCTGAGCCAGTTCCCCTCGGGCGTCCGCCGTGACCGCCACGTCCAGACCGGTCGACCCCAGCGAGCCGGCCACCTCGTCCGGCCACACCGCGAGGGTGGCCCCGCGTGACGCCGGACCGTCGAGCACCGTCGCCACGGTCACCGGGCGGCCCGCGGCCACCGACTCGGCCACCGCCCCGAAGGTGGGATCCTCCTCGCGCGTCACCCGGCGAACGAGGAGTGTGATCTCCCCGCCGCAGGTCAGCCCCACGGCGAACGCGTCCTCGTCGCTGTACCCGAAGGTCTCAAGGCGTGCCTCGCCGGAGGCCACCACCTCTTGGGCCAGCTCGAAGACCGCGCCCTCGACACAGCCGCCGGACACACTGCCCTCGGCCTCGTCGCCGGGGCCCACGGCCATGGCCGCGCCCGGGTCGCGCGGCGCGCTGCGGCTGACGGCGACCACGGTGGCGAGCCCGAACGGGGATCCCGCCGCGTACCACCGGTTGAGCGCCGGAAGGATCTCACGCATCGCCGGCTCCCTTCGCTGCGGAGTGCACTGTCGAAATGCTGCCGGTCCAAGCGTCGCATCCGGCCCGTGACCAGGGCAGGAGCGCCACGCTCCCGGCGAAGCCGGCCGGCCGAGAGCTTAAATCCGTTGCTGTCGCGCACGGCGGTCTGCTGCACTACTCGGGACCAGTTCACCGGGATCAAGGAGCAGCAATGCGCACTTCGTTCATGTCCACCCAGGAAGGAATCACTCCCACTCCAAAGGACATGACACCCGGTGCATATGCTCAACCTGGGAATTCTGGCGCACGTAGACGCCGGTAAGACAAGCCTCACCGAGCGGCTGCTGCACGCCGTCGGAGTCATCGACGAGATCGGCAGTGTCGATGACGGAAGCACCCAGACCGATTCCCTCGCGCTGGAGCGGCAGCGCGGTATCACGATCAAATCCGCCGTCGTCTCCTTCACGATCGACGACGTCACCGTCAATCTGATCGACACACCCGGACACCCGGACTTCATCGCCGAGGTGGAGCGGGTGCTGAGTGTGCTGGACGGCGCCGTACTCGTCGTCTCGGCCGTGGAGGGCGTACAGGCCCAGACCCGTGTGCTGATGCGGACGCTTCAGCGGCTGCGGATCCCCACGCTCGTCTTCGTGAACAAGATCGACCGTGCCGGAGCGCAGTACGAGCGGGTACTGGAGCGGATCTCCGCGCGACTCACCCCCGCGATCGTCCCGATGGGCGAGGTCGGCGAACCGGGCACGCGCGGCGCCCACTTCGTTCCCTTCGACGACGCCAGGCTCAGGGCGCCGCTGCTCGACCTGCTCGCCGAGCACGACGACGACCTGCTGACCGCGTACGTCGAGGGCCGCGTCCCCGATGGTCGGCTCCGCGCCGCCCTCGTCCGGCAGACCGGTCAGGCGTTGGTGCACCCGGTGTACTTCGGCTCGGCCATGACGGGCGCCGGTATCGCGGAACTGATCGCCGGCATCAAGGAGTTGCTGCCTTCCGGTGAGGGCGATGCCGACGGCCCGGTCTCGGGGACCGTCTTCAAGGTCGAGCGCGGCCCAGCGGGGGAGAAGATCGCGTACGCCCGCATGTTCTCCGGGGCGCTGTGGACGCGCGACCGGCTGACCTTCCGCGACGGCGAGGCCGGGAAGGTCACCGCGATCAGCGTCTTCGACCGGGGCTCAGCCGTCCGGGAGACGTCCGTGGCCGCGGGGCGGATCGGCAAACTCTGGGGCCTGGGAGACATCCGGATCGGCGACACCATCGGCGTACCGCGGAAATCGTCGGCGGGTGAGCAGCACTTCTCGCCGCCCACGCTGGAAACGGTGGTGGCTCCCAGCCGTCCGCGCGACAGAGGGGCTCTGCATCTCGCGCTCACCCAACTCGCCGAGCAGGACCCGCTGATCAACCTGCGCCAGGACGAAGTGCGCAAGGAAACCTCGGTGTCGCTCTACGGCGAAGTACAGAAGGAGGTCATCCAGGCGACACTGGCCGACGAATTCGGCATTGATGTCGTCTTCCGGGAGACGACCCCGCTGTGCATCGAGCGGCTGGTCGGCAGCGGTACGGCGGTCGAGTTCAACGGAAAGGGATCCCATCCCTTTCTCGCGACCGTCGGACTGCGCATCGATCCGGCGCCCGTCGATTCCGGTGTGGAGTTCCGCCTGGAGGTCGAACTCGGGGCGATGCCCTACGCGTTCTTCAAGGCGGTCGAGGACACCGTGAAGCAGACGCTGGAACAGGGAGTCCACGGATGGCGGGTCACCGACTGCACGGTCACCATGACGCACTCCGGCTACTCGCCAAGGCAGAGCCATGCCCACCAGGGCTTCGACAAGAGCATGTCCAGCACCGGCGCCGACTTCCGGGGCCTGACGCCACTCGTGGTGATGAGCGCGCTGCGGGAGGCGGGCACGCGGGTGTACGAGCCGATGCATCGGTTCCGCCTGGAGGCCCCGGCGGACACCTTGGGCGCCGTGCTGCCGCTGCTCGCGAAGCAGCGAGCCGTGCCGCAGGCCACGCAGATGCGCGGCGCGACGAGCGTCCTGGAGGGTCGCGTCCCGGCCGCCGAGGTGCATGAACTGGAGCAGCAGCTACCGGGGTTGACGCGCGGCGAGGGCGAGCTGGAGTGCGTCTTCGACCACTACGCGCCGGTCGTCCGCGCAACGGTGGCGGACCGGCCGCGGACGGATCTCAATCCGCTCGACCGGAAGGAGTACCTGCTCAACGTGACGCGCCGGGTCTGAACGCGGCGTGCGCGGGGTTTGAACATGACGCGTCCGGCTGGGCGACGAGGGCGACACGGCGGCCGGTGAAACAAGAAACTTACTCAGGAGTCAGGGGTGTTGACGGTCCGACCTGCGCCCGCGCACTGTAATGAACATGTCGAAGTTGCGCGCGCGTCTGTTCGGCGTCCTCGTACTCCTCACCGGCTTCCTCTCGGCGGCGGGCGCCCAGCCCGCCGCCGCGGACGGACTCCCCGACTCCCTCTGGTTCGACGAATCCGCGGCCGCCACCCTCACCGTCCAGGACGGCCACTTCACCGACGGGCTCGGCCGCGAGGTCGTACTGCGCGGCTACAACGTCTCCGGCGAGACGAAGCTGGAGGAGAACGGCGGACTGCCCTTCGCGTCAGTCGCCGACGCGCGGAAGTCGGCGACGGCGCTGCGCACTCTCGGCGGCGGCAACTCCGTACGCTTCCTGCTCTCCTGGGCACAGGCCGAGCCCGTACGCGGCCAGGTCGACACCACCTATCTCGCGGCCGCCACCGCCCAGATCGGCGCCTTCCTCGACGCCGGAATCCGTGTGTACCCGGACTTCCACCAGGACCTCTACTCCCGCCACCTCTTCAACCCGGGCAGCTGGTACACCGGCGACGGCGCCCCCAAGTGGGCAGTGGACACAGGGGGTTACCCCCAGGAGTCGTGCGGGATCTGCATCCTCTGGGGTCAGAACATCACCACGAACGAGGCCGTGAAGCAGGCGTCGTACGACTTCTGGCACAACGAGTACGGCCTCCAGGACGCCTTCCTCACCACGGCCGAGGCGACCATGGCCTACGTCAAACAGCACCTCACCACCGACCAGTTCGCGGGAGTCGTCGGCTTCGATCCCTTCAACGAACCGCACGCCGGGACGTACGACTCCGGTCAGACCAGCCGCGCCTGGGAAAGTGACGTGCTCTGGCCCTTCTACGTGAAGTTCCGGGCCCGGATGGACGCGGCCGGCTGGCAGGCCAAGCCCGCCTTCGTCGAACCGAATCTCTTCTGGAACGCCAACATCGACTTCCAGAAGCAGGAGGGCGGACTGCTCGACGCGGGCACGCTGGGCTCGCGCTATGTCTTCAACACCCACTTCTACGACCAGAAGGCGATCTCCGGCATCTTCATGTGGGGCAAGGCTGAAGACGGCCAGTACGTCACCGACTTCGGGACGGTACGCGACCGTGCCTCGGCCGCCGGTACGACGGCGATCATCAGCGAGTTCGGCCATCCGCTGGCCGGATCGGTCTCGGACAAGGCGCCGACGGTCCTCAAGGCGATGTACCAGGCCCTCGACTCCCGCCAGAAGGGCGCCACTTGGTGGGCGGACCCGGCTGCCTCCGGCCCGGTCCTGTCCGGCAGCCAGTGGCAGTGGGACATCTACAACGGCCGCCACCACGAGCTGATGAACGACAACCCCGACAAGGTCATGACCACCGGCGACGCCTGGAACGACGAGGACCTCTCCGCCGTGCGCCTCGACGACTCGGGGACGGCCGTACTGCGCCAGGACGCCCGCCTGCTGGACCGCGTCTACCCCAGCGCCACCGCGGGCACCGCGATCGCCTTCACCTACGAGGACCGCTCCCGGGACGGCACCACGACCCTGACCTGGAACCCGGTCCCGAGCACCCTGCCCCACGTCTCCCAGCTCGTGGGGTCGGGCCAGTACAGCCTGCTGGTCTGGCGTTCCGACGGCACGAACACGCCCACGGAACTCCATCTCCCGGCGTCCTTCCCGACCTCGGCCACCACGGTCGTCTCCGACCTCGGCACGACGGCCACTCCACCCTCGTACACCACCACGACCCCCATCGCCGTGGCCCCCGAACCGGGCGGCACGGGAAGCCGCCGCCTGCTGCTCACCGCTCCCGGCACGGGGACGCTGCACTACGCGCTGGCCACGAACGGGGCGACCGCTCCGTCCGCCGGTCTGCTGAGCGCGGCCAGGACCGAGCTGGCGTCATGGGCCGCGGCGGAGTTCAACTAATCGACGGAGCAGTCCAGTTCGCCTCCACATGGCCGAGGCGAACGCGCTGGGGGTGATCGCCGACCGGCACCGACACCGTCTTCTGCCCGGTGCCGAAGTCGATGGCGGTGACCTGGTCGGCACCGCTCTCCGAGATGACACAGGACTTGCCGTCGCCGCTGACGGTCGCCCAGTACGGCTTGGAGGCGGCGACGAGCGGGCCTTCTTGAAGGGTCGCCCGGTCCACGACGGTCGCGTAGTCGTCCATCGTGCCCGCGACGCACAGCTTGGTGCCGGCGGGGTTCATCGAAATCCCGTGGTGGCGTGAGTCGTTGACCCACGTGGTGCGGTCCGTGCTGGTCGCCGGGTTCTTCGGCAGGGTCTTCACGCGCGTGATCCTGTCGGAGGCGATGTCGTACTCCAGGAAGCCGTTGAAGAACGACACCTGGAAGTACAGCTTGGACTCGTCGGGGCTGAACGCGGCGGGCCGGACCGCGTCGGAGAAGTCCGTGAGACCGATCGCGTCGAGCCGCTGACGCATGTCGATCACCTTGACCTGCTGGAAGGTGGCCGCGTCGACGACGGTGATGTACCTGTTGCCCTTCGTCCAGTCCAGCCACGGGTCGTCGAGGGCGGTGGTGACGTCACCGATCGCCATGTTCCAGATGTACTTGCCGTCGCTCGTGAAGATGTTCTCGTGCGGCTTGTCGCCGGTGGCGAAAGAGCCGAGCTGACTGCCGGTGTTGATGTCGAGGACGTGCACCGTGTTCGCGGTCGAGGCCGAGACGGCGACGCGGGTACCGTCGGGGGACACCGCCATGTGGTCGGAGCGGTAACCGGACACCGCGAAACGCCAGTTGACGTTCCCCGTAGCGACGTCGATCGAGACGACGTCGGCGAAGCTCGGGCGGGAGACGACCACGGACTTGCCGTCGGGTGTGGAGTACATGTCGTCGACGAACTGGTCGTGGCCCTCGCCGACGCCGCTACGGATGGCCATGAAGTAGATCCACTTGATCGGATCGGCGTTGATCTCGGCCAGCCGGGCCTCCTTGTCCGGTATGACGTTGATCCGGCCGATCTTCGCGAAGTCGCCGGTGGACTTGATGACGTCGGCAGTGCCGTCCCAGTTGTTGCCCACGAACATCACCTCGCGCAGCTCGGCGGCGGAGCTCTGGGCGGTGGCCGCTGTCGCCGTAGCGCCGAGAGTGAGGGCGAGGACGGCGGCGATGGAACAAAGGCGTCTGGGTCTGAGGTCAGACATGGTGGCTCCTTGTCGTCGGTGGGGAGTGCGGGTGAGAACTTGCCAATGGCAAGGCGCGGCAGGGGGGCGTGACAAGGGAGATTCTGAACACGCCCGCTTTCAGATTGACTTACTGGAAAGTAAGGAGGGGTCGGCCCTCTCCACAAGGGTCCGTACACGACAAAATCGTGGGAGCACGAATGGTTCATCGGATGGCCAGAGGGGGGACGTGTGGCGGGCAGGCTCAAACAGCCGACCGGCCGGTACGGGGGCCGTACCGCCGAGGAGCGGCAGGCCGAGCGGCGCGGCCGGTTCCTGGACGCCGCGCTCCAACTGTTCGGCGATACCCCGGGTTTCCGGGCCACGACCGTAGCCGCTCTGAGCGAGGCGGCAGGCCTGTCGACCCGCCAGTTCTACGAGGAGTTCCGCACTCTTGAAGATGTCCTTGCCGCCCTGCACCTCCAGGTCAATGACTGGGCCGAGGAGTCCGCCCTGGCCGCACTCGCCGACGCCCGGGACCTGCCGCTTCCCGAGCGGGCCACCGCGATCTTCCGCGCCTACGCCACGAACGTGACGAGCGATCCGCGCCGGATCCGCATCACCTTCGTCGAGGTCATCGGCGTGAGCCCGCGACTGGAGGAACAGCGGCTCGCCCGCCGTTCCCGCTGGGTGGGCTTCATCTGTGCCGAGGCTGCCGTTGCTGTCGCACGTGGGGAGGCGGCGCGGCGCGACTACCGGATCGCCGCCACGGCGTTCATCGGCAGCGTGAACGGGCTGCTCCATGACTGGAATGCCGGGTGGCTGGACGCGACCCTCGACGAGGTGGTCGAGGAGCTTGTCCGGCAGTTGCTGGGGATCTTGCGGCCGACGGAGGGAACGGGGAGGAGCGGGTGAAGCAACGGCGTGGGCCGGAGGCTGATCCTCCGTTCGGGGCGCCCAGAGTTGTTAATCCGGCAGCTGTCTGATTATTGTGGATGGTGCCCGCCGAGCGCAGGAGGTTCCATGGCAGCCGGACGGAACGCACAGACGCAGCGTGGGCCGGGCCGCCCGCCCGCCGACGCGCCGCTGCCCGACCTGGTGGAGATCCATCAGCGCGGCCTGGAGGCGTTCGCGGAACTGGGCTACGAGGCGGTGTCCGTACGGCAGCTCAACGAGCGCCTCGGCATGGGGCACACCTTCATCCACGACCGGTACGGATCCAAGGAACTCTTCTGGCGGGCGGTCACGGAATCCGCGATCCGCGACACGACCGACGAGGTCATGGCGGCCCTTGCCAAGGAGCAGCCAGCCGACGACCTGGCCCTGCTGATCGCCGGCGTACGGGCCTTCCACCAGGCTGCCTCCGGCCGTCCCCACCTCTCGCGGGTCATCGACTACGAAGCGGGCCGCGACTCACCGCGGCTGGCCCACCTCTACAGGCTGATGGCCCCGCTCAACGACATGGGCCGGCCGGCCTTCGACCGGCTCGTGCGGCAGGGGACGCTGCGAGACATCCCTTGGTACCTGTTCCACTTCGCCGTCACCAAGCCGATGGCCATGTACGGCCAAGGACCGCTGGCGCGGATGTTCGGCCGGAGTGACGACGCCGACGACCACACCCTGATGAGCACGCTGGTCCTCAATGGCCTGCTCATGTGCAACAGCCCGACAGAAGCCGGAGTTCCCCGATGACCGCCGCACAACGCTCCCACAAGAACACCACCGTGTGGTGCCTCACCGCCGTTGTTCTCCTCGGTCAGCTCCTGTCGGCCTTCGTGCACGGCCTGACGATGCTGGTGATCGTGGTGCAGGTCGGCTTCGTGTTCCTGCACGGGGCGCGGCGCTACGGTCGGCGCGCGATCGGGGTCTTCGTCGTCGGGGGGCTGGTGATCAGTAACGCCCTGGAGAACCTCAGCATCCAGACCGGCTTCCCGTTCGGCCACTACCACTACACCGGCGACGGCAAGATCTTCCAGGTGCCGTGGTTCATCGGCCCGGCCTACCTGGCCACCGGCTACCTCGCCTGGATCGTCGCCACCGTGCTGCTCGACGACGTGTGCCGCAACTCGACCTGGCTGACCACCGTCGGAACCCCCGTCGTCGCCGCGTTCGCCATGACCGCCTGGGACCTTGCCATGGACCCCTCGTTCTCGACGATCGAGAACCACTGGGTGTGGGAGAACGGCGGCGGATTCTTCGGAGTCCCGCTGGGCAACTTCCTCGGGTGGACCTTCACCGTCTACCTGTTCATGCAGGTCTTCGCCCTCTACGTGCGCAGCCGCGGTCCACTGCCGACCGCACAGCCGGAGTCGACCACGGCCAGTGACCTGCAAGGCGTACTCCTCTACGCGGCGACGACGATCTCGTTCTTCACGGAGTTCGTCACCGGCAGGCACACCACCGTCACCGACGCTGCCGGCGTGACCTGGAGCACCGCCGACATCTACGAGTCATCGGTCCTGCTCACCGTCTACGGCATGTGCTTCATCGCCCTCCTCGCGCTGCTGCGTATCGCCCAGCGGCGGACCACGACTGCGACGTCGGCCCCGCAGGACAGCACGGTCGAGCGGGCGGAGCCGAACCCGGAACGCCTGTCCGCCTAGGTCCCCTGGGGGGAATGGCGGCCCGCCGGCCGGTTCACGCGGGCATGGGCGGCCTCGGTCACTTCGTCCCCGGTGGTGCTGCGATGCAGCCGCTGCCCCCGCTCGGACTCCCGCTCCGCCCGGGAATCCACCGGCCGCGCGTGGAGCCCCGGACCCGAACCGGCGGCAAGCCGCTCGAAACACCCGTGCGTCACCAGGGTGACCTCGTGCCCGGCACGCGCCGGGCCGAGCCCGCGACCGGTGTACGGCGCACACCGCCTCGGGACCCCGCGGTCATGATCGCCACTCGCACGGCGGCCAGTATGGCGGGAGTTACCGCGGGGCGGTCGCGAGTTGGTTCGCCGACGGGGATCCAGCCAGCCGCCCCGGCGGCCGGCGAAGTCGTTCCGCTGCCGTGACGGTCTGCTCCAGCAGGACCGCGATCGTCATGGGACCGACGCCACCCGGCACCGGCGTGATCAGCGAGGCCCGGTCGCGGGCGGTGTCGAAGTCGACGTCTCCGACGTTCCCGGGGTTGTAGCCCGCGTCGATGACGACGGCTCCCGGCTTGATGTCCTCGCCGCGGATCAGCCGCGGCCGCCCCACGGCGGCCACCACGATGTCCGCCTCGCGTACGACCGAGGACAGCTCGGTCGTACGCGAGTGGCAGTACGTCACCGTCGCGTCGCGGCCCAGCAGCAGCATGCCGACGGGCTTGCCGAGGATCGCGCTGCGGCCCACGACGACGGCGCGTTTGCCTGCCGGGTCCACGTCGTACGCGTCGAGGAGCCGCATGATGCCGCCGGGAGTGCAGGACACGAAGCCGGGCAGCCCGAAGCTCATCGCCGAGTACGAACTCAGCGTCACCCCGTCGACGTCCTTCTCCGGCGCGATGGCCTCGAACGCGGCACGCTCGTCGATGTGCGGACCGACGGGGTGCTGGAGCAGGATGCCGTGCACGGTGGGGTCGTCGGACAGTGTGGCCAGCGTGTCGACCAGTTCCGCCGTCGTGGTGCCGGCGGGCAGGGCGACGTGCCGAGACTCGATACCGGCCCTCCGGCTGCGGTTCTGCTTCATCCGGACGTACGTGACGGAGGCGGGATCCTCGCCGACCAGTACCGTCGCCAGACACGGCGACGCACCCGTGCGGTCCTTGAGGTCGGCCGCGCGCTGCGCGGTCTCCTCCACGATGCGGCGCGCGAGACCGGCGCCGTCCATGAGCTGGGCCTGGGACATGAGCCACTCCTGAGCGTCACTGACACAATCGCCCAGGCGCGCGGCAAAGACCCGTTCGTCAGACCGCTCCCCGGTGGTACTCCACCTCAGCGCCAGTCACGGCCCGCCGACCAGCCTAACCCGTGGGATTTCCGGTCGGCGCGGGTGTTTCCGCTCGCGGCCCGAACGGTCAGCTGCCGCTCTCCGGGGGCGGTGCCGTCGGGTCGGCTCCGGCCAGGAACCCGTTGGCCTGCGCCTCGGTGTCCGCGGCGCCGATGGCTCCGGCCCAGCGGGCGACCTCACGGGCCAGCGCGGCGGCTCCGGCCTCGTCGCCCGCGTCGCGGGCCAGGACCGCCAGGAGCATCTGCTGCGAGAGGGTGCCGGGGACGGCTCCGGCCCCGGCGCCGAGCTCGGTGGCTCGGCTCCAGCGCTCCAAGGCCCGTGCGTGGTCGCCGTGGTCGTGGTCGTGATCGCCGAGGTGCCGCAGCGCCTCGCGGGCTAGCAGGGGGTCGGCCGGCTCAACGGAGTCGGCCGCGCGCAGGGCGGTTTCGTAGTGGCCCGGAGCGAGGTCGCGCTCGGCGAAGAGGTTGTCGGCGATGAGACCCAGGTACATCTCGGCCCAGCCTCGGCGCACATCGTCCGGAGCCCGCTCACGCAGGTTCTCGGCGCGTGAGCGGAGAGCAGCGAGGGCCTTCGGGTCCTTGCCGTCGGGTCCGGGCCGGAACGCGCCGTCGATATGCACAAGACCGAGGTAGTCGTGGCGGAGCCAGAGGCAGTCCAGGTCCCAGCGGTCGTGGCGGTGCGCCCCTGCGAAGGCCTTCTCGGCGGCGTCGAGCCGAGCGCGCGCCAGGCTGGTCCCGCCGAACCAGTCGCTCTCCAGCGAGACTTCGGCGGCGGCCACGGCGAGCCGGGCACGGGCCGACGGATCGGTGACCTCGGCCGCGTCCAGCAGCACCGACGCCCGTTCCCATCGGCCGCCGATCCTCAACTCGCGGACGGCAGCCAGGAGTTGGTCGAGCGGCACGGCCGCGGCCGTACGGACTGTGCTTGCGGTGTTCGTCATGCGAGGAACGTAGTAATACGAAAAACTATCCACAAGAAAACTACTTTTGGGGAGGCACGTATGGGGGACCCTTCGGCGGGGGATTCGGTCGACCGGCACGTTGCGGTCTGGTCGAAGGAGCTCGCCTGGATGGACCCGGTCACCGAGGCGATCTTCGTCCGGCTCGCGATCCTGGCCCGGCACACGGTCCAGGCCCGCCGGGACACCCTGGACTCGGACGGGCTTCGACACTGGCAGTTCAAGGTGCTGCTGATGTTGCGCAGGCTCGGTCCGCCGTACGCGGCGAGCCCGTCGCAGCTCGCCGACCTGCTGGGTCTGACCCGCGGCGCACTGTCGGCACGTCTCGGCCCGATGGAGGACGCGGGGCTGATCACCCGCACGAACGAGGCAGCCGACCGCCGCCGTGTACAGGTGAGGCTCACCGAGGCCGGATATGACGCGTTCGAGCAGCACGTGGCGACGGAGGGTGAGGGTGAGAACGCGCTCCTCGGAGTGCTGACCGCAGAAGAGAAGCGGACACTCGCAGACCTGCTGCGGAAACTGGTGGTGGCAGCCGAGTCCGGCGCGAACGCGACCGGCCCATCCCCGCACTCGCCGAGAAGGTCCAGGTCAGCTGCGAATTGATCCGGACCTTCGGCCACCAGGTCCTTCCTACTCGTCCCATGCCTGTAGCAGCGTGTGTTCGACGATCTTGCCGTCGCGCAGCGACATCATCGAGCTGGCCAGCACCTTCACGCCGTCCGGGTACTGACAGGACTCGGTGAAGGCGACCTGATCGCCCTGGACGACGCACCGCTCCAGCTTGTGGGTCATGTCCCGGCTGTAGACGTCGTTGAGCATGTCGGCGATCTCGCCGCGACCGTGTTTGACCATCGGATGACTGGGCTGGGTGTTGTGGTCGACGACACGGACCTCCGCGTCGTCCGCGTAGAGCGACAGCAGATCTGCCGCGCTCCGTCCTTCTATGCCCCGGCGTAGCGCTTCGGTGTCGAAGGCGGGGCCTGCCGCGGTGCCCATGATGACCTCCTTGAAAGGCCGCGGCCCAGCGAGGAGTGGGCCGCGAAGGGCCTCTCCTTCGAGACTCCTCCGTCCGGGGGCGCGCGGCAAGCGCAGCAGCAACTGTGAGCCTCACGGGTGAGCGGAGCGGAACGGCCGTGTCCGCCCGGGCCCGCAGCCGTTGCTGAAAGCATGATCTCAACACGACGTATTGTCGCCGCCGTTGGTCTCGCCGTCGGTGTCACGGGCCTTGCCGCGCCGATGGCGAACGCCGCCGTCTCCGAGGCGCCGAAGCCGCTGAACCCCATCGCCGAGCTCGACAAGCTCGCTGTGAGCGAAATTCCCGCGGAGTACCAGGCCGCGCTCCCGAAGGTCTCCAGGCAGCTGGCCGGGCTCAACCGTCTGAACGAGGGCCTCGACGAGTTGCACCAGGTGACCGATCTGGCCGCGCCCGTCACCGGCGTGCTCCCCGCCATTGAGCCGTAGTCCTCCGGCGCTCGACAGCTTCCGCTGCCCCCGGCACCCTGGTGCCGGGGGCAGACGCGTCTGCCCTTGACTTTCACGGAGCCCGGTCCGAGCATCCTACCTAGTAGGTTGGTGAAGTAGGATTCACGTGGCGAACACGTGTTGCCGCTGTGAGCGCTCTACTGATGTTGTTGACAACTGCGTACCGCTGTCGCTACGTACCGGAGGAACCCGCCATGGCCATCACCCGTGAACTGTTCATCGGCGGCAAGGATGTGCCGGCCGCCTCGGGCCGCACCGCCGAGGACATCAACCCCTTCACCGGCGAGGTGTACGCGACCGTCGCCGCGGCCGGTCCCGAGGACGTCGCCCGTGCCGTGGACGCCGCCGACGCGGCCTTCGCCGACTGGGCCGCGCTCGCACCCTTCGCACGCCGGGCGATCTTCCTCAAGGCCGCCGACCTCCTCGACGCCAGGGGGGAGGAAGTGGCCGAGCTGATGGCGCACGAGGCGGGCGGCACCCGCCCGTGGGCGTACTTCAACGTGGGTCTCGCCGCGAACATCCTGCGCGAGGCGGCAGCCGCGATCACCGCTCCGCGCGGTGAGGTGCTCAGCTCCCAGGAGGCGGGTGCGCTGGGCCTCGCGATCCGCGAGCCGCTGGGTGTCGTCGCCGCCTTCGCGCCCTGGAACGCGCCCGTCATCCTCGGCGTGCGGGCCGTCGCGGCTCCTCTCGCCGCGGGCAACACCGTCGTCGTGAAGCCCAGCGAGGACGCGCCGATCGCGTGCGCGCTGCTCGTCGCCGACGTGCTGCGCGAGGCCGGGCTGCCGGACGGTGTGCTGAACGTGGTCACCAACGCCCGTGAGGACGCGGCCGAGATCGCCGAGGTGCTCATAGCCGACCCGCGGGTCCGCGCCGTCAACTTCACCGGCTCCACCGGAGTCGGCCGGATCATCGGCGCGCACGCCGCCTCGCATCTCAAGCCCGCCGTACTGGAGTTGGGGGGCAAGAACGCGGTCGTCGTGCTCGACGACGCCGACGTGGACTACGCGGTCGACGCGGTCACCTTCAGCGTGTTCATGAACTCCGGCCAGATCTGCATGTCCGGCGACCGGATCCTCGTACACGAGTCGCTTGCCGAGGAGTTCACGCAGAAGTTCGTCGCGAAGGTCGCCCAGCTCCAGGCCGGTGACCCCGCTCACCCGCACACGGTGGTCGGTCCGCTGGTCAGCGCCGCCGCCGCACAGCGGGTCGCGGGGCTCATCAAGGACGCGGTGGCCAAGGGCGCCACGGTCCTCACCGGTGGCGGGGAACCGGAGGGCGCGGTGCACCCGGCGACCGTCCTCACCGATGTCACCAAGGACGCGGACATCTACTACGCGGAGGCGTTCGGCCCGGTCTGCGTGATCGAGACCTTCGCCGACGACAGCGTCGCCGTCGCCGTGGCCAACGACACCGACAACGGTCTGACCTGCGGAGTCATCACCGAGAACGCGACGCACGGGCTGGCCGTCGCCCGCCGTATCCGCACCGGCATCGTGCACATCAACGACCAGTCCGTCGCGGATGAGCCGCACGCGCCCTTCGGCGGCGTCAAGGCCTCCGGCTACGGGCGCTTCGGCGGTCGCTGGGGCCTGGAGGCGTTCTCCAACACCCGCTGGGTGACCATTGCCACGCAGCAGGCGCACTACCCGTTCTAGACGGAGGGGAGCGCGAGCCCCCGGGGCAGGTGCGCCGGGGGCAGGCCGGTCAGCCGACGGTGGCGAGGAACTGCGTGGCCGCCAGTTCCGCGTAGAGCGGGTCCCCGGCCACGAGTTCGCGGTGGGTGCCGACCGCGCGGACCCGGCCCGCGTCCATGACGACGATCCGGTCGGCCATCGTGACGGTGGAGAGCCGGTGCGCGACCACGAGGACCGTCGTCGTACGGGCGACATCGGCGACGGTGTCGCGCAGCGCGGCCTCGTTCACCGCGTCGAGCTGAGACGTCGCCTCGTCGAGAAGCAGCAGGCGGGGGTGGCGCAGCAGGGCACGGGCGATGGCGACGCGCTGCCGCTCGCCGCCGGACAGCTTGGTGCCGCGGTGGCCGACCAGCGTGTCCAGGCCGAGCGGCAACCGGGCGACGAGTCCGTCCAGACGTGTCGTCTTCAGCACGCGGGTGACGTCGGCGTCGTCGGCGTCCGGGTTGCCGAGCAGCAGGTTGTCGAGGAGGGAGCCCGACAGGACGGGCGCGTCCTGCTCCACGTAACCGATCGAGGAACGGAGCTCGGGCAGATCCCAGTACTCCAGCTCACGGCCATCGAACGTGATGACGCCCGCCTCGGGGTCGTAGAACCGCTCGATGAGGGAGAAGACGGTCGTCTTGCCCGCGCCGGAGGGGCCGACGAACGCCGTCATGCCGCGGGCCGGGACGGCGAACGTCACGCCGTGGTGGACGTACGGCAGATCGTCGGCGTACCGGAAGCGCACGTCGTCGAAGGCGAGGGCGGCGGGTTCAGCGCTGGGGGACGGCAGTGGCGCGGGCAGGGCGGCGGGCTCGGCGGGGAGCCGCAGGGCCTCCTGGATACGGGCGAGCGCGCCGGCGCCGGTCTGGTACTGCGTGATCGCGCCGACGAGCTGCTGGATCGGTGACATCAGATAGAAGACGTAGAGGAGGAACGCGACGAGCGTGCCGACGTCGATGGCGCCGGTCGCGACGCGGGCGCCGCCCACCGCCAGCACCGTGATGAACGCGATCTGCATCGCCAGACCGGCCGTGTTGCCCGCGGCGGCCGACCACTTGGCGGCGTGCACGCTCTGCCGCCACGACTCCTCGGCGGCCGCGTGGATGGCCTGCTCCTCGCGGCTCTCGGCACCGGAGGCCTTGATCGTGCGGAGCGCGCCGAGGATCCGTTCCAGTGAGGCGCCCATCACGCCGACCGCGTCCTGCGCCCGCTTGCTCGCCCGGTTGATGCGCGGCACGATCACGCCGAGGACGGTGCCCGCGCACAGGATCACTGCCAGGGTGACGCCGAGGAGCACGGGGTCGACCAGGCCCATCATCACCACCGTCGCGACGAGGGTGAGCCCTCCGGTGCCGAAGCCGACCAGCGAATCGGTCGTGACCTCGCGCAGCAGTGTCGTGTCGGAGGTGATCCGGGCCATCAGGTCGCCCGGTTCGCTGCGGTCCACCGCCGGTATGCGCAGCCGCAGCAGATACGACGACAGGGCACGCCGCGCGCCGAGCACCACCGACTCGGCGGTGCGCCGCAGAACGTACGAGCCCGTCGCGCCCACGGCCGCGTTGGTCACCACCAGCGCCGCCATGCCGAACAGCGCCCCGGTGATGGGGCGGTCGTGCGACAGATCGTCGATGAGTCCGCGCGCCACCAGCGGCAGCACCAGCCCGGTGGCCCCGGTCGTGAGGGCCAGCAACCCGCCCGCAAGGAGCGCCCATCGATGCGGTCGTACGTACCCGAACAGCAGGCGCCACGCGGGTGCCTCGGGTTTGGCTGCGGCAGTGCTCACGGCGCTCCTTGTGCGGGGTCTGTGCGGAGCATTCAGGCTACGTCGGTGAGAGGGGTGGACGGTGCGTGCGGCATCTCGGCGCCGTCAGGGAAGCCGATGGCCTTCACAGGGAATCTTGCCTGCCAGGCAACGAGTGAGGTTTTGGTAACGCCGCTTTGTTCCGGATGACGTCATTCCGCAATAGGCCGTGGCTGAAGTGGTTCCCACAAGCAGCGGCGAGGTGCGAGACCGGCAACGGTCGTCCCCGACAACCTTGCCCCGCGCATGGAGGACTTCATGCCTGAGCTGTACGGAACCCACTATCCGGTGGCGGTCGTCGGTGGTGGCCAGGCGGGACTTTCCGTCAGCCACTGTCTGCGCGAACGCGGTATCGAGCATGTGGTGATCGAGGCGAACAGGGTCGGCCACGAGTGGCGCGAGCGGCGCTGGGACTCCTTCAGCCTGGTCACCCCCAACTGGCAGTGCAGACTGCCCGGTCACCCCTACACGGGGCCCGACCCGGACGGGTTCATGGTGCGCACGGAGATCGTGCGCTACTTGGAGGAGTACGTCGCCCGCTTCCAACCGCCGCTGGTCGAAGGTGTGTCCGTCACCGGGCTGCGCCGCTCCCCGAGCGGCGTCTTCGAACTGGCCACCAGTGCAGGGGAGTTCACCGCCGATCAGGTGGTGGTCGCCACCGGCCCGTACCACACTCCTGCCGTCCCGCGGATGGGCGAGCGGCTGCCCGGCAGGGTCGAGCAGATCCACTCCTCCCGCTACCGCAACCCGGACCAACTCCCCGAAGGCGCCGTCCTGGTGGTGGGCACCGGACAGTCCGGCTGCCAGATCGCCGAGGATCTGCACCTCGCGGGACGCCAGGTCCACCTGGCCGTGGGCAGCGCACCCCGGGTGGCCCGCTTCTACCGTGGCCGGGACTGTGTCGCCTGGCTCGACGAGATGGGCCACTACGCAAAAGCCATCGACCACTTCGACGACGCGGCCGCCGTCCGGATGCGCGTCAACCACTACGTCACCGGGCGCGACGGCGGCAGGGACATCGACCTCCGTGCCTTCGCCCGTGACGGAATGCGCCTGTACGGGCGGCTGACCGGCATCGACGGCGGGATCCTGGAGTTCGCCGACGACCTCAAGGTCAACCTCGACCGGGCGGACGCCGTGGCCGAGGGCATCAAGGACGCCATAGACGTACACATCACGGAGCGGGGCCTGTCGGCGCCGGACGAGGCCCGCTACGTACCCGTGTGGGAGCCGACCGAGCAGCCGGCCGCGCTCGACCTGGCCGAGGCACAGATCACCTCCGTCATCTGGTCCACCGGCTTCACCCGCGACCACCGGTGGATCGAGATACCCGTCTTCGACGGCCGCGGCTACCCCATGCACTGGAGAGGCGTCACCAGCACCCCCGGCCTGTACTTCCTGGGCCTGCCCTGGCAGTTCTCGTGGGGCTCGGGGCGCTTCGAAGCCGTCGGCCGGGACGCCGAGTTCCTCGCCGGCCACATCGACGCCTCGCGCCGCCTCGCCGACGTCTGCGGCACCCTCACCGGCGCCCCCACCGAGCTCGCCTCCGCACTCCCCGTCGGCTGAAAGCACGGACATGGTCTTCGACGCACACCGCCACATCGGTGTCCTCCCCGCGTACCCCTTCTACGGCGGACCGCCCGTCAACCCCGACACCACCGCCCGCGCCACCGTCAAGCAGCTCCTCGCCGACCTCGACGCCGAAGGCACCGAACGCGCCCTGGTCCTCCCCAACTACGGCGTCCCCGACCCCGACATCGCCTTCTCCTTCAACGAGTTGGCCATCGAAGCCGCCCAGACCGACGACCGCATCAGGGCGGGCCTGTGGGTCTCCCCGCGTCCCGCGGACGAGCACCGCACCGCGCACGCCCTCGCCCTGGCCCGCGAGGACGGCGTACGCGCCCTCAAGCTCAGCTTCCTGCTCGGCGGACGCCCCACCGACCCCGAGTGCCGCCCGCTCCTGGACCGGATCTTCCACGAGGCCGCGCGCCTGGACCTCGTGGTGCATGTGCACACCTCGCCCGGCGCCGCCTCCGACATCGACGAGGTGGGCCACCTCGTCGACTGGTACGCCGATCAAGTCGCCGTCCACCTCGTGCACTTCGGCGGCGGGATGAGCGGCCACATCAAACTCGTGGGCTCCCGCTTCTTCGACTGGATCGAGTCGGGCAAGCGCGTCTACACCGACCTCTCCTGGGCCATCGGCTTCGCCCCGTACTGGCTGGCCCGGGAGATCGAGCACCGCGGTATCGGCCACGACCGGGTGCTCTTCGCCAGCGACCAGCCCTGGGGCGACTTCGCCGGCGAGTACGCCCGGATGACCGCCGCGGCCGGCGGTGGCGAACTCGGCGAGCGGGTCTTCCGGGACACGTTCGCCACGCTCTACGACTGACCCGCCCACCCCTCACCCACGTACGACCTTCTCCGACCCCGTACAACCCTCGCTCACCAACACGCCCAAGGAGACAGCCATGCCGGAAACCGTCGAACTCAGCGAGATCGAGCAGAAGTCCCTCACCGAGATCCCGCACCCCTCCCTCCCCGAGGGCACCAGCATCTACGGCGACACCAAGGTCTTCCCCGACTACAAGGCCGAGGACGGCGAGACGTACTTCACCCTCGTCCACGGCATCGCCCACGAGTCCTCGGTCTCCTTCGTCGCCGTCCTCCAGGCGACCCGCGCCCTGCGCAAGGGCTTCGAGACCGCCATCTACTTCTACGGCCCCGGCTCGCTGAACTGCCTTGCCACACGCGGCTTTCCGACCGTCGGCAACTCCGCCTTCCCGGGCGAGCACAACATCAACAACCAGCTCAAGACCTTCCTCGGGGAGGGCGGCAAGGTCTACTGCTGCCGCTTCGGGCTCTCCCTGCACGGAGCCCGCGAGGAGGACCTGATCGAGGGCGTCATCCCGACCCACCCGCTCGACGTCCAGGACGCGCTGATCCACTACGCGCGCAAGGGCGCCATCATCAACTCGACCTACCAGCTCTGAGGGGCAAGCCATGAGCGTTGGCACCGGTACACAGACGAGGGGGACGGGTCCGGTCGACGTCCGGATCACGACCCGCGCCGAACTCGCCCTCCACGGAGTCCGGTTGGAGGCTCCCGTACGGCGTCCCGACGGCGCCGGACCCAGCGACGACGGGCACGTCCTCGTCGACGGTGCCAACGCGGCGCTGCCCCGCAACCCCGACAGCCCCTACTCCGTCCGGGACGGCCGCGTATGGCTCGGCGACGACGACACCGGCCTGACCCTGACCGCCGTACAGCGCCCCAGGTTCTACGACCTGACCACCGCCGACGGCACCCCGTACGAGCACATCGCCCGTCTCCACGGCGCCGACGTCCTCGCCACGACCGTCGTACAGACCTGTATCCGCTATGCCGAGTCCGACCGCTGCCGCTTCTGCACCATCGAGGAGTCCCTGCGCTCCGGTGCGACGGTCGCAGCCAAGACCCCGGCGCAACTCGCCGAAGTCGCCGAGGCGGCCGTCCGGTTGGACGGTGTACGCCAGATGGTCATGACCACCGGCACGACCACAGGGCCGGACCGGGGCGCCCGCAATCTCGTACGGTCCGTGCGCGCCGTCCTCGAAGCCGTGCCGGGACTGCCCGTCCAGGTGCAGTGCGAACCACCCGGCGACCTGGTGTGGATCCGTGAGCTGCACGACGCCGGAGCGACGGCCATCGGCATCCATGTCGAGTCCCTCGACGACGCGGTACGGCGGCGCTGGATGCCCGGCAAGTCAACCGTACCCCTGGAGGAGTACGAGGCCGCGTGGGACGAGGCGGTCCGGGTGTTCGGGACCAACCGTGTCTCCACGTACCTGCTCGTCGGTCTCGGCGAGGATCCCGACGAACTCATCGCGGGAGCAGGGAGGTTGATCGACCGAGGGGTGTACCCGTTCGTCGTTCCCTTCCGCCCGATGGGCGGCACGCTGGCCGCTCGCGACGGCGCCGAGGCTCCCATCGCCGCGCTGTTGCAGTACGTCACCGAGGGCGTCGCGGCGAAACTGCGCGCGGCGGACATGAACGGCGCGGACCAGCAGGCCGGTTGCGCGGCCTGCGGGGCGTGCAGTGTGCTCAGGACGGCGGGTGGGTGAGCCGTGTACCTCGACGGATCGACGACGACCGTGCCCGTGGTGGTGGAGAGCGCGGAGGACATCCTCGCGCTGCTCGGCGACCGCAGCACACTCGCACGACAGCCCGGCTTTCACATCGAAGAGGCCTCGGACAAGAGCGAGTTGAGGGCCTACGGACGGCTGCGCCGGGACACCTTCGTCCACGAACAGGGGCTCTTCGCGGGCCATGACCTCGACGACCGCGACGACGACCCCCGCACCCTGGTCCTGATCGCCAGGGACCGTTCCGGCGCCGTCCTCGGAGGCGTCCGGCTCGGCCCCGTGGACGACGGCCCGGACCTCGGATGGTGGGCGGGCGGCCGGCTGGTCGTCGCGCCCGGCGCCAGGGGCCCGCAGGGGATCGGAGCCGCCCTCGTACGGGCCGCCTGCGCACGGGCGGAGGCCGCGGGCGTCCTGCGCTTCGACGCCACCGTCCAGGTCCGAAATCGCCTGCTGTTCAAGCGACTTGGCTGGCGGCCCGTCAGGGAGGTCGTGCTCGCGGACCGTCCGCATGTCCTCATGCGGTGGCCGATCGGCCGCATCGCCGCGCAGGCCGAGGCCACCAAGGCCCCGCTCGGCCCCCTGCTCCGCGCACTGACGCCGGCGCCACTCGGCTACGTGGGCGACGACGGCGCGCCTGTCGCCGGTACGGATGTGATCGCCGCCTGCGACGCGATCGTGCCGTCCATGGTCGAGCGGGACCCCGACTGGGCAGGCTGGTGCTCGGTCCTGGTGAATGTCAACGACCTTGCCGCGATGGGCGCTTCACCCGTCGGACTGCTCGACGCGGTGGGCGCGAAGGACGCCTGGCACGCGTCCCGGATCCTCGCCGGGCTCGGCCGCGCGGCGCGTGCGTACGGCGTCCCGGTGCTCGGCGGCCACACCCAACTCGGCGTGCCCGCCGCCCTGTCCGTGACCGCGCTCGGCCGCACCGACCACCCGGTGCCGGGCGGCGGCGGGCGGCCGGGGCACGCGGTGCGACTCACCGCGGACCTGGGTGGCGGCTGGCGCCAGGGCTACCGGGGGCGCCAGTGGGACTCGTCCAGCCACCGCCGCGGGGACGAACTCCGCACCATGACCGGGGCGGTGGCAGCGGTACGGCCCGCCGCCGCGAAGGACGTGTCGATGGCCGGGATCGCCGGGACCCTGGGCATGCTCGCCGAGGCGAGTGGCTGTGGCGCCGTGCTCGACGTGGCCGCCGTGCCGCGCCCCGCAGCGGCGACCATGGGGGACTGGCTCACCTGTTTCCCGGGCTTCGCGATGCTCACCGCCGACCAGCCGGACGCGCCACCCCTCCCCGCCGGTCCCGCCGCAGGGGCCCGCTGCGGAGAGCTGACCGTGGGACACGGGGTCGGGCTGCGCTGGCCCGACGGAGAGATCACCGAAGCCGTCACCGGACCGGTGACCGGAATGGGGACCGCATGAGTACCGACCGCATGGGCGTCGACGGCATGGATACCGATCGCGTGGCCGCCCGCCCGACAGGCGCCGACGGCATGAGCACCGATCGCGCGGGCGCCGACGGGGCGGGCGCCGAGCGCGCGGACACCGCTAGTACGAGCGTGAGCCGCATGAGTACCGACGGCATGAGCGTCGACGGGGCGGGCGCCGACGGCGCGATCACCGAGCGCACGAGTGCGAGCCGCGTGGGCACCCACCGCACAGCCGCCCACGGCACAGCCACCCACCGCACAGGCCCCCTTCGTATGGCCGCAGTCTCCGCCGAGTTCGGGCGGGACCTCGAGGAGGACTTCGCCGTAGTGGAACGGCTGATCAAGGAGGCGCGGGCCGAGGGCGTCGGGCTGCTCGCCCTCCCGGAGGCCTGCCTGGGCGGCTATCTGCTCAGCCTCGACGACTCCGCGTCCGACGAGGGCCCGCCCGCGCTCGCCCTGGACGGCCCCGAGATTCGCCGACTGGCCTCCCTGGCAGGGGATTTGACCGTCATTGCGGGCTACTGCGAGGCCGACGGCGACGCCCGCTACAACAGCGTCGTCTGCGTCAACGGCGACGGCGTGCTCGGCAATCACCGCAAGGTCCACCAGCCGCTCAGCGAGGACGTCAGCTACGCGTCCGGCGACCGCTTCCACGCCTTCGACACACCGGTCGGCCGGATCGGCATGATGATCTGCTACGACAAGGCGTTCCCGGAGTCCGCACGTGCGCTGGCGCTTGACGGCGCCGAGATCGGCGTCTGCGTCTCGGCCTGGCCGGGCGCCAGGACCCACGCCACGACGGACCTGGTCAACGACCGCTGGAAGCGCCGCTTCGACCTCTTCGACCGGGCTCGCGCCCTGGAGAACCAGATCGTGTGGATCTCCGCCAACCAGGCGGGTACCTTCGGGTCGCTACGCTTCGTCGGCAGCGCCAAGGTCGTCGACCCGGGCGGCGAGATCCTCGCCGACACCGGCGTCGGATCCGGTCTGGCGATCGCCGAACTCGACGTCACCCAGGCCCTGGAGACCGCCCGCCGCTCGATGGGGCACCTGCGCGACAGGCGCCCGGAAACCTACACGCACGCAGGAGCAGTCAGCCCATGAGCACCATCCGGATCGCGGCCGCCGCCGCCCACTTCGGCCGCGACCTGGAGTTCGACCTCGCACGCATCGCGAAACTCATCGATGACGCGCGTAAATCGGGTGCCGGACTGCTCGTCCTGCCCGACGCCGCGCTCGGCGGCTACCTCGCCGACCTGCGCCACCCCGACCCCGACGCCCTGCCGCCCGCGCTCAAGCCGGACGACCCGCTGATCCTCCAAGTCGCCCGTCTCGCCGCCGAGATGGTCGTCTGCGTCGGCTACTGCGAGGACGGCGGGACCGAGCACTACAACGCCGCCGTGTGCGTCAGCGGCGACGGCGTCCTGGGCCGTCACCGCAAGGTCCACCTCCCGGCCGGTGAGGTCGCCGCGTACGCGCCGGGCGACCGCTTCGACGCCTTCGACACCCCCGTCGGCCGGATCGGCATGCTCATCGACTACGACAAGACGTTCCCGGAGTCCGCCCGCTCACTGGCCCTGGACGGAGCCGAGATCCTCGCCTGCCTGTCCGCCTGGCCCACCAGCATCACCAACCGGGCCCCGCGCATGGCCCAGGACCGCCAGGCCAAACTCTTCGACCTGTACGACCAGGCACGCGCCGCCGAGAACCAGGTCGTCCTCGCCTCCTCCAACCAGACCGGCACCATGGGCGGCATGCGCTTCCTCGGCCAGTCCAAGGTCGTCGGCCCCGGCGGCGACATCCTCGCCCGCACCTGGGCCAAGGCCGGCCTCGCCGTCGCCGAGGTCGACGTCGCCGCGGAGATGGACCGCGCCCGCCGCGTCCTGCGCCACCTGGGCGAGCGCCGTCCGGCGGCGTATCGGGAGGTTTCTTCGTGAGGGTTGCCCTGCTCGGTGTCCCGGCCGGGACGGGCCGTGCGCGCCGTGTCCTGCGCCACCAAGGTGAGTGTCGTCCGGCCGCCCACCGGGAGGTTTCCTCGTGAGGATCGCCCTGCTCAGTTACTCCACCAAGCCGCGGGGCGGCGTCGTGCACACCCTCGCGCTGGCCGAGGCGCTGGCCGCGGCAGGCGAGGACGTCACGGTCTGGACGCTCGGCCGGGGTGGCGACCGCGGCTTCTTCCGGCCCGTGGATCCGGCCGTGCGTCTCCACATCGTGCCGTTTCCCGACGGCCCGCCGGACGAGACCGTCGGCGCGCGCATCCTGCGCTCCATCGCCACCCTCCGCGACGCCTTCGACCCGACCCCGTACGACATCGTCCACGCCCAGGACTGCATCAGCGCCAACGCGGCGGGCCGCTGCATCCGCACCGTCCACCACCTCGACCAGTTCACCACCCCCGAGCTCGCCGCCTGCCACGAACGGGCCATCGCCGAGCCGTACGCGCACATCTGCGTCTCACGGTCGGTCGCCGACGAACTGGCCGACGGGTGGGGCCTGAAGCCCGCGGTCATCCCCAACGGCGTGGCGTACGAGCGCTTCGCCACCACGGACCCGGCGGCGCGCGCGGCCTGGCGCTCCCGGCTCGGCCCCTACATCCTCACCGTCGGCGGCATCGAGCCGCGGAAGGGATCACTCGACCTGCTGGAGGCGTACGCCTCGCTGCGTACCGGACACCCCGGCGTACGGCTGGTGATCGCGGGCGGGGAGACCCTCTTCGACTACCGCGACTACCGCACCCGCTGGGAAGCCCGGGCGGTGGAGCTGGGCGTGCGGCCCATGGTCCTTGGAGCCGTCGCCGACGACGAACTGCCCGCACTCGTCGCCGCCGCCGACGCTTTCGCCTTCCCGTCCCTGAAGGAGGGCTTCGGGCTGGCCGCGATGGAGGCGCTCGCGGCCGGGGTCCCGTTGGTAGTCCGGGATCTACCGGTGCTGCGTGAGGTGTTCGGACCGGCCGCCCGGTTCGGGGACTCACCGCGATCCCTTGCCGCCGAACTCGGCCGGGCCCTCGACTCGTCCGATCCGGCCCGCGCCGAGGCCGGCCGGGAGCTGGCCGCCCGCCACACCTGGGCCGAGGCGGCCGCGCATCACCTGGCCTTCTACCGGTCGGTCACGCCGTAGGGTCGGTCGGAGAGCCTGTGCCTGATCGCCGGTCGGATCGGACGCGGGCTCCGAGGCTACGTCGACCTACGGAAGGCTGATCAACATGGCGCAGGAAGTACGGGGCGTGATCGCACCGGGCAAGAACGAGCCGGTGCGTGTCGAGACCATCGTCGTGCCGGATCCGGGGCCGGGAGAAGCCGTCGTTCAGATCCAGGCCTGCGGGGTCTGTCACACCGACCTGCACTACAAACAGGGCGGCATCAGCGACGACTTCCCGTTCCTGCTCGGCCACGAGGCGTCGGGCGTGGTCGAGTCGGTCGGCGAGGGCGTCACGGACGTCGCGCCCGGTGACTTCGTCATCCTCAACTGGCGTGCGGTGTGCGGGAATTGCCGGGCCTGTCTGCGTGGGAGGCCCTGGTACTGCTTCAACACGCACAATGCGAAGCAGAAGATGACACTCACCGACGGCACCGAGCTGTCACCGGCCCTGGGCATCGGCGCCTTCGCCGAGAAGACCCTGGTCGCCGCCGGACAGTGCACCAAGGTCGACCCGGCCGTGTCACCGGCAGTGGCCGGACTCCTCGGCTGCGGCGTCATGGCGGGCATCGGCGCCGCGATCAACACCGGGAACGTCGGCCGGGGCGACTCCGTCGCCGTCATCGGCTGCGGAGGGGTCGGCAACGCGGCGATCGCCGGGGCCCAGCTTGCCGGTGCGGCGAAGATCATCGCGGTCGACATCGACGACCGGAAGCTGGCGACCGCGTCGAAGCTGGGCGCCACGCACACCGTCAACTCCGCGCAGAGCGACCCGGTCGAGGCGATCCGCGAGCTCACCGGCGGTTTCGGCGCCGACGTCGTCATCGAGGCGGTGGGCCGCCCGGAGACGTACAAGCAGGCGTTCTACGGCCGTGACCTCGCGGGCACGGTCGTGCTCGTCGGCGTACCGACGCCGGAGATGAAGCTGGAACTGCCGCTGCTCGACGTCTTCGGGCGCGGCGGAGCCCTCAAGTCGTCCTGGTACGGCGACTGTCTGCCCTCCCGCGACTTCCCGTTGCTGATCGACCTGCATCTGCAAGGGCGGCTGGACCTGGGCGCCTTCGTGACCGAGACGATCGCCCTGGACGCGGTGGAGCCCGCCTTCGAGCGGATGCACCACGGCGACGTGCTGCGTTCGGTGGTGGTGCTGTGATGACCACGCGTATCGAACACCTCGTCACCTCCGGCACGTTCTCGCTCGACGGCGGCACCTGGGACGTCGACAACAACGTGTGGATCGTCGGGAACGACCACGAGGCGATCGTCATCGACGCCGCCCACGACGCCGACGCCATCGCCGAGGCGGTGGGCGACCGGCGCCTGCTGGCCATCGTGTGCACCCACGCCCACAACGATCACATCGACGCCGCTCCCGCCCTCGCCGAGCGCACCGGCGCCACGATCTGGCTCCACCCCGACGACCTGCCGCTGTGGAAGCAGACCCACCCCGACCGCCTCCCCGACGCCTGGCTCCAGGACGGCCAGGTGATCGAGGCGGCCGGCGCCGACCTGACCGTGCTGCACACCCCGGGACACGCCCCCGGCGCGGTCTGCCTGTACGACCCGGGCCTGGGCACCGTCTTCACCGGCGACACGCTCTTCCAGGGCGGCCCGGGAGCCACCGGCCGCTCGTACTCCCACTTCCCGACGATCGTCGACTCGATCCGCGACCGGCTGCTCACGCTTCCGGCCGACACGACTGTTCGTACGGGACACGGCGACTCCACGACCATCGGCGCCGAGGCCCCCCACCTGGAGGAGTGGATCGCGCGCGGTCACTGACCTCGACGCGCCGGAGAAAGACGACAGGAGATGTCCGGCTTCCGCGGGACCCTCGTAGGGACGCATGCGTGAAGGCATCGCGTGAGCGCTACGAGCACGGAGGTCGGACATGTCGGGGCCGCTGCAGAACACGCTGGAAGGCAAGGTCGCCCTCGTCGCCGGGGCGACGCGGGGCGCGGGACGCGGGATCGCCGTGGAGCTCGGCGCGGCCGGCGCCACCGTCTACGTGACCGGTCGCAGCACGCGCGGGGAGCGCTCGGAGTACGACCGCCCCGAGACCATCGAGGACACGGCGGAGCTGGTCACGGCGGCGGGAGGCCGCGGCATCGCGGTACCCACCGACCATCTGGTCCCCTCCGAGGTCGAGGCCCTGGTCGCCCGCATCGCGGACGAGCAGGGCCGCCTCGATGTCCTCGTCAATGACATCTGGGGCGGCGAGACACTTTTCGAGTGGGAGTCGACGGTCTGGGAACACGACCTCGACAAGGGCCTCAGGCTGTTGCGCCTCGCCGTCGAGACGCACGCGATCACCAGCCACCACGCGCTTCCCCTGCTGCTCCGCACCCCCGGCGGACTGGTCGTCGAGATGACCGACGGCACCGCCGAGTACAACCGGAACACCTACCGGGTCTCCTTCTTCTACGACCTCGCCAAGTCGTCCGTCCTGCGTATGGCGTTCGCGCTGGGCCACGAGCTGGGCCCGCGGGGAGCCACCGCCGTCGCGCTCACTCCCGGCTGGCTCCGCTCGGAGATGATGCTCGAGAACTTCGGCGTGACCGAGGAGAACTGGCGCGACGCCCTGAAGCGCGTCCCGCACTTCGGCATCTCCGAGACACCCTCCTACGTCGGCCGTGCCGTCGCCGCGCTGGCCGCCGACCCTGACGTCGCCCGCTGGAACGGCGACTCGCTCTCCAGCGGACAGCTCGCTCAGGTGTACGACTTCACCGACCGTGACGGCAGCCGCCCGGACGCCTGGCGCTACATGGTCGAGGTCCAGGACGTGGGCAAGGCGGCGGACGCGACGGGCTACCGCTGAGGTCACCCGCGTCCAGGGGGCGGCGGGATCTCCCAGTGCGCCGAGTGGCCGGGCGGGAGCGCCAGATCCCTGCGGACCGCCGCGTAGTACTCCTCACGCCCGGCGCGCTGGCGGTCCAGCAGGATCTGCCATGCCCCCGGATCGTGGACGCGCTCGCTGAGGAACCGTTCCATGTCGATGACGGAGAGGACCCAGACCCGCGCCTTGTCCACCACCTCCTGCGTGCCCAGCAGCAGCAGTGTCTCGCCTGCCGGGTCCCGGCCGACGGTGGCCTCGGCCAGCAGGGGAGCGGCGTCCTCGGGGGACAAGGGGTGCGGGTGAGGGTCGTTCCCGAGGTGGGAGGCGATGCGGTACGTCAGGGTGACGGCCTTCTTGAGGGACGTCGCGTAGTCCGAATACACCGCGAGCCGCCGTTCCTCCCAGCGAGCCGCCCGTTCGCGACGGAACCGGACCTGTTCGCCCCGCATGACGGCCAGATACGAGCCGAGAGCACCGACGACCACGCCGATCAGCGCCGGGAGTTGTTGTATGAACGCGGACATGAGCGCACGGTATCTGTCGCCCTGATGATCATGGCAACGCCGTCCGTCCCAACGGACGCTGACCTGGCCCAGGCGGAGAAGACGGCGGCGGCGATCCGGGAGCAGGGCGCGCGGGCCGAGGCGTTCCTGGGCGGCGTGGGGGAGCGGACGTAGGCCGAGGCGGCCGTCGCGTACGCCGTGGACACCTTCTGTGCGTGGACGGGGTCTGTCGGCGGTCAACACCGGTTTCCGCCAGGCGTTTCGGCAGCGGGGCGACGCTCAGGACCGTCCGACACCGCTGTGGCGCTTCAGGGCGTCGAACACCCGGCTCGTATCGGCCTCGGACGTACGCCAGTTGCTGAACGCCGCCCGCAGTGCGTGAGACCCGCCGTAGAACGTCGGCGTGACGACGGCTTCGCCCGAGGCGGCGATCGTCCGGGCGAACTCATGCACCCGCTCCTTGCCCGCGCCCGCGCCCGCGCCCGCGCCCGCGCCCGCGCCCGCGCCCGCGCCCGCGCCCGCGCCCGCGCCCGCGCCCGCGCCCGAATCCTCGGCGAGGGTGAAGCACACGACGTTGAGCCGGACCGGCGCGAGGAGTCTCAACCGCGGTTCCTGCTCGATGCGTTCGCCCAGGTGCCGGGCGAGTGCGACGTTCCGCTCGACGATCTCGCGATGCCCCTCACGGCCGTACGCCGTAAGCGCGAACCACGACGGCAGGGCGCGCAGCCGACGGGAGTTCTCCGGTGTGAGGTGGAGGAAGTCGGGGTCGCCGGTGGGCAGGCCGAGGTAGGGCGAGGCGTTGTGGAAGACCCGCACCTGGAGGTCCCGTCGGCGGGTGAACTGGACGGCCGCGTCGTAGGGGACATTGAGCCACTTGTGCAGGTCGACACAGACGGAGTCGGCCGCGTCGAGGCCTTCGACGAGATGGGCGTACGAGGGTGAGAGCGCGGCGAAGCCGCCGAACGCGGCGTCGACGTGCAGCCAGAAGTCGTACCGCTCCTTGAGCGCGGCGATGGCCCGCAGATCGTCGAAGTCGACGGTGTTCACGGTCCCGGCGTTCGCCACGACGATCGCCGGACGTCCGCCGAGCGCGTCGAGGGCGGCGGCGAGCTGCTCCACGTCGATCGCCTCGCGGTTCCCGGACAGCACGGGAACCGAGCGCAGCCGGTCCCGCCCGATACCGAGCACGGACAGCGCCTTGGTGATGCTGGAGTGAGGAGTGCCGGACAGCACGTCGATCGGACCGAGCGCACCGACGCCCTCCCGCGACACGGACACCCCCTGGCGCTCGCCGAGCCACTCCCGCGCGATGGCCAGGCCGACCGTGCTGGAGACGGTCGCCCCGGTCACGAAGGCCCCGCTGTGCTCCTCGCCCAGCCCGAACAGCTCGCGCAGCCAGCCCAGCGTCTCCCGCTCCAGCGCACTCGCGGACGAGTCGCCGCCCCCGGACGCGTTCTGGTCGTACGCGCTGGTCAGCCAGTCTCCGGTGAGCGCGGCCGGTGTCGCGCCGCCCGTGACGAAGCCGAGATAGCGCGGGCCGGCGGAGCCGGAGAAACCCGGGGCCCAGCGCTCGGCGAAGCGGGCCAGCGCGCCTTCGGCACCGGTCCCCACGGTCGGAAGAGGCTCGCGGTCGGGCGCCTTGCCGAGGTGTGCCACCGGACGGTCGGCCAGCCCGCTCACCTCCCTCGCGGCGAAGTCACGGGCGGACTGGAGGAGCTCGGGGAGCCGGTCGAGGTCGTCGGCGAGTGTGCGATTCATGGCGGCAGGGTAGGCGGACGGCACGCGAGAGTCCCGGTCCAATTGAGGGAAACTGGTCCGTGCCCGGCACGGCTCACGCGGGCGGTGGATCTGCTCGGGGGCTGCTCGGCGCCGGGCAATGTCACCGTTTCGTCGCAGCCTGACCAGCCGCTACAACGCACACCCCCCGACGCGGGTCTAGCAGTCGGACATCGCGAAAGATGCGAAGAGAACGCAAGGGAAAGGTCCGTCATGGGGGACATACGCAGACGCGGAGCCATCGCGCTCGGCATCACCGGACTGGTCGCGCCGCTGACACTCGTGCTGGGCGCGGCGCCCGCGCAGGCCGCGAGCTGTACGACAAGCGTCGGCCCGTACCAGAAGCAGGTGGAGAAGTTCCTCGGCCGCCCGGTCGACGGACGGCAGTCCACCGCCGACTGCAAGGCGATCCAGGCCTTCCAGAACAAGCACGGCATCACCCCGAACATCGGGTACGCGGGATCCGTCACCTGGGGCGTGATGGACCTGATGAACAAGCAGAAGGCCGTCGGCGACAAGCCCAACAAGGACGGCAAGTGCCCGGTCAACAAGGGCCGCATCGCCTGCGTCAACCTCACGCTCCAGCTCAGCTGGATCCAGGACGGCGACAAGCTCGTCTACGGGCCGGTCCCCGTCCGCACGGGCCGCAACAACTACGAGACCCGCACCGGGCTGAAGAAGATCTACTGGCGGGACATCGACCACGTCTCGAACATCTACGACGTGCCCATGCCCTACAGCCAGTTCTTCGACGGCGGCCAGGCCTTCCACTCGGTCGGCCTGAGCATGTGGAACCCGCCCGGCTCGCACGGCTGCGTCAACATGACGACGACCACCGCCAAGAAGTACTGGTCGCTGCTGAAGAACGGCGACGACGTCTACGTGTACGGCCGCAAGCCGGGCACCTGACGGCACCCGGCCCGACACGGGCCGAAGGTCACACCGGTCGAAGGTCATCCCGGCCCGAGACCGGCACGAAACCCGGCCCGAGACCGGCCGGAGCTCACGCCGGGGCGTCCCCGAAGTCCGGGATGTCCAGCCTGATCCCACCCTGCCGCGCGGACTCGTGCGCGACGATGCCCGGCAGGGTGTAGCGGGCGGCCACCCACGCGTTCACCGACGGCAGGGTCCGGGTGTTCACCGCGGTCACGAAGTCGTCCGCCAGGAAGTGGTGGCTGCCCTCGTGTCCGTTGTGGAGGTGGTCGAACTCCCGGGGCAGCCGTGTCCGGTCGTGCACCGGCGCCGACCCGGAGGTGAAGGCGGCCCGCAGCGCGGGTGCGATGTGCTGGAGCGAGGGATCATCGGGCGCCAACGTCGCCTTGGGCTCCAGGAGTTCGCTGATGTCCCGCACGCCCTTCTTGTCCTGCCACAGGGCCACCGTCGCGAGCTGCTCCATGCTCGCGTCCGTGCCGAAGAACCGGAAACGCGACTCCCTGATGTGCGAGGGATAGCCAACCCGCCGGAACTCGTTCGTGCGGAACGCGCCGCCGCCCGAGACCTCGAACAGGGCGGTCGCGTTGGAGAAGTCGTTCCCGAACTGGCTGATCTCCTCGTCGAACACACCGTCGCCGCGTTGGTCGCGCACCCCGATCGCGGACACGCTCACCGCGTGCGTCTGCCAGGCCCCGAGCACCCCGCCCACCGAGTGCGTCGGGTACAGGAGCGGGGGATAGCTGGCGGTCGCCTTCCAGTTCTCGCCGCCGCTGTACTGGTACGCCTCGTAGAACCCGAGGTCCATGTCGTGGACGTAGTCGCCCTCGGCGTAGAAGATCCGGCCGAAGGCGCCGTCGGCGATCTGGTTGCGGGCGTGCACCGTCGCCGGGTTGTACTGGCTGGTCTCGCCCATCATGTACGTCAGTCCGGTCGCCCGCACCGCGTCGATGATCGCCGCGATCTCGTCCTTGGTGATCGCCATGGGCACCGCCGAGTACACGTGCTTCCCGGCGTTCAGCCCCTGGAGCACCAGCGGCCCGTGGGTCCAGCGCTGGGTGAAGATCGCGACGGCGTCCACCGCCTTCGACTCCAGCATCGCCTCGTACGAGGGGAAGGTGCCCGACAGCCGTTCGGTGGCGGCGAGTTGCTCCGCCCGCTCGGGCAGGAGATCGGTCACGTACACATCGGCCACGCCCGGATGGGCGAGGAACAGCTTGGCGAACTGGCCCGAGAACTGCCCGGCTCCGACAATGCCGAGAGAGAACGTCATGCGGGTGACACCCTTCGCTGTGGTCGCCTGCTTGCGTGGGGGGCCGGGGCCGGCCCGCCGAGTAGGCAGGCCGCGACTCACCCCGGCTACTTACTTTCGACTCGGAAGAATCCTGGCGTCAAGAGTCGCGCAGATGTCTTTGCCCGACCTCGACGGGCGGCCTATGGTGACCTCGTTACTTCCAAGGCGAAAGAAAAACTTTGGGGAGTCGGACGTCAATGACCACACCTGTCGGCGGTTGGCCGCCGCTGAGTCCGGGTGAACGGGCGGTGGCGATCGAGGTACTCGTCCACGGTCCCCTGTCCCGCAGTGAGATCGCGCGCCGGCTGCACCTCTCGGCGGGCAGCCTCACCCGGCTGACCAAACCGCTGATCGAGTCAGGTCTGCTGATCGAGTCGGCAGAGGACTCCGTACCCCCCGAAGTGCGGCAGGGCCGTCCGTCCCAACCTCTGGCCGTCGTCGCCGAGTCCCGCTACTTCGCCGGATTCAAAATCACCGGGGACATGGTCTACGGCGTCGTCACCACCCTCAGGAGCGACATCGTCGCCAGGCAGGACCGTCCACTCACCACGCATGAACCGGGTCAGGTCGCCGACCTGCTGCGGGAGATGACGCAGGAGTTCGCCCGCGCCTTCCCTCGCCTCGCCGGAATCGGCATCGGCGTGGGCGGCCGTGCGGAGAAGCGCGCCGTCGTCGCCGAGTCGGCCTTCCTCGGCTGGAACGACGTGCCGCTGGCCCAACTCGTCGAGGAGCGAACGGGCTTGCCAGTCGTCGTCGAGAACGACGTGGCTGCCCTGATCGAGGCGGAGACCTGGTTCGGCGCCGGGCGCGGCCTCGACCGCTTCGTCGTCCTCACCATCGGCGCCGGGATCGGCTACGGCCTTGTCCTCGGCGGCAGGCGGGTCGCCTCCGCCGAGGACGGCAGGGGCATGGGCCGCCACTGGCCGGTGAACCCCCAGGGCCCGCTCACCCCCGACGGCGACCGGGGCAGCGCCGTCTCGCTGCTCACCATTCCCAGCATCCGCTACCAACTCCGCGCCGCCACCGGCCGAGACATGAGCTACGAGGAGATCCTCGCCGGCGCCGCAGCCGGTGACCCCATGGCGTCCCGGGTCGTCGACGAGGCGGCCCGCGCCCTGGGGACCCTGATCGCGCAGATCGCCAACTTCGCGATGCCGCAGAAGATCCTCCTCGCCGGGGAGGGCGTCGGACTCGTCGCCGTGGCGGGGTCACTGGTCGAGGAGACCGTCCTCGCCGGCCGCCATCCGCAGGCCGATCCGGTCCGCCTGGAGACGAAGGTGTCCGACTTCCACGACTGGGCGCGTGGAGCCGCGGTACTGGCGATCCAGGTGCTGGTCCTGGGGTCGGCGGAGGCGTGAGTGATGAGCTTCACGGTCCGGAATGTCGCTCGACGTACCTTTACTCACATCGCCTTCACGGCAAGGTCCGTATGCTTCACAACATGTCCACCACTCCTGAACCCGCCATCGAGCGGTCCGCCACCGAGGTCAATGAGGAGATCCGAGCCCTCTGGTTCCGTACCGGGGGGACGCTGAGCATGGCCGAGCGGCGGGAGTACCAGCGGCTCGTCCTGGAGTGGTCGGAAGCCGCCCCACACTCACCCACCCGGGCCGCGTGACGAGCCGGGCATCAGCCCCCGCACCCGCTGTCCTGTGTGAGCCGGGCAGCCCCCGCATCCGCCGTCCTGTGTGAGTCGGGCATCAGCCCCCGCACGGCGAACCACCCGCCGTCCCATGTGAGCCGGGTCTCACCCCCAACTCTGTGAGTACTGTCGCCGATAGCGACTGCGGTCCTGCTCCGTGCGGATGTAGCGGGTCGCCACCAGCGCGACGATACTTCCCGCGATGACCAGGAGCCCCGGGCCTATGTTCCTGGGATCCGTGAGGCGTGTGATGAGTGTCTCGGCGGCAGCCGCGCCGACCGACTCGACGGAACCCGGCGCGGCGGAGCCCGGCGCGGCAGCGGCGCCCTGTGGGGCCGCTGCGGACGGCGGGGTGGACGCCTGACCCGTGGGACTGCCGGAGGCCCCCGACTGGCCCGTCAGTGTCACACCGAGTTCCGTCAGCGCCGCGGTGACCGGCTGGAAGAACGTCGTACCGCCCGCGGTGCAGTCACCGTTGCCGCCCGAGGTCACGCCGAGCGCGATGCCCTCGGAGAACAACGGGCCGCCGCTGTCGCCCGGTTCGGCGCACACGGTGGTCTCGATGAGCCCCGAGACGGTGCCCTCCGGGTAGTTCACCGTCGCGTTCAACGCCGTGACCTGACCATCGCGCAGTCCGCTGGTGCTGCCGCTGCGGAAGACCCGCTGGCCGACGGTCGGATCGGCGACGCCCGTGATCCGTACGCCCTTTCCGCCGCCGATGGCCACGATGTTGTCCCCTTGCGGGGCCTGCCCGTTGGCGTACTGAACGAGTGAGTAGTCGTCGCCGGGAAAGGACGCGGTGATCGTCTGGCCGACCTGCTGTGTGCCCTGGTTGTCGGCGAACCACAGGGACCCGGCCGGCCCGCAGTGCCCGGCCGTGAGGATGAAGTCGCCCTGTGCGTTGGTCACGTTGAAGCCCGCCGAACAGCGGCCGCCGGTCGACAGAAGGGGATCGGCGCCGTTCAGCCGTGTGGTGAACGTGCCCTCGATCCGCTCCATGCGCACGGAGTCACCGATGTCCCCGGCCAGTGCCGTCATACTCGACCAGTCGGCGGCGGAGACCGTGCTGTCGGCCCGCACCACCACCTCGTTGTTCGCGTAATCGACGGCCCAGGCGGTTCCCGCCACCCGGGGCGCCGAACTCAGGGTCTGCGTCGCGGACTTGAGGGCCTGCATGCTGTGGTCCACGACCTTGGGGCGGGCGCCCGCCTTCTTCACCTCGGCCGCCGCGCCCGTGTCGGTCACCGCGACGACCGGCTGCCCGTCGGAAGCGATCCAACTCCCCGCCGTACGGGAAGCGCCCAGGGTGGAGACCAGCTCGGCCCCCCTGTCCGCGGCGGCCTGCGCCGAACTCTCCGTGGCACGCGACGTGTCGGACGGTTCGCTCGCCATCGCACGCGTCACCATCAGGCCCCCGAAGAGCAGTCCTCCGACGGCCGCGATCCGCGCCCCCCGTTGGACGATCCGTCGTCGTGCGTGCCTCATCCATGGGCTCCCGAAGCCGAACACCGCCGGCGTTCACCGCCGCCGGGGGCTCCGGTCGAGAGCCCTCCCTTCATACGTGCGTCCACGTCCGGGCGTTCACGGGTTCACCACGACCGTCAGGAACCGTGTGTCAGGCCCGAGTTCGGGCGGCCACCTCTTCCGGAGTCAGATACACATCGGTGTGCTCGAAGTCCCGCAGCGTTCCCTTGCGGTCCGCGAGGAAGCCGGTGCGGACGAAGTCGTCGCCCGCGACGGCGTTGAGGAGCCAGTTGGCGCCGGTACGGAAGCGGGCCGCGCCGGTGCGCAGCGCGTACAGGTGGTAGCCGCGGGCCACGACCTGAGCGGGCACACCCTTGAGGCCGACACCGAGCGGCTTGGACACCGCGTCGTGACCGCCGAGGTCGACGACGAGACCGAGGTCCTTGTGCTTGTACGGTGTGGCGGGCAGCCCGCTGAGCAGCGCCTTGAGGATCTTCGCCGCGTGCCGGCCCTGGCGGGCCGCGTGCTGGGCGGTCGGTACGCAGTAGGAGCCGTCGCCCTTGGCCAGGTCGGGCACGGCGGCCGCGTCCCCCAGTGCGAACACCCCGTCCAGGCCGGGCACCCGGAAGTCGGCCTCGGTGACGATCCGCCCGCGTACGGTCTCGGCGCCCAGCGAGTCGACGAGAGGGCTCGCCGCGACACCGGCCGTCCACACCAGCGTCCGCGAGGGCAGCACCCGTCCGTCGGTGAGGGTGATCTTGTCCTCGGTGACCGAGGCGACGGAGGTCTCCAGGGAGATGTGCACCCCACGCCGGCTGAGCAGGCGCAGCGCGCTCGCGCCCAGCTTGTCGCCGAGCTCCGGCAGCAGCTTGGGCGCGACATCGATCAGGTGCCACTTGATCAGGGCGGGGTCCAGACGCGGGTGGTACCGCTTGGCCGCCGCGCTGGTGAGCCGCTGCAGACAGGCGGCCGTCTCCGTGCCCGCGTAGCCGCCGCCGACCACCACGAACTGCAGTCGCGCCGCCCGCTCGTCCTCGTCCGGTGTGGCGGCCGCCAGGTCCAGCTGGGCGATCACGTGGTCGCGCAGATACACGGCCTGGGCCAGCGTCTTCATCCCGCGCGCCTCGTCGAGGAGGCCGGGGATGTCGAAGGTGCGGGTCACGCTGCCCGGCGTGAGCACCAGGTAGTCGTACGGCAGGTCGACGAGTTCGCCGGTGATCTTGTGGACGACGCACACCTTGGCCGCCGGGTCGATGCCGACCACTCCGCCCGGCACCAGTTCGGTGCGGCGCAGGATCCGGCGCAGCGAGGGTGCCACCGACTGCGGCGTGACGACACCGGCGGCGACGTGCGGCAGTAGTGGCAGGTAGAGCTGGTAGTCGTTCGGGCTGATCAGGGTGATCCGGGCGTCGCCGGGGGCGAGAGCACGCTCCAGCCCTCGCGCGGCCTCGACTCCGGCGAATCCGGCGCCGACGATCACTATGTTCGGTGCGTCCATCCGAGCGGCCTCTCTCCTTGTTCCGACACCGCGGCCCGCCGACCGCGAGCCCAGGCTCACACGGGACGCGCGCGCGTGCCACCCCACAACGGAGTGTGGAGATCGCGGCCGAGGGGCCCTTGCCGGGCGGTTGGGAGATTTTCTACCGAAGAGTAATTTCAAACTTGCCCCGCCGTACACAATGAGGCGTGATCATGTCAGGAGCGGCGACGGGGAAAGCTCGCTCGCCGCTTCTGCATGAGAACTTCTACGTGAAAAGGGGACAGGCATGACAGGACGCGTTGTGGGGCGCCGGATCGGCGCGGTGTCGGTGGTCGTGGCACTGGGGATCGGAGGGACGGTCACCGCCGCGGGGACCGCCGCCGCGGTACCCGCCCAGACGCTGGTGAGCGTGACGGCGGCGCAGGCCGACGTCGACTACGCCACCTGGCAGCAGGACGTCCAGGCCGTCATCGACCAGGCCACGCCCTATGTCGAGCAGCGCACCGCGCACGCCGACGGGAAGAAGCTCGCCCTCGTCTTCGACATCGACAACACCACGCTGGAGACGGACTTTCATCCCTGGTACGAGCTGCCCACCCCGGCGGTCCAGGCCTCGCTGGAACTCGCCGAGTACGCGAAGTCGCGCGGAGCCTCCATCTTCTTCATCAGCGCCCGCCCGGGCATCATCTACAGCCTGACGAAGTCGAACCTGACGTCCGTGGCCTACCCGGTCGACGGCCTTTACGTCCGCGACCTGCCCGACCTGTTCGCCGAGGTCAGCGCGTACAAGACCGGCAAGCGCGCGGAGATCGAGTCCCTGGGCTACACGATCATCGCCAACGTCGGCAACAACGACACGGACCTCGTCGGCGGTCACGCCGAGCGCACCTTCAAGCTGCCCGATTACGACGGCCAGTTGTCCTGAGGCCGGCTGCTTGCCCAACCGGGCTGTTTCCGGGTCCCGCTGCTTAGACTTCCGTCATGGACGAGGCCTCGCTGGACACGCTCGGTTCGGGCAAGTACGTGCTCATCACCAGTTACCGCAAGAACGGCACGGGAGTGGCGACGCCGGTGTGGGTGGTGCGGGACGGCCGGACGCTCGGCGTCTGGACACCCGCGGACAGCTGGAAGGTGAAGCGGATCCGTAACCGGGCCGACATCCTGGTGGGCCCCTGCGACGTGCGCGGCAGGCCGACCGGTGACCAGGTCCCGGCGACGGCCGAGATCCTCGACACGGCCGAAACCGCCCACTACCGCCGGCTGCTCACCCGCAAGTACGGCATCCTCGGCCGCATCACCCTCCTGGGCAGTCGGTTGCGGCGCGGCGAGAGCGGGACGGTCGGGATCCGCATCACCCCGGCCACCTGACCCACGCACGAGGACCCGGCGTACCCGGGTTCCGGGAGCGCCGGGGTCGGCAGACGGCCCGCCCGTCGTCAACTCCAGCCGCGATAGGGACCGTCGACGATCTGGAACACCGGCTGTCGGCGTATCGCGTCCTGGGCGGTGGCGAGTTGGACGCGGTCTCCCCTGTGAACGGTGGCGGGTGGGCCCATCACCCTGCCCTGGACGGTGAATCCCTCCGCCAGCTCGATGAGGGAGACGTTGCGCGCCGCCGGGGTGTTGCGGTGGACCACGTTGGAGTGGCGCACGACGCCCGTCCCCGTACTCGCCTCCGATCGCAGGTCACTGCCCGCGCAGACCGGGCACAGGAGCCGTTGGTACATCGCGGTGCCGCACCAGTGGCAGCGCTGGAAGAGGAGCGCGTGCTGGGCCGGGTTCCCTTGCGGCGGCGCGTCGACGCCCGCGGCGATGAGGTACACGATGTCGTCTCCCTGCGCTCGGCCGAAACCTGAGGTGCTCGGGTCCGCCCCGGCACGAGCCACAGAATATGACACTGAGTGCCGCCCGTAAAGACACTCGGTACCCTCGTGGGTCAGTTCTGCCCGAGCGTGGACTCGATCTCCTGGACGACGCGCCACATCGGCGCCCCCCGCCGGGAGATGACGACCACCACGTCCTCCTGCTCCTCGGTGGCCACGTCGTCCGCCGGGCCGCCGAAGGTGGCGCGTACGTATCCGAGCGCGTGATCCACCCCCGAGCTCGCGTCACCCCGGCCGTCCGCACGCAGCCAGGAGCGCAGGGCGTTGTTGTGCGCGGCGGCCACGGCGGCGGCTGCGACGTCGGCGCGCAGAGCGCCGTCCCGCCGGTCGGCGAAGCGCCGGTGGAGATACTCGGCCATGGCCCGTTCATAGCGCCAGACGACCGACAGCTCGTACGCGCGCAGGCCGGGGACCTTCTTGGTGAGGCGGTAGCGCTGAACGGAGAACGTCGGATTCTCCGCGTACATGCGCAGCACGAGCCGAACGGCGTCACACACCCGCTGCACCGGGTCGTCCTCGTCGGTCCCGGCGCTCAGGAAGGCCGTCATGTCCGCCAGGCAGCGCTCGTGGTCGGGAAAGACCACGTCCTCCTTGGAGGGGAAATAGCGGAAGAACGACCGTCGGCCGACTCCGGCGAGCGCCACGATGTCATCCACCGTGGTCTGCTCGTAGCCGCGCTCAAGGAAGAGCTGGAACGCCGCCGCGACCAGGGCGTCCCGCATGGGCGGCTTCGCGGTCGTCGACTCTGCGGCTTCTGGAGGCAGGGGTCCGTCGTTCATGAACGGGAAAGTAGCATCGAAGCGGCGAGATAGCACTCAGTGCGCTGCGACAGGGAACTCAGTACCTTGGGCGCACGCGACGCTCTCTCCTTGCGGTCCTGACGCTCCCCGGTCCGTTCGCCGATCTTCCGGACGTCAGAATTCCTCATGTGCCCAGAATGTGACGACCCGTGAAGTCCTCGTACGTTCAGCGAGGTTGACAGCCTCCATGCGCTGATCGACTATGTGGTTGACCTGTGGCCCATGTGACCAGTGCGCCCAGTGTTTCTTCGACCACTCACCCCCGGTGCGGCCCCAGGCTGCTTCGCGCTGCCGTGTTGCTGTCGACCGGGTCCTGCAACATCAAGATGGGATCTGCATGTCCATAGCGAGACGTGTCACCCTCCGCTGCCTGCTGGGGACGGGCGCGGTGGCGCTCGCCCTCTTGGCGTCGACGACCGGCGCCTGGGCCACCGGCACCCCCGGTGGCGACGGCTGGGACAAGACCGGCAGCGACTACAAGCCCGGCAAGGGTGCGGGTACGAAGACCGAGACCGACCGTTGCCAGTTCTCCCTGGACGGGACGAACTTCTACGACTCGGTCCGTGTCGACGACCAGACCCTCAAGCCCACCGACGACGGCAAGGTCCACATCAAGGTCCGTACCGCCGGTGACGCCGCCACCTGCACCGCCTCGCTCGCCTCGTACCGCGCCCACGGCTCCACCTTCAACACTTCCGGCGAACAGGTCTTCCACGACTTCGACACGGTCACGGTGAAGCCGGGCGGCACGGACTCCCTCGACATCTCGGTGCCCGACGTCGGCTGCTTCGCGCAGGTCGACCTCTACCGTGGCGCCGTCAAGTTCGACGGCCGTTTCGACGCGAACGACGGCTTCGAGCACGGTGACCTGCCCAAGGGTCCGGACCGCGCGGTCATCAAGGACAAGCTGATCGCGGCGTGGAACGGCGGCACGAAGGACTGCACGGCGCAGCCGCCGAGCACCCCGCAGACGCCGCCGGCCTCGACGCCCCCGGCTTCGACACCTGCCGCCGCCTCGCCGCCGGCCTCGACGCCGACCGAGCCGACACCCGCCGAGTCGACCACTTCGGCGACCCCGTCGGAGTCCGAGTCGACGACGCCTGCCGCTCCGTCACCCAACGGTGGCGGGACCACCGCGCCCGGCGACCTCGCGGAGACCGGCGGCGGCAACACCCTGCCGATCGCCGCCGGCGCCGCGGCCCTCCTCGCGGCCGGTGCCGCGATCACCGTCGTCACCCGCCGCCGACGCGCCACGGGCACCCGCGCCTGACGTACGGCGTCCCCCGGGCCCGACGGCTCCGAAAGGCCTTGGCACTCATGCTGTACGTGAGTGCCAAGGCCTTTCGCGTGTTCTGTACATGAGTGCCGTGGCCGTTCGTGTGCTCAGGCCTCCTCGGCCGTCGACCGAGCGGGGATCCCCGGACGTTGGACCACTCGTCGCCGAGCGTCCCGACCTCGCCGGGCGGGCCCGCGACGGTGGCCGGGAAGCGTGTCCTAAACTCCGCTCATGACGATCCCGATCGCCGCCCTCGCCCAGGACCTGGCTCCCCAGCGCGTGCTGCGGGCGTCGATCAACCTGGGCAATCCGGTCCTCGCCCAGGGCACCCCGACCGCGCCGACCGGCGTGAGCGTCGACATCGCGCGTGAGGTCGGTGCCCGGCTTGACCTGCCGGTGGAGCTCGTCTGCTTCGACGCGGCCCGCAAGTCGTTCGACGCGCTGCGGACGGGCCGGGCCGATCTGTGCTTCCTGGCCATCGAACCCGTACGGGAGGCCGAGGTCGCCTTCACCGCTCCGTACGTCGTGATCGACGGCGTGTACGCCGTGCCCCGGCACTCCAGCCTCACCACGGTCGCCGACGTCGACCGCGCGGGCGTACGCATCGGTGTGCAGCGCGGGTCCGCCTACGACCTCTACCTCTCCCGCACGCTTGAGCACGCGAGCGTGGTGCGCGGTGAGGACGGTATCGACGCCTTCCGCGCCCAGGGCATCGAGGTCGCCGCCGGGGTTCGTCAGCCGTTGACCGAGTACGTCGCGGCGCATCCCGAACTCCGGCTGATCGAGGGCCGGTTCATGCAGATCCGGCAGGCGGTGGGCACGACACCGACCCGACGGCCCGAGACCGTCCAGTTCCTGCGCGATCTCGTCGAGGAGCTGAAGGCCGACGGATTCATCGCCGACGCGCTGCGCCGCGCGCACCAGTCGGACGCTCTGCTCGCGCCGCCCCTATAGAGGCAGCGCCATGCCGCGGTGCTCGGTGCACGCCGGCGACGGCGCTTCACCCCGAGCCGGCCACGACTGGTGGGCGTACAGAGCGAAGCTCACCAGGGTCAGAAGGAGATCGATGTCCGAGTCGACTTCCAGACGTATCGTCACCCAGCGTGAACCGGGCACCATATGGACCGCGGGCACGTCCTTCAGGTAGCCCTCGAAACGGAGGATGGCCCGGGAGGTGAGATGCAGGTCGACGTCCTGTTCCGAATGGAAGTGGACGATCTCGGCCTGTTCCGAGCGCAGCGCCCGTCCTGTGCCGCAGCTCGGCAGGGCCGCGGCCAGGTCCGGCCAATTCGCCAGTCGCGTCATGGCGCGCAGGGCCAACGTCATGACTACATCATGACCCCCTCACCGGTTGGCCACCAGGATGTCGGACACCCGTAACTGGTACATACCGCCCGAACATCCGGAACTCGTCGCGAAATTGGGGCGAGTCGAATCCTCGGAGCGCTATGTGCCGCAGTGGCGTGGCATGTTCATGCCATCCAGAAGAAGACCGCCGTCATTCTCTTGTCCTCGATGGTGGAGCCGCAGTAGCCGCTGGCGCTGTGGATCAGGTTGGCGTTGTAGGCGAGCAGCCGGTTGTACCGGTGGGGTACGCGGATGTCCTCGACGAAGGAGTCCGGCGGGACGAAACGTGTACCCAGCGCGTCGATCAGGTTGTTGTGCGGCGCGGCCACCATGTTGCCGCCCAGCCTTCCGCCGGGCAGGCTCTGCCGGTAGAAGCTGGTGCCGCAGTCCTTGGGGACGGCAGGGTTGAGATAGAGCACCGCGGCATAGCGGCACAGCGAGCGGGAATCGGTGTGCGGGCGCGAATCCCCCTCGCCCTGGCCCACCACCTGGATGCAGTTGTGGTTGAGGGTGCCCCCGGAGGGTGTGCTCTGAAGCCAGAGTTCACGCGCCCCGGTGGCCTTCTTCACCAGTCGTTCCACACGCGACAGTTCGGCCGGTTCGAGCCCGGGCATCGTGCGAAGGCCGGGCCAGCTCTCCGAGGTGTACGGATGGCCCTTGACCCAGTCGTCCTTGGCGAGGCATCGGGCTCGGACGGCATCCGCGTCGGGCAGTACGTCGTCGAACACCCAGTAGTCCCGGTCGCGGGTGGGTTTCCGGTAGGGAAGGACCGGGAGAGTTGGCGTTCTCTGAGGTTGTGGGGGCATGCGGGAGACCATATAGACGGGAACGTCAGTGATCTCCTGCGATTTGGTCAACCTTCCGTCAACTCGGTCCGCCCGCGAAGGAGTCGGGGAGGGGTTGTCTCGCAGTGCCATGTCCTGCGGCGTCGGCTTGGTAATGGGATCCATGTTCATATAGCGTGAGCTTCGCCAGCCCACCCCTCACAGGAGACCGATATGGCCGTTCCCAAGCGGAAGATGTCCCGCAGCAACACCCGCCACCGCCGCGCGCAGTGGAAGGCCGCCCCGGTGCAGCTCGTCCCTGTCACCGTCGACGGTTCCTCGTACCTCGTACCGCAACGGCTTGCCAAGGCGTACGAGCGCGGGCTGCTGCGCCCGGAGGGCTGACGTGCGCGCTGCCTTCGTCGGGAAGGGCGGCAGCGGCAAGACCACGCTGTCGGCCCTCTTCGCCCGTCACCTCGCGCACTCCGGAGCGCCCCTGCTCGCCATCGACGGCGACATCAACCAGCACCTGGCCCAGGCCCTGGGCCTCGGCGACGACCGATCTTTCACCGCGCCGCCCCTCAGCGCACGGCTGGGCGAGATCAAGGACTTCCTGCGCGGCGGCAACCCGCGCATCACCTCACGCGAGGCCATGATCAAGACCACCCCACCGGGCCGTGGATCGCGCCTGCTGAGGCTCCTCGGCGACGACGCCGTGCACTCCCACCATGTCCAGGACGTGGAGGGCGTGCCCTTGATGGTCACGGGTGAGTTCGACGAGAGCGATCTCGGCGTGGCCTGCTACCACTCCAAGCTCGCAGCGGTGGAGCTGTACCTCAACCATCTGGTCGACGGACCCGGTGAGTACGTCGTCGTCGACATGACCGCGGGCGCGGACGCCTTCGCCTCCGGCCTCTTCACCCGGTTCGACATGACCTTCCTGGTCGCCGAGCCCACCCGCAAGGGCATCTCGGTGTACCGCCAATACCGCGACCACGCCGAGGAGTTCGGGATCCCGGTGGCGGTGATCGGCAACAAGGTCACCGGCGAGGACGACGTACTGTTCCTCAAGGAGCACGTCGGCGACGACCTCCTGACGTACTTTCAGCACTCCTCCTGGGTGCGATCCCGTGAACAGGGCCGCCCGCAGGGCGATGTGGAGCCGCACAACCTCCACGCCCTGAGCCAGTTGCGGACCGCACTGGACGCCCGGACCAAGGACTGGTCGGCCTTCCAGGAGCACGCCGTCGCCTTCCACCTCCGCAACGCCGCGGCCTGGGCCGACCGGGCCACCGGCAGCGACCTCTCCGCACAGATCGACCCGGGCTTCCGGCACGGCCCGACGGCCCTGGCGTCGAACCCCGCCTGAACGGGGCGAAGAAGCGCCACCACAGGCCATGCGGCGCGGCGGCACACGGCCCACGAAACCGCCGTACAACGCCCGCCGACGCACCATCACCGCACACCACCCGAACCAGCCGACGACAGGATTGCCTCTTCATGTCACTCGACGTCTCCCCGAAGCTGCTCGCCGAAGCCGAACGCGGTCAGGTCCGCGAAGGGGACTTCGTGGAAACCGTCCGTACGTCACTGCCGTACGCCTACGACCTCATCGCCGGCCTCGTCGGCGAACTGCGGGACGGGGCGCGGGAGTTCGCCGACAACCACACACCGCCGCCCTCGGAGAGGGAACGCGGGCAGCTGCTGCGGGCGCTGGCCAGTGACGCGATCCGCTCCAGCCTGGAGAGGCACTTCGGCGTCACCCTGGCCTTCATGAACTGCCACCGTGTCGCCGTCTTCCGCCCCGAGGCACAGGGCGGCGAGACCCACACCCGGTTCACCTCGCTGCGCTCGCAGATCCTCAACCAGTCACCGGAGTTCCGCGACTGCTGAGTCGGCAGGTGCGGGTGGTGGCCGCTCGGCGGAAGCGGCCTCCACCCGAGTACGTCAGACCGCCGGTTCCGTGAGGGACTGTTCCGCCCAGATGATCTTCCCCTCGGCGGTGTAGCGGGTACCCCAGCGCTGGGTGAACTGGGAGATCAGGAACAGACCGCGGCCCCCCTCGTCGGTCGTCTTGGGATGGCGCAGGTGCGGGGCCGTCGCGCCGCCGTCGAAGACCTCGCAGATCAGCGCCTGGTCGGTGATCAGCCGCAGCCGGATCGGGCCCGATGCATGCCGGATGGCGTTGGTGACGAGTTCGCTCACCACCAGTTCCGTGGTGAAGGCCAGCTCGTCCAGACCCCAGGTGTGCAGCTGCTGCGAGGTCGACTTTCGGGCCGTCGCGACGATCGCCGGGTCGATGGGCAGGTCCCAGGTCGCGACCCGCTCGGCCCCCAGCCGACGGGTCCGGGCCATCAGCAGCGCCACGTCGTCGTACGGACGCGTCGGCACGAGATCGTCCACGATGCGTCGGCACAGTCCGTCCAGCGGCTGACCGTGCGCCTCCAGCGCACGGCGCAGCCGCTCCCTGCCCGCTTCCGGATCACGCCCCGTACGGAGTGTGGAGATCAGACCGTCGGTGTGCAGCGCCAGCACACTTCCCTCGGCGAGGTGCAGCTCGACCGATTCGAAGGGCAGACCTCCCACCCCCAGGGCGGGGCCGTGGGGGAGGTCCGCGAAGGTGACGGTTCCGTCGGGGGTGACGATCGCGGGAGTGGGATGGCCCGCGCCCGCCATCGAGCACTGGCCGCTGACCGGGTCGTACACCACGTACAGACAGCTGGCGCCGACCGCCTGCATGCCGCTCGTACGGTCGTCGGCGCCGGTGCCCTCCTCCCGGGCGGCGCGGCTGACCAGATCGTCGAGGTGGGCCAGTACCTCTTCCGGCGTCAGGTCCAGATCGGCGAGGGTCTGTACGGCGGCCCGCAGCCGCCCCATGGCCGCCGCGCCGTCGATACCGTGGCCGGCCACCTCGCCCACCACCAGGGCCACCCGCGCCCCCGACAGCGGAATCACGTCGTACCAATCCCCGGCGAGACCGGTCAGTTCGTCCGCGGGCCGGTAGCAGGCCGCGACCTCCACCGCGTCCTGGTCGGGGAAGCGATGGGGGAGCAGATTGCGCTGTAGGACGAGGGCCGCGTCGCGCTCGCGGGTGTAGCGGCGGGCGTTGTCGACGCACAGGGCCGCCCGGCCGACGAACTCCTCGGCCAGGCTGAGATCGTCCGCGTCGAAGGGGTCCTGGCGGCTGCGGCGGAAGAACGTGGTGATGCCCAGAGTGACGCCGCGGGCGCGGATGGGCACGATCATCACGCTGTGCAGTCCGAGATCAAGGAAGGAGGCGGCGTGGCTCCCGGGGGTGGCCGTGGTCCACTCCCTGCCCAGCGGATCCAGCCGCTCCTCGCGCCAGGACTCGCCGTCCGTCAGACACCTGATCGGGGGAGACCCCGCCCGGTAGGAGGCCACTTCGCCGATCTCGACGGCGGTTTCCGGGAGCCCGCCCTGCACCGACCGATGCCCGGCGCGCCGCAGCGGCACCGTGTCCGCGTCGCGCCGTGGACCGGGCGCCGGCTCCCCGCCCTTGAGTACGGATTCCAGCAGGTCCACGGCGACGAAGTCGGCCAGCCCCGGCACGGCGACATCGGCCAGTTCCTGCGCGGTCTGCATGACGTCCAGGCTGCGCCCGATGTGCTCGCCGGCCCGGTCGAGCAGCGCGAGCCGCCGCCGGGCGCGGTAGCTCTCGCCGATATCGACGACGGTGTAGTACACACCTATCGGGTGACCGTCGTCGTCCTCCAAACGGATGAACGACATGGCGTGGGAGGTCTCGCGGTGTGGCGCTGAGCTCACGCGGCCCACGTGCTCGTACGCGACCACCGGCTCGCCCGTCTCGAGCACCCGGCGCATCTGCGCCTCGATCCGCTCGGTGTCCAGGCCCGGCTGCACATCGGCGAGCCTGCGGCCGAGGCGTTTTTGGGCCGGGCCCCCGCCGAACTGCTCCAGTGCGGGGTTCGACCAGACGTACCGCAGCTCCGTGTCCACGATCGCTATGCCCACCGGGGAACGCGAGGTGATCCGCTCCAGCACCGAGCGGCTCATGTGCCAGCCGGCGCCGTCGGCCAGGTCCGCGAGCAGCACCACCCAGCGTGCCGGGCCGTCGCTCGGCCGTAGGGGGACAACCTGAACCATCAACTTCAACGGGTGCCCGTCCCGGTGTCGTGCGGACAGCAGGCCCGCCCAGCCGCCGTCACCGCGGCACCGCTCGGCCAGTTCCGGGAGCCGCGCCGCGTCCTCGGGGATCAGCAGGTCGGCGGCAGGCCGTCCCAGCGCGTCCCGGGCCGCGTACCCCAGCAGCCGTTCGGCGTCCGCGGTCCAGCTGGTCACCGCCATACGGGCGTCGAGCAGCAGTGGCACGGCGTCCGTCATGTCGAAGCGCTGCCGGGCCGACACGTCCCGTTCCTTGCTCGAAACCACCGCGACCCTCTCCGCTCTCCGAAGGTGGTCTTACCCGCTCGCACCCATTCTTCACGTTGTACGACTGTCGCGCGGGCTTGGACTTGTCGCACGGCGGGACGCACGGAGGCCGAGGAGGGTTACGTACAGTGACGGGTCACGTGCCGCGTCCGTCCGTCCGCCCGTCCATCCATCCGTCCCGTCCGTCACGGAGTCGGCCGGCAGTGGTTGAACTCCCGTGCCGGTGCCTCCGTATCTCTCCACGGGGATGGCGGGAGACCGCGTCGCACGGAAGGAGAGCAGTGTGTCGACACCGCCCGAACGCGAGCAGCCCATGCGCCGCCCGGCACTCGAACCCACCTACGTCCAGCAACGCCGCCGGACGGAGGCCCTCGCGGAACTGGTGAGGGAGTTCCGTGAGGATCAGCAGGCCGTCGGCCCGGACGAAAGCCCTGAGTCGATCAGATGGTCGTCGGCGCACCTGGGCGAGACGGAGGAACTGACGCCCGTCCTGGCCGGCGAGAACTATGCCGCTGGCGGGGAGGCGGAGCCGGCGGCACCGCCCATGCGTGAACCCGGGCCCGAGCGTGCCACCGGTCCGCGCCGGGCCACGGTCGTCGGTGCGGTGGCGGCGGCCGCGCTGGTCGGATTCGCCCTGGCCATGCTGCTGCCCGACGGTGACGGCGGATCGCGGACCGGTGCCGCCCCGTCCGCCACGGCACCCGTCGCCCAGGCCCCTTCCGGCGCCGCCGAACCGGACGGCATCGGCACCCTACGGGAGGGAGACCGCGGCCCCGACGTGACGGAACTCCAGGAACGGCTCCTCCATATCCCGGACGTGTACCAGAGCGGCGTCACGAGCGGAACCTACGACCCCACACTCACCGAGGCCGTGGCCCGCTTCCAGCTCTGGTACGGGATCCGGGGCGATGAGACGGGCGTCTACGGCAACGACACCCGGGCCGCCCTGGAATCCCGTACGTGACGAGCACTCCTGACCTACAGGTGCCGATGGAAGGCCGGGTGGGCGTCGAGACGTCGCACATAGTCCTGGAGGAGCGCGTACGAGGACAGGTCCTGGGCCGCTTCGAGTGGGACGAGGGCGACCCACAGGTCCACATCGGCCGCGGTCAGTTCCTTGCCCAACGCATAGGGACCAGCGGCGAGTTGACCGTTCAGCAGGTCGAGGGCCGCCGACCGTTCCTGCGGCGGCGCACCCGGGGTGACATCCCGGTCGAGGAGGTCGCGCAGGGCGTCGATGTCCGCGGCGAGTTCCGCCGGGCGGAGCGGGGAGTGACAGGATCCGGCGCGGTCGGCGAAGAGGTCGCCGAGGTCGCGCAGGATGTCGGGCGTGTGGTTGCTGACTACGCGTCCGCTCCACCGGTCGCACAGCGCGGGGGCGGTCAGCGGACCGTCGTAGTGGTGCCAGGTGGCCTCGTACGCCCCGCGCAGTGAGGCGAACGCGGAGGGGGTGTCGGCGGGGAGCGCCAGCAGAGTGGTGGCGACCGAGTCCTTGAGACCCAGCAGGCCGTGGGTGATGGAGACCCGCAGCGAGAGGGGACAGTGTGCGGACAGATACAACTCGTAGCGGTGCGGGGCCGGGTAGAAGCCGCCGGCGAGACCCACTCCGATACGGCTGCGGAAACGGTGCGGGCGGGCGGACGGGGTGGCGGCGATCCGGGGGTGGGGGACCGCGTCAAGTGAGCTGGGAACGCACGGAGTCGGGGTACACGTGCTGGACGTACCGGAGTTTGAGGCGTGCGAGATTGTCTCGGACATGACTCTCCATGGGACGAGGAGGCCACGGCCACCTTGTGGGCACCGCGGCGGGGCGGAGTGACTGCGCTACGTACCGGTCCGGATCGCTCGGACTAGTAGGCGCTGGAGACACGCAACAGATCGATGTGCAGGCGTCTCGTCAAACCGCTGTTGGCCATTCCCACCTGTCCCACCCTCGGGGCCCGCGAGACGCGAGACCACGCTTGTCCCACCGCACCGGCGGAACCCGGTCGTCACCCGGGGCACCCCGTCGCGGTGGAAGGGTTGCCTGCCAGCGGGCCGGGGCCGATGACCTCACGGGCAGGAGAACCTGCCCCAAGGGCGCTGACAATCGTGACCGTCCCCGTCAGTGTCGGTGCGCTCCGTGAGGCCGTCAAGAAGGCCTCCGGCGCGGTCTCACCAGGTGGTCATTCGGCGTGCCTCAGGCTGGACAGGAGGCGTGGAACAGATTGCGCGGCCCGGTGGTTGTCGCTCCTGAGGACGCGCGGCGGTGTGAGCACGACCATGATCCCCGGGCATTGCGCACCGCTGTGGCCTCCCGTAGCGTCCCCAGCAGGTTATGAGCGTCAGCGTCAAGCCCTGGCTTGCTGACCGGCAACCCTCCTCCGCGGCGGGGTGCTCCAGGTGACGACCAGGCGGTACCCGTCCCGGGTTCCGCAAGCGCGATGCCGGCGGCCTCCAGCCCGCCGAGCCGGAAGGGCGGAGGTGACGGACGTGCAGCCCGTGCCCCGTCTTCGTGTCCCGGTTCTCGCCCCGCGCCGTCGCGTGCACCTGTACTCCCGGCCGCACATCGACCTCCAGCGCGTGGCCGGCGCGCTCTGTCGTCCCTGACCTGTCACCCCGCCGCCGCACCCTCCCAGTCGAGGCCCGGCGATCTCACACGGTCGATCAGGAAGGCACCCCTTTCGTGTCCTCGTCAACGTCGTTGCCCTCATCCTCTTCCTCCACCGCCGCACTGCACCTGGCCGTCGCCCTCGACGGCGCGGGCTGGCACCCGGCAGCCTGGCGTGATCCGGTGGCCCGCCCCCAGGATCTGTTCACCGCCTCGTACTGGACCGACCTGATCACCGAGGCAGAGCGCGGCCTGCTCGACTTCGTGACCATCGAGGACGGACTCGGCCCGCAGTCCGCACGCCTCAGCGAACCGGACGCACGCACCGACCAGGTACGCGGTCGGCTCGACGCCGTCCTCATCGCAGCTCGTGTCGCGCCGCTGACCAGCCACATAGGGCTGGTGCCGAGCGTGGTGACCACCCACACGGAGCCCTTCCACACATCCAAGGCCATCGCCACCCTCGACTATGTGAGCACCGGCCGCGCGGGCCTGCGGGTGCAGGCGTCCGCGCGGCAGAACGAGGCCGCTCACTTCGGACGCCGGACGTTTCCGAAGCTCCGTATCGAAGACCTGGAGACCCCGGCTCTACAGGAGTTGATCGTCGATCTCTTCGACGAGACCGCCGACTACGTCGAGGCGGTGCGCCGGCTGTGGGACAGCTGGGAGGACGGCGCGGAGATCCGGGACGTCACCACCGGCCGCTTCGTCGACCGCGACAAGCTGCACTACATCGACTTCGAGGGCAAGCACTTCAGCGTCAAGGGCCCGTCCATCACACCCCGCCCGCCGCAGGGTCAGCCCCTGGTCACCGCACTGGCCCACGAGTCCACGACGGGCGCGCCGTTCCGGTTGCTCGCCCGCAGCACCGACATCGGGTACGTCACTCCGCACGACGTCGAAGAGGCGCGTGCCATCGTCGCCGCGGTCCGCACCGAACAGGAAGCGGCCGGACGCGCTGAGGAGCCCCTGCACCTCTTCGGTGACCTGGTGGTGTTCCTGGACAACGACCCCGCCGCCGCGGTGGACCGGCGAGAGCGTCTCGACGCCCTCGCGGGCTACCCGTACACCAGCGACGCCCGGGTGTTCACCGGCACCCCCGTACAACTGGCCGATCTGCTCCAGGAGTTGCGGGAGTCCGGGCTGACCGGCTTCCGGCTGCGTCCGGCCGTCGCCGGGCACGACCTCCCGGCGATCACCCGGGGCCTGGTCCCCGAACTCCAGCGCCGCGACGCCTTCCGGCACTCGTACGAGGCCGACACCCTGCGCGGGTTGCTGGGGCTCGCCCGCCCCGCCAACCGCTACGCCGCCCACGTCTGAGCCGGAGGGACCTCACTCATGAGCAAGTCAACGGACAAGCCGCTCAAGCAGATCCACCTCGCGGCGCACTTCCCCGGCGTCAACAACACCACCGTGTGGAGCGACCCCGAGGCCGGCAGCCATATCGAGTTCAGCTCCTTCGCGCACTTCGCGCGGACCGCCGAACGCGCCAAGTTCGACTTCCTGTTCCTTGCCGAAGGGCTGCGACTGCGCGAACAGGGCGGCAAGATCTACGACTTGGACGTCGTCGGACGGCCCGACACCTTCACCATCCTCAGCGCACTCGCCGCCGTCACCGAACACCTCGGCCTGACCGGCACCATCAACTCCACGTTCAACGAGCCCTACGAGGTGGCCCGTCAGTTCGCGAGCCTCGACCACCTCTCCGGCGGGCGCGCCGCCTGGAACGTCGTCACCTCCTGGGACGCCTTCACCGGTGAGAACTTCCGCCGCGGCGGCTTCCTCCCACAGGACGAGCGGTACTCCCGGGCCAAGGAGTTCCTGGCCACCACCCACGAACTGTTCGACTCCTGGCGAGGGGACGAGATCGTCGCCGACCAGGCGAGCGGCACCTTCCTGCGGGACGCGCAGGCCGGAGCCTTCGTGCACAAGGGGCAGCACTTCGACATCGAGGGGCAGTTCAACGTGCCGCGCAGCCCGCAGGGCCGCCCGGTCATCTTCCAGGCCGGAGACTCCGACGAAGGACGCGAGTTCGCCGCCGCCGGCGCGGACGCGATCTTCAGCCGGTACAGCACCCTCAAGGAGGGCCAGGCGTTCTACACGGACGTCAAGGGCCGCCTCGCCCGGCACGGTCGCACCCACGACCAGCTGCTGATCCTGCCCGCCGCCACCTTCGTCCTCGGTGACACGGACGCGGAGGCGGAGGAGATCTCCCGTGAGGTGCGGCGCCAGCAGGTCAGCGGCGCCACCGCCATCAAGCACCTCGAGTTCGTCTGGAACCGCGACCTGTCCGCGTACGACCCGGAAGGACCGCTTCCCGACATCGATCCGGACCCGGGCGAGCACACCATCGCACGGGGCCGCGCCCAGGTGCGGATGTACCGCGACCCGCTGGCCACCGCCCGGGAGTGGCGGGAGCGTGCGGCCGCCAACAAGTGGTCCATCCGCGACCTCGTCATCGAGACCGGCAACCGTCAGTCGTTCGTCGGCTCCCCGGCCACCGTCGCCGAGACCATCAACGACTTCGTCCAGGCGGATGCCAGCGACGGCTTCATCCTCGTCCCGCACATCACTCCGGGCGGCCTCGACGGCTTCGCCGACACGGTCGTCCCGCTGCTCCAGGAACGCGGCGTCTTCCGCACGGAGTACGAGGGCACCACCCTGCGCGATCACCTGGGCCTGGCCCACCCCGACGCCGACGCGCCGGCCGTACAGGCCGCGTCATGAAGTTCCTCGCCATCACCCTGATCGTGCACGCGCCGGACCCGGTGACCGGCGTGCGGAAACCCACCAACGCGCGCTTTCGTGAGGTCATCGACAACGCGTTGCTGGCCGAGGAGTTGGGCTTCGACGGTTTCGGTGTGGGGGAGCGGCACGAGCGGCCGTTCATCTCCTCCTCGCCGCCCGTCGTACTCAGCCACATCGCGGCGCTCACCTCCCGGATCCGCCTGTTCACGGCGGTCACCACGCTCAGCCTCCTCGACCCGGTGCGTGCGTACGAGGACTACGCGACCCTGGACCACCTGTCCGGCGGACGGCTGGAGTTGATCATCGGCAAAGGCAACGGCACCGCCCAGCGGGAGTTGTTCCACGTCACGCCCGAGGATCAGTGGGACCGCAACGCCGAGGGCTACGAGGTGTTCCGGCAGATCTGGCGGCAGGACAAGGTGACCGCCGCGACCCGCTTCCGTCCCGAGCTGCACGAGGCCGAGGTGTGGCCCCGGCCGTTCCAGCAGCCCATCCGGGTTTGGCACGGGAGCGCGACCAGCAAGGAGTCGGTGGACCTCGCCGCCCGCTACGGCGATCCGCTGTTCTCGGCGAACGTCACCAACACCATCGAGCCGTATGCCGAGTTGATCCGCTACTACCGGGAGCGCTGGGAGCACTACGGCCACGACCCGGCCCGGATCGCGGTCGGTGCCGGGTCGGCGGGCTACCACGCCGCCCGTACGTCGCAGGAGGCGATTGCCGCCTACCGCCCGGTCTTCGAGGGGCAGTTGGCGTTCCAGAAGAGGCTGGGCCTGGAGCCGGTGTTCACGACCCTGGAGGACTTCGTGGAGCGCAGCTCGGCGCTGATCGGCAGCCCCCAGCAGGTGATCGAGAAAGTGCACCGCTATCACGAGCAGTTCGGGCACACCGTGCTGCATCTGCAAGCCGACGCGAGCGGGCTGACCGGAGCCCAGCACCGGGCCTCCCTCGAACTCTTCCAGTCCGACGTCGCGCCCGTGCTACGACGGGAGATTCCTGATCCGCCGTTCGCGTGGGGCCCGGTGTTCGCGGAACCGTCGGCGGGCACGGGTACACCCGAGTCCCAGCCGGAGCCCGAATCCGAGCGCGTTTCCGGGCCGGTGTCAGAGCGCGTATCCGAGTCCGAATCCCCGTCCGTACCAGAGCGCGTATCCGCGCCGGCCGACCGCTGAGGAGCACTCGTTCCCATGTCCGACATCCCCCTCGGCGTCCTCGACCTCGTCCCGGTCTCGTCCGGCTCCACCGCGGCCGAGGCGTTGCGCAACTCCATCGACCTGGCCCGGCGGGCGGAGCAGTTCGGGTACGCCCGTTACTGGTTCGCCGAGCATCACCTGAACCCGGGCGTGGCCGGCACCTCTCCGGCGGTCGTCCTCGCCCTGACCGCCTCCGCGACCTCGACGATCAGGCTGGGCTCCGGTGCCGTACAGCTCGGTCACCGCACCGCGCTGTCCACGGTCGAGGAGTTCGGCCTGATCGACGCGCTGCACCCCGGGCGCCTTGACCTGGGGCTCGGGCGTTCCGGCGGTCGCCCGCCGGCCGGGCCCGCCGCGCCGCTGCCGACGGCCACCCCGGTCGTCGACGGCCTGGCCCCGAACGGGCTGCGGATTCCACCGCGGTTCTCCTTCGAGCACCTGCTCGGCTCACCGCGCGTCGGCCTCCAGATCAAGCTGCTCAAGCAGCCGAACGCCGAGTCGCAGGACTACGGCGAGCAGATCGACGACATCCTCGCGCTGCTGGCCGGCACCTACCGCACGGCGGACGGCGTCGAGGCGCATGTCGTCCCGGGCGAGGGAGCCGACGTACAGGTGTGGATCCTGGGCAGCAGCGGGGGAGAGAGCGCCGAGGTCGCGGGCCGCAACGGCCTGCGGTTCGCGGCGAACTACCACGTCAGCCCCGGGACCGTACTGGAGGCGGCGGAGGGGTACCGGGCTGCTTTCCAGCCGTCCGAGGTACTCGACAAGCCGTATGTCAGTGTCTCCGCGGACGTCGTCGTCGCCGAGGACGACAGCACCGCCCGCGAACTCGCCACCGGCTACGGCGCGTGGGTTCGCAGCATTCGTACGGCCGAGGGTGCCATCGAGTTCCCGACTCCGCAGGAAGCGCGCGCCCACGTCTGGACCGACGCGGACCGGTCACTTGTCCAGGACCGCGTCGACACCCAGTTCGTCGGCTCCCCGGCCAGGGTCGCCGACCAGCTGGAGCAGCTCCAGGAGGCCACCGGCGCCGACGAGTTGCTGATCACCACCATCACCCACGGCCACGCCGACCGGGTGCGCTCCTACGAGCTGCTGGCCAAGGAGTGGCGGCGCAGGTGACACCGCATGCCCGGCGTCGGCCTGTCCGCTGGGCGGGCCGACGCCGGGCAGAGCCTGCGTTTCAGCTCCCGAGGGCGGCGAGGGCGGGCCGGAAACTGGAGGCTGCACCGGACACCGATCGGGGCGTGGTCCAGCCGGAGCCGTTGAACAGGCTCCACAAGACCTGCTCGCCCTGGGTCCCCCGCCAGGTCATATAGGTCGAGCTGCCGTAGACGGCGAGCGCCGGACCGACGTCGGTGGTCGCGTAGGGGACGACCTGGGGTGTCGTCCAGACGTTGGGGGAGGACGGGTAGGCCTGGCTCCACCAGATGCGCTGGTCACCCGCGACACCCTTCCACGCCAGGTGTACGCCCCCGCCGGGCGGCCCGGCCAGCGCGACCCCCGCGGAGGTGGAGGCGCCGGGGATGGGCTGCGGGACGGTCCAGGTGTTCTGGCCGGTCGAACCGCCCAGGTACTTGTTCCACCAGACCGCCTGGTCGCCTTCGACGCCCTTCCAGGCCATGTAGGGCTCGCCGTAGCCGATCTTCCGGACCGCCAGGGCCGGGCCGAAGCTGGAGCTGGCGCCGGAGACCGCCTGTGGCACGGTCCAGCCGCCGTAGTAGCTGTTCCACCAGATCTGCTGGTCTCCCGAACTGCCCTTCCATGCCATGAAGACACCGGCGTAGGGGGCCAGGGCGGGGCCGACGGTGCTCAGGGCACGGGGTACCGGCTGCGCCCCGGACCACGTATTGCCGTCGAACCAGTTCCACCAGATCTTCTCGTCGCCCGCCACGCCCTTCCATGTCATGAACAGCGGTCCGCTCGCCTGCCCCGCCAGAGCGACTCCGGCGCTGCTCGCGGCGCCGGGGACCGGCTGCGGAGTGCTCCAGCCGCTTCCGCCGTTCTGCAGACTGTTCCACCAGACCTGCTGGTCACCGGTGACGCCCTTCCACGCCATGAAGGTGCTGCCGGCGCCGAGGTCGGCTGTTCCACTGCCCAGTGCCGTTGCGGGTGAGGTGATGCCGGCGAGTCCCGCGGCCGCGACGGCCGTCCCGCCCAGACGCAGCATGCTTCTTCGGCTCAACGATTCCTGCGACATTGCCAACTCTCCTGTGTGCATAGGGAGAACATCGAAGCGTGTGCCGGGCCCGTGCTGATCGACTATGGCAGGTGCTCAGGTCACGCCGCCAGGACCGTTCCACTGAGTGGGCCAACCCGGCTTTTCCCGACATTCGGAGAGCGGTATGCGACAAGATCGCCTGGGGAGGCTTCAGCCGACGAGCTCGCGTGCGAGCGTGGCCACTTGCTCCACCTCGATGAGGAAACCGTCGTGACCGTAGGGGGATTCGATCACCCGGAGGCTGTCGGCCGTGGGGATGCCCGCGGCCAGTTCCGCCTGCTGGGACAGGGGATAGCGGCGGTCGCAGTCGACGCCGGCGACCAGGGTTCTGGCGGTCACCCGGCGCAGGGCGGCGCTCGTTTCGCCGCGGCCGACGTCGTGCGTGTTCATCGCCACGGCCAGCGTGACATAACTCCCGGCGTCGAAACGGTGCACGAGCTTGGCGGCATGGTGGTCGAGGGAGGACTCGACCTGGTACCGGCCCCCGTTCCACGGGTCCTCCGTGCCTGGGACGCGCGGCCGAAGCGGACCCGCAGTTGCGGCTCGCTGCGATAGGTGACGTGCGCGAGGCGCCGCGCCGGGCCGAGTCCTGCGTGCGGGCCCAGTCCGGGCCCCGCGTCGTGGTAGTCACCGTCGCGCCAGTACGGGTCGCTCCGGATGCGTGCAACTGGATGTTGGCCCAGGCGATCTGCTCCGCGCTCGCCGCGGCCGTGGTCGCGAGCAGCAGGAGGGCGTCCGTGCGCTCCGGATACGAAACGGCCCACTCCACGGCACGCATCCCGCCCATGGACCCGCCGATCACCAACGCCCAGCGGTCGATGCCCAGCGCGCCGGCCAAGTCGGCTTCCACCACGACCTGGTGACGCTGCGTCAGATACAGGGAGGCGCTGACCCAGTGGCCTCCGCCGGGGCTCGGTGAAGACGGCCCGGTGCTGCCCTGGCAGCCGCCGAGCACGTTCGGAGCGACGACGAACCAGCGGTCCGCGTCGAGCGCGAGACCTTGCCCGATGAGCCCGTTCCACCAGCCGGACGTCGAGTGACCGGGCTCGGCGGGCCCGCTGACGTGACTGTCGCCGGTGAGCGGGTGCAGCACCAGCACGGCGTTGGAACCGTCCGGCGCCAACCGATCTGCCGGGCACACTCTCCGACTTCGCCGACCTGGTGGTCCCCGAACTGCGCCGCCGCGGCCTGTTCCGTACGCAGTACACGGGCACGACCCTGCGCGAGCACCTCGGTCCGCCACGACCGTCGTGGCGTGGCTGGCCGATGTCGAACGGGCGGTGGCTGAAGCGCTTTGGCGCAACAGGCCGTCAACGAGACGGCGGCTCAAGCGCCTTGGTGTAGCAGAAGCAGAACGGGTTGCCGTCGTACGGGGCGTACGGCGGCACCTGCTGCCAGCCCTCCCGTACGTAGAGCGCCTGAGCCTCCGGCTGGAACTCACCCGTCTGCAACCACAGGCGCTCGATGCCGAGCCCGAGCGCGGAGGACTCCACCGCCGAGAGTGCCTCCTTGGCGAGACCCCGGCCGCGATGGTCGGGATGGACGAACACCCGCTTCACCTCGTGACGGTCCGGCAGCCTGCGCAGCGAGGCCGTGGCCACGGCCACCTCGTCCGCGTACGCCACCCAGGTGACGACGATCTCCTCGGCCGTCGGCTGGGGCGGCCGGACGCGGCGGTGGGCGACCGGTGCGTAGCGCGGGGCCAGTTCGGCGGACATCTGCTCGCGGAGCAGGGCCGGGGACGGCGCGTCCCAGTCCTCGGTCACCCAGCGGACGGTGGTGGTGGGCGGCAGGGTCATGACGGTTCCTTGTGAACGGGTGCGGGCTGGCGGTGTGCGGAAGCCGGGAGGGCGGGCGGGCCCCGTCGGTCCGTGAGGCGAGGGCGCAGCAGTGACAGGGCGACGGCCACGGTGAGCAGACCCGCACAGAGGAGCGTGGCGTGGGCAAAAGCCGTACGGGGCAAGCCCGTTGCCCCTGATGTGCCGCGCAGATAGCTTCCGGAGACGGCGCTGAGGGCGACGGCGGCGGCGATGCGCTGGGCCATCTGCAGAATGCCGCCGGCCACTCCGGCGGCCTCGGCCGGTGCGTGCTGGAGGACCTGGGCCTGGTTCGGGGCGATGGTGAGGCCGGCGGCGGCGCCCGAGAGCAGTTGCACGGCGGCGAGCACCAGGGGGAGTGCGGTACGCGGGGCGCTGACGGTGGCCGCTGCCCCGGCCAGCAGCGCGAGGATCCCCAGGGCGAGGCCGGCCGTGACGGTGTGCGGTCCCAGGTGGCGCACGACCCGCCAGGCCACGGCCGAGGTGACTCCCATGGCGACGGCGGACGGAAGCGTGACCGCGGCGGCGGTCAGCGCGGAGAGCCCGAGTCCGCTCTGTAGGAACATGGTCAGGACAAGCGTCGCGGCCAGCGAGGACCCGAAGCTCGCCATCGCGATACCCGTCCCGAGCGTGTACGGGAGCGAACGCGCGAGCGCCGGATGCACCAGCGGGGCTCGCCCGGCCCGTACCCGCAGCCGCTGCCCCACGGCGAAACAACCGGCCAGGACGAGTGCGGCGCCGGCCCACAGCGCGGCAGCCCGGCCACTGCCCGGGGTACTGATGAACGGCAGCATCAGAGCGAGGGTCAGCGCACCCGCCCACATCAGCCCCCACCAGTCGAGCTGACTCCGCCTGCCGGTCCGTCGTGTCGCCGGAAGCCAGCGGAACGCGAGCCACAGGGTGAGCAGCCCGCAGGGGGTGTTGAGGAGCAGGCACAGCCGCCACCCCGGTTCCGGGCCGAAGGCCGCGACCAGGGCGCCGCCGAGGGCTGGTCCGAGCGCGGCGGCGACACCGCCGGTGACCGCGTACAGTCCCAGCGCGCGGGCCCGGTCCAGGCCGCTGAAGACGTCCTGAAGGGTGCCGATGACCTGGGAGTTGACGAGACCGGCCCCGGCGCCCTGTACCAGTCGCGCGACGATCACCATGTCCGGCCGCCCACCGGTGGCGGCTACCACGCCGCACAGCACGAAGGTCGAGAGCCCTACGAGGAACAGACCTTTGCGACCGCGTACGTCACCCAGGCTGCCGCCGGGAACCAGCATCAGACCGAAGGTGAGCGAGTACCCGGCGACGATCCACTGCACGTCGGTGGGACCGGCCTCCAGCGACTGGCGCAGCGCCGGCACCGCGATGTTGAGGACCGACTGGTCGAGCAGAGTCGTCACCCCTGCCGCCATGCACGCCAGCAGCACCCGCCGGGCGGCGCGATCTTCTCCCGGGAGCATGCGCACATGGTCACACCGGCGGTCGGCCCGTGTCTCCGGCTGCGGCTGCCTGTTCGCAGAACAGAAACACCGCGTTCGCAAGCCGAGAGCGGGGCGGCGCGGCCGGGCCGACGGGTGGCGTCACGCGGCGTCGTGGAAAACGAGGCCCAGCGTGTGACGGCGCCCGGAGTGGACGGTGCTCACGCCGTGCCGCATCGGGCCGCTGGACCAGCCCCGCCGGGAGGCCACCGGCCGGTCGCGGGTCGTGAAAATCAGACCGTGCCCCTGCGGCAGGGTCGTGGCGGAACCCCGCGACTGCGCACGGGGACGCTGCTCGGTCATCAGGAACTCGCCGCCGGTGAAGTCGACTCCGGGGGAGTCGAGGCCGACGACGACCTGGAGGGGGAAGAGCATCGGGCCGAACACATCGCGGTGCAGGGCGTTCCAGTCGCCGGGCCCGTAACGCAGCAGGATCTGCGCGGACTTGGCCTGCCCGGCCGCATGGCACATCGCCAGCCACTCCTCCAGGCTGTCGGGCCAGGGCGCGGGCTGCCCGAGCCGGCCGGCCCAGTCGCGCGCGATCGGCAGCAGGCGCGGGTAGAACGCCGCGCGCAACTCCCTTACCACATCGGGTAGTTCGTGAGTGAAGTAGCGGTACTGGCCGGAGCCGAAACGGTGCCGGGCCATGTCGACGGTCGTACGGAAACGGTCGGCGTCGTCGTACAGGGCGCTGATCTCGTGGCACTCGTCGGGCGACAGCAACGGGCCGGTGAGCGCGCTGCCGTGCTCGTCGAGCTCGGCGGCCAGCGCCTTCCGGTCACCGGCCCCGACGCGGTCGGCCAGGTGCGCCACTGCCGTTCGCGCTGTGCGGGTCATGACGACACGGCAGCGGCCGGGCGCACCTTCTCCAGGTCCAGGAGCCGCTGCTTGCGCTCCATACCGGCCGCGTAGCCGCTCAGCGCGCCGTTCGCGCCGATCACGCGGTGACAGGGGCGCACGACGAGCAGCGGATTCGCACCGATGGCTGTGCCCACGGCTCGTACCGCGGCCCTCGACGCGCCGATCCGCGCGGCGATGTCGCCGTAGCTGAGGGTGGTCCCGTACGGAATGACCTCCAGGGCCTTCCACACCCGTTGCTGGAACTCGCTGCCACCGCTGACGTATTCGATGTCGAAGTGGGTCAGCCTGCCCTCGAAGTAGGAGCGCAGCTGGGAGGCGATCTGGGCGAAGGCGTCCGCGTCCTTGATCCAGCCGTCCCGGACGACGGCGGCGGATTTCTGGCCGGGCATCGACAGCGAGGCGAGCGCCGTGCCGCCCTTCGCCGTGGCCGACTCCTCGCCCACGAGCAGGAGTTCACCCAGCGGGCTGTCGATCGTCGTGTAGACCGTCATCAGTCATGTCCTGTCTTGAGTATCCGTTCATCTCTTCCACCTCCAACAATGAGGTGTGCCGAGCGCAGAAGCTGGCGGGATTCGGACGTCACGCTTCGGCAGGCCGGAGCCGGTCGGCGGCAGCGTTCCAGAAGTGGTGCATGGCGTAGGTGCGCCAGGGCCGCCAGGCTTCGGCATCGACCGGATCGGCGCCCGCCCGGCGCATTCCGGCCTGGACGGCCAGGTCTCCGGTGAGCAGGACATCCGGGTCGCCCAGGGCGCGCATCCGGATGTAGCCGGCGGTACGGGGGCCGACGCCAGGCAGGCCGAGCAGCGCCTTCTCGGCCTCGTCGCGGTCGGCGCCGGCGTCGAGGCGCACGGTGCCGTCGGCGAGCGCCCCGGCGACCGTACGCAGGGTGTCGCGGCGTGCGTCGGGCATGCCGAGCTCTTCGAGCGACGCCTGCGCGAGGTCGTCGGCCGTGGGGAAGACATGCGTGAGCCCACCGCTGGGCACCGCGAGGGGCTGCCCGTACGCGGCGACCAGCGCACTGCCGAGCCTGCGACCGGCGGCCACGGAGACCTGCCCGCCCAGCACCGCACGGACGGCGAGTTCGTGCGGGTCGGCGGAGCCCGGAGCGCGCAGCCCGGGCCGCAGCGCGACCAGCGGCGCGAGCGCGGCATCGGAGCTCAGCCGCTCGCCGACCGCGTACGGGTCGGCGTCCAGGTCGAACAGCCGCCGGATCCGCTGGGTGGCCGTGGTCAGGTCGCGCAGATCACCGAGGTGCAGATGGCAGGTGAGCCAGCCGCCCTCGCCGAGCACCTCGCCGACCTCTGCGATACCGCTGCCATGAGGGAGGTGGAGGGTGCGCCGGTACGTCCGCCCGCCGCGCTCGCCGGTGAGTTCCTCGACGCCGGTGACGGCCCGCTCGCCGAGGTGGTCGAAGACCTCGGCGGCCGCGTACGGGCCGCGGTGCGCGAGCCGCAGCGGCACCCCGCCCGCCCCGTTCGCCGTACCGACCGATCCGTAGCGTGCGGACCGGCCCGGTTTCGCCGCGCGCAGCCCGCTGGGGGTGACGGCGTAGATCTCCCGGACGGTGTCATTGAACTGCCGCACGCTGGCGAACCCGGCCGCGAAGGCGATCTCCGCTGCCTGCAGGGTCGTGGTCTGGAGCAGGATCCGCGCGGTGTGGGCCCGTTGTGCCCGGGCGAGCGCGATCGGTCCCGCGCCCACCTCGGCGTTCAGCTGCCGCTGCACCTGCCGGGCGCTGTAACCGAGGCGCGCGGCGAGCCCGGCGACGCCCTCACGGTCCACGACACCGTCACCGATCAGCCGCATCGCACGGCCGACCGCGTCCGCGCGGACGTTCCACTCGGCCGAGCCGGGCACCGCGTCGGGGCGACAGCGGCGGCAGGCCCGGAAACCGGAGCCCTGCGCGGCGGCCGCGGTCGGGAAGAAGCGCACGTTCTGCCGCTTGGGGGTGGTCGCCGGGCAACTGGGGCGGCAGTAGATCCCCGTCGTGGACACGGCGAAGAAGAACTCGCCGTCGAACCTTGCATCGCGGCTGCACACCGCCTCGTACCTGCTGTCGTCGCTCGTCACCCTTCCACTGTGGGCCACGACACGGCGCCCCGCTGGCGGAAATCGGACAGCACGCTGATGGCGACGCACGCGTGCAGGGCGCTGCGCTCCGGGCGACCACAGCGGCACGCGTGCGAAGCCCCTACGCGCAGGCGTCCGGCGCGACCCTGGACGTGAAGCTCGCGCAGGTCACGCACCCGCGCTCACTGTGGCCGACGGGAGCTTCGACGCCGCCGACACCTGGCGCGACGACATCGCGTGCTGCGGGCGCCCCGTCAAGCGCGGCAGCGGCTCGTCGACCCATCTTCCTGATGGTGTCCAGGTACCGACGACGGCGACCCTGCGCGCAGGACCGCGAAGGCCGACGTGACCTCGGCGCGCGACCTGCGCCTCACGCACCCGCCCACGGGGAGCATGGACCACTTCGCCGCGCGCGCAGCGCACCCAGGAACAGGTGGCCTTCGCCCCGGCGGCCGACCCACCTGGCTGCGGCAACCCGGACGACGGCCGGCGCCCCCTCGTCACCTCCACGGCCCCCGAAGCGACCCCGGCGCTCCTGGCGTACCGCCCGACCTCCACATCTTCGCCGTCCGCTACGGACCAGCGGCCCCCTTCACCCAGGCTTTCGAGCACACCCCGGCCGGACTCACGGCCCGCACCGAGACGTTCACCGCGCTGATCGGCGATCCTGCGGGCGATGCGCGTGGGGAACCCGAGCTGGAGGTCCACCTCCGCTGACCGCCGCGCCCACCACCAGGTCGGCGCGGTCCCGTGTCGCGGCGATCAGATCGGCGTTGCGCTGGTCCGTGCCGAGAACCCATGCCAGCGCCGTGTCGTGGTCCTTGCCGAACTCCTCGTGCCGGGCCACGAGACGGCGTACGCGTTCGGCCTCGTCGAGCTCGCAGAACCAGACCTCGTCCAGTTGCGCGCGCACCCGGGTCCAGGCGTCGTCCCCGAGTAGGAGGTAGTTGCCCTCGGTGATGACCAGGCGGGCGGTGCGGGGGACGGGGACGGCTCCGGCGATGGGCTGTTCGAGAGTGCGTTCGAAGCCGGGTGCGTAGACCAGGTCGTCCTCGTCCTCGCGCAGCCGACGGAGCAACGCCGAGTACCCCGCCGCGTCGAACGTGTCGGGGGCACCCTTGCGATCGCGGCGGCCCAGGCGGTCCAACTCGGCGTCCGCCAGATGGAACCCGTCCATCGGTACGTGGGCGACCCAGGCGGGCCCGTCACCGTTCAGCTCCCCGACCAGACGCTCGGCGAGTGTGGTCTTGCCCGCTCCGGGGCTGCCGGTGATGCCGAGAAGGGCGCGGTGTCCAGGACGTACGAGGGAAGCGGCGCGCGTAAGGAGGTCGGCGAAGGTCACGGGCGCTCCCGCCGTGCGGCACGCGGCATCCGTACGACCGCCATCCTGCCGTACAGATCGACCGCCGTCCGGTTCGGCGGCGCCCCGTCCTCGTTGTCGCCCCGCAGCAGCCGGTCGGCGAAGGCCGGCACTCTCGGCAGGAGGATCAGTCCGGGCAAGGACATGAAGACGGCGAAACCCATGGCCTCAGTATCGGGGACGAGCGGTGGATTCCGGCCACTCCGGCGACGTCGGACGCCTCTTCCCGGCGTATTCGCCTTATGCTGGTGCGACTGTTGAATCTTGGTCAATATCCGGCACCGCAGCGGCCACCCACGGGGAGAACATCATGTCGCAGCAGAGCCCCGCGCTCGCCCCCCAAAGCTACCGGGCGTACTTCGACCACCTGCTCGGCTGCCAGAAGTGCAGCACCCCACCACGGCGTTGCGACGACGGCACCGCGCTGTACCGGACCTACCGGGCGGACCTGAAGAAGTCCTAGGTCCTGTCGTCACATTCCCGTCGTCGCCCGCGAGGCAGGCGGGAATGTGACGACAGGACCTAGCTAGAGGGACCCGGCCGCCCCGCGGCCGTGTGGCGTGCGCCACCCCGTGGTCTTCGCACTTCGGGGCACACTGCCCGTATGACAGAGCAGCTTGGTCTTCCGAAAGAAATCCTGGCCTGCCTCTTCGATCTCGACGGGGTCATCACCAAGACGGCCGTCGTCCACGCGGCTGCCTGGAAGCGGACGTTCGACGAGTTCCTGCGGTACCGCGACGGCGACGGATTCCGTCCCTTCGACGACGCCGACTACAACGACCATGTGGACGGACGCCCGCGGGCCGACGGCGTTCGTGCCTTTCTCGCCTCGCGCGGCATAGAACTGCCCGAGGGCGCAGCCGACGACCCGCCGGACAGGGCGACCGTCCAGGGCCTGGGCAACCGCAAGAACAACCTGCTCCTGGAGCTGATCCGCAGCGGCGGTGTCGAGGCGTACGACGGCACGCTGCGCTATGTCGAGGCGGTCCGCGCGAGCGGACTGCGGACCGCGGTCGTCTCCTCCAGCACCAACTGCCAGGACATCCTGCGCGCGGTGGGCGCCGAGTCCCTCTTCGAGGTCAGGATCGACGGCGCCGTCGCCGCCGAACGCAAGCTGCCGGGCAAGCCGAAACCGGACACCTTCCTGGCCGCGGCGCGGGACCTCGGAGCCGATGCGTCGCAGGCCGCCGTCTTCGAGGACGCGCTGGCCGGCATGGACGCGGGCCGCTCGGGCCACTTCGGCTACGTCGTCGGTGTCGACCGAGTCGGCCAGGGAGCCGCGCTTCGCGCACACGGCGCGGACATCGTCGTACGGGATCTCGCGGAGCTGGGGGCGAACGCGTGATCACTCACACGGCCTACGCTGTCGAACCGTGGGCGCTGCGCGAGCACGTCCTCAACCTGGACGTGCTGCCGCAGAGCGAGTCGGTGTTCGCGCTCTCCAACGGCCATGTCGGCTGGCGCGGAAACCTCGACGAGGGCGAACCGCACGGCCTTCCCGGCTCCTACCTGAACGGTGTCCACGAAGTCCACCCGCTGCCGTACGCCGAAGCCGGATACGGCTACCCGGAATCCGGCCAGACGGTCATCAACGTCACCAACGGCAAGATCATGCGACTGCTCGTCGACGACGAGCCGTTCGACCTGCGCTACGGACGGCTCCATTCCCACGAGCGCGTCCTCGACCTGCGCACCGGGCTGCTCACCCGGAGCTGCGAATGGACCTCCCCGGCGGGCGACACGGTCCGCGTGCGCTCCACCCGGCTCGTCTCCTTCACACAGCGCGCGATCGCCGCCATCTCCTACGAGGTGGAGGCCGTCGACTCCCGGGTCCGTGTCGTCGTCCAGTCGGAACTGGTCGCCAACGAACAACTGCCGGGCCGCAACGGTGACCCGCGGGCAGCGATCGTCCTGGAGGCTCCGCTGAAGGGGGAGGAGCACTTCGCGGAGAACGGGCGGCTGAAACTCGTGCACCGCACCCGGCGCAGCGGACTGCGGGTCGCCACCGCCGCCGACCACACCGTCACGGGACCCGAGCCGACCACCACGAGCAGTGAGAGCAGCGCCGACATCGCCCGCCTCACCGTCACCTCCGTCCTTGAACCCGGACAGAAGCTGCACGTGGAGAAACTCGTCTCGTACGGCTGGTCGAGCACCCGGTCCCTGCCCGCCCTGCGGGCGCAGGCCGACGCGGCGCTCGCGTCGGCCCGGCACGGCGGCTGGCAGGGCCTGGTCGACGAACAGCGGTCCTACCTCGACGACTTCTGGGCCCGCGCGGACGTCGAGGTGGACGGCGACGAGGAGATCCAGCAGGCCGTCCGGTTCGCGCTGTTCCACGTCCTGCAGGCCGGGGCCCGCGCCGAACAGCGTGCGATACCGGCGAAGGGGCTCACCGGATCCGGATACGACGGCCACGCCTTCTGGGACACCGAGACCTTCGTGCTGCCGCTGCTCACCTACACCGCGCCCGGCGCGGTCGCCGAGGCACTGCGCTGGCGTCAGAGCACCCTGCCCGCCGCCCGCGAGCGGGCGGTCCAACTCGGCCTGCGCGGCGCGGCGTTCCCCTGGCGGACCATCGAGGGCTCGGAGGGTTCGGCGTACTGGCCGGCCGGAACCGCCGCCTTCCATGTCAACGCCGACATCGCCGACGCCGTCGTGCACTACACGACCGTCACCGGCGACAAACGGTTCGAACGCGACACCGGGGTCGAGCTGCTGGTGGAGACGGCACGCCTGTGGCGCTCGCTGGGCCACCACGACCACCAGGGCGGTTTCCACATCGACGGGGTGACGGGCCCCGACGAGTACAGCGCCGTCGCGGACGACAACACGTACACCAACCTGATGGCCCGTGCGAACCTCCTGGCGGCCGCGGACGTCTCCGAGCGCCACCCGCGCAAGGCGGAGTCCCTCGGGGTCGACGACGAGGAGAGCGCCGCCTGGCGCGACGCCGCGGGCGCCATGCACATCCCCTACAACGACGAACTCGGCGTCCACGAACAGCATGCCGGGTTCACCGGCTACCAGCGCTGGGACTTCGCCGCCACCCGCCCCGACCAGTACCCGCTGATGCTGCACTTCCCCTACTTCGACATCTACCGCAAGCAGGTCGTCAAACAGGCCGACCTGGTGCTCGCCATGTACAAGTGCAGCCCCTACTTCGACGACGAGCACAAGGCCCGCAACTTCGCCTACTACGAGCCGCTCACCGTCCGCGACTCCTCCCTGTCGGCCTGCTGCCAGGCCGTGATCGCGGCCGAGGCCGGGCATCCCGGGCTCGCCTACGACTACTTGGTCGAGGCCGCGCTGATGGATCTGCGGGACCTGGAGAACAACACCCGGGACGGCCTGCACATCGCCTCGCTCGCCGGCACCTGGATGGCCCTGGTCGCCGGCTTCGGCGGACTGCGGCACCACGGCGAGACCCTGGCGTTCAAGCCGCGGCTGCCGGAGCGGTTCCACCGGCTCGCCTTCAACCTGCAACTCCTCGGCCGTCGCCTGCGGGTGGAGATCGGGCCGGCCACCGCCACGTACTTGCTCCTGAGCGGCGAGCCCCTGGAGATCCACCACTACCGCGAACCCGTCACCCTCGACCCCGACAAACCGCACAGCCTCCGCATCCCGGCTCCCAGGCTGCGCCCCGCCCCCGACCAGCCATTGCACCGGCAGCCGAACAGTCACGGGTGAGGCGCAGCCGTCGGCATCAGTCGCGGGCGATGTTCGGCGCGATGTCCTCGTAGCGCTCCACCTGCGCCGCGGTCGCCGTGCTGCGCGCTGCGGCCGTGGTCTGCGGTTTGCCGCAGAAGGCGGATTCCAGTGTGCGGCTCATGGTGGTGAGCACTGTGGAGTTGTTCGAGGTGTTGGCGAGCGCGGTGACGCTGCGCTTGCCGTCCTTCGAGGTGAACGCGTATGTGTAGTAGCCCTGGACGGTTCCCGTGTGCCCGTACACGGAGACACCGCACGACAGGTCGCGGCGGCGCAGGCCCAGGCCGTAGCCCTGGGTGCTGTTCACCGGCGTCCACTGCTGCATCTGCGCGAGCTGGGCGGCGGACATGAGCTCGCCGCCGAGCAGCGCGGAGAAGAAGGTGTTCAGGTCGCGGGTGCTGGAGATGATCGCGCCCGCGCTCTGCGCCCAGGAGAGCGTCTGCTCGGTGGAGTCGACCAGGGCACCGCCTTCGTCGGGCGGGAGGTAGCCGTTGGCGTGGCGGCCCGCGATCGCCGTGTCGGGGTGGACGTACGACGTACTGGTCAGCTTCAGCGGCGTGATGATGCGCTGCTGGTACTGCGTGCTGACGGACTGCCCGGTGAGCTTCTCGATGAGCATGCCCCCGACGACGAAATTGGTGTTGGAGTACGAATAGGCCGCGCCCGGCGCGTTGGTGAGCGGCTTCTCCAGGGAGAGGTCCACCAGGTCCTGGTAGCTGAACACCTTGTTGCGTACGGCCTCGAAGCCCGGGACCGTCTGCGCGAACATGTCGTTGGTGTAGTCGTACAGACCGCTGCGGTGGCTCAGCAGATGGCGCACGGTGATCCGGTCGTCGGGCAGCAGCCCCGGAAGATAGCTGTTCACCGAGGCGTCCAGGGCGAGCTTGCCCTCGTCGACCAGTTGCAGCAGCACCACGGCGGTGAAGGTCTTGCTGACGCTTCCGACGCGGAACCGGTCGCTCGTGGTGAGGGCCCGTCCGGTGACCCGGTCGGCGTCTCCCTCGGACAGTCGGTGGACCGTGCCGTTGTCGTCGACCCGCACCATCGCCCCGGGTGCTCCCTGAGCCAGTGCCGTAAGCAGCACCTCGCGCAGCCCCGCGTCGTCCGGCGCCGCCAACTCCTCTGCCGCGAGGCTCGCTTCACGCCCGGTGCCGGTGGGGGCCGCCGCCTGCGCGGGCACTGCCAGGAGGGACACCAGAACCGCGCCCAGCGCCGTACTCATGCCCACTGTTCCTGAGACCATCTGCATTCTTCTCCCGATCTGTCACGGCCGGTGCGGATTCCCGGCCCGGCACCGCGCCGCGGAGCGGGCGTCGGCATCATTTCTACGCACCGGAGGGCACGCGGGTTGCATTGCCCACGAGGGAATCAGAAACAGTGAACCGAAAGGGGTGAGTTGGAGCAGACGGGAGTGTCAGGCGCCGAAGAGCTGCGTCCAGTAGGTGCCCATCCTGCCGCCGCCGGCCAGGCCTATCCCTATGTGGGTGAAGGCGGGCTTGAGGATGTTGGCGCGGTGGCCGGGGCTGTTCATCCAGCCGAGGACCACCTCGGCCGGGGAGCGCTGGCCGCAGGCGATGTTCTCTCCGATGCTGCGGCGGGTGCTGCCCGCGGCGGCGGCCCGGTCCCAGGGCTGGGTGCCGTCGGGGGAGGTGTGGGAGTAGAAGGCGCGGGCCACCATGTCGTCGCTGTGCGCCTGCGCCGCGTTGGTCAGCAGCAGGTCGACCGCCAGGGGCCGCAGACCTGTCGCGGTCCGTTCGGCGTTGGTGAGCGCGACGACCTCACTCGCTGTTCGCGCCAGCTCGCCGGGGCTGAACGGCCGTGCCCACAGCGCCGTCCAGTACAGATCGCCGGAGCGGTCGGCGACGTAGGCGAGGCCGGCCTGGCTGAACGCGGGCTCGCACAGTGTGCGCCGGGACTGCTCGGTCGACAGGCAGTACTCCACGAACTCGTCCGGCGTGCGCGGGCCGGAGACCAGGTGCTCGCCGACGGTGAGATACGCGTATCCGGTCGAGGTGACGCGCTGGTACACGGAGGTGCCGTCCGGGCTCTCGGAGCTGAGGACCCCGCGCGCTGCCATGTCGGAGGCGTGGACGCGGGCCGCGGCCGCCAGCCGGGCGTCGAGGGACACCGGCGGAGAACCGGCCCTGGCGCGTGCGGAGTTCACCAGGCCGAGAAAACCGTCCGTGTCGGGCACGGAGTTCACCCGCCCGGCCTGCCCGTTGGAGTAGGGCGCGGTGTTCACCTGCCTGGCCTGCCCGTTGGAGTCGGGCACGGTGTTCCCCCGCCCGGCTGCTCCCACCGGCGCCGAGGTGTCCTCGGCGACATCGACCCCGAAGTCCCGGGCTATGCCTGCCAGCCCGTCCGCGTACCCCTGGCCCAGCGCGCGCAGTTTCCACGCGCCGCCGCGCCGGTAGATCTCGGCGAGCAGCAGCACGGTCTCCCGCTGCGGACGCGGCGGGGTGAAGCGGGCGAGGACGCGCGAGCCCGGTCCGGTGACATACAGGGTGGGCGCCGGCAGCCGGGCCAGTGGAATCGCTGGGTCGGCGGAGCTGATCACCACGGTGACGCGGCCGGCCCCGGCCCGCAGTGCGAGGGGATCGATGGTGAGCTGCTCGCCCTGGAGCCGCGCGCCGGACGCGGTCGGCTGGTTGTAGAACACGAAGTCGCTGTCGCCGCGCACCTTTCCGCCGTCATCGGTGATCAGCGCACTGACGTCGAAAGGGCCCGGCACCCGAAGGGTCAGGATGCCGCCCGGAAGGGGCACGTTGCCCCCGGGAACCAGCTCGGTCATGGTGCCGCCCCGTCGACGTAGGGATCCGGAACGGCCTTCGACGAGGGCATTCGCGCCAGGGGGCCGTCGGATGGTCAACGGTCCGACGGCGTGCCGGGGTTCCCGTCGACGCTCGGACGGTCACCTGTTGCCGGGCGCATCGACCGCAGGGCCAGCAGGAGGACGCCGATGTCGTCCAGGTAGACGGGGTCGGGCAGCAGATCGGCCGGGAGCACGAGATAGACGACGGCGCCCCAGAAGACCCAGCGGGACCCGGCAGGAAGCCCGGCTCGGCGCAGCTCGCGGCGGGCACGGACGAGCCGGACCAGCAGCGTGATCGCGACCCCGAGCGCAGCGGCGCCCAGGATCGCGACGATGACGATGATCGTCCAGGTCGTGGAGTCCATGTGTCCGTCCAGAGCGCTCGGCGGGCCGTTGCTCCTTCACGTCTTCCCGCTCGGGCCCTTCCTATCTCGCCGGGCCGGGCCGAACTCAGGTCCGCGCGGTGTTGCCGTCCACGAGCGCCTGGCTGACGGCACGGATGCTGCGGGCGATGTGCTGAAGCTGCAGAACCTCCGCCGCGTACAGCTTGATGGTGTGCTCGATGACGCCCTCGTGCAGGCCGAGGGCGGGCAGTTCGGCGCGGGCGGTCTGCAGGGCGGTGCGGGCGACCCGTATCTCGTGCTGCACCTGGATCTGCGCGTGGCGGGCCAGCAGCACGGGGTGCTTGATCAGCGCGGGATAACTCGCGTATCGGGTCGGCACCAGCTCGCGCAGCCATCTGACCGCCGAGCGCTCCCAGTCGAAGCTGCCTGGGGTCTTGACCTGGCACGGCCAGTCCGAGGTGATCGGTGAGTACGTCGTCAGGGCCATGTTCATCGCTTCCGGGTTACGTCGGCGGGGGAGGTCGGTGCGGCCCCGGTCTAGGGGATGGCCGGGGCCGCCACCATGGCCACCCGGGACCCAGGGCGGGTAGGAGCGGAGAGCCCCGGGTGGACGCGAGCAGTATTTATATATACCGCCGGTTACGCAAGAACATGAAAAAATTCATGCAGGATTTAGTGTGAATAGTCCGGTTATGTGATGTTTTTGGAATGATCCACGGACTCGCGGAAGAGGCTCGGAGTTCGCGGAAGAGCCTCAGCCCTGCGCGGCTGAGCCTCAGCCGTACCCGGGAACCTCAGTCCTTGAGGAAGAACTGGTGCTGCTCGGCGACCTGCTCGTACTCCTCCAGGCGGGCCTGCGTCCGCTCCGGATCGCCGTCGGTCATGGCCTGGAGCAGTGCCGCCGACATCACGACGGGCGCCGCGTAGGAGTCGAAGACGAGGCGCGAACCGGTGCCCGTGGCGAAGGTGACGTCGGCCTCGTCGGCCACCGGGCCGAGCGCCAGGTCGGTGATCAGGGCCACCCGCAGGCCCGCGCTGCGCGCCACCCGTACAGCGGTGAGCGTCTCCTGGGCATGCCGGGGCATGTCGAATGCGAGCACCCAGGTGCCGCCCGCCTCGCGGGACTGGAGCAGCGCGTCGTAGGCGACACTGCCGCCCCGGGTCACCAGCCGCACATCCGGGTGGATACGCCGCGCGGCGTACGCGAAGTACTCGGCCAGTGAGACGGAGATGCGCAGCCCCAGCACGGTCAGCGGTGCCGACTTCGACAGCGCCCGGCCGACACTGATCACCTGGTCCGGATCGGCGAAGTCCCGCCGCAGGTTCTCCAGATTCTGGATCTCGGCGTCCACCGCCGCCTGCAACTCGTTGCTCGTGGCTTCTGCCGGGGTGCCCGGCGCGCTGCCGAGGGTGCTGAGCGCGATCGACTGGAGCTTCTCCCGTAGCGCGGGGTAACCACTGAAGCCGACCGCCGCGGCGAAGCGCGTCACCGAGGGCTGGCTCACGCCCACGCGCTCGGCGAGGTCGGTGATCGACAGGAACGCCGCCTCGGTGATGTGCTCGATCAGGTACTGCGCGATGCGCCGCTGTCCGGGGGAGAGCCGGGTCCCGTCGAACAGCTCTCTGAGCTGGGACGTGGGAGCCGCGCCGGTCTCCGGGGCGGTATTCCCCGAGGTGATGGCGGATGCCTGCGCGCGTGCCTGCTGCGGCGATGGCACGGATGTGCCTCCTTCGTGTCCCACAAGCACTCAACATAGCTCACGGACCGTGTTGGACCGGGTGGGTGGCACCGGGCGTGACATGGGCGGTTCCCGTTCACCGCAAGCATCGAGAGGGCGCCGTGACGTAGGCCTCTCCGTGTCACTTCGTTCTGCCCGCTGAACATGGTCGGAGAGTTGAAGTCCCCTCATATCGCGGCTACTTGACGACGAGCCATGGACACCGCGTGACCCGGGAGCCGAGGATGTAAGCCCCATCCGTAGGAGTTGTTCATATGCATAGACGACGCCTGCTCTCCGGCGCGGCCGCCCTCACCGCCTCCGCCGCTCTCGTGCCCTCACTGCCGGGCACCGCACAAGCCGCCCCGGACGCCGTCTCACCCGTGCTGCCGTCGAAGGCCGAGATCACCACCGTCCTGCGGCGCGTGGCCGACCAGTGGATCGCCACCCACACGAACTCCGGCGACAACGGCTGGGCCAACGCCACGTTCTTCAGTGGCCTGCTCGCCCTCCAGCGCCTGACCGGCAGTGCCCGCTACCTCAACTACGCCCGGAGCTGGGCGGAGAAGCACGCGTACGGCCTCGTCGGCGGAGTGACAACCCGCCACGCCGACAACCACAACGCCGGACAGGCCTACCTCGACCTGTACGCACTGGAGCCCGACGCGGCGAAGCTCACCGCCATCGAGACGTCGCTGGCGCGCATGGTCTACACGGACCAGCCCGCCAAGAACGACGACTGGTGGTGGGACGACGCCCTTCACATGGCGATGCCGCCCTTCGCCCGGCTGGGCGCCCTCCGCCAGGACGCCCAGTACTGGGAGAAGCTGTACGCCCTCTACAACCACACCAAGCGCATCGAGGGCGGCCCCGGTCTGTACGTCGCCGGCACCGGCCTGTGGTACCGCGACAAACGCTTCCTGCCGGGCGGAATCCTGTCCCCGACGGGCAAGCCGGTCGTGTGGTCGCGCGGCAACGGATGGGCGACGGGCGCACACGTCAAGACCCTCAAGGCCCTCCCGTCCACCGAGCGGCACACCGCCGAGTACCGCGACACCCTGATCCGGCTGGTGACAGCCCTGTCCGGCGTGCAGCGCACCGACGGCTTCTGGAACGTCAACCTCGCCGACGCCGCCCATCTGCCCGGCCCCGAGACCAGCGGCACGTCCTTCTTCCTCTACGGCACGGCCTACGCGGTCGCCGCCGGCCTCGTCGACCGCGCCACCTACCTCCCGGTCGCCGCCCGGGCCTGGAACGGCTTGGTCGCCACCGCCGTTCACGCCGACGGCTTCCTGGGCTACGTCCAGAACGTCGGCGACCGCCCGGAGTCCAGCCAGCCCGTCACCTACGACTCCACCGCGAACTTCGGTGTCGGCGCCTTCCTGCTGGGCGGCACCGAAGTCGCCCTCCTCGCGACCTAGGACATGACGGTGCCCCCGCCGCTGGTATGCGGCGGGGGCACCGGTGTGCCGATCGGTCAGGGCTGTGCGGTGAGCGTGAAGCTCTGCGCGGTGGAGCCGTTGCAGGTGAGCTGGGTGAGCTGCACGCTGTTTGTCGCGGCGGTTGGCGCAGTCAGGCACTTACCGCTGTGGCGGGCCGTGAAGTGGTAGCGCCCGGTGCTTTCCTTCACCGGAAGCCACTGCTGGTTCTGCCCGCTCGAGTAGGTCCACAGCTGGAGCCCCGCGTTGTCGGCTGTCGATACGCCGGCCACGTCGATGACCTGTTGCGGACTGGTGCGGATCCCGGCCTGCCGGTAGCCGCTGTCGGTCGAGCGGAACTGGAACTGCTGTGCCTGTGTGCCGTTGCAGGCGTACTGCTGGATCGCGGTTCCGTTCGCCGTGGCGGCCGAACGGGCGTCCACACAGGTGCCGTTGCCGGCATTGGTCAGCGAGTACCAGGCGGTCTCGGAGACCGAGTCCGCCGGCGGGGTCGTGGTCTCGGCCCCGCCCAGCCACTTCAGCCCGTCCAGCACGAGCTGGTTCTGTGTCGCGCTCGCAAACGTCGAGGACAGACGCGTGTTGGTGTCGTAGTTCATCGCGTTGTGCCCGAAGTTCGCGTACAGCATCTTGTACTGCGTGTTGGTCCACACGATCGGGTAGTCGCCGCTGTACCAGGTCTGGGCCGGATCGGTGCCCACCGGGAAGGTGCTGGGGTCGAGCGAGGCCAGGACCTTGATGTTCGCGTTTGTCCGCAGGTTGTTGGACCAGCTGTACCACTCGCTGACCGACGAGGTGAACGTCGCCGGCAGGTTCTTGGTGGCCGCGTGCGTACGGTCGTCCACCTTCAGAACCTCGGAGGTCGGTCCCCAGGTGTTCGTCGCGAAGTTACCGCTGCCCAGGAACGTGTTGTAGTACCAGGGCCACGCCGACGCGTTGGTCGTGAAGGCCGCGACATGGAAGCCCAGCCAGGCGCCGCCACCCCGCATGTACGTCTCGAACCCGGTCCGCTGGGCGGCGGTCTGCGGCAGGTCGTCGAGGAACAGCACGACCTGGTACGCGTTGACGCCGCCGTTGGCGAGCAGGTCCCAGTTGTTGCTTGAGGTGTAGGTGAAGCCGTTCGCCGCGGCCTGCTGGGGGAACCAGACGTTCGCTTCCTTGACGAAGTCGATGTGCGCGGCGTCCCAGGTGCCCGTGTAGAGCGCGAGCACCTTGAACGGGGCTGCGGCGACGCCCGCCTCGGCGGCGCTGCTCGCCTGAGCGGCGGGTGGTGCCGCCAGGCCGAGCAACGTCGCCAGCAGGACGAGAACCTTCAGGGCCGTACGTGCCGGACCGGAACTGCTGATACGCATGGACGATCCTTTCCGAACGCGTCAGGGGTAGCTGACGAGGTTGGCCACGTTGGTGGTGGAGTTGGACGGACCGCCGTTGCTGTTGACGACATGCCGGATCGTGCCCACACCACCCAGGGAGACGGTCACCATGTTCGTCAGGCGCGTGCCGCCGTTACTCGGCACCTCGTAGGCTCTCTCGGCCGCGACCGCCGAGTTGACGTTGAAGTAGCAGTAGCTGCCGAGCCCCCACGCCTGATGGCTGGTGACGGAGTCCGCGACCTTGTAGGCGGCGTAGCCCTGCGTCGAACCGTTCATCCAGGAGGCCTGGTTGGGCGGGTCGTACGGCATCTCGTTCTGGTAGAAGTACGTTTTGCCGCCGTTGCCGTTCCAGATGGTCTGGTACTTCTGGTAATGCTCGACGAACAGGCCGTACATCGTGACGTTGTCGCCGTTCACGATGAGCCCGGTATCCGCGGTGTTGGTGGTCCAGCCGACCCCGGTTCCGTGGTCCGCGCGCCAGATCCACATGTGGTCGCCGATGACGTTGTCGCTGTTGACGACGAGGCTGGTGGTCGCCTTGCCCACGGCCGCGCCGCCGACGCGGAAGTACACGTCGTGCAGGGACGTCGGGTCGGTGGTGTGCGTGGCGGTGGCGCCGGTCGGGCCGACCTCGAGCAGCGTCGGCGAGTTGGTCGTGCCCGCGTCGAAGAGAACGCCCGCGATCTTGACTCCGTCGACGTCGGCGACCTTCATCGCGGTGACGCCGTTGTCGGGAATGAAGGTGGCGAGGCCCAGGCCGAGAACGACCGTGTCCGCGCGGTTCACCTGCAGGGTCTGGTCCAGGTGGTAGACGCCGGGAGTGACCAGGAGGTTCTTGCCCGCGGCCAGTGCGGCGTTGATCTGCGAGGCGGTCGAGCCGGCCTTGACGATGTAGAACTGGTCGATCGGGAGCGAGCTCCCGGAGGTGCTGCCGCTCGCCCAGCTGGTTCCCGTGGAGTTCGACCGGAGGCTCGGCACGAACACCTGGTAGTTGCCGGCGCTGTCGACGTACAGGAACGGCTTCTCACGCGTGGTCGGGCTCTGCGCCACCGTGGTGTACGGCGGGCTGGGGAAGCTGTTGGCCGGCACACCCTGGCTGCCGACGAAGACCATGTTCCAGTTGGAGCCGGTCCAGCTGCCGAGCTGCGAGTTGCGCGTCAGCCACTGCTGCTGGCTGCCGGAGTTCACCTGGCCGTCGATCTTCGTGTCGGCCATGTAACCGCCGCTGGACCAGCCACCGTCGTCCAGGGCGAGGTTGCCGCGTACGTGCATCCGCCGGTAGGACGAGGCCTGGGACACGGCCCAACGGTCGCTGCCGCTGGTCGGGTTGACCGAGAGGTTCTCGGCGCCGCGCCAGAAGTTCTGGGTGGCGTTGCCCTGGAACCAGTCGGCCTCGGCGTGCACCGCACCGTTGATCGTCACCGAGTCCGGGGACAGACCCAGGCCGAGGACCTGCGTGTAGAACCCGACGTTGACGTCGGCGCTGTAGGTGCCCGGCTTGAACATCACCGCGTAGCGCTGCGAGCCGAACTGGTTGGTCTGCTGCTGCTGGAAGATGGAGTCCAGCCGGGACTGGATGGTCGCGGCCGACATCGACGGGTCGAACACGACCACGTTCGCGCCGAGGTCGACTCCGTTGGACGGCGGCGGGGTCACGGCTGCCACCTGGAACCGCTGGGCCGCCGACCCGTTGCACGTGTACTGGACCAGCTGCACGCCGTCAGCGGTCGACGCGCTGGGCACGTCCAGGCACTTGCCGCTGTTGCGGTTGACAAAGTGGTAGTTGCCCGAGCCCTCGTCGACGGGGAGCCACTGCTGGTTGTTGCCGCCGCCGTACGCCCAGAGATGGAGGAGGGCGTTGTCGACCGTGGAGTTGTCGCTCACGTCCACGACTTGGCTGGTGCTGTTGGCGTTGCCGATCCGCACATAGCCGTCGCTGGTGGCGGTCAGACTCCACTGCTGGGCCGTGGAGCTGTTGCAGGTGTACTGCTGCACCACGGTGCCGTTCGCGGTTCCGGCGGAGGCGGCGTCCAGACACTTGCCGCTGCCCCCGTTCACCACGGTGGCCAACCCGGTGGGCAGCGCGGTGGCGGCCGCGACCGCCTGGTCCTGCGAGGCGATCGTGATTCCGGTGACGGTGCTCGCCATGAGGGCGACCGCGATCACCAGTTTCGGTATCCGGCGGCGGCCGGATTCTGTGCTGCGTCTGAGCACGACTTCTCCTGATGCGGGTGGGGGGTGGGAAGGGGGTCGGAACAGAGGGCGCGGACCGGGTCCGTCAGCCGGTGTACCTGGCGAAGATGCTGGTGAACTGCCAGGCGGTCTGGGACACACCCGAGCAGGTGTCGTCGTTCGGGTAGCTGCCGGAGCAGGGCCGGTCGCGGTTGACCGACCAGAACGTCAGCCGCGCCAGGTGGTGCTGCTGCGCGTAGGCGAGGATCGTCTCGAAGTTGGCGGGGGTGACCGTCTCGTTGACGTCGGTGATCCCGTTCATGGACGAGATGCCCATGCCCCGGTACGCCTGGTCGTCGGTGTATCCGTAGGCGTTCTTGAGCGCCGTCTTGAGGCCCTCGGCCGCCTGAACGGTGAGCGTGCCCATGTTCTGGCCGGCTCCGCCGAAGTCGAACGGCATGATCGTCCAGCCGTCCACGGTGAGACCGGACGCCGCGGCCCGGTTGATCAGGCCCGTGTCGGGGCCGGTCTGCCCGGAGCCGATGGTGACGTACACCTTGATGCCCGGGTTGTTGGCCTTGATGGTCTTGAGCGCGTCCACGGTGCGCTGCTGGACCGTCGTGTTGCTGTAGGCGTCGGCCTCGATGTCGATGTCGATGGCCTTGAGCCCGTAGGCGGTGATGACCTTCTGGTACGCGGCAGCCAGTTCACTGGCGGTGGAGCAGGAACTCTCCAGCTTGTTGCCGCTGTAGCCGCCGAACGACGGGATGACGTCGCCGCCGCCGGCGCGCACGGTGTTGATGGTCGTCTGGTCGACGCCACCGGTGAGCGCGCGGCCGCCGTCCCACTGCGGGTTGCAGTAGCCGTTGCTGAGGACGAAGGCCAGCGTGAACCACTTGACGCCGGTGGCGTTCATGACCGTGGTGGGGCTGGGCGGGCTGCCCCAGCCGTTGTAGATGTACGGGGCGACGGCCATCGGGGCGGAGGTGGTGGGAGGCGGGGTCGTGCCCCCGTCGGCGGCGGGCGCGGTCCACTTCTGGTTGGCGGCGCCGCCACACGTCCAGATCTGGACGGGGGTGGCGTTGGCCGAGCTGCTGCCCGTGACGTCGGCGCACTTGTTGGACTGGGTACCGATGATGGCGCCGGCCGAGGAGACCGTCCACTTCTGGTTGGTGCTGCCTGCGCAGTCCCACAGCTGAAGCTTGGCGCCGTCCGTGGTCGAGTTGCCGGTGACGTCAAGACACTTGCCGAGGGCGCGTATGGTCCCGTCGGAGCCGCGCGTCCACTGCTGGGCGGCGGTGCCGTTGCAGTCGTAGATCTGTATGGCGGTGCCGTTTGTGGAACTTGCCCCGGCGACGTCCAGGCACTTGCCTCCGAGACCGGTGATGGTTCCGGTGGCGGCAGCGGCGGGTGCGGCGCTGAGGGCAGTGGCCGAGAGAGCGAGCATTGCTGTGGCGAGCGCGGTGCGTAGCGCGGTGGAGTGCACGAGGGATCGTCTGGGCATCACGGCGATCACAGCCCTTCAAAGGTGGCTGATGAGTGGGGGGTTCACGTTCATGAACGACAGGCGTATTCGTGGGACGCTGGTGATCGGTGAACCTATTGGTCTGGTCCAGACACGTCAAGACGTAAAATCAAGATGTGAAATAAGGGGGCCTTGAAGCGGAGTCCCGGTGCGAGGAGTTGAACGATCCACGGTGGCCCGTGGTATCTCATGACCTCACGGATGTCACCTCGCGCCAGGGCACGACTCGGCCCCGACGACGCCAGCTCACCCACCCACCAACGACTGCCAGTGGTGCTGCCCCATGAACAACCGCACGTTCCAGCTCCCGCGCCGCGAAACCGTGATCGGTCCGGAGCGACTCCTCTTCTTCGGCGACGCGGTCTTCGCGATCGCCATCACCCTGCTGGCCCTTGACATCACCGTGCCCGAGGGACTGGCCGACTCCGAGGTCGCTGCGGCGTTGCGGGACGCCGTGCCCAAGATGGGCGCGTACCTGCTGAGTTTCGCCGTGATCGGCGTCCTCTGGCAGGTACAGCACGCGTTGTTCCGCCTGGTCGGGACGCTCGACCGCTACCTGCTCAACCTCTACCTCGCCCAGCTCGCCGTGGTCGCCGCGCTCCCGTTCCCCACCCGGCTCATCAGCGAGTACGGCGGGACGACCGCGGCCACCGCGTTCTACGCCGCGACGATCGCCCTGGCCGTCGGGCTGCTCGGCGGGATGGCGGCCCGCCTGCTCGCGCAGCCGTCCCTCGCCACCACGGACACGGAGCCCGCTCGCGTCAGGGACTCCCTCTGGCGGAGCCTGTCGATGATGGGCGTCTTCGCCACCTCCATCCCGGTGGCCTTCGCCTCCCCGACGGCCGCCAAGTACTGGTGGCTCCTGGCGGTCCCCGCGCGCTGGCTGCTGCGGGGCACGAAGACGCCGGACCGGCCCCACACGCCGTGAGGTCAGCGGCTCGGCCGGGAACTCGGTGAACGAGACTCGCGAGGGTAGGGCCGTCAGAGCTGCGGCCCGGCGCCGCGAAGAGCCTGTCCGCCGCGTGCGACGCGCAGGCTCACAGCCCGACGACGGTGATGTCCTCGACCCCGGTTGCGGCACGCGACCGGGGTCGAGGGTCTTCGTCTCTTGAATGGATCGGTCATCTGATCCGTACTCTCCGCGGCCGCACAAGGTGTGGCCGGTCGGGTGGCGGCCTGCGCGCGGCCGGGGAGATGTCAGACTTACGGCATGGACGAGCGCGCATTCGGCAGGTCAGGTCAGCAGGCTTCGGTCATCGGTCTCGGCACGTGGCAGTTGGGCGCGGACTGGGGCGATGTGAGTGACCAGGACGCGCTGGCCGTACTGGAGGCGGCGGCCGAGTCGGGTGTCACCTTCTTCGACACGGCCGACGTGTACGGCGACGGGCGGAGCGAGCAGACGATCGCGACGTTCCTGCGCGGCAGGCCGGACCTGCATGTGCTGGTCGGGACGAAGATGGGCCGCCGGGTCGAGCAGATCCCGGAGAACTACGTCCTCGACAACTTCCGCGCCTGGAACGACCGTTCCCGGCGCAACCTCGGGGTCGACCGCATCGACCTGGTGCAGCTGCACTGCCCGCCGACCTCGGTCTACTCCTCGGACGAGGTGTTCGACGCCCTCGACACCCTGGTCGAGGAGGAGCGGATCGCCGCGTACGGCGTGAGTGTCGAGACGTGCGAGGAGGCTCTGACGGCGATCGCCCGGCCGAACGTGGCGAGCGTGCAGATCATCCTCAACCCGTTCCGTACGAAGCCCCTGCGGCAGGTGCTTCCGGCGGCGCAGGAGGCGGGTGTCGCCGTCATCGCCCGTGTTCCGCTCGCTTCCGGCCTGCTCTCCGGCAAGTACACCAAGGACACGGTCTTCGCGGCGAACGACCACCGGACGTACAACCGCCACGGAGAGGCCTTCGACCAGGGGGAGACCTTCGCCGGCGTCGACTTCGCGACCGGCGTGGAGGCGGCGACCGAGTTCTCCGCCCTCGCCCCGGAAGGCGTCACCCCCGCCCAGCTGGCGCTGCGCTGGATCGTCCAACTGCCCGGCGTGACCACGGTGATTCCGGGTGCCCGCAACCCCGGGCAGGCCCGCGCCAACGCGGCGGCGGCGCAGCTGCCCGAGCTGCCGCAGAAGACCCTCGACGCGATCGAGGACCTCTACGAGCGGCGGATCAAGGAGCAGGTGGAGGGGCGCTGGTAGCCGCTGCTGCCGGGCCGGCAGGCGAAGGCGGCAGTCACTCGGCGTCGAACTCCCGGGTCCTGGACGGTGATTGCCCACCCACGGAGTGAGCCTTCGACTCACTCGTCCGACCTGGCTCGGTGATCCCGTGGCCCCCGCGAGAGAGGTCCGTATCTCGCGGGGGCCACGGGCCCAACTCACCGCTGGGGAGCCGCGCTTCGAAGTGCCTGGATGCACGAGCCGATCGCCTGCTGGAGCTCTTCCAGACGCTGCACCATGTCGTCCTCGTAGATGTCGTCGGCGTCATCGAAGGTGAGCTCCTCGAACACCTTCGTGGCCTTCTGTAGGCTGCTGTAGAACTTCGTCCGGCGCTCCTGGACGCGCAGTTCGGGATCGGCCTGCACGGTCTCGACCACCATGTTCTTCATGGTGTCGTACGCGTCGCTCGCCCACTCGCCGGTGTCCTCGCCCTCCTCCAGCTCATCGAGGAGGGACAGGTGCCGTTCGGCTTCGGAGCGCAGTTCGGCCGGGGCGTCGAGGGTCTGCCCGGCCGGGGTCCTGATCTGGCCCTTCTCCGCGATCTGGCGCACATAGCCGATCCGGTCGGCCGCCCTGCTCTCGGTGGCGACCGCCTTCTTCAGCTCGTCGGTGCGGGCGATGTCCCGGGCCAACTCGGCCTGGAGCGCCGGGTCCTCCTTCAGCCGGTCGAGGAGCGCGTGCCGCGCGGCCTGGGCGGTGGAGGGGTCGGCGAGAATCGCGGCCCGGAGCGCGGTGGGGTTCTCGGCGACCTCAAGGGCCTTGGTGGGCCGGATGCCCTCGGCCTCGGCGGCCGCCGAGATGGCGGTGCCGCGCTCGGACGTGGCGCTGGAGCGGGAGACGTAGTACGTGTGCCAGACGTCGGCGTCCGGGAGTTCGACGTCCTGGCCCGGGGCCAGTCCTTCGAAGTGCGGGACGAGACCGTCGTCGGCCGCCTTGTCCCATGCCTTGTAGTAGCGCATCACGCGCTCGGGCGAGCATCCGGCCAGCTCGGCGAACTCCTTCGCGGAGACCTTGGGCGTCTCGTCCGCGGACTGCCCGCCGGGGCGCACACTGCGCGCCACCTTCAGGGCGAAGCCCCAGCCGCCGGTCCGCGCGTAGGCCCCGAAGTCGCGTGCGTCACGCGAGACTTCGGGGTCCAGTGCGGCGCGGAGCACGGCGGATTCCTCGGACGGGGCAATGGCTACGGTCACCGGGAACTCTCCTGGGTAAGGTCGGCGTTTAGATCACTGAGGATGAAGCTTTGGCCGAAGCTTCGGCGGGATACGGACAAGAGCCACACGAGTAAATCGGAAACAAGCGGACACACAAGTAAAACCGAAACGAGCAAGCCGGAATCGACGCGATGTGATGACCTTCACCCCGATGTGGCGGAAAGTGATGAATTCCTTACGGTCGTGAGACGTACGGGTGGGCGTAGAGCATCGTGAGACCGCGGGAGGATCTTTCGTGCGACCGTTCACACTCAACTACGCCCTGCCCACAGGGCGGTCGGCCGTGACAGCCGCGTACCACTTCGACGTATCACTCCAACTGAACGTGCTGCCCGACGGCCGCCCGGCCGTCAGCGATCGTGCGCTCCTCCTGGCCTCGGGAACCACGACGTCCACCGCCGGATCCCAGACCCACTTCGACGACTGACGGCAGCCCGCGCGCATGACGGTACTCATTCTCACAGCCGACCAGGACGTCACCGCCGACATGGTGGTGGCCAAGCTGCACGAACAGGGCGTGCCCATGGTGCGCCTGGACCCCGCCGACGTGCCGGGCAAGGCGGTACTGTCCGCCGACTATGCCCACGGCGACTTCGACGGGTATCTGTCGGTCAACGGCCATGTGCTCAGCATGGGAGGCCTGCGCTCCGTATGGGTGCGCAGGCCGGGCGAGCCGGCGGCCCATGCAGCCGATCCCTCGCCGTGGCTCACCGCCGAGACCCGGCAGGCCCTGTTCGGCATGCTCTACTCCGCCGCCACCCGTTGGATGAACCACCCGCGCAGCGCCGAGCAGGCCCGGCACAAACCCTGGCAGTTGCGGATCGCGCACAGCAGCGGCTTCGCGGTGCCGCCCACCGTCATCACGACCGCTCCACGGGTCGCCCAGCAGTTCGTCCAGGAGTACCGCGACGTGGTGGTGAAGTCGGCATCGGGTCCGCCGCCCGGCGATCCTCCGGGGGCCCTGCCGACCACACTGATCGGCCCCGACGCGGACTTCTCCGGCGTCGCGGCCGGACCCGCGCTGCTCCAGCAGTACATCCCCAAGCGCGCCGACATCAGGCTCACCGCGATCGGCTCCCGCCTGTTCGCCGCCCGCAAGACCGCCGAGCCCGAACAGGTCGACGGGCGTTTCGGTGAGACCGGACACCTCTGGGAGCCGGTCGCGGTGCCCGGCCGTATCGCGCGCGCCGTCCACGAGTACCTGACCTTCACCGGACTCGCGTACGCCGCCTTCGACTTCGCGGAGGACAAGGAGGGCCTCTGGTGGTTCCTGGAGGGCAACCAGGGCGGCCAGTTCGGCTTCGTGGAGCTGGAGACCGGCCAGCCCATCGCTGAAGCGGTCGCGCTGTGGCTGTCGCAGCGAAGACCCGATGGCCTCAGCCCCGCGGCACGAAGATGAGCCGTGCCCGCGTCGGCTCTCCGCGTTACTCCGAGGCTTCCTTGAAGGACTTGAAGAAGGCTTCCAGCGCCGCCTGATTGGCGCCGTCGTCCCAGTCGTCGGCCGGCGTCGTCCAGCGCAGTGAGTAGCCCCGGCTGTCGCCGATGAGGAATCCCCGGCCGAGTGTGCGCTCACGGACCCCGTCGGACACGGAGATCCACTCCATGTCGGCACCCTCGTGGCCGCGGTAGTCCACGGCGCGGATGTCACCCAGGCGCTCGTAGCCGACGGAGTCGCTCCGCAGCGACGGCTCCAGGTCGGCCCAGACCTTGACGGGGTCGGGGCCCAGCCGCGTGCTGTAGGTGACGGCCAGCGTGCGCGGATCCCCGCTCGCGCCGAAGGTGACGCGGTAGGAGCGGTCGTCGGTCCTGTTGGTCCCCAAGGGTTTCCAGCCCGTGGGGAGGTCGATGGAGAAGCCCTCGGGCGAGTTGTACGTGGCGAAGCCGGCCGTCTCCTCGGCGGTGGGGGAGGGAGAGGCCGGGGGCGACGATGGCTTCTGGGGCGTGGTGGCAGAACCGGTGGGCGTCGCGGACGGGCTGCCGGAGGCCGGCCGCGAAGGCGCGGGGGCGGTCGGCGAAGGTGCGGATCCGGACGCCGAGGTGTCGCCGTCGGGCAGTCCGCCCGCCGCGGTGAGCACCACGAAGCAGACGACGGTGACGGCCAGCGCCCCGCCCACCAGAACCGGCCGTCCGACCGGTCCTCCGCGCAACGTCCGCCCCGCCCGCCGGACAACTGCGCCGGTGTCCCGGAAGAGCGGCAGGCTCTCTGTGGGCGTCGAGTCGTCGAGGTCCTTCTTGAGGATGCGCGTCAGTGCCTCGCGCACCACGGGCTCGGGCACCCGTTCCAGGTGATCCCTGCGCAGGAGTCCCTGGATGGCGGGGCCGAGCGGTCCCGCGTTCAGCGGCTGCCGGATGGGCAGCCGCTCCACGGCACGGAGCGTGGCGAGAAGCCCGCCCCGTTCCCGGATGGCCGGCCGCCCCTCGACCATCGCGTACATGATGGCGCCCAGCGCCCAGAGATCCGCCGCTGGGCCGCCGGCCTCGCCGCGTGCCTGTTCCGGGGACGCGTACGACGGGGCGGTGACGCGCGGTGAGGAGGTGTCCCCCATCAGGCCGAAGCCGCTCACCGTGACGCCGCCCTGTTCGTCCACGCAGATCTGCCCGGGGCTGAGGTCGCCGTGTGTCTGCCCGTGCCGATGGGCCGCGGAAATGATGTCGAGAAGCCCGAGGCCGATGCGGGCCGTGCGGACGTAGTTCAAGGGACCGTTCACGAGGATCCCGCTCAGCGGTGCGCCCGCCGGCCGCTCGGTGACCGTCCACAGGAAGCCGTTGTCCTCGATCACGTCGACGACGCCGGGCACCTTGCCGGGGCAGACCAGCCCCATGCGCTCGGACTCGCGCAGGACCCGGGCGGCGGTACGGTGCCCAGCCTGACCGCGCAGATGGTCCGGTAGCCGCGACCGCGTCAGGGCCACCGGGCGCCCGAACTCGACGTCCTCGCCGTGCCAGCCGACGCGGCCCTCCTCCCGGTGGACGACCGCCAGGAGACGGTATCGTCCGGCGACCAACTCGTCCGTGGGGCCTTGCACCTTGACCATGCTCATCCCTCGCTGCGCACCGGGCTCTCACCTTTCCCGGAAGTACGGAGGGGGTGACGTTGAGTGTTCAACGGGAGACGGCTCCGTACATACGTATTTTTCGGGACGGGCTCACCCCACGCTGTACTTGCCGATGTAGGAGTTGGCGAAGGTGGCCGCGGCGACGGGCGATCCGAGGATCCGCCGCAGCCGGGCACCCGCGGATCCGGCCCGGAAGGGATCGCCTGACGACGGCCCGTGCAGCAACTCCGCGAACCACCGCGAGAACTCCTGGTACTCCCAGACACGTGTCAGACAGGCCGCCGAGTAGCCGCGCAGTCCAGCGCCGTCGCCCCTCCCGAAGTACCCGATGAGCCCGTCGGCCAGGAGCAGCGCGTCGTGGAGTGCGAGGTTCATGCCCTTGGCGGCGATCGGCGCCACGAGGTGGGCGGAGTCACCCGCCAGGAACAGCCGCCCGTACGCCATCGGCTCCACGACGTAGCTGTGCATGTCGAGCACCCGCTTCTCGATCAGCGGGCCCTCGGCGAGCGGCGGGGCGCCGGTGACCGCCAGCCGCGCGTGGAGCTCCGACCACACGCGGTCGTAGGACCAGTTCTCCGGGTCCTCGCCGGGCGCGACCTCCAGGTAGTAGCGGGTGACCTGGGGGCTGCGGGCCATATGGGCGCCGAATCCGCGCGGGTGGACACCGAAGACGACACAGTCGGAGGACGGCGGCGCCTCGGCCAGGAGTGCCAGCCATGAGACCCCGTAGTCGTACCGCGCGACGGTGCCTCGGTCGGGCGTCACATAGGTGCGGGTCACACCGCGTGCGCCGTCGCAGCCCGCGATGATCTCGCAGTCGATACGCCGCCGTTCGCCCGTCACAGGGTCCGTGTACAGCACCGAGGGCAGGTCACCGTCGATGCCGTGCAACGCCACATCGCGTACGCCGAAACGGATGTCGCCGCCCCGGACGTCGGCGTACTCGCGCACCAGGTCGGTCACCAACAGCGGCTGCGGATAGACGAAATGGTGGTCCCCGGTCAGCTCGGCGTACCGGAACCGGTGACGCTCGCCGCCGGTCCGGAACTCGCACTCACTGTGCGGCTGCGCCCGCTCCACGAGCCGGTCGGCCAGCCCCCGCTCCCGCAGCGCGCGCACCGCCCACTCCTCGATGAACCCCGCTCTGGGCCGCTGTTCGATGAACTGGCGGCTCTCGGTCTCCAGGACCACGCAGTCGACGGACGCGGCCCGCAGGATGTTGCCGAGGGTGAGACCGGCCGGTCCCGCACCGACTATGACGACGGGGACGCGCTGCACGGGGGTGGAGGTGGGGGAGATCACCCGAACATTATGACGATGCTCCGTCAGTGCCGGACACCTCCCCCCAGAGCCGTCCGAGCACGCTCCAGCCGTCGGCCCGCGCCACGAACTCCCAGCCCCCATGCGGCACTTCGTACACGAAGAACCCCTGGTCCGACCGCACGAACAGGGCCGCGCCCGCAGCCGTCACGGCCGAACCGGCCGCCGCCGACACAGGCACCTCGGCCGTCGCCCCGACCGGCACCCGTACCGAGATCCGGCTCGTCCCGTCGACGAGGGACCACGCGACGGGGGTGGCGGGGCGGTGGCGTCTGCCGGGTCTGTCCGGCGGCGGGCGCATCGCATGCTCATCCACGGGTATTCGCCGATGATCGTACGGGGAGGACTTGCCCCGGCCCGCCGACACGGCAGTGGAGTGTGCTGATGCAGCTGAACCTCGAAGGACGGACCGCGCTGGTCACCGGCTCGACGCAGGGCATCGGGGCGGCGATCGCTGTGGGCCTGGCGCGGGCCGGTGCCCGGGTAGGTGTCAGTGGCCGGGACGAAAGCCGGGTGGGGGAGGCTGTCGCGCGGTTCGCGAAGGAGGCCCCGCAGGCGCGCTTCGTCCCCGTGGCCGCCGACCTCGGCACCGCGGACGGAGCGGACAGGGCCCTGGAGGTGCTGCCGGACGTGGACATCCTGGTCAACAACCTGGGGATCTTCGGCGCCCAGCCCGCGCTGGAGATCACCGATGACGAGTGGCGCCGCTACTTCGAGGTGAACGTCCTCGCGGCCGTCCGCCTCACCCGCGCCTACCTGCCCGCGATGATGGACCGGGGCCGGGGACGCGTCCAGTACATCGCCAGCGACTCCGCGGTGGTGATCCCCGCCGAGATGATCCACTACGGCATGTCCAAGACCGCGCTGCTGGCCGTGAGCCGCGGATTCGCGAAGGAGGCCGCTGGGACGGGCGTCACGGTCAACTCCGTCATCGCGGGACCCACGCACACCGGTGGTGTGGAGGACTTCGTCTACGAGCTCGTGGACCGTTCCCTGCCCTGGGACGAGGCGCAGCGTGCCTTCATGCGGAAGTACCGCCCGCAGTCCCTCCTACAGCGGCTGATCGAGCCCGAGGAGATCGCGAACATGGTCGTCTATCTGAGCTCGGACCAGGCTTCGGCGACGACCGGGGGCGCTCTGCGGGTGGACGGCGGCTACGTCGACTCGATCCTTCCCTGAGGCCCCTCCCCGGGCGACCGGGTTGGTCAGTCCGGGCCCATGCCGTCGATGCCATGGGGTCGCTCGCCGGGTTCGTGCGAGACCTCGGGCGGGAGGAAGGCCCCTGTGTCACGTAGTTCCCGCACGATGTCGACGAGCGCGGCGACGGCGGGGTCGGCGGTGTCGCGGCGCCGGACGAGGCGATGGTCGGCGTAGGGGCTCGGGTCGGTCAAGGGGCGGTGGACGACTCCGGCGCAGGGCCTGGCCGCGGCCGCGCCGGCGAGGGTGAGGCCGATGGCCGAGCCGCTGAGGACCAGGGGGAGGAGAGGAGCCGGTCCAGTCGGACGACGCGAGTTGCCCGACCGGCGCGGAGTTCGTCGACGGCGGCGGCCATCTCCTCGGGCCCGTCCCCTCCGCGAAGGTGTGACGTCGCGGACCGCGACACCGCGGTCGGGTCCCATCCGCCCGTCAGCCCAGTACGTTCATCCAGTTCGCCGGAACACGCCCCGCGGGCCCCGGTGTGGGCTGGTCCGTGGGATGGCTCTGCGGGGGAGCGAGGTCGGGACCCGACTCGTACATCTCGGAGGATTCGTAGTTCCAGAACCACTCCTCACCGGGCTCGAAGCTCCGGACGATGGGATGGCCGGAGGTCTTCGCGTGCTCGGTCGCGTGCTTGGCGGGCGAGCTGTCGCAACAGCCGATGTGCCCGCACTGGGCGCAGCGCCGCAGGTGGACCCACCATCCGTCGACGGCGTCGCAGTCGCCGCATCCGCTACCGCTCGGCGGGACGCTCGGGTCGATTCCGGCGGGCACGGTCATGACGGCTCCTCGGGTGTGTTGGCGTCCACTGACGTGTCGGGGTCCACCTGCGCGTCGGTGTCCACGGCGTTCAGCGGAAGACGTACCTGGAAACGTGTGTCACCGGGGACGGAGTCCACATGGAGGCTTCCGTGGTGCTTGTTGACGACGATCCGCCAGGAGATGTCCAGGCCGAGGCCTGTGCCCTCGCCCACCGGCTTGGTCGTGAAGAACGGGTCGAAGATGCGGTCGCGGATCTCCGCGGGCACCCCGGGCCCGGTGTCGCGGAACTCGACGAGCAGTTGGTCGCCGTCGAGTGAAGTACGTACGGTGAGTTCGCCCTCGCCGGCCATCGCCGAGACGGCGTTGTCGATGAGGTTTGTCCACACCTGGTTCAGCTCGCTCGGATAGGCGGGGATGTTCGGCAGCGTCCGGTCGTACTCCTTGACGACCCTGATGGCGGAGCCGATCTTCCCGGAGAGCATCATCAGGGTGCTGTCCAGCAGTTCGTGCACATCGGCGACCTGGTAGGGCGCCCGGTCGATCTGCGAGTACTGCTTCGCCGCGTCGACGAGGTGGGTGATCCGGGTCGTGGAGTCCTGGATCTCGTTCATGAGGAGCTCGGTCTCCACGGTGTAGTTGAGCCACCGGATCGCGCCCTCGAGGGTGTGCTCGTCCACGGCCGCGGCGACCTGGTCGAGCCAGTCGGTGTCCAGACCCGCCTGCACGAAGGTCGGCGCGAGCTGCCAGCCGCCGGCGATGTCGTGGTCGTCGAACCAGTCGGCGAGAGCGTCCTCCCGGTCCGAGGCTTCCAGCGGGCTGAGCGGGGTGGCCTTGGCGACCTGGTCGGCGGTGCGCTCCTGGAGCTGGACGAGCGCTTCGAGCGTGTCGCGCTTGTAGGGTCCCGCCGCGATCACACCGAGCTTGTGCCGCATCCCGGCGACCCGGTCCCGTAGCGCGGAAGTGGCCCGGACCGCCGCCGCGGCGGGATTGTTGAGCTCGTGCGTCAGCCCGGCGGACAGTGAGCCGAGCGCCTGTAGCCGCTCGCGCTGGCTGATGGTCCGCTGGGTGTTCTGGCTGCCGAAGAACATGCCCTCCAGCAGATGGACGGCCATCGGGAACCAGTCCCGCAGGACCGCGGCGAACACCTCGGCGGGCAGGATGAAGAACCGCGAGGGCTCGGTGACCCGCAGGGAACCCCGGTAGCTCTTCTCGTCCGGACCGCCGCCCAGGTAGGCCTGCATGGCCCCCGCGTACACCCCGACCTGCGAGCTGCGGTTGGTCTCCACGTCGTCGCCGCCGACCCGGCGCGACATCACGAGACTGCCTTCGAGGAGGACGAAGAAGCAGGTGGCTGGTTCGCCCTCGCGGTACACATAGCCGGGCTCGAACAACTCCACACGGCCCTCACGGCACAGCCGGTCGAGCTGGCCGGCGTCGAGCTTCTCGAACAGGAACAGCTTCGAGAGCTCCTCGATACTGCACGGCATCGGCTGTCCGCTCACGACTGCTCCAGATATCCGCTCATGACTGCTCCAGATAACGGTGTACGAGCATCACGGCCATGGCTCCTTCTCCGACGGCGGACGCGACCCGCTTCGCGGACTCGGCACGCGCGTCCCCGGCCACGAACACGCCGGGCACATTGGTCTCCAGGTGGTACGGCGGCCGGTCCAGCTCCCAGTCTGCGGGCGGCTGCCCGTCCAGGGTCATGTCCGGCCCGGCCATGATGAATCCGCGCGTGTCCCTGAGCACGGTCCCCTCGAGCCAGTCGGTGAGCGGGGCCGCCCCGATGAACACGAAGATCCACTGCGCGTCGACGAGTTCGGTGTGCCCGCTCTCCACATCCCGCAGCGTCAGCTGTTCCAGGTGGTCGGAGCCGTGCGCGGCCTCCACGACCGTGCCGGGGCGCACGCTGATGTTGGGCGCGTCCGCGATCTGCTGGATCAGATAGGCCGACATCGAGGCGGACAGGGACGAGCCGCGGATGAGGATGGTGACGGACTTGGCGCCGCGCGCCAGGAACATGGCGGCCTGCCCGGCCGAGTTGGCCCCGCCCACGATGTACACGTCATGGCCCTGGCAGGCTGCCGCCTCGGTGAGCGCGGACCCGTAGAAGACCCCGCAGCCGGTCAGATCCGCCAGCCCGGGCGCCTCCAACTGCCGGTACGACACTCCCGTCGCCAGGATCACGGAGTGCGCGGTGATCGCCGAACCGTCCGAGAAACGGATCGTGCGCGATGCCCCGGTGACGTCAAGGCCGATCACCTCGCGCGCGGTCAGGATCTCGGCGCCGAACCTCGTCGCCTGCCGCCGTGCGCGGTCGGTGAGCTGTGCCCCGGACACCCCGTCGGGGAAGCCGAGGTAGTTCTCGATCCGCGAGCTCTGCCCCGCCTGGCCCCCGGTCGCCGACCGTTCCACCAGTACGGTCCGCAAGCCCTCGGACGCGCCGTACACGGCCGCTCCGAGCCCGGCGGGCCCGCCGCCGATGACGACGAGATCGTAGAAGTCCTCGGTCGGCGTCGTGGCCAGCCCCACCAGGGCCGCCAGATCGGGGTCCTCGGGCTCCACCAGCGACGTACCGTCCGGTGTGATCACCAGCGGCAGCCGCTCCCCGTCCTGCCCGGCGGCGGCCAGCAGCCGTACACCCTCCGGTGTGTCGGACGAGTACCAGCGGTAGGGCACCTGATTGCGGGCCAGAAACTCCCGGACGCCCGACGAGCGCGCCGACCACCGGTGCCCGACCACCTTGCAGACCCCCACGGGCCGGTAGTCGCTCGCCCGCCACGCGTCCAGAAGATCGTCCACGACCGGGTAGAGCTTCTCCTCGGGCGGATCCCACGGCTTGAGCAGGTAGTGATCGAGGTCGATCACGTTGATCGCGTCGATCGCCGCGTTCGTGTCCGCGTAGGCGGTCAGCAGCACGCGCCGCGCGCCCGGATAGACGTCGATCGCCTGCTCCAGGAACTCGATGCCGTTCATCTGCGGCATCCGGTAGTCGGCCAGGATCACCGCCACCTGGTCGCCGCGGAGCTTCAGCTCCCGCAGTGCCTCCAGGGCTGCCTCCCCGGACTCGGCGCGCACGATGCGGTGCGCCTCGCCGTAGCGGCGCCGCAGGTCGCGGGCCACGGCGCGCGACACCCCGGGATCGTCATCGACGGTCAGAATGACGGTCCGCGCTGGACTGGCGGCCTGTGCCATATGTCTCCCACCCCGAGCAGGTCAGTGTCGTCCCGGCCGGGCCGTACGCATGCCTTCGCGGGCCGCTCGGCCGGTACACCCCCTAATCGTATGTACGATCGGTCCCCTTTGCTCTGCAACCGGGTTCTCAGGCGGGCGGCACAGGGGTGTCCGCCCGCGGCGGCAGGGTCTCCCGGACCTTGGGGAGGATGTTCGTGACGTAGTCGTCCACGACCGTGTCGAGATCGATGTCGTGCTGAGCGTGCTCGGACAGGTACCAGCGGTGTTCGAGGAGCTCGTGGTACAGCTCGGCCGGGTCCATCGAGCCGCGCAGATCCAGCGGCACGGCCCGGACCGTCGGACGGAACACGTCCCGCACCCAGCGGTGGGCGAGGACCTCCGGGCGGGCGGCGAGCGGGTCGCCCGGTGCGTAGTCGTCCTGGGTGGCCATCCAGCTCTCCAGGTCGTTCAGCAGCCGGCGCGCCTGGTTCTCCTCGGTGTCGAGGCCCGTCAGGCGCAGCAGCTGGCGCTGGTGGTGGCCCGCGTCGACGACCTTGGGGACGAAGGTGACGGTGTCACCGTTCGAGGAGTGCGCTATCTGCATCTCGGCGACGTCGAAACCGAGGTCGTTCAGGCGCCGTATGCGGCGGTCGATGTAGTGGTGCTTGCCCGCCGGGTACACCGACGTGCGGGTCAGTTCGTCCCACAGCCTCTGGTAGCGCGCGCAGATCTCGGTGCCGAACTCGATCGGGTCCACCGAGGGGTGCAGGGCTCCGGCCGCCTCCAGGTCCAGCAGCTCGCCGCTGATGTTGACCCGGGCGAGGTCGAGGTCGTACTCCCGCTGTCCGTTGCTGAGCTGGGGGTGCAGATCGCCGGTCTCGGCGTCCACCAGGTAGGCCGCGTACTCCCCGGCGTCCCGGCGGAACAGGGTGTTGGACAGCGAGCAGTCGCCCCAGGCGAACCCCGCCAGATGCAGTCGCACCAGAAGCACCGCAAGCGCGTCCATCAGCCGGTGCATGGTGGCGGGCCGCATCGTCGTCTCGAACATCGACCGGTACGGCATCGAGCCGCCCAGATGCCGGGTGATCAGCACGGGTTCCAGGGGCGCGGCCTGGGCGTCCGTGCGCCCGGTGACCACGGCGAGCGGGTCCACCGCCGGGATGCCGAGCCGGTCCAGACTGCGCAGCAGCTCGTACTCGCGCACCGCGGGCCGCTCGGCGAGTTCCTTGACGGCCACGACCTCGGTCCCGGCGCGCGCGTAGCGCACCACGTGCCGTGAGATGCCGCGCGGCAGTGGGACCAGATAGTGCTCGGGCCACTCCTCCAGGGGCAGCTGCCAGGGCAGTTCGAGCAGGAGCGCGGGGTGCTCCGGATTGGTGGCGCTGATCTGCAAAGCCATCGACGGGCTGCCTCACCTCAGGGACCTCAGGGTTGAACGCGTCCGGCTCCAGCATCTACGAATGATCGTCGAGGCGGAAGACGGAGCGGGCGTCGGCCGACAGGAACAGTACGGTCACCTCCTCGTCGAGGTGCAGGTCAGGCAGGTGCTCCAGGGTCTGACCGGGGGTGATCATCGGGTAGTTGCTGCCGACGAGGACCTTGCGCCGCCCCCGGCCCCGCAGGTACTCCACCAGCTTGGGCGGGTAGCGGCGGGCCGTGTAGGCGCTGGTGTCGATGTGTACACCTGCGTGTTTGTCGGCCACCGCGATCATCTCCGTGGGCCATGGGTAGCCGATGTGCCCACAGACGATGGTCAGTTCGGGGAAGTCGAGCGCGCCGCTCATCAGTAACGACGTCGCACGATTCGTCGACCGGTCCGAGGGACGGCTGCGCGGGGTCGCGAGCCCCTGGCCCGTCCAGCGGCGCAGTGACGCGAACATCTCGTGGTTGGAGCGACGGAGTGTGGGGTGCTGCCTCCACGCGTCGACGACCGGCATGATCCCGTGCCCTCCCTGAGCCGGCGGCTAAGCGATTGCTTACACCGACCCTGGTGCGCCGGACGGTCACCTCGATACGGCGTCGACGAGCGTGGTCAGCGCCGACACCACGCGGGTGAGCCCCGGACCCACGGGACCTCCGGGCTCACTCATGTACGTGTCCCGCCGGATCTCCACCATCAGGGCCGTGACCTTCGGCTCCCGCTCGTAGAACCGCAGCGGCACGTACGTACCGGAGAACGGGCTGTCGATCCCCACACCCCCGACGCCCGCAAACGCCTTCTCGGCGAGCGTGAGCAGTTCGGGCGGCGTGTGGAACTCGTCGGTGCCCAGACAGACCGGCGGCCGGGGACCGTCACCGTGCAGCTCGTAGGGCAGCCGGGCCGTCGGATACGAGTGGACGTCGATGATCACGGCTTGCCCGGTGGCGGCCAGCCGCTCCGCCACCGCGTCCGTCATCGCCCGTGCGTACGGGTGGAAGTAACGGTCGATCAGCGTGTGCGGGTCGGCGCCGGCGGGCCGCAGCGGCGCCCGGTGCGTGGTGCGCGTGTAGACCGCGCCCATGCCGACGGCCAGCATCTCCTCCCGTTCGTCGGGGAAACGCTCGGGGTCGATCACCAGCCGGGACAACCGGTTGACGAACCGCCACGGCGCGACATCGGCGGCCGCCGCGACCGCCGCGGCCAGTTCCGCGGTGTGCGCGTCGGTGATGTGGTCCAACTCGCGCTCCAGCGCCGCGTCGTCGAGCACGATGCCGTCGCGTACCGGCGCCGGGATCTCCCGTGCGGAGTGCGGCACATGAAGGATCACCGGGGAGTCGGCGGCGCCGGGGATGAGGTCGAAGGAGTCCGGGGTCTCGTTCATATGAGATTCCTACACGGTGTCCCTCCCGCACGGTGGCGTGTCACCTCACCTGCCACCGCCGTGGCGCGCGTAGTGCTCGATCAGCGCAACCCGGGTCGTTTCGAGCCGGTGGGCGAGGATGGCGGCGATCGTTCGTGTCAGGGACAGCTCCAGCGTCGCGTCGGCGTCGCAGAGGGCGCGTACCTGCCCGGCATCGAACTCATAGCCGCGTACGGGACTGAAGGCCTCGGCGCCGAAGTCCCACCGGTGCGGCGGGAACAGCCAGGACCAGCCGAGCAGATCGCCGGGCCCCAGCGTCGCGACGGAGATGCGCCTGTCCGCGACGACCCGCTGGTACAGGGAGACCGTCCCCGAGCGCACCACCCAGAACCGGTCGGCAGTGCCGCCTGCCTCGAAGATCCTTCCGTCCGCCGGGAAGGAGACCTCGCGCGCCAGGCTCATCAACCGCTCGCGATGGTCGGGGGAGAGGGCGGGTAGGAGCCGGAGAGCAGTGGGCATCGCGGACCTCCATCGCGCCGCCGAGGGGGCCGCGGGGGTCCGGCGGCGCCTGTCGTACCGGTTGAATCCCGTCACCCTCTATTGGAGCCTGATCCGGGGCTGCCGTCGCGTCGTGGGCGAGGAGACTTTGTGCGGACGCGCCACGCCCCCTGCGGGGTGGCGGCACCCCGGTCCCCGGGACGCCCCACGCACTCCCGGCACGGACATCCCCCGGCTACAGGACGGCCCTCGATGTCACCGTGAAGCGCGCTCCGTCGGGATCGGCGAGGACCGCCTCCATCGAGCCGACCCCTTGCTGATGGGCGGTGCCGCCATGCGCTCGCGCGGCCCGGGCACAGGCCTCCACGTCGGAGACGGCGAAGTGGACCTGCCAGTGCGGCCTGAGCGTGGGGTCGGGCGCCGATCCCAGCGCGCCCGAGTAGATACGGGCGATGACGTCGCCCTGGCTGCGCAGCACGACCTCGTTCTCCTCGTAGTGGACCTCGCAGCCTCCGGAGGTCGAGGAACCCCAGCCCAGGACCTCTCCGTAGAAGATGGCCGCGTCGAAGGCGTCGCGCGTGTGCAGCCGTACGAAGGCGGGTGCCGCGCGGCGCCAGGTCTTCCAGCCGGCCACGAGCTCACCCTCCCAGATGCCGAAGACCGCGCCGTCCCGGTCGGCCAGCAGCGCCGCCCGCCCCGGCGGGAACGAGATCGGCCCCACCGCGGTGGTACCGCCGCGCTCATGGCTCCGGGCCACCGTCTCGTCCGCGCTGGACACCGCGAAGTACGGGATCCACGCCACGGCCGTCCGCCAGAGCGAGGTCACCCCGGCGACCCCGGCGACCGGCACCCCGTCGAGCACGGCGATCCTGTACTGGTCGTCCAGCCTGCTCGGCTGCCACTTCCAGCCCAGTACGGCGTGGTAGAAGCTCTCCGCGACCGGCAGGCCGCGCGTGGTCAGACTGACCCAGCACGGCGCGCCGAACACCGAGTGACTGGAGACGACCTCTCCGGGCAGTGTGCTGTCGCTCTTCATCGCCGTACCGTCCTGACGTCACCGGCCGGTATCCGCCCAGCGGTCGTAGGCCTCCCGCGCCGGAAGGCCTACGACGGCATCAGTAGCGCCTGCGGATCCGCTGTCCCATCAGCACCAGCATCCCCCGGCTCGGCGTACGGCGCACCCCGCGCCGGCTACTGGCGAGGGCGCTCCAGCGTCAGGAGCAGTCCCTCCACGGCGCCGGGGCCTATCCGGCCCTTGACGTCGGCGGACGTGATCGCCTTGAGCGCCCATCCGTCCTCGGCGTGCTTGTTCAGAACCTTCTCCAGCTTGCCGCTGTCCAAGGCGTCGCCGATCAGCGATTCCCGGAAGGTGACGACCTTGTACTCGTATGTATAGGGGGTGCTCATGGCTACGGTGCTCTCCTGCGCTTCGATTGGTGTGGCCGGGGCCCAGCCAATCACTGTTCGCGGCCGGAACACAGCGGCGAGCCTTCCCGCACGGAGTACCGGGCGCGAGGAACGAAACCCCGGGGGGCTGTCGTGTCACCGACACCCATCTGATCATGGCGCCGTAGCTTGTGCGCTGTAAGGGCGGATTCCTACGACGGCGGACCAACGGTGACGCAATGTGTTGGAGTGCGACGGCCGATCTGGTAGCCGGTACCTGTATCGCCGCGGTCGGCGTGGCCTGTGTGTCACGCGTGCGCAGGCCCGGCGATCTCCCACTGGCCGCACTGCCGCTGCTCCTGGGGGCGCATCAGATCATCGAGTCCAAGGTGTGGGACGCGGGCGGGGGAACGGGCCCCGCCACCGTCGCCTGGGCCGTCATCGCCCTTCCGCTGCTGGCGGTGTGGGTACCGGTGGCTGTGCTGTGCGCCGCGCCTCGACACGCCAGCAGCCGTCTGCTGATCCCGCTCGCCGTGGGCCTGGTGACCGCCGCCATGTTCGCGTACGCGCTCGCCGTCCGTCCGGTCAGGGCCGAGATCCGCGGCCACACCGTCGGCTACTTCGTCGATCTGTCCCACGCGGAGCTGCTCATCGCCGGGTACCTCCTCGCCACCGTCGGATCCCTGCTGCTCTCCGGCGACCGCGGACTGACCCTTTTCGGTGTCATGGTCGCCGTGGGCGCGCTGATCTGCTGGGCGGTGTGGCAGATGGAGTTCGTCTCGACCTGGTGCGCGTTCGCGGCGGTGTGGTCGGTGGTTCTGTTCGGGTGGGTGCGCGGGCGTCCTCCCCAAAGAGACCGGCGGGCCTACGGCATGGCACGCGACAGCCACAGCTAGGTCCTGTCGTCACATTCCTGTCGTCACATTCCCGTCGTTTCGCCCGGAGGGCGGCCTCGCGGCGTCAGGTGCGTGCGCCCGGTGCGGCGAGAGGGCGTGCATGGCGTCGCGAGGCAGACGGGAATCTGACGACACGGCAAATCCACGCGGCAGGGCGCCCGGGGAGTGAGGGATCCGCCGACGTGACGGTCGAGCTCACTCACTGTCGGGGGTGTCGTAACTGCGGTTGCGGCCCACTAGATTGAGGAGACGAGAGACGCCAACGGAGGCCGGGATGCTGTTCGACGGGCTGCCGCACGAGTCAGTACCCAAGGTGGAGCGCCCGGTACCGGTGCGCGAGCAGGTGTACGAGGCGCTGCGGGAGCTGATCGGTTCACAGTCGCTGCGCCCTGGCCAGCACCTGGTGGAGAGCGAGCTCGCGGGCCATCTCGGGGTCTCCCGGCAACCCGTACGAGAGGCGCTGCACCGGCTGAACTCCGAAGGGTGGGTGGACCTTCGCCCGGCCCAGGGTGCCTTCGTCCACGAGCCGACCGGGGACGAGACCGATCAGCTCTTCGATGTCCGCGTCGTGCTGGAGACCGAGGCGGCGCGACTGGCCGCGGTCGGCTCCTCGGGCGGGGGACTTGAGCGGCTGGACGAGCTCTGCGCGACGGGCGAGGCCGCGGTCAACGCCAACGACGTGGAGACGGCGGTGATCGCCAACGCCACCCTCCACGCCTGTGTCGCGGAACTGGCCGGGAACGCGGTGCTCGCGGAGCTGGCTGCCCATGTCGAGCAAAGGGTCCGCCGGTACTACACACCGATCGTCCATGAGGCCTGGGCGGAGCATCGCGAGCTGATCGCGGCCATCGCCGCCCGCGACGAGGTACGCGCCCAGCAGGTCATGCGTGCCCACACCGTGGACGCCAGGACGCGCTTCCCCCCAAGGACCGGGCAGTTGACGTAGCTGATGGTGTGCGTGGGGTGCCCTGCTGACGAGGAGTTCTGATGTCCGACCGTATGCATGCCATCGTTCAGTCCGCGTTCGGCGGTCCCGAGACGCTCGTCCACAAAGAGACCGATGTGCCGGAACCCGGCCCGGGGGAGGTGCTGTTGCGGGTCGCCGGTGCCGGAGTCAACCCGGGTGACACGGTTCTCCGGTCCGGACGTGTGCCGGGGCTTGTCACCCTGCCGTGGACGCCGGGCAACGACGTGGCCGGCGTCGTCGAGCGGGTGGGCGAGGGCGTGACACGTTTCGTGCCGGGCGACGAGGTGTACGGCCTGCTGCCGGTCTCGCGGCGCGGCTCGTACGCCGAGTACACCGCCGTACCGGCCGCCGTGCTGGCTCCCAGGCCGAAGAATCTCGATCTGGTGCACGCCGGCGCCGTGCCCCTGGTCGCGTTCACCGCCTGGCAGGCGCTGGCCGTGCTGGCCCGGGTCCGGCCCGGCGACCGGGTACTGATCCATGCGGCGGCAGGCGGCGTCGGCCATGTCGCGGTGCAGCTCGCCAAGGAACTCGGCGCGCACGTCATCGGCACCGCCCGCGCGGCCAACCACGAGTTCCTGCGCGGTATGGGCGCCGACGAACTGATCGACTACACCGCCACCGACTTCCGGACCGCCGTGGCCCCGGTGGACACGGTGGTGGACCTGGTCGGTGGGTCCTACGGGCCGCTCTCCCTGGATGTCCTGCGGCCCGGCGGTCTGCTCATCGGCGCGTCGATCGACCCGGGAACGGACGAGGCGCAGGCCGAGGCCCGTGGTCTGCGCTATGTCTGGGTCACGGCCGAGCCCTCCGGGGAGGTACTGGAGCGGGTCACCGAACGCATCGAGGCGGGTCGGCTGCGGGTCACGGTCCAGCGCACCTACCCACTGGCCGAAGCCGCCGCCGCGCACCGCGCGATCGAGGAAAGGCGCACCACCGGCAAGATCGTCCTCGTGCCGTGAACAGGGCGCGCCTGTCCAGTTCCTGACGGACGGTGCCCGGGACGCGGGTCAGCCGTCGGCCGGCTCGTAGGCGGTGATGACGTACAGGGCTTCGTCGTCGATTGTGTTGCTCTCGTGGTCGAGAAAGATCCGGACCGGGTGCCCGTCGGGTGCGTACTCCGCTTCCGCCTTGTCCGCGTTGTCACGCCGGGCGCGCTCCAGCTTCTCCAACAGCCTGCCGATGGTGGGTACTTCACCGAGTGACTGCTCCGCCACCCACCGGCCGCTCTCGTCGAGTCCCACGGCTTCTGTCACCTTGCCGTTCCGGACCGTCACCCGGAACGTCCCGATCAGACTCCGTTCCCCTTCACTCGACGTCATGGTGTAGACGTACGAGGCGGGCTCCTGCCAACGGGTTGTGCTCCGTTCCGCTGAGGGACTCGTCGCGGCCCTCCCACCGGATCCGGAGGACGTCGAGGCCTCGGATCCGCAAGCGGCGGTCACGTACAGCAGCCCCCCGATCAGCGCGGCGGCGGGCAGGTACCGTGAGATGACACGTCGGGCGGGCATGGCGGCAGTCCCTTCGAAGACGGCTACCGCTATGACGTCGGTCCGCCGGGGAACGTTCGGGTGCCGTACGGCCGCGAGTCGGCGGCGCCGGCCATGGGGATTCCCGCCGACGGTGGTGGCACCGGTACCAGGACCGGTGGTCCTGCTCACCGGAGGGATCTGGTTGCCGCGGCTCCCTCGGCGCAGAGTGTTTCCATGAACACCACGAAGCAGCCGGAAGTCAGGAGCCGCGTGACCCCGCTGAGGTCACTTCTGGGAAGCAGGTACGTCCCACGCCGTGGCGGAGCGCGTCCTGTTCACCGGAACACGTTGTCGGAGTCGTCCCAGATCGACGACTCGCTCTGCACGTACTCCCGTGGAACGCGCGAGGACGTCTGATACATCGCCTCGATCTCGGGGGCGAACCGCTTCGCGATCGCGTCCCGGCGCAGTTTCATCGAGGGCGTCATCAGTCCGTTGGTCATGTCGAAGGCCTCCGGGAGGACGCGGAACACCCGGATCGACTCCGTACGGGACACGGTGGAGTTGGCGGCGGCGACAGCCCGTCTGACCTCCTCGCGCAGTTCGTTCTCCTCGCGGGCGTCCCGGACCGGGGTTTCGCCCTTGGCCCGGGACGACTGCCAGTGCGCGACGAACTCGGGATCCAGCGTGATCAGAGCCCCCACGCAAGGCCGGTTGTCACCCACGACCACCGCTTGATGGATCAGCGGATGCGCGCGCAGACGCTCCTCAAGGGCCGCGGGGGCCACACTCTTGCCGCCGCTCGTGATGATGATGTCCTTCTTGCGGCCGGTGATGGTCAGATAGCCCTCGTCGTCGACACTGCCGATGTCACCGGTGGCCAGCCAACCCTCCGGGAATGAGGCCTCGGTGGCCGGGGCGTCGTTGATGTACCCCTGGAATACCGAGGGGCCCCACACCAGAATCTCCCCGTCCTCGGCCACATGGATGTTCGTGCCCGGGAGAGGGCGGCCCACGGTTCCGAACTTCTCCCGTCCCACCGGATGCATGGTGATGCCGCCACTGGTCTCGGTGAGCCCGTATCCGTCGTGGATGGAGATCCCGATTCCTGCGTAGAAGAGGGCCAGTTCACGGTTGAGGGGCGAGCCGCCGGACACCCCGCCGCACACCCGTCCGCCCAGTGCGCCGCGCAGCTTTCGGTAGACCGCCTTGTCGTACAGGGCGTGCTGCAGCTTCAGGTCGTAACCAGGACCGGGCCCCGTACCCAACCGCTGGCGTTCGGCGGCCGCGGCGAAGTCCTGCGCGGTGCGGACGGCACGCTCGAACAGCGGTCCGCGCCCGGCCCGTTGGGCCGAACGCAGGAAGTTCTTGTAGATCTTCTCGAAGACGAACGGCACCGCGCACAGATAGGTGGGCCGGAAGGAGAGAAGGGCCGCCGAGAGCGCCTCGGCACGCAGATCCGGTTCGTGTGCCATCAGCATGCCGCCACGCATACAGAGGCTCTGGATCTCGAGGCCGTACACGTGGGAGAACGGAAGGAAGGCGAGCATGGAGGGCTGCTTTCCGGGAGGAGCCGCCGTGTGTCTCCAGCCGTCGATCAGCGTGTCGACGGGGCTGGCCAGGTTGCGATGGGTCAGGGCGCAGCCCTTGGGCTGTCCCGTCGTGCCGGAGGTGTAGGCGACGACCGCCGTTGAGTCGGGCAGCACGATCCGGCGCAGCGAGTCGACCGTTGCCGCCGGTATCGCACGGCCCCGCTCGGCCAGCTGTGCCAGGGCCCCGGCGTCCAACTGCCAGACATGGCGCAGGAACGGGAGCGTGGCACACGCGGAGCCGACCGTCATCACGCCCTGCTCGTTCTCGACCACCACACCGACACAGTGGGCGTCCTTGAGGATCCACTCGACCTGCTCGTGCGAGGAGGTCGGGTAGATCGGAACCACTTCGGCTCCCACCGACCACAGCGCATAGCCGAGCACGGTCCACTCGTAGCGCGTGCGCGCCATGATCGCGACCCGGTCGCCCGGGCGTATCCCCGACGTGACGAATCCCCTTGCCAGATCGACCACTTCGTCCCACAACTCGGCGGCCGTCACCGGGTTCCACGTCGAGGACGAGGGGTCGGAGCGGCGCGCGATCTGTGCGAGCTCCGGATTACGGCGAGCGGTTTCGAAGAGGCTGTCGGCGAGTCCCCCCTGCATCACCGCCGTAACGGGTGGGGGAAGTTCGGACTGGTGCATGCGCCGCTCCGGAGTTCTCCTCGACGCGGCCTCACCGAGAGACGCTGGAGCCGAGGATCCCTGAATCTAGCCCACACCGACGACGCCCGTGCGGGATTCACCGAGCAGCCCGCCGGCCGATGGATTCCGCGTGACCGGGAGGACGCCGACCGGTGACCGCTGCCCAGCTCAACCAGCCGCCCGGTGCTCACTCGACCCTGTCGACGGTGCCCGTCAAGTGCGTGCGCCGGCCGGCCCGAGGGAGCTGACGATCGCTCTCGGAACCGGCGCGGAGAAGGGGCCTGAGCAGGGCCGGACACCGGAGTTGCCCGCACGCCCGGGGAACCGTCACCCGTTCACCCTTTCGGGAGAGGGCTTCGGGCTGACACACTCCGGAGGGTGCCTGACTTCGACATGCTTGTCATCGGTTCCGGTCCGGGCGGCCAGAAGGCCGCCATCGCCGCCGCCAAACTCGGCCGCAGGGTCGCCGTCATCGACCGTCCGGACATGGTCGGCGGAGTCTCCATCCATACCGGAACCATCCCCTCCAAGACGCTGCGCGAGGCGGTCCTGTATCTCACGGGGCTGACCCAGCGCGATCTGTACGGCCAGAGTTACCGCCTCAAGGAAGACATCACCGTCGCCGACCTGACCGCGCGCACCCAGCACGTGGTCGGCCGCGAGGTCGACGTCATCCGCAGCCAGCTCTCCCGCAACCATGTCTCCCTCTTCGCGGGCACCGGCCGATTCCTGGACGACCACACCATCGGCCTCAAGGAAGTGAACGGCCACGAAAGGGAGTTGACCGCCGAGCACATCGTCATCGCCACGGGAACGCGTCCGGCCCGGCCGGCGACCGTCGAGTTCGACGAGCAGACGATCCTGGACTCCGACAACGTCCTGAACCTGGAGCGGGTGCCGCGCTCCATGGTCATCGTCGGGGCCGGTGTGATCGGCATGGAGTACGCCTCCATGTTCGCCGCCCTCGGTAGCAAGATCACGGTGGTCGAACAGCGGCCCGGGATGCTCGACTTCTGCGACGTCGAGGTGATCGAGTCACTGAAGTACCACCTGCGGGACCTCGCCGTCACCTTCCGGTTCGGGGAGACCGTCGCCGCGGTCGAGCGGCACACCCGGGGCACGCTCACCATCCTGGAGAGCGGCAAGAAGATCCCGGCGGACGCGGTGATGTACTCGGCGGGCCGGCAGGGCCTCACCGACGAACTCGACCTGGACAAGGCGGGCCTGTCCGCCGACCGGCGCGGCCGGATCACGGTCGACGAGCACTACCGCACCGAGGTGCCGCACATCTACGCCGTCGGTGATGTCATCGGCTTCCCGGCGCTGGCCGCGACCTCGATGGAGCAGGGCCGTACGGCGGCCTACCACGCCTGTGGCGAGCCGGTGAACCGGATGCACGACCTCCAGCCGATCGGCATCTACACCATTCCGGAGATCAGCTTCATCGGCCGGACCGAGGACCAACTCACCGAGGAGCGCGTGCCGTTCGAGGTCGGCATCTCCCGCTACCGGGAACTGGCCCGGGGCCAGATCATCGGCGACTCGCACGGCATGCTGAAGCTCCTGGTCTCCCCGGACGACCGCAAGCTGCTGGGGGTGCACTGCTTCGGCACCGGCGCCACCGAACTCATCCACATCGGCCAGTCCGTGATGGGCTGTGGTGGCACGGTCGACTACCTGGTCGACGCGGTGTTCAACTACCCGACGCTCGCCGAGTCCTACAAGGTGGCCGCCCTGGACGCGACCAACAAGATCCGGCAGATCGACCGGCTCAGGGACTGAACCGAGAGGCCCGGGGAGGGGCGTACAGGGGCTGGCTATGCTCTCGGCCATGCCCACAGCCATGGTGACCGGAGCGACAGCGGGAATCGGCGCGGCCTTCGCCCGGCGGCTGGCCGCGGACGGTTTCGGACTTGTCCTGCTCGCCCGGGACGCCGAACGCCTCGAACGGGCCGCGGAGGGGTACCGCGCCGCCCACGGGGTCGACGTGGAGATCCTCTCCGCTGACCTCGCGGCCGAGGAAGGACTGCTCACGGCGGAGCAACGGGCCGCTCAGGGCATCGACCTGCTGGTGAACAACGCCGGCTTCGGCCAGCGCGGCGACTTCCTCGACACCGACCTGTCCGAGGAACTCGCCATGCTCCGGGTGCACTGCGAAGCCGTACTGCGCCTCACACGTGCCGCGTTGCCCGGCATGGTCGAGTACGGGCGCGGGGGCGTCGTGAACGTCGCGTCGGTGGCGGCGTTCTTCCCCCGCGGCACGTACAGCGCCTCCAAGTCGTGGGTCGTCACCTTCAGCGAGAGCCTCCGCCAGGAGGTGAGCGGCAGCGGCGCCCACGTGATGGCCCTGTGCCCGGGCTGGGTGCGCACCGAGTTCCACGAGCGTTCCCGGATGGACACCTCGGGAATCCCCGACTCCCTGTGGCTGGACGCGGACGAACTGGTCGCCGCCGCGATCCGTGACTTCCGCCGCGGTGTCCCCGTGAGCATCCCGGACGCGCGCTACAAGGCCATCGCCGGGCTCGGCCGGCTGCTGCCCCGTCGGCTCGGCGCCCGACTGTCCGCCGGGGCGGGCAACCGCCACTGACCGGTTCGTACGGGCGTCGTGTCACGGTGATGGACCGATGCCGGGCCGTCCGGACGGCGTCGGAGGCGCTCCCGGCCTTCTCGATCACCACCGGTCAGGGTCCGCCCAGCAGTTCACACAGCTCGGTACGAGGGCCCCACCTCGGTGCAGCCCTCCTCGGTCACGGCATCCGGCCCGCTCCGGCCGCTGTCGATCGTGTGCGGCAGGGGCAACTCCCGAGGTGGCTCTGACGGACCGGACAGGTCCTGGCACTCCAGCCGCAGATCGTGCTCCTGGATGAGGGGCCACCGGTCGGTAGTCTGCCGGTATGGGTGGACCCTGGCATGAAGAGCAGTTGATCGCGGACGGCTTCGAGCCTGCGTACGCCGTCTTGGATTGGTAGGACGGGCCGCGTAAAGGGCTTTCCGTTGTCCATGGCGTCCCGCACTACTTCGAGGGTTGGGACTACGACCCCGCCAACGCGGCCGACGAGTACGTCGTGTGGCCCGCGCGCGAGGCGGCAGTGGCGATGGAGCGCGAGTCGTGGGCGATCTTCGTCAGGTACGAGGTTTCTGACGCCGGGAGGGAGGGGCATCCGGGGACCATCGCCATCCGGGGAACGGGGGGATCGATGCCCGTTACGACGAACTGGAATTGATCCTCGTGCCCCACCGCCAGGCGCCGGACGGTGCCCGGCGGCTTGTGGGCGAGGTGCGGTTGGACGACGGAGACCGCTACCGGCCTGACGGGGGCGACCTCTGGTTCCGGTGGCGCCCGAGCAGGTGAGGCCCCGTCGATCATCAGGTGCGGTGTGGACAACGAGTGCTCATGCGGCGGCCACCTCGGACGCGGAGACAGTGCGTGCCGGCCGGCAGGACGGCTTCGAGGATCTGATGAGCCGGTCGGCTACTTCCTCCGGGTCGAACCCCGCCGCCGGGCAAGGCAGTTGGTCCGCGGGCTGCAACTGGAGTCCTAGGCGGCCGACCCGGCGGTCCACGTGATGTGCGGGGGCTCGACGCGTGCGCACAGCGGTCCGCCGTGCGCGTCGGAGAGGCCGAGGCGTCCGACCAGCAGACCGTCATGCGCGGCGGCGGCGAGCACCTCGGCGGGAATGGCATCGATCATCAGCTTGGCGCGGCGGAACATCGAGAAGACGCCCGACTCGTCGACGGTGCCCCATGACAAGTAGATGAAACGTCGGCCCAGACGGTCCTGCACGTAGGGGCCCTTCACTTCGGTGCCGGTCGGTGAGGCGGCCGTGGAGCACTCCAGTGTCCAGGTCGCCGAATCGGCGTCGCCGGGCTGCGGGTCGAGGAGTTCCGCCGGGCGGTCGCGTCGCTGTACCGCGACGTGGACGTTGGTGCGGGTCACGGTGTTGCTGTCGGCCGGGGCCGCGGGGGAGCAGGTGAGGCCGGGCAGATCGTCGGCGTCGATACGGATGCGCATCCGCCCATTGTCCCTCCTTCGTCCGACCCTTTTCTACTTCTTCGCGAAGAACGCGGCTATCCCTTACCGGTAATGCGGCCCGCTTCAATTTCTTTTCACAAAGTGGAAACATGCCGATGGGTTTACTGAATTCGATGGGGGAGTGGCCGTTTTATCTCAACTGTCCGTGATCAGAAGCCTGTTGAGCGAACGCCCCTGTCATGCTCATACTGTGTGATCGGGGGCCCGATGGGGTTTCCTTTCACGTTGACTTCGTCAGGGGCACGGAATTGAATAGACAGCCGAGCAGCAGACCGCGCCGAATACGCGCCATTTCGGTCGCCGCGGCGTCGGCCACGGCACTCGTCGCCGGACTGGTCGTGACCCCGGCCGCCGCGTGGGGAAGTGCGGCATCGGCCGCGCAGACTGCCACATCCGAGACGCTGACGGAATCGGACGCGAGCACCGCGCAGAACTGGATCACCCTCGTCACCGGCGACCGGATCGCCGTCGACGGCGAGGGCGAGCCGGTGTCCGTGGAGCGCCCGGCGGGCCGCGAGGACATCCCCATCCAGATCGAGAGCGTCGAGGGCCACACCTACGCCGTACCCGCCGACGCCGAGCGCCTGGTCCAGCAGGGCCGGGTCGACAGGCGGCTCTTCGACCTCACCACGCTCAGCGAGCCCGCATATCTGGCCCAGCAACGCGACGGCCTCCAGCTCATCGTCACCTATCAGGGCGCCCGCCCCGCCGCGCGGCAGGACGTACGCACGGCGGGCGACAACGAGCTGCGGCGTACCTTCAGCTCGCTCGACGCCGACGCCGTGACCACGCCGACCGACGACGCCACGGCCACCTGGGACGCGCTCACCAGTGAGCCCGCCAGCGCCGCCCCGTACCGTACGACCGCGTCCGGGATCGACGCCGTCTGGCTGGACGACATCCGCCAGGCCGACCTGGACAAGAGCGTGCCGCAGATCGGCGCCCCGACGGCCTGGCAGGCCGGCTACAACGGCGCGGGCACGACGATCGCCATCCTGGACACCGGAGTGGACCAGACCCACCCCGACCTGGCAGGCCAGGAGATCGCCGAGAAGAACTTCTCCTCCTCACCCGACTCCAAGGACCGCTACGGCCACGGGACCCATGTCGCGTCCACCGCCGCCGGTACGGGGGCCAAGTCCGGTGGGAAGTACACGGGCGTCGCACCGGGCGCGAAGATCCTCGACGGCAAGGTGCTCAACGACTACGGCTCGGGCGCCACTTCCGGGATCATCGCCGGTATGGAGTGGGCCGTCGCGCAGGGTGCCAACGTTGTCAACCTGAGTCTGGGCAGCCTCGACTCTCCGGGCATCGACCCGCTGGAGGAGGCCGTCAACCGGCTCTCCGCCGAATCCGACACGCTGTTCGTCGTCGCCGCCGGCAACTCCGGTGTCGGAGCGGGCACCGGAACGATCGGCTCGCCCGGCAGCGCGGACGCCGCCCTGACCGTCGGCGCCGTCGACAAGAGCAACGTTCTCGCCTCCTTCTCCAGCCGTGGCCCGCGCATAGGCGACGGAGCGATCAAGCCCGACGTGACCGCGCCCGGTGTGAACATCGGCGCCGCCGCGGCCCCGGACAGCAACGTCGCGAAGACGGGCACCCCCGTCGCGGACGGCTATGTGGCCATCTCCGGGACATCCATGGCCACGCCGCATGTCGCCGGCGCCGCCGCCATCCTGGCGCAGGAACACCCGGACTGGACCGGCGAGCAGATCAAGTCGACGCTGACCGGATCGACCGTCTCCGGTGGCTACACCCCGTTCCAGCAGGGTTCCGGCCGCATCGACCTGGCCCGGGCCATCGACCAGACCGTCACCGCCGAGCAGAACTCGCTCTCCTTCGGCCGGCAGGCCTGGCCGCACACCGACGACGAGCTCCTCACCAAGGACCTCACCTACCGCAACGAGGGCACCGAGCCCGTCACCCTCGACCTGTCCGTGGCAGCCACCGGCCCCGACGGCAAGCCCGCGCCCGCAGGCGTGTTCACCGTGGAGCACACGCAGCTGACGGTGCCCGCCGGCGGCGAGGCATCCACCACCGTCAGCGCGGACACCCGCGTCGGCACGCTGGACGGCGTCTACAGCGCGTACGTCACGGCGAGCGGCGGCGGTCAGAGCGTGCGTACGGCGGCAGCCGTGGAGCGCGAGATCGAGTCGTACGACCTGACCTTCGAGCAGATCGGCAAGGACGGCAAGCCGGCCACGAGCTACAAGACCCACTTCGTGGGCGTCGGCGGACCGGGCAAGGGCCGTTGGGGCGATCTGGGCAATGTGTCCGGCACCGACACCATCCGGCTGCCCAAGGGGCGCTACTTCGTCAGCACCTCCTTCTACGTCTACACAGGTTCCACCTGGACGGGCGCGGACGTGATCAACCAGTCCAACCTGCAGCTCGACGGCGACACGAAGGTGACCGTCGACGAACGCACCGCCAAACCCGTCGACATCACCCCGCCCGATCCGAAGGCCACAGCCCTCTCGGCGTACGTCGGCGCGGAGATCAAGACGCCCGAGTACTGGACCAGCTCCGCGTGGCTTCTCGGCAACTTCAAGACCTTCACGTTCGGCACCGCGCACCTCGGAGCCGACGCCGCCCCCGGTGAGCTCCAGCAGCGGATCCAGGCAGTTTTCCTGAACGACGCGGACGCATCCGAGTACCACTTCGCGTACCAGGCGGCGGGGACGCGGTACGCCGACGGCTTCGTCCGCAGCCCGAAGGCCGCCGAACTGGCGAAGATCTCCACGCGGCTCGGCTCGGCCGTCCCGAACAAGCGCGCCTACCTGCTGGTGGGGGCCGACACCGGCAACGGAGCGACCGGGGCCGAGTACATCGTCAACCGCAACCTGCCGTACGAGGCGGCGGTCTATGTGAACACCGACAACGGCACCAAATGGCAGCTGGACTTCCGGCGGTACGACACCGCGACCGGCCTCTTCGAAGCCCAGTACCTGGCCCCGTACGCGGTGTACGAGGCGGGCAAGAGCTACCAACGTGCCTTCGGTATCGGTGTGTTCGGGCCGAACCTCGGTACGGGACAGGGGCTGTTCCGCACCGGTGACACGATCACCGGCACGGTCCCGCTGTTCGCCGACAGCGACGGCAACTCCGTTCCGTTGACGTACGCCTCGGCGGGGACCTCGCTCATCAGGAACGGCACCGAGATCGGCACCAGCGACGGTCCGCTGACCGGCACCGCGTCCTTCACGGTCCCGGCCCGCTCCGCCGCGTACCGGCTGACCACCACGGCCACCCGCGCCGCGGGCACCCCGGTCTCCAGCAAGGTCACCGCCAGCTGGACGTTCCGCTCGGAGAACGTCGCCGAGAAGACCGCGCTGCCCGTGTCGGTGGTGCGCTTCGCCCCGACGCTCGCGGCGGACAGTACGGCCACCGCGGACTCGACCCTGAAGATCCCGGTGACCGTGCAGGGCGCGGACGCCGGCAAGCAGCTCGCCGCGCTGTTCGTCTACGTCTCGTACGACGAGGGCGCGCACTGGAGCCTGCGGCCGGTCATCGCGGGCAAGGTCACGGTGAAGACCCCGCAGACGGGCGGCAGTGTGTCCCTGCGCGCCAAGGCGGTCGACAAGCGAGGCAACACGGTGGATCAGACGATCCTCCGCGCGTACACGGCCCGGTAGTCCCGGTAGCCGGGAATCCGACGCCAACCCCGCTCCCGCGCAGCGCTACGGCCTGTGCGGGAGCGGGTTTGCGTAGGCGAGCTCGAAGAACCGGCGATGAGGCCGGAGTTCAGGTGGGCCTCTCCTTGTACGGCGGTGTCGTCGGCCCGCGAGGCCAGCGCAACCACCTGCGCATGGCTGAGGTCCGGGCGAAGGGCGAGCGCCGAGTCGACGGCGATGTCCGCGATGGCGATCAACCGGTCGATCAGCTCGGCGGGCAGAGCGGGGTTGGCGGCGAGCCCGCACAGGACTGGGTGCACAGGGGCATCCTGCCCGGATGCTGATCGAAACGCCCGTGGATTTCGGTGCCCCAGGCCGAGGCGCTTCGATCTCGTCGAAGGAGCGACAGGCTCGGGGCTGTGCCAGGGAGAGGGCGAAAACCGCCTCCTCATGTCGGGCGGGGTACGCCCAAGAGGGCGTCGGAGGGCACGGCCGGCCGCTCGTGAGGTACGTCCGCCGGGCCGGCCCGGTCACCGTCCACGCGGGCCGCAACTGCGTCCGGGTCAAGGGCGCGGTGCACGGCGAAGATCCTGAAGTGGTCGGGCGTCGCCCCGGTTACCGTCCAGCAGGACACGTCGAAGGCGGAGCCGCCGGCCCGCCACGAGGTGAAGATCGACATCCGTGAGGCCACGTCAGTGTGGCAACAGTGCGGTCCAGGGCTGCCGTCCCGGACCGCACCGCTGTGTCAATGGCGGATCGGGAGCGGCACGCGACCGCCCATCAGCCGGTTGACGAGGGCGAGCAGCAGATCCCGGCTCGCCCCTCGTTCGCGCAGGTCGCCCATGACCACGGGGACGGCCGGGTCGAGGTCGAGTGCGTCCTTGACCTCCGACACGGTGCGGTCCTGCAGTCCGTGGAAGCAGTTGACGCCCACCACGAAGGGGACGCGGCGGCTCTCGAAGAAGTCGATCGACGCGAAACTGCTCTCGAGTCGCCGGGTGTCCGCGAGGACGACGGCACCGAGGGCACCGTGCACCAGGTCGTTCCACATGAACCAGAAGCGTTCCTGACCGGGGGTGCCGAAGAGGTACAGGACGAGCTCGGAACTCACCGTGATCCGGCCGAAGTCCAGCGCTACGGTGGTGGTGGTCTTGTCCTCCACTCCGTCGAGGTCGTCCACCCCGAGGCCCGCGACGGTCAGCTGCTCCTCCGTGTTCAGGGGCGGGATCTCGCTCACGGAGCCGACCATGGTGGTCTTGCCGACGCCGAACCCGCCGGCGATCAGGATCTTCATCGCGGCGGGTGCCGTGGCCGTCCCCGCCTCCGACACCGGTACCCCGGTCTGCTGTTCGTCAGAGTCTGAGTAGGGCATCCTTCACCGCCTGAAGAAGAATCAAGTCCGGTTCCTCGCCGGCCACCACCGTGAGCGGTGGCCGGATCGCCACTCGTCCGATGCCGAGCAGGTCGTCGACGAGGATCTTTGTGACCGCAATGGGCTGCCGGAGCATGGCGGAGACCTCGGCGAGCGCCACGGGCGTGCGGCACTGCTTCAGAATCAACCGGTGTTCGGGTTGCAGGCTGCGGTCGCCCTGCTGGTCGCCGAGGCCGGAGACAGTGGCGATCACCGTGATGAGGGTGAGGTCGCCCCGCACCGAGACGGTACGCCCCTGGGTGATCGTGTACGCCCTGACCAGGCTTTCCTCGGAGTCATCGTCGTCCGCCGCCGCGTCGGCCCAGTGTTTCACTCACGTCCTCCCCCCGTTCCTGCCACGCCGGAGCGGGAGGATCCCCAGTCCTGCGCAAGCCCCTGGACGACCCGTACTTCGGTGCCCAGATGCTGTCCCACTTGCTGTACGAGGGTGTCCATGGCTACGGCCATCAGCTCCGCGTCCACCTCCTGGTCCGCGACGACCGCCAGGTGGGTGCCCCGGCCGGCGGAGCTGATGAACAGCCACAGTTCGTCGAGTTCGATGATCAGCTGGCGGACCGCACCACCGCCGAACACCTCGCCGACTCCGCGCGCCAGGCTCTGCTGCCCGGTGGCGATGGCGGCCAGGCGTTCGGCGTCGACCCGGGCGATGCTGCTGGACTGACTGACGACCAGACCGTCGTCGGACAGCACCACGGCGTTCCGGGTGCCCGGGACCTGGTCGACCAGACGATCGAGCAGCCAGTCGAGGTCAGAGTTGGTGGCAGTGCTTCGCAGAGTCATCGTCCGTCTTCCTTCCGGGTCCGTTCGGGTCCCGGTGCGGGATCGTCGCGTTGGTGTTCGGGGGTGTGTCTGAGCCGGGCGGCCCGGGACTGGCGTTGGAAGGCGCCGACAGTGGCGCCGGGGCGTGCCCCGTTCCGACGGGGCAGAGGCTGGGCTTCGGCCGTGTCCGTGTACGGCACCTCGGGGTGCGCGGGGGGAGGCTGCCGGAGTTCGCTGGCGAGGCTGGCCTGCCGTACCCGCCGGGGCAGTGGGTCGTTGGCCTGCCTCGGAGCCGGAGCCGGAGCCGGAGCCGGAGCCGGAGCCGGAGCCGGAGCCGGAGAGGAAGCGGGAGTGGGTCGGAGCTGCGGCTCGATCCAGGGACCGACGAGCGGACGGGTGAACTCCCCCCGGTCGCCGGGCCGGAGCCGCGGCCGTGGATCGGGGTGGGTGTCCGCCTGGGCGGGCGTGCTGTGCAGCGCGAGCTGGTCGGGGTAGGTATGGAAGGCGTCGGTCGAGATGTCCTCCGACAGCGGTCCCCCGTCGGTGATCAGCTCCCCGGGCACCAGGACGACCACCCGCGTGCCCCCGAAGGACGAGGGCCGCAGCTCCACCTTGAGACCCAGGTTGGCGGAGAGCCGGGCCACGACGTACAGGCCCAGCCGGGCGTCGTCGGCGCGGGACATGACGTCCATCCGGGGCGGCTCGGCCATCAGCGCGTTGGCCGCGTCGTACTGCTCGGACTCCATGCCCACGCCGCGGTCCTCGATCTCGATCGCGACGCCACGGCTCACCTGGGACACGGTCACCTCGACCGGCGTCGGCGGCTTGGAGAAGGACACCGCGTTCTCCATCAGCTCCGCCAGCAGGTGTGCCACGGGACCGACGGCGCGCTCGGACAGCCAGGCCTCGACGTCGATGTCGATCCGGATGCGGCGGTAGTCCTGCACCTCGCTCTGCGCGGAACGCAGGACGTCCAGCAGCAGTACGGGCCTGCGCCAGCGGCGCTGCGGCTGTCCGTTGCCGAGGATGACCAGGTTCTCCTCGTAGCGGCGCAGCCGGGCCGCCAGGTGGTCGAGGTCGAAGAGACCTTCGAGGACCGCGGGGTCCTCGTGCTGGCGCTGCATCTCACCGAGCCGCCTGAGCTGCATGCCGATGAGCAACTGGGTCCGCCTGGCCACACGTTGCAGCAGGCGCTCGAAGCCGCGGTACAGCTCGACCTCTCGTACGGCGGTCTCCAGGGACGAACTGCGGGCCTGGTTGAGGGCCTGGCCGAGCTGGCCGAGTTCGTCGTCGGCGTGACGGATCTCGGGGAGTTCGGCGTCGGTGTCGACCTTCTCGCCCCGGCGCAGCCGCTCCACCATGTCGGGCAGCCGGGTCTGCAGTTCCAGGGCCTCCGAGCGGAGCGCGAAGATCCGCAGGCGCAGGATTCCGGTCAGCCGCAAGGTGAACAGGAGCAGCAGCAGCACGGCCGCCGCGCTCGCGGCGGCTGTGATGATCAAGGTTTGCACCAGGCCGCCGAGTTCGCCGTTGGTGACGGCGTCGAGGTCGGAGGCGACCGCGTCGCCGGCCTTCTCCAGCTCGGGCGTGATGTCGGTGCGGACCTGCTGCCACTGCTCGCCGACCGAGGCGGCCACGGGGGTCCGGCCGGCCTCGTCCTCCTTTTTGGTGCTGAGGAGGCCCGCCTCGATCTGGGCCTTCTCCTTCCAGTCGGCACTGGCGAGCACGCTCTCGTAGGACTTGGCCAACTGTGCGGGCAGCTGCGCCACGATCTTGTCGTCGTAGATGTGCCGCTGGGCGCCGATCGCTCCGGCGAGCTGGAGGCGCTGCTCACTGGTGAGCCGGCCGCTCGCCACCCCGGAGGCGATGATTGCGTCCTCGCGCGAGATCATCTCCAGGCCCCACGCGGCGTTGAACGTCGGCCGGCTGAGCTCGGCCTGTTCGCCGAAGCCCACGTTGCTGAAGCCCTCGAACATCTCCAGGTCCCAGGTGATGATCTCGGTGTAGTCGTCGAAGGTCTGATCCGGATCGGCGGATCCCTGGTCCAGGGCGTCGCGCTGGTCGGGTAGTCGCCGCATGGCCTGGTCGAGCTTCCGGAACGTTTCGTCAAGATCCTCCGGTACGGAACCGGACAGCGCGTCGAGGCGTCGGACGGCTGTGTCGGTGAGCCCACGCTGACGCGTCAGTTCGGACCGGTCCGCCGGGGGGTCCGACAACGCCATCGAGGTCAGCCGTCGCTCCGTCTGCGCGGCGGAGATGACGCCGAGAAGCGGCTCAGTGAAGCGCTCTGTCGACCCCTGCCGGTCGTGGACCTCACGCCACTCCCCGTACTGCTGGGCCGAGTCCGTCGCTGCCAGGGCGACCAGGACGAGGCAGGGCACCAAGGCGAGTGCGAACAGGATCGTCCGCAGCGACATCCGGCGCTTGGGAGCCGTCTCTTGACCTGGCGGACGGCTCTCGGGTGGTGAGGTTCGTGCGTGGAGTGCCACTGGGGTCCCCGGCGTGTGAGTGATGACGGACCGTGCCTGGAAGCGGTGGTCCGAGTCATGGCAGGGGGGAGCCTACAGAATGGATAAACGATCTCAATACGGTTCGGCTGAATGGTTCATTGACAATATTCCCCGAAGGGACATTCCTACGGCGCGTCTCTCTCACAGCGGCCGGACGCAGCCCACCGGGCGCTCCCCGCCGAGCTGGACGTAAAGGGTGGTGTCCGCGGGGCACTTGGCCCGTACGGTGCTGGCTCCACGAGGCGTGGCTCCTGTTGGAGGACCACGTCGTCCAGCTCTGGACACCGAAGATCAAGGCAGTGGGAGACCAGTTCAGGGCGACGGCCGGCAAGTTGCCCGAAGCCAAGCCGGAGTTGGCGACAACCTCCTGTGTGCCGTCCGGCGAGACCGACGTGCCGAACCCGGCCCCGAAGACCAGGACCCTGAGCGCTCAGTGAGTGCCGCGGCCGAGGAGGACAGCTCGTCTCTGCACGGTCAGGGTTTCCGGGCAACGGCACCGAACTGCGGGAGCGCGGGGGGCGATTCGTCCTTGGCGTGCCATTGCGAGCAGGAGACGATTCCCGGCGTGATCAGGTCCAGGCCGTCGAAGAAGGAGGTGACCTCCGCGCGGCTGCGGGCGGTGATCGGCGGGGTGGCGTTCTTGTTCCAGAAGTCCATGGCCTCGACGTTGCCCTCGCCGCCGAGGTCGGCGTCGGTGGTGGGGTGGGTCAGGGCGAGGTAGCTGCCGGAGGGGACCGCGGCCATGACGCGGCGCACGATGTCCTGCGCCTGGCCGGTGTCGAGGACGAAGTTCAGGATGCCGAGCATCATGACCGCGACGGGCCGGTCGAGGTCGAGGGACGCCGCGGCGCCCTGGACGATGGCGTCCGGTCGGTGGACGTCGGCGTCGATGTAGTCGGTGATGCCCTCCGGGGTGCCGATGAGCAGGGAACGGGCGTGGACGAGCACGATGGGGTCGTTGTCGACGTACACGATCCGCGACTCGGGCGCGACGCGCTGGGCGATCTGATGGGCGTTGTCCATGGTCGGCAGTCCGGTGCCGATGTCCAGGAACTGCCGTACCCCGCGGTCGGCGGCCAGGTACGTGACCGCACGCCCGAGGAACTCGCGGTCGGCGCGGGCCACGTCCCGGATGACCGGGAACATGGCGGCGACCTGGTCGCCCACCTGCTGGTCGACCTCGTAGTTGTCCTTGCCACCGATCCAGTAGTTCCAGACCCGGGCGTTGTGCGCCACCGAGGTGTTGAGCCTTGACGATCCGTCCGGGCGCCCGTTCTCATTCACGTCTTCTCCTCTCCGTACACCCGCGAGATGTGCTGGGCGAACCTGCGGCGGCAGTGGGCCGTCGCCGCCGTGCTGCCAGTTGATCACGCCGAGGAGTGTCTGCGGCAGAGGTCCGAAGACATCCGCCTCATCGGCTGCGTAGTCTTCGAGGCATGCGGATCTCCGTTTCCTCGGACATGGACGAACCAGTGGCCCGGCACCTCGTCACGGAGTTGCGCGGTCGCGGCCACGAGGTGCTGACGCACGGGGCGCTCAAGCCCGGTGACAGCGCCCAGTGGGCGTTCTGCTCGGAGGCGGCTGCCCGTGAGGTCGCCGCCGGGACCGCGGACCAGGCGATCGTCTGCTGCTGGACCGGCACCGGCGCCTCGATCGCCGCGAACAAGGTGCCGGGGGTACGCGCGGCCCTGTGCACGGACGCGTACACGGCGGACGGCGCACGCCGCTGGAACGACGCCAATGTGCTGGCGCTGAGCCTGCGGCTGACCTCCGAGCCGCTGCTCAAAGAGATCCTCGACGCCTGGTTCGCCGCCCGGGCCGGCGGCGACGCCGACGACCTGGAGAACGTGGCCCACATCGGACGCCTCGACCTCGGCAGGTCCGGCCCGTAGCGGAGCGCTGGCCGCCGCTACGGGTCTCCGGCGCCCTCAGCCAATCGGTTCGGGCATCGGAATCACGTCGTAGGCCAGCTCGATCGTGTGGCCGGTCGCCGGGTCGCCCAGCTCCACGCGCCAGGTCTCGGCGAACTGGTCCACGTCCTCGGTCATCGGGATGGTCCCGGAGATGAGGACGGTGCCCGGGGTCAAGTCGCCCCGGGAGCGCAGCACTTCGGCCCAGTAGCCCGGAGTGAGCAGCTCGGCGAGCGTGCCGTTCTGGATCTCGGACTCCTTGCCGGCGTGGGTGACCCAGGCCCGCAGGGTGAGCTCGTCGAGGCGCGTCTCGACGTCGGCCAGCTTCCAGGCGCGGCGGGCGAGCACGTCCGGGCCCGCGTTCTTGCTCCAGGCGACCCCGTGCACTTCGAGATCCCGGTCGGTGTGGTCGCAGGCGGCGCTGAGCAGCAGTTCTCCGTCCGCGGCGACGATCAGGGCCCACTCGGCCTCGCCGGAGGTCCGGGCGTGCTGGGCGGCGACCGTGTCGGTCTGCTGGGCGAGGTACGGGGAGACGGGATAGAGCGCCGGGGTCACGGACGGCGCGGGCACGCCGAGCTCGGCCAGCTCGGCGACGTGTGCGGCGACGTCCTGCTGGCGCCGCCCGGCGTATCCGGCGTTGAGTACCTGCCGGACATCGACGTCACGGGTGGAACCGTCGGGCAGTTCGAAGGTCAGCACGGCCACGGGAACTCCTGAAAATGTCGGTTTCGAAGCGGTTAACTTCCGGCGCAGGGGTTGCGCATACGACCTGTATACAAGAAGTATGCCGAAAGGTCGACGTCCCCCGACGCAAGGAACAGGCAGCATGCAGCACACCCAGCAGGCCATGGAAGCGCCGCCGCCGGTCCGCTCCGGCATCCGCCGCGCCTTCTTCGCCAGCCTCACCGGCACCTCCCTGGAGTGGTACGACTTCGCGGTCTACTCGGCCGCCGCGGCCCTGGTCTTCGGCGACCTCTTCTTCCCCTCCAAGGACCCCCTCACCGGCACCCTCCTGGCGTTCTCCACCTACGCCGTCGGCTATCTCTCCCGTCCCCTCGGCGGTTTCGTCTTCGGCCGGCTCGGCGATGTCATCGGCCGCAAGAAGGTACTCATCGCCACGCTGATCCTCATCGGCGCGGCCACCTTCCTCATCGGCCTGCTGCCCGCCTACGGCACCGTCGGTATCGCCGCACCCATCGCCCTGGTCGTGCTGCGCTTCGCCCAGGGTGTCGGCGTGGGCGGCGAGTGGGGCGGCGCGGTCCTGCTGTCCAGCGAGTTCGGTGACCCCCGCCGCCGCGGCTTCTACGCCTCCGCCGCACAGGTCGGACCGCCCGCGGGCAACCTCCTGGCGAACGGCGTCCTGGCCGCCCTCGGCGCACTGCTGACGGAGGATCAGTTCCTGTCCTGGGGCTGGCGCGTGGCGTTCCTGCTGTCCGGTGTCCTGGTCGGTTTCGGCCTGTGGATCCGGGCCAAGCTGGAGGAGACCCCGGTGTTCAAGGCGATGCAGGCCGAACAGAGTCGGCCCGAGGCGCCGGTCCGCGAGGTGTTCACCACCCAGCCCCGCGCCCTGTGCGCGGCCATCCTGTGCCGGGTGGGCCCCGACGTGCTCTACGCGATGTTCACCGTCTTCGTCCTCACCTACGCCACCGGCGAACTGGGCATGGCGCGCGGCTCCGCACTGGCCGCCGTACTCATCGGCTCCTCACTCCAGATCTTCCTCATCCCGCTCGCCGGAGCGCTGTCCGACCGGGTCAACCGGCGACTGCTGTACGGCTGCGCAGCCGTGGCAGCGGGCGTGTGGCCGTTCGTGTTCTTCCTGATGACGGACGGCGGCAGCTGGCCCCTCCTGGCGATCGGTGTCGTCGTGGGCCTGGCCATCCACTCCGTCATGTACGGGCCGCAGGCGGCCTTCATCGCCGAACAGTTCTCACCGCGGCTGCGCTACACGGGCTCCTCGCTGGCCTACACGCTCGCCGGCCTCATCGGCGGCGCGGTCGCACCGCTGCTGTTCACCGCCCTGCTGAGCTCGTACGACAGCTGGGTTCCGCTGGCGCTGTACATCGCCGTCGCCGCGGCCGTCACCATCGCCGGCCTCTCGCTGGGAAGGGACGCGGACGACGCCACGGACGAGGAGATGGCACGCGTCGCACCCGCTCCCGAGGCCGCGGCCGAGGTTTCCTGATCCCGCGCCGATCCCCGCCCGCATCCGTCCCGACGCAGAAAGGCCGCCCGTGCGTATCGCCCTGAGCCAGTTCACCAGCGGACCCGAACCCGACAAGAACCTCGCACTCATCGAGGACGACACCCATCGCGCCGCGGCCGCCGGAGCGCATGTCGTCGTGTTCCCCGAAGCATCGATGGCCTGCTTCGGTACCCCCTTGGCGCCGCTCGCACAGCCGCTCGACGGCCCCTGGGCGGACGAGGTCCGCGCCATCGCCGCCGCGGCCGGCATCGTCGTGGTGGCGGGCATGTTCACCCCGGCTCCGCACGGCCGGGTGGCCAACACCCTGCTGGCCACAGGACCGGGCGTCGAGGCGGCGTACGACAAGATCCATCTGTACGACGCCTTCGGCTACACCGAGTCGGACACGGTCGCCGCGGGCTCGCGGATCGTCACGATCGACATCGACGGCGTACGCATGGGGCTGGCCACGTGCTACGACGTGCGCTTCCCCGAACTGTTCCGGGCGCACGCCGACGCGGGCGCCGTAGCGACGCTGCTGGCCGCGTCCTGGGGTGCCGGGCCGGGCAAGCGCGAGCAGTGGGAGCTGCTGGTCCGTGCCCGCGCGCTGGACGCCACCCTCTGGGTCGCGGCCGTGGACCAGGCCGACCCGGCAGCCGGGGGAGTGGCCCCGCAGTCCTCGGCGCCCACAGGCATCGGGCACAGCATGGTGGTCGGCCCCGACGGGACCGTACGCGCCGGCCTGGAGGCGGAGCCGGGCCTGCTGATCACCGACCTGGATGTCGACGAGGTCACGGCGGTCCGCAAGAAGACGTCAGTGCTGGCCAACCGTCGTCTGGGGCCGGCCTCATGAACAAACCGGAGCTTGAGTTCCACCTGCCCGCGGGGCCCTGGACAGCGCCGGCCGGTGCCGCCGAGGGGATCGAGGAGCGCGTCCTCGCCGAGGACCCGACCGGTGCGCACCGCACCGCGCTCGTCCGGTGGGCGCCGGGCACCGACACGTCCGCCGACGGCGTGACCCGGCACGACTTCTGGGAAGAGGTCTGGATCCTCCAGGGCGACCTGCACGACCTCACCCTTGACGAGACGTTCCCGCAGGGCTCGTACGCCTGCCGCCCACCGGGAATGCCCCACGGCCCCTGGACGACGGCCGAGGGCGTCACGATGCTCGTCTTCACTTACCCACAGGTGTGACGCCTACGGCCGCTGGACAACGGCCGAGGGTGTCACCGTGCTCGTCTCACCTACCCGCAGGAGTGACCCGCTCGCCGCTGCCTAACCGGCGAGCAGCACCTTCAGTGTCGACTGCAGATGACTGTCGATCGCGGCGCACGCGGCCGTCGTGTCACCGGCCGCGAGCGCGGTGAGGATGTCCTGGTGCTCATGGAGCACGGCCTCCTGGCGGCCGTGCTGGTTGTAGAGCGCCACCACCCCGGCCCTGACCTGACGGCTGCGCAGCCCGTCGTAGTGCCGTTCGAGCAGTGCGTTGCCCACGGCGGCCACGAGGGTGGAGTGGAAGAGGTGGTCGACGGCGATGAACTCCTTGGCCTGGTCGGGACCGTTCAACTCCCGCTGCCGCTGGAGGAGTTCGCCCAGCTCCCGCAAGGGGGCCCGCTCCGCGCCGATGACCTGCTGTGCCGCATACCGTTCGACGATCCCGCGCAGCTCCATCAGCTCGGAGATCTCCCGGCCCGACAGCGGCGCCACACGCGCACCCCGCTTGGGCACCAGCTGTACGAGATCCTCGGCAGCGAGCAGCAGCAGAGCCTCCCGGATGGGGGTGCGTGACACCCCGATCCGGTCGGCGATCTCCTGCTCCGAGAGAAACTCTCCCTGCATCGCCGGATCCGTCAGCACCGTGTCCTTGAGGTACGCGTACGCCTTCTCCCGACCGGACGCCACCACTACCCCCAGAGATCGCATACACCTTGTATACGGAAGCTACCACGGGGCCGCGGCGGTGTGTCGGCCTCGCGCACACCTGGTCCGAAGCCCCGCGCCGTCCGTTGGTGGATCTAGGCGGGAAGCAGTGCAAGTACCGCCACGACGGCCCGATGGTCCGTACCCGGCACCGTGCGCTCGCCCACGGAGACCCCCACCAGACCGGAGCCGTGCAGGACGTGGTCCAGCTGGACCAGCGGCGGCACGACCGGAAGGCCGACCGGCCAGGTGCGGGGCCATCCGTGGCCGAGTTCGGCATGGGTGTCGGTGAGCCCGGACGCCAGCAGCCCCCGCATCGGGGCGTGGTCCAGGGAGGCGTTGAAGTCGCCGAGGAACACGGTGTCGGGGCCGCTGCGCCGGGCCAGGGAGGCGAGGGCGGTCATGTCCCGCGTCCAGCGGTCCGCGTCGCCCAGCGGGTAGTACGTGTGCACGGCCACGAACTTAACGGTGCGTCCGGCGACGGTGATCTCGGCGGTGGTCTGGGGCCAGGCGGTGTCGGAGTCCGTCGCACCACCATGGGACAGCGAGCGCCGTGAGTAGATCGAGGAGTCGTACTCGGGGTGGAGTTCGCGGTACGGCATCAGCGCGCCCAGACCCGCTCTGTCCAGCGCGGCCACCCCGGCGGACGGCAACTGCTCCAGGGCCAGCACGTCGATCCGCTCGGTGCGGACCAGCTCCACCACCGCGCGCGGATCGGCGCCGCCGACATCGGTGTTGAGGGTGGCGACCCGCAACACCGCCGCGCCCGCCGGAACATGGCGGCTCTCGGGGACGAACCGCGGCACCAGCAACCCCGCCTGGACGACCACCAGAGCCGCGACGACCGCCACCGCCCACCGTGAGCGCAGAGTGGGGACGGCGACCATGACGCCCAGCACCAGCACGCTGAGCACGGCCGAGTACGGGAAGAGCACCATGGGCACCGCGAGCGGCGTTCCCGCATCAAGTCCCGTCAGCCGTACGAGAAGCAGCCCGGCGGGAGCGCTGAGCACGAGCCCGCAGCCCAGCAGCCCCCACGTCCGCCCGCGCCCCCCGCGTGTCCGCCGCGGGTCGTCGGCGCGCAGGGTGCCCGCCACCGTGCCTGTCATCCGTCTCCACCCTCGATTCGCGCCCGGTGGGACGGCAACGATCACCGGCCTCCCGGGACGGGGACGACGGAACGGCGCGTACGGTTCCGGCCGCCGACGGCTGCCGCCAACGACCCTCTTTGGGCTTTCGCACGAAATGTCCGACTCTCCCTTGTCGTTTCGAAACTGGCAGTTTAGTTTTGTTATGTGGGGAGGGTGCTCCGGACCCGCGGGGTCCGGTCTCCCCGACGCACTGGAGGAACGATGCATTCCACGAAACTCAGGACGAGCAAGCTGGGCGCCACCGGCATGGAGATCACCCGGGTGGGTGTCGGGGCGTGGGCGATCGGCGGAGGCGGCTGGGAGTTCGGCTGGGGTCCGCAGGAGGACGACGAGTCGGTGGCCGCGATCCACCGGGCGCTGGAACTCGGGGTGAACTGGATCGACACCGCGGCCGCCTACGGCTTCGGCCGTTCCGAGGAGGTGGTCGGCCGGGCGATAGCGGGCCTGACCGAGCGGCCGTACGTGTTCACCAAGGCGTCACTGCTCGACGACGGCACCGGCCGCGTCCGCCACAGCCTCAAGCGGGATTCCGTCCTGCGGGAGGCCGAGGCGAGCCTGACACGGCTCGGCGTCGACGCGATCGACCTGTATCAGATCCACTGGCCGATCCCCGAGGAGGACATCGAGGAGGGCTGGTCGGCCCTGGCCGAACTGAAGGAGCAGGGGCTCGTCCGCCACATCGGCGTGTCCAACTTCGACGTCGGGCAGCTGCGCCGCATCCAGGCGATCGCGCCCGTGGAGACCCTCCAGCCGCAGTACTCGCTGGTCGACCGCGAGATCGAGTCCGAGATCCTGCCCTTCACCGAACACGAGGGGATCGGCGTCATCGTCTACTCGCCGATGGGCTCCGGCCTGCTGACCGGCGCGATGACGCGCGAGCGCATCGAGCAGCTTCCGGCGGACGACTGGCGCGCCCGCGACCCGCGGTTCGCCGAGCCGCAGCTGTCCCGGCACCTGGCACTGGTCGCGCGGCTCCAGGTGGTCGCCGACCGGCACGGCGTGACCCCGGGGGCCGTCGCGGTCGCGTGGACGCTGCACAACAGCGCGGTGGACGGCGCGATCACCGGATTCCGTCGCCCCGCCCAGGTGGACCCGGTCGTCGCCGCGGCGGCCCTGGAACTCACCGAACAGGACATCACCGAGATCGAAGAAACCGAAGGAAGGTGACGACCATGACCACGATCGGATTCGTCGGTCTGGGCGCCATGGGCAGCCGGATCGCAGGCCGCCTATTGGACGGCAACCAGGTGTACGGCACGAACCGCACCCAGTCCAGGGCCACTGAGCTGATGGACCGGGGCATGGCCTGGCGCGCGACCCCGCGCGAGGTCGCCGCGGAGGCCGAGGTGGTCTTCAGCATGGTCAGCGACGACGCGGCCCTGGAGGCGGTCACCTCCGGCCCGGACGGGATTCTCGCCGGACTGGCCCCCGGCGACGTCTACGTCGACATGAGCACGGTCAGCCCGCAGGCCAGCCGGGAGCTGGCACAGCGTGTGCAGGCCCTGGGCGCCACCCTGCTCGACGCCCCGGTCTCCGGCAGCGTCACCGCCGCCGCCGACGGCACCCTCGCCATCATGGTCGGCGGGCCGGACGAGGTCTTCCACGCGGTTGAGCCGCTGCTGCGCCAACTCGGCCGTACGGTCACGCATGTCGGCGCGAACGGCCAGGCACTGCTGCTCAAGCTCGCCATCAACATCAGCCTCGCCGCGCAGATCCTCGCCTTCAGCGAGGGCGTCCTGCTGGCCGAACGCGGTGGAATCGACCGGACACTGGCAGCGCAGGTGATGTCCACCAGCGCCATCGGATCGCCGACCGTGCAGGCACGCGTCCCGCTCATACTGGACCTGCCCGAACACGGCTGGTTCGATGTGGAGCTCATGCACAAAGACATCGGGCTCGCCCTGGACGCCGCCGACGACCTGGGCCTCCCGGTTCCCTCGGCCTCCGTCACCGACATCATGCTGACCAAGGCCGAACAACTGGGCTACGCACACCGCGACATCGCCTCCCTCTACGAGGTCCTCGACCACACGGCCGCGGGACCCCACCGGCATGCCGGTCCGAACCCCGTGGACGTGCCGGAACGAGAACCGGCGGGAGTCGCGCGTGAAGCCTGACCAGCAGGAGGCGGCCCCACAGCGCGGCAGACCGCGCAGCGAGAAGGCCCGCGAGGCCATCCTCGACGCGGCGGGGGAACTCCTCCTGGAGCGTGGTCTGTCCGCCGTGAGCATGGACACGGTCGCCGCTCGGGCGGGCGTCAGCAAGGCGACGATCTACCGCTGGTGGCCCACCAAGGAGACCCTCGCGGCGGACGCGCTTTACCACGAATGGGCCGAGGTCCCACCGGCCCGTGACACCGGATCGCTCCGCGGCGACCTGCGCAGCCTCCTGCGCCCCTGGGTGGGGCTCGCCGACCGGCGTCCCTACGGACGTGTGGTCGCGGCCCTGCTCACCCAGGTACAGACAGATCCACAGTTCGCCGAGGAGTACCACGCACGTTTCGTCGAACCCCGTCGGGACCAGGCCCGTGTGATTTGCGGGCGCGCGATCGAACGCGGCGAGATCTCCGCGGACACCAAGATCGAGGTCGTACTCGACCTGCTCTACGGCCCGGTCTACCACCGGCTCCTGCACGGTCACGCGCCGCTCAGCGACCGGTTCGTGTGCGACGTCATCGACACCGTCCTCGACGGTGTCGCGCCGGCCCGGCCCCCGGTGGCCCCCGCGGGGTGATCCGTTCAGCCGACCGCCGGCCGGCCGAGTCGCGGGCCGAGCTCGGTGGCGATGTCGGTGAGGATCTGGACGTAATCGTCGTGGTCGAAGGTGAAGGGCAGCGCGAACGCCACCTCGTCGACCTCCCGGAACGCCGCGTGGGCGTAGAGCCGTTCGGCGATCTCCTCGCTGCTGCCGACGAGGTCCGGGGCGAACATCATGCGCGCCGGTCCCTGTGGCGTGGCGGTACGCGGCATCCGCTTGTGTGCGTACTCCTCGTACCTCGCGCGCTGCTCCGCAGTGGCGCTGTCGGTGGGGATGACGACGAGGCCCTGCGAGACACGGGCGCGGTCACCGTCGGGATGGTGGGCGCGGAAGGCCCGGATGTGCGAGAGCTGGATCTCGGCGAAGTCCTCGGACTCCTCCGCCTTCACCACGCTGCTGGTCAGGAAGTTCATGCCGTGTTCGCCGGCCCACCGGGCCGACCGCAGGCTTCCGCCGCCGTACCACATACGCCGGCCCAGGCCGGGGGAGTGCGGCTGGACGCGGTCGGAGAACACCTCGAATCCCTCGACGCCGCTGAAGTCCGTGGCGGGTTTCCCGCGCACGAGGTCCAGCAACCGCTCCATCCGGTCGTAGCTGAAGTCCTCCGTGTCGGCCGTGTCGGGGTAGAGCGCGCTCTTGACCTGGCCGTAGTGCATCGGCGGGCCGACACTGAGGCCCGGATTGAGGCGGCCCCGGGACAGGATGTCGACCGTCGCCAGGTCCTCGGCCAACCGCAGCGGATTTTCCCACCCCAGGGGGATGACCGCGGTGCCCAGCTCGATGCGGCTGGTGCGCTGCGAGGCCGCCGCCAGCACGGCGACCGGGGAGGAGATGCCGTACTGGAGATGACGGTGTCGCACCCACGCGCTGTCGAATCCGAGCCGCTCACCCAGCTCGATGATTTCCAGTGTCGATTCGTGGCCCTGGGCGGGGTTGTCTCCGTCGAACAGTCCGATGGTCAGGAAGCCCAGTTTTCGCAACGGGTCCGAGGGCAGTGGCACGGGGCTCCTCCATCATCCGCGGCGACTTCCGCCGAACACCAGTGCTGACTCCATTGTGGCAGGCGGGGCCCGTGTGCCGACGGCCAGGCACCGGTCGAGGAGCAGACGCTCCGGTTCGGTGATGTTTCAGGAGGGGCGGAATCGGCAACCCGCTCACTATGGTGCAAATCGGCTACACGATGATGACCGAGCAGACCGGCCCCCGGGCCCTCGTGGAGGACCTGGTAGCCGCGGAACGGGCAGGCTTCGACTTCTCCGTCATCTCCGACCACTACTTCCCCTGGCTTGCGTCCCAGGGCCACGCTCCCTACGCGTGGAGTGTGCTCGGCGCGGCGGCGCAGGCCACCGAGCGGATCCCGCTGATGACCTACGTGACCTGTCCGACCGTCCGCTATCACCCGGCCGTGATCGCGCAGAAGGCCGCGACCATGCAGCAGCTCTCCGAGGGGCGATTCCGGCTCGGGCTCGGGTCCGGAGAGAACCTCAACGAACATGTGGTGGGTGCGGGCTGGCCCTCTCCGCGGATTCGCATCGAGATGCTCGAAGAGGCGGTGGAAATCATCAGGGCACTGTTCGCCGGGGGCAACGTCAACCACCAGGGCGCCCACTTCGACGTGGCGAACGCCCGGCTCTGGGACCTGCCGGACGAGCTGCCGCCCATCGGCGTGGCCGTCTCCGGCGAACTCTCCTGCTCGCTCGCCGGCCGACTCGCGGACCTGGTCATCGCCACCGAGCCCAAGCCCGACCTGCTCGACTCCTTCGACCGGCACGGCGGAAGCGGCAAGCCTCGTGTGGGCCAGCTCCCCGTCTGCTACGACACCGACCGGGACGCGGCCGTCGCTCGCGCGCACGACCAGTTCCGCTGGTCCGTCGGGGGCTGGCCGGTGAACTCCGAGCTCCCGGGTCCTTCGGGATTCGCCGGGGCGACCGAGTACGTCACTCCGCAGGACGTGGCGCAGACGATCCCCTGCGGTGACGATGTCGACCTCTTCGTCAAAGCGGTACGCCCTTATGCGGAAGCCGGATTCACCGAGATCGCCCTCGTCCAAGTGGGCGGCGACCAGCAACTCCCCTTCATCGCCTGGGCCGAGAAGGAGCTCCTGCCCGCACTGCGCGAACTGTGACCGACGAAGACACTGGAGAGACCGGACACCATGAGCGACAACGAAACCTCGTCAGTCAAATCCTCCGGCGACCCGACCGCCGCGGAGGCCTCGTCCCCCGATCTGGTGCAGGTGGTGCTGGGCGCCTGTTCGGCTGCCGACGCGGACACCGTGTTCCGGGCGCTGGGTTCCCGCTTCGCCTCCGATCGCGGCGACGACACACCGGCGCAGCTCACCGACACCCACCCCGATACATGGACCAGCGCCTTTCTCGTACCGCACGGAGCCGCGCCGCTGTCCGGGACGATCCTGGCGGGGGCCGTCACCGTAGACCTCCAGGGAGGTCCCGTGGCCGTCGGCCGGTTGCGCGAGACTCTCGCCTCCGGCTTCGCCGTCGAGGCGACCGGATCGGCCTCCGGCGACCAGGAGGTGGATCTCCAGCTCCGGCTGACGGGCGCCGGCAACACGGCGTGACGAGGACAGACTCCAAGCCCGGGGTGGACCCCAAGCCCGGGGTGGACCCCAAGCCCGAGGTGGACCCCAAGCCCGAGGTGGACCCCAAGCCCGGGGAAGCGCTCGCTCGCAAGGCGTGAGGCGCGTCGCAACCCGGGATCAGTCGAAGAAGTCGGCGACGACGGCGGCGAATTCGTCGGGGTCGGCCAGTCGGATGCCGAGGGTCTCGGCCTTGGCCCGCTTGGAGCCCGCGTTGTCTCCGGCGACGACCAGGCTGGTCTTCTTGGAGACGCTGGAGGAGGAGCGGCCGCCGGCGCGCTCGATCAGCTCGTTCATCTGGTTGCGGCTGAGCTTCTCCAGCGCGCCGGTCATCGCACCGGTGACGACGACCGTCATCCCGGCCAGCGGTCCGCCCGACGGCTCGGCGGAGGCGCTCTCCGCGTCGGCGGCGACAGGGACGGGCGGCGTGGCGCCGGGCTCGGTCATGTTCACCCCGGCCGCGACGAGCTTCTCGATGAGCGGGGCGAGTTCGGTGAGCTCGGCGACGATGGTCGGCGCCTTCTCGGTGCCGATGCCCTCGACCTGCTCCATCGTGTCGGCGTCGGCGGCCCGGACGTTGTCCATGGTGGCGAAATACCGGGCGATCCGACGGGACATGGAGCGGCCGGTCCCACGGACACCCAGCGCGCACAGCACCCGCGACAGCGGCCGCGTCCGCGCCGTGCCGATCGCGGTGAGGAGATTGTCGGTGCTGGTCTCGCCCATCCGCTCCAGGGTCAGCAACTGCTCACGGGTGAGAGCGAACAGGTCGGCCAGGTCGGCGACCAGGCCCGCTTCGACGAGCTGGACGACGCGGGTCGTGCCGAGGCCCTCGATGTCGAGCTGGTCACGGCCGACGGCGTAGGAGAGGGAGGCGACCAGATGGCAGTTGCGGCCGTTCGCACAGCGCCAGCGCTGTTCACTGCTGTCGATGCCGGAACCGCACCGCGGACACACCTCGGGGAAGACGATGGGCCGTTCCTCGCCGGTACGCAGATGGGCGACGGGGGCTTCTACGCGAGGGATGACGTCGCCGGCCCGGTGGACCATGACGTGGTCGCCCAGGTGGAGGTCGCGGCGGGTGATGTCCGCGGGGTTGTGCAGGGTGGCGTAGGTGATGGTGGCGCCGTCGATCTCGACGGGTTCCAGCACCGCGCGCGGGGCGATGATGCCGGTGCGACCCACGTTCCACTCCACCGCCAGCAGTCGGGTGATCTTCTCCACGGCGGGCAGCTTGTAGGCGATCGCCCAGCGCGGGGCGCGTGAACCGGATCCGGCGGCCTGCTGGTCGGCCGCGAGATCGGCCTTGATGACGATCCCGTCGATCCCGAACGGCAGCTCGGCGCGCAGCGCCGCGATCTCCTGGACCCGGGCCAGCACCTGCTCAACCGAGTCGGCGGTGGTGCCGGGCACGGCGGTGGTGGCGGTGGTGTTCACCCCGAATCCGGCCGCCTGCGCCATGAGCTCGCTGTGCGCGAACTCGCCCAGCCGTGTCGCGAGCACCTCCTCGGTGTCGGGCAGCGGCAGCAGACCGTAGCCGAAGAACGTCATCGGCACGGTGTAGGCACGGTCCTTGGCGCGCAAGGTACCCGCCGAGGCACCGCGCGGATTGGCGAACGGCTGCCCACCGTGCGCGGTACGCACCTCGGTGGCGTGCTCGAACTGTGCCGTGGTCATCAGGACTTCGCCGCGCACCTCCACCGTGACCGGCTCGGCCAGCTCATCCGGCAGGCCCTCGATGGTGCCGATCGCGTGCGAGACGTCCTCCCCGGCCGTCCCGTCACCGCGTGTGATCAGCCTGGTCAGGCGGCCGCGGGTGTAGCGGGCCGCGATCGCGAGTCCGTCCAGCTTGGGCTCGACACTGAACCGGCCGACGTCATGGCCGATCCGCCGGGCCAGTGACGCCGTCCAGGTGGCGAACTCCTCCGCGGAGAACACGTTGTCCAGGCTCAGCATCGCCACCGTGTGCGGCACATCCCCCTCCACGGCGCCGCTGGCGACCTTCCCGCTCGGCGAGCCCGGCAGCACCTGATCGGGATGGTCGGCCTCCCACGCCGCGATGCCACGCACCAGCCGGTCGTAGGCGTCGTCGTCCAGTACCGAGGTGCCGCCCGTGTAGTAGCCGGCCGAAGCCTTCACCGCGTCCTCGACCGCCTGCGCGTAGGCGGCGGCATCCACGATCACAGCAGCTGGTGATGTCATGCCAGTCATCTTGCCCGCCACCACTGACAACGCCCCGGCACGCGGGCCGGGCCCCGCGCACGTCAGGTGAGTTCGAGAAGCCCCCTGCGTACGGCTTCCGAGACGGCGGCCGGTCTGTTGGCGACCTCGAGTTTGCGGTAGATGCGGACGAGGTGGGTCTTGACCGTGGCCTCGCTGAGGAACAGTGCCTCGGCGATGGCACGGTTGCTGCGGCCCTCCGCCATCAGGCGGACGACCTCGATCTCGCGCCGGCTCAACTCATGGTCCGGACCGACCACTTGGCCGACGAGCGCAGCGATGATCTCCGGAGCCAGCCCCACGGAACCCGTGGCCGCCGTGCGGACCGCCCGGAACAACTCCTCGGGCGCCCCGGCCTTGGGCACGTAACCCCGGGCGCCCGCCTCCAACGCGCGGACGACATCGGCCCGTCCGGCATAGCTGGTGAGCATCACCGCCGCCACCTTCGGCGCCTCGACGGCGAGCCGTCGGATGGCCTCGACGCCGTCCATCCCGCTCCCCGAGCCCCCGAAGCGAAGATCCATCAGCACGACGTCCGGCATCAACCGCGCGGTCAGCCGGACAGCTTCCTCAGCGCTGCCGGCCTCGGCGATCACCTCGAGGTCCGGTTCGCCGTCCACGAGGGCGCGCAGCCCGGCCCGTACGACGGCATGATCGTCCGCGATGAGCACGCGCAGCGGTTCCGCGGTCATCCGGCGGTCACCGGGGGCGGGGGCGCCACCGACTGGAGGCGGGGCCGTACGGACACCGTGGCCCGGATCGTGGTCCCCCCGCCTTGCGCGCTGCTGACGTGAAGGTCACCGCCGTACTCGCGCAGGCGTGCCCGGGCGGCGGGGAGACCGAATCCGCGGCCCGTCCGCGAGTCGGTCAGGAGGATCCAGGCCGGGTCGAAGCCGACTCCGTCGTCGGACACCTCGAGGTCCACCTGGTCCGGCTGATGGCGGAGCGTGAGGAGTACGTGCACCGCGTGGGCGTGCTCGCGTACGTTCGCGAGCGAGCTCTGTGCGACACGGAACAGGGCCACGGCCGCGTGCTCCTCGAGGACCGGCTGGTGCTCTCCCACCGACCGGAACCGCACATGAGCCGCGGTCCCGCCCGCCTCGGAACGGGCGCACAGCAGACGCAGCGCGCCCTCCAGGCCGGTCTCGGCGACGTCGGAGGGGGTCAGGTCCCGGAGGATCCGCCGGGTCTCGGCGAGGTTGGTGTCGAGGCCGTCGGCCACGGCACGGACGCGGGTCCGCGCCACGTCCGGCCGCTTCTCCCAGTCACGCTCGGCGGCCTGCAGCAGCATCAGACTGCCGGACAGATCCTGGGCCAGCGTGTCGTGCAGATCGCGGGCGATACGGGTCCGCTCGGCCAGCACACCGGCCTGGCGTTGCTGCCTCGCCAAAGTGTCGCGGGTGTCGCGCAGTTCCTCGACCAGGCGCTGGCGGACCGCAGCGTCCCGCTGCTGGGCGCGGTACATGGCAACGGTTCCCCAGACGGCCGCCACGGGGATCAGCACGAGCTCCCCGCCGAACGGACCACGGGAACGGATCAGCGCCAGAACGAGTACGACGGTGATCGCGGCGACCGCCGCCAGCGCGGAGCGGCTGCCGAGCACACGCAGTGCCGCACAGGCGAGCGGGACGGCACACCACACGTAGTCCGGCGTCAACGGCACCGGAGCGATCCAGATGAGGAGGATCCACAGTGCGAGGAGCAACGGAATCCAGAAACCCCGCCCCAGCCGACCGAGCCGGTCCAGCAACGCCAGCCCACCCGCGTACACCACTGCCAGCAGCACGCTGACGGTCACTATGTGCCAGCACAACGGGGAGTTGAGGCGGGTGAGCCGTACGAGGGAGGCGCCGACCACGAGGAAGAACGCGAAGTGTGACAGGTGCGCCAGGGTGGGGCGACCGCCACGAACGGTCGGCGGAACGCAGTCGGGCACGGCAGATTCCCTCCGGCGGGCCAATCCCTTCGGCCCGGCCAGTGAGTCTATCGGCGGTTTGTATGACTCACGTGAAGGGTGGGGCTGTTGGTCCGTCCGGTCCGCGCCCGGACGGACCAACAGCCCCAACTGACGCTAGGCGCCCGGGTGCAGGCCCAGCCAGCCCGGTGTGGCGTCGCCCGTGACCTCGCCGAAGTACAGGGCGAAGGTCTGCTTGAGGCGTTCGACCTCAGCGCGGTCGGCCATGAACTGGGGGAAGTCGAGGTACACGTCCGGGTACTCCCAGAGGGGCTTCATGCCCGCCGGAGGCGTCACGTCGGTGCGTACCGACCAGCCGTTGGAGGTGGTCTGCTGCCGGGCGGTCGAGAGCTGCCAGTTCAGATAGAGCTTGGCGGCGGTCGGGTTCTTCGCCTGCTTGAGGATCGCGGCCCGCTGGCCCCACGCGATGAAGGGGTGGCCGTCGGGGACGATCAGCTTCGTCGGAGAGGTGGCGGACTGGAGCGGCGAGCCGCCCACGCCGACGGCGATCGTCCTCTGCCCGGCGACGACAGCGTCCACCGCCAGGCCACCCCGCAGGTACTGGTTGTCCTGGGCGGCGTACGCGGCCACCCAGTCCCAGCCGTACTTCTCGACGTACTTCGTGAAGAGGTAGAGGGTCGCGTCGTCGTCGTGCGGGTAACGCGACGCGATCTTGCCCTTCCACTTCGGGTCGATCAGGTCGAGCGGGGTCGTGGGGGCGTCCGACCCGGCCGCGGCGATGTTGTAGACGAAACTGAAGGCGTTCGCCTGGACCGCGACGCAGGAGCCGTTCTGCTCCTTGAAACCGTCGTAGACCTTGGAGAAACCGGCCGGCTTGTAGCGCAGCAGACGGCCCTCCTCGTCCCAGCGCGTGAAGTCCTGCAGTGTCTGGAGCTGTACGACGTCGGGGACGAGGGTGTCGGTCGCGAACTGATTGTCGACGCGGGCGTCGTGGAACTTGCTGTAGTCGACGATCAGCGTCAGCTCGATACCGGGGAAGCGGCTGCGGAAGGCCTGCCTGGTGGCTTCCTGCTGTGCCTGGAAGTCCCCGCCGGCATAGATGACGAGTTTGCCGTCCTCCGCCAGTGCGGCCTCGTAGAGCTCGTCGAGCGTCCTGGTCTCCTCGGCGCCGGTGGCGGACCGTGACGCGGCGGGCGAGGCCGCGGCGGCGGGGGCCGTGGTGGCACCGAGCGCTCCGAGACCGAGGGCGGTACCGGTGGCGAGCACACGTCGCCTGCTGATGAAGCTGGACACGCTGAAGCACCTCTCTGCGGGGGGTGAGGTCGTACGGGCCACGGCGCCATGGTCAGGAGTGATTCTGCTGCCGCCGAGACGCACCGCGCGTCGCCCGTACGGAGCGGCCGACCGGCGGAAGGTGGAAGCCGCGTTCAACCCAACGGTTGAACGACCGCGGTGACAGCGGGCGGAGAGCGCCCCTCGGCTCCTGGGGCGCTCTCCGTCGGACTGCCGCCGCGGCTGCTGTACGGCTCCTGCGGCTCCGGTGGATCACACGGCGGTGAGCCCCGGTTCGCCTGCCGTTACGGCCCAGGAAGCGGTGGTGCTGACCGGCGACCGGCGGACCGCGATGCTGTCGACGGTCCGGGCGTCGGTGGTCCACTGCTGTCGGCCGATGTCGAGCCGCAGGTATCCGCGGCGCGAGCCGTCGAAGTAGCGGACGTGCGGATTCAGGAGCGGGTTGTAGGCCTTGAGCGGCGCGTCGAAGGCGATGGGGAAGTCGGAACTGATGCTGGTCGCGGTGAACTCGACCGCGACCGGGTCGCTGTCCAGGTCGTCGCGGTCGATCCGCAGATCGCTGAACCACGACGAGTGGATGTCCCCGGCGAGCACGACAGGGTTGGCCACCTGCGCGTCCCGCAGGAAGCGCAGGAAGCGGGCGCGGGCCGGGTCGTATCCGTCCCACTGGTCGAGGTTGGCGATGGGCGGCAACGGGTGTGTCGGGTCAAGGAAGTTGGGGAATCTGATCTGGCTCATCATGACCTGCTGGGCGATGACGTTCCAGCGCGCGGGGGAGCGCCGCAGCCCCTGGCTCAGCCATTTCTCCTGCGCCACGCCGGTGAGGGTCCCGTCGGTGTTGCCCAGGCCGGCCGCGATGCTGCCGAAGTCGGTGGAGAAGCCGCCGGGCTGGTCGGTGCGGTACTGGCGGGTGTCGAGGACGTTCAGCCGGAGCAGGTCGCCGAAGTCGAAGCGGCGGTAGAGCCGGTAGTCCGAGGAACCGTTGACGAATCTGCGCCGCAGCGGCATGTGCTCGTAGTACGCCTGATAGGCGGCCGAGCGCTGGCGGGCGAGGGCGGCGGGGTCCTGATGGCGTGCGCCGGTGTCGTCGATCTCGTCGACGAGGCCGGCGTAGTTGTTCTCCACCTCGTGGTCGTCCCAGGTGACGATCCAGGGAAAGGCGGCATGGGCCGCCTGCAGGGCGGGATCGGTCTTGTACTGCGCGTGCCGGCCACGGTAGTCGGCGAGGGTGACCAACTGGTCGAGTCCGGAGGCCTGCGGGGCGGTGTGCAACCGGTCCGCGTAGGCGCTGCTCGGGTCGTACTCGTAGATGTAGTCGCCGACGTGCAGGACCACATCGAGGTCCTCCTCGGCCAGCGCGGTGTACGCGGGCCAGTAACCGTTCTGCCAGTCCTGGCAGTTGACCAGCCCGATCCGCAGCCCGTCGGGGCGCGAGCCGGGCGCGGGGGCGGTACGGGTCCGGGCGGCCGGCCCGATCTGACGGCCCGTACGGAACCGGAACCAGTAGTCGCGACCCGGCGCCAGGCCGCGTACCTCCGCGTGGACGCTGTGCGCGTGCGCGGGTTCCGCGGTCTCGCTGCCGCGCCGGACGACCCTTCGGAACCGCTCGTCAGTGGCGATCTCCCACTCCACGCGCACCGGGCGGGTCCCCATGGACGCGGCGTCGTAGGGGTCGGCGACCAGCCGGGTCCACAGGACGACCCCGTCCGGCAGCGGGTCGCCGCTGGCCACACCGAGCTTGAAGGGATCCTGGTGCACCGGCTCCGCGTGGGCGGTTCGGATGTTCAGCGCCTGTGCGCCCGCCACGACGGCGGAACCGACCAGCAGGCCGCGCCGGCTCAGGGCGGCTTGCCGGGGCCGGGGTCTGGCAGGGGACGAGGAAGGTTCGTTCGTGGGTGACACCACAGGCCTCCGTATGCCGATGCATGGGCTGAGCCAAGGACCGGGGTGAGCCAAGCACACTGTGATTGACCCGCCAAGAACAAGTGGCGATTTACGAGAGGGAGTTGGGCACGGCGGCCCCCGTTCGCACGGGCGCGGCACTGTCCTGGGCCGAGTCGGCGCGAACGGCTCCGGGAGGCGCGTCCCCGACCGCGACCGCGACCGCGCGTCGGGCCTGTGACGGCCTTCGGCTGCTACTTGGTGCGGTCGACGTGGTCAACAGCGGCATCTCCGGCTCGGCCCGGCACGAGGCGAGGGGCACGTCACGTCTCGCCGCGCTGTCGGCGGGCTCGTGCGTGAAGCAGCGAGACAGGCGGGTAGGTTCGCCCGTCATGCGGCACTTCGGCCCGGACATCCTCACTGTCGCCGACGAGCTCACTGAGGCATACGTCGAGATCTTCACCGCCCCGCCCTGGGAGCACCGGGACCCGGAGACGACCCGGGCGGCGTTCGGCGAACGGCTGAGGACGGATGCGCGCCGCCCCGGTTTCCGCGCCATCCTGGCCATCTCGGACGACGGCAAGGTGGGCGGCTTCGTCAGGGGCTGGACCACCGAGGCCCCGTTCCGTACCGACCGTGTCTACGGAAAGGTGACCAGGCGACTCGGTGCAGACCGGGTGAACGAGTTCCTGGTCGGAGCGTTCGAGATCGACGAGCTGGGGGTACGGCCAAACGCCCGCGGCAGCGGTCTGGGGCGCCGACGGCTGTACGCCCTCACCGCCACCGCCACCGCCACCGCGCCCGGCGGCAGGGCGTGGTTGCTGACCTGGAACCAGGCGCACGACACGCTCGCGTTCCACCGCCGCGTCGGCTGGTGGGAGCCCGACCCTGTACCGGGCGACGAGGCGGACATCGTCGTGTTCCTGGCGCCGGGCTGATCTCGGGGTTCACCTGCGGTGACAAGTGTCCGTGGGGCCTGTTGCGCGACCGCCGCGACCTGTGACTGCCGCGATGTCGCGCTGTTGCCGCGGTAAGCGGAGACGGTAAGCGGAGACGGTCAGCGCAGAGGGTCAACGGAGACGCCCCGCGGCGCAGGGCACGCAGGTGGTCGCCGCCGGGCGCACCTCCAGCCGCTCCGCCGGGATAGGCTCGCCACATCGCTCGCACCGCCCGTAGGCGCCTCTCTCCAGCCGTTCCAGAGCCCGGTCCAGCTCAGCCAGGTGGTCGGAGGCCTGTGCCAGCAACGAGGCGACATGGGCCCGCTCGAAGGCTGTGCTCGACCCCTCCGGGTCGTGCTCGTCGTCGACCGCCACCAAGGCATTCGCCTCGACGATTGCGTCGAAGTCACGACTCAATGCCGCGATCCGCGCGCTCGTACTGGCGCGTTCGACCGCCAACCGCCGGAAAACGGAACCGCGGTCGATTGGCGGAAAGGCGGGGGACGAATCGCTCATCGGCGGCACAACATCAGCGCCCTGGTTCGTATTCCGCACACCGAACGCTCGGGCCGCTCGGAAGGTGCTCACGGCCTGTGACGCACGGATTCTCGCGGGTGGCCCCTGGTCCTGGTTCTGGTGGCCGTGTGAAGGTCAACCGCCGAACAGAACGGACCGACTCCACTCCGACGGACGTCAGTGTCGCCCGCGGAGTTTGCCCAGCAGTCGCTGGGCCTGGGACCGGCGCCGCGGATCGGCGGAGGCGCGACGGACCTGCTCGATGGTTCGGCGGCCCTGCGGGCTCCTGGTGAACTGCTTGATCTTGTCCATGAAACCAGGCATAACTCTCCTCCTGTCACGAGGCGGTTGAAACGGATCGGTGCACAGCCCGTATACCCCGCTGCCGCGAGGAAAGCCCACGTCCTGCGAGGTGAGACGAACGAGTCTCGCCGACCCGCATCGGAGGCCCGTCAGCCGGCGAGAACGCGGCGCAGTTGCAGGGCCAGGTGGGTTTCCAGGGCGCGCTGTGGGGTGTTCCATCCCTCGCCGAGCACCTGTCCGACGCGCTCCAGACGCTGGGTGACGGTGTTGACATGCACGTGCAGGTCCGCGCTGGTGCGCGTCAGGCTCTGCCCGTGCTCGAAGTACGAGTCGACCGTGTGCAGCAGGCTCGTGCCTCGCCGTTCGTCGTAGGTGATCAAGGGGCCGAGGAGGCGGTTGACGAAACCGTGGGCGTCGGCGTGCCGGCCGAGGACGAGGCCCAGGAAGCCGAGGTCGGTCATGGCGGCGGCCGAGCCACCGCGGCCGAGGGCCTGCAGGGTGCCGAGGCACCGCAGCGCCTCTGTGTACGCCTCGGGCGCGTCCGTGCCGGAGAGCGCGCCGCCCGCCCCGACGGTCACCGGCCGCGCGAGCGCGGTGCGCAGTTCGGACGCGACATCACGGGCGACGGCGGAGGCGTCTTCGCCCGGGACGAGGAGCACGATACGACCCTCATGGCGGCCGGCCAGGCCGCGGCGGGCCTTCGCCCACGCGCCGGCGGCGCTCGCGATTCGCTCCGCGGGGACGGCGTCGCAGGCGGTTACGGCGACCACATGCGGCTCGTCGAGATCGGTGCCGAGCCGGCGGGCCCGTTCCTGAACGGCGAAATAGTCGCCGTGGCGTTGTGTGAGCAGATCGGTGAGCAGTTCACCGCGCACCCGCTCCTCGGCCTGTGCGAGCGAGGAACGGAACAGCAGAAGGAGCGCGGTCACCAGAACCCCGCGTTCGAGGATCACCCCGTCCGTGGCGTCGAGTTCGCCCGCACCGGAGATCAGCAGAGCACCCAGAAGTTGCTGATCGGCCGCCACCGCGGCGACCGTGCAGGGACCGCAGGTCACATTGTGTCCCTCGGAATGCGAGCGGGCCATCGCGTCGGCCAGGGTCGGCTCGTCGGGGAAGCCCTCAGCCGGAGGCGTCGCGCCGGTCCGGCTCAGCGGACGCGCGTCGGGCCCCACCACGACCACGGAGCCGCCCAGCACGTCGGCGACCGCACGGGCGATGTCGTCGACACCGCCACCTCGTACGGCGAGATCGGTGAACCGCTCATAGGCCGCCGCGGCGCGCTCGACGGACGCGCTGCGGGCCTCGACCTTCCGGTTGGCGGTGTTGAGCTCTTCCAGGGCGGTCCGCGTCTCCTGGAGCAGACGAGCGTTGTCCAGGGCGACGGCCGCGTGCGCGGCGAGGGAGCTCAGCAGGTTGACCTCGTCGCGCGCGAAGCGGCGCTCGCTGCGGTCGGCCGCGTACAGAACTCCGATGACGTTCCCGCGGAGGCGCAGCGGCACGCCGAGGATGGCGACCAACCCCTCTTCGGTCACTGCTTCATCGATCGCCCGCGTGTGCTGGAACCGGGCGTCGCCCAGGTAGCTGCTGCTGAAGTAGGGCGACGCGGTCTGCACCACGAGGCCGCCGAGTCCCGCTCCCAGGGGCATCAGCAGCTGCTGGAACTTCGCTGACACCGATCCGTTCGTCTCGCGCATGTACGCGTGGCCGCGCACCGGGTCGTACAGGGCGAGGTAGGCGGTGTCGGTGTCGAGCAGTTTGCGAGCCCGGCGCACGATCGCCTCCAGCACAGCGTCGACGTCACGCAGCGCCACGAGGTCGCCGACCGTCTCGTACAGGGCGGAGAGTTCGGCCTCCCGGCGGCGGCTCCTGTCCAGTGCCGCCCGCACCCGCAGCGCCAGGAGCTTCGACTGCTCCAGCTCGGCGAGGGCCTCGGCGCTCGCCCCGCTCGCTCGGGCGGCGATGAGCGGCTCCTCGAACTCGGCTGAAGGGGCGTTTCGCGCGAGGAACTCCAGGAACGTCCGGTCGCTGTCCTCCAAGGTCACAACGCCGACCGTACTTGCTCACGTGCGGCACGGGAAGGCGATGACCCACATGAAGCCCCGCAGGGCTGTGTGGTTCATCTACATTGCCTTTCGACCAGGTGGGATTGAAGATCATCGACACCGTATACCTGGGCGACCCAGCCCTCACGCCTACAGGAGGACACGCGATGGCAACGGCGCCCCCGCAGGATTCGGAACGGACAACGCGCCGGGAGAACTGGCTGGCGCGCATGGCACTGCGCTTCACCGCCTTCACGGAGAAGTGGCTGCCCGACGCGCTGGGCTTCGTACTGGTGGGCACCTTCGCGGTCTTCGCACTCGGTCTCGCGACCGGCGAGAAACTCCTCGGCGCACCCTCCGATCCGGCGGCGACGACGGGTTACGGCCTTGTCGACGCGTGGGGTCAGGGATTCTGGTCGCTGATCACCTTCACCCTGCAGATGGCGATGATCATTATCGCCGGGTACGCGGTAGCGGTGTCGCCACCGGTCGGCCGGCTGATCGCCAGGGTCGCGCGGGTGCCCCGTACGCCGCGCGGCGCGATCGCGTTCACCGCGGCCGTCGCGATGGTGAGTTCATATCTGAACTGGGCGTTCAGTCTCATCTTCACCGCCATCCTCGCCAAGGAGATCGCGCGCCGGGTCACGGGCGTCGACTACCGGGCGCTCGGCGCGATGGCCTTCCTCGGCCTCGGAACCGTATGGGCCCAGGGACTGTCCGGATCGGCGGCGCTCCAGGTGGCCAGCGCCGCGTCCAGTCCGCCCGCGGTCCAGGAGGTCATCGCGGAGGGCCGGGGCAGTGGCCTCATCCCCCTGACGGAGACCATCTTCCTCTGGCAGGGCATCGTGGCCACGGCGATCATCTTCGTCATCGCCGTCGGAACGGCCTGGCTCCTGTCGCCCTCACCGGAGCGCGCGAAGACCGCCGAACAACTGGGCATCGACCTGGGACCCAGTGTCGGCGAGGAACGCTCGCAGCTGCGCCGCAGCCGGCCCGGAGAGTGGATCGAGTACAGCCCCGTCTTCGCGATCCTGCTGTTCGCGCTCGGTGCCTGGTACCTGGCCCGGCACTTCGCCCAAGCGGAGGGCAGCGCTCTAAACGCCCTCGACCTCAACACGATCAACCTCATCCTCATCCTGCTCGCGCTCATCCTGCACTGGCGGCCCGTACGCCTCGCGCAGGCCGTCAAGGACGGAACGCCGGCGGCCTCCGGTGTCCTGCTCCAATTCCCTCTGTACGGCGGCATCTTCGGGATGATCGCGTTCACCGGGCTGAGCAAGACCATCGCCGGCTGGCTGGTGTCGGTGTCGAACCAGTTCTTCTACCCGGCGTTCATCGCCGTCTACAGCTGCATTCTCGGCGTCTTCGTCCCCAGTGGCGGCAGCAAGTGGGTCATCGAGGCGCCCTACGTGCTCGACGCGGCCAACCAACTCCAGGTGAACCAGGGCTGGGTGGTCGTCGTCTACGACCTCGGTGAGGCCAGCGCCAACCTGCTCCAGCCCTTCTGGATGCTGCCCACACTCACCATCCTGGGGCTCAAGGCACGCGACATCATGGGCTACACCTTCGCCATGTTCCTGGTCTGCTTCCCCGTCGTACTGATCCTCGTCACCCTCCTCGCCCGCACTCTCCCGTTTCCCTGAAGACCAGGGCCTGAGCAACTCACTACCCAGGCCCCACCGGACATCGGCCGGATGCCTCGCCTTCGTCAAGGCGATTCGGGGAGCGGGGTGTTGAGGGGAGCGATCGGAAAGTTCAGGGCGCGGAGTGACCGGCAGGCGCGAGGGATCACGCCGGTGGGTCCGTTCGGCCGTGCGCGCGAGGTTGCGGCCCGCCCTACGGCAGCGGCGGGCGGCGGCCCCGGGTCGGCCGGGCGGTCCGTTCCGGATCCCTGGGTGGCGAGGACGCGTCGACCTCCGGAGTCAGGGCACCCGCGGGGGATGAGGCGAAGAGAACGACAGGAACGAGCAAGCGGGCGAGACGCGGCAGGCGTGAGCACACTCACCGGCCTGGAACGAGCGCTGGAGCGCTTCGGACAGCGGATGCTCGGGCAGATCCGGGACAAGGAACCGGTCGAGCTCCTCGATGCCCTGCGTCGGGAGTGCGACGACCACGCCATCGTGTGCAGCGAGAGCCGCGTTGTCGTCCCCAACGCCTACGACGTCGAACTGGCCGAGTTCGCCCACGAGGAACTGGAGCGCAACGGTGACGACCGCATCGACCAGGTACTCACCGACACCCTGGCCCGGCACGGCGAACGCAAGGGCTACGAATGGGCCGGCCCGCTCGCCGTGCATGTCACCAAGTCCCGCCACGTCCCCAACGGCCGGTACCGCGTGGCGAGTCGAGTGATGCCGCACGTACGGGCCGACGCGTTCCTGCCGCCTGCCCGAGCGTAGGCGGCGGCCCTGCGGGTGGCGTGACGGTGCCGCGGGGGCCTTGCCTACTCTCCTCGGTGTCGCCAGTACCAGACGGCACAGATCAAGGCAGCCACCAGAAAGGTGACCGGCAGGATCAGGCCGGGAACGCGGGCGACCGTCACAGGGCGGCCTCGACGGGAGATGAGCCGCGTGAAGACGTGGTCTCGGCCATGGTCGTCTTTCTCTTCGGTGGTCTTTCTCTACGCGATGCCGGAACGGGTCGGTCGGCCGTGCAGGACCGGCCGGATGTCGTAGCGGATGGTGCGCGGGCACGCTCGCCTTGAGCAGGTGGCCCGCCACACGGGATCAAGCCAGATCCTGATAGTGACCTCAGGCTCGGCCTTCTGGCCAGCCCTCGGGCAATCGGAGGTCTGTGCTGGTGGTCGGGGGCACTCTGCTCCGTGTCCGCGGCGGGTCGGGCGCGGACACGGGTTGCAGCTCCTGCGGGTAGGTCTTCCCGCAGGACCGGGGTGCGGTGAGCAGGCCGGCGCCGCCCGGTACGCCGGCCTGCGGCCTCTCCCCAACACCCCGGCGTGTGTTGGCTGAATGGTCAATGGTCGACACGGGACGCAGCGATGGCGGCGGGTCAGGTTGCGGTCAGGCGGCGGGTCGTGGCCGCGCCGGAGCGGTCGACGGCGGCCCTGACGACCGCGAAGGTGGCGCCCTGGAGGGCTGCGGCGAGCAGAACCTGCCGCCAGGGGCGGTCGAGGTCCGTGGTGGCGTCCGCGTTCTCGTCGTGGCCGAGCAGCCGCCAGGTCTGGTTGAACGCGGCGCCGGCCAGCAAGCTGCCGACCGCGCCGAGCGCCAGGCCGACAGGCTTGTAGAGGAACTTGGAGGCTTTCACCGGTGCCCCTTGCGCACACGGCGCGCCTTGCGGGAACGGCGCGCGAGCAGCAGGACGACGGCGGTGCCCGCGCCGGCCAGCAGCGCAGTGCGGTTGTCCCGTGCCATCTGCGCCGTCCGGTCGGCCCTCTCGCGGACCGGCTGCGGGGCCCTGTCGTGCGCGAGATGCCCGGCCTCGGTGACCTTCTCCCGGATCTGTACGGCTGCACGGCCGGCCTTGTCGCGTACGGGCTCGGGGGTCTTGTCCTTCACCAACTGCGCGGCGTGGGCGGCCGTGGCACGTACCTGAGCAGAGACCTGAGCGGCCTTCTGGCCTGCCTGCTCCCTGGCCTCGGCGGCAGTCTCCATGGCGCGGCCCTTGACGTCGGTCTTGGCGGCCAGGGCTTCGACGGTCTGCCCCAACTCCTCGCGGGTGTGCTCGACCTGCTCGCGCAGCTCGTCGGGCGTGGGCACGTGGCGGCTGTCCTCGGGCTTGTGCTGGGTCATCGGTGAGCCTTCTCCCTGATCTCGGCCGCGTCGGCCTTGACGCTGCCTATGGTCTGCTCGGGCACGGGCGGGGTCGCCCTGCTGATCTGCCGCTTGGCGGTCACGGCGAGAGCCACGGCGATCACGGCCAGGGCAGCGGTGACGATCAGAGCCGAGGCCCACACCGGCAGCGTCAGCGCCAGGGCGGCGATCACGGTGGCGGCCAGGGCCTGCAGAGCCAGCGCGCCGACCAGCCCGGCGCCGCCGAACAGCCCGCTGCCGAGGCCGAATTGCCTGCCTTTCCGCGCCATCTCCGCCTGCGCCAGCCGCATTTCGTCGCGCACCAGCTGCGACAACTGCTGCGAGGCGCGCTGGACCAGCTCGCCCACCGGTTGCTCGGTGTCGCTCCGGTTGCCTTGGGGGTTGACCGTGGCCATGGCAGTTCACCCTCTCTCTTCGCCGTCGTAGTGGTCGTGTTGGTGCCGGGTACCCGGTGAAGCGATCCGAACCCTCGCCGTCATGTGCCGGACGGGGTTACTACTGCTCCCGGAGACGCCGCTTGTCCCGCTCGTCCCACTTCCGCGTGTCGCGTGCCTCGACGTAGGGCTCGGCCTCGACGGGAAGGCCGCCGACGACGGCGCGTTCGCGGGCCAACTCGGCGTCGAATTCCAGGCCCAGGAGGATCGCCAGATTGGAGATCCACAGCCAGAGCAGGAAGACGACGACTCCGGCGAAGGTGCCGTAGGTCTTGTTGTACGAGGCGAACGTCGCCACGTAGAACGCGAACCCGGCGGAGGCGATCATCCAGATCAGCAGCGCGAGGAAGCTGCCCGGAGTGATCCAACGGAAGCCGCGGACACGGGCGTTGGGCGTCGCCCAGTAGAGGATCGCGATCATGATGGTGGCCAGCACCAGCAGCACCGGCCACTTGGCGATGGACCACACGTCCAAAGCGGTGCCGCCGATCCCGAACGCGGCGCCGGCCTGCCGGGCCAGAGCGCCGGTGAAGACGACGATCAGCGCACTGGCGACCGCCAGGACCATCAGCACAACGGTGAGACCCACGCGGACCGGCAGTACCTTCCAGACCGGCCGTCCTTCGGGAATGTCGTAGACGACGTTCGAGGTGCGGATGAACGCGGCCACATATCCGGACGCCGACCACATCGCCAGCGTCAGACCCACGATCGCCATCACCGAGCCGGTGTCCGCGTTGCCCTGCAACTGCTGCACCGCGCTCGTGATCACATCACGGGCTGAGCCCGGGGTGAGTTGGGTGAGGTTGTCGAGAACGCTGTCCGTCACCGACCTGCCGGCCAGTCCCAACAGCGAGACCAGTACCAGCAGTGCGGGAAACAGCGACAGTACTCCGTAGTAGGTCAGCGCCGCGGCGCGGTCCGTCAGTTCGTCCTCCTTGAACTCGCCGATCGTCCGCCGCAACACCGCCCACCACGACTTCTTCGGCATCTCCGAAGGAGTGTCCGGAGCATCCCGCTCCACGTCCGCGTCCGGACCGAAGCCCTCGTTGGGCACGAGGTCGCCCGACGAGGTCTGCCCGGGGCCGTCGCTCCCGCCACGCGTCGCAGGATCCTCGGGTGTGTGGTGCGGGGGCTCCCCGTCGTGCCGATCCGAGGTGCGCCGGTGTCCGAAACCGCGAAGGCGTGTCATGCACGACGGGTGACCCGGTATTCGCGTCCCACACCGCCCCGGCTCTGTCTGCGTGTACGACGACAGTCGGTCGGCGCAAGTGGCTGAGCGCCGGCACCCCGAAACGGTGCCGGCGCTCAGCCACTGAGCCGCGATTCCATCAGCGTCTGCGGGCCCGGCTCGCCCAGCCACTGCCGATCCCCGCCACGTGCAGTGCCAGCAGGGTGAGGCCGAGGAGCATGACATTCCCGGACGAGAATGTGTCGTTCGTGTCGATCTCGGCAGCGTTGATCAAAAAGGCGATGAAGAACAGCACCGCCGCGGCAATACCAAGCATGGAACAGCTCCCCTGATTCGTCATGTCGTCGTGGTGCGTTACGTGTTCCCCCGAATCCCGCCGCCAGACCCGCAACTCCGAACCGGGCAACGCACGTTCGCGTGTCCGCTACAGCGAGGCGGCTGCCGGCCGGTCGGTGAGAGGCCGATGAGGCAGGGATGCCTGCGAGCGTCGGTTTCGAGTCGTCATCCTCGAATCGACAGTGCCCGTGATTCTCTCCGTTCTACGATCCCCCGCATGCTGCTGAGCCGGATGTTGCGGATGCTCATGGTCATCGCTGTGGCCCTCGCCGTCGCCCTCACGGGGGTGGTGGAAGGTGGCGTGAGTGTGGCGCGGGCCGAGGGGAGCCGGCAGTTGCCCGACCGGCAGCTGCTGTTCTACAACCACGCCTACGGAGTGCTCGACCGGGAGACCGCCGATGCCATCGAACACTCCGAATACCTGAGGGAGTTCGCCAACTTCCAGGTGCGCACCACGACCGGTGCCGGCGGGCAGACCTGGACCGGTCGCTATCTCATGGGCCGCGAGACGTACGTCGAACTCTTCGGGGTCGGCGATCTGCCCGGTCAGGACGGCGCGTTCGGCTCCACGGGGATGGGCATCTCGACCGAGCGTGCCGGCGACCTCGTCACGGTGACGGAACGGGTGCGGGACCAGGGGGTCACCCCGGTCGAGTTCCGCCAGACGCGCGACTTCGGTGACGGTGTCCCGGTCCCGTGGTTCGACGCCATCCTTACGACCGACCAGTACGACGCCTTCGGGGCCTGGGCGATGGAGTACCTGCCGGAATACTTCGCCGATCCGCGCAGCAAGACCGAGCCGGCCGACTACCCCGGTGACATGGGCAGGGAGCGCTACCTGTCCGACGACTACAGCAGCCATCTGATGCGTGACGTGACCTCCATCCGCCTCGCGGTCACCGAACGGGACGTCGCCAGCACGGTGCCGTTGCTGCGGGCCGGCGGGTTCGTCGTCAGGTCTACGGCAGGCGGTGGCGTCGTCGCGCTGGGCGGCGGGACCACGATCCGCCTCGACGCCGTTGCGCGCGACCAGGTCGGCCTGCGGCAGATCGGCCTGTCACTCAACCGCTCCGTGGGGTACCGGCATCAGGAACAGATCGGCCGGTCGACGCTGGCCGTCGGCCCGGGCACCCGTGCCGTCTGGACTTTCGACGACACGGAGTGAGCCAGACGGTCGGGAGTCCCAGGAGCGCCGAACGGTGCGGACCAGGGGAAGGTGTCCGAAAGGAGGGGGCAGGCCGGCGCCCCTTCCCATCGGGCCGCGGCGCCGCGCCCAGGTTCTGACCGAACAGGTGTGAGCGATCTCAGTCGAGGGCGTGCTCGCGGCCGGTCCGCAGGATTTCGGTGGAGAGGCCGGGCTGGACCTGGTGGACGGCGCGGGCAAGCGTCATCGCGCCGACCAGCTCGCTGAGCAGCCGGATGGCGCGCTGCCGGGCCTCGACCGGATCGGGCCGCTCCCCGTTCTCCTCGGCTTCGCGCATGATCTCGGCGGTGAAGCCGGTCAGGTAACCCTCGACACCTTCGGCGTACGCGCTCTGTACGCCTTCGCTCTGTCGTCCGGCGTCGGTGACCAGGGAGGCGGAGGGGCAGCCGCCGTCCACGGCGTCGCGGTGGCCGGCGGACAGGTACCCGGCGACGACCCGCTCAAGCGGTGAACCGGCCTGGCCGGGGCCTTCCTCGATCGTCCGGGCCAGCCCTCCCAATGAAGCGTCGAAGGCGGCGTTGCACACCTCCACCGCCAGGTCGTTCTTGGACGCGAAGTGGTTGTAGAAGCCGCCGTGGGTGAGCCCCGCTTCCTTCATCAGTTCGGCGATCCCGACCGCGTCGATGCCCTGCGAGCGGAACATACGGCTCGCCGCTTCGACGATGTTCTGCCGGTTGCGGGCCTTGTCTTCCTTGGTGATCCGCGGCATGACCGTCCTTTCTCCTCACCCTCGGCTTGACCTTTTCGATGATGCTCCTCATCATAGTTGGTAGTTCTGATGACGCCCATCATTAATACATGCTGTGGGAGAGAGTTCCATGCGCACGATCGCCTACGACCAGCAGGGAGACGCCGCACAGGTGCTGAGCCTGCGCGAGGAGCCGGCCCCGCCCGCCCCGGACGCCGGGCAGGTGGTGGTGCGGGTGTTGTCCCGGCCGATCCACCCCGGAGATCTCATCGCAGTGGAGGGGCTGAGGGGCGGGCCACTTCAGCGGTACGCCGTGCCGCGGAGCCCTGGTGTGGAGGGGGCGGGCGTCATCGAGGCTGTCGGTGAGGGTGTGGAGGGTCTGCGAGCCGGTCAGCGGGTGGCGTTCTTCCCGGTGCCGGGCGCGTGGAGCGAACTCGTGACGGCGCCGGCCGAGCTGGTGGTGCCGGTGCCCGAGGGAGTCAGCGCCGAGACCGCGGCGTTGATGCTGGTCAACCCGCTCACGCTGCTCACCTTGTTGCGGGCCGTCGACGATGCCCGGCACGGCGAGGGCGGGCCGGTGGTGCAGACAGCCGCTGGTTCGTCGATGGGCAGGCTGGTCGGCGCGGCCGCGCTGATGCATGGCTTCCCGCTGGTCAACCTGGTGCGGAGCGCCGCGGGTGCACAGGCGTTGCGGGAGCGTTTCCCCAGGCTGCCGACGATCTCGACGGCAGACCCGGACTGGCGTACCCAGGCCCGGGACGCCATCGGTGGCCGAGGTGCCCAGGTCGTGCTGGACGCGGTGGGCGGATCACTGACCGGTGATCTGGTCGCGCTGCTGGCCGACAGCGGCACGCTGATCACGTACGGCGGCCTCGGCTCCGGCAGCACGCCGGTGGAGTCGCTGGGGCTGGTCCCGCGGGAACTGACCGTGCGGGGAGCGTCGGTGGGCCGGTGGCTGACCCGCACGACCGAGCAACGGGCCGAAGACGTCGCCTTCGCCACCCGCATGGCCGAGACCGCCCCGGAACTGCTCGAAGTCGCCGCCACCTACGACCTCGCCGACTTCGCCGAGGCCATCGCCCACGCCCGCCGCCCGGGCAAGAGCGGAACCGTCCTGCTCACCAGCCCCGCACCGCGGGAGTAGCGACGTAGTCCCGTTCAGCAGCCGCGCACCGCGCCCAGGAGTGGAACAACTCTGGCCACCAGCCCCGCACCGCGGCAGGAGCGGAACAGCCCTGCCCACCAGGCCCGCACGAATACCTCGACGAAGGGCACCTCGTGATGAAGATCGGAACGCTCGGCGCCGGAACCGTCGCCCAGGCCATCGTCCGGCACGCCGTCAGCCACGGCCATCAGATCGTGCTGAGCAACAGCCGCGGCCCCGCCTCGCTGACCGGCATCGCGGAAGGCCTCGGCCCGCTCGCCGGCGCGGGCACCCCCGAAGAGGCCGCCGCGGCGGAGGTCGTCGTACTCGCCGTCGGCTGGCCCCAGGTGCCGGACGCGGTGGCCGCCCTGCCGCCCTTCGACGGGCGCATCGTCATCGACGCCACCAACCAGTTCGTCTCGCCGCCCCCGCACTTCGAGATCGCCGACCTGGGCGACCTGACGGGCAGCGAGTACGTCGCCTCGCTGCTGCCCGGTGCCCGCGTGGTGAAGGCGTTCAACACCCTCTACGGCCAGTACATCGCCGCCGACCCGCACCACGAGGCGGGCCGCCAGGTGCTGTTCCTCGCCGGTGACGACGCCGAGGCCAAGGCGACGGTCAGGGACCTCACCGCCGGTTTCGGCTTCGCCCCAGTGGATCTCGGCGGGTTGCGTGAGGGCGGACGCCTCATGCAACTGGGCGGCCCGCTCTCCGGCCTCCACGTCCTCAAGCAGGACTGAACCAAGCCCCCTGCCCACCCATCACTCTCAGCCGGATGTCCCCGGCCCTCGAACAAGGAAGCCCCTCTCATGGCCAGCCAGTCAGGAACCTCCACCGTCCAGCCCCTGCTGCAGCCCGTCCGACTGGGCGCGCTGGAACTGCCCAACCGTGTCGTCATGGCCCCGATGACCCGTGCCCGCGCCCACAACGCGGATCTGGCCCCCACCGAACTACAGGCGACCTACTACGCCCAGCGGGCCGGCGCCGGTCTGATCATCTCCGAGGGGACCTGGGTCAACGACGAGGCAATCGGCTACATCAACGTGCCCGGCATCTACAGCGACGCCCAGACCGTCGGCTGGAGGAAGGTCACCGAAGCCGTCCACGAGGCGGGCGGGCGGATCGTCTCCCAGCTCGGTCACGTCGGCTCGGTCTCCCACCCCGACCACCTCGGCGGCCGTCTGCCGGCGGGGCCGTCGGCCGTCAACCCCGGCGAGAAATCCTTCACCCCGGCCGGGCCGAAGGACACCGTCACGCCGCGTGCGTTCACCGCCGCCGAGATCGCCGAGACCATCGCCGGTTACCGGCAGGCCGCCGCCAACGCCCGCCGCGCCGGGTTCGACGGACTGGAGATCCACGCACAGGGCTCCCATCTGATCCCCCAGTTCCTCAACCCGCGCCTCAACCAGCGCACCGACGCCTACGGAGGCAGCACCGAGAAGCGTGCCCGGTTCCTCCTCGACGTCGTCGACGCCGTCAGCGAGGTGTGGGGCAGCGACCGCATCGGCGTCAAGCTCTCCCCGTACTGGACAGGCGGATCCTTCACCGCGGACGAGCAGACGCTCACCGACTACGACCAGGTGATCAAGAAGCTCGGCGACAGTGACCTGGCCTACCTCCATCTCCTGGGCCGCCCCGACGCGGTGACCGGCACCACCGAGGAGCGCATCGCCCCCTTCGCCCGGTACCGCGCCCAGTACCGGGGCAGCCTCGTCGCCAACCTCGGCTTCACCCAGGACACCGGCAACGAGATCATCGAGCGCGGGTTGGCCGACGCGGTGTCCTTCGGCGCCCCCTTCATCGGCAACCCCGACCTGGTCGAGCGGTTCGCCCAGGGCCACCCCTTGGCCGAGAGCGACCGGGCCACGTACTACGCCGGTCGTACCGAGGGCTACACCGACTACCCCACCATCGCCCAGGCGTGACATCGAAGTCGGTGAAATCGCAGTCACCCAGGTAAAACCAGCAAACCACTCAAGGAAGACCAACATGAGCAGCAATATCCGAGCGATGATCGCGGACGTCGAAGTCGAGAACCTTGATGCCGCCATTCCCTTCTACCGCGAACTGGCAGGGGACGTCGAAGTACGGCGATTCCCCTACCAGGAGCTGGAGTTGGCCTTGGTAGGGCCGTTCCTGTTGTATTCGGGCCCACTGGACACGCACGTCTCGCAGACGGCGACCGTCCTCGTCGACTCCCTGGACCTCGTGCTCGAAACCTTGGACAAAGCGGGGGCCGAGCTGCTGGAAGAACAGAGTGAAGTTCCCAACGGCACCCGGATCGTGGCGCGCCACCCGGACGGCTCCGTCTTCGAGTACCTGCAGCCGCGTAGTTGATATCAGGGCCGTTCGAACCCGGACGGTCGGGCCCTCCGGAGGACGGCCGGAAGCGGTCGGCGTGTGTTTCGCCCGCCCGCTCTGTACGCCGAGGCTAGTACGCGGGGTTACTCCCGCTGTCAGACGTCCTCCGGGGCTCCGCCCGGCACCGTGGGTCAGGTGAAACTAAGCCGCCCCGCACGCCGGGCCAACCTGGTCGTCCATGTAGCCGCCTCCGCAAGCTGGCTCGGGCTCACGCTCGGGCTGCTCGCTCTCGGGATCACCGCGGCCACCACCGGCTCCGCGGTGACCGTGGAGGCCTCCGTCCGGGCCATGAAGCTCTTCGCCGACTGGCTCCTGCTCCCCGTCGCGTTGCTCACGTTCCTCAGCGGGCTGGTGCTGTCCCTGGGCACTCCGTGGGGGTTGGCGAGGCACCGATGGGTCTTCACGAAGTTCTGGCTGACCATGGCCACGATCACCGCCACCGTCTTCGCGCTGCGCCCGGGAGTGAACCACGCCGTTGCCGCCGTCGCCGCGGGCGGACCGCTGCCCGACGCCGGCGACGTCCTGTTCGGGCCCATCGTCTCCCTGTCCGCGTACGTCTTCATGACAGTGATCTCGGTGCTCAAGCCCTGGGGACCGACCCGACGCGGCCGCAAGCTGCGCGCGGTCGCCCGCACTCCGGTGGATGCTGGCCGAACCCACCAGACCGCCTGAACCATTCAGATCGGCATACCCTCCCGGTGTGCCGCGGCGGATCCCTTGACGGTGGCCGCGAGTTTCCTCACCGTCGGGTCGGACCCGTTCTTCCGCAGGTCGACCGACAACTGCTCGGCGTGGGTGAGGTGTTCGCGCAGCGCGGAGCGCAGGAGTCCGTCGAACTGCGCACCTGTCGCGTTGCCCAGCGCCTTCAGCTCCTCGGCGTTGACCATCCCCGGCATGTCATGGCCCTCGTGCGGGTTGGTGTCCGGTACGCCGGTCGCGGCGAGGAGTTCGCGCAGGGCTGTCAGGTGGCTGCGGTTGTCACGGGCCACACCGGCGGCCCAGGTCTTGAGTGCGGGTTCACCGCCATGGTGCGGCACGAGTTCGAGGATGGACCGGGTCTGGTCGTCCATGGCGATCAACAACTGGAGCCAGGCGATGTCCGTCGTACTGAACGTGCTCGTGGCTCCGGAAACGCCCGCCGGGGAACTGTTGGTGACGGTTGCTCCGGAGGATGTGCCGGCCCGTTGCTGGGAGCCGGCACACCCGGACATGATCAACAGGACACACAGCAGCGTCACGACGAGCTGTGCCCGGCCCCCACGGTCCGTTGGCGGTGCGGGTTTCGCCATGACCGTCTCCTGTCTCGGGGCCGTGGTGCGTGCCATGTCCCCCGTGTGTGGGGCAGGTTGGTCGCGCCGCTCAGGAGGGGTTGCCGTCAGCACCGCACTTGACGATGGCGTTGATGCAGTTCGTGGTCCTGCGTGCCATCTCCGCCGCCGGCCAGGCGTTGAAGAAGTCGGCATGCATCGTGTAGCCGGCACCGGATGCCAGACGTAGTCCCGCTGTCGCGCCGGTGACGGGGTAGCGCAGTACCTGGCGCAGCTTCGGCACGGGCACGGGGTGGCTCGCGGGGCACGCGCCGCCCACCGGGTAGGCCATGTGGCTCTTGTGGTCGGCGGAGTCCAGGTCCCTGCCGTTCCAGCACTGTGGGAAGTCGAGGTAGGACTCCAGGTACGAGTCGGCCGGGCAGGTCACGAAGTCCTTGGAGGGATTGACCTCGCCGTGCCACAGGCACGACCAGCGGGCGACGGACGAGGGGTCGGTCGCACTCGTCGCCTTCGCGTTGCCGGCGACGATCCTGAGGCCCTGGGGGAGGGGCTGGGTGCGCTGGATGATGTCGTCGCGCACGCCTTCACCGAGGTAGTAGAAGGTGGTGCCGGTGGGCTCGACCGGCTGGTCGTTGCGGTACAGGGTCGGCACCCAGTAGGCCGAGGTGTCCACGGTCGGGTTGCAGGTGCTGGCCGAACCCAGCAGATTCGTCACCGTGGTGTTGGCGTTGGTCACCCGGCTGCCGAAGAAGCTGTGCATGTGGGACGCGCCGGGCAGCCCGGGGGCGACGATCGGGTCGTCGGGGAGGCGGTGGCTGTAGGGACACTCGGCCAGGAACTCAGCGACCTTGACGACTTCGGCCCCTGTGGTGGTCGAGCGGTCGGCAGTTGCCTGCGTCGCAGCCGCGTACATCGCGGTCACCACCAGAGCGAACGCCGCCAACACGGCAGTCCAGCCAGGTCGTTTGCGAACTCGCGCGGTGGATGGGCGTGGGGAATCTGCTAACACGGCACTCCTCCTTGGGGAGTGGGGGGTGAGCGGAACCGGTACCGGAACCGGTTCCGGCGCTCTGTCTCGGGAGTGAAGTCACATGACATGGCATTGTCAATGCTTCTCGTCGGCATTAGTACGCCTGCGCGCCGTGATGGCTTCAAGACTTCAAGTCGACCGGAGGGGGAGTGCCCACGCTCTCGGTCCGCGGGAGGCCCGCGCTCGCGTCCCCGGAAAGCAGCGGGGCACGTGCTGCGCAGGGACTGCGTGCCCCACACACCCGTCGGGCACCGTCGCGACGCGACGGGCAGCGGCGCTCGTACGAATGGACGGGCTCGCCGTGCCCCGCCGTGACCCGCCTTCCAGTTTCAGGAGGTTGAGGCATCTTGGTGCGACGTTGGGACGGGCATGCCGTGCTTCGGGCACGAGCCGGAGGCTCCGCCGCGTGCTCGGTCGGCACGCTGTCCGGCCGCCATGGAGGGGTCGGCGAGGACGACGGTGAGCAGGAGTTGCCGGGCCCGATCGACATCGAGCTCCGCGGCCCCTTGTCACACCGCCGTCCCTCGCCGAGACTGCCGCGCCAGGCCCTGCCGTCACATTCCCGTCGTCGCCCGGAGGGCGGCGTCAGGTGCGTGCATGGCGTCGCGAGGCAGACGGGAATGTGACGACAGGGCCTAGTTGCCGCCAACCGGCAGCACGTTGTCCGCGTTGATCCGCGCCGCGTCCGAGCGCACGGTCACCGACGAGGCGTCCATGGACTCCGTATCGGCACGGGCGTTGAGCCCGCCGGCGTACCGGTTGCCCTCGATGAGTACGTCGTCCGAACCCCGGAAGACGTACAGCCGGGAGGAGTACGGAGCCGTCGCGCCCGTGGCCCGCCTGATCACGTTGTCCGTGAAGGACAGCCCGCCCACACTCTTGGCGTCCACCACGGTGACATCGCCGACCTCGAACGTGTTCCGCTCGATCCGGATGCCGTGGTGCACCGGATCCGCGGCGTTGAGCACCTGGTTGGTCGGCTCGACGAAGATGACCGGGCCGGTCGAACTCACAAAGGTGTTGCGGCGGATGAGGACGTCCGAGACGGCTCCCGACTCGTACCACTGGTAGGCGTCGGCGGAGATGTAGATCGCCGCCATCGTCGTGCGCTCGAAGCGGTTGTTCTCGATCACGACGGGCTTGGGCGTGGTCACGAGGATCCCGCGCGTGGGCACGTTGCGGAAGACGTTGCCGGAGATCCGCACGCTCGGCGTGTACGTCAGGTTCTCCACGTCCGTGCCGCCGATCTTGACGCCGACGGGCACCGGCCGGTCCAGAGTGATCGTCATGTCGGTCAGTGAGGTGTCGTGGTCCTGCCCGCTCGGCCCGTCGACGGCGGTCACCTTCGCCGTACCGCCGGGAACCGGAAGCATCGTCGCGCTGTCGACCAACTGGACCTTGTCACCGACGTAGAACTGAGGGAATCCCGCGGTCTGCGGGTGCTTGTAGCTCACCGTCAGGCTGTTCGCCGAGGGCTGCGCCGCGACCTGCAGATAGGTGCCGTGGATGTTGATCGGGTCGTCGTGCGGGCCGTCGAAGACGCAGTTGGTGATCGACACCTTGCCCTTGACCCCGGACATCTGGATGAAGTCGGCGAACCCGGCGGTGGCGCGGCCGGAGTCCGGATCCGGTGAGAAGTCGACCCGGTCGATGGTGATGTTCTCGCTGAACTGCCCGACCAGACCGAAGGTCTGTAGCTCCCGGGCGACCAGATTGCGGACCGTGACGTCGGAGGACTCCCAGATGAACGCTCCGGGCTGCTCCCGCTCGATCTGCCGCATCTGGTACACCAGCCCCTGGTCCGAGGGGGTCGCGGAGCTCGTGTAGTCGATGCGGATGCGCTGACCGCCCAGGTCGGTCATCGACGCCACATCGCTGAACAGCGGGTTGTCACCGCGCCAGGATCGCTGCGCCGTCGGGTCCTTGATCTGGGTGTACTCCAGACCGTTCACGCCGGACCAGTACGGCTGTCCGGTCACCGGGCTGCTCTCGCCGAGCCAGGTCACCTTGTTGTCCGCCACGGTGTACGGGCTGTCGGCCGGCACGCTCAGGATCCGGTAGGCGCGCCCGTTCTCCACCCCTGCCGTCCTGACCGTGGCGTCGACGACCTTCGGCGCGACATAGTCGAAGGTGAAGCCGGTGAAGGTCACGTTGTGCGAGCGGATACTGGCGAACGCCGTCTGTAGCCCGTGGAACAGCAGGGTCGATCCGCGGCCGTCCACCACCACATCGCGCATGTCCTCGATGAGCAGCCCGATCGACTTGTCGCGGTAGCGCTGATCGGCGCCGACCGTGTTCGACACGTACAGTTCGCGCACCTCGGCGCTCTCCGGGTACAGCTGGTAGGTACCGCGCGGGAACACGATCCTGATCGGCCCCTTCACGGTCTTGGCGTGCCGGAGCGCAGCCTTCACCGCGGGTGCCGAGTCGGTGCGTCCGCGCGGATCGGCACCGAAGTCCGTGACGTCCACCGTGGTGGACCTGGCCGCGCTCACCGTTGCTCCGGTGGCGGTCGGCGCCCCGATCAGGCCGAGGCAGGCGGAGAGAACGGCGAGCACCAGCAGTCCGGCGAAAGGGCGGGATCTGCTCGGAGTACTGCGCTGCGAGGTGATCAAGGCTGCGGCTCCTTGTCCTGGCATGGACACGCTGGGGGGCGTGTGCGCGTCATCCTGCCCCAGGAACCCACGAAACAGAACAGCAACCACCAGTTTCAAAAGTTTTACGGACTTCAGGCCGCGCCCGGGCCCCTGGTACCCAACAGATCCCCACTGACACGACGAGAGGGTGAGGCGGTGGGGTGGCCACCGCCTCACCCTCGGAGCCCGGAGAGGAGCGCGTCGTGCGGAAGAACGCGGCTCAGCGCCGGGTGAGCCCCTTGTCCACGGCGTGGATCAACTCACCGTCGGCGGTGTCTCCGTCGAGCGACCAGATCATCGCCCCGCCCAGCCGATGCCGACGGATGTAGTCGGTCTTCGCGGTGAGGACCTGCGGATCGTCGTACGTCCACAGGGTGGTGCCGTCGAAGAGCCAGGCGTGGCCGTTTCCGCGATCGCGGTAAACGGTGTAAGTGCCGGAGTCCGCAAGCTTCTTGAGCGCCTTGTAATCCTCGTACCCTGCCTGCCAGGTCGCCGGCGCGGGGGCCGTCGCGGGCTGGTTCAGGCCGTCACCGCCCCCGGTCACGCCGGTCCAGCCCTGCCCGTAGAAGGGCATGCCGACGACCAACTTGCGCGCCGGTGCGCCCCGTTCGAGCCAGGCGTCGACAGTCTGGTCGACGCTGAAGTCGTTCTTGGCGTACAGCGCGGACTGCTGGTTCGTGGTCGCCTCACCGGAGACATGGAAGTCGTAGCCCTGAAGGTTGACGAAATCCAGATCCCGAGTGATGCGCGGTACGTCGAAGCCCGCGTCGATCTTCTCGGGGGCGGTCGGCACGAACGCCGTCAGCTCGTAGTGCTTGCCCTTTTTCTGGGTGGTCGCGTACGCGTCGAGCTGCCGCCGGAACTCGTGCACGAGCGCGGTGAAGTTCTGCTTGTCCTCGGGGCGGTAGACCGTGTCGGTGTCCCCTGCGGACCCCGGCCACTCCCAGTCCAGGTCCACACCGTCGAAGAGGCCGGCCGCGGCGCCCTGGCCGCCACGTGCTCCGTCGACGGGAAGGTTGCCCTTGATGTACAGGTCGAGGCACGAGGCCACGAACGCCTTGCGGGAGGCGGCGGTGCGGGCCGCGTCGGAGAAGTGGGTGGACCAGCTCCAGCCGCCGAGGGAGATCAGCACCTTCAGGCCCGGGTTCTTCGCCTTCAGCTCGCGCAGCTGGTTGAAGTTGCCCGCCAACGGCTGTGTGTCGCTGTCGGCGACGCCGTCCACGGAGTTCTCCGCGTCCAGCGGGCGCACGTAGTCCGCCCAGGCGTCGGCCTCCCCGGGGATGTTCCCCGTGAAGCACTTGCCGTCCGAACTGACGTTGCCAAAGGCGTAGTTGACGTGGGTGAGGCTGGCTGCCGCTCCGCTCGTCTCCAGGTCGGCGACCTGGAAGTCGCGGCCGTAGACACCCCATTGGGTGAAGTAGCCGACGCTCTTGTAGGCGGGGGACTTCGCAGTGTGAGGGCCATCGGCGGACGCGGGGGCCGTGGCGAGGAGAGTGACGGGAAGGGACACGGCGCAGGCGGCAAGTGCCAGCCTGCTGAGGAGTCTTCGACGCATGCCCGGAAGCTATTGGTCTGTACCATCTGCGGTCAAGAGTACGGCTGGTGCTCGACCGGGATGATTTGAGGCTTGCCCCCGCGCTGCCGGACCACCGCAACGCGTAGCTGCGTACGGAACGTGTGCTTCACCTGTCCGCTTCACGTTCCCGGGGCCGTCTCAGGCACCCACGCGGCCGGACCGGGCGTCGTTCATCTCCTCCTCGTGAAGCACCGCCCAGTCGGCCAGGGCCGAGAGCGGTTCGAGGAGTGTGTGTCCGAGTGGGGTCAGGCTGTACTCGACGCCCGGCGGCACGGTCGGGTGCACCTCGCGCCGCACCAGCCCGTCGGTTTCCAGAGCGCGCAGCGTGCGGGTCAGCATGCGCTGGCTGATTCCTTCGATGGCACGGTGCAGTTCGTTGTACCGGTGGGGGCGGCCGCCCAGGAGGATCACCAGCAGCATGCTCCACTTGTCGCCCAGCCGCTGGAACACGTGCCCGACCGGGCACGCCGCCAGCTCGTCCTCCGGTACCGGGCGCGGCAGTTCGTGAGCGAGCACCGAGGGAACACGGGTGTGCGTACCGGACATAAAAGTGCCTTCTTTCAGCATCCGACCCCGCGGCCCACGATGGACCGGTCGATGCCGAGCCTATGGAGGACACCGTGCCTGGCCAACCACCGAAGACCGTGATCATCAGCGGCGGTACCGACGGCATGGGCCGTGCGACCGCTCTGGCACGGCTGGCCACAGGTGACCACGTCACCGTGATCGGCAGCAGCGAGGCCAAGGGCCGTGCACTGCTCGACCTTGCCGCGAACCCGAACCTGCGTTTCCTGCGGGCGGACTTGTCCTCGGTCGCCGAGACCGAGCGGGTCGTCGCCCGCATCGCCGAGGAGCACGACAGCGTCGACGCGCTGGCGTTGTTCGCGAACCGGGTGAGCCCGAAGCGCAAGGAGACCGCGGACGGACTGGAGTTCACGTTCGCTCTCTACTACTTGAGCCGCTATCTGCTCAGCCACCGGTTGCGCCCGCTGTTGGACGCGGGCGCCGACCCCGTGATCATCAACGTGGCCGGCGTCGGAACCACCTCCGGCCGCATCCTCTGGGAGGACCCCCAGCTGACGCGCCGCTACGGCCAGGTACGCGCCCAGCTCCAGGCCGGCCGGGCGAACGACCTGCTTGGCGTCGCGTTCGCCAACCAGGCGGGGAGCAAGGCGCGTTACGTCCTCTACCACCCCGGATTCACCCGCAGCGGGACCGGCAGCCTGCAGAACCCGCTGGTCCGCGGATCGGTCGAACTGCTCGCGAAGTTCTTCGCCCGCCCGGTGGCCGACGCGGTTCAACCGATCGTCCGGTGGATCGACCGACCGCCCACGGACCCGCTCTCCGCGATCGACCGGGGCAAGCCGGTGGACAAGACCCTGAAGACACTCAACCCAGACGACGCCGCACGCCTGGCCGCCTACACCGAAGACCTGCTCCGCGGCCGCTGAGGCGTCGTGCCGAGGTGGGCCAGGCGGTCCGGCGCAACACCGCCGGTACGGCACCCGTGAACTCGGGAGCCGTACCGGAACGGCCGGCGCGGTGGGATCAGTTGGTGAAGGTGAGGTACTTCCAGGCCCCGTGCGTCGTGGAGTTGACGCTGTCGCCCGAGGAGCCGTTGATGTACGACGAGCGCACTCGGGCGCGGATGCCGGACGTACCCGGCGCTTCCAGGCTCACGGCCGACTTGCCGTTGCTGCCCAGTGCGAAGTACTCGGACCCTGAGTCGTACCAGGTGCCCTGGGCGTAGACCTGGAGCTGGAAGCGCTGCTTGCGGCCCGCGTAGTAGTTCATGGTCGTGGTGAACACCGGGTCGGTGTTCTTCCGGAAGTAGTAGTACGTCGTGGAGCCGATCTTGCCCGTCTTGTAGTGCTTGGAGACGGCGGTGGAGATCTTCGCCTGCGCGTACGCGGTCGACTTCACGGTCTTGGCGGCGGAGCGGGCGTCTCCGGCGAAAACGGCGGTGACGGCGGTGTCCCGGGTCATGTCGACGGTCGCCGACAGATTGCCACTGGAGTTGACCTTTGCCGTCTTCAGCAGCTTCTTCGGCTTGTCGGTTCCGAAGGGGTCGGCGTAGATCGCGACCGTGCGGTTCTTGTACGTCGCGCCGAGATGAGCGGTGAAGGTGACGTCCTTGCCGTACGAGTACAGCTTGCCGTTGTTGGTCAGGCTCAGCGTGGTCGCCTTGCGCGAGACCTGCACCGCATCGGAGCCCGAGGCGGAAGCGTGCGTGGCGTCGCCCGCGTAGGACACCTTGTAGGTGACCTTGCCGCCGGCGGGCGGTGTGTCCGCGAAGGAGAAGCTGCCGTCGGCCTTCGTCGTGACGGCGGCCAGTGCCTTGCCGCTCGGCGACTCGATGTCCGTACGGGTCACCTGCAGGCCGGTGCCCGCCGGAAGAGGTGCTTTCGAGGTCAGCTTGCCGGTGACCGTGAGCTTCTTGGCCCGGTCCGACGTCGCGGGGGCCGACACCTTGAGGGTGGGCAGCTCCTTGGTGGGGTCGGTCAGGGCGCGCAGGGTGTACGTGCCATAGGTGTTCACGGAGACGGCGAACACCCGGCTGCTGTCCGGAGCCCAGGCCAGCGCACCGTCCACGAGGGTGTCGGCGCCGCTGCTGTTCCCGGCGTTGGGGAAGTCGTACTCCCGCACCGGCGTCAGGTCACCGGGCCGGTGGATGTGGACGTCCGGCTCGTACCAGGAGAGGCTGCCGCCCGCGACGCTGCCGTCGGGCGCGATCTGTACCGCGTTCGGGTACGGGTCGATCGGGTAACCCGCCTGCTCGGTGAGGTCGGTGGCCGAGTAGGCGCCGATGCCGTAGCCGTACTCCGGGTCGCCCCACGAGGTGAGGACCTGGCTGCCGTCGGGCGTCAGGTCCAGCTGCTTGACGGCGGTGTCCATGTTGCCCTTGACCCGCAGCGTGGCCCCGTCGGCCGAGACGTCGTACACGGCGAGGTCGCCGCCGTTTCCGGCCACCAGGACGCCGGGGACGGCCGGGTCGGAGGCCAGGAACATCCCGAAGGCGCCGTAGAAGTCGACGTCGCCGCGCTGGGCGAGGTGGACGACGGGTTCGGCGCCGGAGACGTCGAGCGAACCGAAGTCGGTGCCGTGGGCGAACCAGATCCGGCCGTCCACCACCTCCAGGTCACCGGGAGCCGCGCCCACCGGGTAACTCGCGGTCTGGGTGTACGTGCCCGTCTCCACCGAGACGATCCGGTTGGCGTTCTTGACGGCCGCGTAGATCTGCCCCGAGTCGGCGGACAGTGCCAGGCCGCGCACGCCGGACAGCCCGGTCAGGGTCGCCTTGACGGCGCCCGCGTAGTCGGTGACGACGATCTTGCCGCCGGTCGGGTCGGATATGTACACCCGACGGTGGGCGCCGTCCACGACGATGTCGCCGACCGACTTCACCGGAAGGACCTTGGCGGAGTCGGCCACTGCCACTCCCGCCGTGCCCGCGGTGAGCGCCACGGAACTGAGGACAACCGCGAGTGCCGTCGCGGTCGAGATGCTGCGCCTGCGCACAGTGATTGAACCCCCACAGAGAAAGCCCGGTGGTCACCGGGCTGAAACGGCTCGGCTGTGTGTCCCCCCTAGCGCCGCGTACGGGCGCGTGGACACTGCCGAGGAGGCAGCGTATGACATGCCAGTGACAGTTGATGACTGGATTGACGTGGGGGACGGGGAACCGGCCGCTTCGACGTCCGAGCACTGCGAGGGTTGTACCGTCCAGGTCGGTTCCGGCCTCGCCACCTGCGCGAGTCGCCGCACCGGCGACCGATCCACCGTCGAACCAAGCACAGTCGACTGAAGAGAGGGCCGATCATGTCGGCGCAGGAGGGCCCGCCCCACAGTGACACCACGCAGTCGCGCCCGGGTAGGCCGGAGCACCTGGCCGTTGAGGACCGCTGAAACGTACGACCGGAGGGGACACGCTCGCCATGGGGACCGCTGTGCACGTGCCGCAGACGCGGGACATGATCGGGGACGAACTCTCCGGAGACGAGGCGCTCACCGCGCTGCGGCACTACGGAGGCCGCCGGCTGCTTCTCGACGCCTTCGCCCGGTTCCGCTATGCCGACGGATTCACCAGCTCCCGTTCACTCGCGTTCCAAGTCGTCCTGGGCATGGTGCCGTTCACCATCGCGCTCGTCGGTGTGGCGACCACGGTGCATACGGAGAGCGTGGGACGGATCATCGAACTCACCCTCGGGCACATCGTGCCGGGTGCCAGCTCGCGGCTGGTCGCGGAAGCTCTGGACGGCACCGAACGCAGCGCCGGTTCCGGAGCCTGGAGCGCCGTCGCCATGTGGCTGGGACTGGCCTTCGCCGTACTCAACCTCGCCTCGGCGATGGCGCAGGTCGAGCGAGGCGCCAACCGCATCTACGGCATCGAACGCGACCGGCCCTTCCTCGCCAAGTACGGGCGGGCCCTGCTCCTCGCCCTGGCCGCGGGTATGCCGATGGTTCTCGGGTTCCTGGTGCTCGTCGCGGGGGATGCCGTCGGGGACGCGGTGGGGGAGACCTTCGGCTGGCCCCGGGAGCGGCTCGACTGGTGGGGTGTCCTCCAGGTGCCGCTGGGTGTCGCCCTCGCCTGGGTCGCCTCGGCGGTGATCTTCCGCTGGGCTCCGCGCAGGGACCAACCGGGATACACCTGGCTGGCGTTCGGCTCGGCGGTCCATCTGGTGCTGTGGGTCACAGCCACGTGGCTGCTGTCGCTGTACGTCGCCGAGAGCGGATCGTTCGGCACGGTGTACGGACCGCTGACGGCCTTCGTCGCACTCCTGCTGTGGGCCAACCTCACCGGCGTGACGCTGTTCCTCGGCATCGCCTTCGCCGCTCAGCTCGAAGCGGCCCGGGCGGGAATCACCGACGCCGTCAAGCCGGACCCGGGGCCAGGTGCGTGACCTCGGGGCCCTGCGGCTCCCGGGGTTTGTGTTCAGCCTTGACGTGTCTGGTTCAGACCTTTAGTTTTTGCGCGATTGGTCACACACTGGCCTTCTGGTCATGGATCTGAATGCCTTGCACTGCCCCCACCATTGCGAAGGGCGACAGCATGACACGATCCCATCCCCGGTCCTCCCTGTCTCGGGCAACTCGCTTCCTTGTGGCCGGTGTTGTCGCGGCGGCGACGCTCGCCGCGACCGGCGGCACCGCTCAGGCGGTGAACGAGCCCGTCAACGTCTGGCTGACCACCACATCCGACTCCGCCGGACGGAACGTGACGCGTGGTCTGGCACAGCAGACAGCGTTGCAGTTCGGCCCCGCGGGCGGAACGGCCCAGCACACGATCACCGTCGACGAGAACACCACGTACCAGCAGTTCGAGGGCGCCGGTGCCTCGATCACGGACACCACCGCCTATCTGCTGCGTGGCGGCCCGATCAGCGCCGCCACCCGCGACACCGTCATGCAGAAGCTGTTCTCGCCGACCGCGGGCATCGGGCTGTCCTTCGTCCGCAACCCCATCGGAGCCTCCGACCTGTCCCGGCCGGGCAATGTCTCGCTCGACGACACCTGCTGCACCCTCAACGACTTCGGCGCCAACGGATACGACACCAACGTCCGCCTCCTGACCGCGCAGGCCAAGCAGCTCAACCCGGCACTCCGGGTCAAGGCCGTGCCGTGGAGCTCACCGGGGTGGATGAAGGACAACGGGCGCATGGACCAGATGGGCTGGCTCAAGTGGGAGTACTACCCCATGTACGCCCAGTACCTGGTCAAGTACATCCAGAGCTACCAGGCCGCGGGCGTCCCCGTGAACTACATCTCGGTGCAGAACGAGCCCAACTGCTGCCAGGCGAGCAACCCGACGGCGATGAACTACCCGGGCATGAGCTGGAACCCCTCGGGACTCGTGGAGTTCACCAAGAACCACCTCTACCCGGCCTTCCGCGCCGCCGGCATCACCACCAAGGTTCTCGTGCACGACTGGAACTACGGCGACTACGCCAGCTTCGGCTCGGCGATCCTCGCCGACGCCGGTGTCCGCAACGACCCGCTCTTCGCCGGGATCGCCTGGCACGGCTACTCCGGTGACCCGGCGGTCGGCACCCAGGTCCACAACCAGTACCCGACGGTCAAGCAGTTCAGCACCGAGCACTCGGGCGGCACCTGGATCACCAACCAGCACAACGAGGACCTCGCCGACATCGTCAACTACGCCCGCAACTGGAGCAGCAGCGTGGTCAAGTGGAGCCTGGCGCTGAACCAGAACATGGGGCCGCACAACGGCGGTTGCGGCACCTGCACCGGACTGATCACCGTGCAGGAAGGCGGCTCACGGGCCGGACAGGTCGACTACACGGTCGAGTACTACACCACCGGCCACCTCACCAAGTTCGTCAAGCCCGGTGCGTACCGCATCGCCTCCACCGCCAACAGCACGGTGCAGAACGTCGCTTGGCGCAACCCCGACGGATCCAAGGCTTTGATCGCCCACAACGGCGGCACCAGCACCCAGTCCATCCGGGTGAACTGGGGCAGCCAGTCCTACGTCTACACACTCCCGGCCCGCACCACCGCCACCTTCACGTGGTAGACGACACGCCCCGCCTGCCTTCAGCGGCCCGTCGGCGCCGCTGAAGGACAAGCGCTCCCGGCTCCCTGCGTGACGCACCCGGCCTCAGCCGGCCACGCGTCGCGCAGGCGGGCCGGTGGTGACCCGCGGAGGCACTCCCGGCGGACACGGTGTCAGCCGGAGGCAACAACCCTTACAGGGTCGTCCGCCGGGGTGCCGACGCGCAGCCATCGGTACCCGTAGGCGGGCAGTTCGACGCGGAGCATGCCGTCGTCGGGCACCGTGAGACCGGCGTGCCCTTCGTCGAGCAGATCCATGAGCCTCCCGCCAGGCCCGGCCTCGGGCAGCCGCAGCCGCACGGTGACGGGGCCGCCCGCGAAGTTGTGCATCGCCAGGACAGTCCCGTCGGTCCCGTCGGTGGTGCAGGCGATGTGCGCCAGGACCGCTCGCTCCCCGGTGTCCAGGAGGCGGTAGTCGCCCCAGGCCAGTTCGGGAGCCTCCCGGTAGCGCTCGATGAACAGTCGCATGCGGCTCAACATCGACGCCGGGTCACGACTCTGTTCGTACACGTTGACCTTCTGGGGTCCGAACGCACCGTCCGCCAGTGGGTTGGGAAAGGCGTCCGGACCGGTACGGGAGAAGCCGGCGCCCGCCTCCGGGGTCCATTGCATGGGTGTCCGTACGGCCTGGCGTCCCTCGGCGGCCAGGTTCTCGCCCATGCCGAGCTCCTCGCCGTAGAAGAGCACGGGTGTACCGGGCAGGGTGAACAGCAGGCTGTAGGCGAGTTCGACGCGGCGCCGGTCGCCCTCGACCATGGGCGGCAGCCTGCGGCGCAGCCCCCGGTCGTACAGCTGCATGTTCGTGTCCGGGCCGAAGGCCGCGAACACCTCGGCCCGTTCGGCTTCACTCAGCTTGTCGAGGGTGAGCTCGTCGTGGTTGCGCACGAACGTGGCCCAGTGGGCGTCGCGCGGAGCGGCGGGGCGGTCCCGTAACGCGGCGGCCAGCGGCCCGGCGTCCTCGCGTGCCATCGACAGGTACATCTGCTGCATCGCGATGAAGTCGAAGCACATGGTGAGCTCGTCGCCGCGGCCGCCGGCGGGTTCGCCGAAGAAGCGGGCGGTGTCGTCGTAGGGCAGATTGACCTCGCCGAGCAGCACTGCCTCGCCGTTGCGACGGCCGAGAAAGGCGCGCAGGTCGGCGAGGTACTCGTGCGGGTCCGGCAGCGAGCCGGCGTCGGCCTGCCCGTCCGTCTCCAGCAGGAAGGGCACGGCGTCGACCCGGAAACCGGACAGCCCGAGCTGTGTCCAGAACCCCATGACGCGGGCTATCTCGTCGCGGACCTCGGGGTTGGCGACGTTGAGGTCGGGCTGCTGCTTGTAGAAGCGGTGCAGGTAGTACTGGCCGCTGCCCTTGTCGTACTCCCACAGGCTGTCCTCCGCATCGGGGAAGACCACACCCTTGGGGCCGTCCTCGGGGGGCTCGTCCGCCCAGACGTACCAGTCGCGGTGGGCGGAGTCTCGGCCGGATCGCGCGTCCTGGAACCAAGGGTGGTCCTCGGAGGTGTGGTTGACGACGAGGTCGGCGATCACACGGATGCCGCGGTCCCGGGCGGTGCGGACGAACTCGGTGAACTCACCGAGAGTGCCCAGGCGGGGGTCGACACCGTAGAAGTCCGTGATGTCGTAACCGTCGTCGCGCTCTCGCGTCGGATAGAAGGGCATCAGCCACACGCAGGTCACGCCGAGACGGTCCAGATGGTCGATGCGCTGTGTGAGGCCCGCGAAGTCGCCGATCCCGTCGCCGTTGCCGTCCTGGTACGTCTCGACGTCCAGGCAGTACACCACCGCGTTCTTCCACCACAGGTCCGACGTACGGGTCAGACGCATCGGTACTCCTTCACCGTGGCGGGAAGCGGGCGGGTGACGTCGAGTCGCGGCAGTACCTCGGCCCCGAAGGCGTCGATGAACGGGCCCTGTTCGCGGCCCACGTGATGCAGCATCACCGCGTCGAAGCCGAGGTCGGCATACTCCTGCAGCCATGCGGTGTGCTGTCCCAGGTCGGACGAGATGTTGACCGAGTGCGCCACCTGCTCGGTGGTGACGTGTTCGCTGACGATGTCGAACAGTTCCGCGGAGTCGAGGTCCCAACTGGCCGGGGGCGCATGCACGTTGGTGCGCCATTGGTCGTACGCCAGCGCACGGGCCTCGTCCTCGCCGGGCGCCCAGCTCAGGTGCGCCTGGAGGTACAGCGGCCCACGGCCGCCGACGTCACGGTACGCGTCCACGATCTCGCGCAGCCGCGCGCGTGGAGCGTTGACCGTGATCAGACCGTCCGCCCACTCGGCACACCAGGCCGCGGTCGCCGTGCTGCACGCGGCTCCGATCAGCGGCGGTACGTGGGACGGCAGCGTCCACAGCCGAGCCCGGTCCACGGTCACGAGTCCGTCGTGGCTGACCTCCTCCCCCCGCAGCAGTGCTCGGATGACGTCGACGCACTCGCGCAGCCGTGCTGTGCGGACGTCCTTGCGGGGCCAACCCGCTCCTGTGATGTGCTCGTTGGAGGCCTCGCCGCTGCCGAGCGCCACCCAGAACCTGCCCGGATACATGGCCGTGAGACTGGCGACCGCCTGCGCGACGATCGCGGGGTGATAGCGCTGGCCGGGCGCGTTCACCACGCCGAACGGCACCCGGTCGGTGGCCTGGAGGGCGGCGCCGAGCCACGACCAGGCGAATCCGGACTCGCCCTGGCGGACGCTCCATGGTGAGAAGTGGTCCGAGCACATGGCGGCGGTGAAGCCCGCGCGTTCGGCGTGCACCACGGCGTCGAGCAGATCCGCGGGCGGGACCTGTTCGTGCGAGGCGTGTAATCCGTAGACAGTCATGACAAGCGACTACCCCCGGGAGGGACCCTCATCCAGGGGCCGGACCCTACCGCGGGCGCCGGATACCCGTCCGTTTGAGCAAGGGGTGGCGGGTACCCGAAAGGCCGACCGCAGACATAGGAGGTGCCTCCCTCATGGAATCCGGCACCAGCACAGATATCCAGCCGACGCATGAGAGTCGTGGGACCGGCGACGGTCCGGTCGCACGACCCGATACCCCGAACCCACAGCGCGCCGACGGCGGTGAGCTGGAGAGCCCCGGCCAGGAGAGCCACATCATCCGGGGCGAGGACTGAGCCGCCTCAACCTTCCTTGCCGGGGGGAGTTTCCGGCACCGACGGCGCTGTCTGGAGCTTGGTGACCGTCTCGGCGACCTGCGACTGGAACAGTTCCGGGAGTGCGTCACCTGTGACGGCGCTGACGAGGTTGTCGGCCACATGGTGAAGTTTGGTGTTGGTGTTCTGGGAGACCGAGACCAGGACCTTCCAGGCGTCCTCAGCGCTCAGGCCGAAGGAGGCCATGAGTACTCCACGGGCGAGGTCGATGACGGGCCGCGTCTGCAGGGCCCGCCGGAGCTGAACCAGTTCGATCCGCAGATCCTGGTTCGCTTCGCCGAGCGACGTGGTGTGGCCCCCTTGGCGGGGTGCCGCTCCGGAATGTGCATCCGAGGCGCGACCGGCCTCACCCGCTATGGCGAACAGGGACAGCGTGCCGGTAACCGAGAAAAGTCGGCGTACCGCGGTGCTGGTCGCCTGGATGGCGATGGTCTTGCCTTCGTCCAGGGCGCGCCGTCGCAGGCGCAGCAGGACGTTGAGTCCGGAGCAGTCGCAGAACTCGACGCCGCTCAGATCGAGGTCGATGCCGCGTGCCGAGCGGGCAAGGGTCTGGCGCAGACCGTCGTGCAGTGCCTGCTCCGTGACGATGTCGATCGCACCGGACACCACGACGAGCGTCCAGTCGCCGGCGGGGTGCGTTTCGATCCCCAGCAGTGGCCTCCGGTGATCGCTCGACGGTAGGTCCGGCGGCGCCGAGGGGGTGCCGTTGGCCACCGTGAGCTGCGTGGGAAGTGTGCGTTCTGGCATGGCCGCCACTCCATTGACATCCCGTGGTTTTGTGCCCTCCTCCAGCCTCAGCCCGGCGTCCATCGCACGTCAAGAGATACAGGAAATAAACTTCGCACTTTTGAATGCGTGAATCAATTGTCCTATCCTGAGGACATGCATGGAGTACCCGAATCACACAGCGGCTGGACGTTCCTCACGAACCACGCGCGCGTGCTGGCTGCGATCGCCGAGGATCCCACCACTCGCATCCGCGACATCGCCGCGCGTTGCAGGCTGACCGAGCGTGCCGTCCAGAAGATCGTTTCGGATCTGGAGATGGACGGCTACCTCACCCACACCCGTCAAGGACGCTCCAACGCGTATCGCATCGAGGACGGGACCCTGCTGCGGCACCCCGCCGACCGGGGGTTGGCGGTGGCGGAGCTGCTGTCGCTCCTTGCAGCGCACGAGGCGGAACACACCGAGGGCCAGAAGAATTTGCAGTCGACGGCCCCCCACCCTCGCAGCCCGGAAGCCGACCGCTGACAAACGGCCGTGGTGTCCCCCTCGGGGCACGTGGCTCTCCCGGACGAGTTCGGGGTTTCGTACTGGATCAAGAGGGCACCCCCAGGGACCCCCTTACCGGGCCTGGACACCGACATCAGCGTCGCCGTGGCTGCGCAGCGGTTCCTTCATCTTGGCGACGGCGAAGCCCCAGCCCTGTTCGACGGTGGGTTTGGCGGGACGGCGATCTCGTCCGGGTTGGTGAGTACGTCGAGTGCACTCAGGGCATCCACGATGACGCGGGCGACGGTTCGTGCCACGGATTCGTCCAGGTCAGATGGTGAAGTGGTCGGGGTCGGCGGCCTTCCAGTCGGCCGCCCAGTCGGCGGGCGGCTCGACCAGCAGTTGTCCGGGGGAGAGCCACTTGTACAGGCCGTCGTAGGAGCGCACGGTCTGCGCGTCGATGCGCCGCCGCAGCATGTGCGGGCGGAGCTGGGCGGGGTCGGTGACCCCCATGGAGGCCATGATCTGTAGTGCGCTGCCGACGGTGGCCTCCTGGAGGCGCCGCACCCGCACGGCCTTGTCGCCGACGTCGAGCGCGCGGGCGCGACGCGGGTCCTGGGTGGTGACTCCTACGGGGCAGGTGTTGGTGTGGCAGCGCTGAGCCTGGATGCAGCCGACCGCGAACATCATGGCGCGGGCCGCGTTGCCGTAGTCGGCACCCTGGATCAGGCGTTTGACGAGGTCGGCCCCGGTGGCGATCTTGCCGCTTGCGCCGATCCGGATCCGATCCCGCAGGCCCGCGCCGACCAGGGCGTTGTGCACAGTCATCAGACCATCGGTGAGCGGAGTGCCGACGTGGTCGGCGAACTCGAGCGGCGCGGCACCTGTGCCGCCCTCCGCGCCGTCGACGATGATGAAATCGGGTGCGGTGCCCTCCTCGATCATCGCCTTGCACACGGCGAGGAACTGGCGCCGGGAACCGGGGCACAGCTTGAAACCGGCCGGCTTGCCGCCGGACAACTCCCGCATCCGCGCGATGAAACGGACGAGTTCACGAGGTGTGGAGAACGCCCGGTGGTACGGCGGTGAGACGACCGTCCGTCCCTCGGGGACGTCCCGCACCCGGGCGATCTCCGCGTTCACCTTGGCCCCGGGCAGTACACCCCCGATACCGGGTTTGGCGCCCTGGGACAGCTTGAGCGACACGCATCTGACGCTCTCGCCCGACGCCTTCTCGGCGAACTCTCCGGCATCGAAGTCCCCGTCCCGGGTCCGGCAGCCGAAGTAGCCGGTACCGATCTCCCAGACCAGGTCACCGCCTGGGCGCAGGTGGTACTCCGACAGTCCGCCCTCACCGGTGTCGTGCGCGAAGCCGCCTGCCGCGGCTCCCTGGTTGAGTGCCAGGATGGCATTGGCCGACAGCGAGCCGAAGCTCATGGCGGAGACATTCAGCAGTGCCATGTCGTAGGGCCGGGTACAGTCCGGGCCCCCGATCCGTACCCGTGGCGGATGCTCGGGCACCGGGCGGGGCACCATCGAGGGAACCAGGTACTCGTAACCCGCCTGGTACACGTCGCGTTCGGTGCCGAACGGCTCCTCCGCGGCGGTGCCCTTCGCCCGCTCGTAGACGATGCTGCGGATGTCCCGGTCGAAGGGCCGCCCGTCGAAGTTCCGCTCGACGAAGTACTGCTGCAGTTCCGGACGGATGCGCTCCAGCAGGAAGCGGGCGTGCCCGATCACCGGGTAGTTGCGCAGCACCGAGTGCCGACGCTGGGTCAGGTCCCACACACCCGTTATCCCGAGCGCGGCCAACGGCACCGCCGCCATCCACCACCAGGGCGACACCACCACGGCCACACCGGCCACTGCGAAGGCGGCGCCCACGACCACCGCGATCATTCCGGTTCTCAACACGACCCACGAGTAACCCGTAAGACCCGTCTCATGCGCACCAGCCGCACGCCACCAGGCGCGACGTGGTCGTCTCCCGGCCGGCAGAGTCGGCGGCAGCCTCTCGGGGCTGGGTGTGTCAGGTGCGGGAGTGAGGGGGGCGTAACCGCCGACAGACCCGGACCGGGGTGGGTCGGCCCGGCTCGCGACGCCAGTGCCTCCCAACGACAGCTCCGGCGCGTGCCCGCCGACGAGTCTGCGGAGATGTGCTTGCCTGCCAGTAGCGCCCGGTCGCGCAGTTCACCGGCGTGGAACGGATCGACACCGAGCTTCGGCAGCCTCCGGAAATGGTCCGGTGCCGTGGGACTCTGCCCGAACTGCTGTGCCCTTGCCAGGCGGACCGGCCTCGGTGTTCACTGACCGCATGCTCCGCCTCACCGAGGGTTTCTGGCCCTCGCGTCGCGTCTACCTCTTCGACGGTTTCTGTCGCTAGGGGGCGTCGGGCTGCTCCCCGAGGAGCCGTTCGGCAACCCCCGGGCCATGTCGCGTGTCCGCACCGCGCATCCGGCTCCCTGTGTCGACCTCCCCGCGCCGCTCCCTGCGCAGTTCCGTGAGCGGTGCATCCGCCGCATCCCAGGAACAGAGGCTCACCATGTCCGTGACCGATGAACTGCTGGCCAACAACGCCCGCTACGCCGAGACCTTCACCGGCCCGCTCCCCCTTCCGCCCGCGAAGAAACTCGCCGTGCTGGCCTGCATGGACGCCCGGCTCAACGTGTACGCGATCCTGGGGCTCGCCGAGGGCGAGTCGCACGTCATCCGCAACGCCGGTGGTGTGGTCACCCAGGACGAGATCCGGTCGCTCGCCATCAGCCAGCGGCTGCTCGGCACCGAGGAGATCATCCTCATCCACCACACCGACTGCGGCATGCTCACCTTCACCGACGACGGCTTCAAGGACGCGGTCCAGGCGGAGACGGGGATCCGGCCGTCCTGGGCTGCCGAGGCGTTCCCCGACCTGGACGCCGACGTACGGCAGTCGATCGCCCGTATCAAGGCGGATCCGTTCATCGTGCACAAGGACCGTGTACGGGGCTTCGTGTTCGACGTCGCCACGGGCAAGCTGAACGAGGTCGTCTGACGCGTCGGCCCGGGTCGCCGACCTACTTCTGGCCGCTGCCCTTGGCCAGCGGGGTGATGTCGATGCGGCCCTTCTGTAGGACGTCGCCGAGTTTCCAGGCCGTCGTCAGATGGTGACGGGAGTCGGGCGGGGTCACCTCCAGGCCGGTCGGGTTCTTCTCGGCCTTGGTGGGCTCGCCCGTGGCGCCGACGACGGTCCAGTGCAGCGTGGTGTGGACGCTCTGCCCCGGCTTGAGGGTGATCAAGGGAGTGTGTCCGGCGTCGCGGACCACATGTGTGGTGACGTTCGTGCCATGGGAGTTGAGGAGCTGCAGGCCGACGTACCCCTGGGTTCGGACGGTCTTGTGGGTCTTGTTGGTGAGGACCACCGACGCGTAGCGCTGGCCGGCCCCGGGGTCCAGGGCGTGGATCCGGACGCTCAGGGAACTGGTGTCCGCCCACGCGGGCCGCGCCGCCGTGGTTCGCGACTGCGACGCCGCGGCGGCTTGAGAGGAGCCAGCGGTGAAACCCACAAGAGCCAGGGCGGATGCCGCAGCGATGGCTCCACTGGTGACGCGGAGCCGGGTTCGCTGGTTGTTTCGCATGATTGCTCCCCTTCTGGGCGCCTCCCCGTTCGGGGCACCGTTATGGAAGAGGAGTGCGGCGAAGAGCCTCCGGTTCACAGGATTCGCGATCTTTTGCTTTGCCAGGCGCTCTGTTGACCCTCGAGTGATACTTCCTGCACGGTCGCCGCAGTGGCCCGCTGTTCGAAGCCGTCGGCGAGCTGGAAGTCGTCGTTGAGGAGGCCCTGGCGATGGGCGACGGGTCAGCTCTCGTCGACCGAAAGGGCGTACAGCCGTGGAAGGTTCACCACGATCGCCTCCTGCGTGCTGCGGGCGATGACGACGACGGCCTCCTCCACGGGGTCGGGGTTCTCCTCACGGTGCGGCACGAAGGGCGGTACGAAGATGTAGTCGCCGGGAGTGGTCCGCAGCCGTACTTCCTCCGGCCCCTCTCCCGAGTCGTCGACGAAGACGAACTCGGGGTGCCCGCTGACCACGTAGATGGCGGTCTCGGACTCACCGTGGTGGTGGTCGGAGGAGGCGGTCGCCGGGGCCACGTGGGTCTGGCCCATCCACAGCTTCTCGGACCCGACGGTCTTCCCGCTGACGGCGGCGAACCTTCGCATGCCCCCCGTCTGTGCCGTGTCGCCATCCAGGGAATCCGCACGGATGTGGTGCAGACGGGCCCGCAGGGGTGCCGTCAGGTCGCCCTGGGAGGTGTGGAGGTGAGGGTGGAAGCCCTCGCCGGGGGTCGTCAACGGCTCGCTCATGGCGGGGACGCTAGAGCGGCGCCGGAAAGGATGTCAAGAGGTGTCCATTGGCCTTCATCTGCGGCAATGTTGCCGCAATGCCAGCGGTGAACCGGTGGAGACCCGCACCGGCGGCCGACTGTCGGGCATGATGTGGGCATGCATATCTCCGCGAAGGCGGACTACGCCACACGGGCCCTCCTGGAACTTGCCTGTGAGCCCGAGCGTCCGCTTACCTGTGAGGCCATCGCATCTTCACAGGAGATCCCGTTCCGGTTCCTGAAGTCCGTGGTGGGCGAGTTGAGGAAAGCAGGCCTGGTACGCAGCCAGCGCGGTTGTGAGGGCGGCTACTGGCTCGGCAGGCCCCCCGAGGACATCACCCTCCTGGATGTCGTACGCGCCATCGACGGCGAGGTCATCACCCTGCGCGGCGAGCCGCTGGCCGGGCTCGACTACCCCAGTCCCGCGAGCGGAATGCCCGGGGTGTGGCGGCGGGTCGAGGCGGGTGCGGCGGCGGTCCTCGGCGGACTGACCCTCGCCTCGCTGCTGCCCGCCGACGCGCTCGAAAGGCGGCAGAGGGTCGGCGCCGCGTGACGGCTGTCCCGGAAGTCGTGGAGTACACCGACCCGCTGTGTCCCTGGGCCTGGGGATCGGAGCCCGTCTTCAGAAAACTGCGGTCGGCTCTGGGTGACCGGGTCCGCCGGCGGCGGGCGTACGCCATCCTCTTCGACCACGACCACGACCACCACCCCGCGCCCCGACCCCGCGGCCGAAACCGCCTGGTACGCGCGATACGTGGAGGAGATCAGCGGGCACACCGGAGCTCGGCGCGCGGAGCGGCTGAGCCGGGTGGCGGCCAGTTCCTGGCCCGCCTCGCTCGTTGCCAAGGCCGCGGAACTCCAGGGCGCCGACGTGGCCGAGCGGGTGCTGCGGCGGCTGCGGCAGGCAGGCCGCCCGCACCGCGGGGTAGCAGGCGGCGAGTGCGCCGGTCACGAGGGCTTCGCCCCCGCTTCGCCGATGCCTGCCGGCACCAGGAGATGGGTGCTGGGCGGGTTCGTTCTACCTGACCCCTGCGGCGTCCAGCAGCGCCGCCGCCGTTACCGTGCCGATGCCGGCGAGTGCCTGGGCCTGTACGACGGCCCGGGCACTCGTGCCGTCAAAGACGATCGTGAGCTGCACGGCCAGGGTCTCCGGATCCGCTGCCTCGGCGGCGACGAGCTGGGTCCGGAAGAACTCGGTCAGGTGCTGCTTGAGATGGCGCGCGACCACACTGCCCGGGTGCCCGGGGTCTTTGAGCTCCACCGCCGCACTCACGAAGGGGCAGCCGAGGAAGTTGCCCTCCGCTGCCATCCGGTCCTGCCGCTCGAAGACGGTCAGGATGCGCTCACGCGGTGAGTGGTCGTCGTCCGTGGAGGGGAGCAGGGCGGCCTGGTACGCCGGGCCGAGGCCGGCGAGGCTCTCCGCGATCACCTCGTCCTTGGACCGGAACAACTGGTACATCGACTTCTTCGACACCCCGGCGGCCTTGCACAGAGCGTCCACGCCCACGCCCATGCCGTCGCGGTAGAAGAGTTCGCCCGCTGCTTCGAGCAGCCGCTCGCGGGGTGTCGTCGACGTTGTCATGTCATGGAGGGTACCGGCTTGGCTTGCGTTTGGAAACCGATCGGTTTACGGTCTGGGGAAACAGAACGGTTTCCCCCTCTCTCCGGAGTCGAAAATGACCACTCTCGAAGGCGCCGTCGTACTCGTCACCGGCGGCAACCGCGGCATCGGCAAGGCGATCGTGGACGATCTGCTCACCCGTGGCGTCAAGAAGGTGTACGCCACCGCGCGTACCCCTCGGCCGAGCGCCGACCCCCGCGTCGTACCGCTGGCCCTGGAGGTCACCGACCAGGCCTCGATCGACGCACTGGTGGCCGCCGCGTCCGACGTCACCGTGCTGATCAACAACGCCGGCGGAAGCTCACCGGACACCTACCTGGACGCGCCGATCGAGGACATCCGGAACGTCTTCGAGACCAACTTCTTCGGCCCGCTGAACGTGACCCGCGCCTTCGTCCCGGTGATCGAGCGCAACGGCGGCGGCCACATCCTCAACGCGCACTCGGCGCTCTCCTGGGTCGCCTGGCACGGCGCGTACTCCGCGACCAAGGCAGCGTTCTGGCTGCAGACCAACGCCATCCGTATCGAGCTCCTTGACCGCGGCATCGGCGTGACGGGCCTGCACATGGGCTACGTCGACACCGACATGACCGCGGCGGTGACCCAGCCCAAGTCGAAGCCCGCCGACATCGCCAAGGAGGCGCTGGACGGGATCGCGAAGGGCGCGTTCGAGGTACTCGCCGACGAGACGTCCCGTCAGGTGAAGGCCGCCATCTCCGGTGATCTCACCATCCTCTACCCGCAGCTCACGGCCTGACGCCGCACTGTGCTGGCTGCCCGTGGTCCACGCACCGCGGGCAGCCGGCCTACGCGCCAGGTGTATTGACCAGCGGGGTTGTCGACACGGCTGTCGCCGAAGGTCTGCCGGGGAACCCAGTCACTTCGAGATGGCGAAAACCGTGGAAGGTGAAGCGCGGCTCGTACGTCTCCTCGCCGCCGCCCTTGAGCGTGTACGTGTCTGTCGCTGCGGCGCTGCGGCGCAGCGCGGATTCGCGGTGGAGGGGGTGCCGTTCGGATGGAGCACTTCGGCGCGTCTCAGACGTACGGTCGTTCCCGCGTTGCTCGAGGCTCGCGGCCGACCCGACCTGACCCCACCATGTTCTGGCCCAGATCGAGGACGAGGACACCTGGTTCACCCTCGGGAACCAGATCCACGCGCTGCCCTCCAGAGAGGGCGCGTCCGTGCGGGCCGGGGGAGCGGAGACCCATTCCGCGGACCACTGTCCCGACGCGCGGGAGACGACGCGGACCCGATAGGCGCTCTGGCGCACCCCGTCCCGTCCGCCCGAAACCAACGGCCGGCTCAGCCGCGGGTGTTGAGCGTCGAGGCCCAAGGCGCGCTGAACGTACGCGACGGTCGGAACGGTGACGCGCAGGGCGCCGCGTTGCGCCTGCGCCGGGGCGTTCAGGGGGCGAACGCCTCGGTCAGGCGCACGGTGAAACCGTCCTCCTCCATCAGGATGACGGTCACGCCGAAGGGGGAGGGGTGGTCCAGGTCGAGCGGGGTGAACGAGAAGTCGACCGCGGCCCGGACCGGCGGCACCAGCTCACCGCCCGGCTCTGGCTCAGGAGCCGGAAGCCACTGCGGCTCGACGGGGACCGAGCCGTCGGGGGAGTGGGCCGGTGGCTGCTCGGCGTAGGGGAACCGGTGGAGAGTATGGCCGTCCTTCGTGGCGTGCACCATGTTCAGGCACGGCGCCGGACCGACGACCGGCAGCTTGCAGGCGGCGGCGACATCGCCGGTCTCCCAGGCCAGGACGACTTCGTCGGCGCCGGCCGCCGCGGCGATGTTCGAGAGCTGGGCAATGCCGGTGAGCGCGTCGTCGCCGGTCTTGATGGGGCGCACCCAGATCAGGCCGACCAGTTCGCCGCGCACCAGGGGCATGATGACCGGGCGGGGCACCTCGCCCTCGCCCAGACCCGCGGTGTACGCGTTCTTCATCGAAGCGACCAGTGCGTCCCACACCTGCGTGTCCACGAACTCTCCCTCACCAACGGCACGTTCACGAGCATGCTGACCCTGCCACGACAGCCTCGCCGCCGCCAGCCGCGGTAACCCTCCCGGGGGCTTGACCACAGTCGGCGTCCGCCGCCTCCCGGCTCGACCCGCGGGTAACTCCGTCAGGGCTTTCCCCATCGGCCTTCGAACGGGGGCTCGCTCCGCGTGGCCGTCCAGGTCCGCGACGGCCGAGGAAGCGATTCGCCGTCGAGCGCGACGCTGGGCTTCGGTTTTGGGCTGCTGCTCCGGCTCGGGCCCCGGCTCCGGCTCGGGCCTCGGGCTCGGGCCCCGGCCTTGGGCCCCGGCCCCGGCTCCGGCCCAGCCCACCTCAGCTCAGCCCAGGCCTCAGGCTCGCCCCCAGGCCCGGCCCCGGACGAGCCCTCCCACCGTCCGGCAGCGGCCGAAAAGCGCCCCGCGTCAAGACGAACCCCCAGCAAGCAGGGGCCAATTCGAGCCTTTCTATTGGCGCATCCATGACAAGATCGCCTGTGCGATGTCACTCTGATCTTCGCGCGTTCACCCTTCCTTCACACCCCCACGTCTTGCACGCCACGGAGTTCTGACACGCCTCGCGTGTCATCTCGTGCCGTGCCCTTCCCTGCTCAGCGCGTCGCCGGCCGGCCACACCATGCCGGCCTGTCTTCCGGCCTCCATCACAGGCCTCCGCCGCATAAGGAGAAGCCCTTGCTCCGGCCACACCGCACCTTCAACCGACGTAGATACACGGCAGCGTTGGCCCTCACCACCGCGGGCACTCTGCTCGCCGCAGGTTTCCAGGCCGGCGTCGGGTCCGCGGCCCCCCGCGACCGCGGTGACGGGAAGATCGTCGCCACGCCCCGGGCCGGTGCGGCCCCGGCGGAACTGTCTCCTGACAAGCACGCCGCGCTCATGAAGAGCGCGGGTCTTGCCGTCGGCGACACCGCCAAGAACCTTGACCTCGGCTCCAAGGAGAAGCTGATCGTCAAGGACGTCGCGAAGGACGCCGACGGCACCACGCACACCCGCTACGAGCGCACCTACGCCGGCCTGCCGGTCCTCGGCGGCGACCTGGTCGTGCACGTCAAGGACGGCCGCACCACGGTGTCCGAGGCCACCGAGGCTGCGATCAAGGTCCCGACGATCACTCCTCGCATCACCTCCAAGACCGCCGCCGGCAAGGCACTTGCCGCTGCCAAGAAGGCCGACGCCAAGAGCCCCGCGGTCGACGGCGCGCCGCGGCTGGTCGTCTGGGCCGGCGGAGCCGAGCCGGTCCTGGCCTGGGAGTCGGTGGTGGAGGGCCTGCAGCACGACGGCACGCCCAGCGAGCTCCACGTCGTCACCGACGCCGCCTCGGGCAAGGCCCTGTTCGACTTCGAGCAGGTGCACACCGGCAGCGGCACGGGGCAGTACAGCGGCACGGTCGATGTCGGCAGCACGCTCTCCGGCTCCACGTACCAGCTGCAGGACCCCGCCCGGGCCGATCAGAAGACGTACGACCTGAACCAGGGCAGCTCGGGCACCGGAACCCTCTTCACTGATGACAACGATGTCTGGGGCGACGGCACTCCGGCCAACCGGCAGACGGCCGGTGTGGATGTCGCGTTCGGCGCCGCGGCCACCTGGGACTACTACAAGGACGTGTTCGGCCGCAACGGCATCCGCAACGACGGAGTGGCCGCCTACAGCCGGGCGCACTACGGCAACGCGTATGTCAACGCCTTCTGGTCCGACAGCTGCTTCTGCATGACCTACGGCGACGGCGCGAGCAACACCCACCCGCTGACCTCGCTGGACGTCGCCGCGCACGAGATGACCCACGGCGTCACCAGTGCCACCGCCGGCCTGGTCTACTCGGGCGAGTCCGGTGGCCTCAACGAGGCGACCTCGGACATCTTCGCCGCGGCCGTGGAGTTCCAGGCCGACCTGGCCGCCGACGTTCCCGACTACCTGGTCGGCGAGAAGATCGACATCCGCGGCAACGGCACCCCGCTGCGGTACATGGACAAGCCCTCCAAGGACGGGGCGTCCCGCGACTACTGGGACTCCACGCTCGGCAGCGTCGACGTCCATTACTCCTCGGGCCCGGCCAACCACTTCTTCTACCTGCTCTCCGAGGGCAGTGGCGCCAAGACGGTCAACGGGGTCTCCTACGACAGCCCGACCTCCGACGGCGTGGCCGTGACCGGCATCGGCATCGAGAACGCCCAGCAGATCTGGTACCGGGCTCTCACCACCTACATGACCTCCACCACCAACTACGCCGGCGCCCGGACCGCGACCCTGCGGGCAGCGGCCGACCTGTTCGGCGCGTACAGCGACACCTACCTCGCCGTCGCCGCCGCCTGGGCCGGCATCAACGTCGGTGACCGGATAGCGCTCGGCGTCAACGTGGCCCCGATCGCCGACCAGACCAGTGGTGTCGGCCAGACGGTTTCGCTGCAGGCCGAGGCCTACACCACCAACTCCGGTGCCAGCCTGACCTACGAGGCCACCGGCCTGCCGGACGGTCTGACGATCAGCGACACGGGGCTTATCACGGGCATCCCGACCACTGCCGCTACCAGCGAGGTGACACTGACGGTCACCGACAGCACCGGCGTGACCGCCTCGGTGACCTTCGACTGGCGGGTGGCGTACATCTACGCCAACGGCACGCGCGTCGACATCCCCGACGTCGGCGCCGCGGTGGACTCACCGATCGTCATCAACGGCCTGAGCGGCAACGCCTCGGCCGCCACCCAGGTCTACGTCAAGATCATTCACACGTACCGCGGTGACCTGACGGTCGACCTGGTCGGCCCGAACGGCACCGTCTACTCACTGCTGAACCACAGCGGCGGTTCCGCCGACAACGTCGACCAGACCTTCACGGTCGACGCCTCCGCACAACCGATCAGCGGCACATGGATCCTGAGGGTCCGTGACACGGCCTCGATCGACGTCGGCTACATCGAGCGGTGGCAGCTCACTCCCTGACCTCCTCTCCTGAGCCACCCTGCCCGTCCGGACCGCTTCGCGCGGGCCGGGCGGGCAATGCCGTTCACCCCCGGGGTGACGGACGCGCGGCGGTCACCTGCCTCTGTGAGCGGCCCGACGTCTCAGGCCGTGCCGTCGACGGGAGTGTCCTCGCGCATGCCCCACGGCGCCCCGTACTCGCTGAGCAGGTCGAGGAACGGCTGGGGAGGCAGGGCCTCGGGGCCGAGCACCCCGCTGCCGTACCAGGCTCCGGACGCGATGAGTTCGAGAGCGGTCACGGGGTTGATCGCGGTCTGCCAGACCACGGCCTGGGAGCCGTACTCCCGCATCGACCACTCGTTGTCGACCACGTGGTGGAGATAGACCTCTCGGGGCCGCCCGTCCCTGGTTCCCCTGACCCATGTGCCCGCGCACGTCCTGCCGTGCATACGGTCCCCGAGACCCGCCGGGTCGGGCAGACAGGCGGCGACCACGTCGCGCGGGGAGACCGCGACCCTGCCCGTGCCGCCGCTGTCCACGATGACCGGATCCGTGCGGTCCAGGCCCAGCTTGTGCAGGGTCCGCAGGACACCGATGAACTCGTCGCCGAGACCGTACTTGAAGGTGACACGCCGGGCCTTCAACCACCTTGGGATCAGCAGCACTTCCTCGTGCTCGACGTTGACGCACTCCACCGGTCCGATGCCCTCGGGAAAGTCGAAGACCTCCGGCTCGCTGAAGGGCGGCGTGGTGAACCAGCCCCGATCCGCTTCGTAGACGACCGGTGGGTTCAGGCACTCCTCGATGGTCGTCCAGATGCTGAAGGACGGCGCGAAGTCGTATCCGTCCACGACCAGGTTGGCGCCGTCACGGATGCCGATCTCCTCGATCTCGTCGAAGAGTTCGTCGGCGGCGTAACGGGCGAAGACGTCCGACAGGCCAGGCTCCACACCCATGCCGACCAGTGCGAGCCGGCCCGCCGCCGTCCACTCGGCGGACCGTGCGAACTGCGCGTCCCCCAGCTTCACTCCGCACTCCTCGTACGGGCGTGCCGGGTGCGGCCGGGACAGGGACATCGCCATGTCGAGGTAGTGCGCGCCGTGGGCGAGTGCCGCGTCGAACAGGGGCAGCACGAAGCGGGGGTCGGTGGCGTTGAGCAGGACGTCGCAGCGGTGTTCGGCGAGGGCGGCCCGTACGCCGTCCGCGTCCGAGGCGTCGAGCCGTACGGCGCTGAATCTGCGCTCGTCGGCCCCGACACCGGCGACGGCCGAATCAGCCCGTGCCCGGTCGTAGTCGGCGACGACCATGTGCTCGAAGAAGGAACGACGGGCCGCGATCCTGGTGATCGCGGTGCCCACGCCGCCCGCTCCGACCATGAGAACTCGCACGGCTGCACTCCTTCGTTCCGTCATCGGCAGGGACGCCTCCGCTGCCGGTCCGGTGCGCCAGGACGATATCGGGTTCGCCAATGCCGACGTCGTCGGATCAGGCATGCCGAAAGCGCGTTGCGAAGCTTCTCAGCAGCCAACTTGCCTCTCTGGCCGTCCGTTTGGAGGCTCGTCCGCAGCGGCAGCGGGGTATGGCCGGGGTACCCATAGGGTGACCCCCATGTCTGCCGCCATGAGTTCCACGAAAGCCCGCGTCGCGCTCCGCGCATCAGCGCGTATCTCCGTTGAGTTGTTGCTGGTCCTCGTGATGACCGGGATGACCCTATGGCTTCTCGGCCGGATGTGGTCGGTCGTGTGGCCGCTCATAGTCGGGCTGTTCCTCACCACGCTGACCTGGCCCGTGGCTCGGTTTCTGCGCCGGCGCGGGTGGCGCCCCGCCCTGGCCGCGTCGGCGGTGACCGTGTTGTTCCTCCTGGTGGCCGTGGGCATCGTGGCGCTGATCGCGGTGCCGGTGGCGTCCCAGTCCGGTGACCTGACCGATGGCGTGGTCGCGGGCATCGAGAAGGTGCGCGAGTGGGCCGCCGGGCCGCCGCTCAATATCGCCGACGATCAGATCGCGGATGCTTCCGATGCCGCGATCGCCCGCCTTCAGGACAGTGCCAGCAGTCTTGTCACCGCTTTCGCCACCGGTGTGAGCACGGTGATCAATGGCGTGGTCACCGCTGTGCTGGCGTTGTTCCTGATGTTCTTCTTCCTCAAGGACGGCCCGCGGTTCCTGCCGTGGCTCACCCGTCAGCTGCCGGGTCGGCTTGCCACCGACGTTCCGATCGTGGCCGCGCGCAGTTGGGACACCCTGGGCGCGTTCGTGCGTTCCCAGGCAGTCGTCGGCCTGCTGGACGCCGTACTGATCGGCATTGGCCTGTGGATATTGGGAGTTCCCCTGGTGCTTCCGCTGGCGGTGCTGACCTTTGTCTCCGCGTTCATTCCGATCGTGGGCGCGCTGTTCGCGGGTTTTGTCGCGGTTCTCATCGCGCTGGTGTCGAACGGCCTGACGGACGCACTGCTTGTGCTGGCGATCATCGTGGTGGTGCAGCAGCTTGAGGGCAACGTGTTCCAGCCCATGATCCAGAGCCGGGGCCTGGGCCTGCACGCGGCGGTGATCCTGCTGGCCGTGACGCTGGGCGGCAGTCTGGCCGGCATCGTGGGAAGCCTGCTCGCCGTACCGGTCGCCGCGATGATCGCGGTGTTCTGGAACTATCTGCGCGAGCAGCTCAGCGACCCGCCGCAGGAGCCGGAGACCGATGAGTCGCACTCCGGCGCCCCCGTCCCGTCGTAGCAAGTCACCCCGGCCGGGGATCGCCGACGTCGGCACCACTCACGCGCCGGACGAGACCTTGGTCGTCCGGTCCGGGGCGGAGTCATCCGGCTCGGCGGATTCGAGCGCCCTGTTCCGGCGGACGGAGGACAGGAAGGAGGCCGCGATCAGGACCACGCCTACCAGGCCGGTGATGATCTCGCTGATCTGGTGCTGAATGGTGATCAGCAGGATCGCGGCGAGGGCGCCGATGGCGTAGTGCGCGCCGTGTTCCAGGTAGACGTAGTCGTCGAGGGTGCCCTGGCGGACCAGGTAGACGGTGAGCGACCGGACGTAGAGGGCGCCGATGCCGAGGCCCAGCGCCATCCAGAAGATGTGGTTGGTGATGGCGAAGGCGCCGATGACACCGTCGAAGGAGAAGGAGGCGTCAAGCACCTCCAGGTAGAGGAAGAGGAAGAACGCGGCCTTGCCGGCGAGGGCGGCAACCGGTACCTGTTTGCCCTCCGCCCTGGCCTTCTCCTCGTCCTCGTGTTCGTGCTCCTCCCCTTCTTCGAGCCTGTCCTCGAAGTATCCCGAGAGACCGCCGACCACCAGGTAGGTGATCAGACCGGCGACGCCGGAGAGCAGCACCGTGGCGGACTTGTCCGCGTGGCCCGTGCTGACATGGGCGTGGGCGGCGAAGGTCAGCGCCGAGACCAGCAGGACGATCAGGGCGATGCAGACCGACAGCATGTCGACCTTGCCGAGCTTGGCCAGCGGGCGCTCGATCCAGCCGAGCCACTTGATGTCACGGTCCTCGAAAATGAAGTCGAGGAAGATCATCAACAGGAACATGCCGCCGAAGGCGGCGATCGCCGGGTGGGCGTCGGTCACCAGCTCCTCGTACCGGCCCGGTTCGTCGACGGCGAGCCGTACCGCCTCGACGGGGCCGACCTGGGCGCTGATGGCGACGATCACGACCGGGAACAGCAGCCGCATACCGAGCACCGCGATCAGAATGCCGACGGTGAGGAAGATCCGCTGCCAGAAGGCGTTCATCCGCTTCAGGATTCCGGCGTTGACGACCGCGTTGTCGAACGACAGCGAGATCTCAAGGACCGAAAGGATCAGTACGACCCCGAAGGCCTCCCATCCCCACTGCCACGCGGCGAAGGCGAGACCGAGCGCCGTGACGGCCAGCGGCCAGCGAAATGTTCTGAGGATCATCTTTTTTCCCCTGTGGTGAGGGCGACTTCCGAGGGGGTGGAAACTCTCGATGACTGTGTCAGGAATGAGCCTTCACGGCGAGGACCGGGCAACCGGCGCCCCTCAGGATTTGCCGGTGCTCCTGACCGGGGAATGCGGCAGCGGAGTTGGCTGTTACAGAAAGCAAGAAGCTGACATGCGCGAGTCAAATCGCGAGGTGAGCGGAAGGAGGACCTCATGGCACGCAGCACCGCGCGCCCCGTCGTCACGCTGAAGTCGACGGCCGGGACCGGCGTCACCTACGTGACGCGCAAGAACCGTCGAAACGACCCCGACCGACTCGTCCTGCGGAAGTACGACCCGGTGGTCGGGGAGCACGTCCCGTTCCGCGAGGAACGCTGAACCACGCCCGGAGCCATCGGGTGCACGGAACCAGGGAAGGAAACCGCATGAGGTCCCGTATTCACCCCCAGTCCCAGCCGGTCGTCTTCCGGGACCGCGCTGCCGACGTCGCGTTTCTGACGCGCTCGACCGCGCAGTCGTCCAGGACGATCGAGTGGGCGGACGGCAACACCTACCCGCTGATCGATGTCGAGATCTCGTCCGCGAGTCATCCCTTCTACACAGGGACCTCGCGGGTCATGGACACCGCCGGCCGCGTGGAGCGCTTCGAGCGCCGCTACGGCCGGGCGGCTTCGGCCCAGCACTGAACCACGCAGCCTCGGCCCCGCGCTGAACCGTGGGGCCGGTGCCGGTGCCGGTGCAGGTGCAGGTGCAGGTGCAGGTGCCGGTGCCGAGGAGAGAAGGAGAGCAGAGCTATGAAGGTACGCAAGTCCTTGCGCTCACTGAAGTCCAAGCCCGGGGCCCAGGTGGTCCGTCGGCGAGGCGTGGTCTTCGTCGTCAACAAGAAGAACCCGCGCTTCAAGGCCCGCCAGGGCTGATAGCCGACGCCGGCAGCTCAGGGGTTACGGACCCCCGGCAGCCTTGCGTGTCCGAACATGCGGTGGGGCGTCTCGGAGTTCCTTTCCGGTGACGTCCGCCGGATCGCTCTGATCAGTGGGCCGGATATTCGTTGTGTCCGGGCGACGGGTATTCCGTACGGTCCGTGCATGACGGACGAGAATGAGCGGGCAGTGCAAGCGGCCATCGACGGGGAGTTCCGCCTCAAGGATCCTGAGGTGCGTGCTTCTCCGGCCCTTGTCCGGGAGCTCCTGGATCCGGAGTTCACGGAGATCGGAGCGTCCGGACGCTGGTGGGACGCCGAGTCGATCCTCACGGTGATGAGTAAGGGAACGGTGACTCCGGAGTCGCCCATCGAGGCCCGCGACATGTCCGGAGTCGTATTGGCTCCGGGGATCGTTCACCTGACGTATTTCTCCGACCATCAAGGACGCGGTGCATGGCGGAGCTCCCTCTGGCGCCTGACGGAGACCGGCTGGCGTCTGTACTTTCACCAGGGCACTCCGGCCGGCTGAAGAGCCGGCCGGAGATCCCGTAGGTCGTCTACGACCAGGTCAAGAGGATCTGGTCCGGGCAAGGGCGCAGCTCGCGGCACCCCGCCGAGGTGGGACCGCTTGAGTGATCAAAACGGCAGGGGATTAGCATATGAGCGCCTCCTAGCTCGAAAGATGGACCCGTGACTGTCAATGACGACTCGTTCACCAACTGGAAAACCCGCGAGGAGATCGCGGAGTCGATGATCCCCGTCATCGGAAAGCTGCACCGGGAGCGGGACGTCACGGTCCTGCTCCACAGCCGCTCCTTGGTGAACAGGTCGGTGGTCAGCATTCTCAAGACCCACCGATTCGCCCGGCAGATCGCCGGTGACGAGCTCTCGGTCACCGAGACGCTGCCGTTCCTGCAAGCGCTCACCACGCTCGATCTCGGCCCTTCCCAGATCGACATCGGCATGCTCGCCGCGACGTACAGGACCTCCGGCAGCGGCCTGTCGGTGGAGGAGTTCACCGCTCAGGCTGTCGCCGGGGCAACCGGTGCCAACAAGGTCGAACGCTGCGAGCCCCGCGACGTGGTCCTCTACGGGTTCGGCCGCATCGGCCGCCTCCTCGCCCGCCTGCTCATCGAGAAGGCCGGGTCCGGCAACGGTCTGCGGCTGCGCGCCGTCGTCGTCCGCAAAGGGGCCGGCCGGGCCGCCGAGGATCTCGTCAAGCGCGCCTCGCTGCTGCGCCGTGACTCCATCCACGGCCAGTTCCACGGCACGATCACCGTCGACGAGGCCAACAGCAAGATCATCGCCAATGGCAACGAGATCAAGGTGATCTACTCCTACGACCCGGCGTCGGTGGACTACACGGCGTACGGCATCAAGGACGCCATCCTCATCGACAACACCGGCAGGTGGCGCGACCGCGAGGGACTGTCGAAGCACCTCCGCCCGGGTATCGCCAAGGTGGTCCTGACCGCGCCGGGCAAGGGCGATGTCCCCAACGTCGTCCACGGCGTCAACCACGACATGATCAAGCCGGACGAGCAGATCCTGTCCTGCGCGTCCTGCACCACCAACGCGATCGTCCCGCCGCTGAAGGCGATGGCGGACGAGTACGGCGTCCTGCGCGGCCATGTGGAGACCGTCCACTCGTTCACCAACGACCAGAACCTGCTGGACAACTACCATGAATCCGACCGACGCGGCCGCTCGGCGCCGCTCAACATGGTCATCACCGAGACCGGCGCCGCCTCCGCTGTCGCCAAGGCGCTGCCCGACCTCAAGGCCAGGATCACCGGCAGCTCGATCCGTGTCCCGGTGCCGAACGTCTCGATCGCCATCCTCAGTCTGCGGCTCGCGCGCGAGACCACCCGTGAAGAGGTCCTCGACCATCTCCGTAATGTGTCGCTGACCTCGCCGCTCAAGCGCCAGATCGACTTCATCAGCGCCCCCGACGCGGTCTCCAGCGACTTCATCGGCTCGCGCCACTCCTCGATCATCGACGCCGGGGCGCTCAAGGTCGAGGGCGACGACGCGATTCTCTACCTCTGGTACGACAACGAGTTCGGCTACTCCTGCCAGGTGATCCGCGTCGTCCAGCACGTGTCCGGGGTGGAGTACCCGACCTACCCGGTTCCGGTGTCCTGACCTCGGCGGACTGTCGAAACCGGGGTCCCGGCAGGCGGGCGGCAACTCATTCCGATCGGCATCGGGTTGCCGTCCCGCCGGCACCCCGCAGTCCGTCGCCGCCGATGCTGACAGGGGCAGGGGCTTCACCTGATTCCTAGGAGATTTCTATGAATCCGTGAGGTGTTTGAACACGCCGGGGCGCGGCTGCGTACTGGGGCAGGGGATTGCCGTACCGAGCCGTCCATCACGCGTAGGAGCACTTCCTTGAGACGCAACACGCGCAGACGCCCGACAGGCGCACGGCGCGCGACCTCTGCAGCAGTCGCGCTGATATTGGGGGGAGTCGGGCTCGTCACGGTCAACGTCTACGCCTCGGCGACCGAAAGCGGTTCGGGCAGCGAGTCCGGGCAGGACAACCAGGTCCTGTCATCGGCGGGTGCCACGATCGACTGCCCGGACGTCGGTAGTCAGCTCACGACCGTTCCGGATGCGGCCAGGGAAGACGTCGACAAGGAACTCGCTCTTCTGGACCAGCAGATCACCGAGGCCTATCAGCAGTTGCAGGTTGCGGCGCAGGCCGCGGATCAGGGCGCCGACGTCGACGACAGCGAGATTCTGAATCCGCTGACGGAGAAGCGTACGGCGGCGATCGACCGCATCGTGCTCGCCATCGATGGCGCGGGGGACCGTCCGGAAGGACTCGAGGCCCTCGCGACCTGCACATTGCTCGATTCCGCCAACCAGTCCGGCAGCGGTGAGACCAGTGACGCGGGCGGCGACGGCCAGGGCGCTGAGGACCAGAACCAGGGCGGCGGCGACGCGGCAGCGGACGACCAGCAGGGCGGCGACGCCGGCCAGGTCGGCAACGGGCCCGTGGCCGCCGACTTCCAGGACATCAACTCGGTGCAGCCCAACGTGCAGAGCCCGCAGGCCCAGGACAACGCCTCCCGTGGCGAGTTCACCACCAGCTGCGGGGTGAACGCCAACGGCCTGTTCAACTCCGACAACGTGATCGTGGCTCCCGGCGTCACCAACGGCGCCCACCACTTCCACGACTACGTCGGAAACCAGTCCAACAACGCCTTCGCCAGCGACGACGACCTGGCCAACAGCGACACGACCTGCGAGGACGAGGGCGACAAGTCGTCCTACTTCTGGCCGGTACTGAGGCTGCAGAACGGAACCCAGGAACAGGACGCCGGGTCGGCCGGGGGCGGAATCGAAGGCAACGCCGGTGAGATCGTCACGGCCAAGCAGGTCACGCTGACGTTCGTCGGCAGCCCGCAGAGCGAAGTCACCGCCATGCCCCGGCTGCTGCGCATCATCACCGGTGACGCCAAGGCGTTCGTCAACGGCAACGCCAACGCCAACGCGTCGTGGAGCTGCACCGGGTTCGAGGACCGGCAGCTGAAGGACAAGTACCCGATCTGCCCGCAGGGCAGCGATGTGGTGCGCACCTTCAAGTTCCAGAGTTGCTGGGACGGCGCGAACATCGACAGCGCCAACCACCGCACCCACGTGGCCTTCGCGGACGCCCAGGGCAACTGCCCGACCGGGTTCCGTGCCATTCCGCAACTGGTGCAGCGCCTTGTCTACGACGTCGACGCACCGAGTCTGGACGACGGAGGCAGGACGACACCGTTGTTCGCGGTGGACTCCTTCCCCGAACAGCTGCACAAGCCGGTCACGGACCACGGCGACTTCATCAACGTCTTCGACGAAGGCCTCATGCAGGAGATGGTCGACTGCATCAACAGCGGCCGTCAGTGCGGTGCGGGTGCCGACCCGGGCACCGGTACCGAGGAGCCGCAGGAGCCCCCCGCCTCGGAAGAGCCCTCGCAGGAGCCCTCCGCCTCCGAAGAGCCCCCGCAATCCCCGACGCCCAGTGCGGACGACCCGTCCTACGGGCAGGGGAACGAGGAGCCCGGCAACAACGGGGGCGACAATGGCGGCGACGGCGGTGACCAGAGCTCGGAGCCCGCGACCACCACACCGGCCACCGAACCGGCCGGCGAAGTCTCGCCCGACGCCCCCGTCAGCGTGGAACCCAAGGTCGAGACGCCTTCGGCCACCTACGAGGCCACCGCGCCGTCGTCCCACGCCGGCTCGGACGAGGATCACGGCAGTGAGGTGGGCACCGCCGCGCAGACACCGCCCGCCGGCGGGACGGACCCGTCCGACGCATCGGGGACCGAACCGCAGACAGAGGGCACGGGCAGTCTCGCTGCCACGGGAGCGCAACTGTGGCCGGCCGCGCTGGGCGGAGTCTTCGTGATCGCAGGCATTGTCGTGCTCCGCCGCATCAGGCGCGGGCAGATCTGACAGCGCTCCCAGGAGGACGCTTGAACGGTGGGGGGCCTGCCCAGGCAGGCCCCGCCACCGTTTTCCCGGTTGGCACGTCCACGAGGAGCGGCTCGACCGTGCGTCGCCGAGCCGGACGCACCGATGTCGGGGCGGCTCGGCTATGTCGTTATTATCCGAAAGAGGGGCAATATGTACCTTGCCTTGATGGTGCGCGTTGATGATGTGCCTTGATGAAGCAGCTTCCTCCCGGGGTGGTCGATGTCCCGCAAGCGACCGACGGACGACGGCGACGAGCTGCTGGCCCGGCTCGGGTCGCTGACCGCGCAGGCGCGTGAGCGTGCGGAGTTCCAGCGCTCGCAGGTCGAGTTGGCCATCGCGCTGCAACGCGGCATGCTCCCCGGAGCCATGCCGACCGCCCCCGGATTCGACGTGGCCGTCCGGTACGCACCGGCTTGCTACGGCCTCAATGTGGGCGGTGACTGGTACGACGCCTTCGAGCTGCCCGACGGACGTATCGGGCTCTCCATCGGTGATGTCCAGGGACACAACATCGAGGCGGCCGCGTTCATGGGCCAGGTCCGGGTCGGGCTTCGGGCGCTGGCCTCCGTCACGAGCGAGCCGGGAGAACTCCTCGCACGGACTAACGACCTCCTCCTGTCCATCGGCACCGACCTCTTCGCCACCTGCACGTTCATGCGGCTCGACCCGTCCACCGGAGTGCTGGAGAGCGCACGGGCCGGGCACATACCGTGCGTCTGGGCGACGGCGGACGGAAAATCCGGCATCACCGAGGACGAAGGAGGGCCACCGTTGGGCGTAGAGGGCGGGACGGAGTACCCGGTCACCCGGTACCGGCTCACCACCGGCGGATTGTTCGTGCTGTTGACCGACGGTGTGGTGGAGGGCCCTTCGATGAGCGTCGAGGAGGGGCTCGATCAGGTGGTGCGACTCGCGGGCATCGCCGCCGTGGCCGGCCTGTCGGCCGGTTCACTCGCCGCCGGGGTGATCAAGGGCGCAGAGCGCGTCGGACACGAGGACGACGCGGCCGTACTGGTGGTAGGCCACGACCCGTCGGGCCTTCGGCCCTAGATCCTGTCGTCACATTCCCGGCTGCCTCGCCTCGCCGACGGGGCGGCAGGGGTGTCTGATGGCTGCTGTGGTGGGTACACGCGAGCTGCGCCGACCGGCCGTCGTCGCCTTCCAGACGCTGGCCGTGGCCGCCTGCTACTTCGCGGCAGGGCGCCTGGGACTCCTGCGGCGGCTCACTGTCGAGGGCGCGGTCTTCACACCCATCTGGCCGCCCACGGGCGTGGCGGTGGCCGGCCTGTTGATCTTCGGGATCCGTTGCTGGTTCGGGATCGCGATCGGTGCCCTCCTTGTCGTCATCACCCTCGCCTCGCTCCAGCCCCCTGCGATCGGCATCATCGCGGGCAACACCGCCGCTCCCGTCTGCGCCTATCTCATGCTGCGCAGACTGGGCTTCCGGACCGACCTCAGCCGTCTGCGCGACGGCCTCGCCCTGGTGTTCCTGGGGGCCCTCGGCAGCATGATGATCAGCGCCACGGTTGACGTCGGCGTTCTGGTTCTCACGGGCAAGATCGCCGCGCACAACTTCTGGCCGGTGTGGCTGGCGTGGTGGGTGGGCGACGCGATGGGTGTCCTGATCGTCACCCCGGTCCTTCTGATGCTGTACCGGATACGTCTGCCGTTGCGCGCGACGCGATGGAAGGAGGCCGCGGTACTGACGCTCGTCGCCTGCGTCCTCGTGCCGATCGCTGCGTACAGCCCGATCAGTCTGCTGTTTCTCGTCTATCCGCTGCTGGTCTGGGCAGCGCTGCGTTTCCCGCAGGGAGGCAGTGTGCTCTGCGCCCTCTTCGCCTCCGTGCTGGCCACCGTCGCCGCCACGGACCGGGTCGGTCCGTTCGGGCGGTTGAGTGATACCGCGCTGATGATCAAACTCCAGGCCTTCAACGGAGCCATGGCCCTGACCGCTCTGCTCCTGTCGGCCGTGATCACTGAGCAGCGCAACACCAGACGATCCGTCGAACTGGCCTGTCAGGATCTGGTGGAGGTACTGGAAAACCTCACCGCGGGGAACGCCTCACCGATGCCGATGCCGCTGCCGCTGCCGGTGGACGACGGGGGCAAAGGGCGACACAACGATGCGGGACAGAACAATGCGCGGTGAGTCATCCGTCGCCCCAAGCGTTCGCAGCGGCCGATGGCCGGACCGTCCCGGCGGCACGTCCGGCGCGGCTTCCGGCCGGCGTCGCACCAGGGTGCGACCGCGTAGGTCCGGTGAGGAAAGATAAGACCACAAACGAAGAACAACCGATGTGGAGGTGCGCGCCCATGCCGCACGAGCGAGCGGGCCGACAGGCAGGCCCCGAGGACCTCGTCGATGTAGCCCGGTTGGTCACGGCGTACTACTCGCTGCACCCCGACCCGGCAGAACCCGGTCAGCGCGTCGCCTTCGGGACGTCCGGGCATCGCGGGTCCTCACTGGCGACCGCGTTCAACGAGGACCACATCGCGGCGACGAGCCAGGCGATCTGCGAGTACCGCGACGCCCAGGGCATCGACGGGCCACTCTTCCTGGGCGCCGACACCCACGGCCTCTCGGAGCCCGCCAAGGTCACCGCCCTTGAGGTGTTCGCGGCCAACGAGGTGTCGGTGCTCCTCGACAGCGCGGACGGCTACACGCCCACACCGGCCGTCTCGCACGCCATTCTCGCCCACAACCGGGGTCGGTCCGCGGGCTTCGCGGACGGGGTCGTGGTCACCCCCTCCCACAACCCACCCGCCGACGGGGGCTTCAAGTACAACCCGCCGAACGGAGGCCCGGCGGGCTCCGAGGCGACCGGCTGGATCCAGGACCGGGCCAACGAACTCATCGCGGGCGGCCTCAAGGACGTACGCCGCATCCCCTACACCAGGGCCCTGACCGCCCCCGGCACCGGCCGCTACGACTTCCTCGGCACCTACGTGGCCGACCTGCCGCAGGTACTGGACCTGGACGCGATCCGGGCGGCCGGCGTGCGCATCGGCGCGGACCCCCTGGGCGGGGCCTCGGTCGCCTACTGGGGACGCATCGCCGAACAGCACGCCCTCGATCTCACCGTGGTCAACCCGCTTGCCGACCCCACCTGGCGGTTCATGACGCTGGACTGGGACGGCAAGATCCGTATGGACTGTTCCTCGCCCTATGCCATGGCCTCGCTGATCGAGCAGCGCGACCGCTTCCAGATCGCCACGGGCAACGACGCCGACGCCGACCGCCACGGGATCGTCACACCGGACGCCGGACTCATGAACCCCAACCACTACCTCGCCGCCGCGATCTTCTACCTGTACTCCCACCGCGAGCAGTGGCCCGCGGACACGGGGATCGGCAAGACGCTGGTGTCGTCCGGGATGATCGACCGGGTCGCCGCCGACCTGGGCCGTCGACTGGTCGAGGTGCCGGTGGGATTCAAGTGGTTCGTGGACGGACTGTCCGACGGCTCACTCGGCTTCGGCGGGGAGGAGTCGGCCGGTGCGTCCTTCCTGCGCCGCGACGGCTCGGTGTGGACCACCGACAAGGACGGCATCATCCTGGCTCTGCTCGCCTCCGAGATCACCGCGGTGACCGGGAAGACGCCGTCGGAGCATTACGCCGCGCTGACCACACGTTTCGGCGAACCTGCGTACGAGCGTATCGACGCCCCGGCGACCCGTGAGGAGAAGGCCCTCCTGGCGAAGCTCTCGCCCGCGCAGGTCAGCACGGACACCTTGGCCGGGGAAGCGGTCACCGGGGTACTCACCGAAGCTCCGGGCAATGGCGCGTCCATCGGCGGCATCAAGGTGACGACCGCCAACGCATGGTTCGCCGCCCGTCCCTCGGGCACCGAGGACGTCTACAAGATCTACGCCGAGTCCTTCCTCGGACCCGACCACCTCCGCCAGGTCCAGGAGGAGGCGAAAACCGTGGTCTCGGCGGCCTTGCGCGGCTGACAGCACGCGGGTGGGTGCGCGGCGTCAGCGTGCTTCTTGGCGTCGCGGTGCGAGTACGAGCCGAGCCGCGCGGGGGCGGATGTGCTGCCGGACAGCACGCCGAGCCGTACCCCCGTCCGGGGGGCGGCCGAACGCCTTGACAGGTGTGCGGGCGGGCGCGACAGGGGGCCGCGTCCGCCCGCCGTCACGTGCTCGTCCGCGTCCGCCCGCGGTCACGTGCTCGTCCGCGTCCGCCCGCGGTCACGTGCTCGTCCGCGTCCGCCCGCGGTCACGTGCTCGTCCGCGTCCGCCCGCGGTCACGCGCTCACCCGTACCGGTCGCCGCAGCAGATAGGCGGCCGCGCTCGTGACGAGGACGGCCATGCAGGCGATGAACACCAGCCCCGCATCCTCCAGGCCGATCGGGCCCGCCAGTACCCCCACACCGATCACCGGTACCGAGATGCCCGCGTACGCCACCACGAACAGCGTCGAGATCACCGCCGCACGCTGGTCCGGGGGAGAGGCCTCGGCCACCGCGGACAGCGCTCCGCGGAACGCCAGCCCCTGCCCGACGCCTGCGACGAGCGCGCTCGCCACCACCAGTGACAGCAGGTCCCACCGCAGCGCACCCGCAAGCAGCGCAAGGGCGACGAAGAGTGCGGCACAGCCCAGCGGCAGCGACCGGCCCACCCCGACCCGGCCGACCAGCAGTTGCCCGGCGACCGAGGCGAAGAAGCCCACCGCGACGACAAGCCCGCTCACGGCGTGGTTGTCCACGTTCAGAGACTCTTCGAGGAACGTCGGGCTGACCGCGGTGAACACCCCGAACAGTGCGAACCCCACGAACGAGGCGATCGCCGCGGGCCCGAACACCGCCCGCACCTGCGGGGGCACGGCCGGCCGCTGCGGCCGGACGGTGCTCAGCGGCCGTCGTTCCCGTACGGTCTCCGGCAGACGCAGCAGGACGACGGCCGAGCCGGCCACCAGCACGAGGTGCACGGCGAACGGCAGGTACAGCGGCCAGTCGGCGTACTGCGCGAGTACTCCGGCGAGCAGCGGACCGCAGCCGAGCCCGCCCATGTTGACGGCCGTCGCCACGAACGTGGCCCGGGCGGCGCCGCCGTGTGGTGCCAGCTCCAGCACGTACACCGTGGCGGCCCCGGTGAACAGGCCGGCGGACAGTCCCGACATCAGCCGGCCCGCGTACAGCCAGGTCAGCCCGTCGGCGGACAGGAAGCAGACCGCGCTCAAGGCCGAGAATCCCAGGCCTGCCAGCAGCACGGGCCGCCTGCCGACGGCGTCGGAGGCGTTGCCTGCCAGCAGCAGTACACCGATGACCCCGAAGGCGTACACGGCGTACACGACGGTCACCATCAGCTCGGAGAAGCCGAACTTGTTCTGGTAGAGGCTGTAGAGCGGGGTCGGCAGCGTGGTGCCGGCCATGCACACGGCGAACACCGCCCCGCCGAGCAGACACTGGCGCCACCCTGGGCGATTTCCGTCCATACCGCCGACAATAATCCCGGGCGTCGCACCCGGCGCGTTGCTCGTACAGGAGGTCGAAGAAGGCGTCCAGGCGGTGGCGGACGTGCGCAGCGGGTGCCGCCGGGCGCGGAAGGGCATACCGGAGTGGGTGTGCTGCCAAGCGCCGAATTAAAGAAACGCTTGCGTTTCGTTCCAGGTCACCGTAGTTTATGTGTACGAAACCGTTTCGTATTGATGGGAGCTCGGGGCGTGCCCAGCCGCAGCAGTAGCAAGTCCGACGTATCGCGTGAGGCGGGATCCGCGGCGCTGGTCCGGGCCGTCCTGGCGCGGGCTGCGCGATGACCACCTCTCCGGTGTTCCTGGCTGTCGCCCTCTCCCTGGTCTCCGCGGTCTGCTACGCCACGGCCGCCGTGGTCCAGGAGAGGACCGCCGCCAGAACGCCGAACCTGCGCGGCGCCCTCACCCGCGGCTCCTGGTGGTGGTCGGTCCTCCTCAACGCCGCCGGCGCACTGCTGCACGTGGTCGCCCTGCGGTACGGTCCGCTGACCCTGGTGCAGCCGCTCGGCGCGCTGACCCTCGTGGCGGCAGTGCCCCTGGGCTCGCTGGCCGCCCGCCGCCGGACCTCCGGAACGCAGTGGCGCGGCATGGCCCTCACCCTCGTCGGGCTCACCGCGCTCCTGACCGCCACCGCCTCGGGCAACGCGCCGGACAAAACCCTGCACGCCACCGAGGTCCTGGTGGTCGCGCTCACCGCCGCCACCGTTGTCGCGGTGCTCGTCCGGCTCGCCTCGGGCCGCTTCGCCCCGGGCGGCCTCGCCTTCGCGGCAGCTTCCGGCATCGCTTCCGGAGTCGGCTCCACGCTGGCCCAGAAGCTTGCGGTCGGACCGGCGTTGTCCTGGAGCGTGGCGGTGGTTACGGTCCTCACCGCCGCGTTCGCCGCGGCCGGGCTGCTGCTCTCCCAGAAGGCCTACCGCAGCGGCCTCGGCGGCCCCCTCGCGCTGCTCACCCTCGTGAACCCCGTCACGGCGTCCCTCATCGGCATCATCCTGCTCGGCGAAGGCTTCCAGTACGGGGCGACCGGCACCCTGCTCGCCCTCGCGGGCGCAGCGGCGGCCGGCCGCGGTGTGGTCCTGCTCAGCAAGCCCCAGCCCCACCACGACGACCCTGACCATCCCGACCGCTTCGACGACGGTGACGACCAGCCGCGCCTGCCACGCCGGACGAAGCCGGTCGCCGCGCCGGGCCTGCGACCCACCCGGCTTTTCCGCACCGCGTTTGCGTCCACCGGACGGATGCGCCCGGCCACGGCCGACCTCACCGGAATGAGCCGGGCCATCTGAAAGGGAGAACACGAACATGACGACTCTTCACCTACGCCCTCGGACATCCGTGCGTGCGGCGGGACTGGTGGACGTACCCGCCGTGGTGCGCCTGATCGCACCGACCCTGCCTTCGCCCTCGACCTCGCCTTCAGTCCCGGCCTCGGCCCCGTCCTCGCCGTCATCCCCGGCCCTGGACAGCTCTGCACTGGACTGGGAGCGGGCGCAGAGCGCCATGAGGCTTGTGCTGGCTCACCATGCCCTCGAAGAGGGTCAGGTATGGGTGGCCGAGCATGAGGACGGCGCGCTCCTCGCGGCTGCCGTCTGGCTGCCGCCCGGCGTGGAGTCCGAGCCCCCCGAGACGTACTTCAGCGGCCTTCTCTCCCGTGAACTCGCCATCGGCCCTCAGCATCGTCCGGTCCTGCCGGCGTTGCTGAGGGAGGCGGAGCCCGACGGGCCGCACTGGAAGGTGGTCATCGCGGGCGCGCTGGACGACACGAGCGCCTGGGATCATACCGTCGCCGCCGAGCTGCTGGCCCCGGGACTGCGCGCCGTTGACGACCAGGCCGCCACAGCCGTCGCGATCACGGTTTCCGCCCGCCACGCGGACCAGTTGCGGCCCCTCGGGTTCCGTCGACCGCGTGAAGTCGACCTCATGCCGGGCGCGAGTGTATGGCTGACGACTCGTCACCCGAGGGCTCGGGTGGAGGGCTGACGGCCCCTCGTTGCCGACGATCGCGGTGACTCCGTCACCGGGTTTCAATGACTCCGTGTCGTCCCGCGTGGTTCACGCGGTTCACGCGGACACGCGCATTCCGCGGCTCCCAAGCCTTAATACGGTTCCGTCGTCAGAATATGAAGTCTTCTTTACTCGTGTCGTCGTTTTGCCTCGTCGGGGGCGATCGTTGGCGGTGTGGAATCTTTCTTCCCATATGTGGGTTTCGGGGGGATTCTTCTTTCGTGGTACTCGGACGGGGTATGTGTGAGGTGTCCCGCCTTGGGGTCAACTCCCCTGTTCTCTGTGGGAGGAAGGGAAACGTCAAGTGTTGACATTCGCCGAACCTGTGATTGATGATTGCGGCTGCATCACGGAGTTTCGGAGGGGAATTCGAATGAACAAGGAAATGGCGCGAGCAGGTAATTGACCAAGGTTTTGCGCCAGCTCGAACGTGAGGCCATGAACGTCACATGCGACAGGCCCGCCGAAAAGATTTCGGGAAACAAATCACTGGGCCGCTTTCGCCTGCCTCACACCGTCGCCTCGCCTCTTCATCGCTGACCTGACGTCTGCTCCGCATCCCGCTGCGGTATTCCGCGGTGACGGCAACGACCCGCGTCCGGTCATCGGCCCCGTGCGTGCCGTCACCCTCAGGGCTGCCTTGTGTGTGAACGCAGCACGACGTCGTGGTCGGCCGCCGACCCTGTTGCCCGCTCCCTCCACCACGCCCGCGCGACGGCGGGCAGGTCGTTCTGGAAACCGTCGGCAGTCCGGTGGTCCCGACTTGTCGCGCTCGATGTCAACCAGCCCCACACCGACGGGAAGGCCAGGTACTGCCGGTGAAGAACACCCCTCACTCTGTCCCCGCTCCACGCGCGTCCGCCGACACGGTCACGTACGCCACCGAAGAGACGCCGCGCATCCGGCCCGCCTCCTTCGCCCAGCAGCGACTGTGGTTCCTGGCTCAACTGCCGGGTGCGAACGCCGCGTACAACGAGACGATCGCCTTCTCGCTGACCGGCCCGCTCGACCACGACCTGTTGTCACATACCTTCGACGTCCTGACCGACCGGCACGAAACTCTGCGGACGCGGCTGGTGGCCGAGGAAGGGGTCGTACGCCAGCACATCGACCCGCCGGGTGCGGGGTTTGCCCTGTCGTTCGAGGACCTCACCTCCGTCACCGACCCCGACGCGCGCGTGGCTGCCCTGCAACTCGACGAGGCGAAAGGGCCGTTCGACCTCGAGGCCGGGCCACTCGGGCGCGGTCGCCTTCTCGCTGTCGGGCCCAGGCGCCACGTACTCCTGCTGACGTTCCATCACAGTATTTACGACGGCGTCTCGATGAACGTCATGATGGACGAAGTCGGGCAGATCTACCAGGCGTTGTCGACGGGCGAGCCGAATCCGCTCCCGGCGCTCGCGGTGCAGTACGCGGACCATGCGCGGGCCCAGCACGAAGCCGTACTCGGCGGCGCGCTCCGAACCCAGGAGGACTATTGGGTGCGTGCACTGGATGACGCGCCGCCCGTCCTGGAACTCCCCGTCGACCGTCCGCGCCCGACGGAACAGCAATACGGGGGCGGGCGGGCCGAGTTCAGCCTGGACGCCGAGGTCACCACAGGGCTCCGCGGCCTGGCCAGACAGCACGGCGCAACCCCCTTCGTGGCGCTGTTGACCGGCTGGGCGATTCTGATGTCCCGGCTGTCGGGGCAGGAGGACATCGTTGTCGGCAGTCCGTTCGCCAACCGGCGCGGCCCGGGGGCTTCGGGCCTCATCGGCTTCCTCGTCAACTCGCTCCCGCTGCGGATCGATCTGTCCGGTTCCCTCACCGCCTCGGAGGCACTCGCCCGCACCCGTGCCGTCGTACGCGAGGCACTCCGTCACCAGGATCTGCCCTTCGAGCGCATCGTGGAACTGGTCAACCCGCCGCGCAGCGCCTCCCGTACGCCGTTGTTCCAGACCATGCTCGCCTGGCAGCCCGACCGGCGGAACCTGCTGCACCTGCCCGGAGTCGAGGCCGAGCCGCTGCCGATCGCCCAGGCCCCGGCCAAGTTCGACCTCGCCCTGTTGGCAACCGAGTCCGACGGCCGCATCACCGGTCACCTGGACTACGCGACGGCCCTCCTGGACCACACCACCGCACAGCGCTGGACGGACCACCTGCGGCACCTGCTCACCGACATGGCCCGCCATCCCGAACGAGACATCCGGGCCCTGGAGTTGATGGATCCGCAGGAGCGCCGCCGGGCGCTGCTCGACGGTGACGCCACGCAGGCTGCCGACGCTTCCGGCCCGGAGGAAACCCTGCGCACCGCGTCCGGACTCGTCGAGCTCTTCGAGGCCCAGGTCCGCGAGCGCCCCGCGCAGACTGCGGTCGTCGACCGGGACCGCTCGCTGGACTACGCGGCACTCGACAGCCGCGCCAACCGCCTCGCGCACGCCCTCGTCGCCCGGTCGGTCCGCCCCGGCGACGTCATCGGGCTGCACGCGAAGCGGTCCTGCGACCTGGCCGTCGGCATCCTGGGCATCCTCAAGGCGGGCGCCGCCTATCTTCCGCTCGACCCCGGTCAGCCCCTGGAACGCCTCGCAGGCATGGTCGAGGACGCCGCCTGTCCCCTCGTACTGACCGACCACGACACTGCCGACCGCGCGCGGGAGTGGCTCGACCTGAGTGCGGTGGAGGCCGAGGGGGCAACCGGGGAGACGCCGCCGACGGGCGTCGGCCACGCGCCGGACCGGCCGGCCTACGTGATCTTCACCTCCGGTTCCACGGGACGGCCCAAGGGCGTCGCGGTGGAGCACCGCAGCGTCCTCAACCTCTTCGCCGGCTGGCACGCCCGTATGGGCACCGCGCCCGGGGAGGCCGGCTCTGCCTGGTCCAGCATCGGATTCGACGCCTCGATCCATGAGTTGCTACTGCCGCTGACCACCGGCGGTGAGCTGCACATCGTCCCCGAGGACCTGCGCGGCGACCCCGAAGCCCTGCTGGCGTGGATGCGTGAACACGCGGTGACCCAGGCGTTCCTGCCCCCCGCCTACGTCAAATGGATCGACGAGGACCCCGCCGGCCGGCTGCGCGGGCTGCCGCTGCGCAAGCTGCTGACCGGAGTCGAGTCGCTCACCGAAGCAGCGCTGTACCGCATGACACAGCACCTCCCCGGCCTGCGGATCTGCTTCGGTTACGGGCCCACCGAAGCGACCCTGTACAGCACCGCCTACTACGACCCCCGCCCGCTGGAGCGCCCCTGCCCCATCGGCCGCCCGCTGCCCCATACCCGTATGTACGTGCTCGACGACCGGATGGAGCCCGTCCCGCCCGGCGTGGTGGGGGAGGTGTACCTCGGCGGAGCGTCGCTGGCCCGCGGCTATCTGGGCCGCCCCGACCTCACCAAGGAACGCTTCCTGCCCGATCCGTTCGTGCCCGGCGAACGGGTCTACCGCACCGGGGACCTCGCCCGGCGGCTGCCGGACGGTCAGGCCCACTACGTGGGACGCGCCGACGACCAGGTCAAACTGCGCGGATTCCGGATCGAACCCGCGGAGGTCGAGGCGGCGCTGATGGCACTGCCCGGCGTCCGTGAAGTCGCGGTCCTCGCCGACCACGACGCGGCGGGCCAGCCCCGCCTGGTGGCCGGCATCGGCCGGGGCGCAGAGTCGGCCCGGACCGCCCACGACTGGCGCACCGCTCTCGCCCGCCGACTGCCCGACTACATGATCCCCGCCGTCTTCCTCGATCTCGACGCCCTGCCGCTCAACCGCAGCGGGAAACTCGACCGGCCCGAACTGCTGCGCCTGGCCCAGGAGTCGAGCTCCAACCAGGTCAACACGGCCAGTCCGCGCGACCATGTCGAGCACGGCCTGTACCGGATCTGGCAGCGGATCCTGCTCCACCCCGACATCGGCGTCAGCGACAACTTCTTCGAGATCGGCGGCACTTCCCTGTCGGCCATCAAGATGTCCCACGCCGTCGGTGAGACGTTCGGCCGCCGCATTCCCGTGGGCGAGGTGATGATGCGGCCCACCATCGAAGCACTGGCCGAACTGCTGCGCGAGGACGGCGCCGCGCGCGCACCGGGCAGCCTCATCGAGTTCCGTCCCGGTACGGGCCCGCGTGTGGTCTGCGTGCACCCGGCCGGCGGCACCGCCTTCTGCTATCTGCCCTTGGCCGAGCTCCTGCCCGAGCAGGTCGGGCTGTACGGCATCCAGTCGCCAGGAGTGAACCCCGGCGAGGAGCGACTGCCCACCGTGGAGGCCATGGCCGAGGCGTACCTGCGGCTGCTCGAACCGCTTGGCGAGGGACCACTCGTCCTGACCGGCCTGTCGTACGGCGGCCTCGTCGCCCACGAGATGGGACGCGTCCTGGCCCACGGCGGGCGCCGGGACGTCAGCGTCGTACTCCTCGACACCCAGGCCACCGACGACGTGTCCGCACGCGAGGAGATCGGCGTCGTCGACGCGGCCGAGTTCCGCGACAAGCTCGTGAGGTTCAACGGGATGTATCCCGGCATCGACGACGCCCAGGTCGATCGCTACTACCACCTCTACAACCACAACCGGCTCACGGCCAGGGAACACCTCCCGGCCGCCTCCCCGGCACGCCTGGTCCTCGCCCAGGCCGTTCCGGACGGCACCGACAGCCCCTTCCACGCCGAGGTCCGCGCCTTCTGGCGGCGTCGCGCGCAGGGTGACTTCCGCGTCGAGACGATGGCGTGCGACCACTGGGAAATACTGGAGGGCGCCGGAGCGGCCCAGGTCGGCGCACTGCTCGCCGCCGAACTCGCCCACCACGCAAGCCAGTTGGCCCTGCCCATACGGGAGCTGTGATGGACCTCCGACCCGCTCGCAGCGACTCTGCGCCCCCGGTCGGCACAGGGCACGCGCCCCTCGCCGACGCAGTGCTGGACCAGGCCCGCCGCACCCCGTTCGCCGTCGCGGTCGAGGACGGCAGCCGGGTCCTCGACTACGCGGAACTCGAACGGGCCAGTGGTCGGGTGGCGGCGCGCCTTCGCGCGGGCGGAGTGCGCCCCGGGCACGCCGTCGCCGTACACCTGCCCCGCTCGTGGGAGCTGATCTGCGTCATGCTCGGCATTCGCCGTGCCGGAGCCACCGTCGTACCCCTCGACCGGCTCAGCCCGCCCGACCGACAGCGGCACATCCTCGACGACTCGGGCGCCGTCGCCGTCATCCACGACGGCGGGTACCTGCTGGGCGCGCACCTCGTCGCGTGGGACGTTCACCTTCTGCTGAGTGATGACGGGTCCGGCCTGCCCGCCGTGCCGTCGGGGCACCGCGGCGACACCGCCACGGGCTTCGTCTTCTACACCTCCGGCAGCACGGGGCGCCCCAAGGGCGTGGAGGTCACCGACGAAGGAGTGCTGCGGCTGGCCCGGCCCGGTTACCTCGACCTGCCGCCCGGCGCCCGCTACGCCTGCCTGTCCAACCCCGCCTTCGACGCCCTCAGCTTCGAGGTGTGGGTTCCGCTCCTGACCGGCGGCGTGTGCGTCGTACTCGACGACACCCAGGTACACAGCCCGCACCAACTCGCCGGAGTGCTCGGCGAGCGCCGCGTGGACACGCTGTTCATCACGACGGCCCTGTTCAACGCCGTCGTCGAGCAGGTGCCCGACTGCTTCGCCACCACCGAACAGGTACTCGTCGGCGGTGAACAGCTCAACGCACGGATCGTCCGCCGCTGGTACGCGACCAACTCCGCCGCCCGCACCGTCCTGCACAACGTGTACGGGCCGACGGAAGCGACGACCTTCGCCCTGTGTCACCCCATCCCGCGGGACTTCGACGGCGACACGGTTCCCATCGGGACCGCGTTGCCCGGCACCGGCGTACTGCTGCGCACCGAGGACGGTCGCACCGCCGAGTCGGATGAGGTGGCCGAACTGCTGCTGTCCGGAGCGGCGTTGGCGCACGGCTACCGCAACCTGCCCACGCAGACCGGGCAGAGCTTCGTACGACTGCCGCACGAGGACGGCGGCGAGCGGCGCTGGTACCGCACCGGCGACCTCGTACGACAGGACGCCGAAGGGCGAGTGACCTACGTCGGCCGGGCGGACCGCCAGGTCAAGGTGCGCGGCTTCCGCATCGAACCGGGGGAGGTGGAGCGGCAGATCCTGGCGCACTCCGCCGTCCGCCAGGCCTACGTGTGCACCCGCCGCGACGACGCGGACCGCCACGAACTGCTCGCCTTCCTCGTCCTGGGTGACGGTGTCGTGGGTGACGCTGTCCTGGGCGACGACGGCTTGGGCGACGCTGTCCTGGGCGACGCTGTCGTGGTCGACGGTGCGCTGGGCGACCGCGACTTGGGCGACGACCTCTCCTTCGAGGCCTACGACCGCCATCTCGCCGCCGCCCTGCCTGCGTACATGCGCCCCCACCACACCTTCCTCGTCGCCGAACTGCCCCTGAACGCCAACGGCAAGGTCGACCAGGCCGCCCTGTTGCGCGCCGCCGGGACCCCGTGGCGCGGCACGCGCGAGGGCGACGCACCCGTCGACGCCGACCAGCGGTGGGTGCTGGAGGTCGCCGAGGACATCCTCGGCGTCACCGGTCTGCGTCCCGGTGACCGCTGGGTGGCGAGCGGCGGCGACTCGCTGAAGGCGCTGCGTTTCCGCTTCGAGATCCTCAGCCGCTTCGCCGTCGACCTGCCGCACGACCTGGTGCTGCGGGCCGACTTCGCCGCCCTCGCGGACGTCGTCCACGCCCCGGACACGGCCGTGGTCGAACACCCACCCGTGCCCGCCGCCTCCGACGAGCCGACCGCACCGGCCACCAGCGAACAGGAACGCCTCTGGCTCCTGCACCAGCGAGAGCCGGGGGACCGTTCCTACGACGTGCCGCTCGCCTTCCGCGTCCAGGGCCGGATCGACACGGCGGCACTGCACCGCGCGGTACGCGCACTGGTGGCCCGGCACGTGGCCCTGCGCACCCGGCTGGTTCCCACCCCGCACGGGCTGCTCCAGCAGACCTGCGATCCCTACGACCCGTGGGAACGGCCCGAAGCCTGCGCCGATGAGGAGTGGCAGGACACCGCCGACCGGTTCTTCAGCCACCGCTTCGACCTGGGGGACGCCCGGATGCTGCGGGCCGCCTGGGTGGCGCGGGCCGACGGCGGACTGTTCCTGCTGCATCTGCACCACGTCGCCGTGGACGGCTGGTCGCTCAATCTCCTCTTCCACGACCTCACCGACGCGTACGCCGCCGCGCTGGGCGGCGGGCAGCTGACCGGTGGTGTGTGGTCGTCCGATGGTGTCCAACCGTCCGGTGGTGAACAGGCGTCCGGTGGTGACCAGTTGTCCGGTGGTGAACAGTTGTCGGGTGGTGTGCAGTCGTCCGCCATCACGCCGTTGGACTTCGCGCGTTGGCAGCGCACTTGGCACACGAGTGCTGCCTACGAGCGCCGTCGCGCGCGCCTGCGCTCCCATTACGGCCGTGACGGCGAACCGTCACCCGCACTGCCGATCCCCGGCGCTCCGGGTGCGCCGGCGGCCCGGCTGCTGCGCACCTCGCTCGACCCGATCCGACGAGGCGCACTGGACCGCCGCGCTGCGCAACTCGGCCTGACAAGGTTCCAGTTGCTGGTGTCCGCGTTCGCCATGAGCGTGTACGGCGTGACCGGCCAGGGCCGTCCGCTGATCGCCACGCCGGTGGCGAACCGGCCCCGCCCCGAATTCGCGGAAACCGTCGGGATGTTCGCCAACACGGTTCTCCTGGATCTGCCCATGGAACCGCACCGGTCGCTGGACGCCCACCTCGCGGTCCACTCCGACACGGTGGGCGCCGTGCTGCGGGACCAGGAGGTCGCCCTTGCCGATGTCCTCGCGGACCGGGCCTTCCGCGAGCGAACCCCCTTGTTCGACTACCTGTTCGTGCTGGAGAACACCGAGTTCTCGGCGCTGCGCCTGGACGACTGCGAGGTGCGGCCGGTGTGGCCCGAGCCGCTGGGCGCCAAATGCGCCCTCACTCTGTCGGTGGTCGAGCACGAGTCCGGGTTCGACTGCCTGTGGGAGTACCGCGACGATATCGGCGCCGCGCGGGCGGAGGCCGCGGCCCATCTCTTCCAGCAGGCGCTCGACCACGTGACCGGTGACCGTGCGGCGCTCGATCAGGTGGCTGCCGACAGTCAGGCCCGCCAGGCGACGGCCGACGGCGACTGTAAGCCCCGCGCCCACCAGCCCGACGCCGCCGCCCCAACCCTCCGCGAACTGGTCGCCCCCTACCGCCGAGCCCTGCCCGACCACGGCCAAGGCGCCGAGCGGGCACCGGACTTCGCCACCGTCGCCGACGGCTTCGCCCGGCAGGTGGCGCGCACCCCGCACGCACCGGCCGTCGCCGCCGGCGATTCGACCCTCACGTACGCCGAACTCGACGCGCAGGCAGCCGAGTTGGCCACCGCTCTGCGCGCCCGCCACCACTTCCCGGCCGATCCCGCCGCCCCGGCGGCGGTGGCCCTGTACCTCCAGCCCTCCGTCGAACACATCGTGGCGCTCCTGGCGGCCGCCCGCCTCAACCTCACCGTCGTCCCCCTCGACCCCGCATACCCGCCACCCCTTCTGCGGCACGTGCTCGACCGGGCCGACCCGCTGTGCGTGCTCGTGGCGCCCGGGGACGAAGACGTCCTAGACGCGATCGCGCCACCCTCCCTGCCACGGCACGCCGTCACCCTCGCCGAAGCACCCAGACCCGCGTCCGAACGCCGCCCTGCGCACCACGGACTGCGCCCGCTCTACACCCTGTTCACGTCCGGCTCCACCGGCACTCCCAAGGGCGTCCAGGTCCCGGACCGGACCTTGTGCAACCTGCTGACCTGGCAGCGCACCGACGGCGGTCTGAGCGGGCCCGCCGTCACCCAGCAGTTCTCCATGCTGTCGTTCGACGTCTCCTTCCAGGAGATCTACACCACCCTGTGCTCCGGCGGACTGCTGCGCCTGGTGCAACCCGCGTGGCGGCATGATGTCCCGTCCCTGCTGCGAGAGTTGGAGACCGGGCGAGCGGAGCGGATCTTCCTGCCGTACGTGGCCCTGCAACTGCTCGCCGAACACGGCGTGCGCACCGGACAGTTCCCCTACCGGCTGCGCGAAGTCGTCACGGCGGGGGAGCAGTTGGTGTGCACCGATGCCATCCGCCGCTGGTTCGCCGGTATGCCGGGCGCCCGCTTGTTCAACCACTACGGTCCCACCGAGACCCACGTCGTGACCGGTCTGTGCCTGGACGGCGATCCCGCCGGGTGGCCGCTTCGCCCGGCGATCGGACGACCGGTGGCCAACGCCGTCCTGCGTGTCGTCGACGACGGCGGCCTGCCCGTACCGCCGGGCGTCACCGGAGAGTTGCTGATCGGCGGACTCATGGCCAACCGCTGCTACCTCGGCGACGCCGCGCCGCATCGCGACCGCTTCACCGAGGACCCCGACCTGGGGATCTTCTACCGCACCGGGGACCTGGCCCGCTTCGACGCGCAGGGCCTGCTGCACTACGCGGGCCGTGACGACACCCAGGTCAAACTCGGCGGTCACCGGCTGGAGTTGGGGCAGGTCGAAGCCGCGTTGTTGCAGTATCCAGGCGTGACCAACGCGGTCACGGCCGTGGCGGACGGGCGGCTGGTGGCGTGCCTGCAATGCCGGGGCGAAGACCCCGATCCCGCGGACCTCGCGGACCATCTGGCCGGGCTGCTGCCGGCTTACGTACGCATCGGAAGCTTCCGCCGATTGACGGAGCTGCCCCGCACGCCCAGCGGCAAGCTGGACCGGCAGGCGGCGCTCACCGTCCCGGGCCGCGAGCTGCGCGCGGCCCGCTCGACGGCCCCGGCCCTGTCGCCGCTCGAAGGACGACTGTCCGCACTGTTCGAGACGGTGACCGGCAAGGCGATCACCGTGGAACAGCGGTTCTTCGACGCGGGTGCCACCAGCCTGGACCTGATGCGCTTTCAGCTCCGCTGTGCGGGCGAGGACGATCTCACCTTCGCCGTGCCGGAGTTGTTCGAGCACGTCACCCTCCGCGCCCTTGCTCGCCTCCTCGACCGGCGAGGCGCCGACTCCGCCCCCGGGACCGACGGTGTCGCCGGCGAGGCGGTCGCATCTGCTGCGCCGCAGCCGACGGGGGAGCGGGCCCACGTCGGCGAGGGCGGAGACGAGCGGCTGGAGCCCATCGCCGTCATCGGCATGGCCGTACGGCTCCCCGGTGCCCCCGACCTGGCCGCCTTCTGGGACCTGATCACCTCCGGCCGCCGCGGCATCGAGCACTTTCCCACGACCGACGGCCGCGTCGGCGCGCGCAGCCAGTTGGCGGGGCTGCTCGACTTCGATCCGGGCCGCTTCACGATCAGCCCGCACGAGGCGCGGCTGATGGATCCCCAGCAGCGGCAACTGCTGATGAACTGCGTCGAGGCACTCGCCCACGCCGGGGTCGGAGACCCGACGACCCGCCGAGTCGGACTCCTGGCCGCCTGCGGGGAGAACACCTACTTCCAGAACATGCTGCGCGAGGCCGACCCGGCCGCGCTGCCCGACACCTTCCGGCTGGCCCTGCACCACGAGAAGGACTTCCTGGCCACCAAGGCCGCCTACCATCTCGGTCTGACAGGCCCCGCGTTCACCGTGCAGTCGGCGTGCTCCAGCTCGCTCGTCGGTGTGCACATCGCCGCGGGGATGCTCCGCCAGGGCGACGCGGACATGATGCTCGTCGGTGGCGTCCTCGTCGACACCGAACTGACCGACGGCTACACCTACCGGCCGCAGCACATCTTCTCGCCGGACGGGCACTGCCGACCCTTCAGCGCGGATGCCTCCGGCACCGTCGGAGCCAGCGGCACCGGCGTGGTCGTACTCAAGCCCCTCGCCGCGGCCCGCCGCGACGGGGACACCGTCTACGCCGTCATCACCGGCTCGGGAATCAACAACGACGGCTCGGACAAGCTCAGTTACAGCGCTCCCGCCCTCGCCGGGCAACGCGCCGCGATCCGCACCGCACTGCACCGCAGCGGACGTACCGGAGCCGACCTCGGCTATGTGGAGGCACACGGCACCGGTACCCGCCTCGGGGATCCCGTGGAGGCGGCCGCGCTGCGCCAGGCGTACGGCCTGGCGGACGACGCGCGCGTCGCGCTGTCCTCCGTGAAGAGCCAGATCGGGCACCTGGGCGCCGCCGCGGGCGTCGTCGGTCTGGTGCGGGCCGTGCTCGCCGTGCACCACGGGATCGTCCCGCCCACCGCGGACTTCGACCGTCTCAACCCGGAGATCGACGACGGCCCGTTCCGCATACCGACCGCGGCCGAACCCTGGCCGCGGGACGTACCCCGGGTGGCCGCCGTCAGCAGCTTCGGCATCGGCGGAACCAACGCCCACCTGCTCCTTGAGCAACCGGACGCCGCGCCGACCGTGCACACCCCGCGCGAGCCGGTCCCGTGCCTGGTCCTGTCCGGCGCTTCCGCGGCCGCCGTACGCGCGGACGGCCGGCGCATCGCGGACTATCTGAGCGCCCACCCCGAGACCTACCCGCAGGTGCTGCGCCACCTTCAGGCCGGACGCCCCGCACTCGATCACCGGGTGGCGGCGGTCTGCCCCGACGCCGCGTCGGCCGTGTCCTGGCTGCGCTCGCCCACCGCGCCCGCACCACTGTCCTCACCGGCGCGCCCGGCGGACCCGGGGCGCGACCCGCGGGCGCTCGCCGAGGCCTGGACGGCCGGACACACCGTCGTATGGCCCGAGGGCCCGGCCGACCCGCCGTGGGACTTCCCGCCCCCCGCCTTCGACACGGCGGAGTACGACTTCCCCCGCGCCCACGGGACAACTGCACCGCGCGTGTCCGCCTCCCGGCCGCAGCGGCTGCCTGCCACCGACTGGCTGCACCAGCCGCAGTGGACCCGCCTGCGCCGGGCCCGTACCGCCGCCCACCAACCGAGCCGCACCGCCGTGGTGATCACCGCACCGGACACGCATCCCGACGCCTGGCGGTTCCTGGAGGGCCACTACGCCCGGGTGGTACGGGTGCGGGCCGGCCGTGCCTTCGTCGCCTTCGACGAGGACCGCTACGAGGCCGATCCCGCCGACTCCGGGCACCTCGCTGCACTGCTGGCCCGAGTGACCGATCGCGGCGGACCCGGCGTCGACTGGCTGCACGCGCTCCCGCTGGCCCTGCACGGCAGCGTCGACGAACGCTCGCTGGAGACCGCCCAGTGGGCCTGCCTCGACACCGTCGCCGCCCTCAGCAGGGCCCTGGCCGACCTCCCTGACGGGGAGCCGCCACGCGTATGGCTGCTGTCCCACCAGGCGCAGCCGGTCACCGGCGCCGTCCGCAGACCCGAGGCGGGGCTGCTCGCCGCGACCACCGAGACCCCCCGCCAGGAACTCGACGTAACCCTGCGCTGGGCCGATCTGCCCGGACCCGATCCGGCCGACTGGGCGCAACACCTGCCCGATCTGCTCCTCGACGACACCCTGTCCGGTCCGCTGCTCGCCCTGCGCGACGGCTTCTGGTGGCACCGCACCGTCCAGCCGGTCCCCGTACCCGAAGCCGTACCCACGACCTGGCCGGCCACCCCCGGAACCCACCTGGTCCTCGGCGGAACCGGCGGCATCGGCAGCACTCTTGCCGTACGTCTCCTCCTTCAGCGGCCCGGCACGCGTGTGGTGCTGCTGGCCCGAGGGGAGGGGATACCGGCCGTCCTGCGTCCGTACGCGGACCGTGTCTCCCTTGTCCCGGCCGACCTCGCCACGGAGGACCCCCGCACGGTTGCCGCACGTCTGGCCCCTTACCTCGACGGCCTCACGGGCATCGTGCACGCCGCCGGAACGGCCGCAGGCGGGCTCCTGGCCCGACGCGACCCCGCCACCGCGCGCCGCGCCACGGCGGCCAAACTGCGCGGCGCCCTGCTCGTCGAGCAGCTGATCGCCGAGCACGGCCCCCACTACGTGGCCTACTGCTCGTCGATGGCGGCCCTGTACGGCGGCGTCGGCCAGTTCGACTACGCGGCGGCCAACGCCTGCCTGGATGCCTTTGCGCGGTACGCGCCGCCCGGCGCAGACGACGTACACACCACCGTCCGGATGAGCATCGGCTGGGACGCCTGGCGGGAGGTCGGCATGGCGCAGCACGCGCTGGGTGCCGATGCCCGCCACCAGGAGCACCTGGCGGTCGCGCTCACCCCCGAGGACGGCGCGGCGGTCTTCGAGCGGGCCCTGCACCTGCAGCTGCCCCACCTGATGGTCAACACCACGCCTCTGGAGCAGGCACGCTTCTTCTACGAGCCGGAACCGGCACTCGCCACCTACGCGAGTGACGCCTCGGCCCGCAGTGAACCGGGCACTCTCCACGACGACATCGCGAGCGACCTCGCCGAGATCCTGCGCGACCTGCTCGGCGTGGACGCCGTAGACCCCGAGGCGCCGCTGTACGACCTCGGCGCCGATTCGCTGACCCTGCTGGAACTCATCGACGAGGTGAAACGCCGCTACGGCGCCGACATCGACCTGTCCCGGCTCAGCCACCGCGTCAGCCTCACCGAGATCCTCGGTCATCTCGACACCGCCACGCACCCCGCCGCATCCGCGGGCGCGGCGGTGGACGTCGAGGTGTGGCAGCGCGGCCCGGGCCCGGACGTGCTCTGCCTGGTCCATCCGATCGGCGGCGACATCCAGGCCTATCGTCCGTTGGTATCGGCCCTGCCGGACGATCTGACCGTCTGCCTCATCGCCGACCCGGCGCTGCGTGACCCGCAGTTGCCGGCCAGGTCGATCGCCGACCGTGCCGCGCACTATCTGGCAGCCGTCCGGGCGGCGTTCCCCGCACCCGACTGCCGGTTGCGCCTGGCGGGCTGGTCGTTCGGGGCGTGGACGGCCCTGTCGATGGCAGCCCTCGCCGAGACGGACGACCGCCCCGTCCACGCCCTCTACCTCCTCGACCCGCCACCACCCGGCGCCGCCGAACACCGAGCCGCCTACGACGAGCAACAGGTGGACGCCGTCTTCGCCCGCGAACTGGCCGGCAACGGCGCCGACCGCCTGACCGAGCCGGGCCGTGCCTACGCCGAACGCCTCGCGCGCTGCTGCCGTACGAACCTGGCGGCCATGGCCGAGTACAGCTTGCCGCGCCTCGCCCTGACCCCCGCCACCGTCTGGCTCGCCCAGCGCCCCGTCGACGACGTGACCTCCCTGGCCCCGGAGCCGACCCCGCCCGACGCGTGGGACGCCCATCTGCCCCGGCCGGTGCGTACCCACCGCGTCGACGCGACCCACTACGAACTCGTCGCCGCGCCCCACGTCCAGGAGATCGCCGCCGCCGTCGGGGACGACCTTGCCGACGCCCCGTCGAGCGCACGTGGTGCCGCCGCCCGGCAGTCCTGAGGCGTCCCACTTTCCCCACCCGCCCCACCGAACCATGGAGGTCTCTCATGGAGGACTACGCACTGCAGGCAGTCGAGCGGCTGACCACCCGGCCCGCCGAGCCGTACGACACCTTCTCGCTCGCCCCTGTCACCCCGCTGCTGGGCGCGGAGGTCTCGGGGCTCGACCTGTCACGGGAACTGACACCCCAACAGGAGAAGGAACTCAAGCACGCGTTCCAGACTCACCACGTCCTGGTCTTCCGCGATCAGGACATCAGCCCTGAGCAACACAAGAGGTTCGCGGGCGTCTTCGGCGAGCTGCACCCCGTCGCGCTCCCGGTCGAGGGGTCCGACCCCTACATCCTGGACATCAAGGCGAACAAGGAATCCCGGGCCGTCGTCGGCAACGGCTGGCACGCAGACGGCACCGCGGACGCCGAACCGTCCCTCGGGTCGATGCTCTACCTCACCACGGCTCCCGAAGGCGGCGGCGGTGACACCCTGTTCGCCAACATGCACCTCGCCTACGAGCTGCTCTCGCCGTCTATGAGGCAGTTCCTCGACGGACTGACCGCAGTCCACGACGGCGCCCTGCCCTGGAGCGCCGCCGGAATGACCCCGCCGCCCGAGTACGACATCCCGCGCACCGAACACCCCGTAGTCGTGCGGCACCCGGAGACGGACCGCAAGCTGCTCTTCGTCAACGCCCCCTACACCTCGCACATCACCCAGCTGTCCCGCACCGAGAGCAGCGCCCTGCTCGACATGCTGTACGCGCACATCGCCCGGACCCCGCTGCTGCACTGCCGTGTCCACTGGCAGCCGCGCACCCTGGTCTGCTGGGACAACCGAAGCGTGCAGCACCACGCCGTGTGGGACTACTTCCCGCGCACCCGCCAGGGCCGCCGTATCGCCGTCAACGGCACCCCGCTGCGGGCCTGAGCCACCGATCCCGGACGCGACACCCAGGCGGGCGGCCTTGGGGGTGCTGGAGTTGACTTCGAGCGCACTCCAGGGTGTTCGCTGGTGAGGTAGGGCCGCGACGTCGTGACGGAGCGGGCGATGACTTTCATGAGGAGTACGCCATGACACAGAAGGTCTGGTTCATCACCGGAGCCTCGCGCGGCTTCGGGCGGGAGTGGGCGATCGCGGCGCTGGAACGCGGTGACTCCGTGGCCGCGACAGCACGCGACCTGTCCACCCTGGACGATCTTGGCGCGACCTATGGAGAGCGGCTCCTGCCCCTGCAACTCGATGTCACGGACCGCGACGCAGGCTTTGCCGCCGTGCGGCAGGCGCACGAGCGGTTCGGGCGCCTGGACGTGGTGGTCAACAACGCCGGCTACGGCCACTTCGGCCTGGTCGAGGAACTCACCGAGGCGGAGGCCCGCGCGCAGCTGGAGACCAACCTGTTCGGCGCGCTGTGGGTCACCCAGGCGGCACTGCCGTTCCTGCGTGAGCAGGGCAGCGGTCACATTCTGCAGGTCTCTTCCATCGGTGGGATCAGTGCGTTCCCGCTGGTCGGCATCTACCACGCGTCGAAGTGGGCCCTTGAAGGGATCAGTCAGGCGCTGGCCCAGGAGGTGGCGCCGTTCGGCATCAAGGTCACGCTGATCGAGCCCGGAGGCTTCTCCACCGACTGGGCCGGCTCGTCGTCGAGCAGGTCCGAGCCGTTGCCGGCGTACGCCGAGTTCCACACGCAGGTGCAGGAGGAGCGCCGTCAGCGCATTGGCACCCCGGGCGACCCGCGCGCGTCCGCCGCGGCCGTCCTGGAGATCGTGGACGCCGCCGAGCCGCCGCTGCGGTGCTTCTTCGGTACGGCTCCGCTGGGTATCGCCAGGGCCGACTACGAGCAGCGCCTGGCGACGTGGGAGAAGTGGCAGCCGGTGGCGGAGCTGGCCCAGGGCTGAGCCCTCTCAGCTGCCCCGGGGCCAGTGAGGCAGGCGGCGGGCCTGACGCCCGCCGCCGGACCGGCTCCGCTTCTACGGTGTCCTGACGCCGGTCGGCGGCGACAGCTGGAACCCCGCCGCCCGACCGTGACCACCTGCGCCTGCCTCCTTGGGCATGCACGGGCGGGCGCTTGAGCGCGACGCGTGCTGGGTATGTTCGAAAGTCTCCGCATACATGCGTATCGCGCTGAAGTAGGGCTGGGTTCAAGGCAGTTGGGGGATGCTGTGGGATCAGGAGACGAGTACGACAGAGCTGGCCCGGGGTCCTCGGACCGGGGTGTGGCTTGGGGACCCGAGGGATCCCCGACGGCGGCTGCCCCGGACCGCGGGCAAGGCGGGGGCGAACCTTCGGCAGCGACAGGGGCCGCAGCTCCGGACGCGGCCCTGGACCCGGCAACGGATCCGCCCTCGGCACCGCCCTCGGCACCGCCCTCGGCCCTGGACTCGGCAACGGATCCGCCCTCGGCACCGCCCTCGGCCCTGGACCCGCCCTCGGCACCGCCCTCGGCACCGCCCTCGGCCCTGGACCCGGCAACGGATCCGCCCTCGGCACCGCCCTCGGCCGCGCCCGAGGACTCCGTGCCTCCGCCTTCGGGCCCGCCCGCGGCGCCGGGCTTCGCACTGTTCCCGCCACCGCCGGACCATCCGCCTGTGGTCGGCGCGTCGTCTGCGCCCGACCCCCTCCGCGCGCTGGCCGTGGCCCTGCTGAACCTGAGCGGCCTGGGCCTCGGTTATGCGCTGCTGCGCCGCTGGTTGGCCGCGGCTCTCTGCTGGGCCGTGACGGCCGTGCTGCTGCTGATCGCGCTGCCTGCGGATCCGGACGGCGTACCCGGTGGCCTGGTGGTCGCGTACGTCATCTTCCTGCTGCTCACCGCAGGCGACGGGGCCCGCCGCGGACTGCGTGCCCCCGCCGAGCCTGCGCCGCCGGCAACGAGAGCGCCAGGGCGGTCCGGTCTGCTGCGGCCACCCGTGGTCCTAGCCCTGGGTCTGGTACTGCTGGCGGTGCCGGCGGGCGGTGCGGTCGCCTATGACACCGCGCGGGACGAGGCCGTGGAGCAGATGCTGCTCGACCGGCTCGCCGACGCCGACGCGCTGGTCGCAAAAGGTTCCACCGACTCCTTCGCCGCCTCCAAGGAGCAGTACCGCAGAGCCCTGGCCCAATACGGCGAACTCGCCGAGGAGCACGAGGGGTCGAGGGCCGCGAAGCTCGTACCGGACAGGCTGGGGAAGTACTACACCACCGTCGGCGGCCCGTACGCGAAGGACGAGTACTGCGACGCCGTCGAACCGCTGACGTATCTGCGGACCGTCCCCGACGTGGTGGACAAGGACCTGCTCGGCGATCTCACCGAGTGGCCCGACGACCGCTTGGCCACCTCACTGTACGAATGCGGCGCGAGCAGGCTCGGGGCCGTGGGGGCGGGCACGGGCGGGGGCGAGTTCGGCGTTCTGATGCGTACGTTCCCGGACTCCGCGCAGGCCGACAAGGTGGAGCCCGCTGTCCGGGGCCGGATCAAGCAGCTGAACGGGGAGCTGTCCGGTGGCGACCGGGCTCCCTGCACCGTCACGGAGGAGGTGCGGCGGATCAGCGACACGGCGTCGGGGCTGCCCGCCAAGAGTGCGACCGCACTGACCGGAGAAGCCGCTGACGTGGTCGAGTCGGGGACCTACGCCTGCGGTGTGGACCAGTTCAAGGACGACGACTTCGCCGCGGCCCGCCAGACGATGACCGATTTCGCCGACACGTACAAGGACAGCAAGCGTCGCGTGCAGGCTCAGAACATCGCCATAGGCGCGGAGATCGCCGAGGAGGAGGCCGCGGCGGGCAAGCGCGTGCCGTCGGCGGCCAAACCGAACGGCTCCGGACTCGAACTCGTCATCAGCAATGACGCTCCGGACGATGTGGAGATCCTCTTCACCGGTCCGGTCACCGGAAAGGTCTCGCTCAAGGCCTGCGGAAGCTGCGAGACGTACTCCAGCGAGTCGAGCGGAAGAACCCTTGCCTGCGAGGACACCAGCAAGAACTACCCGAAGTCCAGACTGGTGCTGCCCGCGGGCGACTACTACTTCCTCTACAAGCGTGCCGACGACACGGTCGACAATGCCAACCACACCGCCACCAGCAAGATCGAGTCCGGCTACTCCTACACGGACTGCACCTACGTCGTCCAGAGCGACCCGGGGAACCTCGATCTGCCCGAACTGGAACTCCCCGAGCTGACCCAGCCATGAACCAACGAACCAGTCGGCGGGGACTCAGCAGGGCAAGGAGGTTGCCCTGCTGAGTCCCCGCCGGCAGGCGTTTTCGTACGCGTGGCACCACAGCCGAGGAAACCCATCACCACCGCGCCGGCCCGGTCCAGTCGCGGAAAGATCGCCACCGACGACGGGTAACGGGCGCGCTGCACCTGCCTGTCGACCTTCCGCGACCTCGGGGCAGATGCTCACCGACCTGCTCTTCGCCGGCTACGACATCATCGTGTCCCCGACGTTGACCCAACCGCCGGTGCGGATCGGGGAGGTGCGCGACGATGCGGATCCGGCGGCCGGGTTCGCCGCAATGACCGCGTTCATGCCGTACACCGGGGTCTACAACCTCACCGGCATGCCCTCGATCACCATCCCCTCACCCGGGACAGCGAGGGCCTGCCGATTGGCGTGCTGCTGGGCGCGCGGTACGCCGATGATGCGCTGTTGGTGTCCCTTGCGGCCGAGGTCGTTCTCTCGCCAGGCAACTTCGGCACGCCCTGCGGGCACAGGAGGCGGGTGTGCGCGTGCTTCGGTTCGGCAGAGGTCCGTGTCTTGGGTTCGGCGGAGCGGGAGTAGCGGGCCAATCCTGTGCGGCCTCTCGTCAACGCGATCGGACCGTGAGCCCTCTCCCACCGGCCGGAGTGCCGTGACTTCCCAGGCCATGGCACTCACGTCGGTCAGTAACGGCCGCCCACCACCTGGGCCGCCAGCGCATCGAGCGCGCGCACTTCGTCGGCGGTCAACTCGATGCTCTCGGCGGCCACATTCTGCTCCAGCCACTTCACGCGCTTCGTCCCGGGAATGGGCACCACGGGAACACCGAGGCGCTCGCTGCCCGCGTGCACCCAGGCAAGGGCGAGCTGCGCCGCGGTGACGCCCTTGTGCTCCGCCAGTGAGCGGACGCTGTCCGCCACCGCCTCGTTGGCGGTGGTCCGGAAGCGAGGAAGCCGCTTGCGGGCGTCACCCGCAGGCAGGGATGCCGCATCCAGCGTGCCGGTCAGGAAGCCCCGGCCGAGCGGCGCGTACGCCACCAGGGCCACTCCCAGCTCGCGCAGGCCGTCCGCAACCGTCGTCTCGAGATCACGGGACCAGATCGAGTACTCGCTCTGGACCGCCGTGATCGGATGAACGGCGTGAGCGCGCCGCAGGAGCTCGGTATCAACCTCGGAGAGGCCGATGTGCCGGATCTTTCCCTCCTTCACCAGCTCCGCCATGGCGCCGACGGACTCCTCGATCTCGGCGGTCTGCGGGGGCCGGTGCAGGTAGTAGAGGTCGATGTGGTCGACCCCCAGACGCATCAGGGAGGCGTCACACGCGCGCTTGATGTAACCGGTCTCCCCGCGCAGCACCCAGGCGTCGCTGCCCACGCGGTCGATACCGGTCTTGGTCGCCAGCTGGACCTCGTCGCGGCGACCGGAGATGGCGCGGCCCACGAGCACCTCGTTGTGGCCGAAGGCGTAGGCGTCGGCGGTGTCGATGAGGGTGACGCCCAGGTCGAGGGCGCGGTGGACGGTGTCGATCGCGTCGTCCCAGCTCGTGGGACCGTATCCCTCGCTCATCCCCATGCAGCCAAGTCCCTGGGAGGAGGTGGCGAGGTCGCCGAGTGAAATGGTGTTCATGAAATGTCTCCGTTCGTCGTCCACGGCGCACACTCGCAGCGTCGTCAGCGCGTACGGGGCCGCAGGACGGTTGTAGGGTGACAGAGATACCGGAGGACCCTCCGGTATCAATGACGTTATCGGAGGGTCCTCCGGTAAGCAAGCAGGGTCGGTAATGTCTGCCTGCCCAGGCGGCATGAGAGGCCCGGGGAGAGCGCGCATGCATGAACGTCAGGGGCCCCCGCAGCCGGTACGCGCCCACGCTCGTCGAAACCGCGAGAAGCTGCTGGCCGCAGCGCAGGATGAGTTCAACCGCGTGGGCAAGAACGCCTCACTGGGTGGCATCGCCAAAGCCGCCGGGGTAGGCATCGCCACCCTTTACCGGCATTTTCCGGACCGGGAGTCTCTCGTCCTGGCCACCTACGAGTACGAGGTGGATCAGCTGTGCTCGGCCGCGGACAGTCTCCTCAAGACGCTGCCGCCGGATCAGGCGCTCAGGGAGTGGATGAGACGCCTGGCGGACCTGTTGGTCACCAAGCAGCAGATGTCCGAAGCGCTGCAGAGCATGAATCCCTCCGACGGAGGGTGGGCGTCCGAGTCCTACGCGAAGGTCTTCGGCGCGATCGACTCCCTCGTCGCCGCGGGTGTGGCCGCCCGAGCGATCCGTTCCGATCTCGGGACGGCTGACGTGGTACTGGCCATGAGCGGGCTTCTCCGTCTGGACGTATCCGGTGACTGGCGGTCCCAGGCCGACCGGCTGATCGGACTCCTGATGGACGGCCTGCGGGCTGGGATTCGAAGCGACATCGGCGTCGACGGCGGCTGGAATGCCTGACCGGGTTCAGTGACCCGGGCCTCGTGGCTGCCTGTAGACGGACCGCGCCAGGACGCTCGGACGGGCTTGGGCAGGCATGTGCGCCGTAGCGCTGAGCATGCCTGAGCAACCCACCACCTGACGTGGGACGTCACGCCAGGCCACTCCGTTACGCAGCACGTGGAGGTTTGCCCGCCTGCCCTGCGCAGCGTTCTGAATTCGCCACGCCGCGATCACGGCACAGGCCTGAGGCATTGACTGCACGGCCTTGGCCTTTGGGCGAGTGGCTCCGTGGCATCCGCCAACGGAGCCTCCGCGAAAACCCGTTGGCGGGCCACGGTGACCACTGCTACTTTTCTGGAGGCCGTGCGAGAGGACGAGGAGGTGGTACCCGTGAACGCAGTATCGACATGGGTGCTCCCCTCTGGGGTCATGGTCGGGCGGTAGGTCGTCCGGGAGCGCCGTTTACGAGCACTCCCGAAAGGTACGACCATGCAATTCACTTCCGAACAACGCCTCGACGACGGTGTCCTCGAACGCGAGTTCACCCTCGGTGAGATCCCCGGCACCCTGTGGACGCCTGAATCCGCGGCACCGGCCCCGCTGATCCTGATGGCCCACAACAACGGCCTGCCCAAGGGGGCATCCCGGCTGGTGGCCCGGGCCCGGCACTGCGCGGCGTACGGCTACGCGGTGGCCAGCATCGACGCCGCCGGGTGCGGCGACCGACCCCGGTCCGCCGCCGACGAGCAGGCCCGCGCCGACCTGCGCCGGGCGATGCAGGCCGGCGAGCCGGTCGACGAGATCTTCGAGTCCTTCATCGGCCCGCTCGTCGAAAAGGCGGTCCCGGAATGGCGGACCACCCTGGACGCTCTCCTTGCGCTGCCCGAGATCGGCGGTCCGGTCGGGTACTCGGGGTGGACCGCCCTCGGCATCCGGCTTGCGGTGACCGAGCCGCGCATCGCGGCCGCCGGCTTCTTCGCCGGGGGTTTCGTGCCCCGCGCTCAGCGCGAGGAGGCCCGGCAGGTCACCATTCCGCTGCTGCTCCTGCTGCAGTGGGACGACGAGGGGAACCCCCGTCAGCGGGCCCTGGAGCTGTTCGACACCTTCGGCACCAAGGAGAAGACGCTGCACGCCAATCTGGGCGGGCACACCGGCACCCCGTGGTTCGAGGTGGAGGACGGGAACCGGTTCTTCGACCGGCACCTGAAGTAAGGCCGGACCGCCGGACCGGCATCAGTCGGTAAGCGGGTGCCGGCCGGGCTGCCGCTCATCGAGGAGAGGCCTGCGCCCCTCCTCGATGGCGGCAGCCATCAGATCCACAACCGCCCCGATCGCGGCGGTACCGGCCACCGGCGGTACCGTCCGGCCGGGGTGGCGCTCGGCCACCGGCGCGTCCATCACCTGGGCCCACGCCGTCAGGCACTCGCCCCGTACCCTGCGGACGGCCGGGCAGGCGGACCGACTCGACCACCAACGCCCGGGCCGGGCCGGGCCGGGCCGGAGTTGGTGGCCGGCGGCCGACCGTCTGCGAACCAACCGCAACATGGAGCACCACGCCACACTCCACACCGAACCCAAGTCACAGGCCGTAGGGACTTTGGGGACCCGAACGTCGAGCCTTACCCGGGTGGTCCCACTTCCACGGGCCGGTGAACTACCTGCCGGGCACCGGCTTGGCGATGAGCGCTATGGGGATGAAGAAGTTGGCCTGACCGATCGCGAGCATCAGGGTGGCGAGCGATTTGGCCTCGTAGTGCTCGGCTGCCCCTCGTAGTGCTCGGCTGCCTGTGCGTACAGCCCGTCGGAGACCCTCCAGCCGTCCGCGGGCGGCTGGAGCACGGCGTCCACAAGTGCCGACGCGGCACGCTCGGCACCGGTGAAGTACGGCGAGTCCTGCCAGGACGCCACCGACGTGATCCGGTCCTGCGACGGCTCCCCGGAGGGTTTATGAGCGCGGCGCCTGCCACTGTCACGGGAGCCGGCAGTGCAGGGGACGACGGAGGGCCTCCCATCGTGGCCGAGCTGGGTCAGCGGCATGACGGGAATGACGTCGGAAAGTTCGAGGTTGGCGGCGTGCCACCTGCATCACACCCGCCAACTCCGACCGAAGGCCGGGGAGTTGCAGGCGTGGTCAGCTCCCGTCTGCCGTCTCACCTTGTGGCGGGAGTACGACAGGTAACGGCCGTGAAGGAAGCGGTTTCGGGTGGGGGAGGGGATCCAGAGAGGGGCAGCCAGCCTGCACGCGTGGCCGCAGGCTCGGGGCCGCGAATCCGCCGCCCGCCGCCCCTCCCGAACCCAACCCAACCGGACATCAGCTCCCGAGCTTCTTGTCCAGGAACCCGGAAATGGTGCCCATCACCTTCTGCGTGGACCACGGCACCCCGGCCTTGACGTCACCGAGGAACGACATGTCTCCGTGGTTGGCACCCTTGACGACATAGCGAGTGGCCTCCACTCCCTTGGCCTTGAGGGCGTCGAGCAGGATCAATGACTGACTGGGAGAGATGATGTGATCGTCGGACCCCTGGAGCAGGACGAAGGGGGCCGAGGAGGAACCCAGGTAAGTGGCAGGGTCGGCTGCCTTGTTGGCGGCGGGGTCCGTTGCGACGGTCTTGGTGGAGCCGGGACCGAATACGTACGCATTGATGAAGCTGCCAGGCGCCATATACGTGGCCTTGGTCGCCGCATCGAAGTCGTCGGCGATCTTTGCCAGGTCGCCGGCGCCGAACTCGTCGACAACGGCCTGGACATCACTGCTCTGGTCGAGGTTGCCCCCCGTGACGAACTCCTTGGTCCCGTTGGTGGCACCAGCCATGGCCGCGAGGTACCCGCCGGCCGATTGGCCCCAGACGGCCACCTTGTTCGTATCGATGCCGTACTCGTCCGCGTGGGCACGCAGATAGCGGATGGCGGACTTCACGTCGGCGACGCCGTCCTTGTACGTCGAGCCGGTCGTCTCTGTGCGGTACTCGATACTCGCGACCGCGTAACCCTGATCCGCGACATAGGTGCGTTCGCCGAGGTTGGCCGACTTGTCCGCCATCACGAACCCACCTCCGGTGATGTAGACCACCAGGGGCTTCTTACCTGCCGTCTGCGGCACCTGAAGGTCCAGCTTCAGGTCGACCTTCTTACCGTTGGCCTTGGGTGACGAGTACGTGATGTCCTTGTGGTTCGTCACCTCGGTGTTGGTGCACTGCATCTGCGGGCCGTCCGGAGTGATGACCGTGCTTGAGCGGGTGCTGGTCGGCTTCACTGTCTTGGCCACCGGAATTGCCGGTGTGGGAGCCCCGCTTGATGCCCCGGAGGGAGCGGCGCTCGTGGCTCCGCTGGAGGGCGCCGGGCAGGCGACGGTCTTCGTCGCGGGGGATGGCGACACGGATCCGGCGGCTGTTGCGGACCCCCCTGACGAGCAAGCCGTCACGCCGAGACCGAGAAGCGTGATCCCTGCGATCACGCTGAGCGTGCTGCGCGCAGACATGGTGAACCTCTTTCTCAAGCGGAGATAATCTCTCCACTTATCAACGGTAGCACCGCCTTGGTCGATGTGCAGTACATGGGTAGCCCACCGAGGGGGTCGCTCTGGCCCTGACGGGCATCCCGAGGCGGGAACTTCAGCCGAATGGCGAGGGCAGGCTCCCGCTCACGGAAAGCGTGGGAGGAGGTGTTCTGTAGATGCCGACCGGAACGCCGACGATCGTGGAGACAACGCTGGGGTGACCCGATCCTGCCGGTGCGCGATCCCGAGTTTCCGGAATGGGGCCCTGTATGCAGGCGCTGACAGGTCCTGCCGCCGGCTCGCTACTCTCGTTCCTCAGCGGGCCTGACGAGGCCCATTACCTGCTCCACTGTTTCGTTGCTGAGGCTGGGAGTCGTCAGTGGAGTGTTGTCGGGGCGCTCTCTGAGACCGTTCAGAAGGACCTCGATGTAGCGGCGCCAGATATCTGGCCGCTTCCCCTGCGTGAACTGAGTGGCGGCGCTCAGCATGTGCTGGATGACGGGGATGTCGGAAGGGGTTACCTCAGCCCGGAGATCCCCGCTCTCCTGGGCCCGGCGGATCAAGGCTCCGAGGAAGGGGAGCATGCCTCCGCGCGCTGTCTCCATGGGCTCGGAGCTGTGGCTGCCCAGCATGATCACCTCATGGAGGCCGCGGTTCCCGGCGAGGTCGGCCGTCATCTCCATAAGGAAGTCGACGAGGCCTTCCCAAGGGTCAGGGTGAGCAAGCGCCTTCTCGGCCGACTCCTGCCGCATCGCGAGATCCTGCTCGAACAGGGTACGTACGAGGGCTTCCTTGGTGGGGAAGCGGCGATACATCGTACCGACGCCGACTCCGGCATGGTGGGCCACGTCGTCGAGTGTGACCCCCAACCCGCGCTGACCGAAGACCTCGCGTGCCGCCTGCAGGATTCTCTCCCGGTTGAGAGCGGCATCTCGCCTCAGGGGACGGCCACCATCCGTCGGCTTGCTTCCCCGGGAACTCTCAGTCATATCGACATGGTAGCCCTGTTGATCACACTCAGTCCTTGCCGTGAGGCAGGCGAGAGATCGCCTGCGGGGCTGCCGGCGGCCGCGTCTGCTCATCCTTCTCGCGATGTCACAGCTCCCCCACCGGTCACCGTGATCAGCTCCGCTACGGCGCCACCCGATCCACGCACGCCGCGTCGGCGGAAGGATCGTCCCGTCGTCGGTCGAGGCGAGGTGCCACCGGTGCCAACTCGCCCTGGCGTCTTGCGTATTCGGATGTCTTCATGTGTCGCTCACACCCACACCCGCCACGCGGTGAACCGCAGGGATGGGTGTAAGCGAAATCTGGAGATTACCTCTCCGGATGATTCCCGTGTCTGACCATCCAGGGAGGAAAGAACCCACCTCCGCCTGGGTAACTCTGTGACAGGAGATGCTGCCTGGTATCCGCTGGTGAAACGGCGGTGTGCGGGGGTGGTTCACCACCCGCAGGGGCGCGAGTCGGTCGAATCGGCGGACCGACTGTGAGCCTGCGGGCGAGTGGCGCGCCCCTCAGTCGGAGGTGGCGGCAGCCTCGACCTCGGCTACCGAGGTGCCCTCGGGGACACGTAAAGACGGACCCTGCGGATGAAGGACGTATGGATCCCCAGGCCCTTCAGGGCCGACGCATGTCCTTCACGCGGCGAAGCTTGCCCAGCGACCGCTCCAGGGTTTCCGGGTCTACGACGGCAACCTCGACGGAGACTCCGACGCCATCCTTGATTCCCTGAGCGATGGCCTTTGCGGCGGCCGCACGCTGAGGGGGACCGCTGTCGGGCCGTGCTTCCACGCGGACCGTCATGTGGTCCATCCGTCCGCGCAGGCTGAGTTCGATCTGGAAGTGAGGGGCAACACCAGGCGTACGCAGCACGATCTCTTCCACCTGGCTGGGGAAGACATTGACACCACGAAGGATGATCATGTCGTCGCAACGGCCGGTGATCTTCTCGATACGGCGGAATCCTGGCCGGGCGGTCCCGGGCAGCAGCCGAGTCAGGTCCCGTGTGCGGTAGCGGATGATGGGCAGGGCTTCTTTGGTGAGCGAGGTGAAGACCAGTTCACCGCTGTCACCCTCCGCCAGTACCTCATCGGTGAGCGGATCGACGACCTCGGGGTAGAAGTGGTCCTCCCAGACATGCAGTCCGTCCTTGGTCTCCACGCATTCCTGGGCGACGCCGGGACCGATCACCTCGGACAGCCCGTAGATGTCGACGGCGTGGATGTTCAGGCGTTCTTCGATCTCGCGGCGCATCTGCTCCGTCCAGGGTTCGGCGCCGAAGATGCCGACCTTCAGGGAGGTGGAGCGAGGGTCGATGCCCTGGCGCTCGAACTCGTCGAGGAGGGTGAGCATGTACGAGGGCGTGATCATGATGATCTCGGGCTTGAAGTCCTGAATGATCTGCACTTGGCGAGCGGTCATGCCGCCGGAGGCGGGGATCACGGTGCACCCGGCGCGCTCGGCGCCGTAGTGGGCGCCGAGGCCGCCGGTGAACAGGCCGTAGCCGTAGGAGATGTGGACTTTGTGACCCGGGCGGCCGCCGGCGGCCCGGATGGATCGGGCGACGACATCGGCCCACATGGACAGGTCGTTGTCGGTGTAGCCGACCACTGTGGGGCGGCCGGTGGTGCCGCTGGATGCGTGTACGCGGCGTACGTCCGACATCGGGACGGCGAACATGCCGAAGGGGTAGGTGTCGCGCAGGTCGGCCTTGGTGGTGAAGGGGAACCGGGCAAGGTCCTCAAGGCTGCGGCAGTCGTCGGGTTTGACTCCGGCCTTGTCGAACTTGTGCCGGTACAACTCCACGTTGTCGTATGCGTGCCGCAGCGTCGTGCGCAGTCTGGTGAGTTGGAGAGACCTGATCTCCTCGCGCGACAGCCGTTCGCTGTCATCCAGCAATGCCTTGGGAGGCGGCTCTCCCCGGCGCGCTTCCAGGTGCTCGGGCACGATGACTTCGCTGCTCATTGCGGCTCCTCATGTTGCGTGCTGCGCAGAGTGCGACTTCGGCCGCGGAACTCCGCGATCACTTCGTCGTCGCGCAGGACACTCACGTCGTAGATGCCGCTGCGGCCGAACCGAGTGCGTTCATGTGCCGTGGCCACCAGAACATCACCTTCGTGCGCGGGCGCGATGAAGTCGATGTCGGCAGCCGCGGCGACGGTGACGGGTCCGTGGCTGTTGCAGGCGCAGGCGAAGGCCGAGTCGGCGAGGAGGAACAGGAAGCCGCCATGGGCAATCCTGTGTCCGTTGACCATGGCGGAGGTCACGGTCATCCGGAGCACGGCAGTCCCGTCGCCGTGCTGCAGCAGCTCGATGCCGAGCCCTCGTGATGCCTCGTCATCGGCGAACATCCTGGTGACGGGATCAGGCGTCGTGCTGTTTACCTGGGTCGTCATTTCCACCACCTTGTGGACCGACCGAACATTCGGTTAGCGTGCGGCAAGGCCAAGTAATCCAGCAAGACTCCTGCCTGTCAAGAGGGGGACCGGATGCTCCAACAGAACCCAGAGGATCTTGACTCCCTCGCACGTCACAGCCCGCTGCTCGACCAGGCGGCCGCCGCGGCCAGCACTCCCTTGGAGCCATCGTGAACGACGGAGTGCGCGAGCGGCCTGAGCAGGCTGCCGGCCCGGGCCGCACGGTCCACGCGTCGGCCGCCGTCGCGCACCCCGGGTATGCCGGGGCCATCCTGCGCACGCCGCTGGTGGCACGGCTCGACTCGGAGGGGGCGCTGGATGCCGGCGTACACCACCGCCAACCCGGCGGCCAGCGCCACCTCGTCCGATGTCGCCCTCGTCGCCGGCCGCTTCGCGACCCTGCAGTCACGCCGTCCTGCCCCTGCCCTGCCCCAATTGAGGAGTCCGCCTGATGTCGGATGAGATCTACCTGATCGACGGAGCCCGGACCCCGCAGGGGCGCTACGGCGGCGCCCTCGCCTCCGTGCGCCCTGACGACCTCGCGGCTCTGGTCGTGGGCGAGGCCGTCCGCCGCTCCGCCATTCCGCGCGAAGCCGTGGACGAAGTCGTCCTGGGCGCCGCCAATCAGGCCGGTGAGGACAACAGGGACGTCGCACGCATGGCTGCACTGCTCGCGGGCCTGCCCCACACCGTGCCCGGCTACACCGTCAACCGCCTGTGCGCTTCGGGCCTGACTGCGGTGGCCTCAGCCGCTCACACGATCCGCGCCGGAGAGGCCGATCTGGTGGTCGCCGGGGGAGTGGAGTCCATGACCCGCGCACCCTGGGTGATGGAGAAGCCCGGCACCCCATGGGCCAAGCCGGGCCAGGTGTACGACACCTCTTTGGGCTGGCGATTCACCAACCCGCAATTCGCAGCCGCGGACCGGGCCGTCGCCACCGAGTCCGGACCGCAGACGCCGAAGATCACCCTGTCCATGGGGGAGACCGCCGAAGAGGTGGCGGCTCTGGACGGCATCACCCGTGCCGAGTCGGACGCCTTCGCCCTGCGCAGTCACCAGCGAGCTCTTGCGGCGCAGGAGGCAGGCCGCTTCGACCGGGAGATCGTGCCGGTCCCCGTCAAGGACACTTCGGTGACCCGGGACGAGGGCCCGCGGGCGACCACCACCCTGGAGAAACTGGGCTCCTTGCGCACCATTTTCCGCAAGGACGGCATCGTCACGGCAGGCTCCTCCTCGCCGCTGTCGGACGGCGCCTCCGCACTGGTGCTCGCCAGCGCGGCAGCCGTCGACCGCTATGGGCTCACCCCGCGGGCACGGATCATCGGCTCCGCCTCGGCCGGCGTGCAGCCCAACCTCATGGGACTGGGGCCGGTGCCGGCCACCGAGAAGGCGCTCGGCCGCGCGGGCTGGGGGATCGGGGAACTCGACGCGATCGAGCTGAACGAGGCCTTCGCCGCTCAGGCACTCGCCGTGATACGACGGTTGAAGCTGGACGATGAGAAGGTCAACGCCGACGGTGGGGCCATCGCCCTGGGCCACCCACTGGGCTGCTCCGGCGCCCGCATCCTTCTCACACTCCTCGGTCGGCTGGAACGGGAGAACGGCCGCCGCGGCCTGGCCACTCTGTGCGTGGGCGTGGGCCAGGGCGTCGCGCTCCTGGTGGAGCGGATATGAACGCCGGCAGTCACCCCGCGTCGTACGAGACCTTGCTGGTGGAGGAGCGGACCGACCGGGTCGTCGTCACTCTGCACCGCCCGGAGGCCCGCAACGCCATCAGCGGCCGCATGATCACCGAACTGCACGAGGTGTGCGCACAACTGGAACGCACCCCGAAGCTGCTGCTCCTGACCGGACACGGCGGTGTCTTCGCCGGCGGGGCCGACATCGCCGAACTGGTCAAGCGAGGCAGGGACGAAGCTCTGCAGGGCATCAACAGCCGGTTGTTCGAGCGAGTCCGGAGGCTGCCCATGCCCACGCTCGCCGCGGTCGACGGCTGGGCTCTGGGCGGCGGCGCCGAACTGGCGTACGCCTGCGACCTGCGCCTGGCCGGCCCCGATGCTGTTTTCGGCAACCCTGAGCCGGGCCTTGGCATTCTCGCGGCGGCCGGTGCCTGCTGGCGTCTGCCCGAACTGGTCGGTGAGTCGGTCGCCAAGCAGGTCCTGCTCGCCGGCCGCAACCTCGACGCCCGGGCGGCTCACGCCGCGGGCCTGGTCATCGACGTCGTACCGGCCGAGGAACTGCTGCGGGAAGCCCACGCGCTACTCGACCGTATGGCGCGTTCGTCGGCCACGGCCCTGCGTCTCACGAAGCTCGTCGTCGACTCGCCCGGCGCCCACCCCGTGGCCGACGACCTGGCACAGGCCGTGCTGTTCGAGAGCGAGGACAAGAAGGACCGCATGACACGTTTTCTCGACAGAAGGAGCCGGACATGACGTCAGCGCCCAAGGCCGTCGGAGTCATCGGGGGCGGACGCATGGGCTCGGGGATCGCCCAGTCCTTCGCCGCCGCGGGCTCGGCGGTGACTGTGGTGGAGAGCGGGACGGACGCTGCCGCCACAGCGCTGGAGCGGATCGGGGCCGGCCTCCGGCGGGCTGAAGAGCGAGGCCACCTTGCCGAGCCGGCAACGCTTGTCACGCGCCGCGTGACCCTCGTATCCACAGTGGAGGCCCTGCCCCCGGACGCCGAGCTGGTCGTGGAAGCCGTTCCCGAGGATGCCGCGCTCAAGGCCCGACTGCTCAAGGCGGCCGAAGAAGCGGTGAGCGAGACGACTGTCCTGGCCACCAATACGAGCGCGCTGTCGGTCACCGACCTTGCCGCTGTCCTGCGCCGCCCCGAACGTTTCCTCGGCATGCACTTCTTCAACCCGGTACCCGCCTCCGCGCTGGTCGAGATCGTGATCGCCCCCGACACCTCTCCTCACACGGTCCAGGCCGCTCTGGAATGGACCAAAGCGCTGGGCAAGCAGGACGTCGTCGTCAAGGATTCCCCCGGGTTCGCCAGCAGCCGCCTCGGTCTGGCCCTGGGCCTGGAAGCCATCCGTATGGTCGAAGAAGGTGTCGCCGCCCCTGAAGCCATCGACGACGCGATGCGGCTCGGCTACAAGCACCCCATGGGACCGCTGCGGCTGACGGACCTGGTCGGGCTCGATGTGCGACTCGCCATCGCCGAATACCTGCACGCCACACTCGGCGAGCGCTTCGCGCCCCCGCAGCTGCTGCGCGACAAGGTGGCGCGTGGCGAACTCGGGCAGAAGGCGGGACAGGGGTTCTACACATGGTGACCGGAGAGGAAGGCTCCGCCGGGACCGAGCAACCCGGCGTGGGGTACACCCGTGACGGCGCGGTCGCCGTCATCACGCTGCAACGGCCCAAGGTTCGCAACGCACTGGACGTCCACCTTCGGTGTGGCCTGCTGGCCGCTGTGCGACAGGCACACCATGAAGGCCGGCAGGTCGGGGCGGTGCTCCTCACAGCCCAAGGTGACCATTTCTGCGTAGGCCAAGACCTCAAGGAGCACGCCCAGGCACTTGAGGACGAGCCCACCACCGCCTTCGCGTTGCTGAGAGCCGAGTACAACCCGCTGGTGGAAGCCCTTCATACGCTGCCGTGTCCGCTGGTCGTGGCGATCGAGGGCTCCTGCGTCGGGGCAGGTCTTGGCCTTGCCCTCTGCGGCGATGTCCGGGTCGCCGGGCAGAGCGCACGCTTCACCACCGCGTTCACCGCGATAGGGCTTGCCGCCGACAGCGGGCTGAGCGCCACGCTGGCTCAGGCGGTCGGGCCCTCACGCGCCACTGCCCTGGCGCTTCTGGCGGAACGTTTCGGAGCCGAGGAAGCCCACCGGTGGGGACTGGTCCATCGCGTGGTGGCGGACGGTTCCGCCCACGCAGAAGGGTTGGTTCTGGCCCGACGGCTGGCCGCCGGCCCGACCGGCGCATACGCCGAGCTCAAATCCCTGTTGCGGGCCGCCGAGGGACAGGACCTGAAGGCCGTACTCGACCGCGAGGCCGCAGCTCAGGAGCGGCTGGGGGCCACAGAGGATCACCGTGGCGCGGTGCGAGCCTTTCTGGCCGGACAGCAGCCGTCCTTTTCCGGGCACTGACCCGCCCGGTGCTTGCCAGTCCGGGGAGGGCTCATCGTATGATGGACCGAACGAATGGTCGGTAGGTAAGGTGGTACAGATGGCTACAGCACAGTCCGTCGCGTCCTCCGGTAGCGACACCGAGCCGGAGCTGCGGTCCCAATTCGAGTCGACGATCGCGCGGGACCAGCGGATCGAACCGCGCGACTGGATGCCCGAGGGATACCGCAAGACGCTGGTCCGCCAGATCGCCCAGCACGCACACTCGGAAATCATCGGCATGCAGCCGGAAGGCGAATGGATCACCAGGGCGCCGTCGCTGCGCCGCAAGGCGATCCTGTTCGCGAAGGTCCAGGACGAAGCGGGCCACGGACTGTACCTCTACTCCGCTGCCGAGACCCTGGGAGTGGACCGGGCCGACCTGACCCAGCGGCTGATCGAGGGCCGCCAGAAGTACTCCTCGATCTTCAACTACCCGACGCCCACCTTCGCTGACGTGGGCGTCATCGGCTGGTTCGTGGACGGCGCGGCGATCTGCAACCAGGTGCCCCTGTGCCGTAGCTCGTACGGCCCCTATGCGCGAGCCATGGTGCGAGTCTGCAAGGAGGAGTCGTTCCATCAGCGCCAGGGCTACGAACTGCTGCTGACGATGATGCGCGGCACCGACGCCCAGCGCGAGATGGTGCAGGACGCCGTGGACCGATGGTGGTGGCCCTCACTGATGATGTTCGGTCCGCCGGACGATGACTCGCCGAACTCCGCTCAGTCCATCGCCTGGAAGATCAAGCGGCACACCAACGACGAACTGCGCCGGCGCTTCGTCGACATGACCGTGCCGCAGGCGGCGAAGCTCGGTGTCACCCTGCCCGACCCCGAACTGCGCTGGAACGAGGAACGTGGCCACCACGACTTCGGCACCCCTGACTTCTCCGAACTCAAGCGGGTGATCAGCGGTGACGGCCCGTGCAACACGGAGCGAGTCGAACGGCGCAGGGTCGCACACGATGAAGGCGCCTGGGTACGGGAGGCAGCCACCGCCCATGCGAGCAAGCAGGCCGCCCGAGCACGCGAGGAGGCAGCAGCATGAGCGAGTCGGAGAACGAGAAGCGGGACTGGCCGTTGTACGAGGTGTTCGTCCGGGGCAAGCGCGGACTGAACCATGTGCATGTGGGCTCGCTGCATGCCGCGGACGACCGGATGGCTCTCACCCACGCCCGCGACCTCTACACCCGGCGCAATGAGGGCGTCAGTATCTGGGCCGTGCGCTCGGAGTACATCGCCGCCTCCACGCGCGACGAGAAGGACCCCTTCTTCGCGCCCAGCGCGGACAAGGTGTACCGCCATCCGACCTTCTACGACATCCCTGACGATGTCCCGCACATCTAGGAGCCGGGGATGAGCGACGATCACGTCTACATGACTCTGGCCGAGGGCCACGACGACAGCGATGCACGCTGGGCGTTCGGTACCGGCTTCGAAGACCCCCTGCACGGCGTGGACACCTCGGTGCCCGACAGTATCGATGCCGCCGAACTGGCTGCCTCCTGCACGGCACTCGGCGACGACACCCTGGTCCTGGCGCAACGACTCGCCGAATGGGTCACCCTGGCACCGGAGTTGGAGGAGGAGGTGGCGCTGGCCAACATCGGACTCGACCTGCTGGGCCAGGCGCGACTGCTGTACGCCCGCTGCGGCCAGGCCGACGCCAGCGGACGCACCGAGGACGCCTACGCCTACTTCAGGGACGCCGAGGACTTCCGCAACGTCCGACTGGTCGAACTTCCCAACGGAGACTTCGCGTTCTCCGTCGTGCGGCTGTTCGTGTTCTCCAGCTGGCGTCTCGCTCACTTCGCCCGGCTCGAATCGTCGCCGGATCCCGTACTGGCGGCGATCGCTGCCAAGGCCCTGAAGGAGCTGGCCTACCACCGACAGTACGCAGCCGAGTGGATGGTGCGCCTGGGAGACGGAACAGAGGAATCCCACCGCCGCATCACCAACGCCCTGGCAGACGTGGCCCCTTACTTGCAGGAACTGTTCTCGGCCCACGATGGGCGGAGCGAAGTCCTGGCAGATCTTCAGCAGGTTCTGGACGCCGCAGGGCTCAGCATGCCGCAGGCTTCGCCCCTGCCCGGAGCGGGTCGGCACGCCGACCACACCGAACACCTCGCGCCTCTCCTTGCCGAACTGCAGAGTGTGGCCCGCGCTCATCCGGACGCGACATGGTGACCGCCCTGGCCGACGTCCGGCGCGCCCGGCGAGTTGCCGAGCAGGTGCCCGACCCCGAACTGCCCATGCTCACCCTGGCCGACCTGGGCGTCCTGCGCGACGTGACCATCACGGAAGACGGCACGGTGGTCGCAAGCCTGACCCCGACGTACTCAGGTTGCCCGGCCATGGCGGAGATGCGGGCCGACGTGTCCGCCCGCCTGCGGGAGGCCGGCTTCGAACGGGTGGAAATCCGCACGGTACTGAACCCGCCGTGGACCAGCGACTGGATCACCCCCGCAGGGCGCAGCAAACTCACCGAGTACGACATCGCCCCACCCCTGAAGACACCGCAACGCCCCGCCGGCCCGGTACCGCTGAGCCTCTCACCGATGCGCCGCATCGTGCCGTGCCCGCGCTGCGGGTCGGTGGACACCCAGGAGACATCGCGATTCGGGTCCACCTCCTGTAAGGCACTGTGGCGTTGCCTCACTTGCCATGAGCCGTTCGAGTACGTCAAGGAGATCTGATGGCAGAGCTGACGGCACCGACTTCCGGTGCCCCCGCGACAAGGGCACGCAGGCGCCGCCCGATGTTCCACTCCCTGCGCGTCGCCGGTGTACAACGCCTGTGCGAAGACGCGGTCGCTGTCAGCTTTGAGATCCCCGATGCCTTGGCGGAGGAGTTCCTCTTCGCGCCAGGTCAGTCACTCACTCTGCGCCGTGAGATCGACGGACGGGACGAACGGCGCTCGTACTCGATCTGCTCACCGGTCGGCGCACCCCTTCGCATCGGAGTCCGGGAGGTACCGGGTGGGCTGTTCTCCTCCTGGTTGGTCCACGAGGTAAAGCCCGGCGACACCGTCGAAGTCATGGCTCCCACAGGTGCTTTCACACCAGACCTCACAGGGCCCGGTCACCATGTACTCATCGCAGCGGGATCCGGGGTCACCCCCATGATGTCCATCGCCGAGTCGGTACTGGCGTCCGACGACCAGTCGAAGGTGACGCTCTTCTACGGAAACCGGCGCACCGACACCGTCATGTTCGCCGACGAGCTGGCCGACCTGAAGGACACATACCGCACACGATTCCAGCTCGCACATGTCCTCTCCCGGGAACTCCGTGAAGCCGACCTTCTCTCCGGCCGCCTGGACGGCGAGCGCCTCGATGCCCTCATCGACGGACTGATCGATGTCCCGAGCGCAGACCACTGGTGGCTGTGCGGTCCCCACGGCATGGTTCGGGACGCCCAGCAGGTACTCGCGAAACTCAATGTGTCCAACGAACGAGTGCACCAGGAACTGTTCTTCGCCGACGAGCCGGCCCAAGCGATCCGCCGCGAAGAGCCAACGGCCGACGGACCCGTCAGCGAGGTCACCATCACCCTCGACGGCCGCTCCACCACGGCCGCGCTGCCCCGCGCCGGCACGATCCTCGACTCGGCTGCGCGCATCCGTCCGGACCTTCCCTTTGCCTGCAAGGGAGGGGTCTGCGGCACCTGCCGTGCTCGAGTCACCCAAGGCGAGGCGGACATGCGCCGTAACTACGCCCTCGAAACCGCTGAGGTCGACGCCGGATACGTGCTGACGTGCCAGACGTACCCGCTCTCCGAGACGCTGTCCGTCGACTACGACAGCTGACCGAGCTCGGCGAACCAATGGGCACTCCTGAGCGACGGTCGTCTCTTCGTGGGCGGCCGTCCGCGCGAGGTCACGAGCGCATCTCAGAACTGCGTCTGTGTAAATCAGCAAACGCCACAGGGGCTGTGAGCCTGCCTGATTGCCCCTCCCGCATTGCATCGACGGGGCGTCACTTTCCCTGGGCTGTACGGATGGAGGACGCGGCTGTGCGGGCCTCCGACACCGGTATCGCCCCCGAGTAGCCCGAGGTGTCGAACGCCATCTCTGCGACAGTCAGGGTGCCGAGAGGCGGCAGTAAACGATTGCCCCAGCGATGCTCTTGGGCGGGCAAACTTCCATCCGTTCAACTCTCTTGACACCGGTTGCACGGCTGCCTTTACTTACCAGTCACGAGACGACCAATCGTTCGGTCGGTAGGTCTGAGGCCATGATCAGCCGCAGCCCTGGAAGTCTCTGCCGACATGGTGAAAGGCCTAGTCCACTCAGCTGCAGAGTCTCCATCTCCAGCCGGCGGGAGCGGCCCGGGCGTCATCCTGCCCCGGTCTTCCGCCGACTGCTGCTGGCGCCGTTGGTATCACTCACCCAGTGAACTCGGCGGAATCCAGTTGCGCAGCGCCCTGCTTGTTGCGACCAGCGAAGTCCGACTGCACGAGGCGTGGCAGAAAAATCGGGCTCAGCGCACAAGCCGGCAGGGCATATCCAGATGTTGATCGAGGCAGTGACAGACCGGCCTCGATCAGATCGGCAACTGAGCGATTTCATCCCCCATTTCGCTCCGGTATTCCTCTCCCCAAGCCCCGATGAACAGCTGCGGCGGCATCGCTCACCCTGTCAGGAGACAGCAGTGGCCATCGACCGAAACCTACCCGGGACAGTCACGACAAAGCGGGTACGCCCGCTGCAAGTGGCAACAGCGAGCTTCGTCGGAACCGCCATCGAGTGGTACGACTACTTCATCTACGGCATGGCTGCGGCCATTGCATTCGGACCGCTGTTCTTCCCCGGTGTCTCCTCGGCAGCGGGAACCCTGGCTGCCTTCGCCACTTACTCGGTCGGCTTCTTGGCCCGCCCGGTGGGCGGCATCGTCATGGGTCACTTCGGTGACCGGGTCGGCCGCAAGTCCATGCTGGTGATCTCACTGCTCACCATGGGACTTGCCACGGTGGGCATAGGGCTGCTTCCCACCTACGCCACCGTCGGCGTCTGGGCGCCGATCCTGCTGGTGACCCTGCGTTTCATCCAGGGCATAGGGGTCGGTGGAGAGTGGGGCGGAGCGGTCCTCATGGCTGTCGAGCATGCCCCTGATCGAAAGAAGGCCTTCTACGGAAGTTTCCCGCAGATGGGTGTGCCAGGAGGGCTCATTCTTGCCAACCTGGTGTTCCTCGGCCTTACGACCAATCTCAGCAGTGACGCGTTCCTGGCGTGGGGGTGGCGAGTTCCCTTCCTGGCGAGCGCCGTCATGGTCGTGGCAGGTCTGGTGATTCGACTCACCATCTCTGAAAGCCCGGACTTCGAGGCGGTCAAGCAGTCGAAAACGGAACAGCGCATGCCCATCGTGGCAGTACTGCGAGAACACTGGAAGGAAGTAGCCCTATCCGCCGGGGCGTTCATCGGAATCAACGCGGTCGGCTATATCTTCATGGCCTACCTGCTGTCCTACACGACCGCCGTGCTGGAACTGAACCGGAACCGCATCCTTGTCCTCACCCTCATCGCGTCCCTGGTGTGGCTCGCGGTTATACCCTGGGCCTCCGCTCTCTCGGACCGGCATGGCCGGCGAGTGGTGCTCAGGGTCGGTTCCCTAGGCCTTGTCGGGTGCGCACTCTTCCTGTTCCCAATGATCAACACCGCGAACTCCGCCCTGATTCTGCTGGCGCTCCTGGTGACGGCGGTATTCATGGGTATCGTCTATGGGCCGATAGCGGCACTGTTCTCGGAACTTTTCAGAGCTGAGATTCGCTATAGCGGGGCCTCTCTCGGCTACCAGCTGGGGTCGATACTCGGTGGCGGCCTGGCGCCAACCGTTGCCACAGGCCTTTACACGAGCTGGTCATCCACCACACCTATCGCCCTGTACCTCACGGCGGTGACGCTGATCAGCCTCGGCTGTGTGTGGCTGGTTACCCGTAGAACGGCTTGACGGTCGGGGTCCTCCAGAGACGGCGGTCAGAGATTGACGTCCGCTCTGGGGGACCTGTCGTGGACGCCCGCGTCCTCCGCTCGGTCGGTCGGTGGGGCAGCTGCAACGGGTCTTGGTTCGCGCCTGGATTGGCAACAGTCTGCACGGACGCCACGAACACCCGGTCGGGCAGGAAGCACCTACTCACACTATTTACATCTGCAATCTTCTCCTTTGTGGCGTGGAGGCTCACCGATGGTCGAAGACTTCATAAGGCTGATGACTGTGTGACCTCGTGCGGCTCGACCGGGCCGTGCCGTCATCGGAATTCGTTTCGTGTCGCGAGGGAAGCGCCTTACCGTGGCGCGGTGACGACTCAGATGATCATTCTCAATGGTGGTTCAAGCTCGGGAAAGTCCGGGATCGTACGGTGCCTGCAGGCCGAACTGGCCGATCCGTGGCTGACGTTCGGGTGTGACTCGTTCGTCGACGCCCTGCCGGCGAAGATGCGGGCGTCGGACGGGGGAATCGTGTTCGCGGCGGACGGCGAAGTGACCGTCGGGGCGGACTTCCGGGCGCTGGAGGCGGCCTGGAAGGACGGCGTCGTGGCGATGGCCCGTGCAGGCGCCAGAGTCATCATCGATGACGTCTTCCTCGGCGGAGCGGCGTCTCAGCAGCGGTGGCACAAGGCACTCGGTGGACTGCCCGTGTTGTGGGTGGGCGTCAGGTGTGACAGTGCGGTCGCCGCAGGCCGTGAGGTCGCACGAGGAGATCGCGTCCAGGGGATGGCCGCGGCGCAGGCGGATGTGGTTCACGAAGGGGTCTCTTACGACTTGGAGGTGGACACGACGCACACCGAGTCCCTGAGGTGTGCGCGAACCATCGCCGCCCACGTCGGTTGACCGCTGGATCACCTCTCACACCGTTTTCCCGTCGGCCTGGTCCAGGTGGGTCTATCAAGGGCCCCCGTCAGCTCAACTGGCTGGCTCACGCTGCGAGTTACGAACCACTCACCGGCGCATGGACCGGCAGCGCCACGAAACACGCTCGCGGCACTACCCGCCGGCGGTGAAGCGGGCTCGCCACAGGTCGCGGAGCAACGCGATCTCGGCCATGTGATGGATGAATTCGAGGTTGGCCCCCGACAGCACGCCGATGAAGGGGTCGTCGGGGTCGGAACCGTACGGGTACTGCGAGAAGCCGACCGTGTCGAGCTGCTCCTCCGTGACGGCACCTACGCTCGCGCGCCAGCGGTCGATCACCGGCCAGAACCGCTCGAGTGTCAGGGCGGCGGAGGGGGAGAAGTCAATCATCAGCTTCGGATCCTGCAGCCGTTCGCCGAAGGCCCACTCCCAACCGCCCGCGAACTGGTGGTGCAGGTGTCCCAGCCGCCAGGCGATGGTCGTGATCGGCGCCGTGTCCGGCTCCGGCTCACCGGTGTGGGCGAGGATCTGCTCGACCCGCTCGACACCCACGCTCCAGTCGTCGGCGATCTTGGCAACGGTCATGCCGCCGGCGGCCTGCCGGGCAACCTCGGCGTACTCGCTCGCCGGGATGTCCGCCGCGCCCAGGTCGAGCACCCACTCACCAGGACCGAACGCTCTGGGCGTCGCCGCCTCGCTCCGGCGCCGGAGCGACCAGCAACCGGGCACCGGCTCCCACAGGTACTCCTCGTCACCGAGCCCCGTCAGCCGCACCTGGGCCATCTCCCGGGCCTTGTCGAACTGCTCGAGCAGCAAGCCCAGACGGTCGGTCCGTGCACCCTCGGTGTCCATACAGATCTCCCCTTGCGGCCGCGTCGCGCACCTCACTGCGCTCAGGCGGAAAGTATCGGCTCACCTCGCCGGGCGCGACCGAATTCTTCGCCCACGGAGCGGTTCAGCACACCCGAACATCACCGCACGCCGCCAGGCTGTCCAGGAGACCGCAAGCCGCCGAACACGAGGACGGTGAGAGCATCGGCGAGAACCGATACGGGAAGCTCTCCGTCCGGCCGGTACCACTCGATGAGAGAATTCACGGTGCCGAAAACCAGTCGGCTTGCGAGATGGGGATCGATATCGGCCCGGATTCCTCCTTCCTGCGCCGCGAGTTCGACCAGTTCGGCCACACGGTGATCGAACTCTCGCCGTCGCTTGAGGACTCGCTGTTCGGTGGCGCTGTTTCCGTGGACTCTCAGTAGCAAGGTGACATACGGCAACTCGGCTGCGAGTACTTCGACGCTCCGACGTACGATGTGCTCAAGCCGGGCCGTCGGGGCGAGTTCGGCTGTATTGGGTTCGTCAATGAGAGAAAAAAGGGCATCGAGAGCACGGGTGACAGCAAGGTCCAGGAGTTCCTCCTTGCCGGAGACGTGGTGGTAGATGCTGGACTTGCTCAGGCCCAGGCGTCTGGCCAACTCCTCCATACCGGTGGCGTCATAACCACGCTCGTTGAAGACCTCCACTGCGATCTCAAGAAGAGATTCACGGTCGTAGTTGGGTCGGCTTCGGCGATCCTGATTCTGTGATGACACGTTATTCACCTGCCCATTGTCGCAACAGGCGCGATCACTGGCCTACCACTGCGCCCGGAGGGCGTGGGCACGGTCGACGCCCTTGCCCACGATTCTTTGATGAGGGTGTCGTCCACGGTCCGCTTCGGCTGCGGGGCGGGGAGCTGACGGTCACAGGGGATGATCTTGGAAGGAGTCGCTCCAACCCGCCCTGACGCCACGGCGTGGACCCGGACACCGTGGGACGGCTCGCCCAGGCCCGGGTCTCAAAAAAACTCGGACGGCGATGTCGAGAACCCGTGACCGGCTCCGTCCCTGCTGTGAACGCGACCACAATGGGTCGCATCAGCACCAAGGAGAACACGATGGCCAAGTACCTGCTCCTCAAGCACTACCGCGGCGCCCCGGCCTCGGTCAACGACGCACCCATGGACCAGTGGACGCCGGAGGAGATCTCGGCCCACGTGCAGTACATGCGCGACTTCGCGGACCGGCTTGTGGGGACCGGTGAGTTCGTCGGCGAGCAGGCGCTCGCCCCCGGGGGGACGTTCGTCCGGTACGACGGTGAAGGGCGCCCGCCGGTCACCGACGGACCGTTCGCCGAGACCAAGGACCTCATTGCCGGCTGGATGGTGATCGACGTCGACAGCTACGAGCGCGCTGTCGAGCTGGCAGGGGAACTGTCGGCCGCCCCCGGGAAGGGCGGGGAGCCGATCCACGAGTGGCTCGAACTTCGTCCTGCCTACGGCGTGCAGCCCACGGTCACGGAGTGACCTCCGAAGTGAACGAGGCCCTGCTACGGAGCCTCACACCGAGCGTGCTCGGGATCCTCGTCCGCCGCGGAGCCGACTTCGCGGCGGCCGAGGACGCCGTGCAGGACGCGTTGGTCGAGGCGGTCCGCGTATGGCCGGCCGACCCGCCGCGGGATGCGAAGGGCTGGCTGGTCACCGCGGCCTGGCGCAAGTTCCTCGATGCGACCCGGGCGGACACGGCCCGCCGCCGACGTGAGGACCTCGTCGACGAGCAGCCGGCCACCGGGCCCGCGCCCACGGTGGACGACACGCTCCAGCTCTACTTCCTGTGCGCCCACCCGTCGCTGACGCCGTCCTCCGCGGTCGCACTCACGCTGCGTGCCGTCGGCGGGCTGACCACCCGCCAGATCGCCCAGGCCTACCTGGTACCCGAGGCGACGATGGCGCAGCGCATCAGCCGGGCCAAGCGCACCGTCTCCGGAGTGCGGTTCGACCAGCCCGGCGACGTCGCCACCGTGCTGCGCGTCCTCTACCTGGTCTTCAACGAGGGCTACTCCGGCGACGTCGACCTCGCCGCCGAGGCCATCCGGCTCACCCGGCAGCTCGCGGCCGCGATCGAGCACCCCGAGGTGGCGGGGCTGCTCGCCCTCATGCTGCTCCACCACGCCCGGCGCGCGGCCCGGACCGCGCCCGACGGCAGCCTGGTGCCGCTCGCCGAGCAGGACCGCGCCCGATGGGACACCAAGTCGATCGCCGAGGGTGTCGGGATCCTGCAGGCGGCCCTCGCCCGCGACCGGCTGGGCGAGTTCCAGGCCCAGGCCGCCATCGCGGCACTCCACGCCGACGCGCCCACCTCCGCGGAGACCGACTGGGTGCAGATCGTCGAGTGGTACGACGAGCTCGCGCGTCTGACCGACAGCCCGGTCGTCCGGCTCAACCGCGCGGTGGCAGTCGGCCAGGCCGACGGACCACGCGCCGGCCTGGCCGCGCTCGCGGCGCTGGACGACTCACTGCCCCGCCACGCCGCGGTGGCGGCGTACCTCCACGAGCGTGACGGCGACCTGGCGACGGCGGCACGGCTGTACGCCGAGGCGGCCCATAAGGCACCCAACCTCGCCGAGCGCGACCACCTCACGCGTCAGGCCGCCCGGCTCAACGCCCGCCGGGATCGCTGACGGGCGCGATCAGGGGCACATCCACGAAGGGCCGGTTGTCGGCATCGATGACTGTGCCCTTGTGAGCTATGCCGCTGCCGAACCCTGCTGACGGGTTTCTGCCCGGCTCTCGTCTTTCCTGTGTTTTTCTCATTCATTAGAGATCTTCAGAATAGGTGGAAAATTTTCCCGCACCTGTTTCCTTAAACTCCTCTCAAGAACGCCTCCTAGTGTTTTCCGTGTCGAAGCCGAACGGCTTCGACAAAAGAACTAGGCAGCCGTTGAGCTGTGCGTATGGAGGAAGCATGAGCTTCAAGAAGGTCGTCCCGGTCAAGCCCGCCAAGCCTGCCAAGGCGAAGCCGGCCAAGGCCGCCAAGCCGGCGAAGGCCCGCAAGGCCCGCCCGATCAAGTAACCCTACGGTCGGACCTTCCTTCTCGGGTTGAACAACCCCTCACCCTCAAAGGAGGGGGAAAGCGGGCCTGCGGCTGCCAGTCGCAGGCCCGCTTTTGGCATGGCCGGCCGCCGACGAGCGGCGAAATTTCCCAGTTCCCGATTATTGAATATTCTTGATTCTTTTGAAGTGGGTAATCTGGAGGCTTTCTTAAGCCACCCTCAAGAACGCCTTCTAGTGTTTTCCGTGTCGAAGTCGAAGTCGAAGTCGAACGGCTCCGGCGAAAGAACTGAGCAGCCGATGGGCTGCGCTTATGGAGGAAGCATGAGCTTCAAGAAGATCGCCGCCGTCAAGGCCACCAAGGCCACCAAGCCCGTCAAGCCCGCCAAGGCCAAGACGGCGAAGCCGAAGCCCCACAAGCGCCCGATCAAGCACTGACCTGCCCCTGAGCGAAAGGCGGGTCCGCGGCATGGAGCCGCGGACCCGCCTCCCGCATGTCCAAGCCAACCCAGGAGTGGCAGTGACCTCATACAACGAACAGCAGACGATGCAACTGCGCCTGCCGCAAGCACCTCCCGTACGAGGACGTCACCGCCGCCCCGGCCTTCTGCGCCCCCACGGCACTCAGACACTGGTGGGACTGCAACCGCATACCGTCGCGAGGAGTGCCGACGGCGCCGAGACCGACGGGCCCCCCACCCTCACCATGAGGCAGGCGTTCGCCCGCTTCTGGCCCCTGACAAGGGGCGACCGGCGCTGGCTGGTGCTGATCTGTGTCGGTGTCATCGTCGCCGCACTGTGCGAGACGGCCGCGATCCTGCTGTTCGGCGAACTCACCGACCACGCGCTCCAGAAGGGCTCTCTGAAAGCCTTCTGGGCACCGGCGGGCCAGTGGCTGGCTGTCGCGGTCCTCGGTGCAGCCGTCAGATACGCCGGCAACTCGCTGGCCGTCTGGACAGCGGAGCGTTTCGTCATGCGTCTGCGGGCTCACATCTTCGGCCACGTGCAGGACCTGCCGCCCGACTTCTTCCAGAGACACCGCCAGGGCGACCTGCTGGAGCGGCTGACAGGGGACGTCGAGTCCATCGAGGAAATGGTCGTCTCCGGCGTCGTCGGTATCGTCTCCGCCGTCTTCAACGTCGTACTGTTCTCGGCCGCCGCCCTGTGGCTGCGCTGGGACCTGGCACTGGCCACCTTCCTGCTCGCACCGGTCCTGTGGCTCACGGCCCGGAAGTTCTCCGCCCCCATCAAGGCCGTTGCCCGTGAGGAACGTGTCGCCGACGGAGCCATCACCTCGGTCGTCGAGGAGGCGCTCGGCAACGTGGTGCTCACTCAGGCCTACAACCGCAAGAACGCCGAGGAGAAGCGGTTGCGCCACGAGGCTCGTGCGTGGATGCGGGCCTCGGTGACCGGCGCGCGCATGAGCGAACTCTACGAGCAGGCCGTCGAGGTCCTTGAGACGGTGTGCGTCCTTGGTGTGATCGGGCTGGGCGCCTGGGAAATCTCCCAGGGCCGCATGACCCTCGGCCAACTCCTGTCCTTCGCCGCCTTTCTGGGCTACCTGTACCCCCCACTGCGCAGCCTCGGCCAACTGGGCCTGACCATCAGCGCAGCCACCGCCGGCGCCGAACGACTGCTGGACATCCTCGACACACAGCCCGCCGTCAGTGACCCCCCGAAGCGCCAGGCCGTCACACCGTGGCGCGTGCACGGCATGGTGCAGCTCGACCGCGTCGGCTTCAGCTACCCCGGACAGGAAGCGCCCACTCTCAGCGACGTGTCCCTCACCGCCAGGCCCGGTGAGTTCATCGTCGTCACCGGTCCGAGCGGCGCGGGAAAGTCCACCATCGCCAAACTGCTGCTGCGCTTCTACGACCCCACCGCCGGAAGCATCCATCTCGACGGAGTCGACCTGAATACCGTTGGGCTGTCGTTCCTGCGCGAGAACGTCACTCTGCTGCCCCAGAAGACCCTCATCCTCCACGACACCATCCACGAGAACATCGCCTGCGGACGTCCCGGCGCCACCGACCGGGAGGTCGAGCACGCGGCCCGCGCCGCTGCCGCCCACGACTTCGTCATCGCGCTGCCGGACGGCTACGGCACCCACATCGATCCCCACACCGCCCAGCTCTCCGGCGGTCAGCTGCAACGCATCGCGATCGCCCGGGCGATGCTTCGTGACGCACCCGTACTGATCCTCGACGAGCCCACCACCGGACTTGACGCCCTGGCAGTCCGTCGTGTGATCGGCCCGCTACGCCAGCTGATGTCCGGCCGCACCACCGTCATGATCACCCATGACCTGCAACTGGCTCCCCAGGCCGACCGCGTCGTGGTGCTCAACAACGGTCAGGTGGTGGAGACCGGAACACATCACGAGCTCCTCGCCCACCGAGGCGTCTATGCGGAACTACACGGAGCACCCCACGGTGTCCGGCTCAAAAAGACAGAACCCGCCGGGGCCCACTCCGACGAATCCACGTGATGAGTGTGCCGCGACCGCCCCACGCCTCTGGATGCATGACCCAAAGGCACCTACCTCCGCCGGGAGTGCGCCGGGGGAGTGTTGTGTGCGGAGGAACCGGCGGTCCGGTGCAGTGGGATGGTCAGCGTCGCCCGGAGTCCTCCGCCGTCGGCGTCTCCCAGGGTCAGCGCCCCGCCGTGCAGCTCGGCTTGTTGTTGCACGAGGGCCAGCCCGAGACCGGAGCCGTGGCTGCGTGGCCTACGGCCCCGTGCGAAGCGTTCCTTGACGGCTTCGCGCTCGTCCGAGGGAATGCCGGGCCCGTCGTCGATGACGGAGATGAAGGCCTGTGAGGAGTCCCACGTCAGCGATACGTGAACCTGGCCCTGGGGTTGTCGCCCGTGCAGGGCCGCATTGTTGAGCAGGTTGTCCACGGCCATGCGCAGTCCGGCCGGCCAGCCCTGGACGCGTGGAACGCCACCGGTGGCGATGGACGTGCTGTACGTGGTCAGCGGATGCCGGTGCTGAGCGTGACGTACCACCTCGTCGAGCAGTGCGGGCAGGTCCACCGTGGCGCGCGGAGGCAGCGCACCGGCATCACCTCGGGCGAGAATCTGCAGCCCCTCCAGCAGGACCGTGATCCGGCGATGCTCCATGACCATGGCATCGAGGGCCTCCTGCCGGTGGGCAGCGGGCAGATGGGGATTGCGCTGGAGGGTTTCGAGGTTCATGCCGATGGTGGTGAGCGGGGTGCGCAGTTCGTGTCCCGCGTCAGCGGTGAAGCGGCGGGTGGCGTGCATGCTCGTCTGTAGCTGGGCCAGCATGCGATTGAGGGATGCGGACAAGTCCGCCACCTCCTGCGGCCGGGTGACCGTCGGGAGTTGCTGATGGGTGTCGGCGGCACGGATCCGGTGCGCTCCGGTGCGCAGTCGTTGCAGAGGCTGCAGGATCATCCGAGTGATCAGCCACACGCCGCCCGCGGCGATGAACATGGACAGTGCGGCGACGCCGGCCACGATGCGCGTGTTGTCGGCCAGCCGCTGCTCGATGGGGCCGAGGTCCTGGAGCACTTGAAGGCGTTCGTCTGAGTCGTCCTTGAGGGGCTGCACGAAGGACCGCCAGGACTGGCCGCCGACGCGGACGGTGCTCAGGCCGTCCGATGTCGGGACGGGAATGTCAGCCGTGGGCTGATCACCGCGCTGGGTGATGATCTCGTTCCCGGAGACGAGCCGGACCAGGGACTGGCTGCCGACCAGCAGGCCGCCGTAGTCGTCACTGCCGGGGCTGTCCGCCCCGTTTCCTTGCGACAACAGCTTGTCGGCGTCCCCCTGAACCTTGTCGGCGCGGGCGGTGAGCTGTCGGTCGACGTCCGTACGGTCACGGTGGTCGATGCGGTCCACGATGACGAGGCCGGCGACGCCGACCACGAGCACCACCAGGAGAGCGACACTCGCGGTGATCTGTGAGCGCAGGCTGCGCGGCAGGGGGAGCCTCATGTCCGCAGCGCGAATCCGACGCCGCGCACCGTCTGCAGGATCCGCTTCTCGCCACCCGCTTCGAGTTTTCTGCGGAGATAGCCGATGAAGACGTCGACCACATTGGTGTCCACGTCCCAGGTATATCCCCACACCTGCTCCAGCAGCTGGGCGCGGCTCAGGACCTGCCCCGGACGCTGGGCGAGCGTCACCAGAAGATCGAATTCACGTGTGGTGAGCCCCAGCTCACGACCGGCACGGGTGGCCTCCCGGCGGGCGGGCTCGATGGTGAGGTCCCCCAGCAGGAGAGGGCGCTGGTGGCTGCTTTCGTGCAGGCGGACCAGGGCGTGCAGCCGGGCGGCGAGCTCGGCGACCGAGAACGGCTTGACCACGTAGTCGTCGGCACCGGCCGCCAGTCCTGCCACCCGGTCGTCGACCTCGTCGCGTGCGGAGAGCATGCACACCGGAATCGTGCGACCTTGCAGCCGCATGCGCCGTACGGCCTCCACGCCGCTGATGCCGGGCATGACGACGTCCAGCAGGACGACGGAAGGTAGCTGCGCGGTGATCGACTCCAGACCGGATTCCCCGTCCGCAGCTTCCTGGACGTCGAAGCCCTCGACGGACAGCCCCAGTCGCAGCGCCTGGCGGACGCCCTGGTCGTCGTCCACGACAAGCACCAGCGGCTTTCGCCGAGAAACGGACATCGCCCCTCACTTTCCGTGCTGGGCCGGACACCCGAGCCGTAGTGCGATTGCGGATCAGGGAGCCCGGACGAAACGGACGGGCCCGTCTGAACCACCCGCGAACAGCATGGCTGATCATTCACAAAACAGATTAAGAACGGTCGGCCCCCGTCGCTGCCTGCGCCTTCTTAAAGGCGCCACAAAAATGCCCTCCACTCTGGTCATCGAAGCGCCCAGCAGGGTGCTCTCAGCCCCGTCACATGTCTGAGGGAAGCCACTGATGACCACATCCAACACGGCGGCCGCCGGCCACCGAAGGTCGCCCGCGCCGCGCCGCGGCGCCCTCCGGTTCGGCTTTGCCGACCTGCTGGGCCCGGCCGCCATCGCCTCAGTGGTCGCCGTCGTATTCATCTGGATCCGCAACCAGGGCCTGCTGAGCCTGACCACCGTGGACACCGCCGTCGGATCGCTCGGCCTGCTCACCGGACTGGTCTCTGCCGATCTGATGCTGCTCCAGGTCGTGCTCCTGGCCCGGATCCCCTGGGTCGAGCGGTCCTGGGGCCACGACCTGCTCACCCGGCGGCACCGCTGGATCGGCTTCGCCTCGTTCTGGCTGATGATGGCGCACGTCGTGCTCTTCGCCGTGCAGCGCATCTCCCGAGACCCGGCCGCCGCCCTGGACGAAATGTGGAAGCTCTTCGTCACCGACCCGTGGATGCTGTTCGCCACGATCGGCACCATCGCCGTGATCATGGTGGTCGTCACCTCGGTCCGGGCTGCCCGCCGCAGGCTCCGCTACGAGTCCTGGCACCTTCTCCACCTGTACGCCTATCTGGGTGTCGCCTTCACCTTCCCGCACATGCTGGAGGACGGAGCCGACTTCCATGAGTCCTGGGCCCGCGCCTACTGGTGGACCCTGTATCTGTTCGCCGCCGGCGTCACCGTCCTCTACCGGCTGGGCTGGCCCGCCTGGCGATCCCTGTATCACCGCCTGCGCGTGGCAGAGGTTCGTCCCGAGGGGCCAGGGATCTTCTCCGTCACCATGCGCGGACACCGGCTGGACAGGCTGCGCACCGAGTCCGGACAGTTCTTCATCTGGCGCTTCCTTGACGGCCCGGGCTGGTCCCGCGGCAATCCGTACACCCTCTCCGCGGCACCCACGGCCGACCGTCTGAGGATCACGGTGAAGATCGCCGGAGACGGAAGCGAGCGCCAAGCCCGGCTCAGGCCCGGCACCCGCGTACTGATCGAAGGCCCGTACGGCACCCTCACGGCACGGCAGCGCAGCCACCCCCGGATGCTCATGATCGCCGCCGGGATCGGTGTCACCCCCATGCGCGCCCTGCTTGAGGACACCCCCTACGCCCCGGGGGAAGCCGTCCTCCTCTACCGCTACACCGAAGCCGAACATGCCGTGTTCGCCGACGAACTCCGGGAGCTCGCCGGTCGGCGCGGTGTCGAACTGCACTTCATGCCCGGCCCCCGCCGCGCCGACGACTCGTGGTTGCCGGCGGGCGTCGACACCCACGCCGATGACGCCGAAGTGCTCAAGGAACTCGTCTCGGACGTCGCCCACCGCGATGTCTACGTCTGCGGCCCGCCTGCCTGGCTCTCAGCGGTCCGCAAGGCAGCCAGGGCCGCCGGTGTGCACCGAGACAGTCTGCACACCGAGGAATTCGCCTGGTAACCCGGCAACACCCGTCAACCGCGCTTCTCAAACATCACAGGAGTAATCATGCGCCGCATCACGCTCTGGCTCACGGCCACGCTCGCCGTCAGCGCCCTTCTCTTCGCCTACCAGCTCAACCTTTCCGGGAGCGGGGCGAAGGGAGGCGAAACCAGGAACGAGGAGCCCGTCGCGACGGCCCCTGCCAGCCCGGGCGCCGACGCGTCCGCAACCCCTGCCGATCAGGCAAAGGCCGGAGACGACACGCCGGGCGACGGCGAGCATGTCGGCAAGCCGGGCGAGAACAAGTAGTCCCCTCCCTGCCGGGAACATCCTCCGCTGCTGGGATCGTCCTCGACCGACAGGACGGTCCCAGCAACTGGCCCTCCCGAGCCACGCCTTGGACCGGGACGGCCATGCAGCACCTGCACGCCACCTGCGACGCCGCAAACAGCCGGCGTCCTTGCGGCTGAGTTCAGCGACGTGGCCCCGCCCGCCGCTGCCCATTCCTCACGCGGCGCATCTTCCCGCGGAGCGCACCGTCGGCGCATCTTCCCGCAGAGCACACCGCTGGTGACGCGATGCCATGCCGGGCCATGTGGGCCGGACCACGAGCACGAAACCCCAACCCCTCTGTTTTGGGCGGCCTTGCTCGTACCGCGGTCTGCGCTGAAGAGCTTGTCACCAGCGCGCTGCCACCGAACATTCCTCAGCTTCAACCCACCCCGTTCATCAGCAAGGCGAAGGTGCCCACGTGACGACCCCCACCGCATCGGCCGCAAGGGCAGAAGCCCTGGCCTTTCTCCGGCAGTTCACCCGAACCGCGAAAATGACGGGATCCATCACGCCCAGCGGGGCCGCCCTTTGCCGCGCCCTCACCCGCCACATCCAACCCGGCAGCCCGCACCAGCCGCGCGCCGTGCTGGAAGTCGGACCGGGAACCGGAGCCGTCACCCGCCACCTCGCCCCCCGCCTCGGCCCACACGACACACTCGAACTCGTCGAGGCCAACGGCCCGTTCGTCGACCACCTGGCCGCGGCCCTCCAGTACGACACACGACTGGCCGCCATCGCCCACCGCACCCGCCTGCACCACGGCCTCATCCAGGACCAGCAACTCGGCTACTACGACAACATCGTGTGCGGGCTGCCCTTCGCGAACTTCCCGCCCGCACAGATCGAAACCGTCGTCCGCCAACTCCTGTCGTCACTCAGGCCCGGCGGCCGGCTCTCCTTCTTCAGCTACATCGGAGGCGGCGCCATACAGCGCGTCCATCCCCGGCAGGCCCTCTCCCGGCACGCACTGCGTGAGGCCACCGCCCCGCACGTGGTGGGCAGCGAGATCGTCCTCTCCAACCTGCCACCCGCCTACGTCCATCACCTCCTGGCACCCGCCCCGGCCACCTGCCACTGCGGAGCGCTCCCGCGGGCCTGAAGAGCCGAGGCGCTCCCCGGCTGTTGGGTCTGTTCGACGGGCGCTGCCGACGGCCGACGCGGCTGCCTGCCGAGGGGCTGCGTAAGCTCCCCGCGCGGCGAATCTGACCCGTTCCCCGTTCCCCGATGCCGTCGATGTCGCCGCGCAGGCACGGCTGGAGGCGGTCACCACTTCTCCAAGGGGGTCCGCCCTGCGGATCAGTGGGCGATCTTCACTCCGTGAGCTCGGCGGCCCTTGAGAACCCCTTTCTCCGCCCGGGGCCGAACAGCAGGCCGCGACAGACGCCCAACACCCTGTTTCGGGTTCCGTGCCGACGGTGGTATTCGGCAATTCGCTGTGGGAGATGTGCCATTAGTGTGCAGGCTCTCATCGTCTGAATTTTCTTATAGCGCCCTCAATAAGTCGGCCTAGTGTCCTGTTCAGTGAGCTCGCAGAGCCTCAAGAGGGAAAGCAGCGCCCACAGGGAGACCGGCGTACAGCCGCACGTACCTGGCGACACAGCGGCTCAAGTGGCAGTGCACCGGCCCCTTCCGGCCGGGCACAACACCCCGGCCTCCGGCGCAGAACATCTTCCCCGGCTCCGCCGGCTCCGTGTTCCGACAGACCTCGGAGAACAAGACATGGCAATGACCACCACCCACGACGGCCCGAGCATTCTCGTCGTCGATGACGAAGAGGCGATCCGCCTCGTGCTGGAGATGACCCTTACGCGACGCGGCTACAGAGTGCTCCTCGCCTCGGACGGTGAAGAGGCGCTCAGGACGGCCGCCCAGCTGCGCCCCGACCTCATCGTCCTCGATGTGCTCCTGCCCGGCACGGACGGGTTGACGGTATGCCGCCGGCTGCGCGCCCGTGGCGACGAGGTTCCCGTACTGATGCTTACGGCCCGCGACGCGATCGGTGACCGCGTGACAGGTCTGGAAACCGGTGCCGACGACTATGTCCTCAAGCCGTTCGTCGCCGACGAACTGATGGCCCGGATCAGTGCGCTTCTGCGGCGCAGCCAGGTCACCAGATCCCGTCGGTCGGTTCTGACCTTCGGCGGTCTGCGCATGGACATAACCAATCGCCGGGTCACCCGCGAGGGCCGCAACCTGAACCTGACACGTACGGAGTTCGCCCTGCTGGAACTCTTCCTCGCGCGCCCCGGCCAGGTACTGAAACGGGAGTGGTTGCTCACATCGCTGTGGGGCGAACAGGGGGGACCCACGTCCAACACCGTCGACGTGTACGTCATGTACTTGCGTCGCAAGCTTGAAGCGGGCGGTCTGCCGCGGCTGCTCCGCACCGTTCGGGGTGTCGGCTACATCCTGGAGACGGGCGCCTCGGCCCCCCCGACCCATTGACGGCCGGTTCACGGTTGCGGGGCTCGACCTGTTCGAGCAACACCCCTGAACGCCAAAGGGGTTCAGGGGCGTGGCTCGAACAGGAGACGGGAAGGGCGGCTACTTCTCCGCCGTCCCGTCAGCCGGCATGTGGGTGCCCGGCTCCTTGTTGTCGTCGGTGGGTACGGAAGGGTTGGCAGTCAGACCACTGGCGTTGACCATGTAGCACACGACCAGGCCGACCGCAGAGATGATCAGAGCACTCCACAGGGTGATGCGATGCATGACGGCGTCGCTCCTCGGAACAGGGCCCGTTACCAGGCGAACACTTCGGTATGGATGTCTTCCTCACGTACGCCCGCGCGGCGCAGCGTGGCATGGACCGCGGAGGCCCACGGTGGGGGGCCGCACACATAGATGTCGCGGCAGACCAGTTCGGGAACGGCGTGACGCAGTACGGCGATCTCGTCTGGTTCCGAACCGTAGTCGGCCGGCAGCCATGAGCCGTCCGGACTGCGTGCTCCTGGGAGCAGGACCAGTTCTACGCCGCGTCGGGTGGCGAGCTCCTGTAGTTCCGTTGTGAAGAGCCGATCCGCTTCACCGCTGAAGCGGTAGATCAAGGTTGCTTCGCCCGGGTCGTACAGGGTGTCTTCCAACAGGGCCAGCAACGGCGTGATGCCGATTCCGGCGGCGATGAGCAGCATCTTCGGCCAGCGGCGCTGACGCGCGGTCATGGTGCCGTACGGCCCCTCGATCAGCGCGCGGGTACCGGGCTCCAGCGTGATGGCGCGGGCACTGCCGTCGCCGGACTCCCGGACCGAGATACGGAGCCGGTCACGCTGCGGCGCCGCGGACAGGGCGTAGGGGTGACCGCGGGTCCAACCGGGTCCATCCATGAAACGCCAGATGAAGAACTGCCCCGACTTCGCGTGCAGTCGGTCCAGCCGACGGCCTGTCAGCGAGATGGACACCACACCGGGCGCTTCGGTGCTGACCCGCTCGACACGGAGGCGGTGATACAGAGACAGGTACAGAGGCAGCCCGAGGCGGAAGACCAGGATGCAGGTCGCGGCGAGGATGTATTCGGTCCACAGGCAGGTGCGTGCCCACTGTGCGTGGAACTCCGGCCCCGTCACCAGCATGTGCGGCAGGATGAAGATCAGGCCGAGGTAGGTGTAGAGGTGCAGTAGGTGCCAGCTCTCGAAGCGCAACCGTCGGCGTGCCCAGCGCATCGACGTGATCATCACGCCGAGGATGAGGACGGTGCCGACGGTGGCGGCGAGCATCCACGGTTCAACAACGTAGATCTCGTAGGTCCGTTGCCAGGCAGTCGACCAGTCGCGGGAGACTCGCTCCAGGGTCTGAGCCACGATGTGGCTCATCATGAACCAGAACGATGCGAATCCGATCCAGCGATGCAACCGAGCTAGGCGATCGTGTCCCCAAGCTCGTTCCACCCACGGGATCCGTGCCAGGAGGATGACCAGCAGGAGCATGAGCTGGGTCGCGACGAGCGAGCACAGCAGACCCAGCATGCCGACCGTGGACTTCATTCCCAGCGGGAGCGGCAGCCCGTGATTCAGCAGCCACAGGCCGAGAGGGGCGACGGTCGCGAAGATCGCGAGGGTACCGAGCAGATCACCCCACCCGGGCCGGTACCGCTGTGGACGCGGGAGCGTCCCGTCCGGGGGCTGCGGCGATCGTTCCGGTGGTACCTGATGAATCGTTCCCATGGACACCCTCTCATCACACCCGAGGCCTGGAGCACAGTCCCACTACGTGGACCGTGCTGCGCCTTTCAGGATGGTGGAGGTCTTTGTGACCATTCTAAGAAAGTGTCCATGCGCGCTGGCGGCCGCGAATCCCTCTGTTTCTCTACTTGTTCTCGCCAGGCTTGCCTGTGTGGTCGCAGTCACCGGGCGTGTCATCGCCCGCCTTTGAACTTGCGGGTGCGCAGGTGGCATTGCTTGGAGCCGTGGATTTGGTCGAGGACCCACTGGTGCCGTCATCCGAGGAGCTGTCGTTGCAGCCAGTGAGCAGAGCCGCGGCGGCGAATGCCGCAAGAGCCCCCAGTGCGAGTCGGCGCATTGCCTTTTTGCCTTTCGTGTAAGTGACTTATCTGGAGGTGCTTGTTGTCGGGAGCTGGCTCAACCATGGGTGGATGTCCCGCCTGTAAAGCACCTTGAGCGCTCAGTGTTGCGGCCCTCTTTGTGGTGGCCTTAAGACTGACTTGCGTCATGGAGAGGGCCGTTGCAACGGGCGGGAAGGGTCTGCCGAGCGGTCAGCCGGCGGGCCGTGGGCGCCGTCGAAACAGTGCGACGCGCACCTCGTGTGTGAGGTGCGCGTCGATGATGCGGCGATCGTGCCCCGGTGGCCGGTGGCCGGTGGCCGGTGGTGGAGGGCCACCGATCCGCACGGGCACGGGTCATGGGCCGCTCGGGATCAGTTCCATTCGAGGGTGATCTTCGTGACCTGGCCCTTGGCGGCCGGGGCTGACAGCTTGAGCTCGCCGGACTGGACCTTGGTGAAGGTCCAGCTCCTCTTCTTGTCGTTCTCCTTGTAGGTTCCGGAGGTGAACTGCTTGCCGGCGACGCTCAACTTCCAGGTGTGCTTGATGTTCTTGGAGCCACTGGCGTCGATGGTCACGGTCACCGCGCCACCGTGGAAACTCTTGGTCCCGACAGAAGTGCCCGCGCTGACCTTCGACGTGCTGGAAACCCGGTGCTTTGCCGCACTCGGCGCTGCTTCTGCCGCGCCGGCGGCGCCCGCGAACAGTGCGACTGACGCAGTCGTCGCTATGACAGCGGCTTTGAGAGACGTGACACGCATACGTTCTTCTCCCTTGTGGGGGCGATTTCGTGGACGTGTTCATGCTAGGCATGGAAGCCGTACGGATAAATTCCGGAATCGCTTTCCACGCCTCATGGATGAGGCTCCCTCAGGTGAATATGAGACGTACTCATAAATGCTCCACGAGCTTCCTGGGCGCAACGCTCCATTTGTTGCGACCCGGATGTTTCTGAGTATGAGAAAACGCCTAAGATGTGCTTTTTTCAGACTCGTGGACAAGGAGTGCGCAGTGCTCCTGGGAGGACGGACTGTGGTCCCGGTGTCACCCGTTGGGCGCGATGAGCACCTTCATGACCTCCGCAGAGCGGAGGTTCTCGATCGCCCGCAGTGCCTCCTCGACCGGCGCGATCTCCGTGGTGAGGTCGTCGACGCGGATGTCTCCGCGGGCGAGTAGTTCGATGGCGCTGTCGAACTCCGCGCCGTAGACGAACGACCCGCGGACGGTGAGTTCTTTGAGCAGAACGATGTCGGGGTCGAATCCACCACCGGGTCCCGCACCCACGTTGGCCAGCACAGCACCAGGGGTCAGCAGCCGGAGGGCTTCCGCTATGGCCGCCGCACTGCCCGAACACTCGAACACCACATCCACCGTGGAGGTGTCGAGTTGGACGCCGGCCCGCGCCGGGCTCATGGTCGGATCGGCCCGTGAGGCCGGGCCGAAACGGCGGCGCTCCGGGGCCGGCTCCACCAGGATGACGCGGTTCGCGTCCCGTTGGGCGGCGATGCGACATGCCAGCTGCCCGATCGGGCCTCCGCTGGTCGAAGCCAATGCCGGTCATGCCCGAGTCGGGTCCTTGGTGAAGCGGTGGGATGGGACGCTTTGACGTACTTCATTGCCGTACCGGGGGCGATCCCGAAGACACGCATGAGGTGGACGGGATCAGCGGTCTCGTGCGCTTCGTCGAGGATCCGGTCAATCCTCAACCTACTTGCTCAGAGGGGTACCCGAGGCGCGTGAGTGCCCGCGGACGGGCGCCGGACGCCTCGGTTAAGCGACCGTGAGCACGATCTTGCCCCGGATATGCCCTCGGGCGGCGCGTTCGTGGGCTGCACGGGCATCCGTGAGCGGAAACGTGCTGTCGACCGCGACGCGGACCGTGCCCGAGTCGAGCAGGCGACCCAGTTCTGCGAGTTGCGCGCCGTTCGAGCGGACCTGGGCGCTCGAGACCGTGACGCCCAACTTCGCGGTCTCTTCCTCGTCGAAGTCACTGGGAAATACGGGGAATTGGGCGCCGCCGCGCTTGAGCGTGCGCAGGAAGCGTTTGCTGTCGGGGCCGCCGACGGTGTCCAGCACGAGGTCGACGTCGTGCACGAGTTCTTCAGGGCGATGCCTGGTGTAGTCGATGAACTGGTCGGCGCCGAGTTCGCTCAGGAACGATTCGTGCGCGCCCGATGCCACCGCGATGACGCGCGTGCCCCTCCACTTCGCGATCTGCACTGCGAAGTGCCCCACGCCCCCCGCGGCGCCGTTGACGAGCACCGTCGTGTCGGCGTCGAGTGCCGTCGGGCGATGCCGTGTCTCCTGGAAGGGCGAGGGGTGATCGTGTCCGACCTCGATCAGGAACTGCCAGGCGGTGAGCCCGGCCATGGGCGCCCCGGCGGCGTGCACGTGGTCGATGCCGGCCGGCTTGCGTGCGAGGTCCGACGCGGGCGCGGCCACGTACTCGGCGTACGCGCCACCGTCGAAGCTGGGAAAGCGCAGAAGGCCGAAGACTTCGTCATCTACGGCGAGACCGTCCACGTCCGTGCCGACCGCCTCGACGACGCCCGACACGTCCGTCCCCGGGATCACGGGCAGGTTGACCCTCGATTTCCACTCTCCGGGCATGCTGGTCAGCCCGTCGCGCAGGTACCAGTCCGGGGGATTGACACCGACCGCGTGAACGCGAACGAGTACCTCGCCCGGGCCCGGCTCGGGAATCGGCACCTCGTCGTATCGCAGAACTCCGGGGCCGCCGTGCTCATGAAGACGGACCGCCCTCATCGTGTCTGTCGGCATCGTTGACTTCTCCTGCCCGCGCTGCGGGATAGACTTATCCGGATCAGTGCTCCGTATAAATGGATCGCTGGTCCGAATATATGGACCACTGATCCGGATAGTCAAGAGGGACAGATGCGGGCTGACGCCAGGAAGAACCGCGACCAGCTGCTCGCCGTTGCGGGCACCGCCATCACCGAGCAGGGCGTCGACGTGTCCCTGCGGGACATCGCGCGCCGGGCCGATGTCGGGCTCGCGACGCTGCTGCGTCACTTCCCGACGCGCGAGGCGCTGCTCGAGGCCCTGCTTCGCACGAGCTTCGACGAGTTGGCGGAGCGGGCGGCCGGGCTCGAGACGTTGAGCTCGCCCGAAGACGCTCTCGTTTCGTGGCTACGCGACTGCGTTGCCTGGACCACCGAGTATCGGGGCGTGACCGTGCTGATGGCAGCCGCCATCGAGGACCCCGAGTCCGCACTCCACGCTTCGTGCGTCACCCTGCGCGCGGCCGGTGCGCGGCTCCTCACCCGCGCCCAGGCCGCGGGCGTGGCGCGGACCGACATGGATGGCACCGATCTGTTCGCGCTGGTGGCGGCGCTCGCCTGGCTCGGCGACCAACCCGCGCTCGCGCCGCGCGCCGATCACCTCTTCGAGGTTGTCGCGAGCGCGGTTCTGACGAGTGCGGGGAGCAGCGATGCCGAGGGATCACGCCGCCCTCGGGCCCGCAGCTGAAATCGTCGCGCACGCGGACCGGCGAACTCGGCCGCATGCCCGCCAGGAGCGGTTCGACGCCGAGTTCGCCGAGGCGGCCAAGGGCAGCGGCACCGAGCCGGGCGCGACGCCTGGGCACCGTACCGGATCCGCCACAGCACCCTGACGTACGACGCCGGGGGCGGCGCCTCCACCCCGACGTCGAACCCGACGCCGGCCCGGCCCCGAAGGCGCCCCTCCAACCGCACGTCAGTGGTGGTGGCCGCGTCGGCCGAGGGTCTCCACAGGGGTTGCGCCCGGGCGGGTCCACTGCGGTACGGGCCGGCTGGTCGGGCCCCAGGTGGCGACGCCGTCGGCGTCCGAGCGCCAGTACCAGCAGGCCTGACCGCCGCTGGACGGATGCCCCTCGCGGACGTTGCCGATCATGGGCCGACCCTCGGGGTTGTCCTCCCATGCCTCGCCGCGGCCGTAGGGAGTCATGTCGAGCAGGGCGAGGGACCCGTTGACCGGCTCGTTGCCACGGCCCGTCGTGGAGTAGGTGAGGAACACGCGATCACCGTCGCGCAGGAAGCAGCGGAGGTGACCCATTCCTCCACCGACCGGCGTCTCCACGCCCTGCACGGAGTACCAGGGCTGGGTGTAACCCATGAACTCGACGAAGGAGGCCACCTCGTCCCACGGGCCCGAGGTCAGGACGGCGTACGAGACGCCCCGTGCGTTGAGGTAGACGGCGTCCTTTACGTGCCAGGCCGTGGTGGTGCAGCCCTCGCACTGCCCCTGATGCGGCGCACCGTCGTACCACATGTGCTGGTAGACCACGAGCTCGTCGCGACCCTCGAACAGGTCCAGGAACGGGACCGGGCCGTCGGGTCCGACGATCTCGACCGTCCCGTCGAGCTCCACCATCGGCAGCCGGCGGCGGGCCGCGGCGATCGCGTCGCCCTCACGGGTGTGCGCCTTCTCGCGGACCAGCAGTTCTTCGCGCGCCGCCTGCCAGGCGTCCAGGTCGACGACCGGCGGCTTGCCGGGGAGATCGCTGCTCGCGTTGCCGGGCGTGGTCGTCATGGTGTCCTCCGTGGGTTCTCGGGCGGGGGCAGCGTCGTACGACGTCGTACGACGCTCACCAGAACAGACTCGTGACCCGGAAGGAACTCATCGCGGCCGGAGGCGCGCCCTCGGCCGAGCGTGCGCGGTCTACGCCGGTCCACGCCGGTCCGCGGCGGGCCGACAAGGTCACTGACGCGCTCCGCGCTTGAGCCATTGCCACCAGGCGGGATGCTGCACATTGAGGTTCTTTGCTTGAGCACGCTAATCTGCAGGGATGAGCGCCCAAGATCCCTTGCTCGCCCAGGAAGAGCAATTCTGGCGTGCCCTGATGCGCATCATCGTCGCGCTGCCGCGCTCGCTGGATGACGATCTGCTGCGATCGACGGGCCTGTCGCTCACCGAGTACGTCGTACTGATGAACCTCTCCGAGGCCGAGAACCAGGAGCTCCGCATGGCGGATCTCGCCTTGGCGACGGCGCTGTCGGCCAGCCGTATCACGCGCGTGGTGGATGCGCTGCAGAGCCGCGGTCAGGTCGTCAAGCGGCGCTTCGAGGGGGATGCCCGGGGGAACGTCGCGACGCTCACTCCGGAAGGGCTGAAGCGACTTGAGGCGGCGTATCCGATACACCTGGCGAGTGCCCGCAAGCGGGTCATGGACCTTCTCGACGGTCGGTCGCTGCCGACCATGGCGAGGCAGTTCGAAGCGGTGGCCGACAAGCTCGACTGAGAGCCGTCGTATCACTGTGGTCGCGAAGGTCCCGGACACGCATCTCGTGTCCGGACCTTCTGCGTGCGGGGTGGACGTTCCGACGTGCGAGGAGAAGCTCCGGTCCATCACGTGGGAGGCGCAATGAAACCGCGCGCGCCGGGCGGGCACGCTCAACGGCTGAGGCAACTGAGATGACTTCGCGACAAGAGAACTGGGCCCGGGTGCGCCGCCAGTTGTGGCAACCGCCGCGTGCCCATGGCGAACAGCGGCAGCACCGGGTGGTCGGTCCTCTGTAATTCTTCTACGACCTGTCTGCGCCCGGTGGCGAGAGGGCGTGCATGGCGTCGCGAGGCAGGCGGGAATGTGACGACAGGGCCCAGTGGCCGTGGTGATCGGATTCGGCGTGTGGTGGACGTACTTCGACCTCGTCGGGCACCATCCACTGCGAGTCACCCAGCGAGTGCGTCTGGGGCGACGGGTGCCGCGATGGTCGGTCTCGTCGAGCACGCGCACGACAGCCGGACGCCCGTCGCGACGGCCTGGGTCCTGTGCGTGGGCGTCGCTGTGGTGCTGTCGACGACGATGCTCCTCGCGACAGGCCTGGAATCCTGGCAGCACGACAGCGAGGTCTATCGGCCGCTCGCCCGCACCTGTCTCGTCGTGGCCCTCGCGGCCGTTGCCCTCGGCGCCGTACGCCCTGCGCCGCTGGTTCTCGGGCTCGTACTCGTCGTCCTTCTCGGCATCCCGTGGGGACTTGCCGTCGTACGGCGACTGGCACGGGACGAGACGGCCGCACTCTGACGCCTCAGGGCGCGGAGGGGCGCGTCTCGGTCCAGTCGACCATCAGACGGCGCTCGGCGAAGTACCAGTCGCCGTCCTGCTTGGTGAACTCGTCGAGATAGCGAATCGAGGCGATCATGAGGAAGCGCTGTCCGGACTCGTCGACCGAGACGTGGTGGGCGAGGCAGTAGCTCTCGCCCGTCGCCCGGGTCCCGTCAAGGGTGATGGTGCTCTGACCGTTGAAGTGGGTCGTGGTCCGGTAGGTGTTGAGGTTGTCGAATACGGGGGCGAGGGCCTCGCGTCCGTGCAACTCCTGCGTCGGCTCCGTTGCTGTGGAGTCCATGAACACCAGGAAGTGGGTGTCCTTGGTGAACAAGGCCAGCTGGCCCTTGGCGTCGCGCCGGTCCGCGCAGTGCGCGTAGGCGTCGACCAACTCGCGGATGGCCAACCGGTCCGCGGCTTCCTGGGGCGGGATCGGAGTGTGGGAGGCCATGACGGTTCCTTTCCACGCACTATTTGACATGTGTATAAAATCACTGATCATGGCAGGGTGCAACGTGACTCCAAGGAGGGCCGAACGCTGAACCACCGGATCGATCCACGCATCACCCGCACCGTCCGGGCTTTCGAGCAGGCCATCGTGGACCTCGCCGCGCAGCGGCCCGTCTCGCAGGTCACCGTCGCCGAGCTGGCCGACCGCGCCGGAGTTACCCGTGCGACGTTCTACAACCGCTACAGCACCCCGTTGGACCTGCTCATCCAGGTGCTCCACGCCGATCTGGAGCGTGGCCAACGGCTGGAGGAGGAGCGGCGTGCGCAGGGCGGATACGCGGACCGCGAGCTGCTTCGCCTGGCCACGGCAGAGGTGGCCGATCATGTCGAGCGGTTCGTCGCGGTATATCGGCACGCCGTCGCGGATCCCGCGGGCAGCGGGGTCTACGAGGCGCTCATCCACCACTTCAGCGACTACGCCCTGGAGTTCATGGCCCGCGGTGACTCCTCGGGACTTCCTGCGGCCAACCATCGGGTGATCGCGCAGTTCATGGCCCACGGCTTCGCCGGCGCCATCAGGGCATGGCTCAACGACCCGTCCGTCACGAAGGATGACCTGGTCGATGCGGCCGTGGCCTGCGCACCTGTCTGGTGGACGGCCGACGCCGACTCCATGGACCTGTCCGATCGTCCGTAGGAGTCGACGCCGAGAGCGGTCAGGACCCCCGCCGCGACCTTCGCCTCTCGTCAACTCCCGTAGACGCGCCGCGCGATGTGCTCCGCGATCATGATGGTGGTCGCGTTGGTCACGGTCGACGGGACCTCGGGAATGATCGAGGCGTCCACCACACGCAGTCCCGTCAGCCCCTTCACGGCCGCCGACTCGTCGACGACGGCCCACTCGTCCCCGGGCCCTCCCATGGGGGCGGTCGAGGTCGGGTGCCCGTAGGTGGAAATTCCGGCCGCGATCGACGCCTCCAACTCCTCATCGCTCCCTACCGCCTCACCCGGAACGAGTTCGGCGGCCACCGCGCCGGCGAAGGGCGGGGTGCTCGCCAGGCGGCGTACGAGCCTCACCGCCTCCAGGATGCGACTGCGGTCCCTGGCCGTCGCGAAGAAGTTGTTGTCGATGACCGGAGCGTCGTGGGGATCGAGACCCGCCAGCCGCACCGAACCGCGCGAGTCCGGCCGGGTGAGGGCCGCGGCGAGGAGGATCGCCCCGTCGGTGGGGTTGAAGGAGCCGTCCGGGAGGTGGGTGGCGACGATGCTTAGGTCCAGTTCGCCGGCGTACGCATCGCGCGAGGCGAGCCACAGATGGGCCTGGAAGGCGGACGTCATGGTCTGGTGCTCGGGTGCGAGGGCGAACAGTGAGTGGAAGAACGGGTGATCCTGCAGCCTGCGGCCGACCGGGAGATCGGCGACCACGTCGATGCCGAGAGCCCGCAGATCCTCGGCCGGACCGACGCCGGAGCGGAGCAGGATGGCCGGGCTGCCGTAACTGCCCGCGGACAGCACGACCTCACCCGCTTGGTAAACCGTGCCCGACGCGCTCACGACGCCTCGCGTCACGCCGTCCTCGACGAGCACCTTGTCGATCGTGATGCCGCTCAGCACCGTCAGGTTGGGGCGGCGCCGCACCTGCGGTGTCAGATACACAAGGGCGGTGTTCTGGCGCACCCCGTCGACGATGTTGACCGGGTAGCCGCCGGTGCCGCCCTGCTGGTCGGCATTGAAGTCGTCGTTCCGCCGGAACCCGAGGTCCGCCGAGCTGTCCACGAACGCCCGCAGGGGAGAGGTGAGTTCCTCGTACGTCCACTGCCTGACGGGGAAGGGGCCGGTACGGCCGTGGAAGGCGTCGTCACCGGTCGGCGTGTTCTCCATGTCCCTGAAGGTCGGCAGGACCTCCTCGTACGACCAGCCCTTGATCCCGTAGCGCTCTCCCCAGGCGGCGAAGTCCGCCGCACGCGCCCGGATCGCCACACCGGCGTTCACCGCGGAACTGCCGCCCATGGTCCGCCCGCGCGGTGCGGGGATGCTCGGGGCACGGTCGGTGGCACGTGCGGTGTAGCCCCAGTCGTGGTCGGGGTCGGCCAGGAGCTGCGGGGCCAGCAGTCCTTCGGGCACCTGGTCGGTGGGGTAGTCCGGTCCCGCCTCGATCAGCAGGACGGTGCGGTGTGGATCCTCGCTGATTCTGGCGGCGAGCGCGGCGCCGGCGGAACCTCCGCCGATGATGATGACATCCGCCTCGCGGACGGGTGGTTGGTTTGTGGTGCTCATTCACATCTCCCTATATGCGTGCTTTAGCAAGCAAATGAAATGGCGTTCCGTAGTCGTGTGACGCGGTCGGTCAGATCTGCAGAGCTTCCGGTACGAGGCGCTCGCCGAGCAGTTGTAGCGCGGCATGCTGGTCGGCTCCGCGGACCGGTCCGATGACGTGGTCGATGCCGATGTGATCCAGCCGCCGCAGTTCCGCGAGCAGGGCCGGGATTTTCTCACCCCGTGCGCCGGGGTCGAGGGGGAGCAGGACCGTCTTCTCGATCTCGGCGTAGTCGCGCCCGACGTGATCGCAATGACCGCGGAGGACGTCGAGTTTGTGCTGGAGGTCGGGTCCGTGGAAGAGGTTGCAGGCGTCGGCGTACTTCGCGACGAGCCGCAGGGTTTTCCGCTCACCGGATCCGCCGATCAGGATCGGCGGGCGGGGGCGCCGCACCGTGCCGGGGGAGTTGAGAGTGCGCTCGAGTCGGTAGTACCGGCCGTCGAAGGGTTTCTCGCCCTCGCTCCACATCTGTAGGCAGATCTGAAGCGTTTCCTCAAGCCGCTCGAACCGCTCCGCGACCGGAGGGAACGGCAGGCCGAGCCCGCGCGCCTCGGCGATGTTGAAGCCGGCCCCGACGCCGATGCCCAGGGCGGCGCGGCCCTCCGAAAGGACATCGAGTGTGGTGATCATCTTGGCCAGGAGTCCGGGTTCGCGGTAGCCGACCGAGGTCACCAGGGCGAGAAGCTCCGCGTGTTCGGTGGCCGCTGCCAGGTAGCCCAGGGTGGTGTACGCCTCCAGCATCTCCTGCTCGGAGGCGCCCACGATCCCGATCTGGAACAGATGATCCATGACGGCGATGCGGGTGAAGCCGAACTCCTCCGCGCTGTGGGCGAGTCGGCCCACGTGACGTGCGATGCCTGCCGGACCCTCGGTCCGGCTGAAATCCGCGATGGCGACGCCGAGGTTCATGCGGACCTTCCGTCGTGAGAACCGCTGGACTGATCACCATCGAGTATGTCCGGGTAGCTATATGCTTTGTCAAGCAAGGAAATGGCGCCGGGGAAGGTGGAGCGAGCCGTAGGTGCCACCGCCTTGTGGCCTGCCCGGCCTCGGCGCAAGCCCTCTGACGGTCGCGAAGCTGCCCGTCGTGGACCAGTCGGCGGCCTGCGGGCACTTCACCGATCCGCCGCCTCGAATGCCTGGGCGACGGCCAGGCTGTCCTCATAGATGTGATGACGGGTGACAAGGCCGTCTTCGACGGTGAGATGCAGAGCGAACCGCGCGTGATACGCACGTCCGGTGGGCCGGGCGGTCTGACGGATCTCGCCGAGCACGACCGCGTGGCTTCCGTCGATCAGGACACGTTCGACCTCGGTCGCCACACACTCCGGTAGGTGGTACTCGGCAAGCTCGCGATAGTGGGCGGCTGCGTCGGCGCGGGTGGACCGGTGACGGATCCACGGCGTGGCAGTACGGCTGTGCTCGGCCTCCGGCCAGTCAAGCTTCCAGTCGCCCTGCTCGGCATACAACTCGGCGATGCGCTCGGGGTCGCCCTCGCCAATTCTGCGCAGCAACTCCTCAACCACGGCGCGGGTGTTCGTCGGTGTGACTCTGGACATGGCTGGCCTCTTCGTTCTGGTCCGCGTCTTCCGGCGCGGAGAGATCACCAAGCCTGCCAGTGCGGGCGTGCCGAGACGATTACCTCTGAAGTAAGGCAATCGGCGCGTCACCAAGATCGCCTTTCCGGGTGAACCGGTGTGAATCGCCACGTCTCCTCGCCCTGCGCGTGGGTGCGGCCGACGCGGCGCGGGTTACGGCGGATCGTGGGCGCCACTACAGGATCCCGTTTTTAAGAGGGTGTCTCATGTGGCACGTTTCGCGAGCTTCTTGTAGTAGGTCAGGGCGGTGGCCAGGCCGGGGAAGGCGAGGAGGTGCGAGCCCTTTCGTTCGTATCGGACGGTGAGGCGGCTTGTTCGTATCGGACGCTGAGCGGCGGTAGCCGAAGAGCCAGGCGATCGACCGTTCGCTCTTCCAGCGGTGCCGACCGAGGCGTTCGCCGGACTCGATGCCGGGCCGCGCGATGCGCGCGACGAGCCCGCGCTCGCGCAGCCAGGCCAGGTGTTCGGCGGAGAAGTACGCCTGGTCCGCGCGGAGTTTGACGGGTCGGCGCCGCCGTGGTCCTCGGCGGGACCGGACGGCGGGTATGCCGCGGATGAGCGGTTTGAGGGCGAGGCTGTCGTGCATGTTCGCGCCGGACACGGCGACGGCGAGCGGGATGCCCTGGGCATTGGACAGCACGTGCAACTGGCTGCCCTTCTTGCCGCGAGCGACCGGGTTCGGCCCGGTCGGCGATCCCCCTTTTTGGCGCGAACGGGGGCCGCGTCGACGATCGCCGAGGTCCAGCCCACCTCGCCCCGCGCCCCGAGTTCGTCCAGCATCGGCCGGTGCAGCCGACGCCACAGGCCGGCCTCGGTCCCTACCGTGCGGCGGCGATGCGCGGTGGCGGGCGACGTGTGGAACGTCGGCGGCAGATGCCGCCAGGCATAGCCGCTGGTCAGCGCGTACACCACTGTCGGGAACACGGCTGGGTCGTCACACGGAGCGGTCCCACCACCTTGCGGACGAGCAGCGAAGCGAACGAGGCCGGCAACGGGGCGGCCAGCTCCCAGAGTTCATCAGGAACCAGACGCTTCGACAGATCAGCACCCACGACCGGCATCACGCCGCACGAACATCACGTCACGTGGGACAACCTCTGACCGCTGTCTTTCAAGTGGCGTAAAGATTCCTTGACTTCGGTGAATTGCGGCAGTCATATTAATGATCCAAAGTGGCGGCGGAGTCGGTCAACCCATTCATCGCGTGATGCGGTGAGCGCATTTCCGGGATTGCCCGACTTGGCTGGAATTCTGCCGCTTTTTGACGGGCGACGGTCCTTGGTATCGGTGTGGATATCAATGCCTGATTGTCACGATGCCGGATCCCCCAAAGGTGATAGACGTGTCCGTATTCCGCCCGATTCTCCGTAGATCGGCCGCAGTGGTGGCAACTGTGGCGGCTCTGACCGCCGGCATGACAGGAGCCTCCGCCGCCGAGCCGGCCTCGGCCGCCTCGCCCCGCACCATGCCGGCGCACGTGTTCGCTCCGTACTTCCAGAGCTATCGGCCCGGTGACCCCGCGGCGCTGGCCAAGGAGTCGGGCGCCAGCTACCTGACCATGGCGTTCGTGCAGACCGAAGAGCCTGGTTCCTGCGAACCGCTGTGGAACGGCCTGCCCGAGACCCCGATCTCCGCCTCTGTCTACGGCAAGGAGATCGCGAAGCTCAGGAGCCGGGGCGGGGATGTCTCTGTCTCCTTCGGGGGCGGCGCCGCCAGTGGGCTGGGCACAGACATCGCGGACAGCTGTACCGATGTCAGCCGTATCGCGGCCGCCTACGAGAAGGTCATCACCACCTACGGCATCACGAGGCTCGACCTCGACGTCGAGGGGACATCGCTGAACAACACCGCGGGGGTCGACCGGCGCAACAAGGCGATCGCCCTGGTCGACGAGTGGGCGAAGCGGACCCATCGCGAGGTCCAGTTCGGCTACACCCTTCCGTCGTCGCCGACGGGCCTGGAGCCGAACGGCAAAGTGCCGCTGACCAACGCCGTGGCCAACGGAGCGGATATCGACCTCGTCAATATCATGACCTTCGACTATTGGGACGGCAAACAGCACGACATGGCCGCCGACACCTTCACCGCGGCGGACAGTCTCGTCGCCACTCTGAAGGAGATCTACCCCGACCGGAAATCGAAGCAGCTGTGGGGAATGGTCGGCATCACCGAGATGATCGGTCTGGACGACTACGGGTGCTGCGGCGAGACCGGCCCGCCGGAGATCTTCACGCTCGCCGACGCCAAGGCCGTCACGAAGTGGGCGGGGGAGAAGGGCATCGCCTCCCTCTCCTTCTGGGCGCTGGGCCGGGACAACGGTGACTGCCCCGGTGTGCACGACGGCACCTGCTCCGGTGTGGAGCAGTCCGAATGGGACTACACACGGACCATGCGTTCGTTCACCCACCGCTAGACCGCTGGCTAAGCCTTGATCGGTGCGGCGGCCGACCTGGCGGCATGCTCGACCTTGGCGCAATAGGCTGCACGGGCTTCCTCGTCGATCTGCTTCTCGTATTCGGCGCGCGCCCCGGTCCGGCCGTCGAGGCCCTCGCGCAGGATATCGGCGTGCCCGGTATGCCGGATGGACTCGCCGAGGACATGGACCATGACGGCGAACAGGTTCGTGTTGGGACAAGGCTCCGGCCACCACGGCACGTGGCCGGGGCCGTCGAGGGGGAGCTCATTGATCGTCGCGTCCGAGTGTTCCCACGTGCGCCGGTAGAACGCGATGATCTGATCGCGGGTCTGGTCCTCGGTCGCCCACAGGTCGTTGCCGTTGGAGTCCTGCCACCGGGGCAGCGGTTCTGGGGAAGGGCGGTCGAAGACCTCGCCGAAGTACCTGGCCTCGATGGTGGCCACGTGTTTGACCAGGCCGAGGAGGTTGGTCCCGGTCGCTGTCAAAGGTCGGCGGGCGTCGTATTCGGACAAGCCGTCGAGTTTCCAGAGCAGCGCTTTGCGGTCCCGCCGCAGTCTCCCGTGCAGGTTGTCTTTCGCGAATTCATCGATCATGCGGCAGGAGCCTGCCACGGGCCGCTCGTGGTCTCAAGATCCCGTACGTGGTCCGCAACGACTGGCAGAGCCGAGGCCTGGCCATGGCCGCCGCCCTGGCCTGCCACAAGAAGATCGCGACGTTGCGGGTGGACCCGCGCGCCGTCCGGTGCGCGAGCCCGTCCGGGCAGTGTCGTGGGGGAGCTACGCCCCTGCGCAAGCACGTACTGAGTGGCGCGGCCTACTCGGCGTCGAGCTGGTGGGCGGCCCAGACATAGCTTTCGGGGAGCAAGTCGGTGACAGGAACGGTCCGGACGCGGTCCTCTTCGCCGACGATGACCTTGAGGGCGGGGAAGTAGTCGAGAAGGACCTGACGGCACCGGCCGCACGGAGGCACCACCCCTCGCTCGCGGTCGCCCACGGCAACGATCGTGTCCAGCTCGTAGATGCCCTGGGCGGCCGCCGCGCCAATGAGTACCAACTCGGCGCAGGGCCCTCCGGTGAAGTGATAGGCGTTCACCGCCGTGACGATCCGGCCGTCCCGGGCGCGGGCCGCGGCTGCCATGGTGTGGTTGTCGCCCTGGCAGCGAGTGCGGGCGACGTGCGCCGCGGCCTCGATGAGTTCGTGGTCGACGGGGTGGGTCTGCGTGGTCATCTTCTCTGCCTTCGTCAGGTGTCAGGCGACGTTGACCCCGCGTGCCGATGACGTGCAAGCGAATATCGGCGGTGTGCCTGTTCCGCCCGATGACAAGTTCGACCACGAGTGCCGGATCCTGCTGGGCACGGCCCGCCCCAGGGACGCCGTTGCCGCGGGCCGACACATCGACAACCACGCCACCGCGGAGCGGATCGCGACGAGTGTCCAAGCCCACGGTGTCTGCGTCATCATCGACGAGAGCACTCGGCAGCCCACCACCCACCAGAACATCAGCCTCTGGAACCACACGCCCGTCGGCCGGGCCGGCCTCGACCAGCTCCGCCTCGGCGCCCGCTCTCTCGCCCACCGAGGACACGTTGCCGCCCTCAGCGCGGCTGCCGACCCCGACAACTGACACGAACAGGGCCGGCCCCGGCTCCCGCCCGGTCCAGCCCTGCCAGAGTGTCCGCCTACTGCACGGCCGCTGCCGCGATCACGCGGTAGCGGCGAAGGGGGCCCGGAACGGGCCGACGGCGTTGCGCCGGTCCTCCGTAGGGCCGCCCGCCCCGATTACCGGTCAGCCGGTGGCAAGGAGCTGGAGCGTATCGACCACGCGGTTCGAGAAGCCCCACTCGTTGTCGTACCAGGCGACCACCTTGATGTGGCGACCCTCGACGCGGGTGAGAGCCGAGTCGAAGATCGACGAGGCCGGATTGCCCGTGATGTCCGAGGACACGAGCGCGTCTTCCGAGTACTCGAGTACGCCGGCGAGCGGTCCCTCCGCCGCGGTGCGGTACGCCGCCAGTACGTCCTCGCGCGTCACGTCGCGGGCGACGGTCGTGTTCAGCTCGACAATCGATCCCACCGGAACCGGCACGCGGATCGAGTCGCCCGACAGCTTGCCCTCAAGGCTCGGCAGCACGAGGCCGATCGCCTTGGCGGCGCCCGTCGTGGTCGGCACGATGTTGACAGCGGCGGCGCGGGCGCGGCGGGCGTCGCGGTGCGGACCGTCCTGCAGATTCTGTTCCTGGGTATAGGCGTGCACCGTCGTCATGAAGCCGTGTTCGATACCGGCAAGATCGTCAAGCACTGCGGCCAGTGGCGCAAGAGCGTTGGTCGTGCACGAGGCGTTCGAGACGATCGTGTGCAGGGCCGGGTCGTACGCATCGGTGTTGACCCCGAACGCGAGCGTGACATCTGCGCCGTCCGCCGGCGCGCTGATGAGTACCTTCTTCGCGCCGGCGTCGATGTGGGCGCGGGCGGCCTTGGCCGACGTGAAGCGGCCGGTCGCCTCAAGCACGATGTCGACGCCGAGCTCGGCCCACGGCAGCTGAGCCGGCTCGCGCTCGGCGAGGACCGTGATGCGACGGCCGTCGACAATGAGGGCGTCCCCGTCGACAGTCACCGGGCGCCCGAGCCGGCCGGCCGTCGAGTCATAGGCGAGCAGTCGCGCAAGGGCGGCGGGCTCCGTGAGGTCGTTGACGGCGACGACCTCCAGGTCGCTGTCGCGTTCGAGCAGCGCGCGCAGCACGTTGCGTCCGATGCGGCCGAATCCGTTGATGGCAATGCGAGTCATGAGTGGTGTCCCTTCTTGTTCGTCATCAGGCTGTCACGCGCCGTTGACCGGTGACAGTGGCGTGATCGCCACGGTACGCAAGGATCACGCCACGTGATGGTGGCAGGCTACTCACCCTGGGTGAAGGTGCGCCGGTACTCGCTCGGCGTGGTGTCGAGGATGCGCTGGAAGTGCAACCGCAGATTGGCACCGGTGCCGAGGCCGACGTCGGTGGCGATCTGCTCGACACTCCGCTCCGAACGTTCGAGGAGCTCGCGGGCCACGTCGATGCGGGCGCGCATGACCCACTGCATCGGCGTGTACCCGGTGTCCTCGGCGAAGCGTCGCGAGAACGTGCGCGGTGACACCGCCGCGTGCCGGGCGAGCGCTTCGAGGGTGAGGGGCTCGCCGAGCCGGTGCAGCGCCCACTCCCGGGTGGCTGCGAACCGCTCGCTGAGCGGATCGGGCACCCTGCGCGGTACGTACTGCGCCTGGCCGCCGCTGCGGTAGGGGGCCGCGACCAGGCGCCGGGCCGCGTGGTTCGACGCGGACACCCCGCGATCGCCGCGCAGGATGTGCAGGCACAAGTCGATGCCCGAGGCGGCGCCGGCCGACGTCAGCACGCTGCCCTCGTCGACGAACAGAACATCCTCGTCGACCCGAACGAGCGGGCGCTTCGCCGCGAGTGCCCGCGTGTAATGCCAGTGCGTGGTGGCGCGCTTGCCATCGAGCAGCCCGGTGGCAGCGAGCGCGAAGGCACCCGTCGAGATGGCCGCGAGTCGCGCGCCCCGCTCGTGGGCGGCGATCAGCGCATCGATGACGGCCCGCGGAGGGTCGTCGCGATCCGGGAACCGGTAGCCGGGGACGAAAACGGTGTCGGCCCACGCAAGCGCGTCGAGCCCGTGGGCGACGTAGTACGACAGGCCGTCGCCGCCGGTCACGAGACCGGGTGACGCGCCGCACACCCGCACTTCGTACGGCATGCTCGCGCGGGTCGTGAACACCTGGGCAGGAATGCCGACATCGAGGGGCTTCGCGCCTTCGAGCACGAGGACGGCGACGTGATGCAGGGATGGGGCTGGCACGGAGAAGAGGGTACGCGGGGGTCGCAGCGCCAGGTTCCACGAGCCGGGCGGAGCCCCAGTGACTCCCCGCTGTTCCCCGCCGCATCTTGTGCGCTTGTCATGCGGCGGGGTGCGCAGCTTGCGAATTCTCCCGCGATGGGGAGGGGCGAAGGAATGGTGGTGTGGTGCCGGTCAGCTCGCTCGCCGTCCTGGCAAAATTGCGGCATGGAACGTGTGCTTGGAATCGGTGGACATTTCATGCGGGCTGCCGACCCGGCGGCCCTGAGCGCGTGGTATCGCGATTGCCTGGGCCTGGATGCCGATGAGAACGGCCTGTGGCGTCAGGGAGCCGGGCCGACGGTGTTCGCGACGTTCGAGTCCGAGACCGACTACTTCGGGTCCCGCGCCCAGCAGACCATGCTCAACTTCCGGGTCCGCGATCTGGACGCGATGCTCGCGCAGTTGCGCGCCAAGGGGGCGGACGTGGCCAAAGAAACGCAGGACATGGAGGGCGTCGGTCGATTCGGCTGGGTCACCGATCCTGAGGGTAATCGGGTCGAGCTGTGGCAGCCCGCCTGACCGCGTCCTCACGCCGGCGGTGGCAACCTCGTGGGTGCGTACTACGGGGCGATCCCCACACCGTTGATCCGGCTCCAGGACTTTTCCTGGGATGCCGTCATGGCCGGCCACGACAGCCCGCCCGGCCGTGGCAGGACACGAGAGGCGTAGCGCGACGGGCGGAAGCCGGAGTCGTAGAAGCACCCCGTGCCGTAGTCGCGGTCGAAAGAGGCACACGATGACGCGACGGACTGCGGCGTGGGCTTCTTCCCCGTACGTACCCAGGAAGCCAGCGCGGCAATGGAGTTGGCGTACTCCGAGTCACTCAGTGCGCTGTGCTCGCTTTCACTGGTGAAGGTCTGCACGAGGTTCTCCTCGCGATGTGCGCCCTCAAGAGTCGCCCGGTACGCAGCCTCGTGTTCGACGAATGCGGTGGGGTCGTCGATGGCGTGCATGGTGAGTACGGGGATCGAGACCCGCCCGGTGAGATCGCTGTCGTAGGACAGGTCACGCCGGGCGTCGGGATCGGCGGAGAAGCGCTCGACTCCCGCATTGAGTGCCCTGTCGTCGTGCGAACCGGAGTACCGCACGCCCTTGTTGCTGAAGGGATTCCGGTCGCCGAGCCGGTTGTGCACGATGTCCCGGAAGGTGAACACGGAGAAGCGCAGGTGCGGTTCCAGCGTCCGCTCGGGGATGCGCGTGACCGCGAGAATGTCGTCAAGGTTGCGTTGCTGCAATGGGGTGCGCTCCTGTGGAGCCGAGGCATATCCGGTGCACTCCTGTAGGCGATCCCGCAGGCCCGCTGTCGTAAGGGTCGACGTGGGGCGAAGTCCTTGCCACAGCGGGTACTGAGCCTCGGAGGGGCGCGGAAGGTTTTGGCAGTAGTACTGATAGACCACCCGCAGATCGACGCGGTAGTCATAGCCGCGCGAGCCGCCCGCCAGCACACCGCTGGTGAGCAGAGCGCCGTCGTATGGGCCGTGCTTCTTGCCGTACACCTCCGCGACCTTGGCGGCGACGTTCCCACCCCAGGACTGACCGTGCACGTACGTCCGTTTCGGCTTGCCGAACTCCTCCACGAACAGACGGCGCAGATTCTCCGTGTCGGCAGCCGCCATCCGGGTTCCGTAACCACCTCGGCGGTAGGACGAACCGGCCCAGGCATATCCCTGGTCCACCATCACGGACCAGCGATCCAGGTCGCCGATGCTCCGCTCCGGATCCGACCCCTCGCCCAAGTCGGGGCCGCCGTGCGCGTGTACGACCAGCGAGCCGTTCCAGTTCTTGGGCACGGCGATCGCGTAGTAGGCCCCGTTGGCGTCCTGGCCGGTGTAACACGTGGCCTCGTTCCCCACCCTCGCGGGGCACGCAGCCGGTCCGGGGTGCAACTGGGTTGCTTGGGCCGGGCTGATGCCGCTCAACGACCCGACGACGCCCGCGATGCCGGCGGCCAGTGCCACGCCTCGTCGCACGAGGGATCCGGTGCGGGAAGGTCTGTTCCGACTGGGGCTGGGCACAGCAACGCTCCTGAATCCAGTGGCGCTTCATCGCGCCGAGCGCTGTGATGCTAGGAACACACCGGCGCCCGCACCATTGATCACACAGTTCTGTTCATACTGTGCACGCGCCCGCGCGGCAGAGGCTGCCCCGGGAAAGCCACAGGTGTCTATGCGGACCTCGTCGTGAGATGCATGCTGATCATGGGGTGATCGCGATGGCGACCAGTCGGCGTTCGCGGCCCAGGGCGTGGTCGAGCAGGTGGACCAGGCGGTACATGAGGAATCGTCGCTTCATCATTTCCTGGACACGAGCGGTCTCCGCGGGATCGAGGAGCCGGGCGGTGGCCGAGACGCCGGGTGAGTCGGCGGGAACGGTGCCGTTCATGTTGCACGGGGTGATGGTCACCTGCGGGGTGTTGCGGATCCGCTTGACCTTTCCGGACTCCGGGGGTGTCAGGGCGTAGAGGGTTCCGTCGTGCACGAGGCCCCCGACGGGGGTGGGGACCGGTTGTCCGTTGCGGCGGAAGGTGGTCAGGCTGACGTGCTTGCCCTGGCCGATGCGGTCGAGAGCCCGGTGGAAGTCGCTGCGCGGGGTGGACATGGAGTTCTCCGAAGCTAGTGGGCGTGCCGGCCGGCGAGGGCGCGGGCGGCGCGCGCAGCCTGCTCTTCGACGGACGAGCGGGTGTTCCAGTGGCCGGGCAGCATGTCCTGCTGCTGGAACAGGGCCAGTCCGTGGGCTGCCGCGGCGACCTGGACGAGCAGCTCGAACGCCTCGTCCGGTTCAGGAACGATCGCTTCCAGCAGAGCAAGGGCTCCCCGCAGGCGGTCCGCTCCAGCGCTCAGTCCTACGACGTGACCCTCCAACGCCGGCTGTGGTCCCTGTCCGAGGAGCTGACCGGCATCACGTTCCAGTGGTAGGGCCAAGCCGTCACAGCTTGCGCCCCACCCTCCCGTCCCACAGGTGCAGTCGCCGTCCTGCGACGTGTTGCCCTGCCTGGGGCGCTGTGCACATCAAGTGGTGATCGAAGCACGCGCCCTTGTGGCCCCGTACTCTTTGCGCTTTCTTGATTCACATGACGGAGACCACTGGGAAGTCAGTGTCAGGGGAGTCCATCTCCCAGCCGCGCAAGTCGAGTTGGAAGTACATCGGACCCGGCATCGTCGTCGCCGCGACGGGCGTCGGCGCCGGTGACCTCGTCGCGACGCTCGTCGCGGGCAGCAACTTCGGCTACACCCTGCTCTGGGCCGCGGTCATCGGCTGCGTGGTCAAGATCTCTCTCGCCGAGGCGGCCGGCCGCTGGCATCTGTCCACCGGACGCACTCTCTTCGACGGCTGGGCGAGCCTGGGCCGGTGGACGACGTACTTCTTCGTCGTCTACGTGGTCATCTGGGGCTTCGTGTACGGCGCGGCGGCGATGTCGTCGAGCGCGCTGCCGCTGCAGGCGCTGTTCCCCGACGTCTTCCCGGACTCCTGGTCGATCAAGCCGTGGGCGGTCATCTGCGGCCTGGTGGGCCTGGTGTTCGTGTGGTTCAACAAGTACGAGATCTTCGAGAAGGTCATGACCGTGCTGGTGGGCGTGATGTTCGTCGTCACGGTCTACCTGGCCATCCGCGTCACCCCCAACCTCGGCGACGCCTTCGCCGGCCTCCTTCCCGTCCTCCCCGACGAGAAGGACTCGATCCTCAACACGCTCGGGCTGATCGGTGGGGTCGGCGGCACCATCACCCTTGCCGCGTACGGGTATTGGGTCAACGCGAAGGGCTGGACGAATACGGGCTGGATAAAGGTCATGCGCCTCGACAACCGCGTCGCGTACATCACCACCGGCATCTTCGTCATCTCGATGCTCTTCGTCGGCGCGGAAATCCTGCACTCGTCGAACATCGCCATCGCGAGCGGTGACAAGGGCCTCATCCAGCTGAGCGACATCCTGGCGGCGGAGTACGGCACGGCGACCGCAAAGTTCTTCCTGATCGGCTTCTTCGCCACCTCTTTCACCTCGCTCATCGGCGTCTGGCACGGCGTGAGCCTGATGTTCGCGGACTTCGTGGAGCGCTATCGCGGGACCAGGGCGACCGGGGAGGAAGTGGCGTCGGGCACCCGGGAGAAGTCCTGGCCGTTCCGTGCGTACCTGCTTTGGCTGACCTTCCCGCCGATCGTCCTGCTCTTCCAGGGCCAGCCGTTCCGCCTGGTGATTCTCTACGGCGTCCTGGGCGCCGCGTTCCTCCCCTTCCTCGCCCTCACCCTGATCTGGCTCCTCAACTCCTCCCGCACGCCCGGCGAGTGGCGCAACGGTCTGCTCAGCAACGCCATGCTCGCCATCGCCGGACTGCTCTTCCTGGTCCTGTGCGTGAAGCAGATCTGGGACCAGCCGTGGGCGGACTTCTTCTGACGCTCAGCCGAGTCCGGGCCACTTCGTACACGTCGCAATTTCCCTGTTGCCCCTCCACGGTGAGGACGGCTGCGGCGATTGACGTCATTCGATTCGGGCTGCACCGGGATCTGCGGAAGATGCGCCAGGACTTCAGTCGTGCGATGCCATGCTCGACCGGTGCCCGGGCCACAAGTTGCTTTCCTTGTTCCACGGCCTGGAACTGGAGTGGACAATCCACTGCTGCTCCTTGTGGCCGCTCTCGCAAGGCCATTGGATAACAGCTGTCCCCAAGGCGTGGCTCGCTCGCCCCTCCAGCAGCCATGCATTTCCCGGTAGCAACGTTATTGGCAGTGTACGTCGCGATGGCGCCAGGAACTAGGGTCCATTCCCATTTCTGCTCGTCATGCCAATAGCCCTTGATGTAGAAAGTGTATTCATCTTGGATCACAGGTGCCGCGTTCTCGGAGCCGCCGTCAGAAATCTCGAGGAATCTAAGGCTATGACCATTAGATACCGGAAAATTTCCCTCGTACCAGAACGTGGTCGCACTGTCCGGTTCCTGGTGCGGCTTATTCAGGGGTAATTGATAATTCGGGCGTCGGTGTAGGCATGTTCGCCTGTGCACCGGAAGTGATCGAGAAGTGCGTCCTGCGTGGCCATTCGACCGACACCAGTGCCGGCGGGGCCCGCGACACCACCGGTCGCCTCCGCGCCGGGAACAACTCCTCGAAGTCGGCATCGGCGAACGCCGGTCCAAGGACGTCACGCAGCCGCATCGCCAGACACCCCCTTCGCGAACACCGCGCGAGCCACTCGCGCGGTCTCCTCCGGGATATCCGCCAGATCCACCCCATGCAACGACACGACCCCCCCCAGAAGCACGACTACGGCCGCACAGCCCCAACGGGGACTGTGCGGCCGTAGTCACGAAGGCCCTCGCGGATTCACCAACACCGTCCGGCGTGCGGACGGGGCCCACAGGGTGCGGCCGGGGGAATGATCGGGGGAGTTAGGAACGCGTGCTCCGGCTACGCGTTGGGGTCGAACGGGATGCCGGCGGGCTCAGTCAGGGAGAGGTTGTACTGGAAGTCGCCGTCGTCGATCTTCAGCGTGGCGTCACCGAAGTTGGCGCTGATCAGCTTGTCGCGGTAGCCGGCCGGGTAGCCGTCCCAGCCGACCAGCCGCGGGTAGAACCAGCCGCCGGTGGCGTTCTCCGGCGGCTCGTCACCGGTGGTCGCGAAGCGGAAGTCGTGGGACCCGATCGAGTCCTTGTGGTAGACGATCTTCGGGTGCGTTCCGTCGAAAGTGATCGATGAGGCGGGGAGGAGTTGGTAGGTGTCGTGCTGCGACACCGAGACATACTGGACGGCGTTGTTGTAGATCCAGACCACGACGTGCTCCCAGTCATGGGTGTGCCCGATGGGCAGCACATCGACGTCCTGGTCCTTCTCGAAGTAGCTGGCGTACATGACCGCGCACCAGCCGTTGTTGCACTTCTCGCGGGAGTACGTGTTGTCGTTGTTGAGCTGGGCCATGTCGTGGCAGTTGCCGTTCACGGCCCCACCGAGCGACAGTCCGGGGTTGATGCTGCCATCGGCACCGATGGCAGCGGTGGAGTAGCAGCCGTCCGTGTCGAAGTCGTAGGCCGGGGAGAACGTCTGCTCCATGGCGTCGGCGTTCTGCGGCAGGGCCGTGAGGACGTTGGCACTCGCGGTGCCCGGTGCGACCAGGACCAGGGCGGCGGCGCCTGCGACGGTCGCGATCGCGGACCGGCGGAACGACCAACCCCGGCGCTCGGGGCGGGGCGCGGCTTCCCCCGGGTCCTGCTCGGGGTTCACCTTTGATGACAGCTTGTAACGCACACCGGACTCCTCAACATCAGCGGGTGCGCAAGGCTCCTCGCCCGGGATGCCTTGCGTCGAGATCAATGGATTCTGCGCGACGGAAAGGGAAACACTTGCCGTATCGGAAGGGTCCTTTTCAACCGGCATGAGCGCGTCATTCACTTGGCGCGGCGTTAAGCTATCCCGAGGGGACGCTGAGGGCAAGAGAAATTCCCGAGTTAATCAGTTTCCCGAATAGGGCATTACGGATATTCCGGGACCGGGAGCGACGATATGTGCGCCGCGCATCACATATGACCAGGTCGCACATGGTTCGACGGCTCGACGGGTGGGTCAAGCGGAGAGGGTGGATAGGGCGAAGGTCCGGCGGCTCAATCCTCAAAGAGAATACACAGGTATCGCTCAGCGGTATTGTGTGGAAGTGCAGAGTGGAGCGGGGGTCCTGTGAGAATTCAGTGATCCATGATGAATAAATGACGGTGATCGGAAAGGGCACGGATGGGAGACGGCCTTCCTGTCGACCCTGTCCTGCCGGCTGAGTGAGCACATTCAGGGTTCCAGGGTGAGGACGGCTGCGGCGATTGACGTCATTCGATTCGGGCTGCGCCGGTCTTTGCGGAAGATCCGCCAGGACTTGAGGCGGGCTACACCCCGTTCCAGCGGTGCGCGCGCTGTCGAGAGCGCGCGGCCGACGGTCACCGCGGGGTTCGCGAAGGAGGTGGAGGAGGTGAACCAGTAGGCGGCTCCGATGTACGAGGCCACGGCGTCCGGAGCCACGGCTGCGCGGCCGATGCGCTCCAGGCTGAAGATGAGCAGGATCAGTCCGGCCGTGGCGACGGCCTCGGCCAGCCACCGGTGCCTGACATGGCGGTCGTGGGTGGAGAACGTCACCAGCGGCTTCGCGAACATGGCGTCGGCCAGAACTGCACCGCCGATTGCCCCGGCCACCTGCGCGGGAACGTACGCGGCGACCTCCCGCAGGGCGGGGCCGGTGTTGTCACGACGGCCGGTGAACCAGGCGGCGAGGGTGACGGGGTTGAAGTGCGCATCCGAGACCGGCCCGAGCGGCGTGATCAGCACGGCCAGGCCGAAGACGGTGGCGAGCGAGCGAGTTGGCCGGCGGCTGCACACCTACGTTGTCCGACAGCTCGGTGGCCTGGATGCCCGAGCCGACGACCACCTCCACCAGGAGCTCGGTCCCCAGAGCTTCGGCGGCGACGCGGCGGCCGAGCGGCGCACTCACGCACTCGCCCCGGCGGTCTGCGCGTTGCCAGGAACGTGGCGAACCGGTCCAGGACGCCGGGCAGCACCCAGTAGTCAGTAGTACACCCACGTGCCGCGGTGCTCGCGGTCGATGAGACCGGCCTGCCGCAGCAGCTTGAGGTGGTGGGAGATTGTCGGCTGGGGGAGCTCGAAAGCCGGGGGCGGCTCACAGACGCGCACCTCGCCGCTCTCCCCGCGCGAGGCGATCATCGACAGTAGCCGTAGCCGTAGCCGTACCGGGTCGCCCAGTGCCTTGAACGCCTTCGCCGGTTCCCCGGCGCGCTCCTCGTCCAGGGGGCGACAGTCAGCCCTTCGCAGCAGGCGGCGTCCTGACCGATCACCATAAACTCTTGTTTCGACATGCATCTATGTTGACGTCTTTCGATCCAAGGCGCAAGGTTGAATCAACGAACGTCAATACAAGCCGTTCCGGGGTACCGCCATGCCCCCTCACCCGGGAGTGAGTCATGAGCGAACAGTCCACCGACCTGCGCGAGACCGTCCGTCGGCGATACGCCGCGGCGGCCGTCCAGGTCACCGAAGGCGGCACCGCCTGTTGCGGGCCGCAGGCCGTCGAGGTCGACGAGAACTTCGGCGCCACCCTCTACGCCGCCGACGAACGCGACACCCTGCCCGCCGAGGCCGTGGCCGCCTCCCTCGGCTGCGGCAACCCCACCGCCGTCGCCGAACTCCGCGACGGCGAGCGCGTCCTCGACCTCGGCTCCGGAGGCGGCATCGACGTCCTGCTCTCCGCCCGCCGCGTCGGGCCCAGCGGCAAGGCGTACGGCCTGGACATGACCGACGAGATGCTCCAACTCGCCCTGGCCAACGCCGAGAAGGCGGGAGCGACGAACGTGGAGTTCCTGAGGGGCACCATCGAGGCCATCCCGCTGCCCGCGAACTCCATCGACGTGGTCATCTCCAACTGCGTGATCAACCTGTCCACCGACAAGCCGGCCGTCTTCGCCGAGACCTTCCGCGTGCTGAAGCCCGGCGGCCGGATCGGTGTCTCCGACGTCGTCGCCGACGACGCTCTCCCTCCGCAACAGCGTGCCGAACGCGGCGACTACGTCGGGTGCATCGCCGGCGCCCTCTCCTTCGCCGAGTACCGCCAGGGCCTGGAAGCCGCCGGATTCACCGAGGTCGAGATCACCCCGACCCACCCTGTCGCCGACCGTATGTACTCCGCGATCGTCCGCGCCGCCAAGCCGGGGACGGTGTGATGCCGGTCGCCCCGGCCCCCTAGTCCTGCCGGGCGCCGGGGGAGCGGGCCAACTGCCGGGGCGCGGTCGAACGGGCCCTCCCACCCCCACCGTTGGGAGGACTCATGTCGCTGCCGGGCGCCTGTCTGCCGCCGCTAGACGCTCGCCTTCGGTCTTGTGGCCGACGCGGCTGCGACGGCCACGGTCAAGGGGTCGCGGGCCGGGCGGTCGAGGAGGTCCGGGAGGTCGGTGGCGGTGCCGTCCAGGAAGCCGTGTCGGATGCCCGTGGCGATCGAGGCGAGCATGGGCGGCTGGAACGGCAACAGGCCCAGCGTCTCGTCGAGAAGCCTGCGCCGGTATTCGCCCAGGCTGATGGCATGGTGCGGGACCCCGAGCAGGTCGGCCACCTGTCCCGCCGTGATCGACGTACCGACGAGCTCGTGGACGCGTCCGCCGTGCCGTGTCGGACTCGCCGCAACGTTCGCCGCCGCATCGGCGAGATCCTCGCGCGCGACCGCGGCCATCGCGCCGTCCCCGAACGCGGACTCCACACCCTTGTCGGTCCATATCAGGAGCGCGCCGAAGAGTTCGGCGTAGATGCCGTTGCGCAGGATCGTCCACGGCAGTCCACTGGTTCGGACAAGGCGTTCGGTCGCACGGTGCGCGAGCGCGAAACCGAGATGGTCACCGGCACCGGTCAGGCTCGTGTAGACGACGTGCTGGACGCCGTCGCGGACGGCGGCGTCCAGCACCGCCGCGTGCCGCCCGACAACCTGGTCGTCCTCCGCGAAGCCGGCCGAGACCAGCACCAGGGTCGACACACCGGCGAGGTCGAGGCTCGCAGGGTCGTCGAAGTCGAGACGCCGCATGCCCTCGCCGGGTGTGCGGCTGCCGCCCGTCGCGACGACGCCGCGAGCGTGCAGCGCCGCAAGAATGGACGAGCCGAGGTTCCCGTTCGCTCCGGTCACCAGAATCATGTCAATCTCAATCTGCCGTCGTGGTTCTCATCAGTAACTACGATTGATCCTTGACCGCACGCCCACGGGCCACAAGGAGGCAGTCTGATGTCACTCACGCACACCGGAGTAACCACCACCCCCGCCGACCTCGATCCCTGCGGACGCGAGGACCACCCCGACTGCGGCATCCGCGACGTCCTGGACCGCATCGGGGACAAGTGGTCGGTACTCGTGATCGTTGAACTCGCGGGCGGACCACGCCGGTTCCGTGAACTGCAGCGCGCCATCGACGGCATCTCCCAGCGCATGCTCACCCTCACGGTACGAAGGCTCGAACGCGACGGCCTCGTACTGCGCACCGTGTACCCGACCGTCCCGGCACGGGTGGACTACCGCCTGACCGAGACCGGATCCGGCCTGACCCACCTGGTCAAGGAGCTCGCCGACTGGTCCCTTGCCCACCGCGCCGGCATCGCCGAGGCACGACACGCGTACGACCGGACCCACCCCGACCACGACATCCGCTGACGGCAGCGGGTTGGGTACGAGGGCGGCGAGGGGTTCCTGCACGTAGCTCGGGCTGGATAAAATATACAGACCGGTCTATTATCTCTCCATGGGTGTCAAGGGTGAGGAAACGCGGTCCCGGCTGATCGCCGCCACGCGCACGTTGATCGAGGCGCAGGGCTACTTCGGTACGGGGCTGAACCAGGTGCTGACCGAGAGCGGTGCGCCGCGAGGCTCCCTGTACTTCCACTTCCCTTCAGGCAAGGACCAATTGGTGACCGCGGCCTTGACCGAGAGTGGCCAGGAGGTCGGTGACCTGATCGAATCACTCAGCGTCGGCCGGCTCTCCGCAGTGGGGATCGTCCGGCAGTTGATCGAGGTCTTCGCCGACCGGATGGAGCGATCCGACTACGGTATGGGCTGCCCTCTGGCGACCGTGGCGCTCGAAGTCGCCCGTGGCAACGAGGAGCTGCGGCTCGTCTGTGCTGAGGCGTACGAGCGATGGCAGGGAGCGCTGGCCGACCGGTTGGTCGACGAAGGACTCACCCGTTCCGCGGCACAGGCGGCCGCCGGTGCGGTGCTCGCGCAGGTCGAAGGGGCATTGCTGCTTGCCCGTGTGCATCACAGTCGAGTGCATCTCGATCAGGCCGCGCGGGCTGTGGAGTTGTTGCTCGCGCACTGATCTAGATGGTTCACAGGCGGGGCGCACCCGCATTGGTGGGCGTTCAGGTTGATCGGTGGCCCGCCTGCCCGTTCGCGGCTTCGGAGGTGTCGGCCGCCCTTGCAGGGCCAGAAAATATACAGATGGGTCTACATATAAGGGGAGTTGATGAGTTCCACCACTCGTCACAGTGAGGGAATCGCCGGCTCGCGGGCAGCGCACAGCTTGGTCGTCGGGGCCAATGGTTTCGTAGGGCGTTGGCTTGTGCTCGAACTCCTCACGCGAGGAGTGCCGGTCGCCGCCGCAGTGCGCGACGGGGGCCGGGGCGCCAACGGATTGCGTCAGTGGCTGCGCGGCCACGGTGTCGACGACAGTGCCATGGTCACAGTGACCTCCGACATCACCAGGCCGGATCTCGGTTTCGGCCCGGCCGACGAGGCTCTGCTCGGCGAGGTCCGCGACGTGTTCAACGTTGCCGCGCTCTACCGGTTCGGTCTCTCCGCCGAGGATGCGCGATCGGCGAATGCGGACGGAGCGCTGCATGTGCTGCAATGGACAGCAACTCGCCCCTCTTTGCGCAGACTTGTCCATCTGTCAGGCTATCGGGTGGGCCGCAGCAATCACCCGCGATTCCCGCTGCCGCCTGATGAATCTCGGGCCCTCTACGCGCGGTTGGGCGCGTACGAGGCATCCAAGGCTGAGGGCGACGCGGCCGTGCGTGTGACTGCACCGCGGCTTGGCGTACCCCTCACGGTGGTCAATCCCAGCACCGTGATCGGGCACTCGGCCACCGGAGAGGCGGCGCAGTACATCGGTCTCGCCGGTCTCGTCGAGCAGTTGTGGAAAGGCCGGCTGCCCGCCCTGGTCGGCAGCCGACGCACCTACATACCGGTCGTGGCGATCGATTACCTGGCCCGATTCATGGCGGCCGTGCCTGAGCGCGACGAGGGTCCCATCCGTCTCCACACCGTTCTCGATTCGACGACGCCCTGTCTGCCGGACCTGGTCGCCCTCCTGGCCGACCACTTGGACGTCAGAGCCCCGCGGCTGCGGCTCCCCGTCGGCCTTGTGCGACGGCTGCCTCGCGCGCTCACCGCGGTGGACCCGGAAACGCTCTCATTCCTCTCCGAGGATCGCTACGACACCAGCTCCGCCGACCAGTTGGCCCGTGCGGCAGGCTTGCGGCACCCACCGGTGGACGAGACGCTCCGACGCTGGGCGTCCCGCCTCGTCTGCGACCGCTTCGGCGCTGCCACGACCGAGGTGTAGGCGGCCGGGGCGGCAGCCCACTCGGCAGGGTCCCGACCGTCCCTCCAACCCACGGCTGGTCACAGCTCTAGCCGGCATGGTCTGCGGACGTGTGTTCCAGGATCGCCGGGACGATCGTCGGCCAGTCGGCCTGCTCGACCCCGTGGCCGGCGTTGGGCAGAGCCAATAGCGTGCTGTCGGGGATCTGTTGTGCGAGAGCCTCACCATGCCCGAGCGGGAACATCGGATCGGCGGTGCCGTGGATCACCAGCGTGGGCACGGCGATCGAGGACAGGGGAGCCTGGGGGAGTGCACCGTCCGCCAGTACGTCGTGGTTACGGGCCGCGGCGAAGTCGTGCGCGCGCTCGACGTCGCGACGGACAAGGCTACGGGCAGCGGTCTCATCGAAGGGGCGGCGCCCTCCTGCGAGCATGACCGCGTAGGCCACCAGGTATTCGATCACCGATTCGGCATCCGACCACTCAACCTGCGCGGATGAGACGAAGCGCATGAACTCCTCGGTCGGCGGAGGCAGTTCGCGGTCGCCGGGCACAGCGGAGGACGTGCTGATCAGGACGAGGGAGAGCACGCGATCGGCGTGTTCGAGCGCGAGCAGTTGCGCGAACGCCCCTCCGGCCGAGACACCCACGACGTGAGCAGCTGAGATCTCATAGGCGTCGAGGACGCGGGTGGCGTCACCGACCAGGTCCGATGCGGTGTACTCGGGACGGCCCGGCTCGTAGGTCACCGATCGCCCGGTGTCGCGGTGGTCGTACCGGATCACGAACCTCCCGCTCCCGGCGAGCATTCGGCAGAAGCCCTCCTCCCACCAGAGCATCGAAGCCCCCGTTCCCATGATGAGCAGAACGGGCGGATCCGACGGGCCGCCGAAGGACTCGGTGCACAGCTCAACGCCGTCCGCCTCAATCACGCACTCGGTCATCGCTGCGTCTCCTCTCCCGGCCGATTGTGCCCATACGCCGAGGCTTCCGGCCACGCGGAAACCCAGTCGAACTCCCTGTCGCCGACGGCGTGGGGGAGTGAGGGGCTCCACTGTTGCCGCCTGCTCCGAGAGCCGTTACCGCTGCCCCGGGCAACCGTGGGTTCCCGAGCGGGTGGCCCGCGCCGGTGTCCTGTGCCTACGGCGGGCCGGTGTCGCATGGCGCGACGTCCCCGCAGAGGCCGTGGGACGCTCCGAGGTGACGGTCCGGCGCCCGGCTCCGGGACTGGACGAGGGCGGCGTCCGGCCACGTCTGTACGTCCTCGCGCATGCCGCTGCTGGGCTCGGCCCCACCGATCCGGGGCCTGTGCGGACGGCCCCGCCGCAAGTCCCGGCGCCTGTACGCCGATCAGGGCTTCGACGTCGCCAAGTACCGCAGCCTGCCGTGGAAGCGCCGTAGCAAACCGTTGATCGCCCGATGCGGCGTCGCCCACGGCTCCGGGCCCGGCAAGGTCCGTCGGGTTGTCGGGCGCGCCGAGGCCGCTGCACCAGTTCGAATGACTCCGCATCCGCGGCGAACGACGCGTCGACCTCCACCAGGGCATGCTCCAACTCGCCCGCAACCACTGCTCGTCTCGGGATGAGGCGCACAAGCGGCGGAGGCAGATGGGGAGGTGAACCTGGCTACGGTTTGGAGGGCGCGGGCAGGGCGTCGATCTCGACCCGGAACCCGGAACCCGAATCCCGGCGTCCCACTTCTCCCGCTCCCACGCCTGAAGCCGGTCGAAGAGACGCCGGTCGCCGCCGACCTTCAGGGAGTCCACCGGAACACGGCCGTACAGGGCGAGGACGAACTCACTGGCCGTGCCGTGGAGGGAGGGGTCGGCCGCGTCCTCGACGGCAGGGGTGGCGGGCGTCGTGCCGGGTGTGGCGAGGCGGGTGATCCGTGCGCCGTCGGCGGAGAGCGAGAGGCGCCAGGAGCGGCCCCCGGGGGCGTGGAAGTCGACGGCAGCGGGCTTGTGCGGCCAGGCGCTTGTCGTTGCGCCGCCGCGGCGGGCGGGGCGGCATGGGGGCGCGCCCTCGGATGATGCGGCGCCGTCAGTCTGAAACGATCAGTTGGTCGACTGTCATGGCGCGGCGGACGCTCTCGCGGAGCAGAGTGCGACGCTGCTCGTGCAGTTCGGGGGGCTCCTGCGCGGTCGCCGCGTAGACATTGCTGACCGGTGACCAGGCCATGGACATGGCGATCACCATGGCCATCACGTCGAACGGGTCTCCCGGGCGCACCAGCCCGGCGGCCTGGGCCTCGGCGATGGCGCGCAGTTTGCGGTCGCCGAGGCGGTCGGGGTCGTCGACCAGATGGCCGGCCGGGCGTCGCTCCAGGCGCGCCCAGGTGGCCAGTCGGATGAGGTCGGGGCGGCGGAGATACTCGTCGTAGAGGCGAACGGCCCAGTCCGCGAGGTCGCCGGCGTCGATGGGGACGACATTCACGATCCGCTCCAGTGAGCCGAAGAAGATGGCGTCGAAGAGCCCGTCCTTGCTGCCGAAGTAGGCGTAGAGCTGCGCCTTGTTGGTGCGGGCGGCAGCCACGATCCGCTCGACGCGCGCTCCGGCGATCCCGTGCTCGGCGAACTCCTGGGTCGCCACATCGAGGATGCGCTGGTACGTCGCGGCTCCACGCGAGGTCAGGGGCTGATCGGCCATGCCCCGACCCTACCAAACAGAACAGTTGGTTTGCCTGGTGGGCCAGATGGCTCTACGGTGAAATAGACCAACCAGTCTGTCTGTGAGGAGTTGCCATGCGGAACACCGTTGGCTGGCAGGTGGAAGGTCCGTCGACGACATTGCGGCGGACCCCACTGGAACGGCGCGACCTGCGCCCCGACGACCTCGCGGTCCGGGTCGACTACTGCGGTGTCTGCCACACCGATCTGCACGCCGTCAGCGCCCGGGACGCAGGGGGAGGCCAACCCCTGGTGCCGGGGCACGAGTTCACGGGCGTGGTGACCGAGACAGGACCCGCGGTCAGCCGCTTCGCCGTCGGCGACCCGGTCGCGGTGGGCAACATCGTCGATTCGTGCGGCGAGTGCGCCATGTGCCGGGCAGGCCAGGAGAACTTCTGCCACACCTTCCCGACTCTGACCTATGACGGCATCGACCGGCACGACGGATCGGTCACACTGGGGGGCTTCTCCCGCGAGTACGTCGTCCGTGACGCCTTCGCCCACCCCCTTCCCCCAGGTCTGGATCCGGCCGCCGCCGCTCCGCTGCTCTGTGCCGGGATCACCGTCTGGGAACCGCTGCACGCCCTCGGTGTGGGTCCGGGAACGAGCGTCGCCGTGGCGGGACTTGGCGGCCTGGGCCATCTCGCGGTCAAGATCGCCGTGGCGCTCGGAGCCGACACCTCGGTGGTGAGCCGCTCAGCCGACAAGGCCGACGACGCTCGTCGTCTCGGCGCCCGGGGTCTCGTCGTCTCCACGGACCCGGAACAGATGGCTGCCGCCCGCGACCGTTTCGACGTCGTCATCGACACCATCTCCGCCCCGCACGACCTCGGGCCCTACCTGCGCCTGGTGGCCATGGACGGGACGCTCAGCCACCTCGGGTACCTAGGACCCGTCACCGTGGAGACCATCGACCTGCTGGTGGGGCGCAAGAAGCTCAGTTCTGCGGGCAGTGGCGGCAGGCTCGCGACCGCCGCCATGCTCGACTTCTGCGCCAAGCACGCCATCACCGCCGACATCGAACTGTTCCCCTCGGCACGTGTGAACGAGGCCCTCGACCGTCTCCGGCGCAACGACGTCCGCTACCGCTTCGTACTCGACATGTCCGACCTGGGCTGAACGGCGAGGCCAGGCACCGCGGTGCGACCGGGGGCTCGGGGGTCCGTACGCCCTGCTCGACGCAGGCCGCGACGGCCTTCTTCGCCAGCGCGTCCGCCACGGCCTCCCGCAACGAGGCGGCCCCGTCGGCGACGGACAGTTCACGCCCCGCGTGGCCCTCGGCCCAGCGGGCGGCGGCCGTTCAACCCGGAGAAGGAGAAGTCGTACGAGCCGGGCAGCGGGCGCGGGAAGGGGGCAGTGCGCGGATCCCCACGCGCGCTGCCCGGTCGATGGCCGGACCGCCGGGATACGGCAGCCCGAAGACCCGCGCGACCGCGCGACCTTGTCGAAGCACTCCCCGGCGGCGTCCGAGTGATGTGTACCCGGACCCGGACCCGGAGCGCGGGCCCCCGCCGTGCAATGTGCGCTCTGCCTCCCGCGCCACGGCATGGTCCTAGGACCAACGCCTGATCGGCGGGGGCCTTCTCCTGCTGTTAGCGTGCAGTTGCATATAGATGGCAATAACAAAGCCGAAGGATGTTGGACATGGCGGTTTACACGCTTCCGGAGCTCCCGTACGACTACGCGGCGCTCGAACCGGTCATCAACCCGCAGATCGTCGAGCTGCACCACGACAAGCACCACGCGGCGTATGTGAAGGGTGCGAACGACACCCTGGAGCAGCTCGCGGAGGCGCGCGACAAGGAGGCGTGGGGTTCGGTCAACGGGCTGGAGAAGAGCCTGGCCTTCCACCTCTCGGGCCACATCCTGCACTCGATCTACTGGCACAACATGAGCGGCGACGGCGGTGGCGAGCCGCTGGCCGCCGACGGTGTGGGCGAATTCGCGGACGCGATCGCCGAGTCGTTCGGCTCGTACGCCGGGTTCAAGGCCCAGCTCGCCAAGGCCGCCGCGACCACCCAGGGTTCGGGCTGGGGCGTCCTGGCGTACGAGCCGCTCAGCGGTCGGCTGATCGTCGAGCAGGTCTACGACCACCAGGGCAACGTCGGCCAGGGCTCCACCCCGATCCTGGTCTTCGACGCCTGGGAGCACGCCTTCTACTTGCAGTACAAGAACCAGAAGGTCGACTTCATCGACGCCATGTGGGCGGTTGTCAACTGGCAGGACGTGGCACGGCGTTACGCCGCCGCGAAGTCCCGCGCGGACGTGCTGCTGCTCGCCCCCTGAGGCCCAGCCCTTCGGGGCATGCACGAAGTGTCCTGCTCGTGATCGTCTTCTCAACCTTCATGCGGCAGGCGGCAAGAAGGAGGGCTCCCGCAAGGACGTGACTTGCGGGAGTCCTTTCCTCATCTGCGCTTCTCTTCAGCCATCGCCGACTTCAGCCATGGCCAGGCTTTCCCACTCGGCGGTGCGGTCGCACCAGCGGTGCTGGAGTACGCGGTCATGGCCGACGGCGATCAGACCGGCCCCCGTTTGGTGTCGCGGTACTCCGTGACGGCAGCGACGAGTACGGTCCAGCAGCGCCGTCATCGCGTCGCAGATCAACCGGCGTGCTCGCTACAGGGGTGGACACGGCCCCCAGGCCGCGGCCCCCAGACCATCGCGCGGGCGCGCCGCAACGGTCGGTGACCGTCGCTGTTGCTGCGTAGCACCCCGGCGTTCATCTCGCGGCGGCCAAGGCGAGCGATGCCACGGCCAGCAGGAAGTAGCCGCCTGGAAAGGCCATGTTGTGGTAGACCCGGGCGCGGAAGTGGGCACCCAGGGCGCCAACGAAGAACAGAACAAGTCCGATCGCGGCGGCGATGCCGATGAACCGCGCACCCAGGAGCCCCAGCAGTAGTCCGACAGCTCCGGCGGTCTTCAGCGCGGCAAGCGGGAAGAGCCAGGACTGCGGTAGGCCAACTTCAGCGGAGTTGGCGAGGACGAACTCGGCCCTTAAGAAGTCGGCGATGGCGATCCCGGCGTTGACCGTGATCGTGATGACAGTAACGACCACGTAGGCGGTGAACATGCGCAGGCCGCCCGCTCAGCCGACGCGACGGTGAGCGCCGAGGGCGTCGAGTGGTTGCGGCGTCGGGCGGCTCGGGTATCTGTTCATCTGCACGGGCATGGCAACTCCTCGTCGTCCCCGGTGCACGCGAGCCGTTGCCCGCTTGCCGCATCAGCCTCGACGGGCCCTGGACTGGCGTCCAATACCTGCGTCTATAACCTGACGGCATGGACGTCGACACCCGGTTGTTGCGCTACTTCATCGCCGTGGCGGAGGAGGGAAGCCTCACCCGCGCGGCGGATCGACTGTTCGTGTCCCAACCGGCGCTGACCAAGCAGGTCAAGCAACTGGAGAGCCAGCTGCGAGTGCGGCTGTTCACACGGTCCCGGGCCGGTATGGCACTCACGGAAGCGGGACGGACCCTGGCGGAGAGAGTGCCCGCCCTGCTGGCCGACTGGGACCGGATGCTGCGGGAGACAAAGAGCACGGCCGACCGGGCAGCCCACGTGCTGCGGGTCGGCTTCCTGGCCAGTGCCGCCAACGAGGCCACCCAACGCATCATCACGGAGTTCACCCGTCGTCAGCCTGGTTGGAGGGTCGACATGCGGCAGGCAGCGTGGTCGAACCCGACCGCCGGACTCATCGGCGGAGACGTGCATGCCGCCCTCCTGCGGCTGCCCTTCCCCGGCCAGGAGACCCTACGAGTGGAGGAGTTGTTCACCGAGCCTCGATGGGTCGCGCTCCCCGCGACCCACCCGCTCGCCACATGCGATCAGATCCCTTTCAGCGACCTGTGGGACGAGCCCTTCGTAGCAGCCCTGCCAGAATCAGGCTGGTGGCGGGACTATTGGCTGGCCACCGATGAACGCGACGGCCACCCGGTCCGCATCGGCGCCGTCACCGACCAACCCGACGAGTGGCTCAGCGCCATCGCCAATGGCTACGGCCTCGCCCTCGCCCCCGAATCGGCCGCCCGCTTCTACGCTCGCCCCGGCATCGTCTACCGGCCCGTCAGCGGCGTCAGCCCGAGCCGGGTCGGGGTCGCCTGGGCACCGGCCGACGACTCCGACCCCGTGGTCCAAGCCTTCGTACGCGCCTGTGTCGATCAGTGTGAGCAGACCACGGTGACCAGTGTGAAGGAGGCGTAGAAGGGGCGCCTTCGTACGTGGTCGAGGTTCCGTCCGGCATCATGCGAGCTGGGCCGAACGGATGCCCCGCGTGCCGGATCAGACGGCCGCGAGGGAGATTTCGGTCGACTTGATCAGGGCGACGACGGGGGAGCCCGTGGTGAGGCCGAGGTCGGTGACGGCGTCCTTGGTGATCGCGGACGTCAGTTCGCCACCCGGGACCGTGACCTTGACGGAGGCCATGGCGCCGCCCGTCGCGACGTCGGCGACCGTGCCGGGCAGCTGGTTGCGGATGGACAGACCCTCGACCGCGGCCGTGGCGAGCGAGACCTCCGTGGACTTGATCAGAGCGCGTACGGCCGAACCCTCGGCGAGGCCGAGTTCCTTGACGGCCTCCAGCGTGATCGCCGCAGTGAGGTCCTGGCCACCGTCGAGTCGGACCTTGACGGTCGCCATGACTTCGCCCGGAGTGACGGCCGTGACCGTGCCGGGCAGCTGATTGCGAATGCTCAGGCTCATGGGAGAACGCCTCACAGAATGGTGCGGATGTCAGGTTTTGGGCCTGCTGTGAGCCTCACCGTAGTCGCGCCGGACGCAGCCGCTCCCAGGCGCGTCGCATCCGCAAGGCGAATGACGGCCGGTGCCTGGCAGACCGTGGCCGCTGCCCCTCCGTATGTTTCCGTAGTCCTCCGTCGCGCCGGGTGCACAAGTACCTGCGCGGCCTTGACCGGCGTACCCGGGAGAGCTTGGTTCGGCTGCCGTGACCGGGGTGGATGAGACGGCTGCCTCCCAGACCCGTCAGTTGTGCATGCAGGGATGGGTGTGCCGCAAATGCAATGGACAAGTCTCCTTCTGCATCGCATGAGCCGGATGTTTGCCAAGTAGAGATGGGTATGTGCGTTTGTACGGGATCGTTGCCCGGGTACCGTCATTCGGGAGGTGATAGCCGGTGAGTCAGTCCCTTGTGGAATCGGTTGCCGATCCGGTGGCGGAGCTCGCCCTGACCGGCGACCTGGCGCGCCCGGCCCGTCTGACGGTGCCGGACCTGCTCGCCTGGCCCCAGCACCGCGTGCGGGTCAGCTTCGAGTGCGCCACCAGCGGCATCCAGCACCATCGCTTCGCGGGACCGCTGCTGCACGACGTGCTGTCCGACGCGGGTCCCGTCTTCGATCCCAGCCGCCGCAAGGACCGCCTGCGCTTCCTCATCGCGGTGTCCGGCATGGACGGTCACCACGCCCTCCTGTCCTGGGCCGAGATCGACCCCGACTTCGGCCGGGCCCCGGTGCTGCTCGCCGCCAGCATCGACGACACCCCGCTCGACCGGGCCGGCCCCCAACTGGTCCTGCCCCAGGACCGCTGCGGTGCCCGGCACATCAGCGGCATCAACGCGATACGGGTCGACGGTCGCTACACGTCCTGGACGTAGTTCTCCCGGCCGGCGGTCCGATGGCATCTGCGGATCCTGAGGAGGTCGGTGGTGGCTGCTCTGCTGGTGCAGCACGTACCGGTGGAGGGTCCCGTACGCGATCGGCGCGGTCCGCTGAGCCCTTCGGCTCAGTGACCGACGACCGCCAGGGTCTGGGCCCGCCTGAAATCCGTGACCCGGTATCCGCGTCACCGACGCCACGTTTCCGCGCAACTGATCAGTACACGTCCCGGGCGTACCGTCTGTCGGCGGCGAGCTGCTTGAGATACGCGGCTGCCCCGTCCTCGCCGAGACCGCCATGGGCGGTGACGACGTCGCGCAGGGCCCTGTCGACGTCCTTGGCCATACGGGAGGCATCGCCGCAGACGTAGAGGTGGGCGCCGTCCTGGAGCCAGGACCACAGCAACGGACCGTGCTCGCGGATCCGGTCCTGGACGTAGACCTTGGCCCGTTGGTCGCGGGAGAAGGCGGTGTCCAGGCGGGTGAGGGTGCCGTCGGAGAGGAAGTCGGTCAGCTGGTCCTCGTAGTAGAAGTCGGTGGCCCGGTGCTGTTCGCCGAAGAAGAGCCAGTTGGGCGCGCGGTGGCCGAGGGCGCGGCGCTCCTGGAGGAAGCCGATGAAGGGGGCGATCCCGGTGCCGGGGCCGATCATCACCATGGGGGTGGTGGGGTCGGCAGGCGGCCGGAATCTCGGCGAGGGCTGGACGAAGACCGGTACGGGTGTGCCAGGCGCGGCGTCGGCGAGGAAGGGCGAGCAGACCCCCTGGCGCGGTCGCCCGTCCGGATTCTCGTAGCGGACGACGGAGACCGTCAGCGAGACGACGTGAGGGTCGATGAGGGGGCTCGACGATATGGAGTACAGGCGGGGCTGGAGCGGAATCAGCACCTCGGCCCACTCCTGGGCCGTCGCGCGAACGGCGTGCTCGGCGACGACGTCGACGGCCTGGCGGCCCCAGGACCACTTGGCCAGTCCGTCCCTGTTGTCGGAGCGCAGCAGCTTCTTCAGTACACGGTCGTGGGTGCGTTCGGCGACGAAGCGCAGCAGGTCCGGGGTGATGCGGGTGATGTCCAGATGCCGGTGCAGGGCCTCGAGGAGGAGGACCTCACCGGTGCCGTTCAGATCCACGGCGGTCTCCGGGTGGAGGCCGGTGGTGGCCAGCCATTCGCTCACGACGTCCGGTGAGTTGACGGGGCGGACGCCGAGAGCGTCCCCGGCCTCGTACAGGAGCTGTGTCTCGCTGTCGCGGGTGTCGAAAGTGAAGCGGCGGACCTCCTTGCCCGCGCCGGGCAGGCTGAGCAACTGGTTGCCGGTCAGGCGGGCGGTGACGGGTGCCGGCCTTCTCGACCGGGGAGCGGAAGTAGTGGTCGGCGCGGGCGTCGAGTCCGTCTCCGGTGCGTCGGCCAGGGAGCTGAGGACCTGGTCGAGCCACGCCTTGGCCGAGGGCTCGAAGTCGGGCTCGCAGTCCGTACGCGGGGCCAGACGCACCGCGCCCAACTCGTCGAGGCGCCGGTCGAGACGGCGGCCGTGGCCGCAGAAGTCGTCGTAGGAGGAGTCGCCGAAAGCGAGGACCGCGTACCGCACACCGTCCAGGCGGGGCGTGTCGGGTGCCGTCAGGGCGGCCCAGAAGCCGGAGCCGTTGTCGGGGGCGTCGCCGTCGCCGAAGGTGCTGGTGATCAACAGGATGTCGGCGCCGGACGGCAGGTTCCCGGGCTCGGCGTCGTCCATGTCGATGAGGGTGGCCCTGTGCCCGTTGGTGATGAGCCGGTCGGCGACAGCCGCCGCGAACTCCTCGGCGTTGCCGGTCTGCGAGGCCCAGAGAACGACGACCTCCCGGACGGGGGAGGCGGGCGTCGCCGGGACGGCCCGTGAGTACATGCCGGCCAGCACACCGTTCACCCACAGCGCGTGTTCGGGGCTGAAGGGTGCGCCCGGCGGCAGCACCGGCACACCAGGAGCGCCTGATCCGATCCCGGCAAGGAACCCGATCAGGTACCGGCGCTCGTGCTCGGCCAGCACGGGCGGTGGGGCGGGCTCCAGCCCGAACAGGCCCACAGGCCCCGCTGGTGTGGTGGTCACACCCACAGGAGCCGGACCCACCGCCGGTGCTGGCCGAGCACGAGCGCCGGCCGAGACCGGTGGAAGTACCGCCACGGACACCGGAGTCGCCACCTTCGTCAGCGACACCGCGCACACCTTGAACTCCGGCTGGAAGGAGAGCGGGTCGACGGCGTCACTGGTGACGGCGTTGACGCTCAGGTACTCGCCGAACAGGTCGTTCCAGTGGAAGGGCGCGAAACAGCAGCCGAGCCGCACCCGGTCGGTCACCACGGCGGGCAGCACCGCCCGTCCGCGCCGCGAGGCGACCTCCACCGAGTCGCCGTCGGCGATGCCGAGCACGGCGGCGTCGCCGGGATGCAGTTCCACGAACGGCCCGGGGTTGAGCCTGTTGAGTTTGGCGACCTTGCCCGTTTTCGTGAGGGTGTGCCACTGGTGCTGCAAGCGCCCGGTGTTCAGGACGTACGGGTAGTCGTCGTCGGGCATCTCGGCGGCAGGGATGTGCGGACGGGCGTAGAACATCGCCCGGCCGCTAGCCGTGGGGAAGACCGGACCGGCGCCGTCCTCGTCCACATAGCGGATCGGGTTGCGGTCGGGCCCGTCGGCGCTCGCCGCCGGCCATTGCACGGGGGTGGACCGCAGTCGTTCGTAGGTCACGCCCCGCAGGTCGTAACCGGTTTTCGGGTTCCAGGCACGCTTGATCTCCTCGAAGACCTCTTCTGCGCTGTCGTACGAGAAACCCTTCTCGTACCCCATCTCACGGGCGACGGCGGCGATGATCCGCCAGTCCGCCATCGCCTCCCCGGGCGGCTCCACGGCGGGCTGCGCGAGGGTGAGGTTGCGCTCGCTGTTGATGAGGACGCCCTCGGTCTCGGTCCACAGCGCTCCGGGCAGCACGACATCCGCGTACGCGTTCGTCTCCGTCTCGGCGAAGACGTCCTGGGCGACGACGAACTCGGCCCTCTCCAGGGCCTCGATGACGGTCTTGCGGTTGGCCACGGACGCAACGGGGTTGGTGCAGATGATCCAGCAGGCCTTGATCTCCCCGTCGGCCATCTTCTGGAACATCTCAATCGTGCCCTGGCCGACCCCGTCCTTGCGGACCGTGCCCGGGGGCAGTTCCCACAGCTCCTCGACGAAGGCGCGCTCCTCGTCCACCAGCACCGAACGCTGGCCGGGCAGGCCCGGACCCATGTAGCCCATCTCCCGGCCGCCCATGGCATTGGGCTGGCCGGTCAGCGAGAACGGACCGCTGCCGGGGCGGCAGATGGCGCCCGTCGCCAGGTGCAGATTGACCAGGGCGTTGGTGTTCCAGGTGCCGTGCGTGGACTGGTTGAGGCCCATGGTCCAGCAGCTCATCCACTCCCCGGCCTCGCCGATGAGCCGGGCGGCCTCGCGGATGTCGTGCTCGGGGACGCCGGTGATCTCGGCGACGGTGGCGGGCGGATAGTCGGCCAGGAACTCCGGCAGTGCCTCCCAGCCCTCGGTGTGCGCGGCGATGAACCCGGCGTCGGTGTGTCCGTTCTCGTACAGCAGATGCAGCAGGCCGTTGAGCAGTGCCAGGTCCGTCCCGGGCCGGACCGGCAGGAACAGGTCCGCCTTGTCGGCGGTCGCGGTGCGGCGCGGGTCCACGACGATGAGCTTGGCGCCGCCCGACCTGACCCTGTCCATCATCCGCAGGAAGAGGATGGGGTGGCAGTCGGCCATGTTGGAGCCGATGACGAGGAAGACGTCCGCCTGCTCGAAATCCTGGTAGGAGCCGGGCGGGCCGTCCGCGCCGAGTGAAAGCTTGTAGCCGGTGCCCGCGCCGGCCATGCACAGCCGCGAGTTCGACTCGATCTGGTTGGTGCGTACGAAGCCCTTGGCCAGCTTGTTCGCCAGGTACTGGGCCTCCAGACTCAGCTGTCCGGAGACGTAGAAGGCGAAGGCGTCGGGCCCGTGCTCGTCGATCACCGCGCGCAGCCGCCGCGCCGTCTCGGCGATCGCGGTGTTCACCGGGGCGCCCTCGGCCTCCGCGCCGCGTTCGGCGCGCACCAGGGCGGTGGTCAGCCGTCCGGGGGCGGCGAGCATGTCGGCCGTGGTCGCCCCCTTGGTGCACAGGCGGCCGAAGTTGGCGGGGTGCGCCTTGTCGCCGGACGCCTTGAGGACCGTACGCCGCCCGTCGGGCCCCATCCCGACGTCGAGGACCATCCCGCAGCCCACACCGCAGTACGAGCAGACCGTCCGCACCTGAGTGGTGGTCGTGGTCACGGGCGGCCCCTCCAGGTGATCGGATCCTTCTTCCGCCGACGCTACGAAGTGCCCGTTGCGCCGGTGTCACGCCGTCCGATCGGCTTGGGTTACGCCCTCCACACAGCCGTGCTCCGGGGCATGTGAGGAGGTGGCCTGGCGCTCCGCAACGGCCGAACGGCTGGTCGGGGGAGTGGTTTCCGCCGTGATCAACGCGGTTGCCCCAACCAACCCGGTAATCCTACGGTGAGCAGCGTGACGGACGAATCCACACGCGCGGCACGGCTGCTGGACGCCCAGGCAAAAGCGGCGTTGCTGTTCGCCGAGATCGAGACGCGGAACCTGGTCACCGCGGGCGAGGGGGAACGCGCGGTCAGTGACCGGGTACGTGACCTGGCGAACGAGATGTTCGGGACCACACATTACTGGCACAAACGGATCGTGCGGTCCGGACCGAACACCCTCCTGCCCTACCGCGAGAACCCGCCGGACCGCGTCATCGACGCGGACGACATCGTCTTCGCCGACTTCGGGCCGATCTTCGAGGAGTTCGAGGCCGACTTCGGGCGGACCTTCGTACTCGGCGACGACCCCGTCAAGCACCGCCTGCGCGATGACCTGGCGACCGTCTTCGCGGCGGGACGCCGGGCCTTCGAAGCGGACCCGGACATCACCGGCAAGCAGCTCTACGACGAGGTCGAGCGGAGGGCGGCCGAAGCGGGCTGGCAGCTGGGCGGCTGGCATGCCGGCCACCTGGTGGGCGAGTTCCCGCCCGAGCACAACGACTGGGAGGACGTCGACTCCCACATCGTGCCCGCCAACGGCAAGCCGCTACGGCGCACGGACGAGGCGGGGCGACTCCTGCACTGGATCCTGGAGATCCATCTCGTCGACCTCGATCGGGGCTTCGGAGGCTTCTACGAGGAACTGCTGGACCTCTGACGCTCGTCGAGGGCGAGCCGTACCCGGTCGCGGGTGAGCGGGAGTTCCGTGAAGCGGACGCCCGTCGCGTCGCGCAGGGCGTTCGCGAAGGCCGGGGCGACCGGGTTGAAGGGGCTCTCGCTCATCGACTTGGCGCCGAGCGGCCCGATGGCGTCGGCGCTCTCCATGAAGTGGACTTCCGTGTGCGGGATGTCGGCGTACCGGGGGAGCCGGTAGCGGCGGAAGGCGGCCGTCTCGACCTCTCCGCGCTCGTCGACGCGTACGTTCTCCAAGAGCGTCGCGCCCGACGCCTGGGCGACACCGCCCTCGACCTGACCGCGGCACTGCATGGGGTACATCACCTTGCCCGCTTCGACGGCGTGCACACGGCGCAGGATGCGGATCTCGCCCATACCGGGATCGACGGCCACCCGAAACCACTGCGCGTTGAAGGCGACCGAGCGCGGGGTCCCACCGAAGTGACCATCGGCGGCGAACGACACACCCAGCGACCGGGCGGCCTCGTACAGCTCCTTCAACGTGAGCCGGCCGCCCGGGTGGATCACCGCGTCCTCCCGGAGTCGGCAGTCGGCGCGCGGTACCCGTAGGGGGCGGCGGCGAAGTCGAGGAGCATGTCCGCGAGGGCGCGAGAGGCGCGCAGGGTGGCCTTGCCCGCGACCACCACGCCCGCCGCCGAGCCCGCCTCCGCCGAAGGCGCGCTGCGGGCCTGCGGGCTTCCGGCCGAGGGCCCCTGCCGGGTGATCGTCGCCGCGACAGGAGCGCACGCGCGGGCGATCGACGTGCACGCTCGTCGACTTCACCCGCGCGATGACCGCGACGCCGACCGCGAGGTCCAACTCCTCGACCGCTTCCCGGGTCACGAGCGACACCACCCGGTGCGGCCGGGCCTGGATCTCCACCTGGGCCACGACATCGTCGACCGTCAGCGCCGTGACGATGCCCGTGAACGCGTTGTGCACCGAGATGGGCGGACCACTGTCAACGCTGCGTTCGTCCTCGGCCGCGCGCTCCTGCGTCAACCGCGCCAGTCCCGCGCCGTCGATCACCCGGTTCCCCGAACCGTCCCGCCCCATGGGCAGCCGACCCCCGTCCGCCCACCGCCGCACGGTCTCCGGACTCACCCGCAGCAGACGTGCGGGCCGCCCCACGCTGTACGACGACACACCGGAAGCCTGGTCGCGACGGAATCCGGAGCCCGTCGCGGCCTGTACAGATCGGCGAACAGCGTCGGCTTCGACCATGGTCGAAGCCGCCATCCTTGACGATCCGGACGCGTCGGCCCGCTTACCCCGTACCCTTCGTTGTGTCAACGGCGTCACATAGCGGGCGCCAAACCACTGGAGGCAACACCTCGTGCTGATTGCTCAGCGTCCGTCCCTGACCGAAGAGGTCGTCGACGAGTTCCGTTCCCGGTTCGTGATCGAGCCGCTGGAGCCGGGCTTCGGTTACACCCTTGGCAATTCCCTGCGTCGTACGCTCCTCTCCTCGATCCCGGGTGCGGCGGTCACGTCCATCCGCGTCGACGGTGTCCTGCACGAGTTCACCACCGTGCCGGGCGTCAAAGAGGACGTCACCGACCTGATCCTCAACATCAAGCAGCTGGTCGTCTCCTCGGAGCACGATGAGCCGGTCGTGATGTACCTGCGCAAGCAGGGGCCCGGTCTGGTCACCGCCGCCGACATCGCGCCCCCGGCCGGTGTCGAGGTGCACAACCCCGACCTCGTCCTCGCCACGCTCAATGGCAAGGGCAAGCTGGAGATGGAGCTGACCGTCGAGCGCGGTCGCGGCTACGTCTCCGCCGTTCAGAACAAGCAGGTGGGACAGGAGATCGGTCGTATTCCGGTCGACTCGATCTACTCGCCGGTTCTGAAGGTCACGTACAAGGTCGAGGCCACGCGTGTCGAGCAGCGGACCGACTTCGACAAGCTGATCGTCGACGTCGAGACCAAGCAGGCCATGCGTCCCCGTGACGCCATGGCGTCGGCCGGTAAGACCCTGGTCGAGCTGTTCGGGCTTGCCCGTGAGCTCAACATCGACGCCGAGGGCATCGACATGGGTCCGTCCCCGACGGACGCCGCCCTCGCCGCCGATCTGGTCATGCCGATCGAGGAGCTGGAGCTCACGGTCCGCTCCTACAACTGCCTCAAGCGTGAGGGCGTCCACTCCGTGGGCGAGCTCGTCGCCCGCTCCGAGGCCGACCTCCTCGACATTCGTAACTTCGGTGCGAAGTCCATCGACGAGGTCAAGGCGAAGCTGGCCGGCATGGGTCTGGGCCTCAAGGACAGCCCGCCCGGATTCGACCCGACCGCCGCTGCCGACGCCTTCGGCGCCGACAACGACGTGGACGCCGGTTTCGTGGAGACCGAGCAGTACTGAGCGCTGCGCCGAGCGCGAGGCTGAGCTACGGCCCAGGCCGCCCTCGGCCGCTGTGGTCCTGGCAGGTCGCTGCCAGGACCACTGCGGTGCGCGTCGGCTTCCGCTCGCCCACGGCCACCGCTTCCGTTCGAGGACGGTGAGTTCGCCGACTTCTCGCGTGCCGTGGCGGAAGCCAGCCAGGATCTCCGGAGGGTTTCCGGAACTCAACGGGGGGCGCTCCGTTGGCTACTGGAAATCGCAGCCGGGGTTGGGGGCGTCTTCGGAGAAGGGGGCGCCGTGCGGTAGTACGTAGAGGACGTCCAGGACCAGTGGGGTGGTCCCGAGATTGCGGCCGATGTGCACGTGGTCGGAACCGGAGGGTTCGGTGAGGGTGGCGCCGGCCTGGTAGGTGCCGTCGGGCGCGCAGTTGGAGTCGAAGTGGCTCAGGGTGCCTTCTTTGACGAGGCCGTACAAGGTTCCGTCGTGGTAGTGCCAGCCGGTGCTCTGGCCCGCCGGGACGGTGATCTCCCGCAGGATGTAGTCGGTGTCGCCGACGGTGGTCTGGGTGATCACTGTGCCGGTGACTCCCGGGCCGGGAGGCGTCGCGTAGGCGGGGCCTGCGACGAGTGAAAGGCAGAGGACTGCGGTTCCTGCAACTCCGGTACGGAGCACGTTGCCCATGGGGGGAAGTCCTTTCGGCGGGCTATGAATCGATCTTCCGACGAGAGTGTGTCGTACAAGTGCACGGGATTCCCGGAGTTCGTCGCATCGGACCAGAGGCTTTAACAAAGGCAGTTGGGGGTGTGCCCGTTGCTGGGATGCTCCTTGGAGTTCGCGTGGGCAGCGGAGTTGTACCCACTGGCCGGACGAATGCTGGAGACTGGGTCGATGTCCTACGATCCCGGCGGAGTCCTGTTCATAGCGCTCGGCATCGTATTTGCCGCCGCTGGACTTGTCTGGAAGGGGCGCGTCCTGCGGCCCCTCTCGGCAAAACGGTCCCAGGCGTCCGCGGCCAGGGACCAATCCCGGAATTTGCTGCGAGCCGCGGACATGGCGATCGCCGAGGCTCGCCGACGGGCCGCACGGGACGAACCGGCTGTCGTCACGGTCGGCGACGTGATCGGCGTGGCGCATCAGCACTACGGGCTCGTCTCGGTGGAGCGCGAACAGGCAGCGGCCGCCCTCCGCCGACGCTTCGAGGCCGCCCGGTGCCGGGTGGACTGCATGACGGACGCTTTCAACTGACTGTCCGCTTCGGTGCGCGGTGCCGCCTGGCGCGGACGGCTCGGAGCCCGCTTGGGTTGTACATAATCGATCGGATTGCCCACGGAGCGGGAGGTGAGCTTTACTCCCCGTGTGCCCGGCGGGGGGTCGGGCGCCTTGGAATGTCCCTGGGGGAGACATGACCTATTCCGCTCGCGTGGTTCGCGTAACGACAGGCGCGTCCGCGTCCGCTCTGGTCGCCGCACTCATGATGACGACTCTGCCGACGGCTCACGCCGCGCCTACGGCACCGACCACTGTGCGGCTGAGCGTGGCGGCGGACGGCACACAGGCCGACGCCTATGCCGACGGTGCCGTGATCAGCAGGGACGGTCGGGTGGCGGCGTTCGTGTCGTCCGCCTCGAACCTGGCCCCAGGCGACTCGCCGGGCTCGATGGACATATTCGTACGTCAGCTGCGTACCGGATCCCTGCAACGCGTCGCCCTGACCGGCCACCAGTTGGGCACGCCGTCGCTGAGCCGAACCGGCGGTCTCATTGCCTACACCGCCTACGACAACAGCACCGGGATGAGGAGCGCGTACGTTCAGGACCTGCGGAACGGCGCCGTCGAGCGGCTCGCCGCCCCGCCCGAGGACGACTTCGCGGCCGGTGCGGTCAGCACCCCCGTGCTCACTGCCAACGGCCGTCATGTCGCGTTCGTCGTGTACCGGCCGGCCGGCTCGACCGCGGACGAGGGATCACGGGTGTACGTGCGCGATCGGGTCACCGGTACGACCGAGCGGGTCAGCAGGCCCGACACCGAGCCCGAGGTGTACTACGCGGCAGGCCCGGCCATCAGCGACGACGGGCAGCGCGTCGCGTACACCTTCACCACGCCCATCCCCAAGGGGCCACATATCGGCCATGTGTTCCTTCAGGACCGCGCCGCCGACACGGAGCAGATCATCGACGTGGCGTACGACGGGACAACACCCCTGCGGGTCCTGAGCTCCCCGTCGATCAGCGGCGACGGCCGACGGGTCCTCTTCGAGAAGTTCAACGCCGGGCCCGTCACCCCCGACGACCGATCGAGCAACATGTTCGTGAGGGACGTGGAGTCCGGCACCACGATCGCGATCCCGGGCAACCCGGCCCGGCCCGGCACCCGCGGCGGCCAGCTGAGCGCCGACGGCCGCCATGTGGCGTACGAGCTGGACGCCGACGACCCGGCCGCCGAATCAGGCTGGGCCTGGCCGGTCGCGGTCCTCGACCTGACGACGGGGAAGTCCCGGCGGGTGAGTTCGGGCACGGACGGCGGGCCTGCGAACGGATCGCTCACCCGCGGGGCCGTCTCAGGCAACGGCCGGACCGTGGTCTTCAGCTCCATCGACACCGACCTCGTACCCGAGGACACCAACGCATTGAGCGACGTCTTCGCGCTCCGCCTCCGGTGACCGCGCCAAGCCCGCTGGGCCCACCTTCCCTTTCGCCGAGGCGGAGTTGACCGACGCGCGGCGGCACGGACTGCGGGTACGGCGGGGGATGGGGATGGGGATGGTCGGGGAGAAGGCTTCGTCGGTGGGGAAGGGCGGCTTCGCGTAGGGCGGTGGCGGCGGACTGGTAGGCGGTCGGGTCGGTGGAGCGGAGCCGGGCGTGTGTGCCGGGGATGAGCCGCTTCAGCTCCTACGTCCTGTCGTCACATTCCCGTCTGCAACGCGACGGGAATGTGACGACAGGACCTAGCCGGCGACGCCGATCGCGGCGCGCACGGCCTGCGGTGCGGCGGTCAGCTTGTGGCCGCCGACGTGCAGGTCGCCAGCGTCGGCGGTGATGAGGTGGAGAGGACCTTCACGGCGGTGGCCTTGCCGGCACCGTTCGGACCGAGCAGGGAGGAGACGGTGCCGGCCGGCGCCGTCAGGTCGATGCTGTAGAGGACCGTCTTGTCCCCGTCGGACTTGCGCAGTCCCTTGGCCACGATGGCCGGTGAGTGCGATGTCGTTGTCGTCGTGCCGCAGAGCTTGCGGGAGGGCGCAATCGGCGCGCTTTGAGGATGGTTTCAGCGCCCTGAAACCGGCGGCGGGGGGCCGCTCCCCCTGCCGGAGTGCTGGGCAACGTGCGGCACGTCGACGACGCTCCACCGCCGCCGCGCTCAAGTTGATCGCCAACAACAGCCTCACCGGTGCCGTCCTCGCGCTGTGCGCCTCACTGCGGCAGGAGACCGTCCTCGGCTTGCCCCGTACCGAGGTGCTGGTCGTCCTCGAACTCGGCCCGCTCGACGCCTCGTGGCCCGCAAACGCTCCTTCCGCACCGACCAACCGGTTTCTCTCACGGAGGAGTTCACGATGGGTGCGCCGACCAAGGACATGGCGCTGCTGGCCGCGGCGTCGAACATCCCTCTCGGCAGCGCAGCCGCCCTGGCCGACACTCCTGCCGCCCCCAAGAGGCCGATATCGCCGTTGCCGCCGCGGTCCCTGCTGTGGAGGACGCCGTGCTTGAACCACTCCGCGCCTGCATCCGCGGCCACGCCATCGGCGACCCCACCCACTTCCGCGGCGCGTTCCTGCCCACCGCCCACATCGAGGGAACCCGGGGCGGCGCTTTCGTCTCGTGGCCCCTAACCGGGTACTGCGCCCTCTTCCAGGGCGAACCGGCGTTGGATGAACCGACCCGCTCACGCCGCCTCGACGCCATCGCCGTCCACGGCACCGTCGCGACCGCGACCATGACGCTCCGGCACGGCGCGGACACCTGCACCGACGTCTTCCTGCTGGTCCACGTCGACGACAGTTGGCGCATCGCCAACAAGACGTATCACCGACACTTCTGAGAAACGGGGCAGCGATCCCCTGCCGGGACCAGGTGACGGTCAGGGGAGTGGAGGGCTTTGCAGCACGAGGGCGAGGCTGTGTTCCGCGTCGTCGTTCAGCGCGTTGCGGAAGGCCTTGTTGTAGGCGTCGTCCCCCGCCGCTTTGCGCGCTTGCAGCTCCCATTGGTCACGGACCTCGGAAAGTTCGGGTGTGCCGCGATTCGGGTGGCCGAGCATGCGCCAGAAGGTGTTCCCGGTTCCCGAGGTGTGGGCCGCCCCGATGCCGTTGCCCTGGACCGCGTTCGCTCCGGTGAGGAGGTCGAGAGCGAGGGCGATTCCGAGGTTGTCGTTCACGATGTGCTTGCTGGTGAGCATGGCCAGGGCGTGGCGTTCGGCGTCGTGCGCGCGGCCCTGGAGGAGGTCTATGAAGGCGAGTTGATGGAACGCGTACGACCGCGCCCACTGCTCGCCGTACCGAAGGCTGAGATCGCGCAGATCGATGGCAGCTTCATAGGCCTCGGCCAGTCGGCCCAGCGCGGATTGGGCGAACGTCCGGATCACCATGCAGCAGAGCTGCGGCGCGCCCGACGGGGGAGACGTGCTGTGGTTGGTCAAGGCCTGGTGGCTGACGTCGTACGCGGCCTGGGGGCGGCCCGCCATGAGGTGGGTGAGGCCGAGGGTGTGGGCGGCGAAGAGTTGGGACTGTGGGGTGCCGTCCTGGCGCGCCGCATCGGCGCATTCCTCCCCGATGCGCAGGGCGATGTGGTGGTCGCCCTGGAGGGTGAGCGTGATGCCCAGGGCCCAGAGCGCTCGGGTGCGGGAGGGGCCCTTGGGCGTGTCGAGAGCCAGGACGCGTTCAAGATAGTCGCGGGATTCGTGGAGGTGTCCGCAGCAGGGCCAGAACAGGCCCGTCCGGCCGGCCATTTCGAGGGCGGCAACGGGGTCCGCCTCGATGAGGTGGTCGAGAGCGGCGCGTACGTCACTGTGGCTTGCGGAGATCCGCGCGTACCAGGCGACCTGCCGATCGCTGAGCCAGTCGGCCTCGGACTCGGCCAGGACGGTGGCGAAGTGCGCGGCATGGAGTCGGGTGAGGGCCTGCTCCTCACCGAGTTCCGCGAGCCACATGGCCCCGTACTCGCACACTGTGTCGAGCATGCGGTAGCGGGTGCCCACCTGTTGGAGGACGGACTGATCGACGAGCCGCTCGAGAAGCGGAGGGATGTCGTGGGCAGTGAGAGGGCCTCCCGCGCAGACGGACTGGGCGTCCGACACTTCGACGGGGCCGCGGAAGACGGAGAGCCTGGCCCACAGTAGGCGCTCGACGGGGGAGCACAGTTCGTGGCTCCAGCCGATCGCCGTGCGAAGGGCTCGGTGGCGCTGGGGCCACATCGTCTCGTCGACGAGGGTGTCGAGCCGTGAGCCGAGGCGCTCGGCGATCTCCGTGAGGCTGCTCTCCCGCAGGCGCGCGCAGGCGAGTTCGACGGCGAGCGGGATTCCCTCGAGGCGGCGACAGATGGCGGCGACGGCGTCGGCGGAGCCGGGGGAGTCGAGGGACACCGCAGGGGCGGCCGTGGCGCAGCGCTCGCGGAACAGGCGCACGGCGTCTCCGCTGCCGCCCTCGTCCATGGAGAGCGGAGCCACCTCGATACGGTGCTCACCCTTCACGCCGAGGGGCTCTCTACTGGTGGCGATGACCTTCAAGTGCGGTGCAGCAGCGAGGAGTTCGCTCAGCAGCGAGCGGCAGGAAGCCAGCACTCGTTCGCAGCAGTCGAAGACGAGTACGACCTCCCGACCGGTCAGCCACTCGCACAGCGCCTCGACGGGGGCGCGCGGATTGTGGTCCAGGAGATCGACCGCGTCGCAGACCGTGGCGGTGAACAAGCGGTCGTCGTAGAGGTTGGACAGGTCGACCCACCAGACTCCGTCGGTGTAACGACCTCGTATCTGCTCCGCGACGCGCAGCGCCAGACGGCTCTTACCGACACCGCCGCCACCGGTGAGGGTGACCAAACGATGCCGGGCCGACGCCACTTTGACTTCGTCGAGTTCGCTGTCACGGCCGACGAAGCTGGTCGTCATCACGGGGAGGTTGCCTACCACGGCCCTATCCTGCCTAGCTTGGGCGCGGGGCCAGCCCCTCTTACGTGAAACGGTCACAAGCGATCGAGTTCGACAACTATTCGATCGGAAAGTCTCTGTAGTCGACGAGGTGAACCGCTTCGTTTGACCTTTTGGGCCCCCGACCGGGCCAAAAGGCCGTCCGTAGGGGGTGGGTTCGCCTCCCGTTCGGGCAGTCTGCGCTTTCACGCCGGATCGCAACCGGATGCGTGGCCGATCTGGGCCACGCATCCGGTTGCTCGCCGCTACTTGGTGCCGTACACGGCGAGTTCGCTGATCGCCATCTGGCCGCCGGCCTGGCCACCGGAGTTCGGCCGGTCGGCGACGACCCGCACATAACGAGCCGTGACCGGTGCGTCCAGCTGGACGCCGGTGACGCCTCCCGCACTGTCAGTGCGGTGCGCGACCGTCCAGAAGGACGAACCGTCGAGGGAGACGTCCACGTGGAAGGCGGTCGCGTACTTGTCGGTGGGCGTGAGGACGGACACCACGTTGACCGACTGCGCCTGCTGGAGGTCCACTTGCAGCGTCCACCGGTAGCGTCCCGAAGCCTGCGCGAAAGTCGACGTGTTGCCGTCGTCGCCGAGCGCCGGGGTGGAACTCGGTTGCATGTCGGCCTGGGTTCCGTCGATGAACAGCGCTTGGGCCGGCGTGTTCAGCGCGATGTTGTTGCTGCCCTGGGTGGCGGGGGCGTACGCGCCGATCTCGCTGATCGCCATCTGGTCCCCGCGCTGGCCCGAGTTGTCCGGCTTGTCGGCGACGACGCGCAGGTAGCGGGCGGTCACCGGCGTGGAGAAGGCGACGGGGACGGTTCCCCAGCCGCTGTTGTTGACGGTGCTGACGGTGGTCCAGGTGGTCCCGTTGGTCGAGGCGTCCACGTGGAAGTCGGTCGCGAAGTGGGCCTGGGGCATGCCGACCGTGAGGTATCCCAGGGTCTGGGACTGCTGCAGGTCGACCACGAGCTGCCACTTGAACTGCCCGCTGGCCTGTGTGGACGTGGCGGGGTCACCGTCCGTCGCGTAGGCCACCTGGGACCCCGGCTGCAGCTGTGCGGTGCTGCCGTCGAGGAACTGCGCCACGGCCGGCTTGTGGGCCGCGAGGTTGGTCGGCGCCGCGCCGGTCGGCGGTGCGGCGATGCCCGCGTACGCCGTTTCGAGGCCTGCGTTGGCCAGGAGCGAAGCCGGTACACCGACGCCGTCGGCGGAGACCTGCGTGTTCCCGCTGACGTTGACGTTGCTCGGGTTCCCGCAGACCCAGTTGGGCGTGAGGTTCTCGAAGTAGTTGCCGGTGAAGGAGAAGTCGCCGTACGGAGTGGTCGTCCCCTCCTTGCAGCCGCCCATGGAGGCGTTGTTGGCGTTGTAGGCCGCGTTGCCGGTCATCGTCACATACTGGCTGCCGCCGTCGGTGTAGATGGCGAACCCGCCGCCCCCGGCGCCGCGTACGACGTTGCCGCTGATGACCAGGCCGTCGGAGAGCGAGGTGCCCTCCTGCCCGAGGACGTAGATGCCGCCGCCGTCGGTGCGCTGCTGCATGTAGTCGTAGACGAGGTTGTTGGTGATCTTGTTGCCCGAGGACTTGGTGGCGGTGCGTCCCCAGCCCCAGTTCGAACTGATGCCGCTGTAGGGGACGTTGTTGACCTGGTTGTGCGTGATCGTGTCGTTGCGGGTGTAGCCCTGGAAGATGCCGACGCCGCCGGTGTACTCGACGGCTATGTTGTGGATCCAGTTGTCGGCGATGGTGTTGCCGGTGGGCAGGACACCGAGGTCGGTCGGGTTCGCGTCGGTGCCGTTGCCGATCTCGATGCCGCTTCCGGAGATGTCGGTGAAGACGTTCCCGGTGATCGAGGAGTTGGTGACGCCCTGGCCCAACTGGAGCCCGGCGGCGCCGAGATGCTGAAAGGTGTTGCCGCTCAGCTTCAGCCCGTCGGTATAGGCGAACGTCACGTTGCCCGGAGTCATCGTCCAGTTGCCGTACGGGCAGGTTCCCGGATCAGTGGTGGAGAAGCGGTCGCACGACCCCTGCTTCTGCCAGGCGCTGGCACCGGTGAGACGCATGTTCGCCTGCACCTCGGAGAAGCCGTCGGCCGAGTTCGGGGTGGTCCAGCCCCCGTACGCGACGGTGATACCGCTGATGGACAGGCCGCGCAGCGGGTTCGAGGCGGTGCCTTCGCCCGTGATCAGGTTCTGCAGGCTGGGGAGTTCGGCGTCGGCGGTGCCCATCTGCTGGCCCGCGCGGGGCAGGTAGTAGACGGTGTGGCCCGGCTTGTCGAGGTAGAACTCGCCCGGAGCGTTGAGCAGTTCCTTCGCGTTCTCGATGGTGGTCGGTATGTCGGCGTTCACGCCGTACTGCTTCTTCGTGGAGTTGTCGAAGCACGGCTGCTGCATCGTGACGGTGCTTCCCGACACCGAGGCGACGCCGCAGCGCATCTGCGTCCACTCGACGCCGTAGACGAACTCCATGTTGGAGATGTTCTGCCAGCCGGCAAGGGTCGTGTTCGAGGTCGTGTAGCCGGTGGCGGTACGGGTGAAGGTGGTCGGCGCCGGTCCGGACGCGCGGTTGGCGCGCACACCGTCGACGTAGAGCTGGCGGGTGTCGGTGCCGGACGGGACGTTGGCGCTCCAGACGCCGTTGGATCCCTGGGTCCATCCGGTGACCTGCTGGCCGCCGCTGAGGACCGGGTGGGTGCCGGGAGCCGCCTGGTAGCTGACGGTGTGACCGCCCGTCGCGGAGTCGCCCGCCGTGGAACCGAACGAGAGCGGGCCGCTGAGACGGTAAGTCCCGTCGGCCAGCACGACGTTGATGTCCGTGGTCATCGTGGCTGTCGCCGCCCGGACCTTGCTCTGCGCGGTCAGAAGCGCGCACGGGGCCGTGGTCGAGCAGGTGGTGCCCTGTCCCGTCGGGGCGACGTTGTAGACGATGGGTGCGGCCGCGGCTTCGGCGGGAATCACGCCGACACCAATGGCGGCAGCCACGAGGAGTGTTGGCACTGCGGCGATGGCCGTCCGGAATGCGGCCGGGCGCAGGAAACGTCGATGCATGGATTCTCCGAGGAGTCGTTGGGGGAGATGGCGCTGCCGGGGGCGGCACGGCATTGCGTGTCACCTATCCGGTATCCGGGGGGTGAGCGACGTGCACGAGCTCCTCGGCGTCCATGTGGCGCTCGTGCGCCACGGGGGCCGACGTCACCAGCGATTCGTGCGGGTGGCGTACGGGGTTGGTCACACCGGCGTCGGCAGGGCGCGCGATCCGCGTGGCACCGGTGATGCCGCCGCGCAGCGTCGTAACCATGCGGACGTCGAAGGTGGCGTCCTTGGCGTCGACGAGATCGACGCGGTTGTGCCGGTGCTGTCGGACGTCGCAGACGTCTTGGACGTCGCGGACGTCTTTGACGCCTCGGCGACGAACAGCGTGACCGCTACCGCCTGAGCGAAACGCGGCCCGAACGGTGGCAGTTGGACGTTGCGCCCGTTCCTTCCCGCCCGCGTTGCCTGCGGCCCTGGCACGTCGAAAGCCTCCTTCAGGAAATGAATAAGATTCATAGCTCCGGCTTGATGCAGCGCGCCACTATGACATTTGTGTGTCGCGAAGGGAAGACTTACATCAAATCTCAGCGTGGGAAGGCACTTTCGCACGCCAATGGTGCATAACAGGGCAGTACTCCCCATTGTTTGGCTCGGAAGACCTAGACGTATATTTCCCCTCCATGCAAATGAAGCTGACTCTTTACGAACTCACCGGTACCTGATTACCGGGTCCTTGGGTTCAATCGTCAACGGCTCGAGCCGACAGCTCAGTTGTGACCTCGAGTGACGTCGGGAGGGCGAGCGTGGCGTGGACGGTGCAGTCCGTGCGTCCGGCCGTGGGCTATCCTCCGCGCATGCGTGGACAGTTCACCGGCTGGCCTGAGCAGGCCATGGACGTGTTGTGGAAGCTCCAGGGCGAACCGACCCACGCGACCCGCGAGCGCTACCGCGCGGACCGCGAACGCCTGGTACGGCAGCCGATGATCGCTCTGCTGAACGAGGTCGCGGACACCGACCGCCGGTACGAGGACTTCTCCGTCTGGCACTACCGCACCAACTCCTGGTGGTGGCAGCACCAGGGCGCGGTGATCCGGCTCGGCCGCAAGGTGGAGATCGGTCTCCGGTTCGACCTGGACGGCCTGCGGATACAGGGCGCCTGGTGGTACCCCGATCCCGGCCAGGTGGACATGTTCCGCAAAGCCGTGGCCTCCGAGGGGAGCGGCCGCGATCTGTCCGCCATCGTCGAGGACGTACGTAAGAAGGGTTACGACGTCTCGGGCGACGTGATGAAACGCCCCCCGCGCGGCTATCCGGCGGACCACTCCCGTACGGACCTGCTACGCCACCGTTCGCTGATCGCCGCCCGCCCCCTCGGCTGCGAGGAGTGGCTGCACACCCCCGAGGCGGTCGACCGGGTCCTCTCGGCCGCAACCGACCTGGACGCCCTGCTGATGTGGCTGGTCCGCCATGTGAAGAGCGCGGCCTGACGTCACGAGGCCACCGCGCAGCACGGGAGCAACCGCACCGGTGCCGCGCGGCCCCCACGCTCAGAAGCAGATGCGCGTCTTCGGTGCCGACCGGTCGTCCATCGCCCGATAGCCGTCCGGCCCCTCGGCCAGGGGAACGGCACGATCGAAGACGGGCTCCGGAACGAGGACACCGGCGAGCACATCCGGCAGGAGTTCGGGAATGCCCGCGCGCAGCGTGATGCGGTGGTCGAACATCCGGCGCGGATTGCCCCTCCTCACCGTCTTCGTAGCCCCGCAACGGGGTTGCCAGCCTGCGGAGTTGACCTGACCACCTCCCGTGTCGAGTGCGTGGCCTGGTGGGGTGGCACCAGCTCCGGAGGAAGGCGAACCGTCCCTGGAGGGGGTCATCCAGCACGCTCAGGAGGTGCGGCCCGGCCCTGACGCCAGCTGATCCCCGATGTCGGATGCGTCACCGGCGCAAGTCTTGGCGTGTGGAGTGCAGGGCATGGCCAACGGCCTTGCCCGGCTGCCCGGACACGGTCGGCACTGAAATCATTTCGCCCCTGCTCGCCTTGTTCGGTACGTTCACCGGGTTGTTTTCGCTGCCGGGTAGTCCGTGAGGTTCGCATGTGGACTCCCGGCAGTTCCCAGGATGAGAGCAGGTTTCGTTATGGCGTGTCGTATCAGTGAGCTCGTGCTCGGTTGCCGCGACCCGGAGGTGCTGGCTCGGTTCTGGTGCGAGGTTCTGGACTTCGTCGTGCTCGACCGGGAGGACGACGGCACGCTGGAGATCGGGCCTCGTGAAGGGTTCGGCGGCCCGCAACCGACGATCATCCTCAGCCGCAGGGATGAGCCGGAGAAGGGGAAGCCGCGACTGCACCTCGACGTCAACGCCACCGACCGCGATCAGGACGCCGAGCTCGAACGCCTTCTGAAACTCGGCGCGCGCCCGGCCGACATCGGCCAGACGGGGCAGGAGCCGTGGCATGTCCTGACCGACCCCGAAGGCAATGAGTTCTGCCTGCTCAAGGCCCGCCTCAACCCACTCTGATGCCCATCGCTCACGTCTCGGCACCAGGTCTCGGGTCTGCGTCGATGTCCTGTGCGACGGGGGTGTCCTCTCGACAGCATGCGGGTCCACCAGGAGAAATGAGGGGAAGAGCCCCTTGGTAGGGTGCGCCGATGTCATCGATCAAGCAGTTCCAAGTCACCTTTGACTGCGCGGAACCTGAGCGCCTTGCTCGCTTCTGGTGCGAGGTGTTGGGGTACGTCGTACCGCCGCCACCGGAGACGTTTGCGACTTGGGACGATTTCAGGCGTTCGCAGGCCCCTGAGCAGCAGGATTCATGGTTCGCCTGTATAGATCCCTCAGGGGTGGGCCCGCGACTGTTTTTCCAGCGTGTCCCCGAGGGGAAGGCTGTCAAAAACCGGGTGCATCTTGATGTACGGGTTGGCACCGGCCTCGTGGGCGAAGAGCGTCTTGCCGCACTTGAGGCTGAACGCACGCGCCTGGAGCCGCTCGGCGCAGTGCACGTGCAGACGTTGTACGACGGCAATGATGCCTGCATCCCGATGCTGGACATCGAGGGCAACGAGTTCTGCATCGACTGAGCCTCCCTCGAATCGGCGAGGTGGAGAGCCGCCTCCCTTGGACCCCGCTGGTCTCGCAGGAGCGGGAGTTATCCGGTGAGGACGAGGTGGTGCGGCCGGGTTGCGGCCGCTTAGCGGGGAGCTGCCCGGCCGCGACTGTCACATTGAGTGACCGATGCTGCGTGCCGGTGTCCAGTCCCATCCTTGTCAGCAACTGGGGATGTCTTTCATGCTTCGGGCATGCGGCGGACTGTGTGGCTGGCCGTGGTGATCACGGTGGGGATCGGCGTGCTGCTGGGCTGTTGCGTGGCGTTCGCGCCTGCCTGGATCGTGCGGCACGACATCGGCGACCACGGCGGGTTCCAGCTTTCGGCTGCCGACCGGCTCAAAGCGGTGAACGACGTACGCGTGGTGCTTCTGCAGGGCGCGGGAGGGATGGTCGCGCTGGGCGGCTTCGGGCTGGGTGCGGTGCTCACCCTGCGTCAGATCCGCGTGAGTCGGGAGGGGCAGTTCATCGAGCTGTTCGGGCGGGCCATCGAGCAACTGTCAAATGAGCAGGTGTCCGTGCGGCACGGCGGCGTGTACGCCATGGAGCAGATCGCCGACGCGGCACCGCACTATCGCGGCCATGTGGCCGCACTGCTGGCCTCTTTCGTCAGACAACAGGCGCCTTGGCCGCCGCCCCGTCCACCCGGTGAGGTGGACGCCGAACGACAGCGCTATCACGGGGGGCTCCGTGACGACGTGGGCGGAGCCATTGCGGCGCTGAGCCGACGCAGCATGGTGATGCCAGGAGACAGCATCGAGCTGGAGAAGGTCGACCTGCGCGGCGCCGAGCTGGCCGATCACGACCTGAGCGGGTTCTGCTTCGCCGGATCCAACCTCGACGGAGCCGACTTCACCGGCTGTGACCTCTGGCGCACGACGTTCGCCGACGCCGGCTTGCGGAGCGCCAACCTGACGGGCGCCGCACTCACCGACGCGGACTTCACCGGCGCGGACCTCACAGGGGCCATCGGCACCGGGACGCCCCCGCACGGCACCACGCTCCGGGCATTCAGGACTGACGTCGAGTGAGCTCGTACAGCGTGTGCGTTTTCGAAAGCAAGACTCCGGCCGCGTGAATGAGCACAGCGGGCTGGATTCGCAGCTGGCCGTACGCGGGGAATTTCCAGCGTCCGCCGTCATCGACGGAGAGAGTGGGATCGGTACGACTCCCCAGGATGTGTCTTGGGCCCAAAGAGGGTGTGACCGAGATACGCGCCAAAGGGGCAACGGGATGATCTTGAAGCCCTGATCCGCTCAGATCTACGTGCGGCGACGTGCAGCGGGGTCGCGTTCGGCGACGTGCCGGGCGACCGAGTCGACGCCGGGGCGGGCATACCGCTCCAGGGAGCGGACGGAGGCGTGGCGGGAGCGGGCCAGCAGCATCGGGGTGGAGGTGCCGTCTTCCGCGTCGTGCGTCAGTGCACTGTGGCGGAGCCGGTGCAGGGTCCAGCCGTCCAGGTCCTCGATGTCGTCGGGTGAGGCGAGGGGGTTGGCCAGCAGCCGGGTGTTCTCCTCGAAGATCTCCTCAGCGCGGCGGTAGGAGAGCCGGGCCCGGCCGGTCTCCGGGCACACGTCGAGCGTCGGTGTTCCGGCCGGAGCCTTGCGGTCGGTGAGGAACAGCGGGCCGCAGGTGCGGCGGGCGATGAGGCGGGGCAGGAGCTGGGCGGTGCCGGACTGCCAGTGAATCCACTCAATCGCCCCGCCCTTGGCGGTGATCTTCCCCCGCTTGTCCTGCGGGTACAGGTCTTCCACGTTCAGGCACAGCACCTCGTCGGCCCGTGCGGCGGACTCGTAGAGCATCTTCCACTGCGTCTTCTCCCGCAGCGCGACGTCGAGGCGCCACAGGGCAGCGATCTGATTCTCCGCGAGAGCCTTGGTGCGGTCCGGCGGCGCCGGCCGCCGCTCGATGCCGATCGTCGGATCGCACTCGGTCCAACCCTGGCGCTGCCACCAGCCGATCGCCTTGCGTGCGATGGACAACTCCCGGTTGACGGTGTCGGCGTCCATCTCGTCCGCCCGCGCCGCCGCCAGCTCGGCCAGCACCTCGGGCAGCGCCGGGTCATCGATGGCGGCGACGGGGAAGATGGGCGGCTTCGCGCCCCGGCGGGCGGGTCCGGTCGGCGCCGGTTCACCGATGAGCATCCACCCCCAGGTCGTCAGCGAGATCCGGTAGATACGCGCGGAGGACTTCGCGATGCCCGCGCCGGTGAGGTAGCGCTCGACCGCCGCGGTGTACGACGCGGGAGGGGCGGACATGGGCACGACACGGGCGCGCGGCAACCGCAACGCGCCCCCGCTCCCGAGTTCGGTCACCGGTTCGATCGTCATGCCCTCTCCGCCCTCCCGGTGCTGCCGCAGTAAATGCGTACACCTCACCCCGGCGGCCGGAATGCCCCGCCACAGGTCGCGATGATCACGGTAAGGGCTCCGCCGCAGTAAATCTGGCATTTACTGCGGCACTGCCACCGGCCGTCGCAGCAACCGCAGAACTGAACGTCATGTAGCGCTGCACGCCACCTGACCGTAGCTACTACGAGGTCTGCCGGCCCCGGCCCTCAGCCTTTGCCGAAGTGCACTGCGGGGAAGGCGCCCGCTGCTCTGAGGGTTTTGGAGAAGCCGCCGGCCAGTTCGGTGAGGCGTGCGGTGGCGGCCGGGCCGAGGTGGTCGTACGGGGCGGCGTCGAGGCGGTCGGTGAGTACCTCGGTCTCGCCGCGCAGGGTCGCGCCCGCCTGCCTGAGGTCGCCCGCCTCGTCCAGCAGGCCGCGCTCGCGCAACTGGTCCCGGGCGGTGTCCCACTGCTGCGCGGACCACCCGCGGGTCCGCATGAACAGTGCCGATGTCGGTGCCGTGCCGGTGGCGTTGTGCAGGACTAGCGCCTCGATTCCGGACAGGCCGGCGATCGCCAGGGCGGCGAGGTGACCGTCACCCCGGTGTTCGCGCAGAAGCGTCGCGGCGTGCCACAGGGCCAGGTGCGGCTCCTCGGGCACCGGGAGGCCGGCGTGCGCGGCGTACAGCGGGCGCGCCTCACGGTGGCACGCCTCGGTGGCGCGCAGCGCCAGCCCAGCTGCCTCGGCCATCTCCTTCGACGCGAGGACCTCCCGTCCGAGCTGTCGTCGCAGCATCCCGTCCACGCCGCGCAGTAGCGCCGCGAGCACCGCCTCCGGTGTGGTGACCGTCCACGCGGCGGGAATGTACCGCTTCACATGTTCGTGGTTGAAGTTGTAGAACGTCGCCGTGACGGTGCCCGCGCCGACTGCACCGAGCGGGGCAGCGCGGCCCGCGTAGTAGGACATGGCCCCGCGCTCAAACCCGAGCGCCGCGAGTTCGTCCTGCCGCTCCGGTGCGAAATACACGGCTGTGTGCAGAGGGCTGACGGCGTTGTGGCAGTGGCGGCCTGTGCTCGCCTGAAAGGTAGTCATGCTGTGGCTCCGGTGTCGGTGATCAGGTGTGGTCGTGCGGCCAGGCGGGCGAGGCGCATCAGACTTCCTTCTCGGGTTCGTGGTGGGTGCAGCCGGTCAGCCCGGCCGCGGTCTGGGTGAGGTGCCGGATCAGTACCTCGGCTGCGGTGTCGGCGTCGCGGGCCAGCGCCGCCTCCTCCAGTCGGCGGTGCTCGGCGGCGCCGTCCCGGTCGGGGTTGCGGTGCGCCGACCAGCGGCGGGCCAGCTCGCTCGCGGTCCACAGCCGGTCGAAGGTCTCCAGCAGGACGAGGTTGCCGCACCCCTCCAGCAGCGTGCGGTGGAAGAGGCGGTGGGCTTCGGCCCAGGCGCTGCTGTAGTGCTCGCCCTCCTCCGCCACGTACGCCGGGGTGCGGGTCAGACGGTGGTGGGAGGCTCGTACGCGGGCTTCCCAGTCCACATCGCCGCGTTCGACGGCCATGCGCAGCATGACTGGTTCGATCGTCCGGCGGGCCTCCGCGATCTCCTGCCAGCGGCGGTCGGAGTAGGCCGGGACGGCGAAGCCGCGGTTGGGCAGCCGGTCGGCGAGGCCCTCGCCGACCACCCGCACGAGCGCCTCACGCACGACGGCCAGGCTCACGCCCTGCTCTTTCGCGAGGTCCTGGGGTTTAAGGGCATCACCGGGGGCGTGGTCCCCGCGCATGATCGCGTCCCGCAGGTGTGTGTAGACCTGCTCGGAGAGCATCTGCTTCCCCGCCGAGGGTGAGGTGTGAGTCGTCTGGGTCATGCCCACACAATAGATGATCCGAGTAATAATCGATTATCGGTGTTATCGTCGATCTCGGTAGTGAGCGGGAGCGTAACCACGTCGCCTTCTGGCGCCACCACGGCGGGACCTCCGCCGACCGCATCACCACCACCCCACAGCGCACCTGAGAGGCACGACACCATGAGCTCCAACGACCCCTTTGCCCGTCTCCCCGAGGCGGCCTCTTTCACCGTTGTCAGCACCACCGTCACCGACGGCGCCCCCTGGTCGATCGAGCAATACTCCGGCCTCTCCGGCGTTCCCGGCGGGAAGGACGTCTCCCCGCAACTTTCTTGGAGCGGCGCCCCGGAAGGCACCAAGAGCTACGCCGTCACGGTCTACGACCCCGACGCCCCCACCGGGTCCGGGTTCTGGCACTGGGCGGTCGCCGACATCCCTGCCACCGTCACCGAGTTGCCCGAAGGTGCCGGCGACGACACCGGCTCGGGCCTGCCCGGGGGCGCGTTCCAGCTGCCCAACGACGCCCGCGCGGCCCGTTTCATCGGCGCCGCCCCGCCGGCCGGACACGGCCCGCACCGCTACTTCACCGTGGTGCATGCCCTCGACGTCGAGTCCATCGGCGTCCCCGCCGACGCCACCCCGGCCACCCTCGGCTTCACCATGGCCGGCCACATCCTCGGCCGCGCGGTCCTGACAGCCACCGCTGAGACTCTCGCCTGAAGAACAGCCATAAGGCCCGCGCCGAGCGCAACCGGGCCCTCCACCTGGTCAACGTCCGGTGGGAGGCGCTAAGGACCGCGGCGAACCGGCTGGCCACTTGCCACGCCTACCTCGTCCCCCTGGTCACCAGCCCCGAGGCCGGTCACAAAGGGCGTCCGAAGCTACAGGAAGCTTCGGACGCCCCTTTCGACTGTGGCGACAGGGTCAGCGAGCCACCGCGGCGGTGGCTTCGACGGAGCGCGGGCTCGGCACCTTCACTGGCGGCACCAAGTCGACCCGCTTGTCCATGTCGAGAGTGCCGTACGGGTTGGTGTTCGACCAGAACAATGCCCTTATCCCTCGTCGGTCTTCGTCCGACAGTTTCTTCGCCCACGCCGGTTCGGCGACGATCTGCATGAGGTGGCTTCGGGCGCCGCTTCGCCTGTACGGCCAGCGCTCACACAAGAAGGCTCGCAGTCGGTCAAGCGGCCTGGCCGAGGCCGACAACGGTCAGGTCCTGCTCGCGCAGCGGTGTGAAGTCGACGTCGAGCTTCGGGTCGTACGCGTCGGGCTGGATGCCGAGTTCATGCGTGCTGTACTCGCCGAACCGATTGATGTGCTCGGTCAGGTACGGCGAGATGTGCGCAAGGTCCTCCGGGTCGATCTCCCATCCCTCCTCCAGCAGCTGCCGCACGATCTCCGCGATGTCCAGGGCGTTGTGGAAGATCACCGCGTTCGTGAGCAGCGCGTTGAACTTCATCGCCTTCTCCTGCTCGATGGGGTCGTTATCGGCGATGACGCCGCGGTTGCCGAAGCCGATCCACTGGGAGAACCGGTTGTACGACTCCACCTTGTTGGTCGCCGCCGTCACACGCCGGCGCAGCGGCGAGTCGGAGAGGTAGCGCAGGAGCTGCACGGTGCGGATCACGCGGCCGACCTCGCGGAAGGCGGCGTAAGTGGCATTTTTCCGCGACCCCGAGCGCAGGCGCTTGAGCAGCGTGGAGGAGGAGATGGTGCCCTCGCGTACAGAGACGGCCACGCGCATCAGGTGGCGGAACTGGGACTCGATCAGGTCGAAGTCGATGACGTGCTTGCCCGGCTCGCCGAACAGGGCGTCGATGTGCACGTACTCGCTCTGCTTGGAGGGCCGGTAGAAGGTCAGTTCCTTCCAGTTTCTGATCCTGGGCATCAGATCGAAGCCCAGCAGGTGGGCGAGCGCGAAGACAGGGAAGCTCTGGCCTTGGGTATCCGCGTGCACGGCGGTCGGCTGCACCTCGGAGGTGTTCTTCAGCAGGCCCTCGATGATGTAGACGGCCTCCCACACCCCGCACGGGATGAAGTGCGTGAACAGCGCGATATAGGTGTCCGAGATGTGGTGGTAGGCGATTCCCCCCGGCTTGCCATACCTGACGCTCGTCTCGGAGAGCAGGTTGTCGAGATAGGTGTCCATGTGGGTGCCGTCCGCCGCGACTGTGGTCCCGTCGCCCCACGCCTGCGAGATGTCCAGGCGGGCGTGCGCGTTCACCAGGTCGGCGACCGCCTCGTTCAGCAGCACGATCGAGAAGTGCTTGTTGGCGACGTACGACAGCTCGTGCCCGCTCACCCCGGGGATGTGCCGGACGGCCTCGTACGGGCCCATGTTGGTGCCCTTGACGAACGTCACGATCACATAGCGGCCCAGGGGGTCGGTGAGCTTGGGCTCGTTGCCCGACGGCGGGCCGAAACGGCGCCACCACTCCACCCAGTACGCGGTCCGGGCCACGATCCCCATCAGGGAACGCTCCGGCATCCTCGCCTTGATCTCCTGCTCCAGCCGCTTCGCCGAGGGCCGCTGACCGTCCGCCCTAAACGCCTTCAGTGAGGGGATGCCCGTCTCCGGATCGATGACCAGGCCGTCGTTCTCCGGGTACCCGGCGTCAGCCACCGCGGCGGCGCCGCGCAGCTTGTCCTCCAGCTGCCGACGGAAGAACTTGGCGTCGAACTCGGTGCTCTCGCCCGGCTCGGCGAGGCCGACCTCCACGAGGTAGGACCCCAGCGTCTCCTGGACGGCCTCCCAGGTCAGCAGCTGCTCGGACCAGTCGGCCTACTCCTCCGAGCCGACCACCGCGACGTCGCCGGTGCGCAGTTCCTCGGCGAGCGCGGTGAAGACCATCGCCTCGAAGTGCTTGCGCACGAACTGCCCGGTCCGGGTCTTGTCGACCACCGCCTTGCGCCAGTTCTGGGTGGCGAAAGAGATGTCGACCTCCTTGCCCTCCTCGTTGAAGGCGGTGATGTACTCGCCGCGGGCCGCCTGGTGCCGCTGGGCGTGCGCGAGCGCGTCCAGCACACGGCTGTCCTCGCTGGTCGCGGTGAACTTCAGCTTGTCGTTGTCGGCCAGGTCGAACATCACCGCCCGGTCCCGGCCGATCTGCCCGTACAGCAGCACTTCCCAGAAGTTGCCGTGATGGGCGGAGACCTTCTCGATCTGCTCGTACTGCTTCGCGAACCCGCCGAAGCCGTCCACCGCGCGGGTGACCGCGCCGAACCCGCCAGCCTGCACCACCTGAGCCTTCACCAGGGCGAGGACCGCCGGGGAGACCCTGCCCTCCAGCCGCGTCGCAACCTCGTCCACCGGTGCCTCCTCGTCCAGACCGTCCAGGGCCTGGCGGACTTCGGCGGTCATGGCCGCGGCCTTCGTGAGCGCCTCCTGGGCCGGGCCGCCCTCGTCGATGTGCTTGAGCACCGTGCGGTAGTTCCCGATCAGGGCCTCGACGATCTCCCGCTCGGCGAGCCGGATCTCTTCCAGCTCCGCCTTGGCCTTCTTGATCTTCGTCGCCACGCGCTTGCAGCACATCGTCGCCAGGTCGTCCCGCACCCGCATCCTGGCCTTGTGCGTCAGGGCCGCGACCAGCGCGATGCGTTTGACGGGGACGAAGTCCCGCAGCTCCGAGGCATCCGCCGCGTCCGCCTCCCCGGCGAAGTCGGTGATCTTCCCTGCGGCGACTCCGTCCATCCATACATCGGTGTCGCCCAGCTCGTCCAGCCATTCCAGACGCTTGGTCAGGTTCTTGAAGTGCGACCAGGTCGGGCCCTGCGCGGGCTTCTTCAGCCGGTTGAACAGCGTCGTCCCGTCACTGTCGCGGTCCTCCAACAGTCGCATGAGCCCCGCCCGCTGAGCGACGCTCATGCGGTCGTGGATGCCCGTGCAGATCGAGGCGTTCACCTCGGTGCGGATTTTCGAGGCCATCTTGTCGAAGGTCGAGAACCCGGGCAGTTCCAGCCCGGACTCCACCACCTTCTCCAGCGCGATGTTGATCAGATCCGCCGGGCGGTTCTTCGCCGCGGCCTCCTTGCGGATCGACTGCTCGACGATCCCGCGGGCCTTGGCCTGGTCGTATGTCACGCCAGCCTGCTTGCGGACCAGGCCCCGGTGGTGCTTGGCGGTCCGCTCCGCCCGGTACACCGGCAGCGTGCCCTCCGGTAGCTCCACCGCCCGCCGGACGAAGTCCACCACCATCTCCGGGACGTCCTCCAACGCCGGGAAACACCCCATACGCCGGTACGACTTCAGCATCAGCAGCAGCGCCAGCAGATGCTCATCGCAGTCCGTGGCATCGGCCGCCCACTCCAGCTCATCGCGGCTCGGGGAGAAGAACAGATGCAGCTCATGCGCGGTGATCAGCCGCTTGAACCGCGGATACGCGGTCCGTTCAATCGATGTCACAACCCACCCCAGGCCCCAGACGACGCTCAACATCACCACCAACGACACTGAGCCGAATGGGTGACGGCCGACGGGCGCTCAGGGCTTCAAGATCATCCCGTTGCCCCTTTGGCGCGTATCTCGGTCACACCCCCAAAGGCCGAAGCCATGGCTCTGCTTGACGCCGTGGGCCCCGTAGCGGCCGTGGCGGGCGTGGCGGCGCTCGGCTTGGGTGCGTGGCAGCTTCGTGTCGCGGCTCTGGACGTTCGTACGCCAGCAGATCTTCTGCCAGCAGGGATCCGGTCTTCCAACGTCAGGCCAGGCTCCACGGTCTGCCCCTGTATACCGGGTCAGCACCTTCGCTCCGCTGGGCAACTGGCCGCACTGGGCGAATCATTGCCTGTCAGGCGTCGTCGTCGCGGGTAGCAGGTCGTCGGGTTGTGGAGCCGAGCGCCCTATCGCCCAGGAGGATGGGCGCGTTCATAGGTTCCGGGTTCCGGAACCCGTGTGGCGGACCCAACCGGCGTGTCCTCGGATGCGGGAAAAGTCTGTCGCCCCCGCATCGATGTTCCCGTAGGGTGCGCGGGTTGTCGTGGCGGAGAGGTGGTTCGGGACGTGGCACGCAGGGCGGGGACGCGCGAGCAGTTGGCGGGTGCGGTGCGGGCCGCGTTGGGCGGTGGTCGGCGGCTGGAGGCGGTTGAGCGGGTCTCGGGCGGCAGCAAGAAGGGCGTGTACCGCCTGGTGATGGACGATGCGACGACAGCGATCGCCTACGTGTGGGACAACGCCGAGAACTACTGGCCGACGGCCGAGGGCGATGACGACCTCACCGACCCGTTCTCACCCGGTGCCGGCCTCGCCCTGTTCGAGGCCGCGCACGCGCGGCTGGACGCATTGGGTGTCCGCGTCCCGGCGATCCGTTAGGTCGACCGCGACGGCGTCCACTGCCGGGCCGGCCTCGCGATCGTGGAGGATTTCCAGGGCGAGAACCTGGAGGAGCTGCTCGCGCGCGACCCGAGTGTGGCTGCCCCGGTCATGGCCCGGCTCGGGGAGGCGCTGGAGGCGATGGGGCGGCATCGGGCCTTCACCTACGGCAAGGTGGCTGTGGTGGACGCAGGTGGAACATCGCGCGGGATGTCGTGCCAGGGGGTCGTCCTGGACCGTGCGCTACGTGACCTCGCCGAGGCGGCGTCGCGCGATCCACGTGTCGCGGGAGCCCGCGGCCGACTGGAGGAACGGCTGCAAGGTCTGGCGGCGGTGGTGCGGCCACGTGCCCAGTACGCGGTCGTGCACGGTGAACTGGGGCCCGACCATGTGCTGGTGGACACGGACGGAAACCCTGTGGTGATCGACATCGAGGGCTTGACGTACTTCGACGTCGAGTGGGAGCACGTCTTTCTGCAGATCCGCCTGCACGACGCCTACCGGCCACTGAAGGTGGACGGACTGGACGAGGACCGGCTCGCGCTCTACATGCTCGCGCAGCGACTCTCACTGACGGCAGGTCCACTGCGCCTGCTCGACGGCGATTTCCCCGACCGGGCGTTCATGGCGGGCATAGCCGAGTACAACCTGAACAAGGCACTCGACCTGGTCGACGGGTGAACACCTGCGGCGTGCCACTTGGTTCCTATCAAGCCCGCCCCAGGGAAACGCCTGCCCAGAGGCCGGCTCCCGGCAGCCCGATTGCCAGTACACCGCAGCCTGGTTCGTGGACGAACTCCGCGGGCAGCTGACAGCGGACGCCGCCGAGCAGGACGCGCCGCGGTAATGGCGCCTAGGACGGCCTGGCGCTGGGAAGGGGTAGCCCTGTCGGTCGATCACCCCCCACCGGCGCGAACTCCCGTGACTCCAAGGAGAGATGACTCGTGCTCAGATCAAGGAGCAGGACAACGATGGCCGCCCTGGCCGCGCTGTGCGGACTGCTCTTCACGGCCGCAGCACCCGCTCAGGCGACCGTCCAGGCCAGACACGGTTCCCGATTCGTGGTGAGCGAAGCGCAGTTCGAGCGCATGTTCCCGGACCGGAACACCTTCTACACGTACGACGGGCTGCTCGAAGCCACCGAGGCGTACCCCGCCTTCGCCCGCACCGGCAGCCGGACCGTCCGCAAACAGGAGGCCGCAGCCTTCCTCGCGAACATAAGCCACGAAACCGGCGGTCTGTTCTATGTCCGGGCGCAGAACGAGGCGACCTACCCGATCTTCTGCGACGCCACCCAGCCCTACGGCTGTCCGGCGGGAACCTCCGCGTACTACGGGCGCGGGGCGATCATGCTGAGCTGGAACTTCAACTACAAGGCCGCGGGCGACGCGTTGGGCCTGGACCTGCTCAACAACCCCTGGCTGGTCGAGACCGATCCGGCCGTGGCCTGGATGACAGCGCTGTGGTACTGGAACACCCAGACCGGCCCCGGGACGATGACCGGGCACGACGCGATCACCGGCGGTCACGGTTTCGGTCAGACGATCTGGAGTCTCAACGGCTCCACCGAGTGCAACGGCGGCCGGCCCGATCAGATGCAGCACCGGGTGGACCTTTACCTCGCGTTCACCGACATCCTGCACACCGCGCCGGGCGCGAACCTCAGCTGCTGAGTAGTCCCGTGGCGGGTCCGCACACCCGCCACGGACAACAGCAGGCTGGGTCTTTCGTCCCCGGCGTTCCGTCGTCCAGCCTGGAGCAGGTACGTCGCCGCGAAGTCGCCGCTTGACGGGAAGGCGTGAGGGGGCCACTTACCGCGCCGGCGGATCCCTACCGCCCCTGACAAGAGACCGGACGGCCCGGTGTTTGGGCAACACCGGGCCGTCCTCGGTCTGTCGGCCCCGGTCCGGGACCTTAGCGTTCCCTCACTTCAGTCAGCCGTGCGAAACGGTCAGCCCGTAGAACGCGACCCGCGCGCCCTTCGTAGTGCTGTCGGAGGACGACTGGTTGTAGGAACCGGCCTTGAAGTACTGCTTGTACGGGAAGAACGACGACGGGATCGTGTAGTGCGTGGTGCTGCCGTTGACGGTCAGGTTGATGGTGTTGCCGCCGGACACGGCGATGGTGTAGGTCCACGTCTTGCCGACCGACACATTGCCTACGGTGTGCAGTGTCTGGCCGCCCGAGGGGGAGTTCTCGGTACCGGCGACGATGTCGCCGTTCGACCGGTAGTACAGCTCCACCAGCGGCTTGGTGGAGGTGCCGCCGGAGCCGAGGTGAATCTGCCCCACGCACACGTTGGACGTCACCGACACCACGCGCAGAGTCGCGCTCAGTTTGTGGCTGCCGCTCAGGGACCAGTCCGCCGCGCTGCCGCTCTGGTTCATCTCGCGCAACTCGGAGCGGGCGTAGTTGGAGTTCGGGGTGGTGACGCCCTTCTCGGGTGCCCAGAACGTCATTGCTCCGTCACGGGTGTCCGTGTAGAAGTACGAGTCCTGGAAGCCGTTCGAGCCCTGCAGTCGCGACGAGGATATGGTGGTGGGACTGCCGGGCGACCCCACGGGCTCCTGCAACTGCCAGACCGACAGGTCGAAGTTGCCGCCGGGAGCGACCTTCGGATCTGCGGCGCCGGCGCTTGAGGTGCCCAACACGGTGACCACGGCGACAGTGGCCGCGACGGTAGCCGTCGCGAGAACTCTGGTACGAATCATGGTGCCGTCCTTCGGGATGTGGGGGAGGACAGGGCGAGTTCAGGTCTGTGAACAAGTAGTTCACTTGTGAACCTGCGTGCCGAGACGGTAAAGGCCTGAGCCAATGCCGTCAAGGGCCCTTGTTCCTCAGCCTCGCCTCGTGGTCCGGCTTGGCGCGCACCCATCACCCCGCCACCATCGAGCCCGCCTCGATCGGGCCTGACCCAGAGTCGGTTAGAGGAACGACCAGTGAACGCCTACTTGCAGGATGCTCTCGATCTTGCTGGTCGAGGGCTGCTCACGAAACTGCCAGGAGTGGGTCCCTCGCCCAGCCGGGCCGGGACGCGGGCGAGTTGCCGGCAGAACGAATGCGGCCTGGACGAGTACGAAGTCCGCCACTACGTCGGCTTGATGCGGCACGTCACCCTGGCCATTAGCACTGCCCAGTGCATAGCTGAGGTAGAAGGCGCGGGGGACCTGCGCCGTCGCCGCACGAGTGTCTCTCCCATGCCCCGTTGGGCGCATGTGTGAACAGCTGGTCGATGCGGCCGAAGCGCGGCACGTGCCGAGTGCCGTTCGCACCTCGTCCCGAAGATCTCAGCGCGTACGTGAAGTCAGACCCGTACCGACTCATGCTCGGAGCCGTCCTTCGGTTACGGTCGCGCGCAGTTCCTCACCGGAGAACTGCACGGATCCACCTCGCCACTGAGCAGGGGCGAGGCGAAGGCAATCGTCATGCCTCGGGAATATCGCTCACTCGGTCGACGGCCAGGATGGGAGCCAGGATCGGAGCCATCGCGATCTCGGTGTCGGCGGCCCAGGGAAGATGGTCGCGGTGACGGTCGTGGGCGACGACGACAAGGGTGCAGCGGGGCAGCCGTGCGCGGATGGCTTCCAGCACCGCGCGGGCAGTCGGGGCGTCCAGGCCTTCGGTGGGCTCGTCCAGGAGCAGTACGTCGGGCTCGGCCAGGAGGGCGCGGGCCAGCGCCAGGCGCCTCCGCTGGCCGCCGGACAGGTGCTCACCACGACGGCCGACGGCCCTCGCCGGACCGCCGAGGTCGGCAAGGCAGACGCCTTCGAGGGCGTCGTGGAGCTCCTGCTCGGTGGCTTCGGGGGCGGCCAGGCGGAGGTTGTCCTCGATGGTGCCGTCGAAGATGTGGTCGTCGTGGGCGACCAGGACGGTGCGACGGCTGTCGGCTCCGGCCAACTGCCTGAGGTACGTGGTCTTGCCGCTGCCGCTCGGGCCGGTGACGAGGGTCGTCGTTCCGGCGGCCGGGGCGGGCGCCGGGCGGGTACCGCTGTCGGCGGCGCGCGAGGGGAGCGACGGTTCGGCCCCCGCCGGCATCAGCCGGCTCACACGATCGGCGGCGGCCTCGACATCGGCCCAGGCGTCCGCGGCGGTGCGCAGAGGTTCGACTGTTTCACAGACCGCCGCCACGATCAGGCAGGTCAGGATCAGCAGCGGCGCGGACAGTCCGGAGCGGCTCCCCTCGGCCAGCACCGTCAGGACGGCTCCCCCGGTGACGAAACAGCCCACTGCCTGGCGTGCCGCATCACGACGGGCTCGCGCCGACGCCACGTGGGAAAGGTCCGTCAAGCGGTCGTCGATACGGCACGCCGCCGTGTCCGTGGCGCGGAACGCCACAAGCTCCATGACTGCGTCCACGGCCTCGGCCACGGCGACCCGGCAGCCGGCCTGCATCCGGGATACCCCGCGCGCGACTTCCCGGGAATGACGGAGCGTCAGCCATGGCTGCATGACCGCGAGACCGAGGACCGCGACGGCCGTGACGACTGCCGCTGCCGGTGCCACGGCTGCCAGGACGGCGATCCCGCCGAGCGCCACGACCAGCGCGGTGAGAACCGGGGACGCCACGCGCAGGACCACCGCGTCCAGCGCGTCGACGTCGGCGGTCAGCCTCGCCAGGACGTCGCCGCTGCGCAGCACGTCGGCCTCGGGGCCCGCGGATGCCGCGCGGGCGAACAGGGCGGTCCGCAGACGGGCGAGGAACGTCAAGGTGGCGACGTGGGTGGCCAGCCGATCGCCGTAACGGGCCACGGTGCGGGTCACGGCGAGTGCCCGGACCAGCGTGCCCGGGAGCATCCAGTTGAACGTTGTGGTGTAGGCGAGTCCTGCCGCTGCGCAGGTGGCGAGGAACCATCCGGCCATGGACGTCAGTGCCGCCGCCGACACCGCGGCCAGGACTCCCAGGCCCAGACCCGCGATCAGGCGGCGACGCAATGGGGCGAAGTTTCCGGCTTCACGCAGCAGACGGACGAGGTCACGACCGGGACGGCCGGTCCGGAACGCCGGAGCGGGTGATGCCTCGGGCGCCGGGACTGCGCGCCGGGGCTGCGGCACTGTCAGGGATGCCACAGCCGGGTGGAGAGCCGCAGTCTCGGAAGAACCGCGCTCATCGAGATGCCACACCCCGTCGGCTGCCGCGAGCATCGCCGGGGAATGCGTCGCGACGATGACGGTACGGCCCCGCGCCGCGTTGCGCAGGACCTCGATGAGTTCGGCTTCGGCACGGCCGTCGAGATGCGCGGTGGGTTCGTCCAGGAGCCACAGTCGGGCATCCTCGACCAGCAGCGCGCGGGCGAGGGCGACGCGCTGGGCCTCGCCGGCCGACAGCCCGGCACCTCGTTCGCCCACCTTCGTGTCCAGTCCGTCACGGAGAACGAGTCCGACCTCGTCGGCGACACCTCGCAGCGTCCGGCGGTCGGCGTCCGGGCGGCCCAGAGCGATGTTGTCGGCGACCGTCCCCGGGAGCAGCACCGGGTGCTGGGAATGCCAGACGACGTGCGGAACGCACCCGGTTTCGCCGTCGATACCCACCGAACCCGTGTCGCAGCGGAGGTAGCCGCCGATGGTGCGCAGCAACGTGGTCTTTCCCGCCCCGCTCGCTCCGGTCACCGCGATGAACGAACCGGCCTCGGCTGTCATGTCTACATCCCGCAGCGCCGGCTCACCGTCGAAGACGACGGTCACGGAGTTGACTACGACGTCCGGGGCGGATGGCGGTACGAACAGCTCCGGCACGTCGGGACCGTCCAGGAACGCCTCGACCTCGGATGCCATCGCATCGGCGTCCGCGCGCGCGTGGTAGGCGGACGCGTACGCGCGCAACGGCTGGAAGTACACCGGAACCGCGAGCAGGAGGAAAAGGCCGGTGCGCAACGACATCCGGGGCGGAAGCCAGGGGATGTCGACGTAGCCGAGCAGGGTCAGGCCGATGTACGTGGCCGCGACGGCGACCGCCATCGTCACGACCAGCTCGACCACCGCCGTCGAGAGGAAGCCGATGCGCAGCACCGCGAGACTGTCGTCGACGAGCTCGTCGCCGACCCGGGCGACCTCGTCCGCCTCGCGTTTCGACGCTCCCAGATACCGCAGCACGCCGAGTCCCTGGATCCGGTCCAGGAAGTAGCCGGAGAGCCGTTCGCGGCGCGCGAGATGACGGCGGCTCACCTCGGCCGCGCCGTGTCCGACGACGATCAGGTTGCCGACGACGATCGGAACGGCGACGGCCAGGAGCACCGCCACCGGCAGGCTGATCCACGCGACGACGGCCAGGACGAGAAGCGGGCCGGTACCGAGCGCCATGCGCGCGGGCAGATATTCGGCCAGGTAGGGGCCGAGCTTCGCGGGATGGTCGAGGACGACGACCGTCGCCTCCCCGGCTGCCGGGACACCGCCGAGCGCTGCGGAAGCCGAGCCGGGCACCGCCGGATCCTCGGGACTGTCGGCCTTGGCCCACCGCGCACGGGGACTGTCGGCTTTGGCCCACCGTGCATGGGGACTGTCGGCCTTGGCCCATCGCCCACGGGGATCGGCGACCACCGATCGCACCAACCGTCGCCGCAGAGCGAGTTCACCTTCCGAGGCGGCCCGCGCCCCTGCCAGCGCGGCCGCCCGCACCGCGACCGCCCGGATCGCCGTGGACGCCGCGAACCATCCCAACTCGGCCGCGCCACCACTGTCTCGGACGGAGACCGCGTGTACCACGGTCGCGATCCCGTATGCCTGCCCCAGCGAGGCGATCAGCGCCACCGTCCTCGCGGCAGCGGCGCGTCGCACGGCCCCCGACACCGGTTTCGCCAGTTCGGCGAGTACGCCTCGCACTATTCCAGTGCCGCGGCGGGATCAGCCGCGTCCGGCTGCGGCTCTCGCCGCCCGGCGAGAACCCACGCCGCGACCATCACGAGCGCGAGCGCGAACACGGCGGCCCAGTTGCCCCACTCCGAGTAGGCCGTGAAAGTCATCTGAGCGATCAGCAGGGCGCCGGCCCACAGTGCCACCACCAGCACCACGGCAAGGATGCGGGCGGGCCAGGGCAACGGCGGAGCCACTGCGCGCACGTGCCCGCCGCCCATGGCGACCGACCCGAGCGGGATGGCCTTCTCCACGTCGTATCCCGCGAACTTGCCGCGGAAGACCCGGTACGCCCAGACCGTGTAGGCGGCGAACAGGACCAGGAACCCGCCCATCCAGCCGAGTACGAAATGCAGCGTGCCGCTCGGCGCCGACGCCTCGTTCAGCGTCATCCCCGGCGACAGCACGATCGGATACAGCCCAAGCGGGACAGCCGCCGTCCCGCACACGGTCGCCGCGACGACGCAGACGAACGGCAGCCATTCCCGTCCGCGCCGTCGGAAGGCGAAGAACGCCCCGGCCGTCAGCAGACACGCCACGACGGTCAGCACCAGGGCGACAGCCGTCGCCGGATGGTGGGTCGCCGCCAGGTTCCGGTCCGACGCGAAATAGAGAACCCCCGCCAGGACGAGGAATACCGCCGTGACCGGCACAAGGAAGCGCCCGGCTCGCCCGGCCGAGACACCCAACTCCCCGTCCGTCTTGTGAACCAGCCACGCCGCGCCCGCCAGCGAGTACAGGGCCACCACGGCGAGCCCGGAGCAGAGGGTGAAGGTGTCCAGGAATCCCAGAGGACTGATGCTCCCGGTCAGCTGTCCGATCGGCGTCACGCCCTTGAGCAGTGCCCCGGCCATCGTGCCCTGGATGAACGCGACGAGCCCGGACGCGATGCCGAACAGCGTGCCCCACAGCGGGTCGTACGTCGGCGATGAGGCCTGCATCTCGAACGAGAACCCGCGCACCGCCAGCAGTACGAGCATGGCGATGATTCCGAGGTACAGGTGCGGCACCGCCGAGGCGAACAACAGCGGGAAGCCGGCCCACACCCCGACCGCGGAGATCAGCAGGCAGGTCTCGTTGCCGTCCCACATGGTCGCCACCAGGTCGATCATGCGACGGCGGCGCGCCGGGTCCCGCTCGGCGAAGGTCAGCACCCCGATGCCGAGGTCGTAGCCGTCCAACACCACGTAGACGGCCAGGGCCGCGAGGATGACGGCGTACCAGATCGACTCCACGGTCATGACAGTGCCTCCGCCTGCTCAGGTTCGGGCCGGGGCGGTCCCTCGCGGACGTAACGGCGTACGGTCCTGATCCACACGGTCGCCAGCGTCGCGTAGAGCACGGCCAGTACGGCGATCGAGACGGCGACCGGCCACGTGGCCAGCGAGGAGACGGCACCCGAGGTGCGCAGCTGGTTGTAGACCACCCACGGCTGCCGGCCGCTCTCGGCGGTCACCCATCCGCCCCAGACCGCGAACACCCCGAACGGCGTGAGCCACGTCAGCAGTCTGAGGAAACGCCGGGAGACGTACAGCCGGCCGCGCAGCCGCAGCACGACGCCGACGAGGGCGGTGGCCAGCAGACCCCAGGCGATGAAGAACATGATCCGGAACCCGTAGAACGGCCACAGGAGCGCCGGGCGCTCGTCGGCGGGGATCGTGGTCACCGGTGGCTCTTTGAACTTCATCGACCAGTCCTTGCCGATGACGACCGGCGTGATGAAGGGCACCGACACCTGCACGGTGTTCTTGTGGGCCTTCTCGTCCGGGACGATGAACAGGTTGTACTGGCTCGTGGCCTGCCAATGTCCTTCGGTGGCCAGCAGCTTGGCCGGCTGGTACGGAAGGAGCCGTCCGCCCAGGGTGTCACCGACAGCGATCTGTACCGGGAGCACAAGCAGCACCGTAGCCATCGCCACCGACACCATGCGCGCGCCCGCGTCCCGGTGGACACCCCGCCGCAGATACGACGCACCGATCCCGGCGACCAGCAGGGAGGCTCCCAGCAGAGCGCCCAGGAACATGTGCGTGACACGCCAGCCGAACAACGGGTTGAGGATCACCTCGCCCCAGTCGGAGACCCGGAACTGGCCGTTCGGCATCCGCCGGTACCCGGTCGGCGCCTGCATCCACGTGTTGGCCATCATGATCCAGGTCGTCGAGGACAGCGTGCCCAGCGAGACCATCGCCACCGAGAACATCATGACCCGCTCGCTCACCCGGTTCTCGCCGTAGATCACGACTCCGAAGAAGGCGGCCTCCAGGCAGAACGCGGTGACCACCTCCATACCGAGGAGTGGCCCGACCACCGGGCCCACGTCATGCGCGTACCGGCCCCAGTTCAGCCCCAGCTCGAAGGTCAGCACGATGCCGGTGACCACACCCAGCCCGAACGTCAGCGCGAAAATCCGCCGCCAGAACCGGAACAGGGACAGCCAGGCCGGATTGCGGGTTCGCAGCCACGCCGCGTACAGAAACAGCACGAACAGGCTGGTGCCGACGGTCATCGTCGGGAAAGTGACGTGGAAAAGTGCCGTCATCGCGAACTGGAGACGGGACAGGTCCACCAGGGAATCCGCTCCCACGATCACATTCCCGTCCGTTGTCCAGGTATCTATTCGGCACGAATGGAATCATCGAGGCATACCGTCGGACGGCACGCCACAACCGGGAGAGGCGGAAACCACCCGTTCGACGACAGGACCCCGTCGGGACTCCGACAGGACCTCGTCAGGCCCTGGGAGGGCGCCGGCTGTAAGGCGACGGGCGCGTCAGGTTCCCGCGACCAACTCCCGCACTCCCGGTCCGGGTTTGGGTTCGCCGCCGAGCTGCTCGTGCGGCACTCGCCGGATGCCGGCCAACACGGCGGGGCGCGGTATCGCGCGATGCCGAGCAGGAAGGGGTGGTCTATGTAGCTCGCGGGCGCCCGGCACGCCTTCGGGGGCTGGATTCAACCCTTGGTGACTCAGGTGGAGGCGCGGCCAGCGCGCCTAGGGCGGGGGCAGGCGATGGGCGGTCAGTGCGCGCCGACGGGGCTGGATGCGGCTTTCGAGACGCGGGCGGTGACCTGTTCGGCGATCAGACCGAGCCGCGAGGTGCACTCCGCGGTGTCCGCTCCGGTGACGACCCAGTGCGCGAGACGGTCCGCGCGGCCGCTGCGCGGCGGGCCGAGCACCGCTTTGCCCGGCCGCTGGGTCCAGGCGAAACGGTCCAGCCAGGGCTGGGACGTGAGCGTCTCTGCGGCTTTGAGCCGGACGACACGGCCCGAGGCGTCCGGGTGGAGGAAGCGGATCGCGGCGGCCTGTTCCCGGGTGGGGGTCAGGTCGGGGGTGCCGCCGGTGGCCAGGGCGGCCGCTGCCCGGGACAAGCCGATGCCCTGGGCACGGGCCACCAGTAACGGAATGAGGTCATCGGCGGGAGACGCCCCGACCTGCAGGATGAACGGTCCGCGCGAGGTCAGTCGCACATCGGCATGCACGACGCCGACGGTGAGTCCGAGCGCGGTCGTCGCCTGCGCGACGACTCGGGTGAGGCCGGCGTCCTGGAGCAGCTCGTCGTGCGCGTCGACGCTGTAACCAACCGGACAGTGGGCGCGTTCGGGGCAGAGAGTCTTGCGGGTGACGGCGACCGTCTGCACCTCTCCAGGGGAGAGGACCACGGCCTCGACGCCGACTTCCGGGCCGTCCAGGCCGAACTCCTCAATCGTCACAGTCGTGGTGAGCGGTTCAGCGCCGTTGCCTGGGGCGAGGGCCTCGTAGGCGCTGCGTACCTCGTTGTCGCAGTCCGCGCGCACCGGGCCGGTGCCCGCCGCAGGCGCAGTGAGGGAGACCGGGAAGTGGAGCGAGCGCGCGGCGGCGAGCGCGCTTTGGATGTCGTCGACCGCGTGCACCTGCATAGAAGGGACGTCGGCTTCGCGCAGGACGCCGTGGGCCCTGGACGGGTCCTCGCACGTGGCCACTGCGGAGGGGGAGTTGCCGGGCAGGCCCAAGTGCTGTGCCAGGTGGGCAGCGAGACCGGCGTGGCGAGGCTCGCTGGTGACGATCCCGTCGACCGGGTGTTCGACGGTGAACCTCCCGACCGCTGCGCCTACTTCGCTCGGGTCGGAGAGGCTGACGGAGACCTCTCCTGCCAGATAGGGGCGAGCCCAGGGCGGGATGACGGCGTCGACCAGAACCACCGGATGGGACGCGGCGATCTGCAGGAGGCTGTGGGCGTGATACTCGCGGATGCCGGCACCCACCAGCAGTACCGGGCGGCGTTGCGATGTGTGCACGGCGGGGCCCTTCGGATGTAAAGGGTAGGACTACGGCGGCGGTTGCATCAGTGGAGCGAGGAGTCGGCGGACCCAGCGGTCGGCGTCCGGCTGCGGTAGTCGGCTGACAGGCACTGCGCCCTGCGCACACAGGACAACCGGACCGTCCTGGTGAAGGGCGAATGGCTGAGGGGCGATGCCCTCTTGCCGCGTGTCGCACACCAGGGACACAAACCGCTGCCGCCTAGCTAGGTCCTGTAGTCACATTCCCGTCGTCGCCCGGAGGGCGGCCTCGCGCCCGCTGCGGCAGCAGCCTGTGTCGCAGTAGGTGCGTGCTCTCGGTGTGCCGGGCGTGGACCCTCGTACTGGACGTACTCGGGTCTGCGCCCGGTGCGGCGAGAGTGCGTGCAGGGCGTCGCGAGGCAGACGGGAATGTGATGACAGGGCCTAGGGAAGCCTCCCCCTCGCACGCCCGGCGCCCCGGTTCCTGCACAGTGCGGCGTTGAGCAGACCTGCGCCGATGCGGCTGCCAGGACCGCTGACGTACTCGCTGTTGACAGCGTGCCTTCCCAGGACTGACTGCCGCGGATCACGCCTGTTCATTCGCCCTCCCGTTATCCCCCGTAGGCGTCGACCACGCCCCAACTCCCCCCAGGCCCGGTTCGACGGCGCGTACGCGAACGGAGCCCCTTGCGGTGGCCCGCCCGCACAGGCGCGCGGCCTTCCACCATCCGCAACTGCACGGTCACTGAGGCGAGTTAGGCATACTCAAAGGGTTGCGCACGAAGATTGCAAGGTACAAAGTTTGCACTACCTACAGGTTGAAGAAAGTGCCGGAAGGGGGATTCCATGGCTCGCGAAAGGTCTGGCAGGACCGTCGCGCACCTCGTCCTCGCCACCCGGCTCAAAACCCTGCGCGAAGCCGCAGGGATTTCCCGAGGCGAGGCTGCCACCGCACTCGGAGCCCACACGGCAACCGTCCGCCGTATCGAACTGGCCGAGACATCCCTGGATGAGGGCCAGGTCCACACCCTGCTGACGGCGTACGGCGCGGGCGCTGCCGAAATCGAGGAGTTCCTCGGGCAGCTCGCGACTGCCAACCTCCCCGGGTGGTGGCATCCGTGGCGGTCTGTCATGGACGCATGGCAGCTGGACCTGATGAGTGTGGAGTCCGCGACCCGGATCATCCGCGTGTGGGAGCCGGCCCTCGTTCCTGCCCTGCTGCGAACACCGTCCTACGCCCGCGCTGTCGAAGACGTCCGCAGACCTGAGCTGTCCCCCGCGGACAAGGACCGGCGGACCGAGCTGCTCATAGAACGCCAAAAGCGGTTGCGTGACCAGAACACGCGCATCTGGGCAGTCATGTCAGCCGCGGCGCTGCGTACGTCCGTGGGCGGCGAGGCAGTGATGGCCGAGCAATGGCAGGCGCTGAGGGCAGCTGTCGAGCGTCCCGATGTGACCTTGCAGATTCACCCGCTGGAAGGGCCCTGCCACAGCATGACCGGCATGCCGACCGTGACCCTGTACCGGGTCGACGTACCAGAGATCCCTGATCACGTGGTCCGTGAGGGAGACCTGCCCGGATCCGCCGAAGTCCTGAACAGCAGGCACGCGGTGACGGCGTATCACGTGCTGCTGGACCACACCTGCGTTGTCGCACCTCATCCTGACGAATCGAAGGAAGCGTTGTCATGACCGAACCGACCCGCCCGTCCCCGCAGATCGACACGTCCGTCGCTCATAGCGCGCGCGTCTGGAACTACTGGCTGGGTGGGAAAGACCACTACCCCGCCGACCAGGCCGCCGGCGACGCCTACAGCAGCAAGTACCCCAAGATCGTCCCGTTCGCCGGGGAGTCCCGGGACTTCCTGCGGCGCACCACCACGTACCTGGCCAGGGAAGCCGGGATCCGGCAGTTCATCGATCTGGGTGCCGGGCTGCCCACCAGCAACAACACCCATGAAGTCGCACAGCGGATCTCGCCCGACTGCCGAGTGGTCTACATAGACCACGACCCCATCGTGCTGCTGCACGTCCATGCGCTCCTCACCAGCACTTCCGAGGGCGCCACGGCCTATGTGCAGGCGGACATGCGGGACACGGACACGGTCTTAGCGGGTGCAGCCAAGACGCTGGACATGACCAAGCCGATCGCTCTGGTCATCAACGACGTGCTGGGCCACATCGTCGAATGGGATGAAGCTCTGGGTCTCGTGCGCCGACTCGTCGACCAGCTTCCCTCAGGCAGCCACCTGTCACTGAGCCACTCCACCGCCGCGGACGAGGAACACCAAGCGGTGCAGGACGAATACAACAGCTCGGGCGCGATTCCCTACATCTTCCGGGAGCCGTCCGTGGCCATGGAGCTCTTCGAGGGCACCGAACTGGTCGAACCCGGGTTTACGAGCTGGCCGCGCTGGCGTCCCGACGCGAACACCGGCCTCCTTACCGACCGCGCGGGCTGGGGCGGCGTGGCGCGGATCTCATGACGTCGGGCCGTGTGGGACCCGCGCCCGCCTCTCCCGTAGAGGTGACGCGGTATCAGGTGGTGCGACGACTCACGCGGGCAGCGGCCCACTCGGACGCTCAGCTGATCGATGAGGCCGCGGCCCTGGCCGAGGGCTGGGCGGTCCTCATGGACCTCATGGGCGTCGTCGTCTGTAGTGCCCCCCACACCGCCGGACCCGAGGGGGTGCGTGCTGCCGCGCACCCCCAGCTCCACCCGCACCTGACGATCCGCAAGATGACCGGCGCCGCCCTCGTCGTCGGACCCGGCACAGCAGCACCCGCATCCCGCATCGACCTGATCGCGCGGACCACCGTTGATCTGCTCAGAATGCGGGCCCGGGTTCGCCGGGCGGAAGAAACCCACCACGCTGAGCAGCGGCTGCACACCGCGGTCCTGCACCTCCTGCTCAGCGGCCAGCCTCACCTGGCCACCAACGTGCTGGGCGGCGCCGCGTTCACCCATGCCACGGTGTTCCGGCTGACCGGACAGTCGGTGCACGCCGCCTACCAGGCTCACTGGCGAACGGCTCAGCCCAGTGTGTCCCCCAGTGACCCCCGCATGCTGGTGTGCGTGGAGGGAAACGAGTTGGTGGTCCTCGCGCTCCACGGCAACGGCACAGACCGCCACTCGGCCCGCCCACTCGTCGCGCGCATCGCCGACCGGCATCAGCTGGCCGGGGGCTTTTCGGACCCTTTGCCGCTGGACATGGTCGCCACCGCGTGGGCCGAGGCCGGCAATGCCCGTCACGGCGCACGTGCCGGCCGCCTGACGTCCGCGACCGTCCTGGGTTCGCGCGGACTGCTCCGGGTCATTCCCGACCATCGGCTCACCTCCTGGTCCGCAGCAATCCTCAAGCCCCTGGACCGCGAGCAGCGCAGGACGCTGGAGGCGTACCTGCGTTCGGGATCCGCTCAGGCCGCCGCATCGGTGCTCGACGTGTCCGAAGGCACGGTACGCACACGGCTGCGCGGAATCGGTACTCTGCTTGTCGCCGAGTTGGACAACCCCACCGTGCAGGCACAACTCCTGCTGGCGGTACGGGCCCCGGCCGCCCCCAGCCAGATCACCTCCTCCACCCGCCTTGTTCCCAGCCCCCCGCTGCCTACTGGTCTGCTCACCCCCGAGCACGCCCACCGCTGGGCCTCGGCCCTTCTCGAACCAGTGGACCAACCGCTGCGTATCGCCCTTCGATGCTGGCTCCAACACCGTGGACGTACGGCTCCCGCTGCCTCGGAACTGAGTCTGAGCCGAAGCACGCTCACCGACTGGATGAGCAAATGCGGCAGGGCGCTGTCCCTCGACCTGTCATCCGCGACAGTACGGGCGGAACTCCACCTGGCCGCCGAGACGATCGCCACTCCCGACGACACCCCGGCTCTGCTGCCACGCCGAGGAGGCAGAACGTATCGAGGGCAACGGCCTTACTGATTGACGGATTTCAGCGGCCACCGCACCACGTGAAAACTCCAGTGCTGCGACGAGCTCGGCGGGCTTTTGGCAGCCGAGTGTTGTGCGATGGCGGCTATTGAGTGCGGCGGCTGCGTAGTAAAGCTCCTCAGTGTTGTAGATCGAGAGGACGGAAGACGCCGGGACGAACCTGCCCCTCGGGTCAGCGGTGGGCGGCATACCGGTAACTGCGGACCGTACCGAGCGACAGCCCAATCAGTTCATCGGCGTGGATCTTGAGCGAGGCATCGACCGATCGTGCTTGTGACCGCGCCCGAACTCGCTCGGGTGTCTCTGTTTCACATGGGTTGAGCCACTGTTGGATCTTTTTGCGAATCCGTCGGGTCTGATCGACGAGTACCGGGCCATGGTCTACCCGGTGCTGATTGGCGGTGGCATTCCGTACTTTCCCCATCGCGAGCGCCGGGTGGATCTCGAACTCGTCGAGACCCGCACCTTCAGCTCGCGAGTCGTCTACCTCCGTTACCGCGGGGCGCGTTAGCCGGGGGCGTGCGCGGCTCAGCGAGGAGGGGATCGCCGGGCTTGAGCGGGAGTCGGCACGGGGGTCCGCCACTCTGCGCCGACATGCAGTTCGGCGGGCCGATCGTGCTGCTCCGGAACAACGTTCGCATCCACCTCACCTCGCCTCGCCCATGCACGCGTTCTTCGCGTACGGGAGCTCGTGGAGGTCGTCCTCACCCCGAACCCGTTCGGAGAACGCGTCTCCGACGAGTTGTTCGCCAAGGCATCCGCCCTCTACGACGACGAGGCGATCTGGCCGCTCACCACGGTGCTCGGCCACTTCTCCTTGTTCGTCCCGGTCGTTCTCATCGGCAATCAGCGGCCTGCTGATGCAGTGCGCCTGAGCGTCAGCGCCCGGTCTCCTCACGGCGGCAGTACAGGAAGAGGTGCGGTTCGGGGTCGGCGCCGGGGTGGTCCGGGACGAAGGTGGTGCCGTGGCGGGACAGGACCGTCAGCCCTGCCGCCTCCACCATGGCGGTGACGTTCTCCTCGGCGAAGCTCGTCGCGCGGACCGGCCGACCCATGAAGACCACCTCGACGTCCTCCACGTCCGCGGGCACGGTGGCCAGTACCAGATGCCCGCCGGGCCTCAGGGCCAGAGCCAGGCGTCGCGTCACAGCCGACTGCTCGGCGCGGGTCATCTGCAGCAGCGAGAAGAACACGCACACGCCGTCGAACGAGTCGGCCTCCAGCGGGAGAATCCGGATGTCGACACAGCGGAAATCGGCCTCGGGGACCTGACGGGCGGCGAGTTCGACCATGACGGGGGAGACATCGACGCCCAGCACCGAGTGCCCTGCCTCGATGAGCGCGGCCGCGGTGGGCCGCCCGGTGCCGCTGCCCACGTCCAGCGTTCGCGCGGCGGGGGGCAGCCGCTCGATCAGCCACTCCAGCGCGGACAGATGGGCGGGAGCATGGGCGAATGCCTTCTCATAGTCCTGGCCCAGCGCGTCGAACAGCACGGCGGCGGGCGGTCGTTGGTCCTCGTGCCTCACCTCGGTGTCCCTTCGTCGCCGACCTGCATCGTCGCACCCGCCGGACACCTGCCACAACGGCCGCTGAGGAACGACGTGCGGCGGCGATTGAAAGAGGCGGTGGGGAAGCCGTCCGGGTAGTACCTCAGCTGGAAGATCCGCACCCGCTGCCCGCCGGTGACCTTGATGTCGATCCCGCCGCCACCGCCACGCCCGTTGAGCGTCCAGAGCGTCGCGGTGGCGTCGTACATGCAATGCGGCGCTGACCGGCATGCCGTCGCAGCCCCGCAACCGGAGCCCGGCCGCCGACCGGGCGGGCTTCACGTCGTGGTTCGGCCTCCCGTGATCCGGAGCCTGATCGTGCGCGCCTCCGGGCGCAGCGCGAACTCCGGCCATACGTCGGGGCCGCAGGCGCGGGAGCCGAGGCCGTGCTGGGCCGCGTCGATGATCAGGTGACTGGTCGTCGAGCCGGGGAGCTCGAAGGGATGCCGGGCCTCGGCGATCTGCTGAGGGGTGTGGCGGCTGAGAGTGAAGCCGGGACGCCGGCCCTGGGTGTCGGGCAGGGCGGTGATGCGCACCACCCGCTCCGCACCGCTGGTCAGCGTCAGGTGCCGCAGCCGGGAGCGGTGCCCGGTTTCCTGGGGGCGCGCGTAGTCGACCGAGAGATCGCCGACCGGGGAGGCGAAGAGTCCCGTGCGTGCCGCGTGGAGACTGTCGGGGTAGGACTCGAACGGGCCCAGCCCGAACCACTCGGCACCGTCGACGGGAGCCGTGCCGTCGGGCAGGCCGAAGTGCACACCGATCCTCGGCCACACCGTCCGCCAGCCGCTCGACGGTTCGATCTCGACGCGCAGTTCGAGTTCGCCCCCCTCGACCGACCAGACGGTCTCCACCGTCACGGACAGGGCGGAGTTCGCGGCGGAGACCTTGTCGACGGTGCGCAGGGCGTCCGTCGCGTGCTCCACGGTGACCCTCCGCGCGCTGAGCCGGTCCAGGCCGTCCCGGCGCCACAGGTCGGCGCTGGACACCCCGGCGACACTGGCGTCGCTCCCTTCGAGGCGGTCCCCCGGACCCTCGTCGTTGTCGGTCGGGGCGCGGAACAGTTCCAGACGCGGTCCGGTCACGGCCCGGCCGGCGAGACGGGTGAGCGACCCGTCGGCGAACTCGGCAATTCCGAGGGCGAGGGTGCCGTCGCCGGGCCGCCAGTCGGTGCGCGGACGGGCGCGGGGGACCGGCCGCCGTACCGAGTGGTCGTGCTGGGCGGTCGCTACGACATGCCCCTGGTCCGCCCAGGCGGTGCCGGTTGCCAGCACCGCGTCGATGGTGAACCAGGTCTCGGCGTCCGGGGACACCGTGACCCGGGGGAGCGTCACCCGGCCCGACTCGCCCGCCGAGACCGCGGGGACGTCCAGCTCGCCCGAGTCCATGGGCACTCCGTCGTGCTCGACCCGCCAGCGAAACCGCAGATCCGACGTGTCGGCCGAGTGTCGCAGGTTCGTGATCGCGACCTTCTCGCCGTCGAAGGCGAAGCGGAGCGGCTGCACGACCGCCTTGAACTCGTGGAGGCTGGGCGTGGGGACGTCGTTGCTCAGCAGCATGCCGTCCATCACGAAGTTGCCGTCGTGCACGACCTCGCCGAAGTCGCCGCCGTAGGCGTAGTACGGCGTTCCGTCCGGGGCCGTCGCCAGGAGGCCGTGGTCCCGCCACTCCCAGACGAAGCCGCCGTGCAGCCGCGGATACTCGTGTACGAGCGCCTCGTACTGATCGAACGCGCCCGGCCCGTTGCCCATCGCGTGGGCGTACTCGCACAGCAGGAATGGTTTGCCGCGCTGGCGGGCGCTCTGCGCGGGGGTGCAGTCCAGGAGCGTGGACGAAGCGTCGTCGGTGCCGACCCGCTCGGTCTCCGGGACCGTCGGGTACATGAGTGAGTAGATGTCCGTGTACTCGCCCGTGTGGTCGCCCTCGTAGTGCACCGGTCGCTCGGTGTCCCGGGCGTGGACCCATGCCGACATCGCGGCGAGGTTGCTGCCGGTGCCCGCCTCGTTGCCGAGGGACCAGATGACGACGCTGGGATGGTTCTTGTCCCGCTCGACGGTCCGCTGGATGCGGTCGAGGTAGGCCGGGCGCCACGCCGGGTCGTCGCTCGGGTTGCCGACCCAGCCGAGATTGTCGAAGCCGTGTGTCTCCAGGTCGCACTCCAGGACGACCCAGAACCCGAGTTCGTCGGCGAGGTCGAGGAGCCGTGGGTGCGGAGGGTAGTGGCTGGTGCGGATGGCGTTCAGGTTGAACCGCTTCATCCGGGCGAGGTCCTCGCGCGCATGCCGCTCGTCGAAGACCCGGCCGCGCTCGGGGTGCGTCTCGTGACGGTTCACCCCGTGGAAGACCACCCGGCGGCTGTTGACCAGGAATTGGTCGCCGCGGATCTCGACCGTGCGGAAACCCACCCGCAGGGCGATGCTCTCCGCCGCCGAGGAGACCGTCGCCTCGTACAGGCGCGGCTCCTCCGCCGACCAGGGCTCCACCTCGGCCACGTCCAGTGGGGCCACCTCGGCCGCCGTCGCCCAGACCCGCTCGACGCCGAGCTCGGGGATCCGCAGGGTGACGGGGAAGGCCGACGCGTCGGCGGTGACCTCCGGGTCGATCCGGCCCTGCCCGGCGGCGTAACCGGTCCTGAGCCAGACATCCTCGATGCCCCCGGCCGGCCGGGCGAGGAGGGTGACGTCGCGGAAGATCCCCGGCAGCCACCACTGGTCCTGGTCCTCGACGTAGCTCGCCGCGGACCACTGGTGCACCCGCACCGCGACGACGTTGTCACCCGGACGCACCGCGTCCGTCACATCGAACTCGTGGGCGAGCCGGCTGCCGCTGGCGCCGCCGGCCTCCACACCATTGACCCACACCGTGAAGAGCGACTCGACCCCGTCGAACCGCAGCACGATCCGCTCGGTGTCCGACCAGCCGTCGGGAAGGTCGAAGTGGCGGCGGTAGTCGCCCGTGGGGTTCTCGTCCGGGACATGGGGCGGATCGATCGGGAACGGGTACTGGATGTTCGTGTAGAGGGGCCTGCCGTAGGCGCCGTCCCCCTCCAGCACCCAGTGCGCGGGCACCGCCAGGGTCCCCCAGCCGTCGTCGGAGAAGTCGTCGGCTACGAAGTCCGCCGCGACCGACGCCGTGGGGGACAGCCGGAAGCGCCAAGGCCCGTTGAGGGAGAGGGAAGGGGCGTCGGAGTGCAGCCACGAGCGCGCCGGGCGCAGCGCGCCGCGCCCCGGTGCCAGGTCCGAAACATACGCGGAGAGCTCGGAGAGCAAGAGGTCACGTCTTTCTTCGTGGGGGCTCGGTGGACGTCGCCCGTGCCGTGGCGGAGGTGGGGGTCGGTGACGGCCGGTTCGTACGGCTGGTGGCGGGTGTGGGGGTTGGGGTGGGGGTGGTCGGTCGTGCCCGGTGTGTCTGGGCGGTGGCGGGTGCGGGAGCAGGCCGCGGTCGGTGCGTACGGCTGCCGACGTGTCGAGGTGTCGGTCGCGGCCGGTTCGTACGGCCCGGGCCCGTGGCGGGTGTGCGCGCCGGTCGTGTTGAGTTCGTGCGACTGGTACGGCTGTCGGCGGGATGCGGTGCTGGTCACGCTCGGCTCGTCCGGCCCGCGGTGGGACCGCGTGTCGGTCGCCCCCGGTTCGTACGATCCGCCACGGGACCAGATGACGTTCACGGTCGGCTCGTGGGGCCCGTGGGGTGCTGCCGCCTCAGCACGACCGTGCGGATCTCCCAGGGCGCGAGGGCGAGTTCGAGGCCGTCCTGCGCCGGAGTGGTGGAGAGCGGCCGGCCGAGCAGGTCGACGGTGGTGGCCTCGGTGAAGTCACCCGTCAGACGGGCGGTCGACCCGGTGTCGCTCAGCGCGGCGAGCCGGACCTCGATGCCGTCCCCGACTCCGTGCCCGTTCCCGGCTCCGTGCCCGTCGGCGGGAACCCTGCGGATGCTGGCGACGAACACGTCCTTGCCGTCGACCCGTACGCCGCTCATGTCGGCCGGCAGGGTGCCACCGGCGGGTGCGGTACCCCGCGTGACGAGCACGTCGTTGCGGAACTCCTCGGCGAGGGCGACCGCGTCCGCGGCCTGCCAGCCGGTGGCCGAGGGCAGGACGGCGAGCCGGTTCTCGATGCGCATACCGAGGTCCTGTGCGCCCGGGGTGGGGATCTCGCTCGCCGCGGGCTCGTCGCGCAGGGGGTGGATGTTGACGCTGATCGAGCCGATCGCGCGCAGCAGCGTGAGGGCCAGCGCCGAGCCGTCGTCGACGAGTTCGTACTCGCTGGAGTGGTCGAGGAGGACGGTGGCCGGCCCGGCGGACACGAACGTGCTCGCCGGGAAGGTCGGGAGCGGGTACTCGCCCCAGCCGCCCTCCGCGGTGAGCCCACGTTCGGTGACGGCGAACTGGCCGGCGGAGGCGGACGTGGTCACGGGCCGGGGCAGCGGCAGATGGAAGCGCAGCCGGTGGTCGGCGGACCGGTTGAGGAAGGCGGTCGAGATCCGCACGAACGGCTCGCCCGTGCGCAGCTCCACCAGCATCTCCACCGGCGTCGGGACGGTGGTACCGCCGCGCACGTCACGGTCGGCAGCGAGCGCGGCGGGCCACTCGTAGACGCGGGTGACGCGCAGCCGGGACCGCAGCGGCCCGTTCTCGACGAGCTCGACGCCGACCTGGGTCGGCTCCGACACCAGCGTGTCCCGGGCCGGGGGAGCGTAGTTGTAGCTGTCGCCGCGGTCACCGCCGTCGACCAGGCGGCCCACCCCCGACAGGACTGTGCCGTCCGCGCCGGTCACGACCAGGGTGCCGTCGGCGGCCACCACCACCTCGACCAGGCCGTTCGACAGCACGTCCGCCGACGGCGTCACGGTGGCCGTGGCCGGCGTGAGCCGTGGCGCGGGGACGCTGTTCCCGTCGGCCGCCGAGACCCGGACAGTGGTCAGCCCGGAGGCGGGCACGTGCACCGGCACCAGCGCGGTCGCCCGCGCCTCGGCCAGCGTCCGCACCTGCCACTCGCCCGGATGCGCGGCTGCCGCGGCGGCGACCTCGCGACGCAGGATCAGCAGGTCGAACGGCCCGCTGGCCGGCACCTCGGCGAGATGGAACACCAGTGAGCCCGGGGTGAGTTCGTACCGGTCGATCAGCAGTCCGAACAGTTCCCGGCGGTGGATACGGCGCAGTACGCGTTCGAGCTGCGAGGCGTCCATGCGCTCGTCGCTGAGCACGGTCGGGTCCTTGGAGATCAGCTGCACGGGTTGCGCCGACCCGTCGGCGCCGGTGGCGACGAGCGCGGCACCGGCAGCCGGGGCCAGGACATCCACCTCGACCAGCACCGTGCGCGGCGACGGCAGCGGGTTGGCCACCAGGTAGGCGTCGCTCGGCACCCGGGCGGCGGGCTCGGCGAGCGCAGCGTCCCGCACGGCACGGGCGGTCTGCGCGGCCTCGGCGAGCCGCGCCGCGACCTGGTCGCAGGTCTCGTCGGTGCCGGATCCGACCACCGAGTCGTGCGCGGTGGACTCGATGATCTTGTGCCAGGCGAGGGAGAGGAAGGCCGAGTCGTCGCGTCGCGACCACAGCGCGTTCAAGCGCTCGGCATGGTCGACGGTGCGCTCCGCGAGGGCCATCCGCTGCTTGAGCCCGAGCCGCACGGACAGCACGCCCGGCAGAATGTTGCCCCGCACATGGCTGCGCAGCTCACCGGTGACGACGGAGGTCACCTCGTCGCGGACCTGGCCCCGGATGTACTCGTCGAGGGTGGCGACGGTGATCGGCAGCTCCGCGCAGGACGCCTTGCGCAGCCAGGCCGCCAGCTGCGGGTCGGGCGCGTTGTGGTCGGTGCCCGCCATGGCCAGCACCGGATCGCCGCCCCACCGCGCGGCCGTCATCTCCGCGTACTCGCCGAGCGCGCGGCCGATCTGGTCCGGCACCAGGAGGACGTCCAGGCCGTTGTCGTAGCCGTCGAAGAGGAACTCGGTGCGCACCTCGGAGCCGTCCGGGGCGCGCCACTGGAAGGCGTGCCCCTCGACCGAGCCGGGCACCCCGCGCCACAGCGCCGCGTGCTCGATCCCGGCGCGTGCCAGGATCTGCGGCATCTGCGCGACGTGGCCGAACATGTCCGGCAGATAGCCGATGGGCATCGCGCCGCCGAGTCGCTCCGCCGCCGCCCACCCCATCTGGAGATTGCGCACGATGGTCTCGCCGGAACACAGGAACTCGTCGAGCAGGATCAGCCACGGTCCGATCGCCAACCGGCCCTCGTGGACCAGGGCCACCAGCCGCTCGCGGTTCTCCGGACGCATCTCCAGGTAGTCCTCGACCGCGGCCATCTGACCGTCGACGGTGAACCGGAAGTCCGGGTTGGCCTCCAGCGTCTCCAGCACGGTGTCCAGGGCGGTCACCAGCCGGTGCCGGAAGACCTGGAAGGGCTCGTACCACTCCCGGTCCCAGTGGAAGTGGGGGACGAATACTGCGGAGTTGGGCATGGCGGGGCGGACCTTCTGTGCGGAGTGGGGGACGGGAGCGGTCACTTGAGGGAGCCGGCGGCGAGGCCGGTGCGCCAGAACCGCTGGAGGACGATGAACAGGATGATCACGGGCACGATCGACACCAGCGAGCCCATGATCACGGACTCCTGGAGGAGCGGGGTGCGGGCGGTCTGCCCGTTCCAGGTGAAGAGGCCGAGCGTGATCGGGAAGAGCTCCTCTTTCTGGAGCATCACCATCGGGAGGAAGAAGTTGTTCCAGATGCCGACGAACTGGAACAGGAAAATGGTCACCAGCGCCGGGGACATCAGTCTGAACGAGACCGAGAAGAACGTGCGGAACTCGCCGGCACCGTCGAGGCGCGCCGACTCGATGAGTTCCTGCGGCACAGCGGCGTTCGCGAAGATCCTCGCGAGATAGACGCCGAACGGGCTGACGATGCTGGGCAGGAAGACCGCGAAGTAGGTGTTGACGAGTCCGACCTCGGAGAACAGCAGGAACAGCGGCAGCGCCAGCGCGGTGCTGGGGACCAGCACACCGCCGAGAATCACCGAGAAGAGGAACTCCCGGCCGCGGAAACGGAACTTGGCGAGCGCGTAGCCGCACAGCGCCGAGATCAGGGTGCCCACGGCCGCGCCCAGCACCGCGTAGACGATCGTGTTGACGATCCATCGGGCGAAGATGCCGTCGTTGAAGGTGAACAGGGTGTGCAGGTTGTCGAACAGCTGGAAGTTCGAGAACATCAGGCCGCTGGTGGAGGCGAGATCGCCCTGCGGTTTGGTCGCCGCGACGATCAGGAAGTACAGCGGCAGCATGAAGTAGATCGCCAGCACGAGCATCAGGGCCATGACGGCCGTACGGCTCACGCGGCTTTCCTGGTCACGGGGTTGCTTGTTCACAGTCCCGCCCTCTTGGAGGTCAGTCGCATGAACCCGAAGCTCAAGACGAAGGTGATGACGGCGACGACCACCGAAATGGCGGCTGCCTGCTGGTAGTTGTTCCCGACGGCCACGGTGTACGCCAGCATGTTCGGGGTGAACGTGCTGGAGATGTTCGAGGAGATCTGACGCAGCACGGCCGGCTCGGAGTACAGCTGGAGTGTGCCGATGATCGAGAACACCGTGGTCATGACGATGGACGGGGCGATGATCGGGACCTTGATGCGCCAGGCGATGGCCCAGTTGCCGGCCCCGTCGATCCTCGCGGCCTCGTAGAGTTCCTGCGGGATGGACTGAAGCGCCGAGAACATGATCAGCATGTTGTAGCCGGTCCACAGCCAGGTCGAGATGTTCGCCGCCGACCACAGCACGGCACCCGGGCCCAGGAAGTCCGGCTTCAGACCGATGCCGTTCAACAGGTCGACGATCGGGCTGAGTTGCGGCGAGTAGAGATACGACCACATGATCGCGGCGATGACGCCGGGCACCGCGTACGGCATGAACGCGGCGGTGCGGAAGAACCCCTTGAGCTTCAGCAGGTGGGTGTCCAGGAGCAGCGCCATGACCAGCGCGGTGAACAGCATCACGGGCACCTGCACGATGCCGAACAGGCCGATACGGCCGATGCTGGCCCAGAACTCGTCGTTCTGGAACACCTCGACGTACTGCTCGAAACCGCCGAACGTCGTGTACGAGGTGCCGTACTGGCCGCCGGAGCGGCGTACCACGCGGAAGCTCTGCCAGAGCGCGTAGCCGATGGGCACCAGGTAGAAGAGGACGAACGGCAGGAAGAAAGGCGTCACGAACGCGACGATGGTGCCGGCCCGGGGGCCGCTGACGTCCAGACGCGGACGGCGGCGGCCCCGGGGCGGTGGTGACACCGCGTCGGTGGGGCGGGTGGCGATGTCGGTCATTCTGAGGTCACTTACCCGCCGTAGCCGGGATCGCCAAGTCGTCCATCGACTTCAGCGCGGAGGCCTGGGCAGCGGCGAGCGCGTCGGTCAGCTTGCCGTCCCCGGCCACCGCCTTGGACATCGCGTCCTGCAGTGCCAGGTTCACCGCCTTCTGGGTGGGACCCCAGCTGAAGTCGGTGTCGACCTTCTTGGACGACTCGGCGAAGACGTCGAAGATCTTCTCGTTGTTGTAGTACGGCACACCCTTGGACAGCGCCGGAAGCTTCAGCCCGTCGGTGGAGGCCGGGTACAGGCCGCCCACCTCGTTCGCCATCGCGAGCGCCTCAGGGTCGGTGTTCAGCCACGTGTTGAACTCGGCAGCCTCGTAGAGGTGCTTGCCGCCCTTCATGAACGCGACGGTCGAGCCGCCCCAGTCGCCGGAGTTGCCGTCCGCACCCCAGGTCGGCATCGGGACGATCGACCACTTGCCGGCCTGGTCGGGCAGGTTGTCACGCATCCCCGTGTAGCCCCAGGCCGCCCCGATCTGGGTGGCCATCTGGTCGTTCTGGTAGGCGGCGAACATCTGCGTCGACCCGTTGGCGAGGTCGGTACGCACGAGCTTGTCGTCGATCAGCTTCTGCCAGTAGTCGGCGACCTGCTTGCTCTTGTCCGACTCCACGGTGACGTGCCACTTGTCGGCGGAGTAGCTGTACATGTTCGCGTTGTTCTGCCAGAGGAGCCCGTTGAACCATTCGGCGTTGTTCGGGTCGAAGAACGTCATGGTGAGCTTCGGGTCCGCCTTGTGCAGCTTCTCCGCGGCGGTCGTGTACTCGTCCCAGGTCGTCGGGATCGGGACGTCGTACTTCTTGAAGATGTCGGTGCGTACGTACATGGCCATCGGGCCCGTGTCCTGTGGAAGGGCGAACACCCCGGTGTTGGCGAAGCTGGCCTGCGACCAGGTCCACGGAACGAACTTCGACTCGGCGTCGGCGGCCGTCTTGCAGGCCGAGGCGTCAACGAAGGCGTCCTGGGAGCGCAGGGTGGGCAACTGGTCGTAGCCGACCTGGGCGAGGTCCGGCGCCGTACCGGCCTTGAGGGCGTTGCCGATCGCGCCGTACTGGTCGTTGGAGATGTTCTTCGACTCGACCTGGATGTCGGGATGGTCCTTGTTCCACAGGTCGACGACCTTGTCCATGCCGTTGACGGTGTTCCAGTACTGGAGGGTGACCTTGCCCTTGGAGGGCTCACAGGAGGCGGCGGACGCGTTGTCGGACGACGAGTCCGACGACGAGCACCCGGCAAGGACGACCATGCCGGCGGCCGCGGCTGCGATGACGAGGCGAGTACGTGTGACTGTGCTGCTCATATCTTCCGTTCCAGAGAACGACTAGCGACGGTGCTAGGCGGGGTCGACGTTGACACCTGGAGGCGGCTGCCTTCTGGTTGGAATGTGTTTCCGTGAGCGGTACCGTGAGCGCTCACGGGAGCGGTAACGGGGGAACTTGTTGCGAAGTGATTGGGATTTTGCGCTTCGGTCGGGTCGAGTGTCAAGGCTCGTGAGCCAGGGGAGCACCATCAATCGTTCGAACACGTGGTCGCACCAGAATGTCGGCCCAGGGCATACTCAGTGTCCCTTGCGACGCGCGAGCGTCGGCAACAGGCGGAGGTGAACGATGGCGTCGTCGGGGACCGGACCCCGCCGGGTGACGATCGACGATGTGGCCCGGAGTGCCGGGGTGTCCCGGCAGACGGTGTCCCGGGCGCTCAACGACAAGGACGAGATCGGTGTCGCCACCAAGCAGCGCGTTCTCGATGCCGCCCTCGCGCTGGGATACCGGCCGAGCCGGTTCGCCCGGGGGCTCGTCCGCCAGGACACGATCAGCGTCGGGCTCGTGATCCCCGATCTGCTCAACCCCTTCTTCACCGAGGTCGCCGCCGCCTCCCTGGACGCGGCGCGGGCTCGGGGCTGGCATGTCGTCGTGTGCGACACCGGTGATCGGGTGGAGGAGGAGCGGGGCACTCTGGAGGCGATCACCTCGCAGGTGGACGCTGTCGTGGGGTACATGAGCCTGACCGAGGAGGAGATCGACCGGCTGACCCGGGGGATGCCTGTCGTGCTCATCGACCGGGAGCACCGCTCCGAGCGGTTCAGCACGATCCGGATCGACGGAGAGCAGGGCGTCGCCTCGGCGATCCGACATCTGGCCGAGTCGGGGCACCGGCGGATCGGCATGCTCGATCACGCGGGCCGGTCCGAACCGAGCAACCGGCACGACTGGTTCGCCGCCGCGATGGACGCCTGCGGACTCGACTCGGACGCGGTGTGCCGCGCAGACCAGAGCGTGGAGGGCGGAGAGGGCGCGCTGAAGTACCTGCTGGCCCGGCACCCCGACGTCACCGCCGTGTTCACGTTCAACGACATCATCGCCATCGGCGCACTGCGTGCCGCCCGCCGACTCGGACGCCGGGTCCCCCAGGACCTCGCCGTGATCGGCTTCGACGGCCTTCAGCTCGGATCCCTGGTCGAACCGCCGCTGTCCACCGTCGCCCTCGACACCCGTGAGCTCGGCGCGCTCGCCGTCGAACAGGCGGCGCGGCTGCTGACCCGCAGCGGCGGGCTCAGCCGGGACGAGCTGGTGGTCCACGGAAAGCTGCGGTTGCGGGAGTCGGCGTAGGGCCTGCCGGCCGGCCGCGACAGCGGCAGATTCCGTCCGCCGCCGGGCCCGGTCCCCGCGGTGGACGTCGGCGCCCGCGGGTGCCACAGCGTCTCGTGCAAGAAGTCCGATTCCGGCGACGCCCTGGTGCCGGCAAACATGCTGCGCACCGACGTGTACGTCCACCGCCCACACCCCGACGACAGCCACCTGGCCCGCGCCGTCGCCGTCCTCGCCTGAGCCCAGCCGGACGTCGCCAGCAGATCGCCAACTCCTCAGGTCCCTGCTGCGCGAGTACTACCGGCCTGCTGCCCCGGACGCCGCCGCGACCTGACAGAACGGTCTCTGCCGCTCCGAGGCCCGCGCACTCCTCAAGACCGTCCCTACCTCCACCCGCGCCGCTCGGCGGGGTGTTGCGATGAGTCATCGGGATTCCTAGGTCCTGTCGTCACATTCCCGTCGTCGCCCGGAGGGCGGCCTCGCGCCCGCTGCGGCAGCAGCCTGTGTCGCAGTAGGTGCGTGCTCTCGGTGTGCCGGGCCTGGACCCTCGTACTGGACGTACTTGGGGCTGCGCCCGGTGCGGTGAGAGGGCGTGCATGGCGTCGCGAGGAAGCCGGGGCTGATCGTCGTGGACATCGCGGCTGCCGAAGACGCGACCACACCCACATTCCGGGAGACGCTCGCCAGGCGGAGGCAACCGCGACGGCGGACCGGACGACCCGGGACGCGGGCCGGCCGGGCGTACGGCTGCGCTGCCTTTCGTCGGTGTCGGCGAGTAGCCGCCAGGCTGCTTGGTGTCGCGGCAACGGGGCCGAACACCACTTTCTGCTCCCGCAGTACGGCCAGATCCGCGAGGGCTTCACCGCCGTCGGCGAGCATCACCGCCAGGGCGGTGGCGATCCGGCCTGGATCATGTCCGGCCCCGCGCAGCCGAAGCGGCCTGAGGACGACGGGCTGCGCGGCGGCCGCCCCGGTAGTTCCGGCCGGTTGGTGGGGCTTCTCCCGTCTAAGGCTTGTCCCGCAAATGATCTCCGGGTGAGTGTGGGCGGGGCAGTGGGCGGTTGGGTCCCGTCGGCCTATCCAGCGAGGGCGAGGTTGTGCAGTCGAGCGATGCCGCTCATCGCGTGAGAAACGCCGTCCCCCTTGAGGCGGCAGTCACGCAGAATCTTCCAGTTCTTCATTCGGGCGAAGGCGTGCTCGACCCGGGCGCGCACCTGCTTGTGGGGCTTGTTGTGCTCCTGCTTCCAGTCGGGAAGTTCTTCACCTGCGCGGCGCCGGTGGGGCATCAAGAGGCCGGTTCCTGGGTAGTCGCCGTCGGCGATCGTCATGGTCTTGCCGACGGCGGCCTTCGCCCCGGATTCCTCCCATGCTTTACAGTCGGCGCGGTTGCCGGGAAGGGGCAGGCCGACCGCGACGACCAGGCGGCTGTCCGCGTCGATGACAACCTGATGGTTGGTGGAGTACCGGTAATTCTTGGACTGTTCAGCCACCTTGTGGTCGCGGGTGGGTACCAGGGTTCCGTCCACGATGAGTACGGTGCCTTTGCGGAACCTCATTCGGGGCTGGAGTGCGAGCAGAGGGCCGAGGTGGTCGACGATGCGGTCGGCTGACGACTTCGAGACCCCGAACAGCGGGCCGAGCCGGCGCAGCGTCAAGTTGGTTCGCCAGTACGCCGTGACCAGGAGTATTCGGTCCTCCAGCGGTAGGCCCCATGGCCGACCCCGGCCGTGCAGCGTCAACTCCCTGCCGTCGCACTGAGGCCACCAACTTGCCGAACTGGCGCGGGTTCAGCCCGCTGAAGGGAACTATCCAGGACGGCACCGGTGCCGTGATCGGACCAGTCACGCGATGATCATTTCAGTCCTCCTGCCGTCGCGGGTCCCGTTTCCTCGGCCCAACGTCGACTCCAGGCGTCCAGCGGGCTCAGCGCCTCGACAAGCTCCTGGCCGAGCTGGGTGAGACGGTAGCCATCGCTGTCCAGGGTGAGCAGGCGGGCGCCGGACAGTTCCTCGATCCGGGTACTGAGCACGCTGGAGGACATGCGCTCGCATCGGCGCTGCAATTCACGGAAGCCGGTCGGAGCTTGACTCAGTTCCCACAGGATCCGCATCGTCCAACGCCGTCCGAGTAGGTCGAGTGCGGCCATCACTGGACGACCGGATTCGGATCCCCGCACTGGCACACTCGGACGTGGCGCGCTGGCTTCCATACTCACTCCTTGCGCTTCGGTTGTCGAAGCATCATAGTGATTCGAAAATCGAAGCAGGAGGTGCCGCGATGCCACGCATCGAACCGCTCACCCCGCCCTACACCGCCGGCGTCGACCAGGCGCTCCGCCGATGGATGCCGCCGGGTGTGCCGCACGAGCCACTCGCTCTGTTCCGCGTACTGCACCGCAACCCGGAACTGGCCTCACGAATGTTCGCCCTCGGCGCCGGACTGCTGGGCCGTGGACTCCTCCCCGCTATGGACCGGGAGATCGTCATCGCTCGCGTGACCGCGCGATCCGCCTGCGCTCATGAAATGGGGCGTCCACGCCGCGACCCTGGTGCCGCAGGCCGGACTCAGCCTGGAGCAACTCCGGGCAACTACCCAACCCGACGCGGCAGTCCGTGCTCCATGGTCGCCACGCCACACGGCACTGCTCCACGCGGTTGACGAACTGAACGACACGGCCCAGCTCACACCGTCCGCCTGGGACGCCCTGCGCATGTACTACGAAGAGGTTCAATTACTTGAACTGCTCGTACTGATCGGCTGGTACCGAACCATCAGCCATCTGGCCAACGGGCTCCTCCTGGAAGAGGAACCCTGGGGTACCCCGTTCCCCACACGGTGACTACGTTCCGCCCCCATCCACCACCGCGGCGCTGGTCGGCATCGGCGCCATGGCGATCACGACGCTGACAAGCCTCGCTCTCGCGCGCCGACGCTCGTCCGAGACCAACCCGTAAGTCAGATGCACTCATGCCAACACTGGAGGTTCCATGCCCAAGGGCTACTGGGTCAGCGCCTACCGCACCATTTCAGACCCTGAGAAGCTGGCTGCTTACAACAAGCTGGCCCCTCTGGCCGTCAAGGCCGGGGGCGGTCGGATCCTCGCCCGTGGCGGTCGGGTCGTGGCGCACGACGCCGGAATCGCCGAGCGCACCGTCCTGATCGAGTTCGACAGCTTCGAGCAGGCCGTCGCGGCGCACGAGAGTGCGGCCTATCAGGAGGCGCTGGCCGCCCTCTCCGACGGCGTCGAGCGCGACTTCCGCATCGTCGAAGGCATCGACTGACCGAAGTCCAGTCGCATCTTCACTGAAGTTCATTGCGGGACAAGCCTTAACCTGCTTGTTTCACTTGCGACTGTGTCCGGAACGTATTGGGCAAGCAGAAGTACATTCTGACCTGGACGATCAGGCTTGCCCGAAGTCTGTACAGTCCGAGCTGAGAGGCACTTTTTGGATGCGGGTTCCGGGCTCAGCACCACCGCTCTCATGCCAGGGGCGCCGCAGCAGACCGCCTCGTGGCCGCGCCGCTGCGCTGTGGTGCTCAGGACGGCCGGTCTATTTGGCCTTGGCCAGGTGGGTCTTGAAGAAGTCGGTGAGCTCGGAGACCGCGGGGCCGACGTACCGCTCTTTGTCGTAGAGGTCGACGTGGCTGGCTCCGTCGATCCAGTGCAGTTCCTTGGGGCTGCGGGCGTTCTGGAACGCCTCCACGGCCATCCAGGAGGTCACCGCTTCGCTTCCTACGATCATCAGCAGCGGGCGGGGCGCGATCAGGTCGGCGAAGCGGAAGGCGTCGAAGCCGACCAGGCGGTCGACGCTGGACCAGGTGAGGAACTTCGCCGAGCGCGGGTGTTGGGCACGGTCGGTGCGGTAGTACTCGAAGCCCTCGAAGCCGTGCTTCCCGCCCAGGGCGCGAGCCTGCTCGGCGGTGTCGGGGAAGAGCTGGAAGCTCTGCACACCCTCGCCGCGGGCCTCGGCGGTGCGCGCGGCCGCGGCCGCGTCGAGCATGCCCTGGATGACGGCCGGGTCCTGCGCCCCGTCGGCGCCCAGGCGGAACTGGCGGGCGATGTCGACGGCGCTGACGGTGCCGACAGCCCTGATGCGGTGGTCGGTGGCGGTGGCGGAAAGCACGTACCCGCCAGAGGCGCAGATGCCCAGTACCCCGATGCGGCCGGGGTCGACCTCCTCGCGGGCAGTGAGGAACGAGACCGCGGCCTTGACGTCCTCCACCCGGTGGGCCGGGTCCTCCAGGCCGCGCGGGGTGCCCTCACTCTCGCCCTGGTAGGCGGCATCGAACGCGAGGGCGACAAAGCCCTGCTCGGCCAGGCGCCGCGCATACAGGCCGGCGGCCTGCTCCTTCACACCGCTGCCGGGATGACCCACCACGATCGCCGGGCGGGGGCCGCTGGCCGCACTGTCGGGGGTGTAGAGGTGGCCGGCGAGCTGCATGCCGGCGCTGGGAAAGGTGACGTCCGTCTTCACGGTGTGCTCTCCGGTCAGGGAAGGGGGCGGGCCCGCTCCGGGAGCGGGATCCGGTGACCGGGTCTAGTCCGTCGGCCACCTCCACCACCGTCGCGCCGCCCGGTACGAGGTGCCAGGGAGGGTCCTGCCTGTGCAGACCAGTACCAGGCACGCGGCTGCAGCGTGGCGGACACTGGAAACCATGGAAAACCCCGGCAGTCCTCCAGGCGGCAATGACCTGGGCGAATTCCTGCGCGCCCGCCGCGCCGCCCTGGACCCGCACCGTGTCGGCCTACCTGACGACGGCCGTCTGCGCCGGGTACCGGGCCTGCGCCGGGAGGAACTGGCCCAGCTCGCGCACGTGAGCATCGACTACGTCGTACGGCTGGAACAGGGCCGGACTCGTAGGGTCTCCCGCCCGGTCCTGGATGCCCTCGCCGACGCCCTGCAACTGGCCCCGGACGAACGCGCGTACCTGTTCGCCGTGGCCGACGTCACGCAGGCCGTCCCCGCCCGCCGGCCCGCGGGGCAGAGGGCCGACCCGCAACTTCAGCAACTGCTCGACGGTATGCACGACATCCCCGTCATGGTCCTCAACCGCCGCATGGACGTGCTGGCCTGGAACCGGGGTGCGGCAGCCCTGCTGACCGACTTCGCCGCGCTGTCCGCCCAGCAGCGCAACCTGATCCGGCTGACCTTCCTCGACGACGCCTACCGGTCCCTGTACGCGGACTGGCCACGCGCCGCCCGCGAGTGCGTCGCGGTCCTGCGGATGGAGGCCGGACGCAACCCCAACGACCGGGCGCTCACCGCCCTGGTCGGCGAACTCACCGTCCGGGACCCGGACTTCCGGACCTGGTGGGCAAGCCACCAGGTCCGCGGACCCAGGCAGCTCACCAAGACCTACCGCCACCCGGTCATCGGCGCCGTGACCCTAGACGTCCAGCAGTTCTCCGTCGACACGCAGCCCGACCAGCAACTCGTCGCCTACACGGCCCCACCGGACTCCCCCTCCCAGGAAGCACTGCGCTTCCTCATCCAGTGGTCTACCGGCCGGACGACCACACCGCGAACCGAAGGCCGCTACTAGCCAGCGCCGCACGCCCGCAGCTGTGCCCGGATCATGATCGGAAAAGTAATAATGCCCTCTGAGCTAGGACGATAGGACCCTTCCAAGGTCTCCGTAGTATCGGCATGAAGGCAATCTCTGCGTGCACGCTCCTCGGTCACGTCCCAAGCTCGTGGTCTCGTCCGACGGCCGCGGGGTGGTCAGCCACGCCGGTTCACGCCTGCTCGCGGACCTGGCCGACTCCACCGGCCTCACCGACGCCTTCAGCAACGCATTGCGCCGACTACGCCCGCGCGGCACCGGGCATGATCCCGGCCGCGTGGCCGTGGACCTGGCGGTCATGCTCGCCGACGGCGGCGAAGCCATCCGCGACCTGGCCCTGCTCCGCGACCAAGCCGCCGTGTTCGGGACGGTCGCCTCCACTCCCACCGCCTGGCGGGTGCTGGCCGCCACGGACGCTCCTACACTCGCCGCACTGAGGGCAGCGCGGGCCACCGCCCGCGAGACCGCCTGGATGTAGGCCGCCGAGACCAGGACGGGGATCCCTGCGGCCCGCGCCGCCGGCCGTGACCTCCCGGGCCTGGTCCTGGACCTGGACGCCACCCTGGTCACCTGCCACTCCGAGAAGGAACAAGCCGCCGCCACCTACAAGCAGGGCTTCGGCTACCACCCGCTGCTGTGCTTCCTGGACAACACCGGCGAAGCCCTGGCCGGTCTCCTTCGACCCGGCAACGCCGGGGCCAATACCGCCGCCGACCACATCACCGTCCTGGACCACGCCCTGGCCCAAATCCCCGACGCCCACCGCCACGGCACCTCGATCCTGATCCGCACCGACAGCGCGGGCAGCGCTAAAGCCTTCCTGACCCACATACGCGCCCTGCGACACCGCGGCCTCCAGACTTCATTCTCGGTTGGATACGCCGTCACCGCACCGATCCGCCGAACGATCCGCGCACTGCCCGCACAGGTCTGGCACCCTGCACTGGAGCAGGACGGATCCCAGCGCACCGGCGCGGACGTCGCGGAGCTAACCGGCCTGGTCGACCTGGCCGGCTGCCCCGAGGGCACGCGGATCATCGTGCGCCGCGAGCCACCCCACCCCGGCGCCCAGCTCTCCCTGTTCGACCAGGACGAAGGCATGCGCCACCAGGTCTTCCTCACCGACACCCCCTACGCGGGCGGCGGGTCGCTGCAGTTCCTGGAGGCCCGTCACCGCGCCCACGCCCGGGTCGAGGACCGCATCCGCTGCGGCAAGACCACCGGCTTCGGCCGCTTCCCCTCCCGCCACTTCGCGATCAACGCCGCCTGGCTGGAGCTGTCCCTGACCGCGATCGACCTGATCGCCTGGACCCAGACCCTGCTACTGGACGTCGAGTTGGCCGCCGCCGAGCCGAAGCGACTGCGCTACCGGCTCCTGCACGCCGCAGCCCGGATCACCCACGGCGCCCGCCGCGTCCACCTGCGGATCGCCGACACCTGGCCCTGGCGCCACGAACTGACCAACGCGTTCACCCGTCTCGCAGCCCTGCCCCGACCCGCGACCTGACCGGCGGAACCGCCCCTGCCCGCCCACCACCCGAGGAACCCCAGGAGCACCCGGCCGCGCGCCGGGCCCTCGTCATGCCCACCCGCCCGAACGCCACCCACGCGACGATCAGCGCAGATTAGCCGACCCCACCTGAAACGCGGAGGTTAAGGCTGAAATTGCTCGCCCCACGCGCCGGATGGTCATGACTTCGACGCTCGTGGCTCGACGGACGGCACCCTGGTGCCACTCTTCTGCTGACGTTCCGCACGCTGCCGGACGAGTTCCTCGACGGCGCTGGGCAAGGTCGTCTCGAAGTCGATCAGCTTCGCCCACGTCGGCGTCATCACGATGCGGACCATGCCGTCGTAGAGCGAGCGGACCTCGGCCTCCCATTCGACCCGTTGCTCGGCCGTCATCTCGTAGGAGCCATTCATTTCGAGGTACTCCTCGGGAATGCCGTCGACTTCGTCGAGTTCAACAGTGCCGCGGACGAGCAGGATCTTGGGCGGGTGCACCTCGGTGTCGATCGTGAGGGCGACGGCTGGGTTCTGACGGAGCGAAGCCAGCTTCGGGGCGTTTTTCGACGTGCACATCACGGCCTCCTTGCCGTTCCAGGCGAAGGCGATCGGGATGTTCCGCGGTGTCCCATCCTTGGCCACGTAGGCCAGGCGGCAGAGGTCACGAGCCAGCAACTCCTGGCTCAGCGGGCGACTGAGGATCTCGGTGATCTGGTCGTTCGTCATGGAGGGCCTCCTGAGAGCCGTGCGACCACGGCGGTCGCTTCTGCCCCTGGGACGGAGTCGTCACGGCGTTCTCGACATCCCTGCTGAAACTGAGACGAGCCATCAGTGGTCCGCACTTGCGAAGTCTCGGCCCTCGGCGAGGCTGCTCGCTCTGAGCCACCAGGCTCGTCGCCATCCGGAGTCGAGCCTGCGCTACCACCGTAAGTATGGCCTGTGAATGTAAAACGTTTCGATTCTCATCGAAATGATTGATATTTCCAGAGGCCTCGGCAAATGATTTCTCTTCAGGTAGACCCGAAGCGTGAAATCGTGCTGAACGGCACGCCACGGATCGGCGTGACAATTTACACCGGGCGGCACCATGGGTCGGGTTGTCAAGTAGACGTGGGGAGAAGCTTGTGACCGAGTGGATATTGGCATTCGACGCCGACTGTCGATTCTGCGAAGAAGTGGTGGATCGGGTTCGTGTGTCCGTCGACGGTAAATTGACCGCCGCGGGCCTCACGGAACCCCGTATTCGCGGCCTGCGCGCGCGTGCCCTGGGCGATGGGGCCGAGTGGGCGCCGACCCTGTTGGCGGTCAAGGGCGACCAGGTGCGGGCCTGGACCGGAACCGCGCTGTCCCTCCGCCTGGCGCGGTTGTTGGGGCCGGCGGACTCGCTGCGGGTGGTGCGTGCGCTCCGCAGCCTTGATGTGTTGCGGCCCCCGAGCCGTCGAGGAATCCTCAAGGCCGTGCCGGGGCTGGCCCTAGGAACGTTTCTGGTCACCGGCGGCCTGGCAGCCTCACCCGCGCAGGCGGTGACCCGCGCCAAGGGCAGCAAGGCGTCGCGATGGGTGAAGGCCAACCGCGACCGGCTGCCCTCCGGCTACTCCGAGTTCGTCTCCTACCCCACGGACTATCGGCGCGCCGTCTACGGCGCGCTGTCCGCTTCGGCTCGGAGCGAACTGTGGGTGGCGCACTTCGCGAACTACCGGAAAACACACTCCGGTCTGTCGGCCGAGCAGTCCGCCGTCCTGGACGACGCGACGCGGCTGGCACCGCAGATCATCGCGGGGCGCCGACAGGGAGGAGTCCCCGAAGAGCTGGAATCGGCGGCGGTGGCGGCGTTCGGCGAGAGCGAGGCGCAGGCGATTCTCATGACGCTGGGCCCTGCGGACACGCAAGGCGCGGCGCCTCGGAGTGACCAGGGCACCCAGGTCATGGACTGCAATTCCCAATGCGCGGGGAGCGGAAGCTGCGACATGGTGTGTTACGCCTCACCGTGGTGGTGCAACTGGACCGATTACGGCTGCGGTCCACTGTGGCTGGGACCGTGCAGCGGGGTTTGCGCCCCCTGACGCAACCCCTGTTCAGAGCTCGCGCCTTCCTGTGAGCCGCTGGGCTGCTTGAAGTTGGTGACGAAGGCGGTCCAAACGGCGGTTGATGCGAGGAGCCCTCTGCATCTGATGCCTCATGGGAGGCCGAACGGTGCTCTTCCTCAGTCCAGCCCTGTCGTCGGACGGAGTCGCTGTCCTCAACTCCTGCCGCTAGGTTGCTCCGTGACCGTATCGGCTTGATCTGGAGGACGTCCCGTGACTGAGATTCCCGCCGCGGCGATCGAGGCGCGCAAGCGAATCAAGACCGACCAGCCACACACGGCCCGGATCTGGAACTACTGGCTGGGCGGTAAGGACAACTACGAGGTCGATCAGGAAGCTGGGGACCAGATACGCCAACTGCACCCGGGTATCGGCGACTACGCCCTCGCCGACCGGCTGTTCCTCGGGCGCGCCGTACGGTACCTCGCTGACGAGTGCGGGATACGGCAGTTCCTCGACATCGGCACCGGTCTGCCGACGGCCGACAACACGCACGAGGTCGCTCAGCGTGTCGCGCCGGAGTCCCGCATCGTCTATGTCGACAACGACCCCATCGTGCTGACCCACGCCGAGGCCCTGCTGACGAGCACGCAGGAGGGGCGCACCGACTACCTCGACGAGGACCTGCGTAACGTCGAAGCAATCCTGGAGCAGGCGGCACGGACGCTGGACTTCAGTGAGCCCGTGGCGTTGGTGCTGCTCGGCGTCGTCATCTTCATCGAGGAGGACGAGGAGGCGTACGCGATAGTGCGGCGTCTGATGGACGCGCTGCCCGAAGGCAGCCACCTCGTCCTCTCGCACACCATTACCCGACCGGACCTGTCGGACGTTGACGCCGCGGTGGCCTTCTGGAACGAGCACGGTACGCCGAAGCTGACCCAGCGCACCCCGGCCGCCGTCGCTGGGTTCTTCGACGGGCTGGAGCTCCTGGAGCCAGGCGTGGTCTCCTGCAATCGATGGCGCCCGGATGGCGGCGAGGCCGAACTGGCCGCCGAGGTAGCCATGTTCGGTGGCGTGGGACGCAAGGCCTGACCATCGGCGGACGGCTTCTGCTGAACGGGATCGAGTGGAGGGTCGATTCGATCGCGCCGCAGCTGAGCCGGTGCCGCCTGGTCCGCGAGTACGGACGGCAGGAGGAGCGGACGATCCGCTGGCTGCTCCAGCCTCCGGGCGTTCGTCGGCTTGGAGGCCGGGTCCGGGGGCGCGGTGTGCTGCGGAACGGGCCGGCGACGAGGCCGATCTGACAGGGACCGGCCTGGAGCAGGCCATGATCGGGGCCGAGTATGTGAGTGAGGCCGTGACCGGCTTCCGCAGCGGCCGCCTGTCCCGGGCCCGGCGTGGTGGGCCCAGGCCCGTCGATGGTCCCGACCGGACGATGCTGACTCAGCGGTGGCGGCCAAGGTCGACGAGTTGGGAGCGATACCCGCGCACGAGGCGGAGCTGCTCGGGTTTCAGAGGCTGTCGAGGCGTCGGAGATCGGCGCCTGCTGCCGGTTGTCCGGTGGTCGCTTTGGGCCAGGGGTCTCTAGCCCGAGTGTGTGCTGAGCTCGGAAAGGGGCCGAGAGCCGTTCCTGTATTGGCCCGGCGCTGTGCCGAACTCCCTTTTGAAGGCTTTGGCGAAGGCGTACTCGGAGGTGTAGCCGGTGTGTTCGGCCACCGAGCGGAGGAGAAGGTCGGTATCACGGAGCATCCGTGCCGCCGTGGTCATGCGCCACCAGGTCAGGTAGGTGAGGGGTGGGCAGCCGACCGTTGAAGTGAACCGCTGGGCGAAGGCGGACCGGGACAGGCCCGCCAGCGCGGCAAGGGTCTGGACGGTCCAGGATTGCGCGGGTTCGCCGTGGATGGCCCGCAGTGCGGCGGCGACGGCGGGATCACGCAAGGCCGCGCCCCATCCGGTGGTGGCCTGCTCGGGTTGCTCGTCGTACCAGGCTCTGAGGATGTAGAGCAGCAGGACGTCGAGGAGCGCGGGCAGGACTCCGGAAGCGCCTGGCAGCGGTTCGGCGGCGAGTTCGTGGCCGAGAAGGTCGATCGCTCCGCGCAGTGCAGGTTGCTGCCCGATACGGGCCGGGAGGTGTACGACGTCGGGCAGTTCGGTGAGGAGCGGATGGGCTCGGGACTGGTCGAGCCGGTACGCGCCGCAGAGCATCACCGTGGTCGCGCCCTCATGACCGGCGTTCGCGTCGCGTACGTCGGCTTCGACCAGGCGTCTCGTGGCCTCGTCGGGCAGCGGTGTTGTCGGCGCGTCCGCGATCGCGTGCCCGAGTTCACGGGGCAGGAACACCACGTCGCCCACGCCCAGAGTGAGGGGCTTGCCTCGTGAGGGGACCAGCCAGCATGAGCCCTGCAGGATGACGTGGAAGCCCGCGCCCTGCTGCGGCTCGAAGCGGATGCCCCAGGGAGTGCGCAGCTGGGTCCGGGAGGAGTGTGGGACACCAGTGCGCATCGCGGCGACGGCGTCACTGAGTACGTCCATGGTTCCAACGTACTGTCCGGTTCGGCTGTTCCGGACGAATGGACATCTAAGTCGGATCTCCAGGCATAGGACGTTCACAGTGCGGTCCCTACGGTGATGGGTGAGCGGATGTTCCGTCGGCTCAGCACGAGTAACAGGGAGAGATGGCATGAGGATTGCCGTGTATGGCGCGAGTGGGTTCACCGGAAGGCTCACTGTTGCCGAGCTGTGCCGTCGCAGGATCACGCCGGTACTGGTGGGCCGTAACGCGGATCGGCTGGGGGCTGCGGCAGCGGAGGTCGGCGTGACAGGAGCCGAGACCCGGGTCGCAGACCTGGCGGACCCGGCTGGTCTGGCTGATGCAATTGCTGACTGCGATGCCGTCGTCAACTGTGCGGGCCCGTTCACCTTGTGGGGAGAACCGGTGGTACGTGCGGCGATCACCGCTGGGACCCACTACGTCGACACGACTGGTGAGCAGCACTACATCCAGCGCGTCTTCGATGTGTTCAACAAAGAAGCCGAGCACGCAGGGGTGACCGTTGTCCCGGCCATGGCCGATGACGGCGGCCCCGGCGACCTGATCGCCAACCTGACGGCGGCCCGTGTCACCCCGGTCGACGAGGTGCTCATCGCCGACCTGCGCCAGCCGGGGGGAGGGGCCTCGCGCGGCACCGCGCGTTCGATGGCCGCGGTCTTCGACGAGGGCGCACTGGAGTACCTCGACGGAGCCTGGCAGCCTGCGAGCGGCTCGCAGGTGGAGCCTATTGTCCCACCCGGTTCGACCGCCCCCGTCCCCGTGACGACGTTCGCGCTCCCTGGGGTCATCACCATTCCCCGACACGTGGCGGCGCGGCGCATACACAGCGCCATCAGGACAGATGTAGCCGCGCTGTTCGCCTCACTCACCCCGGACACCGTCGACAGCATCCCCGAGACGGTCGCGGAAGACGCCCGGCGGGCGAGCCGGTGGCTGATGAAGGCCGATGCCACCGGAACGGATGGAAGCCGTGCCCAGGGCTGGGTCACCGGGCCGGACGGGTACGGTCTTACCGCGGTGATCGCTGTCGAAGGCGCTCGTCGGCTCGCGGCAGACGGGGCACGCGCGGGAGTACTGAGCCCCGCCCAGGCCTACGATCCGGCCGATTTCCTCAACTTCCTGGCTCCCCACGGTGTCACCTGGCAGGTCTCCTGACTCCTGCTAAACCCGCGCGCCCGCCATGGCGCGGTGCTCTCGGCGGATTCCTCGTCCAGGAGTGGGGATTGCGCACCAGTTTCCTGGTGACGGCGCAGACATGATGCTGCCCCCGTACTCATGGATTTTCCCCGCCTCGCCCGTACAGGCGGAACTTCCTTCCCCAGAGGCCCTCGTCGTCGCGGCGTCGGCTGTCCAGCACCAGCAGTAGTCAGTGCCTGTTCCTGAGGCCGGCATGAGTAATGACACTGCTCGGATGGCCTGCGGGATGGTGCTGGGCTAGGGGCTTCAAGCTGGCGGGTTGCCGTCTGCGGGGCCCATGGCGCGATCTTCAGAGAACGAGGGTCACCTGGCTCTGGTGGCGCTGCTCAGACGTGTCGCGGTCGAGTTGACCGTGGCCCACTGCGCCGTAGCGCAGCCCGTAGTACAGGAGCGTGGCGATGCGTACCGCATCGTCCTTCCAGCCGTGGGCCCGCGGCCCGCAGCCCGCAGCCCGCAGATATCGCCAAGGGCCCGCAGGACGGTGCGCCCGCTGGTGCCCCTGCGGACGAGGCCGTCTGCAACGTCTGCAACGCCTGCGACGAGCAGTTCGTCCAGGGCGCGTTCCATCTCGTTGCGTGTGTCATCGAAGGCCGACGAGTTGAGCGCGCTCTTTGCCATGGCTGCCACCCCACGCTGCCGGGAGACGTTTCCGCGGGCCGGGCGTCGTGATCAGCGAACGAGGGCTTTTTGCAGCTGTCGCTTGTCCATGGAGGAGCGGCCGTGGATGTTGCGTTTCTTGGCCTCGGCGTAGAGCTGGTCCTTGGTGGGTCCTTCGGCGCCGCTGTGCGAGCGTTGCCCGCCGCGTTGTGAGGCGGACTTGGGATCACGTGTGGAGGTCCTGCTTGAGGTCTTCGCCTCCCCGGAGCGGGCGCGCTCCTTGTTCACCGTGCGGGATGCGATCTCCTTCGCCCGGCGCGTGGACTCACCCCGCTTCTCGGCGCTCTCCTTCACGTGCTCGTACTGTCGTTCCCGCTTCTGGTTCGATCCTGCCGGCATCGCGTTTCTCCTCTCGTGCACTGATCGACGGGTTCCCCTCTCACGGGTTGTGTAACGCCCTTGTAGTGCGGCTCATCGGTCTTCGGAGGCGGGGCAGCACTTTGGTGCGGTAGAAGTCGAAGAAGCCCTGTTGATCCGGCCCGATCTGGTTGACGTAGACGGTGTCGAACCTGGCGTCGACACTCCTTGACCGCCTCCACGTGGGCGTCGGGATCGTCGCCGCAGGCGAGATTCGCCTCGACGCGGTCGGGGCCGGCAAGCTCGGAGGCCTGCTCGAAGTGGCGTGGGGTGGGCAGGAGTTGGGCGAGTTCGCCGGGGAGCTGTTCGTTGGCCCAAGGATGGTGTGCCGTACGGACGGCTTCGTCCTCGGCGGCGTGCGGGCCGAAGGCGGAGACGTCGGTGGGGGTCGGTTCGTCGGGGACTGTGTACAGTCGGGCGTTCTCCATGGTGTGGTGCTTGCCCCGGTGACTGATCTGCTGCCCGGTGGACAGCTCCCGCATCACCTGCACGGCTTCCTCCAGCTTCTCCAGGCGGACGTTGGCCTCGGGCCAGGCGTCACCGAGGATGTGCTCGTTGAGCGCCTCGCCGCTGCGGATGCCGAGCCGGAAGCGGCCATCCAGTTGTACGGCGCCGGTGGCCGCTGCCTGGGCGACGACGGCCGGGTGCATAGGGGTGAGGGGGCAGGTCGAGGCGGTCTGCACGGGCAGTGGGACGGCTTGCGAGGGGGCGCCGGTCACGGACCGGACGAAGGACTCTGCCCCTGGTTGTCGTTTCAGGGGCAGGTTGTGGTCCGAGAACCACAGTGAGGTAATCCGGCCTGTTCCGCAGTCCTGGCCTGCTCCACCGACTCGGCGGGACCGTGTTCCTCACCGGACAGGAAGTATTCGAAGTCCGTCATGGCGCTCTCCTTGCGCAGTGGATCGCCCCGGACTCCGGGTGGTCGCGCAGCGCACCGGGAAACGTCCGTTCTACGCGGGGCGTGAGAGCCCGGCGACCGCCTTGGCAATCCGCTCCTGCAGGTGGTCGGGCAGTGGCGCTCCGTTGACCGAGTCGACGAGTTCTTCGGCGAGCTGGTGGAGTTTGGTGTTCGTGTGCTGGGAGACATCGACCAGGACACTCCAGGCGTCGTCAGGGCTGAGGCCGAAGGAGGCCATCAGGACTCCGCGCGCCAGGTCGATGACCGGCCGGGTCAGCATCGCGCGCTTGAGCTGCACGACCTCGACGCGCAGTTCCTCGGCCTCGTCGGGCACCTCGTTCTCCTCCACGGGGTTGGGCGTCGCAGCAGAATGTTCGTGCCAGGCGTTGACCACGCCGTTGACGGGCGCACGGGCGTGAGTGAACAGCGACGACGTGTCGGTGAGGGTGAACAGCCTCTCGACCCACGGACTGAGAGCCCGCACGCCGAGCGTCTTGCCGTCCGCCAGGGCGAGCCGGCGAACGCGCAGCAGGACATTGAGGCCGGAACAGTCGCAGAAACCGACTCCGGCCAGGTCGAGGTCCACGCCTTCGGGCGACCGGGCCAGTGCCAGGCGCAGAGCGTGCTGCAACGTCAGTTCCGTATCGATGTCGATCTCGCCGGAGACAGTCACGACCGTCCGGGTTCCGGCCGGATGCGTCACGATCTCCAGGAGGGCCGACAGGGCAACCGCCGCTGGGACGCGCGGTGTTGCACAGACAGCCGGGCTGCTGCCCCCGGGCGGCGCGGAGAAGTCGTGTTCTGACATGACAGTCGCTCCCGAAGCGTTCGCCTGTCTCCTGCAGGTACAAGTCTTATCCGGCGCGCGAAACACGTCAAGAGATACCTGAAATATAGTTCGCGCCTTTGAATGCGCGAATGTTACGCCCTAAGCTGGGGTGCATGGGTGGAGTATCCGAGACACATGCGGGATGGACGTTTCTCACCAGCCATGCCCGGGTGCTGGCCGCGATCGCCGAGGATCGCCGTATCCGCATCCGTGACATCGCCGCGCGCTGCAGGCTCACCCAGAGGGCCGTACAGAAGATCATTTCGGATCTGGAGGAGGACGGCTATCTGACCCGCACGCGGGAGGGGCGGACCAACGCGTATCGGATCGAGCCGGGAACCATCTTGCGGCATCCGGCCGAGGCGGGGATGACGGTCGAAGCGCTGCTGTCCACCCTCGCGCGGCACGACGATCAGCGTGACGGACGGTCGCCGCGGTCGCGTACGGTACGGCCGCGTGAGCGTGATTCCGAATCCGCCAGGTGAAGTGGCTCGACCGCGCGCCGCTGTTAGAAGCGTGCGGCAAGGGGACCCGGCAGGTGCTGGGTGGTCAAGGGGAGTGGGGCTGCGGGGTTGCCTCCCGGCCCGACCCCGGGCTGGGGCCGCCGCAAACGAACCGCGGATCACAGTGGGGGCGGAGTTCCGGGAATCTGGGTGGGCCCGTACCTGTCGAGGGCCTCTTCCAAGGGCGCCCGGATGTTCTTCGCCGAGAACGAGCAGATCTCCTTCGGCGCGGGTGTCCTCGTCGACGAACTGGACTTCTCCGACGACAAGATGCTCGTCGGCCGCACCTTCTCCTACAGCGACACGCAGCGCCGCCGCGTCGGCCCCAACTACCTCCAACTGCCGGTCAACCAGGCCAAGAACGCCGATGTGCGCACCAACCAGTGCGACGGCCTCATGACCTACCACGTCGACGGCGAGGGCGAGAACCCCGACGTCAACTACGAACCTTCCATCCGTGGCGGCCTCGGGGAGGCCACCTATCCGACCCACGACGAACAGAACCCCGAGATCCGGCGACGGCTCACCCGCAAGCGCATCCCGCGTACCAACGACTATCTGCAGGCGGGCCAGCGCTACCCGCTCATGGAGGAGTGCGAGCGCCTGGCGAACCTCGGGAAGAACCCGCCGCGCGACGTGGAGGGCCTGACCATGACCCATTGCGTACCCGACGAACGGCACGTCGTGACCCGTTGAACGCACCGTGCTGCGAAAGGGGCCGGCTCCCGCGCCGGGCGCCGGTCTTGCTGTAGGCGGTCTGGCGCCTCAGGGCCGCTGCCAGACTCGCACACCGTTTTGACCACTACTCGCCTGGCCTCAGCGCCGGGCACAGGTCATCTTCGAGCGCGCCGCCGAGGGCCTTGCGACGCTTCGGCTGGCGGACGCCAACTGGCTGGATCTCGGAGGCGGTTGACGATTGGGCGATGCGAGGCAGCTCCGGAAGGCGAGTACATCCGCAGGCACACACGCGCGCCGACCTGAGCAGACCGCAGGGTACTGAGACACGACCCAGCTCCGGGGCCCGGCGATCCGGGGCTCTCGTGCTGTCGGCTGGCTACCTCCTTCACGTGCCCCACTCACCGAACGGCTAAAGATCGTCGGCTCACCGAGCGCGGACTTCGATCTGTCGGTGAACCAACCGGTCGTCATGGTGGCCGCGTGCCTGCCCGACGTGAGCCCCGACGGCGCCGCGACCCGCGTCTCGTACGGCCTGCGGAACCCCCCCCGCCGCGACAGAGCGGAGTCCGCGGAGCCACTAACCCGGCTGGTGCTACCACGCCACCATCCCGCTGAACGGAGTGGCGCAGGCGTTCCCGTCGGCCACCGCATCAGGCTCTCCCTCTCCTCTGCACGCCCTACTGGTCCCTCGCCCGGCCGCCGCCGAAGCCGGCGCTGCTCAGCGTCCGGGGGCGATTGACCGGCTGTCGGCTGGGGTCACACCTCATCCCCCCTCGATGCCGGTGGAGCCGTGGCTCGCACCGACGGGCTTGGATTCCGGTGAGCCGCGCTGCCTCAGGTAGATGGCGAGAATGGCCATGGAGGCGACGGCCAGCAGCTCGGACTGCCAATTCTGCAGGGTGCGGCTCCAGAAGTCCGCGGAGGACAAGTACGCGCCCCAGCTGATGGGGGCTTGGAGCTGCCGCAGCTGCTGTTCGTTGTAGGCGGCGACGCCGGTGATCGACTGGGCCAGCCAGGACAGCAGGAAGATGCCTCCCATGACGATCCCCAGGGAGCGCGAGTAGACGAGTCCGCGCCAGTCCGTCGCCGCGGCCCAGCGCGGGGAACCCTCCTTGGCGTACTCGCCGACCATCTGGTCCTTGTCCGACTCGGTGCCGGCCTTGTCGAGTTCCTTGGATTCCGGGGAGCCACGTTGCAGCAGCCAGACAGTGCCGAAGATGTAGAGGAAGAACTGCAGGTACTCCGACTGCCAGTTCTCCGTGACGTCGACGGCGAAATCCGAGGTCGTCAGGTAGACGCCGAGGCTGACGGGTGCCATGCCGTCGGTGACGAGCTGGTTGTTGAAGCCCGCGTGGCCCGCCACGGCCTGGCCTGCCAGGGCGACCAGGAAGGCGATCAGGAAGAACAGACCGAGGCTGTTGTGGCGCAGAAAGCGCAGGACACGGTGCCGGCCCCGTGGGGTGGCCTTGCCCGGGCCCGATGCGGGGCTCATCGGTGCACCAGTCCCAGCGTCGTGAAGTAGACCAAGCCGACGGCGATCACCAGCAGCGTTCCGAGGAAAAGCGTCCTCATGGCCTGTCACCCGCCCTTGATCTCGCACTGGTACGGCCGCTGCGAACGTGGCAGGCACCCGGCGGCCGTCACCTTCCACCCGGCGGAGAAACGCGCCAGGAACACCGTGTCGTGCTCAAACACCACCCGTGCCTGGTCGCCGTACACATCCACGCCGCGCACGGCACCCGCCGAGGGCAGGTCCTGCTCGCCGATCGCCTGCTCGCACCGTTGCTTCGCCGACTGTTCCAGTTCCTCCCTGGTGGAGGGCGCGAGCGCGGCGCACAGTCGTTCAGGCTGTTGCGCGTCCAGCGCCCGCTCGAACCGGGTGACCTCCGAGGCGGCGGCATCCCGCCGCTCGGCCAGCGTGCCGCACCCGCTGACCGTGGCGAGGGCCATCGCCACCGCGATGCCCACCCCGCACCGCCGTCCTGACATCGTTCCTCCCACGCGGCCGGGGCTGGATCGGGCCGGGGAGCGCCCGGCCCGATAAGTGGAATGCGTCTACCCGCTCATGGGACAACCACCCCTCCCTGTTCGCAAGCGGAACCGGCTGCACGTCCTTTGCGTCGTCCGGGCGAGGCCGTCGGGCGTGGCGACGGCCGGAAATCCGGGTGGTCGAACGTCGTGTGGCGGCGTTGAGGAACGCAGTGCCGCGGACCGCGGAGTCGACGAACGGGCAGACCCTCTCCACGCCTCGCAGCCGGCGGGAGTCGACGTGCTCTTGGTGCACGGCGCGGATCTCCGGGTCGTGGCAGATCTCGCCCTCCCGCCGCGCACTCGGCTCAGTCCTCGTCGGCGGCCTGCTCCTGCGCCTACTGGTTGGGCGTGGTGGCGTCTCCGGCCTCGCCGCGCCGATGGCCGAAAAGACGCAGACGTTGTTCGCCTGTGCCACCGGCGCCTCACGGCCGTCGGTCGTCAGCGGTGAGAACGGCGAGCGGGTGACGGTCATGGCCCTGCCGTCCATCCAGCGGGCGGGGTCGGCGGGGTCTTCCTCGGAGCGGGAGGCCGGATTGGAGAGCGGGAAGATCACCGCTACTCACCGGCGGGCGCCATATGCCGGACGATCTCCTCGGTAAAGGCGCCCTTCGCGGTGGACAGGCCGAACAGTATGGTCGGCTCCGCCCGGCGGACCATCTCGGCGATGTCCCACGACCCACCAGTGTCTTTCGGGCGTGGACGCGCTGCTCCTTGCTGAGCCCGTCACGCGAGTCCACCAGCGGTCCCTCGACGTCCACGAACCAGAAGCGTGACTGGGAAACGGCCAGCGTCACCGATGGCGGAGCGGGGCCTCGGCGGTGACGATACCGCCGTGACCAGCGGGACCCGCCAGTGGCACAGGTCACGCGGAACGGGAGGGGCGGTCGGAGCAACGGACGAGAGGGGGGACGGTACTTATTGCTTTGTCGATCGGGTACCCGACGTCGATGACGACAGAGAACAGTTTGCAACACCTGTACCTGGCGGCGTCGCAGGCGGCGATGGGGGCGATCGGGGCCTTTGTCGGCGGTCTCATCGTGGTGGGCCTGCTGATGTGGACGGTTCGGCTCGGTGTGAGGGTGCGACGGCAGCAACCGCACCCGCCCCGGCCGGACGAACACCCCACGCTGCCGGAGTCCGGACCCGTACGGGAAATGCGGGAAGTGCGGGAGCCGGACGAGGTTCCCCATGCCGCGGACGAGAGTGAGCGGCTCAGGCCGAGCAATCTTCACGCTTCGGGGAGCAAACGGGCCGGTGACCAGGACGCCCCCAAGTGGGAGCCCGGCTCCAGCGGTTCCTTCGGAAGTGGTGGGTCCGGCAGGAAGTGACCAGGTGAGCCGATGAGCCGATCCGGGAACGCGCACAAGGACCACGAGTCCGGGCCCGCCGCGTACGACGCGACTCCGTACCTGCCGGAGCGGGGCGGGCTCCCCACGTACAGGCAGGCGGCGGCAGACTGCCGAGGCTGCCCCCTCTTCGAGAAGGCCACCCGGACGGTCTTCGGCCAGGGCACGTCCTCGGCGCGGATCGTGCTCGTCAGGGAGCAGCCCGGAGACCAGGAGGACAGGCGGGGCGAGCCCTTCGTCGGTCCGGCCGGCCGACTGCTGGACAAGGCCCTGGGAGAGGCTGGTATCGACCGGGACACCACGTATGTCACCAACGCGGTGAAGCACTTCAAGTTCACCCTCGCCGAAGGTGGCAAGCGCCGTATCCACAAGGCACCGGACCTGCGAGAGCTGAGCGCCTGCCGGCCCTGGCTCCAGGCCGAGCTGCACCTGATCCGGCCGGACGTGGTGGTGGCCCTCGGCGCGACGGCCGGGAAAGCGCTGCTCGGACGTTCGTTCCGCGTGACCAGGGACCGCGGAACACTCATCCCGCTGCCGGATGAGGACAGGCGTGACGAAGAGGCGGAGCGCTGGGTGGTGGCGACACTTCATCCTTCGGCCGTGCTGCGCTCCGATGACAGGGAAGCCGCCTACGCGGGTCTGGTGGCGGACCTGGAAGTCGCCGCGAGGGCCTTGGAAGGCCGTTGAGAGCAGCGTGTGTCTGGCTTTCCCGCCGCCGCTGAGGGGGACGCGGTCCGTAGCCGAAACACGGCAGTACGTGAAGGACCGGCCCTCATCCGGCCGGACGCTGAAAGAAGATGAAGCGCAGTGGGTGCGGATGTCGGGACGAAGATCACTACACGGCGGCGGGAGACGGGCTGGGCGAAGGCATGTCGTCGGCGCGGGAAGGGTGCGCGTACCTGCCTTCCGGCGAGGGCCGACCGACCGGCTCGGCAGGAGCAGGCGAGCCCGGATTGGAACATCGTCAGGGGCGAGGACTGACCCGCCTGACCCGCCTCGATCCGCCGCCGGACACCGAGGTCGGGGACGGCTCTCGCTCTGCCGTGCGGTGCGGTGCGGTGCGGGACAGTGTCCGGTGACGTCTTCCGGGCGCGATCCGAGTTGGCGCGGTTCCCGGTCGTGCGGTTGATTCCCACCTCTCGGCACGCGGCCGAGTTGCTCATCACCTGCGCCATGAGGCGAAGGTATTGATCACGCTTGTCCGCCAACGGTGCGGGTCCGGGCTTCTTCGGCTTCCGACGCGGCCTGGTCATCGCAACAACCCCGAGAGTCAGGTGTTGCAACCACCTCTGGAACCCGAGCGTTCCGCTGGGGCCATTCGACAGGTTCGCGGCCACCCGCACCGCCCAACGGCTGACCGGCAAGGAACAGAAGGCCGCTGCCTGCGAGGGCTCTCACGAAGGACGCGGCGCGTCAGTCTTCGTCCGCACTGGACAGAGCTTCGGTGATCATGCGGGTGGCGAAGTCGGGGTCGTTGGTGATGCGGTTGATGTGCTCCGCGAGCAGGAAGGCGGTGGCTTCCAGGGCATTCATCTCCTCGTCAGTCCAGTCCCCGTACTGCTTGCGCCATAGGTTGGGACTCAGGCCGGTGCCCGCGGCGATGACCAGGCCGGCCATGGTGGGAATGGTCCCGGGGCGGATGCTCTTGGGCATCATGCGCAGCGAGGCGACGAGGCTGGGCACCACGTACGCGATGGCGTCTTTGTGCTGGTCTTCGTGGGCCTTCCGCAGCCACGTCATGAACATGTAGATGAGCGTGCATGCGCCGTCCAGCACGTCATTGGCTTCTTTGGGGCCCAGTGACGCGGCGAACTGGCGGGTGAGCGCCTGGTGTTCGGGGTCGGTCCCGCTCTTGGCGTCGTGGATGCCTTTGAGCCGAGAGTCGATCATCATGAGCGCTGCGCCCACATCACCGACGGGAGCGTACTGGGGGTCACAGGGCGATGACACAGGATTCGTCCTCCTCAGGTAGCTGCAACACCACATGATGGGACAGCTTCCGGCGTCCCGCGGGCGCGATCCGACTTACCGCTCCTGAGGGTGAATCGGGCGGCGGAGCCGGGCGGGTCGCGCACCATCCCCGGTACGAAGATCACGAACTGTCGGTGATCTTCGAAGGGGTCCTGTCTTACGTCTCTCCCGTACCGTCCGTCCTGCCGCCATGGCGCTTTCTGTACTGGCCGCACTACTCGCCCCCGCCGCCACTGCCCAGGCCGCTCCGGGCGACACCGTGACCCTCCCGGTGCGCGAGGCCCTCCAGCGCTCCCGATCCAGGACGAGAGCCGGACCGGCTAGGAGCGCAGCAAGTTCAAGCACCGGAACTCCGGCATTCTCGCCGACGGCTGCAACACGAGGGCGGAGCTTCTGACGTCAGAAGCGGTCAGGGCCCCTGAGCAGGGCGCGAACTGTGTCCTCACCGGCGGGCTTTGGTACAGCTCCTACGACGACGCCTACTTCGACAGTGCCCGTCAGCTGGACGTCGACCACCTGTTATCTGTACCTCCGACGGCTTGACCTAAGTTCTTTGCGGGTCAAAGTGTCAGCGGTATGTCGCTGGCGTCCATCCCGGGCCCAGGGAAGACGTCACGTCCGGTTGAGTGCTCTCTGAGCTGTCGCCATCTGAAGTGGCCGGTCATGGGAACGAATCACGGGACGAGCCGAATCAGCGCCAGCCGATCTGGATGCCGTGGTCGGAGCGCGCTTGACCTTGACGTTGGGTCAACCCTCCATCCTTCCGGCAGGAGCTTCCTCGCACTCGCGTGGAACAGCTCCGCGAAGGAGGCAGATGACCATGACGGCACAATCGACCGCCGGTCCGGCGATTCGCGTGCGGGGTCTCGAGAAGTCGTACGGGAAGCTCGAAGTGCTACGCGGTGTGGACTTCGACGTGGCGCCGGGCAGCATCTTCGCCCTGCTCGGCTCCAACGGGGCGGGCAAGACCACGACCGTGAGGATCCTCGCCACGCTCCTGAAGGCCGACGCGGGGACGGCCGGCGTCCATGGCTTCGACGTCGCCACGCAACCGGCGAACGTGCGGGAGTCCATCAGTCTCACCGGGCAGTTCGCCGCCGTCGACGAGATCCTCAGCGGTGGGGAGAACCTCGCCCTCGTCGCCAGGCTGCGCCACCTCAAGGACCCGGGCGCGGTCGCGGATGACCTGCTGAGGCGTTTTTCGCTGAGCGAGGCGGGCGCGCGGAAGGTGTCCACGTATTCGGGTGGGATGCGCCGACGACTGGACATCGCGATGAGTCTCATCGGCAATTCGCCGGTGATCTTCCTGGACGAGCCGACGGCCGGACTCGACCCCGAAGCGCGCATCGAGGTATGGCATGCCGTCAAGGAACTCGCCGGCCACGGAACGACGGTGCTGCTCACCACGCAGTACCTGGACGAGGCCGAGCAACTGGCCGACCGGATCGCGATCCTCCACCAAGGTCGGATCATCGTGAACGGAACCCTCGCCGAACTCAAGCAGCTCTTCCCGCCCGCCACGGTCGAGTACGTCGAGAAGCAGCCGACCCTGGAGGAGATCTTCCTCGCGGTCATCGGCGGCAGGGACGAGAGCGACGCCACCGGCACGACAACTGGGGGACAAGGATGACCGGGTACTTCTTCAGCGATACTGCCGCGCTCACGGGGCGGACCCTGCGCCATGTCACACGCAGTATGGACACCATCATCACGACCGCCATCACGCCGGTCGCCATGATGCTGATGTTCGTCTACGTGTTCGGGGGCGCCATAGATACCGGGTCGGTTTCGTACGTGAACTACATGCTGCCCGGCATCCTGCTCATGACCATCGCATCGGGCATCTCCTACACCGCGTACCGGCTGTTCACCGATGTGAAGAGCGGGATCTTCGAGCGATTCCAGTCCATGCCGATCGCGCGGTCGGGTGTGCTGTGGGCCCATGTCGTCACCTCTCTGGTCGCCAACCTGATCGCGCTCGTGCTTGTCGTGGGCGTCGCTGTGCTCATGGGCTTCCGCTCAGGGGCAGGAGTGTCGGCATGGCTCGCGGTCGCCGGCATCCTGCTCTTGTTCACCCTGGCGCTGACCTGGCTCGCCGTGATCCCCGGGCTCTCCGCGTCGTCGGTCGAGGGAGCGGGCGCGTTCGCCTATCCGCTCATCTTCCTGCCGTTCGTCAGCTCGGCGTTCGTGCCCACACGGACGATGCCCGGCCCGGTGCGCTGGTTCGCCGAGCAGCAGCCGGTGACGTCGATCGTCAACACGATCCGTGCTCTGTTTGCAGGGCAGCCGGTCGGCGACGACATCTGGATCGCGCTCGCGTGGTGTGTGGGCATCCTCGTCGTGGCGTACGTCTTCGCGATGATCGCCTATCGCCGGAAGATCGCCTGAGGCAAGCTGAGACCCATGCTCACCATCAGCCAGCTGGCGACGTACGCCGGGGTGACGGTACGGGCGGTACGCCACTATCACCAGATCGGGCTGCTGCCCGAGCCCGAGCGCGACCGGTCCGGGTACCGGACCTACGACGCTGCCGCGGTCGTGCGCCTGATCCGTATCCGCACCCTGGCCGATGCAGGCGTGCCGCTGGCCAGGGTGCAGGAACTCCTCGACGCCGGCCCGGAGGAGTTCGTCGGCGGCGTCCAGGAGATCGACAAGGATCTGCGCGCCGAGATCCGGCGGTTGCAGGGCACCCGCCAGCGGCTCGCCCGGCTCGCCGTCGGAGAGCACCTGGCGCTGCCGCGGAGCGTCGTGGACTACCTCGACCGGCTGCGCGGTCTCGGCGTCGAGGAGCGGTACATCGAGATGGAGCGGGATGCCTGGATCATGATCGCCGCCCAGGTGCCGCACCTGATCGACTCCGTGATCGCCAAGAAGCACGAGGAACTGGACGACCCCGACATGGTGAAGCTCTACAGCCTTCTCAGCGGGGCACTCGACTGGCCGGCCGACGACCCGCGGATCGTCGAGGTCGCCGACATCATGGAGCGCCTGATGATTCGCGCTGTGGAGGCCGGCGAGGTGGGTGCCGACGACGGCATCGATGACCAGTTCGTCGACCTGCTGGACTCAACCATGCTTGAGTCCGCACCGGGCGCCGAACTGGTGTTGGCGATTTTGAAGGAGCGTGGCTGGAGGGGCTGGACCCGCATCGAGCGAGTGCCTGCCGACATGCTCAACACTGAACTGCCGCCATCTTGAAGTGGCAGGTCAGGGGCCTGGTGTGACGTTGTTCGAGGGTGCTCGTGCCGACCGGGGCGGCAGTTTGCCGTGCAGTTCGTCTGGCACGGCGGGTTCGGGGTTTCCGCCTAGTCGTCGCCAGTGCCGCTCGTACGATCAGTCTGCGTCGAACACGGCAAGACGGTGCCGGAGCTCCAGGTTCTTTCCGTGGGCCACCTCCAGGGCCTTCCGTAGCTGCGTGATCTCCTCGCGGTGGGCCCCTGCTGCTGTTCTGACAGGCGCGCGCTCAATGCGCGCACGGCCGCCGAGGTCGATGACGGCGCCTCGGTGTCAGCCTGGCGCACAGCGGGGATTTGGCCGTGCTTCGCGCGATGAGGTTCGATCATGCTTCGGAGCTGAGGGTGTCTGTAGAGGAAGTCGGTACTCACTCCTGCCTCACGGGCAACGGCGGTGAAGCTGATGGCCTGGCCGGTCCTAACCATTTGGGCGAGGTCGGTTCGGGCTTGTTCGTCGGCGTCCGTGGTGCGCGCTTCCGCCGCCTGGTGCAGATGCTCTGGTAGAGGGCTCACAGTTTGGGTTCCTCGCTTTGAGCGGCGGGCGGTTCCGCCTGATCTGGTGTGCCGGCTCCGCGCACCGCGTGAAGTGTTCTCACCGTCCTGAACGCCGACGCGATCGAGTGCAACGAGGACCTTGGACAGGGCGTTCGTCTTGGCGAGCCGTCCGGAGAGCCAGACGTTGTCCTTGCCCATGAGCTGTCCGGGGCGCGAGACGAACTGAGTCTGCCGTCGGGCGATCAGGGCTTCGGCCTGCTCGAGTGGGAGCTTGAGCTCGTCCTGGTGGCCGGCGTCCGTGACCAACTTGTCGCAGGTCAGGCAGGCGTTTCCCTTTGAACAGACCCGCTTGGGCGGCAGCATGCACCACCCGTTCGGCAGTACCCGGTCAGCGCTCTGGTCCAGGTGCAGGAGGTCGCACAGGTCGCTCGGGTCGAAGTCGGCGGTTCGGCCGTCGGCGGTGACCTTCTTGTAGCGCAGGAACTCGCGCTCGGCGGTAACCGCGAGGGTTTTGGCGTAGTGCATGGACGTCACGCTGGAGGACGGCACCACTGTGTCGTCCGACCGGGTCTTTGTCGCCGTGTGCACCTGCCGGCGCAGCCGCACCTACCCGTGGTGCGACACCAGTCACCGCAGGTCCGAGCGGCCGAGACGGCCGGACGGGGGAGCCGCCTGCGACTCCTGAGCCCGTCGATGGTGCTCGACCGGCCGTCCGACCGGCTCCGTGCGGCGCGGGAACTTCCGCCGTGCGAGAAGCCACGAGAGGGGTACTCGCCCCGTTGGGGGGCCACGGACAGCTGACAGGGTCGGCCGTGTGGCCCTTCGGCTTTCCGCGGACGGAGGCCGCGAGCAAGCGGTGACGGGACCGAGGATCGTATTCGCGCAGGTGACCAGCGAGGGAGATGAGCGTCGTGGTGCAGATCGGGTACACGATGATGACCGAGCAGACCGGTCCACGGGAACTGGTGGGCCATGTGGTCGGCGCCGAGCGTGCCGGCTTCGATTTCTCGGTTACGTCCGATCACTACTTCCCCTGGCTGGAGTCCCAAGGGCACGCCCCCTACGCGTGGAGCGTGCTCGGCGCCGCCGCGCAGGCCACCGAACGCATTCCGCTGATGACGTACGTGACGTGCCCGACGACCCGCTACCACCCGGCGGTCGTCGCCCAGAAGGCCGCCACACTCCAACTCCTGTCCCAGGGACGGTTCCGCCTCGGTCTTGGCTCCGGGGAGAACCTCAACGAGCATGTGGTGGGAAGCGGTTGGCCCGCCGCGCACGTCCGGCTGGCGAAGCTGGAGGAGGCAGTGGAGATCATCCGCGCGCTCCTGGCGGGGGAGAACGTCAACCACCACGGTGCCCACTTCGACGTGGAGAACGCCAAGGTGTGGGACCTGCCGGACACACCCCTGCCGATCGGTGTCGCCGTCTCCGGTGACAGCTCGTGCGAACTCGCCGGTCGGCTCGCCGACTTGCTGATCGCCACGGAACCCAGGCCGGAACTGATCTCCGCGTTCGACCGGTACGGCGGCACGGGCAAGCCCAAGGTCGGCCAACTGCCCATCTGTTACGACGCCGACCGCGACGCGGCGGTCGCCCGTGCCCACGACCAGTTCCGCTGGTTCGGCGGCGGCTGGCCGGTCAACTCCGAGCTGCCCGGACCCGCCGCGTTCGAGGGTGCCACGCAGTTCGTACGGCCCGAGGACGTGGCCCGGTCCATTCCCTGCGGTGACGACCCGCAGGCGGTCGTCGAGGCCGTACGGCCTTACGTGGACGCGGGGTTCACCGAGGTCGCGCTCGTCCAGATCGGCGGCGACAACCAGGAGCCGTACCTCGAATGGGCCGAACAGAAGCTGCTCCCCGCCCTCCGTGAACTGTGAGTCCGCGATGACCACGAAACGCGCCGCGATCTTCGACGTCGACGGAACCCTCGTCGACACCAACCACCTCCATGTCGTCACCTGGTGGGAGGCGTTCAGACAGGGCGGTCACCGCGTCCCCATGCGGGAGATCCACCGGGCCGTGGGCCTCGCCAGCGGCGACCTGATCGAGCACCTGCTGGGGAAGGACCGCGACCCCGAGGACGACGAGCGGCTCGTCGCGGCCCACCACGCCCTCTACGCCACCTACTTCGAGCGGCTGCCGGCGCTGGACGCGGCGGGCAGCCTGTTGCGCGCACTGGCCCGGCGGGGCTGGACGATCGTGCTGGCGACCTCGGCGAGCGGTCCGGAACTGGCCGCGCTGCGCCGTGCGATCGACGCGGACGACGTCATCCTCGGGGCGGCCAGCGCGGACGACGTCGCCGACGGCAAACCCGCGCCCGACCCTGTCCGACAGGCCAGGGAACTCGCCGGTGTCCCGAGCGAACGGGCCGTGTTCGTCGGCGACACCGTGTGGGACATGAAGGCCGCAGTACGGGACGGAGTGGTCCAGGTGGCGGTGCTGTCCGGCGGGATCCCGCGCGCGGACCTGGAGGCGGCCGGCGCCCACGCCGTGTACAGGGACCCCGCCGACCTCCTCGACCACCTCGACATCAGCGTCTTCGCCGACCGGGAGTGACCGGACCCTTCGGCGGTACGAGGTCAGCCCGTGGTGCGTGCCGAGTCGTCCTGGACACCGGTGGACACAGACAGGGTGCAGCCCACGTCGTCCGTTGACACCACCAAGGAGGAACGGTTCCCGGCGAGGAACGAGGAATCCGTCGGGCGTAAATCCGGACCGCTCGTGTGTGTCCGGGGCTCAGATGTGTACGCGCACGTCATGGCCGAGTCGAAACGAGAGACAGAGCGGAAGTACGAAGCGCCCTGGCGAACCAAGCTTCACCTGGGGCCTGTTGTACGGACAGGAGCAAGCCGCGGCCGACCGGGGCGAACGGGAGCTGCCGCCCGTGTGGGCCGAGGCTTCGCGACGCAGGCTGCGCACGGCGCTCCACCGCTGAGCGGGGTTGATCTGCTGGAGCATCACGTCGTCTCCTGGGCATCGCGACCGGCGCGTCAACGCAGCGCTCGGCAAGGCCTGCTCGCCGAGGGCCCGGTGCCGACCTGGGCGTGAGCGCCGCCTCCTACCTGGACGCGGGAGGGTCCCCGCCGTCGGCCGTCGGCGAGGACCGGGCTCTGGTCCAGGACCACCTCTCCGCGCCGGCCCACCGGGCGGCGGCTGAGCGAGGACTCCGGTACTCACTCGGGCTCGTCAGCGAAGAAGTCCGCCAGGGCGGCGGCGAGGGCGTCCGGTGCCTGTTCGGCCATGTGGTGGCCGGAGTCGATGCCGTGGCCGCGGACGTCGTCCGCCCACCGGCGCCAGATCTCAAGGGGGTCGCCGTAGAGATGCTCAAGGTCGTCCCGGAGCGACCACAGGATCAGCGCCGGGCAGCGAATGAGGTGGCCGACGTCCCGGTCCTCCTCCTCGTGCCGTCTGTCGATGGTCAGGCCGGCCCGGTAGTCCTCCAGCATGGCGCGCACCACGGCGGGGTTCCGTGTCGCCTCTCGCCACTCGTCGTGGTTCTCCTGGCCCATGCTGTGCGGGTCGCCGCGGTACCAGCTGTCCGGGTCCGCGTTGATGACCCGCTCGGGAATGTCCGGCTGGGCGAAGAAGAACCAGTGCCACCATCGCGTGGCGAACTCGGCCGTGATGCGCGTCAGGTGTTCGGTGAGGGGAAGGCAGTCGAGCAGTGCCACCCGCGAGACCGCGCCGGGGTGATCGAGCGCGAGGCGCAACGCGACGGCGCCTCCTCGGTCGTGTCCGGCCAGCCTGAACCGGTCATGGCCCAGCGTGCGCATGACCGCGACCACGTCACCGGCGACCGCTCGCTTGGAGTGTCCCGCGTGGTCCTCCGTGGCAACCGGACCGCGGGAACGGCCGTACCCCCTCAGGTCGGGGCAGACGACGGTGAAGCCGCGCCGGACAAGAAGGGGTGCTACGCGGTGCCAGGTCGAGGACGTCCGGGGATGGCCGTGGAGCAGTACCACCGGCGGCCCCTCGCCGCCGTGGCGGACGAAGACCGACGCTTCATCGAGCTGAACCCACCTGGTCTCGAAGCCCTCGAACAAGACCGACCCCTCTCCCATCGCGTTGTCACCGCCCTGGCAGCGCTGCCCTGCTTTCGTGGACACCGCACGGTTGCACGTCTCGTCACAGATGCGCCCGCATGGCGGACGCGGGGTCCCGGAGCCCGGCCGCGGAAGACGCGGCCCTGGCGAAGGACCGTGGCCGTGGCCCGGGGCAGCCGATCGTGGGAGAGCTGCGCTCCGTGACCTTCGGCGCTTTCAGCCCCTTCCCTTGGGCCTCAGCCGGGCCAGGTTCCGGTCAGGCGACGGATGGTGGCGGCGCCTGCGCGGTCGACGGATGCCTTGACCGCGGCGAAGATCGCTCCTTGCAGTACGGCGGCGAGCAGTACTTCGCCCCAGGAGCGTTCCTCGTCGGTGGCGTCCGGGGCATCCGCGTCGTGGCCGAGCACCTTCCACGCCTGCTTGAACACGGCTCCGGCGGCCATGCCGCTGACGGCGCCGAATGCCAGGCCGACGGGCTTGTAGGCGATCTTCGATGCCTTCACCCGGCTCACCCCTTCCGGCGGTAGGTCAGCCACACCGCGACGGCGACGCCGGCCGCCGCCAGCAGCGCGGTGCGGTTGTCCCGCGCCAGCCCCGCTCCCTGCGCCGCCTTCCGCCGTACCGGCTCGGGCGCCTTCTCCTGCCATACGCGACCGGCCTGGGCCGCCGCGGCGTGGGCCTGCCCGGAAGCCTGGGCGGCTTTGTCCCTGACCGGGTCGGGCAGTTTGTCCTGTGCCTGGTGGGCCAGGTCGGCGCCCTTCGCCTTCAGTTCCCTGGCTTTGAGGGCGGCCTGTTCCTTGAGGTCGCCGGCCTTCGTGGCGGCCTGCTCCTTCGCCTCGGCGACTTCTTCCTTGGCGCGCGCCTTGACGTCGGCCTTGGTCGCCAGCGCTTCGACCGTCCGACCGAGTTCGGTCCGGACCTGTTCGACCTGCTTCCGGAATTCTTCGGGGTCGGCAGCGGTGGGATGGTTGTCGGACGGCTGAGTCATCGCCGGACACTCTCCTTGATCTCGGTCACGTCGGCCTTCACGCTGTCGATCGTCTCCTCGGGCAGAGGCGGCGCGGCACGGCCGACCTGCTTCTTCCCACTCCGAGCGAGCACCCCGGCGATCACGCCCAGAACCGCCGCGACGATCAGCGCCGCCGCCCACACCGGCAGCGGCACCGCCAGCGCGGCGATCGCGGTGGCGACCAGCGCCTGCAGCATCAGGAAGCCGACGACGCCTGCGCCGCCGAACAGACCCCCGCCTTTGCCGTAGCGTTGACCCTTCTCCTTCATCTCGGCCTGCGCCAGCCGCAGTTCGCCCCGCACCAGCTCGGTCAGTTGGTGTGAGGCTCGCTGCACCAGCTCGCTCATCGGTTCCTGGCCCGAGCGGTCCGTACTGCGGGAGTCCGCGACGTGTGGCTGTGTGTTCGACACAGGGGTCCTCTCCTCTCCTTGTGGGCGCCTGCGGGCCGGGCCGCAGGCACGCGCCCGACCGTCCGATGACCGTGCGAGTACCCCGGACGGGCGAGTTCAGAGCAGGGAGCGGCCTGAGGGTTCGGGCGCGCCCGCTCGGTGTTCTCGTCCACGGCGGGACCCCTATGCCCGCGCGGGGCAGCAAATCCGGACCTGGCGGTCTTCCCGCTGCCTGCCGTGGATGCTTCATCCCTCACTCGGCCTGCGTACGTCCGCTTCGTCCCACGTGTGCGTGGAGCGGGGCTGGGTGTACGGCTCGGCCGTCGGCGGCAGGCCCCTGCCCTCGGCGGGGTGGCGCAGGATGGTCCCTTCCTCGATGCGGTAGGCGTTGGAGCGGCCGTTGCGCGTGTGGCCTCGTCCACGCACGCGGCCTGCCGGAGTGTGCGCCGGCCCGGGGCGGGTACCCGCCCCGGGCCGGAGGGGCAAGGCCACGGACCTGAAGGAGACTCGTATGACCAGCAGTACGGAGACCGGTGGCGCCACGGGAACGCCGGACAGGGACTACAACCTGATCTGGTATGTGGAAGCGTGCTTGAGCAACGCGCTGCGGTTGGAGACGTACATCGCGGATGCGGAGCGCGAGAAGGACACCGAGGTCGCGGATCTCTTCCGCAAGGCCCAGGCCGACAGTCGCAAGGGTGCCGACATTGGCAAGCGGCTTCTGCGTTCGCGCCTGGACGGAGCCTGAGTAGCACCTTGTCCGCCGTGAGTACCGCGTCCCGCGTGAAGCTACGCCGGACGCGGTACTCACCGCGGACCCGCGGGGCGGTCGCCGAGAGAGCCTGCCTCGTGTCTTCCCATCAGGGAAACAAGGCGATACCGATGACGATCAGCGCGATGACGCCGAGGACGAGCGCGGCGGCCAGCCAAGGACTGCGGTGCTTCACCGGAGCTATGGGTTTCGCCCCCAGCGTGGCCGGCCCTCCGGTGGGGTGAGGTGGGTCGGACGGTCCCGTGAGTAGAGTTCCTCGTCTCGTCGGTTGTCCATGGGAACTCCGCCCAGAACGCACGACGACGCTCGTCGCTCCCGGGCCGTAGGCCGCAAAGGAATCGGAGCCGACTCGCTCAGGGGTCGTTCCGGCAGTGCGCGGCGATCCGGGTTCCGCGTGGGGAGTCGCGGGACAGGATCCGGCGCGTCGGGAGCCCTGCCGGTCAGTTCACCGGGTGGCCCGGGGTGATGCCGCGGGCGTCGCTCAGGGACAGTGGAGGGGCTGGGCTGCCTCCGAGGTTCTCCGCCGCCTCCGGGGCGAGGAGGAAACCGACGTGGTCGCCGCCGTCGATCCGATTTTCCACGCGACCGACGAACCAGGCCGGTGCCTCGTCGAGGATCACGGACCCGCCTGGTCCCGGGTGCCAGGGGACGTCGGCGAACTTGTCAGTCCGGTCGCCGGTCTCGCCGCCGAAGAGCCGGGCCAGTCGGTCCTGGTCCCGGTGGAGGAGATGGACCGCGAGCCGCTCGGCGTGCTCAGCCACGCCGTACGTGTGATTGGCCCTGGACAACCAGACCACGAACCGGGCGGGCCGAATCGAGCACTGCGAACCGAACCCGACCAGGCAGCCGGACCTCTCACCGGCGGCCTCGGCGGTGACGACGTACATCGGACAGTCGAGCAGGTCGGTGAACGGATCGAGATCGGTCACGGTACGTGGCTCCCGGCTCAAGGGATCGGATGCTGCGGAAATGTTCGGCCGTCTCGGCGACCTCGCGCTGCGGTCCTCACGCAGTGCTCGGAACTGGGCGGTTCGGCGAGGAGTTCGGCAGGAGTCGTCGCCAAGTGGCTTCCGGCCCGCTCACGGAGGTCGTCAGTGCGCGGAACGCGACGCTCCGCCGAACAGCCGGGCGAGTGCCCGGAACGGCAGCGTAACGACGGTGGCGATCGCACTGCCGATGCTGCGGAGCACGTCTGCGATGGCGCGGAACATGGAGACCTCCAGGATTTGTCTACGTCTTGAGTGAATGCCAGTGACGAGTACCCGCCGGGGCATCAGGTACTCGGTGGCGAAAGGGGCGTCCCGGCCCGGCTCGACCCTGCGTCGGCTCCCGTACCGCTTCTCCCGTCGGCTCAGCTGTTGAGGATGCCCGGGAGGGCCAGCACCGCCAGCAGGGTCGTGCCCATCAGCATCCAGGCCACGTAGTCGCCGATGTGGCCGGACTGCAGGCGTCGTAGCGGAGCCGTCCATGACCGCTCGCCCAGCAGCTTCGGGCGCGTCACGGCGAGCGCGGCGAGGCCGAGGGCCAGCAGTGTCGAGGTGAGGCCATGGAGCACCCGGGTGTCACGGCCCTTGTCGACCAGTTGCGGATCCGGGGAGATCTTGAAGGTCTCCATCCGCCACGGCTGGAGAGCGAAGGCGTGCCAGATCCGCAGCACGCTCGCGGGTGAGATCCCCATGGCTTCGGCGAGCTCCCGCTGCGACCAGTGCGTCCCGGCCTCGGGTGCTTCTTCGAGGGTGCGGACCACGACTTCTTCCACCTGGGCGTCGGTGATGGTCCGCGGGTGCCCCGGGCCTTGGATCATCCGACAGCCCGTCCAGTCGGTGACGCAGAAACCGGGTGCGCCACTTGGCGACGGTGCCGCGGTTCACGCCCAGCCGGGCAGCTACGGCCATGTTCGGCCCGCCCTCCGCGCACGCCAGGACGATCCGCGCCCGCAGAGCGAGCCCCTGAGCGGTCCTGCGGCGCTTGGCCCAGTTGTTCAACGCCTGCCGCTCGGTCTCACTCGGCACCAGCGGCTCCAGCCTGCTGTCGCCCACACCCGACAGCAGACCGCAGCGAACAGGCGCCGGCCACGCAAACCCGTGAAGGGACGGAAAACAACTCATCTGGTGCTGCGGCAACTCTCACCTTGCGCAGTGGATCGTCCCGCACTCCGGGTGGTCACGCCGCCGAGGCCGTAGCTGCCGAGGGCGCCGTAGCGGGGGAAGCTGTTCGGCGCCGAGCTCGGACCGACGGGTGGCAGGGGCTGCCATTCTGAAGAACCACGCCAGAGCGGCCCTGGCGACGAGGGCTTCGTCATCCGGACGGCCACCATCGGTTCTGCCAAGTTCGGCCGGCCCTGCGGCCGCTCGGCGCAGGGCAAAATCGTCGCTACCTGCACAGGTGGTGTCCGAAGCGGGGCGTCGTCTCTCCCGCTCGTGCGAGTGGCGGCGGTTCTCCGGGCAGCCTCGCGAGTACCCCGGTTGGCTGAGGGCCCAGCGGGGCGTGAGTCGCGTCGCTGGTGAAGGGGCGGGCTCGTGGCTTCAGCACGCGGGGGCGCGGTTCAGTCCTCCTCGACGACCCGTACGGTGTTCAGTCGCTGGTCGGCCGCGTCCGGCAGGAACATGCCTGCCTCGACTCCAGTGGCGAGGTATTTCAGTACGGGCTCAGTGAGGCGTTCGCCGGGCAGGGCCACGGGGATGCCGGGCGGGTAGGGGGTGATCATCTCGGCGGCGATCCTGCCGACGGCTTCTGCCGTGGGGACCTTCGTGTGCTGGGCGAAGTAGGCGTCGCGGGGCTGGCGGGCCTGGTCCATCCGCAGTTCGGCGGGTGACGGGACGGCGACCTGGGGGGCATCCCGCAGTTCGGCGGCGTGGTCGGCAAGGTCGCGCAGGGCCGTCAGGAGACGGGTGGTGGTCTGCTCGTCGTCGGCGTGGGTGAGCTGTGCGCTGATACGTCGGTGGTCGAAGAGATGGGCGTCGATGTGATGGTGGGTACGCAGCCAGTCGGCGGCGCGGTAGCCGGTGCTGCCCAGTTCGCCGATGTCCATGACGGCCGGGAGCGGGTCGAAGTCGTGGGCGAGGTCGGGGCCGCAGAAGTCCTTCGTGTCGTGAACGTGGAAGCCGTCGATCGCTTCGACAGCCGCGCGGGTGCGTGCCGCCAACTCCAGTGCCCTGCCGAGGAGTTCGTGGCCGTACTGGACCATTTGCCGACGCCAGGCGTCGATGCCGGCGTAGATCAGGACGTTCGGACTGGTCGTGCCGAGGAGGTCGGCCCGCGAATCCAGTTCGGCAGGATCGATGAGGTCGCCTTGGAGGTGGAACACCGAGCCCTGTTCCAGACCGCTGCCCATCTTGTGGATGCTGGTCACACAGATGTCGGCGCCGGCGTCCATGGCCCATGACGGCAGGTCGTCGTGGAAGGGGAGGTGTGCTCCCCATGCCTCATCCACGATGAGAGGCTTGCCGAGCCGGTGGCAGACGTCGGCGATGCTTTTGAGGTCGGCGGCGGCTCCGTACGGTGTGGGGCTGGTGACCAGGGCACCGTCTGCGTCCGGATGCTCTGCGAACGCCTTGGCGTAGGCCGCAGCCGAGGGGGGATGGGCGAGGTGGCGGGATGTGTCCCATTGGGGTTCCACCCACACGGGCTCGACACCGGACAGGACGAGTCCGGCCACCACCGACTTGTGGGCGTCCCGTCCGACGAGGAGTCGGTGGCCGGGAGAGGTGACCGCCAGCATGGCGGCCTTCACCGACAGAGAGCTGCCGCAGGTCGAGAAGAACGTGTGGTCCGCGTGTACCGCGTCGGCCATGAGGTTCTCGGCCCGCTCCAGTACGCGGCCCCGGGCGAGCCGGTCGTCCAGGCCGCCGTTGGCCAGGACGTCACCGTAGAAGACGGCGTCGCCCAGTACCGCGCGGGCGCGGGGGTCCGCGCCGCGTGCCTGTTTGTGGCCCGGGGGAGTGAACCCCAGTTCGTCCGCGTCCGCGTAGCGGGCGAGCGCTTCGAGAATCGGGGCCTCAGCCTGGTTCGCAGCCATGGCGGCCGGGTTCCCCGCGGCGTGGCGATCATGCAGGCCAGGGCTACCGGCACCGCCACGACCACTCGCCGCTCAGTACTCGCCCCGGACGATGTCCCACTCCGCGCCCGTGTGCGCCGCAACCGGGGAACCGCCGCTTTCCACCGCGCGGGCCCACCTACGTACGCCGTTGCCGTGGCGGTGACGGGCCTTCGCCCAACTGCTCCTGGTCACCTGCAGGACTTCTTCTGCTGGGCAGTGGGCGCGGTCACGGCGCTTCAAGTCCTCTCTGCGGGGCCTCGGCGTAGGTGAAGGCCTCCTCCTCCCACTCGCAGTCGATGCCCAACTCCTCGACGATCTCGGCGGCATGGCTGATGGCGGCGGGCTGTGAGCGCGCGTACAGCCGCGCGCCCTCGTGGCCACGGGTGCGGCCGAGATGGTCGTAGACCAGCGTGTGCAGAGCGGTCAGCTTGGCCGCCTTGCGACTGTGACCCCGGCGGCGAGCCGTCCGGCCTTCAGTACGGCCACGTCGACTCCCTGACTGGCCAGTTCCCAGGCCGCACCGAGTCCCGCGATGCCGCCGGCGACCACCGCGACGTCGACGGAGAGGTCAGGGACGGCGGGGGAGCGGGCTCGCCCGGCGGTGCGGTCTCCAGCCAGTACGATCCCTTGATTTCAGCCTCGGTTCCTGCCTCGTGTTCACGGCCGTCGGGTTCCCCCGCGGCGACGGGATACGCGAAGCTACGCCAGCAGCCGGAGCACGGCTTCTTCCACGACACCCTGCGTGGCGGGTTCGCCGAAGCGAACCCCTGCGCCCAGGTCGTCGAGCGCCGGGGCGATGGTCCGGCCTTCCTCGAAGAGTTCGACGACCCTGGGGTTGATGTACGAGGCGCGGCAGACCGCGGGCGTGTTCCCCAGGTAACCCGCCACCTCATGGACGGCGCGCGTGACCGCGCGTCGGCGGGCGGTGCGGGATGCCGCGGCGACGGGTTCCGCCACGGCGAGGGCGACGGCCGCGAGGACGGTGGCGTGCCAGGTGCGGAAGTCCTTGGCCGTGATGTCGGTGTCCGTGCGCTCGCGCAGATAGGCGTTGAGATCGTCCGCGTGCACGTCGTGCCAGGCGCCGGCCTGCCAGTAGGCGAAGAGGCGCTCGCTGTCGCCACGGCGGCGCAGCAGCGAGCGCAGGGCCCGGCAGACGGACTCCTCGGCCAGCGTCTGCGACACATCCTTCGCGTCCTTGGCCGGATAGGCGAAGCGCACCTCGCCGTGGTGGCACGAGACGTGTTCGCGGAGCAGCGTGGTGAGACCGTGAGTCTCGTTGTCACGGCGGTACGACTCGTTCCCGATCCGGAAGAACCCCAGGTCGAGCAGGCGTGCCGCGCAGGCCAGCACACGATCCCGGCATAGGCCCCGGGCCTTGAGGTCCTCGGCCGTGTGCTTCCGCAGCCGGGGCAGGGCGGGGGCCACTTCGAGGACGTGCTCGTGCTTGGCTGCCTCCTGCTGCTCCCGGAACCGCGGGTGGTAGAGGTACTGGCGTCGTCCCGCGGCATCGGTGCCGGTCGCCTGGATGTGCCCGTTGGCGTCAGGGCAGATCCACACGTCCTTCCACGCGGGCGGTACGACCAGGTCGCGCAGGCGTTGCCTTTCGCCCCCGTCGGTGATGGGGCGGCCACCGGGATCGACGTAGCGGAACCCTCGCCCGCAGCGGATCCGGGTGATTCCCGGCCGGTGGACGTCGCTGTCGCGCAACCGGACCTGCCGCTGTGAACCGCCGTGCGACGGCGCGGAGTTCACGTTCATGGCCTGGTGCGGTCCGCGGCGCCTGCCGGGCGGTGCAGCATCCGGAAAGTCAGCAGGAGGGTGATCGGCCACAGCGCGGCGAGGCACCACAGGACGGCGGAGTCGGAGGTGAGGACTCCCACGACGAGGAGGAGCAGTGACGCACACGTCAGGGCGGCCACCAATGGGGGCAGCCACGGCCGGGCCACCGAGTGGCGCATCCGCCGGGCCGGGCGTCCGTCCTGGCGGAGTTCCGCCTCGATACGCCACAGCGCCAGGCGTTCCTGCGACGACAGTGCGACGTCATCGGGGTTGTTTCGGCTTTCCACGGTGAGTACCTCATTCGTCCCGTGCCGAGGCACCGGACCGCTCCGCTCCGGGTCGGCGCTGGAGTCCTCGGTGCTGATGTCCGGACGAGTTCCCCGCAAAAACCGGCCGACGCCTTCCAGCGGGCGGGTCGGAGCCTTCGTACGGCTTTCCCGGTACTCGGTGCCTCGCACGCGCCATAGCAGCCGACCCGCTCCTGAAGGGGCCGGCCTCGGCGGGGAACCATATGAAGAGGGACTCGTGAGTACGGTCAAGGAAGCAGTCGACGTGGAGGTTCCACTCCGCGCGGCCTGCGTCAGTGGACTCCAGCAACGGCCAGGTAACCCGCACCCTTCGGGCGCGCGCATCACGGAGGCGGCTTTCGGCGCAGTGGTCGGTCTCACGGTTCAGGTGAGCCTGGCTTTCGAACCTGCGCGATCAGTTCCCTGGCCGGCGAGACGATCCGTTCGCAACGCTGCCGGGAGATGTTCCCGATCCGGTCGGCCATGACGTCCACCACCACCTCTTGCCCCGGGCCGGGCCGAACATCATGTGGCCGTCAACCAGGCAGCCGGACCCGGCCACTCACCACGGTGACGGGGCGCGAGATACGGCGGCAGGGCGCGAGCAGGGGGCGCTCGAAGCACGCCCATGCCTCCAACCCTCCTTCAGACAGGGATGGTTACCGAGGCATCCGAGGAGTCGGGCTACGGCGTTTCAGCAACACCGCTCCGTGAGGCCACCGCTGACGACAGTGACGACAGTGATGACGGCATGCCCGCACCTGATAGCGGCTGGAGCAGTCAAACGCCGACCCCGTCGTGACGAACAGTCACACACCGGACATCCCGCCTGTGCGCGCCCAGGTTCATCGGGTCGCACACGCCTCACGACACGAGTGGAAGGACACCCGCTAGGCGTGACGGACTCCGTTGTGGGGCGACTTGGGCTATTCGAGTTATATCTGATGACTTTTGCGGTGTCTCGATACATCTTTTGACGTTCTATGACATTCACTACAGGCCTGGTCAATAAGTACGACAATCATCCCGGCTTGAAGGAGTCCAGCATGGTCAAGTCCTCTTCCCTCCGCTTCCGTAGCGTCCGCGGGGGTGCCGCGGTGGCCGTCGTGGTCGCTGGTGCCACCCTGGCCGGATCGGGAGGTGCCTACGCCGCTCCCGGTGACAGCGGGGCCATCGACATCCGCTCGGTCGACTGGCACTCGCGCGGCGGCGACGGAGTCGAGGTCTGCGAGTTCGTCCTCTCCGCCAGCAACTTCGAGTCGTTGCCGGCGGTCGCTTGGACGATCACCGCGCAGCCCCCGACCATGCCACCCGGCGACACGTTGCAGAGCACGCTGCCGCTGATCAACGGCTCGGCGGACAGCGCGAAGTACCGGCTCCCGCAGGGCACGTACCAGCTGGTGTGGATCACCCCTGCGGGCCCCAAGACGAAGAGGTTCTCCGTCGACTGCCACCGCCAGGAGACCCAGCGCCGCGGCCCCGCGGAAATCGGCCCGGGCAAGGAATATCACAAGCCCATCGGAGCGGTGCCGGCAGGTGGCGGAGGCGTCCCGGACCTGGAGAACGTCAGCTCCCAGAGCGACTCGAACGCCGGGACCGCCGCCGCCCTGACCGCCGGCGGGATCGCCGTCTCCGCGCTGATCATGATCCGTCGAGCCGCGCGTCGCCGTGCCCGCAACGAGGCATAGCCAAAGCCGACGGCGACGGCAACGCGGACCCAGTCGTGCGTGCCGTCTGTCGATGACGCTGTGTGCGACCTTCTCGCTGGTGACCGGCATCGTCTGGGCGGTTTCAGACTCCGCCGACGGGCCCCCGGTCACCGCCGCCCGCGCCGGTGACGCCGCGGGCGGCGGTGACGCGCCGCCCCAACAGGCCCCGCACACACCCCTGGCGCGCTCCCGGCCGGTCAAAATCGCCATTCCCGCCATCTTCATCGAGGCCCCGGTCACCGGCCTCGACCTCGACAACAAGGGCCGGCTGGGCGCTCCACCACTGAGCACGCCGAAAGTGGTGGGCTGGTTCCGCAACGGCCCGTCACCCGGCGAGGCGGGAACCTCCCTGATCGTCGGTCATCGCGACACCAGGACCGGACCGGCGATCTTCCTCAACCTCAACAGCCTGCACCGAGGCGACACGGTGAAGGTCAGCCGGGCCGACCGGGCAACCGCCATCTTCACCGTCGACGAGGTGAAGAAGTACGCGAAAGACAAGTTCCCCGACAACAAGGTGTACGGAACCACCAACCGTCCCGAACTTCGACTGATGACGTGCGGAGGAAGCTTCGACAAGAGGCACGGCTACTCAGCCAACGTCGTCGTCTTCGCCCACCTGACCTCGCTCAAGAAGCGGACAGCCTGAGCACGGAAAGCGATGCGGAAACGGCCGGCACCTCACGGCGAGGTGACCGGCCCGCCCGCGTGTCCGCGTTGGGTCTGCAGACACGATCCAGCGTCCGGACCGAGGAGACGCGGCGGCCCGCAGCAAGGCAGCTTCAGCGCGGCCGCCTCGGAGTCGGCACGCGCCGCGAAGCCGAGGGTGAGCCATCCTTCTGCGCGGGTGCGGACACAGGGGGCGAGGGCGGGGAGGCCGAAACCGTTGTCGATGTGCGTCAGCGTCACGCAGGGCGTGCACGGCGACATCGTGCGGGGAAGTCGCATGACGCCCGGTGAGCTGGTGGGTCAGGCCGCGAGGGCGAAGCGGGTGCGGTAGATCTCGATATGCAAGCAAGCGTGTTCATCCTGACAAGGGGTGCCGTGGGGGCGAGCACCCCCGCCTCACCAGGTCGGCGGCCAGGAGACGTCGGACATCACGTGGGGTGAAGTCGGCGGCGTGGAAGGCGGGATGGCGTCCGCGAGTTCGCCGCAACGGCGTTTTCCTATCGTTGTCGTGATCTCGTCGCCCGCTGGTGTCATGCGAGCCAAGTGGACTCCTTCCGACGGGTGTGCGGGGAGCTGTCGGTGCCGCCGGGCGCGGCCGTGTGGCCCAGACAGCGGTGCACGAAGTGGATGCTCATCGCGCCTTCGCCGACCGCGGAGGCCACGCGTTTGACCGAGCCGCTGCGGACGTCGCCGGCGGCGAAGACGCCAGGCAGACTGGTCTCCAACGTCAGGCAGTCGCGGCCCTGGCTGTGCCACAGTTCGGGAACGGAGCAGGCCTGCGCCTCCGCGCCGGTGAGCACGAAGCCGCGTGCGTCGAGGGCGAGTGCGCCGGACAGCCACTCGGTGTGGGGGTCGGCGCCGGTGAAGACGAACAGGGCCCGCACCGCGAGATGGCGGTGCTCGCCCGTGCGGTGGTCGACCACGGTGACCGCCTCCAGCGCCTTGTCGCCGAGTGCCTCCGTCATCTCGGTGCGCAGCAGCACGTGCACCCGCGGATGGCGCTCGATCTGATCGATCAGGTAGCGGGACATGTGCGCCTCGAGGCTCGGCCCACGGACGAGCAGATACACCCGCGGTGCGTACCCGGCAAGGAAAAGCACGGCCTGGCCCGCGGAGTTGCCGGCGCCGACCACCGCCACCGGGTCGGTACGGCACTGCTGGGCCTCGTAGACGGTCGCCGAGTAGTGAACGCTCGCGCCCTCCAACGGCTCGATGCCAGGTATACGGAGGCGGCGGTAGCGGGCGCCGGTGGCCAGGACGACGGTACGGGCGGTGATCTCGCTACCGTCGGCGAACGTCACAGCGTAGTGGTCGTCCCGCGGTTCGAGCCGGGCCGCCTCCGCCGGGACGCTGATCCGGGCGCCGAACCTGTCCGCCTGGAGCACCCCGCGCTCGGTGAGTTCGGCGCCGGAGATGCCGGAGGGAAAGCCGAAGCAGTTGTCGATGCGGGAGGACGTTCCGGCCTGGCCGCCGGTAGCCATCGCCTCGACCACGGTGGTGCCAAGGCCTTCCGAGGCGGCGTTCACCGCGGCGGCGAGACCGGCCGGACCGGAGCCGACGATCAGGAGATCGCTGCGGCCGTTGCCCGACGGCAGGGGCGGCAGGCCGATGAACCGGCCCAGTTCGGCGTTGCTCGGATTGCGCAGCAGGGTCGTGTCCCGCCAGATCACCAGCGGCGTCTGCTCCGGACCAACCGCGAAGCGGCGCAGCAGCGCCTCGGCCTCCTCGTCCGTCTCCAGATCGATCCAGCGGTGCGGTAGCCGGTTGCGAGCGGCGAACTCGCGCAGCCGCCGGGTGTCGGGCGAATAGCGCGAACCGATGATGCGGAAACCGGCGCCCTGCCCGACGAGCAGGGCACGGCGGCCCAGGCAGGCGCGCAGCACCACATCACCAAGGAGGGAGTCCCGGGTCACCAGGTCACGCAGTTGATCCATGGACAGGGCGAGGATCTCGCCTGGATCCCTGATCACGGCGGTGTAGAAGGCCATCTGCCCGTTCAGGAGGCCGAGTTCGCCGATGAAGCGGCCAGGTCCGTGCACACGCAGCAGGCGTTCGTCGGGCGTGCCGTAGCCCTCGACGATGGCGACCGAGCCACTGAGGACGACGTAGAACGTCTCGCACCGCTCCCCCTCCCGGATCAGCACGTCACCGACGTCAACCGGGCGCGTCCGGCCATGCTGCGCCAGGCGGGCCATCTGGTCGTCCGGCAGGCGGGGATAGGCGCCGTAGATGTCGGGGGTCTCGAAGGGGACGCTCTCCTCCGCCTCGTCCGGCACCGGCGCTGCGCCCGGCCGTGTCTCGTCGCCGGGCATCACACGAACGCCTCGTGGACGAAGCACCACCGCCAGTCCTCGCCGGGCTCCATCGACGCCACGATCGGATGGCCGTCGGCGGCGGCGTGACGGCGGGCGTGCCGGTTCGGCGAGGAATCGCAGCAGCCGACGTGGCCGCAGGTCAGGCAGAGCCTGAGGTGGACCCAGGGAGAACCCATGGCCAGGCATTCCTCGCACCCCGGGGCGCGTGGGGTGACGGGGCGTACGAGGGCGAGGTGGGGGTCGGTTCGTACGGTCATGGCCGATCATCCTTTCCCGGCCGGTTCGCGGCCGGCGATCGACTGCTCCACCCACCGCCGCAGGGCAGGGGCCGGTGCGGCACCCGCCTGCCGGGCGATGGTCCGTCCTTTGTCGAGGACCAGCAGCGTCGGTACCGCCTGGACCTCGAACCGCCGCGCCAGCTGCGGGTTCTTGTCGATGTCGACCTTGACCAGCTTGATCTTTCCCGCGAGATCGGCGGCGACCTTCTCCAGCGCGGGGCTCACCATGCGGCAGGGGCCGCACCAGGTGGCCCACAGGTCGACGACGACGGGCACGGTGGACTGCTCGACGACCTCGGCGAAGTCGTCGTCTCCCGCGTCGGCCATCCACGGCAGAGGCTGTTTGCAGTTGCCGCATCTGGGGCGGCCCTCGGCGGCCACGGGTACCCGGTTGGTGCGCCCGCAGTGCGGGCAGGTGACGTTGGTGGCCGGCACGGTATTCATGCCGCCTTCGCTTCCTTCACGTCCTCGGGTTGGTCGTAGGTGACCACCAGCTCTCCGTGCTCGGCGTCGACGCGGACCTTCGCGCCGTCCTGGACGTCGCCGCGCAGCAGGGCTCGCCCGACGAGTGTCTCGACCTCGTGGGAGATGTAACGCCGGAGTGGCCGGGCCCCGTACACCGGGTCGTAGCCCTGGTGGGCGATCACCTCCCGGGCCGCGTCGGTGAGTTCGACGGTGATGCGGCGTTCGGCGAGCCGCTGCCGCAGCTCGTCGAACTGCAGCTCCACGATCCGCTCGATCTGCCGCTCACCGAGCGGCTTGAACAGCACGATGTCGTCGACGCGGTTGAGGAACTCCGGGCGGAAGTGCCCGCGCAGCTCGCCCATCACCAGGGCGCGGGCTTCGGGCTTGATCTCACCCTCGGCGGTGGCGCCGTCGAGGAGGTGCTCGGAGCCGATGTTGGACGTCATGATGATCACGGTGTTGCGGAAGTCGACCGTGCGGCCCTGAGCATCGGTGATGCGGCCGTCATCGAGGATCTGCAGCAGGGTGTTGAAGACATCGGTGTGCGCCTTCTCGATCTCGTCGAACAGTACGACCGAGTACGGCTTGCGGCGTACGGCCTCGGTGAGCTGGCCGCCTTCCTCGTAGCCGACGTATCCGGGCGGTGCGCCCATGAGCCGGCTGACGGTGTGCCGCTCCTGGTACTCACTCATGTCGAGGCGGACCATGTTCTCCTCGGAGTCGAACAGGGTCCGGGCGAGGGTCTTGGCCAGCTCGGTCTTCCCGACGCCGGTGGGGCCGAGGAAGATGAACGAGCCGATGGGGCGGCGCGGGTCGCGGATGCCGGAGCGGGCGCGGATGATGGCGTCGGCGACGAGCTTGACGGCCTCGTCCTGGCCGATGACGCGCTCGCGCAGGATCTCGTCGAGGCGCAGCAGTTTCTCGCGTTCGCCCTCCTGGAGGCGGGCGACGGGGATGCCGGTCCAGGCGGCGACGATCTCGGCGATCTCCTCCTCGGTGACAACCTCGCGCAGCAGCCGGTTCTGCCCTTGTTTGGCGGCGAGTTGCTCCTCCTCTGCGGCGAATCGGCGCTCCAGGTCCTGGAGGCGGCCGTAGCGGAGTTCGGCGGCGCGGTTGAGGTCGTAGGCGCGTTCGGCCTCCTCCGCCTCGTGGCGGACCTGCTCCAGTTCCTGGCGCAGTTCCTGCACGCGGCGGATCGCCTGCCGTTCGGCCTCCCACTGGGCGTGTTTGGCGTCGGCCTCGCCGCGCAGGTCGGCCAGTTCTTTGCGCAGCTCCTCCAGGCGGGACTTGCTGGCGGGGTCGGTCTCCTTGGACAGGGCGGCTTCCTCGATCTCCAGGCGGGTGACGCGCCGGGTGATCTCGTCGAGTTCGGCGGGCATCGAGTCGATCTCGGTACGCAACCGGGCGCATGCCTCGTCGACGAGGTCGATGGCCTTGTCGGGCAGGAAACGGTCGGTGATGTAGCGGTGGCTGAGGGTGGCCGCGGAGACCAGTGCGGTGTCCTGGATCTTCACGCCGTGGAAGACCTCCAGGCGTTCACGCAGTCCGCGCAGGATGGAGACGGTGTCCTCCACGCTGGGTTCGGCGACCAGTACCTGCTGGAAGCGGCGTTCGAGGGCGGCGTCCTTCTCGATGTGCTTGCGGTACTCGTCCAGGGTGGTCGCGCCGATCATGTGCAGTTCGCCGCGTGCCAGCATGGGTTTGAGCATGTTGCCCGCGTCCATGGCGCCCTCGGCGGCGCCCGCGCCGACGACGGTGTGCAACTCGTCGACGAAGAGCAGGATCCGTCCCTCGGCGGCCTTGACCTCGCTGAGTACGGCCTTGAGGCGTTCCTCGAACTCGCCGCGGTACTTGGCGCCCGCCACGAGCGAGCCCATGTCGAGGGCGAACACCGTCCTGTCGCGCAGGCCCTCGGGCACGTCACCGCGCACGATGCGCTGGGCCAGACCCTCCGCGATGGCGGTCTTGCCGACGCCGGGGTCGCCGATCAGGACGGGGTTGTTCTTGCTCTTGCGGCTGAGGATCTGGGTGACGCGGCGGATCTCGGCGTCCCGGCCGATGACGGGGTCGAGCCGCCCGGCCCTGGCCTCGGCGACCAGGTCACGGCCGTACTTCTCCAGGGCCTCGTAGGCCACCTCGGGGTTGGCGGAGGTCACGCGCTGGTTGCCGCGGACCTGGGTGAGCGCGCCGAGGAAGGATTCCTGGGTCACGCCGTACTCCTTCAGCAGGCGCCCGGCGGCGGTCGCCGAGCCCTCCTCGGCCAGGGCCAGCAACAGGTGTTCCACGGACACGTACTCGTCCTTGAGGCGTTTGGCCTCCCGCTCGGCCGCGTCCAGCAGCCGGGCCAGGCGCTGGGTGACGAAGACCTGGCCGGGCGACGCGCCCGGGCCGGTCACCTTGGGCCGGCGGGAGAGCTCCTCGCGCACGGCCGCGCGCAACTCCTTGGGCTCGTTGCCCGACTGCTGGATCAGCCGCGGGATCAGGCCCTCCTCCTGGTCGAGGAGGGCGAGCAGCAGATGCTCGCCGTCGACCTCGGTGTGGCCCAGGCGGCCGGCGGCGGTCTGGGCCTCCTGCAGGACTTCCTGGGACTTCTGGGTCAGGCGGTTCATGTCCATGGTGGTAGATCACTCCTCGTTCCGGCACGCCGCAGCGCGGCTTCGAGCAAGCTGATGCGGTCGAGCAGGTCGAGCACCAGACCGATGGATGTGTAGTTCAGGCACAGCCCGGTGCGCAGCCGCTGGACGCGGGCCAGGGCGGCCGGGGCAGTGGGGGCGAACACCAGCCGTCCGGAGGCGTCGCGGCCGGCGTCCACCAGTCCGAGGGCGACGAACCGACGGATCAGGTCGGGATGGAGGCCTGAGCGGTGTGCCACGGTCGCCAGGGAGAGCCTGGTCACGGGCACGATCGCGTACTGCACGCCCACGTCGGTCGTGCGTGCGTGGGACGCGCGGGCCTCGGCCGGTCGGTCGGTCATCAGGTCCTCCTGGGGTCGAACGAGGAGACAGCGGCAAGTTCCTCCAGCAGTTCGCGCTCCCGGTCGCTCAGCCGGGGCGGCACCATGATCCGCAGCTCCGCGTACAGGTCTCCGTTCGCGCCGCGCGGGTCCGGCATGCCCTCGCCGCGCAGCCGCAGGCGCCGTCCGCTGGAGGATCCGGCGGGCACGGTCACCTTCGCCGTGGCGCCGCTCGGAGTGAGCACCGGCACGGTCGCGCCCAGCGCCGCCTCCCACGGGGTGACCGGAAGCCTCACGTGGACGTCCCGGCCGTCGAGGCGGAACTCCGGGTGCGGCTGGATCCGCACCCTCAGGTACAGGTCCCCGGCGGGAGCGTCGCCGCCGCTGCCGCGCCCGCCCTCTCCGGCCAGCCGGATGCGCTGCCCGTCGGTGGTGCCGGGCGGCACGTCGACCTCGTAGCGCCGCTGCCCGGCCGGCCCGGCGAGGGTGACCGTACGGCGGCCGCCCCGATAGGCCTCCTCGACCGTGAGCGGCAGTTCGGCCTCCTGGTCGGCGCCGGGCACACGCATCCGCCCGGCGCCGCCGAACAGCGAGCCGAAGAGATCCTCGACGTCGACCCCCTCGCCCCCGAAGCCTGCCGTGGAGTACCGCACCCGGGGACCGCCACCGGTGGTCCACCGGGAGCCACTGCCGGCGCCGGCGCCGGCGGCGACCCGCTCGTCCCAGTCCTCCGGGATCTTCCGGAAGTCCTCGCCGAAGCGGTCGTACCGGGCTCGCTGCTCCGGATCGGACAGGACGCTGAAGGCCTCATTGATCTCCTTGAACCGCTCCTCCGCCTGGGGGTCCTTGTTGACGTCGGGGTGGTACCTGCGGGCCAGGGTGCGATAGGCCCGCTGGATCTCGTCCCGGTCGGCGGTGCGCGGAACGCCGAGCACCTCGTAGAAGTCGCGTGGCATGGAAGGTCACTCCCGCTTGGCGACGGTCACGCTGGCAGGCCGCAGCTGCCGCTCGGCCTCCCCGTAACCGGGTCGCAGCACCTGGACCACGGTGTTCGGTTCGGTGTCGGGATCCTGAACCACGCCGACCACCTCGTGCCGGGCCGGGTCGAACAACACGCCTCTCTCGGCGTGGCGCGGGTAGCCCAGCCGCTCCAGGATGTTCACGGCCTGGTCACGCACAGCCCGGACACCTTCGACGATCGCACCGGGATCGGCGGCCGCGTGGCTCAGGGCAAGTTCCAGGTTGTCGATGATGGGCAGGAAGGCCGCAGCCGTACGGGCGCGTTCGGCCGTGGCCTCCCGCTCCAGCTCCCTGGCGTGGCGCTTGCGCACGTTGTCGAGGTCGGCCAGGGCGCGGCGCCAGCTGTCCTCGGCCTCTCGTAGCGCGGCCGCGTATGCGTCGTCGGGTGCGGCGCTGCCGGTTGCGGCGTCGGGCCCCGGCTCTGCCTCCTCGGTCGGCGGTCCAGGCTGCGTAAGGCTTCCGCGCGGCGCCTGTACGGCGCCTTCTGGCGGCGGGTCGGGCTCTCGGCCCCGGGGTGGGATGGCCATGGCGGGCACCTCAGCCCTTGTCGAACTCGGCGTCGATCACATCGTCGTCGCCCCCGGCGCCGCCTGGCTCGGCCCCGGATCCGTCCGGTGAGCCGGTGCCCGCCGGACCGCCTGCGGCGGATCCCGCCTGGTGGGCCGCGAGCCCCGCGAAGACCTGCTGGAGTTCGGATGTCAGCGGCCGGACCTTGTCCACCCCGGCCTCGCTCTTGACCGCCTCGCGAGCCTCGGCCACCAGCATCTCGGCGCGGGCCTTCTCATGTGCGGGCGCGGCGTCGCCGAGCTCGCCGAGGCGCTTTTCGACCTGGTAGGCGATGGCGTCCAGTTCGTTGCGGGCGTCGACCGCCTCGCGCAGGGCCTGGTCCTGGCCGCGGTTGTGTTCGGCCTCCTTGACCATCCGCTCGACCTCGCTGTGGTCGAGGTTGGAGCTCTCGCTGATGGTGATGCCCTGCTCCTTGCCGGTGTCCTTGTCCCGCGCGGTGACGTTGAGGATGCCGTTGGCGTCGACGTCGAAGGTGACCTCGACCTGCGGCTCGCCGCGCGGCGCGGGGCGGATGTCGGTGAGCTGGAAGCGACCCAGGACCCGGTTGTCGGAAGCCCTCTCACGCTCGCCCTGCAGGACGACGACATCGACGGCGGGCTGATTGTCCTCGGCGGTGGAGAAGGTCTCGGTGCGGCGCACCGGGATGGTGGTGTTCCGCTCGATGATCTTCGTCATCACGCCGCCGCGTGTCTCCACGCCCAGCGACAACGGGGTGACGTCGAGCAGCAGGACGTCCTTGACCTCGCCCTTGAGGACCCCGGCCTGGATCGCGGCACCCTTCGCCACGACCTCGTCGGGGTTGACGCTCATGTTGGGTTCCTTGCCGCCGGTCAGCCTGCGCACCAGGGCCTGGACGGCGGGGATGCGGGTGGACCCGCCGACGAGGATGACCTCGTCGACGTCGTTGTCACTGACCTTGGCGTCGTCCATGGCCTGCCGCACCGGGCCCAGGCAGCGCTCCACCAGGTCGCCGGTGATCTGCTCGAACGTGGACCGCATGATCGTCGTGGTCAGATGCTTGGGCCCGGAGGCGTCGGCCGTGATGAACGGCAGGCTGACCTGCGTCTGGGTCACCGAGCTGAGCTCGGTCTTGGCCTTCTCGGCGGCCTCGAACAGTCGTTGCAGCGCCTGCGGGTCCTTGCGCAGGTCGATACCGTTCTCCTTCTGGAAGCCGTCGGCGAGCTGGTCGACCAGTCGGCGGTCGAAGTCGTCGCCGCCCAGATGGCTGTCGCCCGCCGTGGACCGTACCTCCACCACGCCGTCGCCGACGTCGAGGATGCTGACGTCGAAGGTCCCGCCGCCCAGGTCGAAGACGAGCACCGTCTCGTGCTGCTTCTTGTCCATGCCGTAGGCGAGGGCGGCCGCGGTCGGCTCGTTGATGATCCGCAGCACTTCCAGGCCGGCGATCCGTCCGGCGTCCTTGGTAGCGGTGCGCTGGGCGTCGTTGAAGTAGGCGGGCACCGTGATGACCGCCTCCGTGACCCGCTCTCCCAGCTGCTTGGAGGCGTCGTCGGCGAGCTTGCGCAGCACCTGCGCGCTGATCTCCTCGGGCGCGTAGAGCTTGTCGCCCACCTTGAAGCGGGCGGCGCCGCCGTCTCCCTCGACCAGGTCGTACGAGACGGCCTTGGCCTCTTCGGAGACCTCGTCGAAGTGCCGGCCGATGAACCGCTTGGCCGAGGAGATGGTGCCCTTGGGGTTGAGGATCGCCTGGCGGCGGGCCAGCTGCCCCACCAGGCGCTCGCCGGTGTCGGTGAAGGCCACCACGGACGGTGTCGTGCGGTTGCCCTCGCTGTTGGGTATGACTGTCGACTCGCCGCCCTCCCAGACGGCGATCACCGAGTTCGTGGTGCCCAGGTCGATGCCTACTGCCTTGGCCATGAGGAACTCCTTCCGCGACGGGCGGTCCCCCTTTGCCACTCGGAGTCGCGCCCTGTCGTCCGCACTCGGTCAGGTGACGGCGGGACCGCTCCGCGGGCGGTTGCTCTTCCAAGCTCCGCTGCTGGTGCCGGTCCCGCTGGGCACCTCGGCCAGCAGTCGCACCGCCTTGTCGACGACGACGTCGTACCGGCCGGGCTGCATGAAGCTCACTGTGGTGAAGTCCCGGCGGTCACACTGGGCCGCGTCCATCAGCAGGCCGAGCGGAGCACCGACGAGTGCTCCGAAAACCAGCCCGTACAGGGCGAGCGGCAGTCCCGATACGACCGAGTCCAGCCATTTCAGCAGCCCCAAGATCCACCCGGTCAGTGTCGCCGGGCAGGGCGCCCCGCGCCGTGCAGCGCGGCTCCGCCATGTCCCATGCGGCCGGTCACTTGTTCGACCAGGCTCACGTCCTGCCCGATGACGGCCACCCTCTCTACGGGCAAACCCTGATCGGAAAGGCGAACGCCGGCGCGTTCCGCCTCCTGGCAGGTCGTGTGCGAGGCGAGGGTCCCGCGGGCCTGCTCGTTCATCAGCCAGTCCTTCCTGTCACGGTCCCCGGTGCGCCCGGCGATCCCTGACAAGCCCAGAGTGGCAGCGGAGCGGCGCGCTCCGCCTGCACCCGGCAGGTCGGAAATCGGCACAGTCGGTCGGCCCACGAGAGCAAAGCTCACATTCAGACAAATCGGATTGCCTTGCCTAGGCTGGGTGCTCAGGGTTCGCCCAGGCGTGGATCCCACGACTCGCTCGATCGCCGCCGATGGCCGGGGGAGAACGGAGTGATCCATGGCCTGCCATCCGTCACAGAGGCTGTCCCCTCACGTCTCCGACCAGGAGGTTACCCGCCGCACGAGCGACACCGCCGGCACCGAACGGCACGACGCCCGTCCGCACGCGGCGCCGGACCCACACGGGCTGCTGGTGCTGTCCCACCTCCTGTTCGCCTGTGCGGAGCAGAGTGAGATCTTGCGGTTGGCCATGCGGCACGTCAGTGCCCTTGGGCCCTACCACGCCGAGGCCGGATACCTCGCGACGGGCGAGGGTTTGTCCCGCATCACCGGCCGCGACACCGAAGCGCCAACGGTCGACGACGCACGGATGAAGGAGTTGGGCGAGGCTGACGGCTGCGTACGCCTTCCAGGGCGGTCCTGGGACTGGGCGTTCGGCCTGCGCGGGGCCGACGGTCTGCTCGGCTACATCGTGGTCTCCTCCCACGCCGGGCCCGATGAGCAGGGGCACTTCCTCCTCTCGACCCTCGTGGGGCTCACATCGGCGGCCCTGTCGCTGGCGGCCACGCGCCCCGCGCACCATGAGGACGCCGGCGAACTGAGCCGGCTCCGGACCGAACGGGACACCGCACTGCGGCAGTTGGACACAATGCGCTCCGAGCTGCACCTGCAGAACACCGTGCACGAGACACTCGCCCGTGTCGCTGCCCGGGGCGGCGGCGAGGACGCCATCACCCAAGCGCTGTACGAGCTCACCGGGCTGTCGGCGTCCATCGAGGACCGGTTCGGCAACCTGAGGTCGTGGGCCGGTCCCGACCGGCCCGACCCCTACCCGGTGCGGTCCTCGATCCACCAGGAGGAGATGCTGCGGCAGGTCGCGCGCGAGGCGGGCCCGGTCAAGGTCAAGGACCGGCTGATCGCCCTGGCCCGGCCGCGCGGCGACCTCCTCGGCGTACTCGCCCTCGAGGACCCCGAGGCGACGGCCAACGAGCACACCATGTTCGCCTTGGACCATGCCCAACGGTCGCTCGTCCAGGAGCTCATTCATATGCGCGAACTCACCGAGGTCGAACTGCGGCTGCGCCGCCAGTTGATCGACGACCTGTTGGAGGGTGCTGATGAGACGAGTGCATACGCCCGGGCCGAAGCCGTAGGCCATGATCTGCGACGTAGCCATTATGTGGTCGTGGTGCACTGGCCGGGCAACGCCGCAGACGACTCCTTCACCCGTGCCGTCGAGCAAGCGACGTCCACCACGGCGACCCGTCCGCTGATCACCCGCCGCGGCGACCGGGTGGTCCTGCTGACCGAAGCGAGGCCCAACGACGATTCCGTGCACGCGGCGCTGTCGCATGAGCTGGGAACGCCCGACGGAGCGATCGGAGTGAGCACTCGCTGCGACTCCCCGGGCGGCGTTCCCCGCTGCTATCGGGAGGCGCTGCGGGCCCTGGAGGTGCGGCAGAACTCCCGCCAGCGCAACGGGACGACGTTCTTCGACAACCTCGGGCTGTACCGGATCCTGGGGCCCGGCAACGATCTCCGGGAGCTCGAAGGCTTCGTGCGGGAATGGCTCGGCCAGCTGATCGACTACGACGCAGGGCACGACACGGAGTTGGTGGAGACGCTCACGCGCTACTTCGACTGCGGAGGCAACTATGATGATGCGGCCGCCGCGCTGACGATCCACCGCAGCACCCTGCGCTACCGGCTGCAGCGCATCCGCGAGATCAGCGACCGCAACATGGCGGATGTGGACACCCGGCTCAGTCTGCAGGTGGCAACGCGCCTCTGGAAGATCATCCTGGGTGGGCAGCGTTGACCGCTGCCCACCCGGAGGGCCGGCGCAGCGGGTCGGCCCGGCTCTCGAACAGGTCGCCCGTGACCTCGCCGGACGCATCAAACCAGAGTCGATGTCGACCAGTTGCTCCAGCTGGCCCGTCGATGCGAGGTATCGGCGGTGACCACCCTGCTGGTGGGTAGTTATTCGCTCATGCGGAAACAAAGAACCGACCTGCGTGTCCTGCTCCTCGCCTTCGTTGCGTTCCTCTCATGGGGCCTTGTTTCTCCGGCTGTAGCGGTCGCGAGCGAGCCCAAGGCCCCGCACACGTTCGTCGCTCTCAGAGCCGTCGACAGATCCATCATTCAGGAAATGAGGTACTTCACTCCGCACAATTTCGTCGGTGAGCCGATCGACGGCTACCAGGAACCCTTGTGCATCCTCACCAGGGCGGCCGCTGACGCGCTGCACGAGGTCCAGGTGCAGATGCTCAGCACCGGTTACTCGCTCAAGGTGTACGACTGCTACCGGCCGCAGCGGGCCGTGAACCACTTCGTGCGCTGGGCCGAGGATCTCGCCGACGACACCATGAAGGGCGAGTTCTACCCGCGGGTGGACAAGTCGAGGCTGTTCACCGACGGTTACATCGCGGAGAAGTCGGGACACAGCCGTGGCAGCACCATGGACCTGACCATCGTGAAGCTCCCCGCCAAGCGAACGCGGCCTTACGTGCCCGGGGAACCACTCGTCCCCTGCTATGAGCCACACGGCACCCGCTTCCCGGACAACTCCGTGGACATGGGTACCGGATTCGACTGTTTCGACACCCTCGCCCACACGCTCGACCCGCGCATCACCGGAGTTCAGCTGGAGAACCGGCTCAGGCTGAAGGACGCCATGGAGGCCGCGGGCTTCCGTAATCTCCCGGAGGAGTGGTGGCACTTCACGCTCAACAACGAGCCGTACCCCGACACATACTTCAACTTCCCCATCGCCCGCGCCTCATTGAGCTGACCCCCTCGCATCCAGGGCCGGTCCATCCCGTCCGATCTGTTGATCGGGCGGGATCTCTGCATGTGCTGGGCATGCTCAGCCCCGTGGAGTACGAATTGCGCACACCATCGATAGCGTGAATCCAGGTGACTCGGCTCCATCCAACTCGGGGCACTCCGAAGGCTCCATCAGACCCGGGGCGGTTCAGTGCGCAGACGCAACGTTCGACGGACTCGGCGGTTGGCTCATGACTGGGGGAAGTGCGGGAATGGAGCCGGAGGGCAGTGAGCAGGACCCGGCCTCGGTCCCTGACAGGCCCCCGCAGGCGCGAGGTCGACGCAGTCGGGACCGCCGGCGAGGCCTGTGATCCCCGAGGGGATGGCGGTACTCATCGACGACGACCTGCTCTTCGAGGACGGGCATGGGCCGCGGTGGCCAATGAGTGGCTGCGGCTTCGGCATTCGGACGGTGCCCCGCGCCGGCGTCGTGGGCGACGTACGCGCGGATCCTGCGCGACTGGATCGTGGCCGCCCACTGCATGGATGTGCAGGGGTCGGCAGCACCTGGGGAGCTCGCCGGGCAGCTGATCGTTGGGCCACAGGCGGTGCGCGGTCTTCACGGCTTGTGCCCGGTCGGCGCCCCAGCAGACCTTCAGGCCGCCGATCACGGGTTTCTGCCCGCCTGCCGCACGGCGGAACTGGGCCACGAGGTCCGCGTCCGGGCTGATGGTCACGAAACCGTCGCCGATCCGGCTGGCCGGCGCGGCGGCCTGAGGGCCGAACCCCGACACGTACAGCGGGGGCGGAGTGTCGGGCAGCGTGTGAAGCCGTGCGTTCTGGACGGTGTAGTGCGGTCCGTGGTGGGTGGTCTGCGCACCGGTGAACAGCCGGCGCATCACCTACCTGCGGGGCATCGCCTCACAGGGGAGGACCGGATCCGCTTCCAGGATCTGTACGACGGGTCTTCCTGCAATTCCATTTGCAAACGCAAAGCAACCGCCCCCCTACCCATAAACCGTTCCTGGCGACCCCCGCCGAGTCAGGGGAGTGGCGCGACTACTGGTTCGCGGCCGATGAGTGCGAGGGTCACCCGGTGCGCATCGGCGCAGTCGCGCTGACTGAGCTGCTCGACGCTCCAATCCTGGTCCGTGTCCCTGCCGAAAGCGTGGAGACCTCAACGCGTGATGGAGCGTGGGGCGGGTCAGTAGTACTGGACCAGGCAGAATTCGTGCTCTTCGGGATCGGCCATCACGACGACCACGCCTTCGTCGTAGTCGTGCCGTTCGCCGGTGAACCGGCCGCCGAGGGCGATGACCTGGGCGATGCCCTGGTCGATGTCGTCGACTGCGATGTCGAGGTGCAGGCGTACCTTGACCTGCTTCGGCTCGGTCACGGGCTGGAAGTTGAGGCGGGGCTGAGCGTCCCCCGGATGGCCGAGGTAGACCCAGCCGGGCCGGGACGGCATTTTCGGTCGGTCCAGCAGCGCGGACCAGAAGCCTGCGATCCGTTCCACGTCGACGCAGTCGATGGTCACTCCGACCCAGCGGTTCGTCACGTCGTCAGCTCTCCTGTGTTGTCGGGTGGAATGTCGGCGGCTCGGGCTTCCTCGGCCCGGCAGCCCATGAGACGAGGGGTAGCACTGCACCGTGAGCCAGGTGCGAGGCTCCCTGGCGAACCCGTTGCTCAGAGAGTTCCGCGGCCGCGTCCGCGGGTGTGGTCCGGTGGGTCCGGGCCGCGTGGAAGACCTGCCGGAGCGTGGCGGCGATGGCGGAGAGACGCTCGGTTAGCTGTTCCTCGGATTCCCTGCGCAGGTCGACACCGGTGGCGTGGATGACTCCTCCCGCGCCGACGACGACGTCCGGCGCCCAGAGGATTCCGCGTGCGGCGAGGAGGCGGGCGGTGGCCGGTTCGTCGAGTTGATTGTTGGCCGGGCCGGCGACGGCGGCGCACTGAAGCAGCGGCACCGTGCGGGCGGTCAGTAGGCCGCCGAGCGCGGCCGGCACGAGGATGTCGACCTCCATCGCGAGTGCGTTGTCCGGATCCATCCAGGTCGCGCCCAGCTCCGCGGCCAGGGCGCGGGCGGCCGGGTTGATGTCCGTCACGACGAGCCGCGCGCCAGCCCGGTTCAGGAGTTGGGCCACGTGGGCTCCGACCGCACCGAGGCCGATCACCCCGAAAGTCCGGCCGGCGAGCTCCGGTGAGCCGAAGGCCTCGTCGGCCACCGCGCCCAGTGCCGCGAGGGTGCCGCGCGCGGTGTGGAAAGAGGAGTCGCCGCTGCCTCCGTCCTCGACGGGCCGGCAGCAAACATGCGTGGTGCGTTCGCCGATCACGGACATGTCGGCCGGGCTGCTTCCCACGTCCGGGCCTGCGATGTAGCGGCCGCCGAGTGATTCGATCGCGTCGCCGAGGTCGTGGAGCAACGCGGTACGCCCCGCGCCGGTTATCCGAGTTGTGGTGGGGAGGGCGACGACCGCCTTCGCGCCGCCGTGGTCCAGACCGGCCAGCGCATTCTTCTCGGTCATCGCCGCCGCCAGCCGCAGCGCGTCCGCGATGGCGGCAGCGGGGTCGGGGTAGTGAGCGATCCGGCACCCGCCGGCGGCCGGGCCGAGCGCGGTCGAGTGGATCGCGATGGTGATCGCGAGGCCGCTGCGGCGGCCGCGCACGATCTGCACCAACTCGTGCGAAGGATCCGGGATGTGGTGGGCCAGAGCTTCCTTAAGTGCGGCTGTCATGGCGTGAAGCTAGCCGTTCCGACAGAGGTTACGACCATTGGCCGAATAGAGTTCGGTACCCGGGGTCATAATCGCCGCATGGACGAACTTGATTCGGCGATTGTCCGGCATCTGCAGCGCGATGCGCGGCAGTCCAACCGCGACCTAGCCCGCACCCTCGGCATCGCCCCGTCGACCTGCCTCGAACGCATCCGCGCACTGCGCGCCCGCGGAGTCATCACCGGCTACCATGCCGCTGTCGATTCGGCCGCCCTGAACCGCCACGTCCAAGCGCTCGTCCACTTTCAGATCCGCCCCCTCAGCCGGGCGGTCATCGAGGCGTTCAAGACCTATGCGGCCGGTTTGCCCGAGGTCAGCACGGTGTATGTCGTCACCGGCGGCGACGACATGATCGTGCACGTCTCCGTGCCCAGCGTGGACTACCTCCATGGCTTCCTCATGGACAAGTTCACCGAGCGCCGCGAAGTCGTCGGGTTCCGTACGTCTGTGATCTACCAACACACCCACAATCAGGTGCTCGCACCCCTCACACCTTGACCCACCAGGCGAGGCCCTGTGCCCGTTCGCCGGCCCCGGTGCTGATGATCCGTGCCCGTGGATAGCCGGCTCACTCGTCGGCGCCCTCGTCGTCATCGTCGAGCTCGACCGCGGCCGGCTCGCGTAAAGGTCGCAGGTTGCCGCCGGTCGGGGTAGAGGCGGGGAAGCTGTAGCGGCCGAGCACGTTGACGTTGCGGTGCTTGAGCGGGGAAAGGCGAGCGATGCCCTTGTCGTGGAGCTGGGCGACGGCGGCGTCGATGTACCCGGTGGTCCAGAGGACCACGGCGTTGAGGACCAGGCCGAGGGAGCTGAGCTGGTCCTCCATTCCGTCCCGGTACGCCTGGTGGATGGTGCCGCGCCTGCCGTGACACACGTCGCGGGCCAGCTTGTGCCGGGATTCCTGCACGGTGAGCTGCCGGTTCATCTGCCGGCGGTGGGTGTCGTCGATCGGGTCGAGGACGCGGAGCGGGTGTTCGGTCCGGGCGATCCGTCCGTACTCGGCGAACGCCTGCCCCAGCGGGGTGGGGGCCGGCCGACTGCTGGACAAGGCCCTGACCGAGGCCGGGACCGATCGGGACAGCACGTATGTCACCAATGCGGTGAGGCATTTCAGTTCACCCTCGCCGAAAGCGGCAATCGCCGAATCCACAAGGCGCCGGACCTGCGGGAGTTGACCCTTGCCGGCCCTGACTCCGGGCCGAGCTGCGCCTGATCCGGCCGGACGTGGTGGTGGCCCTCAGTGCGACGTCCGGGAAAGCGCTGCTCGGACGCTCGTTCCGGGGGACCAAGGACCGCCGAACACTGATCGTCGACGCGCTCGACGCGCAGCGGTGCACGGACTTCACCCTCGACGGCGAGGTCGTGGCCTTCTCGCGGGGCCGCACGGAATGCGCACGGAGTTCGCACGCCTCCAACAGCGCATGAGGCCGACCAGGCGCCGGGACATCGAGGCGACCGGTGTCGCCGTGACGTACTACGCCTTCGATGTGCTGCGATTGGAGGGCTCGGACACGAGGGCCCTGCCGCTGCGCACCGCAAGTTCCTGCTTCGCCGCGCCCTGACCTACCGCGCCCCATTGCGGATGACGTCCCACCGGAACGAAGGCGGCGCCGAGTCGCTGGCGAACGCCAGCACCCGCGGCTGGGAAGGGCTCATCGCCAAATGGGCGAACAGCCACTATCAACAAGGGCGTTCAACGGATTGGCTCAAGCTCAAGATCTCGCTTCTCGCTCACCAGGAGTTCGTCATCGGCGGTTTCACCGAACCGGTCGGCAGCCGGGTCGGGTTGGGTGCGCTGCTACTGGGCCACCACGAGGGCGAGCGACTCCGCTACGCGGACAAGGTCGGCACCGGCTTCGACCGCCGGAGCCTCCTCGATCTGCGCGCCCGGCTCGATGAACTGAGCACCACAGTGACGCCGTTCGCCGTTCGCCGACCGTGTCCGCGACGCGCGCCCCCACTGGGCCGAGCCCACTCTCGTCGCGCAGGTCGCCTTCACCGAGTGCACCCGCGCCCGCGACGGCATGTTGCGCCACCCGCGCTTTCTCGGGCTGCGTGACGACAAGGCCGCACGGGACGTCGTCCGTGAACGTCCCTCCACGCTCACGACGGGATGAACGTACTCATGACAGGCCCGCCAGCACCTGGTCCGGCGTCAAGGGCAGTTCGCGGTACCGGACACCTGTGGCGTGATGGACCGCGTTGCCGATGGCCGCCGCTGTACCGACGATCCCGATCTCACCGACGCCCTTGCTGCCCATCGGGTTGAGATGGGGATCGTCCTCGTCGATCCAGTGGGCCTCGACGGCGGGTACGTCGGCGTGGACTGGAACGTGGTAAGCCGCCAGGTCCGCCTCGGTGAAGTCACCGAACGCGGCATCCATGGTGCTGTTCTCGGTGAGGGCCATGCCGAGGCCCATCGTCATGCCGCCGATGAACTGCGAGCGGGCGGTGCGGGCGTTGAGGATGTGCCCCGCGGCGTACACGCCCAGCAGACGGCGGACCCGGACCTCCCCGGTGACCGTGTCGACGCTGACTTCGGCGAAGTGGGCGCCGAAGGCGTGCCGCGCGTAGCCGCTGTCGGCGTCCGCGCTCCCTTCTGTGTCGGCGCTCGCGGTGAGACCCGGCTCGGGCAGCTGTCCCGTGTGTTCCGCCAGACCCGCGCGCAGCCGGGTGCATGCCTCGTGAACCGCCCAGCCCCACGAGGCTGTGCCGGAGGAACCGCCGGCCAGTGGCGCTGATGGAAGGTCACTGTTCCCGATCTCGGTACGGACCCGTTCCAACGGGACGCCGAGCGCGTCGGCGGCGATCTGCGCGAGGACGGTGCGGGCTCCGGTGCCGATGTCGGTCGCGTTGACTCGTACCGTGAAGCTCCCGTCCGGCAGCGCCTGCGCCGTGGCGGTGGAGGGCTGAATCAGCACCGGGTAGACGGCGGCGGCCACGCCCGACCCCACGAGCAGAGGACCGGCAGAACGCAAACCTGGACGGGGGTCGCGGTGCGCCCAGTCGAAGCGCCGGGCACCCTCGCGCAGACACTCGACCAGGTGCCGACTACTGAAGGGCTTGCCACTGTCCGGCTCGGCGTCCGGCTCGTTCGCGATGCGCAGTTCGACCGGGTCCATGCCGAGCGCGGTCGCGAGTTCGTCCATGGCCGATTCCAGGGCGTACATGCCAGGTGCCTCGCCGGGCGCGCGCATCCAGGACGGGCTCGGAACGTCCAGCGGCACGACACGGTGGCTGGTACCGCTGTTGAGTGAGGCGTACATGACGCGGGCCGGTACGGCGGCCTGCTCGACGAACTCCTTGATACGGGACGTGTGGGTGGTGACCTCATGGAGGAGCGAGGTGAGGGAGCCGTGTTCGTCCGCGCCGAGGCGGACCCGGTGCAGGGTGGGTGCGCGATGGCCGACGAGGGCGGGCATGAGGCGGCGGGGGAGGGCCACCGTGACAGGGCGTCCGGTCTGGCGCGCCGCCATCGCGGCGAGCACCACGTGCGGGCGTGGCGTCCCCTTGGACCCGAAGCCGCCGCCGACGTGTTCGGATCCGACGACGACCCGGTCCTCGGGGAGCCGGAACAGTGCGGCAAGTGTCGCGCGTACGACTGTGCTGCCCTGGCTGGAGTCATGCACGACGAGCCGGCCGTCGTCGTCCCAGCGGGCGGTGGCCGCGTGCGGCTCCATGGGGTGGTTGTGCAGTGGTGGCACCCGGTAGGCGGTGTCGACGCTGACCGCGGCGGACGCGAACGCGCCCTCAGGGTCGCCGCGTTCCCGGAGCCCGGGGAATCCGCCGTTGGCCTTCTCGGGGATGTACGCCCCGGGATGGCTGTCCGTGAGCGTCACGTCATGGTCCCGCGCTTCGTATTCGACCCGGACCGCTGCGGCCCCGGCTCGGGCGGCTTCCAGCGTCTCGGCGACGACCAGGGCGATCGGCCAACCGCGGTGCGGCACACGGGAGTTCTGCAGGACGGCGAGCGTGGGATCGTCGCCGTCGGCGAGCTTGGGAGCGTTCTCGTGGGTGAGCACCGCGAGGACCCCGGGGGATCGCAGCGTGTCGTCGGTGTCGATCGCGCGGACCGAACCGCGGGCGATCGCGGCGGGGACGGTCCAGGCGTGCACCCGACCGGGGACGGTGTGCTCGGCGGCGTAACGGGCGCGGCCGGTGACCTTCTCCCGACCCTCGCGGCGCTCGGCGGGCGCGCCCAGCGCGGTGGGCGTGTAGGTCATGGAGTCCTCCTCGTGGTGCCGGTCTGGAAGGTCGGTCAGGTGCTGGTGGTCGGCGGTGCCAGCCGGGTCAGGGCATCCAGGGCGAGATTGCGGGCGAGACGCACCTTGTAGGCGTTGTCGTGCAAGGGCTGGGCGGCGGCGAGTTCGAGGTCCACGGCGCGCTCGAAGGCGGCGGTCGTGGGCGCGCAGCCCAGTAGTGCCTCCTCCGTACGCCGGGCGCGCCAGGGCCGGTGGGCGAGTGCGCCGAAAGCGATCCCGACGTGCTGGACGACACCGTCACCCGTCCGCAGCACCGCCGCGACGGAGGCGAGGGCGAAGGCGTACGAGGCGCGGTCCCGGGCTTTGCGGTAGAGGGACGGCAGCCCGGCGGTGGCGGCAGGCAGCACGACCGCGGTGATGAGTTCGCCGGGGCGGATCTCGGTGTCCCGCTCCGGGTGGTCACCGGGCAGGCGGTGGAACTCGGCGACGGGGACGGCGCGTTCGCCGTCCGTTCCGTGCAGTTCGATGTACGCGTCGAGGGCGGCCAGCGCGACGGCCATGTCGGAGGGGTTCGTGGCGATGCACTGCGGCGAATACCCGAGCACCGCGTGGTCTCGGTGGACGCCGTCCAGGGCGCCGCAGCCACTGCCCGGCTCCCGCTTGTTGCAGGGCTTGCCGGTGTCCTGGAAATAGGGGCAGCGGGTGCGCTGAAGAAGGTTGCCGCCGGTGGTGGCGACGTTGCGCAGTTGCCCGGAGGCTCCCGCGAGGAGCGCCTGTGAGAGCACCGGATAGCGGTCGCGGACCAAGGGGTGGGCCGCGAGGTCGCTGTTGCGGACGGTGGCCCCGATCCGCAGCGCGCCGTCGGGCATTTCCTTCACCGAGTCGAGGGGCAGCCGACTGACGTCGACGAGGGTGGTCGGCTGTTCCACGCCGAGTTTCATCAGATCCACGAGATTGGTGCCGCCGCCGAGATACCGGGCGCCTGGATGCGAGGCGTACGCGTCGGCCGCCCCCTCGACGCTGTCGGCGCGTACGTATGCGAAGGGCTTCATGGGATCACGTCCTCGACGGCTTCCACGATGTTCGGGTAGGCGCCGCAACGGCAGAGGTTGCCGCTGAGCCGCTCGCGGATCTCGTCCCGGCTCAGTGTTACGGGTGGCCCGGAGGGGGCGCCCGGATCGGTGACGTGGGAGGGATGACCTGCCTCGGCCTCGGCGATCGCGCCGACGGCGCTGCAGATCTGCCCCGGGGTGCAGTAGCCGCACTGAAAGGCGTCGCGGTCCAGGAAGGCGCGCTGGAGTGGATGGAGTCCCTCGCCGTCCCCGCCGAGTCCCTCGACGGTCGTGATGTCGCCGCCGTCGAGGGCGACGGCGGGCAGCAGACAGCTGTTGGCACGGCGGCCGTCGACCAGGACCGTGCAGGCGCCGCACTGGCCATGGTCACAGCCCTTCTTGGCACCGATGAGGTCGAGGTCCTCGCGGAGCACGTCCAGAAGCACCGAACGATGGTCGACGGTGAGCGTGTGCGGTTTGTCGTTCACCCGCAGAGTGACCTCCGAGTGGTACCGGTCGCGCCGGGCGGAAGTGCCGCGCGCGGGGTCGTCATGCATGGAAGACCTCCGGTGGATGTGGGTACAGGCCGGTGGACGGGGCGTTCGGGGAGGCAAGTCAGCAGCGCTACGGGGATACGTCGTCGTCCTCGTCCGGGATTCGATGGACGGCCGCCTCTTCCGCGGAGGCCGCGCCACCGTCGATGCCCACATCGCGGGCGAGCAGGCCGCTCTCGGTGTCCTCGTGTGCGCCCTCGTCCGGGGAAACCAGCCGGCCCGCCCGGTCCGCCCCCACCTCGCTGTCCAGTGGCTCGCCGGCCCCGCCTGCGAGGTCCCCCGTGGCGTCGTCCGCGCCCGGCTCTTCCAGCGCCGGATCCGCAAGCTCCTCAGTCAGCCTCTCGTCCAGGCTCTCGCCCTCGCGCTGCTCACGCGGGGTCGTGCCCTGGTGCTCCACCCCGAGCGGACGCTCGGGCGGTGACCAGCCTTCCTCGTAGGGGTCGCTGCCCCGGTCGGTGAGCGTGTCCTCCGGATCGAGGATGCCCTCGTCCTCACGGTCCTCGGGGCCTTCGGGCTGGTAGACCTCGTCACCCGCGACTTCCTTGTAATTCCCACTTCCCATGATGCGTGTACCTTTCGGATGGATTTAGGTGCCTTAAGTCCGCGTATCCAGGTCGGCCCGGTCCACACCTCTCGGCCTGCCGGAGCGTGGAGTGTGTGCGGGAGGCGAGGCGGGTACCCGGCTGTTCCCAGGGGGGAGGCCTGGACACCAAGGAGGCTCGTATGACCAGCACCACCGAAAGCGGCGGCCTCACGGGTACGCCGGACAAGGATTACAACCTGGTCTGGTACGTGGAGGCGTGCTTGAACAACGCGCTGCGTCTGGAGAAGTACATCGCGGATGCGGAGCGCGACAAGGACGCCGAGGTCGTGGATCTGTTCCGCAAGGCCCAGGCGGACAGCCGCAAGGGGGCCGAAATCGGCAACCGGCTGTTGCGTTCGCGGCTGGAAGGCGTCTGAGGAGTCCACGCGGCAAATTGACGGGCGGGGCGCGGCTCTTGCTTGTCCTTAGCCGACCGGGTCCGGCCATGAAACCGGTTGCCGATAAGGGTCGACTTCCTGATGCCGGGCGCGGCCCTGGGATGAGCCCATTCGGCTGTGGAGACTCTGACGCTGGAACCAGACCGGGCGGATGTGGCCCCCTTCCCGCTTGTTGAAGCCGATGGTGCCGCCGGAGCATGTCCCGCCCAGCTGAAATCGCCGCCGTCCAACGTGACAACGGGGAGCCGGGGGAGCGCCGCACAAAGCCCGATCGCCCTCGCCCAGTGTCCTTCTCGGACGCCGTGGCGGCGACGAGCGCGCCCGCACAGACCCGGCCGGGCAGTAAAGCCATCTGCTCCGTCCGCGACAGGGCCACGAGGACTGCCGGGGGAGCGCGTGCTGGGTGGCGGCGTAGGCGATGAAGCCCGGCCGCGCTCGGCGTCCTGCTCGGAGTCGGGGGCGTCGGCAGAGCGCGTCTGCCGCTGCCTTCCGCCCATCGACATCGAAATCGCACTCACCACCGAATGCTTGGCCCAGGCGCCTCGGAGGTGGTGCGGAGCGCGCTGTGGCCGTCGTGCCAGGCCCGAAGGAGTTCCGTGCTGAGCCGGTCCTCCAGCAGACTGGTCGCCTGGACGCCGAAGACGATGTCGGGCTCGAGGCGGGGCTCGCTCTCCAGGAGTCCGCCGATCACGTCGTGGCGTACGACTTGCTCGTGGACGGCGTCCGCCTCGACGTGTTCGTCGTAGAACCGTTCGGCGGCGGGGCCCGCGCCCAGGCGGCGCATGGCCTTGGCCAGTCGGCGTGAGCCCGGTGAGGACGTCACCTCGACGGTGGCGAAGTGCCCGACGAGCGCGCCGCGCAGAGCCCGGTGCAGCCCGAGCAGGGACATCAGATTGACGGTCGCGAGTGCCTCGGCGGGGGCTGCGTCGAGGTAATGGCCGTAGGCGGTCTCCAGACCGAGGTCTTCCATGAGGTCGGCGAAGAGCCGGGCATGGATGTCGTCCGATCGCCCGGCGCCGAACTCGTCGAACTCGACCGCTACCATCGCCGCTTTGGCACGGCCGTACAGGCGGGGGATGACCCAGGCGTGCGGATCCGCCTCCTTGAGGTGGTAGAGCGAGCGCAGCGCCGCATACTCCCTGAGCTGGCGCAGTCCGCCCTCGCGCTGCAAGTAGTGCGTGACACTCGTGCCGGGGTCGCCGACGGGCTCGACCAGCAGTTCGTCGAGGGCCTGCCGTGCCGGCATCGGGCCCGGGACGTCGGCGCGCAGGGCGGTGAGGAAGCGTTGTTCGAGTGTGCGGCGCAAGGTCAGGAGGTCCGGGTCCCACTCGCGGCTGTCGTGGACGCCGTCGAAGCCCTGGTAGTGGAGTTCGTACAGGACGTAGAGGGCGAGCTGTACGTCGTCCCCGTAGGGATCGGCACTCGCTGTCTCCTGCGGCGGCGGCGCGTCTCCATTGCGCAGTGCGGAGACGACAGCGGAGGAGAGCACGCCGCGCGGCGAGGGCAGGGGCGGGCTCTTGAGCCGGGACTCCTGGTGGGCGGACATCACACGGTTCCTTTCGCCACGGGCCCTGTTTCCTCGGCGGCGGTCTGTGCGGCGACGGCCGGAGAGTGGCACGTCCCGCCGCCGGGCTCCTGGCTGTCCGGCTCCCGACCGCCCGGCTTCTCGCGTCGGCGGTGACTGGTGTCGCACCAGGGGTAGGTGCGGCTGCGTCGGCAGGTGCAGACCGCCACGGTGAACCGTCGTGAGACGGTGACGCTGCCGTCGTCCGCGACCACCTCGACCGGCCCCTCCACGAGCAGCGGCCCGTCGGGGTCGACCCTGACGCGGCGCGGACGCTCAGGCGTGTTCGGCACGGATGACCACCACTTCTTCCAGGTCTTCGTCGGTCAGTAGCCCTTCGCGGCGCAGCCAGGGCAGCCGGGACCGTAGGACCGGTCCGAACGGGATCAGCGCGCGATCGGTGACCGTCGCCGCCATCCCGGCCTTCGCGAGCCGTTCGAGAGTGGCTTCGGCGTCGCAGAGGCCCGAGTGCACGACGAGCAGGACACCGGAGCGCCGCAGCGCCGAGGGCGCTGCGTCACAGATCCGGTTAACAAGCGCGCGGCCGTCGCGCCCCGCGTCCCAGGAGCGCGCCGCGCCCCGTCGGGGCAGACGGTCGAGCGGGGAGGGGACGTACGGGGGATTGCTCACGATCACATCGAAGGAGTGGCCCGGGACGGCGGCCGTCAGATCGCCGCGCCGTACGGCGACGCGCTGCCGGGAGAGCGTCGCGTTCACGCGTGTTGTCAGCACCGCGCGCCAGGAGATGTCCACGGCCGTCACCCGCGCTCCCCGTCGCGCCGCCGCCACGGCGAGGGCCCCGGTCCCTGTTCCCAGATCCAGTACCTCCGATCCGGGCGGCAGGCCCTCCCGGTACAGTGCCCGCACCAGGAGCCGGGTGTCGTGCTGGGGCCGGTACACGCCGGGCGGCGCGATCAGACGGGCCGGGGCAGGGAGCGGGAGCGTTTCGGCGGTCATGCGCACCTCCGTGTGTGAGCACCTCGTGTGACGACTCGCTTCACTCCTGTCCCACCCTTCGCTCATCAGGAGCCCTCACCATTCGGTCCGTGGCGTCGGGTGATCAGGCGGAGACAATCAGGAGCGGGCGACGAGGCAGTGGCCGTGGTGATGCGTTACGCGTAGAGGGCTTCGGCGTCGCAGGCATCCCGTGAGCAACTCGGATCTCCTTCCGCACCAGTGTCTGGTGTGCTCCGAGTGCCCTGAAGCCGGTGATCCAATCGGTGATCCACCCCTTGTCCGGACCACAGCGGGGGTGGGCGCGCGAGGACAGGGGGAGCGACGCCGCTGTTTGCAACGCCCTCTGTCCGGTCGCGCACCTATGACGCCTTCTGTGCCGCGATCCTCCACGGCGAGGTTCTGGAGTGGGCTTCGGCCCGGTTCGGGCGCTGCGAAGACCAGCGCGTCGGGCGGGAGGCCGTACTGCGGAGCCGGGGAGACGGTGGCGTCGTCCCCGGCCCTGCGATCGGGGCACCACGGTGATTCGCCGGTCGTGCCCTCGCTGCCTGACATGGCGCTGAAGCCGCGGGACGGGCGTGACATGGATTCTGTCCCTGTGGGAACTCGGAAACCTCCGAAGCCATGACGCATCAATAGGCCCGTCGGCCGGTGTAGGCGCTGCACCGCGGTGGCCTTGAGCACCGCACCTCTTCTTCGAAGGGCACGTCGAGATGCACTCGTCCACGGATCGGTCGCGAGCCGCCGTGATCGACGGTCTCCCGAAGAGCCGGTTCATGCCCGAGAAGGGGGTCGGCGGTCCAGCGAAGAACGAGAAAGGCAATGCCCATGACGGACACCGGTCACCAGAACCCTGTCGAGCGTCATCCTCGGCCGGACTTCCCGTCGCAGGACCAGCAGCATCCGGGGTGGACCGGCCCGATGGATCCGCCGCCGGACCACGGCGAGGACTCCTATCAGGGCAGCGGGCAGCTGGCGGACCGGAAGGCCGTCCTGACCGGCGGCGATTCGGGCATAGGGCGGGCCGTCGCCCTCGCCTACGCACGCGAGGGCGCGGACGTCTTGTTCACCTACCTGCCCGAGGAAGCCGAGGAGGCCCGCCAGACCGCTCGCCTCGTTGAGGAGGCAGGCCGTAAGGCGATCGCGGTGCCCTGCGACATCCGGGAGGAGGAGGAGTGCCGCCAGCTTGTCGAACGCGCGGTGGCGGAGTTCGGGCACATCGACATTCTGGTCAACAACGCCGCGTACCAGATGTCGCAGTCCGAGGGCATCGGCGCCATCTCCACCGAGCAGTTCGAGCGGGTGGTGCGAACGAATCTCTACGGCATGTTCTGGCTGTGCAAGCTGGCCCTGCCGCACATCCCCGCGGGCGGCTCGGTCATCAACACCACGTCGGTGCAGGCCTATAAGCCGAGCCCGCACCTCCTCGACTACGCAATGACCAAGGGTGCGATTGTGACGTTCACTCAGGGCTTGGCGCAGATGGTCGCCTCCGACGGGATCCGCGTGAACGCGGTGGCCCCCGGCCCGGTCTGGACACCGCTGATTCCCGCGACCATGCCTGACACCACCGAGTTCGGGAAGCAGGCGCCGCTGGGTCGGCCTGCCCAGCCCGCCGAAATGGCCCCCGCCTATGTCTTCCTCGCCTCCCAGCGAGCGAGCTTCATCACCGCGGAGATCATGAACGCCACTGGGGGCACGCCCCTGCCCTGACGCCACCGGCGGCACGTCCCTGCCCCGCCCGCAGACGGACACTCTGACGGCGGCCATCCCCCGCCTCAAGAAGGCCGACCGGACGCTGCGTTCGCAACACGCGGCCGAGCGACAGGAGGCGCGCGCAACCTTCGCCGCCTACGCCAACCCCATCCAGACTCTGAGCCTGCGAAACGCCGAACTCGAAGCGGAAAATGCCCATTCCGGCGGCGGCATTCGAGGCGTCACGGGGAGAGAGGCCACGAAGCCGCCGTGGTGGAGAGCTTCGCGCAGGGTTGAACTCGGGCGCCTGATCGGGGTGCCAGTCGGGCGCGAGGACGGTGGTGTAACGGCCGGTGCTGCCACGGCAAGCGCGGACAGATCATGCAATGAGCGTCGCAGCTTCCGGGGCGGGTGTCCGTCTGGGGTGCAGGGCCGGCGATCTGCGGCTGCGCCATATGGGCGGGCATGACCGGAAGCGATGCCGCGTGCAGGCAGCGGCGGGGATCGAGGGCCCCGGTTGCGTGCCCGCCGGGATGGTGTGTCAGAGCACGGCGAGTCGGTCCACCAGGAGCTCCACCCTCTGTTCGGTGTCCTCCGGCGGGAGCCGTCCCGCCCGGGTCAGGGTCGCAAGACCGTGCAGGGACGCCCAGAACACCTCGGTGAACAGCCCCGGGTGGACGCCGTCCCCGGCGACCTCGCCCAGGCTCTCCAGCAGCGCGGCGAAGGCGTCCTTGAGAGGTTCCGGGGTGTCCTCGTCCGCGAACGCCAGGCCGCCGTCGAGCTGGAACATGGCGTCGTAGACCGCCGGATGCCGCTCGGCGAAGTCGAGGTAGGCGCGGGCGAGGGCGTACACCCGGGCGCGCGGGCCGTCGGCGGCGGCGGTCGCGGCCCGCACCGCCGCGGCCATCTCGGTGGCGCCCTCTAGGGCAACGGCGCCGATGATCTCCCGTTTGCCGCGGAAGTGGCTGTAGAGGACGGGCTGGCTGTACTCGATGCGCTCGGCGAGCCGGCGAGTGGTGACCGCTTCCCAGCCCTTCTGCTCGGCGAGTTCGCGGGCCGTCGCCACGATGAGGCGCTCGCGGTCCGCCCGTTCGCGCTGCTTGCGTTCCTGTACCGACATAACCCGATCCTAGCATCGCTAGACAATCGAGCGGCAGTAGTACTAGCGTAGCCTCGTCAGCTAGCAGCGCTAGATCCTGGAGGGGTCGGCATGCTCAACGCATTCGAGGTCTTCACCACCGTGGTCGTCGGCCTGATGGTGGGGGTCGAGTTCTCCGTCGCCTTCGTCATCAACCGGATCCTCGACGCCCTCCCCGAGGACAGTGGCCAGCTCGGCCGCGCCCACGGGGGCCGGATGCTCGGCGCCCTGATGCCGGTCTGGTACATCGGCTCGCTCGTCCTCGTCGCGCTCTGGGCCGTCGCCGGAGGGGACCGCCACGGCGCCGGCCTAGTCGTCACCGCCGGCGCGCTTCTGATCCTCAGCGTGATCATGTCGCTCCTGCTGCTCGTCCCGATCAACAACCGGAACAAGACGTGGACCCCCGAGAACCGGCCCGCCGACTGGAAGCAGCAGATGAACCGCTGGGACCGCTTCCACTACGTCCGCGTCGCCGTCATCATCGCCGCCTTCGCCCTGCTCGTCGCCGCCCTCGCCTGAGCCCGTGGGATCAGACGCCCAGTGCTTCGGTGCCCGCGACACCCACTGACCGATAGCGAGAGGAAGTACCGAAAATGGCCAAGCTGCAGAGTCTCGACCCGCACACGCCGATGTTCGCGCAGTTCAAGGAAAAGACCGGGCCCGTTGTCCTGGCCAACACCTTCTTCGTCCCGAAGGAGAGGACCGAATCGTTCCTGGCCCTCTTCCGGAGGCAGGCCGAGTTCATGAAGGCTCAGCCGGGATTCGTCTCCCTGGAGATGCACAAGGGAACGGCGGACAGTCAGCTGCTGATGAACGTCGCGGTCTGGGAGTCGACCGAGGCGCTCGCCACGGCGTTCGGCAGCCCGGAGTTCCAGCGCATGGCGGCCGAGTTCCCCGACGACATCGTGTCGTACCCGCACATCTTCGAGCAGATCGACGCGTGAGACGGCAGCTGTAGCCGGGGGAGGGCAGCCGGAGAAGCCCCTGCCCTCCCCCGGGCAGTCACGCATCCGCACCCTGCCGGGTTGCCAAGACCGCCGACCAACCCGCCGCATACGGCATGTCCCCGACAAGGAGTTCCTATGGCCGTGGAACTGAATCACACCGTCATCCCAGCCCTTGACCCGCAAGCCTCGGCGCAGTTCCTGGCGGGCATCCTCGGCCTGAGTGTCGATCCGCCGGTGGCGCACTTCACGCCGGTCACGCTGGCCAACCAGGTCAGCCTGGACTACGACCAGCTGGACGACTTCGAGCCACACCACTACGCGTTCATGGTCAGCGAGGAAGAGTTCGACGCCGCCCTCGCCCGTATCCAGGACGGTGGAATCACCCACTACGCCGATCCCGCATGCCAAGAGGACGGGCAGATCTACCGCGGCGAGCGCACCGAAGGCCGCAGGGGAACCTACTTTCGCGACCCCGACGGACATCTCATGGAAATCCTCACCCCGGGCGGTGCCAGGTCGTGAGGCCGGTGGCGGCTCAGCGGATCACGCCCTCGTTGGTGATGGCGGTATTGCGTTCGCAGCCGCGGTGATGCGGCGATGCCGGTCAGCCACGTCAGTGTCCGTTCTCCCCGTCTCCAGGGCAGCGCTGCGAAGCGCTTCTGGTGTGCGGGTCTACGGATGCCCCCGAGTGTGGCGGTTTTGTCCGGCCAGCCCGCACCGGTCCGCGTCATCTGGCACGTCACGGGCCGCCCCAGCCACGCCCGCCACATCCGCCACATCCGCCGCGTCCGCGGCTGAACCCCGCCCCACCGAGCCCCAACGTCCAAGGAGAAGAACCATGTCGCTGAAGAACGTCAACACCGTGCTGGCCACCGCCATCACCCTGTTCGTCCTCTATCTCGGGCTGTCCTTCATCCTGACCCCCGAGACTTCCACTCCGGGCGTCGGCCTACCGGACTGGCCCGCCGGCGACGGCGGCGGCTTCCTTGTCATGAAGGGCATCCGCGAATTCGCGATGGGCCTGGTCATCGCCATCCTGCTGGTGACGGGCCACCGCCGCGCCCTGGGCTGGGTCCTGCTGATGGAGGCCGTCGCCCCGTTCGGCGACATGATCAACGTCCTGGCCCACCACGGCTCCATCGCCGCCGCGTTCGGCATACACGGCCTGACCTCGGCGCTGATCGCGATCACCGGCCTGCTGACCCTCCGCGAGACCCGCAAGGCCGACAAGGCCCCCACCCCAGCGCCCGCCGCGCAGCCCGCCTGACAGTTGCATGCCCAACGGGGGTGGCCCGGTCTCATGGCCTGGCCGCCCCTTATCTGTCAGCGCCCGCGGGGAAAGGCCAGGCAGACGATCCTCTTCCAGTAAGCGACGGCCTGACGGCTGAGGCGGCCTGTCCCAAGGTGCCCCGGCTCGCCAAGCTCCTGCGCGTGACCGCCCCCGCCGCCTGCGGGCCCTGCCAGCCGTGGCGCTCCGGCACCCCGGTTCCGCTCGTGCTGGAGACCGTGTACTGGGACGCTGGCACGGCCCGTCTGCTGCCGAGACAGCTCAAGGCCGCGCCCGAGGCCCGGTGTTCGTCGCCCGCCGCCGCCCAGGTCCCGGCAAAGTGGTCGGCCCGCGCGACGTCTGCCCGTACACCGGCCTTGTCCGGCTCTCCTACGGGCAGGTCCGCACTGCTGGACGAGCACACCGCGGTCCACGAGCCCGGGACGGGCTGGGACCTGCACGAGTGGCGCCACTCCGGGCTGACGCACCTCGCGAAGCCGGGGCGAGCCTGCTGATACTGATGGCCAAGTCGAGGCACAAGAAGACGAAGAACGTCCGCCGCTACTGCTCGCACCTGGCACCAGCGTCCGCTGAGCGCAGGGGACGGCTTCGTGGGTCCGACGCCCGGCACCCCGGATCATCCGACGATGTCGCGGAGGATCGCTGACTTTCGGTGCTGTCCGCCGCGCGTCCTGCTCAGCTGGTCACAGGCCGTTGGTGGCCGCCAGGGCGAGGACGGCGGGCAGGTCGTGGGCGGGGCGGCGGGCGGCGATGTAGCCGTCGGGGCGGATGAGGACGAGTTCGTCGCCGGTGACCCGGTAGGCGTGGTGGGCGAGGTCGTCGGTGTCGATGACGGTGTCGGCGCCGGTGGCGGTCGGGTCGGTGGTCACTCGGAAGGTGCGCGGGCTGTCCGGGGTCTGCTGGACGGTGGTGCTTCCGAAGGAGAGCAGGGTCCACTGGGGGCCGCGCAGCAGGTCGAACAGGCGGGTGGGGCGGCCGGTGTCGGCGTTGCGGCAGGGTGCGTCGGGGGATCGGACTCCGGCTCCGGGGCCGTGGGTGAGCGGGCTGTCGGCGTAGGCGATGCCCAGGCCGGTGGTGTGCTCGTCGGTGAGTCCCTGCTGGGCGGAGGGGCCGTGGTTCTCGCCTGCCGCGCGCATCACGTTGCCGAGGCGGGTGGTGCTGTCGTCCAGGACGTTGCGGGCGACGGGGCGGCGCTCGTGCTCGTAGGTGTCGAGCAGGGCCGGGTCGGCGCCGTCGAGGAGGGCGGCGAGCTTCCAGCCGAGGTTGTAGGCGTCCTGGATGCCGGTGTTCATGCCCTGACCGCCCGCCGGGGAGTGGATGTGGGCGGCGTCGCCGGCCAGGAGGATCCGCCCGGAGCGGTAGTGGCCGGCCAGGACCACGTTGATCCGGTAGAGGGAGAGCCAGGCGACGTCCTGGATGACCACGCCGGGTACTGCGGCGCGCTCGGCGAAGATGCGGCGGAACAGCTCCAGGGACGGCTCCTCGGGCTCGGCCCGGTCGGCGGGGATGGACGCCTGGAACTGCCACAGGTCGGTGCCGGGCAGGGGGAACAGGGACAGCAGGCCGTTCTCCTTGCTGGTCCACAGGTGCTGGCAGTGGCGGGAGAGGCCGGTGACGCGGACGTCGCCCAGATGCCAGCGCTGGTCGGTCAGGGAGGTGCCGTGCAGTTCGATGCCGGCCAGTGTGCGGACGGTGCTGCGTCCGCCGTCGGCGCCGACGGCGTAGCGGGCGTGGACGGTGCGGCCGCCCGCGTCGGGCTCGGCTGTGGTCTCGATGGTGGCGGTGACGCCGTCGTCGTCCTGCTGGAGGTCGGTGACCTCACTGCCCCAGTGGATGGTTCCGCCGAGCTCGGTGAGGCGGTCGCGCAGGATCTGCTCGAACCGCGGCTGGGAGAGCCAGACCGGCGGGTAGGGGGCATCCGTGGTGTGCACCCCTCCGGCGAGCTCCACCGCCTCGGAGACCACCAGGTCGCGGTCGTAGCGACGGGTGGGGACGTTCACCCGGCCCTCGGTCAAGACGCGCACGGCCACGCCGAGGTCGTCGGCGACCTCCATGGTGCGGGGCTGGATGGTCTTGGCGCGGGAGGCGGTGCTGGGCGTGGTGGAGCGTTCCAGGAGGAGGAAGCTGACGCCGCGTCGGGCCAGGTCGCAGGCCAGGGTCAGGCCTGTGGGGCCAGCGCCGATGATCAGGACGTCGGTCGTGGTCACGTTCGCGGTGGTGGGAGTGGCCTCGTTCATGGCGTTGATTACCTACCTTAGGTATCATGTTTGACGACAGCCCGATCTCCTGCGAGGTCGGCTTCCGGGAGAGATAATATACCTACGTTAGGTATCTATCAAAGGAGTGCGGACATGGATCCGCTCAGCGATGCGACCACCGGGCTGCTGCCGCACCTGCTCCAGCTGCGGACCCTGCTCAACCGCGGGCAGCTCTACGAGCAGGCCGTTCAGGACGCGGGAGTGGCACTGGACCGGCCCGCCATGACGATCCTGGTCATCCTGGACGCCGCCGAACGCCCGCTGCGGGTCGGCGAGATCGCCACCCGCATGCAGGTCGTCGGGCCCCACGTCACCCGCCACCTCAACAGTCTGGGAAAGCGGGCGATCATCAAGCGCGTCCCCGACCCCGAGGACCAAAGGGCCCGCTTGGTCGCCCTGACGCCCTCCGGGCAGCGGATCGTCCAGCGGTACACCACCGTCGTCAACGGCTGGTTCACCGCGGCGCTCGCCCAGTGGCCCGACCAGGACCGCAGCGACCTCATGCGCCTGCTCGCCCGCCTGACCGGTGACCTGACCACCCAGTTCGACGCCGTCGCCGCGGGCAGCACCCCGACCGAGGGCGAAGGCTGACCTGTGCGATATCCCGTGGGTTCGCCGGGCTGCTTACCTTCGAATTGGCTGCGTTGCCCCAGGTCGGCATGGCACTACGGCGCGGATGGCCCACATGGATCATGCCGGTTCTTCGTGATTCCTGAAGAACCGGCATGATCCACATGCTGTGGCGCGGGGACCGGTGACCGCGAAACGCTCTTCCCTCAGGACGAGTTGCACCCCAGTCAGGATGAACCGCCGGTACTGTCACAGGGCACCCCACGTCCAGCATGTCCTGACCGCCATGGCCTGCAACCTCACCCGAATCGCGGACTGGATCGCCGAGCCGACGACCACCCACCGCCGGCCAACCCGCTTCCATGCCCTCTGCACCGCGGCCGCCTAACCCCAGAAGATCACCAGCAGAGTCACGGCATTGAGACTAGATTTTGATCGAGTACCGCCGCACGGGACCGTGTTCGGTGTTCCGGACGCCCTCGAAAACGCCGCCCTGGTGCTCGATCGTCTTCACCGAGGCAAGGTTGTCGGCTTCGCAGACGATCAGCACCCGGTCCAGGTCGAGCGTCCGCGCCTCGTCGAGTATCCGGCCCAGCGCCCAGGTGGCGAGCCCGCGCCGCCGTGAGGACGGCCGGATACCGTAGCCGATGTGGCCAAACTGCAGCACGTAGTCGTTGAGTCCGTGCCGTAGCGCGATCCCGCCGTGCACCCGGTCGCCCTCGACGATCCATCGGTACGTACAACCCCGGCCGGTCTCCACCGCTTTCGGACCCGACTCATCAGCCAGCAGCATCACCCAGGCCGCGAACCCGTCTGGGGAGTCGACCTCGTCGGACGGCCCCAGCCCGAATCCGTCCTCGTGGAGGCCAGGACCCCACTCATCACGCGCCTCGCGCCAGCCGGCATGTAGACGGACGGTGGGCGCGATCAGTTCAGGCATACGGAAACGATACTGATCCAGACCATCACGATCTACGGCTGGAGTACGAGCGGCCGTCGACGCACGGGTGCCTCCCCTTCGGTGCGGTGATCACCAGCTCGACCAGGGCCCACCGCTCGTCGGAAAAGTGCGTCGGCTGCCGCTTGCGCTCACTCACCCGCTCAGCCTGGCATTCCCAGCGTCGGAGACCGGCCGAATCCGACCGACCCCGAACCATCAAGTGACGACGAACAGTCGTGACATGAGGTTGACGAACTGACGTCGCTGGGCGGCCGTCAAGGGTGCCAACACAGCCTCTTGGACCTCGTCGATCATGGCGTCGAGGTCAAGGAGGACGTCGAAGCCTTGGGGCGTAATCGTCACGATGTTTCGACGCTTGTGATCGGGGTTGACCCTGCGTTCGATGAGGCCGCGGGATTCGAGCTCGGCGAGTGCCGCGGTGACGTCGCTTCGGTCGATCCCGGTATCGCGGCCGAGATCGGCTTGGCTCGCGGGCCCCCACTGTTCGAGTGCGGCGAGCAGCCGGTAGTGGTACCCGCGCAGGCCGTTGCCCTTGGCTTCGAATCCGGCGGCGAGCAATGCCGCGGAGTGCGCATAGGCCTGGCTGATGAGCCAGGTTGGGCGGTCCTTGAGCCGGTCCGCCGTACGGCCGGGCTGAACGGGATGCGCAGGCATGCCTTCAGATTACCAATTGTGGGGACGGCCAACATTCACTATGTTGGACATGCCAACATTGGCTGAGCCAACATAGAAGTCGGCGCAGCACGCATCCACCACCTACTCGCCACGTTCCCGTCACCGGCGGCTACGAACAGGTGGCCGGCCTACACCTCGACCAGCCACGGCTCGTGGCCGGTTTTGAATCCATCATCGAGGAGATCTGACGATGAACACCACGCCCACCAACGAACCCGGTCGGATCCTCGTGGTCGGCCGCAGCCCCAGCGTCCTTGTCGCCACAGTCGACATCTTGCGCGCCAAGGGCTACACCGCCGATGCGACCAACCAGTTCGACCGTGTTCTCGACGACTACGACGTCACCGCCCTCGACGTACTGGTCTTCGGCGGGATGGTCCCGGCCGACACCAAGCAGTACATCCGCGAGGAAGTCTCCAAGCGCAACCGGCAGGTGAGCTTCGTCCAGGGACTCGCCGGCATCGCCGGCGTCATCGCCGCCCAGGTCGAGGCCGTCAACTCCGACGAGCGACGAGGCCCGGACGGCGTCGAGATTGCCTACGACGTCGTCCGCCGGTGCGTACAGCTGACGCTGAGGGAACCCGCGCACGTCAGCGTCGAAGCTCTATGGGTCACCTCATTCATGCCTCCCGAGCCCGAGAGCACCTCGATATGGGTCTTCGAGGGCAATCCCGAGGCCGGGTTCCACGTGATCCCGCTGCCCGACCGGGTGCCGTTCGAAGCCTCCTTCATCACTGTCGCCGTCGACGACCTGGTTCGTGTGTTCACCGTCGGCGCGATGCCCAACGCGGTCACACGGATGGTCCCTACCTCGGCGAACGACAAGCGACTCCCCGAAGTCGGCAAGGTCACCACGAGCAGCAATGACCACTGACGCAGGTGTGGGCAGTTCAGGCTCCCGGCCCGAGCCGCGGGCCCGGACGATGCCAGGACAGCGCCTGGTGAACCTACTGGTCCGAGGCCTACTGCGAACGCCAGGCCTGTCGCGGATCATCGGCACTCGACTGGTCACTCTCTACGTTGTCGGTCGCAAGTCGCGACAGCGCTATGCGATCCCAGTCGCCTACATGGCTCAAGGTGACGATCTCCTGATCGGCACCTCCTTTGGATGGGGACGCAACCTGCGTACCGGCGAGCCAGTCGCGATCCGGCACAGAGGCAAGCGTTGCTGGGCCGATGTGCAGATCTATAGCGAAGAGCCTGAAGTCGTCTCGGCCTACGCCCACATGGCGCGGGTCAACCCGACCTTCGCCAGGTTCAACAGCATCCGCCTCGGCGAGAACGGCGAGCCAGACCGGGACGATCTCCGGCTGGTCTGGCAAAGCGGGGCGCGAGCGCTCAGACTGACCCCGCGATGACAGCAGCCAAGACTCAACAGCACCAACTGCCTTACTAAGACGGTGTCCTACGTGGTGAGACGGACGAACCGTTTGTAGTAGCAGAGGGCGGCGGCGAGTCCGAGGAGGGCCAGGTAGTTGCGGGGATGGCGCTCATAACGGGGTCTGAGTCTGCGGTAGCCGGACAGCCACGACATCGTCCGTTCGATCACCCACCTGAGGCGGCCCAACCGTTAACTGGACTGGAGGGCTTTGCGGGCGATGCGTACGCCGATGCGCTTGCCGCGTAACCATTTTCGCAGGTGGGGAATGTCGTAGGCCTTGTCGGCGTGCAGGTGCTGCGGCTTGAAGTAGCGGCCTCGGTGGGGGTCGTGTCTCCTTACGTTGTTCCTGGGGTTGATTCCGGTCACTCGTAGGATCGGAAGGCCCAGGGATGCTGGGTGTGGCTGCGTGTCTCCAGCCCGGTGGTGGCTTCAAACGATTCGCCGCCCGGCATCCCGCGACGACTCGGCCACTCATTGGGATGCGCGGCAAAAGATCGCTTGGTAAGGACACGCTGGCGAGGTCGTCTGCTGGGACGGATTAAGGAACGACTTCGGAGGCGGCCGTGCCCCAACTGTGGGCTGGTGTGGATGCAGGCAAGGCCGAGCACCACTGCGTGGTCCTCCGTGCTGACGGCAGGCGGAAGCTGTCGCAGCGTGTGGTCAACGACGAGAATGCATTGCTCAAACTGATCAGCGATGTGCTGGAGTTGAGCGACGGTGAGGCGGTGACGTGGGCGATCGACCTCAACGCCGGCGGAGCTGCCCTGATGATCGCGCTGCTCACCGACAACGGGCAAAGGTCCTCTACATCCCCGGCCGCACCGTCCATCACGCCTTCGGCTCCTACCAGGGCGATGGGAAGACGGACGCGAAGGATGTCTTCGTCATTGCGGGGGATGACCAGCGCGACTCCGGCGGGGCGTTTCCAGCGGAAGGGCTCCTCTTCCCGTACGCAGTGCAGGCCATCGAGGTCAAGCGCCGCCGCACCGCCCGCACGACGTACTAGACCACCATCAAGACGATCTACGCGGTCACCAGCCTCGCTCCCGAGCAGGCCACCCCGCAGCGGATCGCCGAACTGATCCGCGGACACTGGCAGGTCGAGGCCCTGCACCGATATTGAAGCCTGAGAACACATCAACCCCGCTGGTGCGACCTCTACCGCCCACCTACTGGGTTCCAGTAGGTGTGGATGCAGGACGGCCGTTCGCACAGTGGCTACTGCTGCTCCCACTGTTCCTTGGTGATCTCGTACCGCACGCCCCCGTGCTCGGAGCCCTCGACCATCTCCATGTCGGGGGGAGTGGGGATGGTGTCCGCGAGCGTCATTTCGAGCTTCTCCATGATGTTGCGCGAACCGTGGTTCACGGCCATTGTCTCAGCCCAGACCATGCGCACACTGAGCTCTGTGAACGCCTTGCTCAGCAAAGCCCGCGAGCCTTCGGTGGCAAAACCCTTACCCCAAGCCGCCTGCCGCAGCCGGTAGCCAAGTTCGGCCTCATCCAGGCGGCCCTGCGGCTCGGGACGCAGGCAGAACCAGCCGATGAACGCACCGCCGTCCTTCTCGTGCGCGGCGAAGAGTCCAAGATCGCCGCCCCACCTCTCGTAGCCGGCGATGATGTTTGGCAGGTGGCGTTCCCGGACAATCTCCGGGGCGGTCGGATTGCCCCCGGTCAGATAGCGCATCACCGCGGCGTCGCTGTCCAACTCGATCAGCAAGTCCGCGTCGTCGGTAGTGAAACGGCGCAAGGTCAGGCGCTCGGTCTCCAGGTAGGTGTCCACAGAGTGGATCATGCCTAAGCGCGGCGGACAGTTCAAAAGGCTTTTTCAGCGAGATGGCCGGTGCCCTGCTGCTGGCACGCGCCGTCGCCGATGCAGCCCTCGCCCTCGCCCTCGCCGACGAAAACCTCGACAGCACGCGCGCCGACCTGCGCAGCCGTACCAATACCGCGTAGGGCCGTGATCCGTGGTCTTCTCTCGGTGTTTCTGGCCCTCAGCGAGGGCTTTGGCGTCTCAGCGGATTACTGCCCGGCGTCGACCAGTTCTTGGTGCTTGACTGCTGCGTCGAACAGCGCCGCGGCTGCTGCGCGGGCGGTCGTCGCTGCGGACGGGTCGCGGTCCATGCGCGCCGAGACTCCCGCGCCGTCGTACAGCAGGTGCAGTTGCCGTGCCAGGTCTTCGGGGGCGGCGACGCCGGCTTCCCGCGCCAGATCCGTGAACAGCGTCCGCACCCAGAGCCGGTAGCGGTCGGCGGCGCCCTCGACCGGACTGCCGTGCCGCACCTCGGCGCTGGCCGTCATGTGCGCACAGCCGTTGAAGTCGGGCTCGGTGAACAGCTGGCCCTGCGCATCGAAAACCCCCAGCAGCCGCTCACGCGGCGTCCGGAACCGAGTCAGGACCCGCTCGACCTGCTCACGGGTATTGACGCGGCGGGCGTCGAGATAGGCCTCGACCAGCTGCTCTTTGCTGCCGAACAGGTTGTAGAGCGACGCCTTGGCCACGCCGGCCTTCTGCACGATGCGGTCGATGCCGACGCTCTGCACGCCTTCGCTGTAGAACAGCTCGTCGGCGGCGGCCAGCAGGCGCTCACGTGCGGACGGTGTCGAGGCGTTGACCTTGCTGGGCATGGGGCATGAAGGTGACCGCCGACGCCAGCGTGTGCTGTGGCTTCGCGAACTGCGCCGAGGTCTGTCCGGAGGTCTTCGCCCTCGACCGGAAATCAGCGAAGGTGTGCGTGCTGAACACGGAACCGCCCGCCAGGGTCGAGGTCCGGCTCGCCCAGTTCCTTGGCTACCACGCCCATCTCGAAAATCTCCTGGATGAAAGCGCGGTTCTCGATGGTCGCGATCGCGCAGTCACCGGCCACGCCCAGATGCGAGCGCTTCAGCACGCCACGATGGTTGCGGCCGATGCGGTTGTCGTCGTGCGGGCCGGGTGCACGATCTCGCCGCCCAGCTCGCCGTTCCGGCCGTGCAGGACGTGCCAGTTGCTGAGCACGTACGGTGTGCCGTCGGCCTTGGCGAACACGATGCAGCCGAGCGTGTCCGGCGTCACCGTCACCGCCCCCACGCTGACTCCGGGCTCGATGGGGTCCAGACGGGTTTTGCGCACCGGGCTTTCGACCTCGGCCACGGTGCGGAACTGCGGCTTGTAGCTGCGTTCGATGACGTCGGTGGGCACCTCGGTGCCGTCCACCGTGGTCGTCCCGGGGATCGGGGTGGTGCCCAGCGCCTCCAGCTCATCTGGCTCGGCCTTGCTCTCCACGGTGAACTGGAGCACCACCTGCTTGCCCCGCCGGCCGCTGGTGACCTTGCGGCCGATGCCAACGGAGGTCACGTTCGGATCCTTCAGCAACTCCTGGCCGCGGGTGGGGATGTAGCGCCGCAACGACCCGATCAGCTCATCCTCGGGGGCTCAGTGTTCCTGGACGGCGAAGTGGTCTTCTTCTCGCCCTTGGTGGCCATGACAGGGTCGTCCCTTCACCAGAGGAGACGGCGCATGCAACGCGCTCCGCGACCCGGCCGACGGCCGGCACCGTGGCCGCTTCAACAGCACCCGATGGCTACAAATAGCAGCCATCCGTAACTCGCTGTATACGAGAATGGTGGCGTCCGGTACGGCATACCCCAGGCCGACTCAGGTCACCAGCTGGTCACCGTCGTCGTCTTGGAGCATGTGGCGGCGTTCCTGTTCGCGTTTGGAGTAGGCGGCTGCCCGGATCGCCTCGTCGCTCTCCAAGCCTGATCCCAGCGCGCCGCCCACCGTGGCGACCGAAGCGACGAACCAGGACAACGTCCAGTATTCCGCGGCATGAAGCGGGCTCCGTGTCGTGGAGGCGAACACTTGGCCGTTGAGGATGAACAGGGCCCACACCAAGTTGATGACGATCAAACCCACGTAGCAGACGAGCACCCCGATACCCACGGTCATGACCGTCGAGGCGTTGTAGAGCCTCGCCCTTTGCCTTGCCTCAGACGAGTGCTCTGCCGTTCGATGCCACAGGTTCGCGTCCACGATCAGCCAACCGATCATGAGCGCGACAGACCCGACCGTGGCGATCACGAGGCGCGGCGCGCTCAGGGACTCGGCCAGGCTCCAGATGGTGGAGTTCACGGTGGCGACGGCTCCCGTGGCGAGTGCGGCCGCCAGGGCTTTCGACAAGCCCGGCACCAAGCGCCACGGCCGGTTGGCGCGGACCATACCGAGGAGCACCCTCAGGTAACCGCGCGGCCCGCTGACGACGTACCGCAGATCAGAGGTCTCCTCCTCACTGACCTGGCCCGGGTGAATAGGCGCGAAACGACTGACAAAGGGAGCCAGCAACGGCTGACTCCGCGGAGATCCCTCCAACCCGGTGGCCCGCGGGCCCGCCAAGCTGAGCACGGCTTCTTCCACGGTCCGCCGGGCCCTCGTCTGCAGGCGCAAGCCCCCCAGCGTAGGAAGAGACAGCAGCGCCAAGCCGTGTTCGTGACTCAGATCCACAACGAGCTTGCGCCCGTGTGAGTGCAGCGGAAGGTCGGTGAGGGCCACGACGATGTCCCAACTCTCCGCTCTTGCGCGGTCCATGATCCGGCGCATCAAGGTGGACGGGTCCTCGGTGCTTGCGGTGAAGGGCTCACTGACCACCTCGACATCGAACCGTCGTCCCTGGCCTGACTTGCCGGCGAGCCGAGCAGGAAGTATCTGGGCCATGCGGTGCGCAATCTCCGTGGGCGCGTCCGGATCCGCCAGGAGAGCCACGACCGTAACGCCCTGAGACGACACCCGCATGGCTCCTTCTCGTCGGCCTGCCCCCGCGATCGCCCGTGCCCACAGGATGCCCCCGAGGCGGAACGCCGACGCTGCGTGACACGCTGGCCCCTGCCAGCAGGTGCAGGCGGTACGGTCAGGTCTCCTCGTCCTCCCCGCACAGGGCCCTGCTCCACCACCGGGCCACGGTTGCGTGCGCCACTGCGAACACCAGCTCCGCGCCACCCCGGGCACCGCGACGAGATCGATCGGCAGCAGGCCGCCGCCGGTTCAACCTCGTCCCGTTATCACCTTCATGGGCGTCACTGCCTCTACGCCGCGCTGGTCCTGCTCGTCCATGTCACCGCGGCGTTCCTGCTCACACCACAGTCGTTGCGTCCCCTCGTCCGACACCAGCACGATGCCGAGTGCCTCTCCATGGCCCGCCACCGGCCGGGCCTTCGTGGCCCCACGGTGCGGAACAGGTTGCCCTTCTTCTCCCGGTGCTCGTGCACAAGGCGGATAGCCATGGCACCCTCACCGGCCGCCGAGACCACCCGTTTGACCGAGCCGCTCCTGACGTTGCCGGCGACGAAAACCCCGGGAAGGGTGGTCTCCAGCAGCGACGCCACCTTGTCGGCATCCGCCAACAGCGGAGTGTGCGCCGCCTAGGAGGCCGTATATCGAAAATGGATCCGGGATACTCCCGAAGCTCGTGTGAGCGGAGCCCGGTGATGGCGCCTGTCGCGCGTTTCCCCGCGCGATCAGGTAATCAGGAACGGTGAACAAGGACGCGACCGACCCCTTCGTGCATGTCCGGGGCGCCAGTGAGAACAACCTGCGGAACATCGATGTCGACGTTCCGCGGGACGCGATGGTCGCCTTCACCGGCGTCTCCGGTTCGGGCAAGTCCTCGCTCGCGTTCGGCACGCTCTACGCGGAGGCCCAGCGGCGCTACTTCGAGTCCGTAGCACCGTACGCCCGAAGGCTGTTGCAACAGGTCGGCGCACCGCACGTGCAGGAAATCACCGGACTGCCACCGGCCGTGGCCCTGCAGCAGCGACGCGGGTCGCCCAGCTCGCGCTCGACGGTCGGCACCATCACCACGCTGTCCAATCTGCTGCGCATGCTGTACTCCCGCGCCGGCACCTATCCGCCCGGGGCCGCGCGGCTGGAGGCCGAGTCGTTCTCACCCAACACCGCGGCCGGTGCCTGCCCGGAGTGCCACGGACTGGGCGTCGTGCACGACGTCGCGGAGGATCTGCTCGTCCCGGACCCCTCGCTGAGCATCCGCGAGGGGGCGATCGCCGCCTGGCCGGGGGCCTGGCAGGGCGCCAACCTGCGCAGTGTCGTGAGCGGCCTGGGGATCGACATCGACCGGCCGTGGCGCAGGCTCAGGAAGAAGGACCGGGACTGGCTGCTGTACACGGACGAGCAGCCCTCCGTGTACATCGAGCCGGAGGAGGACCGCGTCGACTACGGCTACCAGGGCAAGTTCTGGAGCGCCCGCAAGCACGTCATGCACGTCCTCGCCGACTCCAAGAGCGAGAAGATGCGCGAACGGGCGCTCCGGTTCGTCAGGAGTGTGCCCTGCCCCGAGTGTCACGGCAGCGGACTGCGGCCCGAGGCGCTCGCCGTGACCTTCGCCGGACGTTCCATCGCCGAGATCAACGCGATGCCGCTCACCGAGGTCGTGGCGCTGCTGCGGCCCGTCGCGGGGCGGTCCGAGGCCGACGCCACCACGTCGACCGCCCGATCCGGGGAGACGACCGAGGTCGCGGTCCGGATCTGCGGCGATCTGGTCGCGCGGGTCGACGTACTGCTCGACCTGGGCCTCGGATATCTCAGCCTCGGGCGCCGCTCGACGACCCTGTCACCCGGCGAGGCGCAGCGCCTGCGGATCGCCACCCAGCTGCGCTCGGGTCTGTTCGGCGTCGTCTACGTCCTCGACGAGCCCTCCGCGGGCCTGCACCCGGCCGACGCGGAACCGCTCCTTGACGTGCTGGACCGCCTCAAGGCGGCGGGCAACTCGCTGTTCGTCGTGGAGCACGACATGGACGTCGTACGGCGGGCGGACTGGGTGGTCGACATCGGCCCCGGCGCGGGTGAGGGCGGCGGACGCGTGCTGTACAGCGGTCCGGTGGCCGGTCTTGAGGAGGTCGAGGAGTCGGCCACGAGCCAGTACCTGTTCGGGCGCGCCCAGCCGCTCGATCACCGCCCGCGCACACCGCACGGCTGGCTGCACCTGAGCGGCGTCTCCCGCCACAACCTGCACGACGTGTCCGTCGACGTACCGCTCTGCGTACTGACGGCGGTGACCGGCGTGTCCGGTTCCGGAAAGTCGACGCTGGTGACGCAGGTGCTCGCCGAGGTCGTCCGCGGCCACCTCGGGCTCGTGCCGGAGGAGCCCGACGAGGCACAGCTCGAGGTCGACGTGCAGGACGCGTCGGGGCTGGAGTCGTTCGACCGGCTGGTCCGGGTAGACCAACGGCCCATCGGCCGTACACCCCGGTCCAACCTGGCCACGTACACGGGGATGTTCGACGCGGTCCGCAAGCTGTACGCGGCGACGGACGAAGCCAGGGCGCGCGGCTACTCGGCCGGGCGGTTCTCCTTCAACGTGCCCGAAGGGCGGTGCGAGACCTGCCAGGGCGACGGGTTCGTCGCGGTGGAACTGCTCTTCCTGCCCGGGACCTACGCACCGTGCCCGACCTGCAACGGCGCCCGGTACAACGCCGAGACGCTGGAAGTGACCTACCGCGGCAAGAACATCGCGGAGGTGCTGGCGCTGTCCGTCGACGCCGCCGCCAAGTTCCTGTCCGCCGTCCCGGCCGCCTCCCGCAGTCTGGAGACGCTGCGCGAGGTGGGGCTGGGGTACCTGCGGCTGGGCCAGCCCGCGACGGAACTCAGCGGTGGTGAGGCCCAGCGCATCAAACTGGCCACCGAACTGCAGCGGGCCCGCCGCGGGCACGCGCTCTACCTGCTCGACGAGCCGACGGCGGGGCTGCACCCCTCGGACATCGCGCTGCTGCTGCGACAGCTGCACCGGCTCGTCGACGCCGGAAACACGGTCGTCCTCGTCGAGCACGACCTGGACACGGTCGCCACCGCCGACTGGGTCATCGACCTCGGGCCGGGCGGCGGTAACGCGGGCGGGCAGGTGGTCGCGGCGGGCCCACCGGCCAAGGTGGCGAGGGCCCGCCGCAGCGCCACCGCGCCCTATCTCGCGGCCCGGCTCGCGCGCTCCTGACGACGGCTCGAGGGCCCGGCCAGGCGACCAGCCGTGCTGAAACGGCGATCGCGAATCCCCGAGCGCCTGGGGGCGCCCCGGGCCTCGGTGAAGGATTCCCAGTCCCCACCTTTCGCTCCCCGTCCGGCATCTCTGTTCAGTCCTGCGACACGCACCGGGGCTCGACTGCTACAGCAGCCGGTCGAACACCGCGGTCACGCCCTCCCAGTGACTGGTCTGCGGGTTCTTCACATCCGGATCCATGATTTTGAACGTCTCGGCCAGGGCGATGCTGAGACCGCCGATGATCTCGGGGTAGCGCTCTTCGGCCTCCTGGGTGGGTGTCCTGTCGAGGGGAGGGTGCGCGGCGAGCTGTTCCAGGATCGGCTTCAGCTCGACCTCCTCGTCGAGCCGCCGGAACTGATGGATGCTCTCCTGGAGGCCCTTGGTGATCGGTAGGTCCCACGGTTCGACGGTATCCCTGCCGTTGGCCCTGGCCGACGCCTGGCCGACGACCAGCAGGTCGTAGCGCTTGGAGTCGACGAAGTCGCTGTACCGCTTCAGGTCGTTCCTGTCACATCGAGGCTTGCGGCGGCGCGGAAGAACCTCTCGAACTTCGACACACCAGGCCTCCGAGACCGAGACAGACCTAAGGGAGTCCTACTAGGGCTCTACTAGTCTTCTGAGTCAGGAATTCTGTTCAGATGTGTAGGCTTGCTTTATGGTGCGGACGGGGCGGCCGAAGGCCGAGTTGACGCTGTCGGACGAGGAGCGGGCCGCTCTCGAGGGATGGGTGCGACGCCGTTCGACGCCGCAGGCGTGGGCCCTGCGATGTCGGATCATCCTGGCCTGCGCCCAGGGTGCCTCAGGGCAGCTTCACCGACGCCGACAGCCTGGCCCACGCCTTCGAGGGTGCCACCCAGGTGCTCATCGTCTCCGTCGACAAGATGGGCGACGAGGCCGTGCAGCGGCACCGTGCCGCGATCGACGGGGCCGCCGCGGCAGGCGCCCGCCGCATCCTCTACACCAGCCACATGGGCGCCAGCCCGTCGTCGCACTTCCAGCCCTGCCGCGACCACGCCGCCACCGAGGAGGCACTGCGTGCCTGCGGCGTGCCGTCCACCTCGCTGCGTAACGGCTTCTACGCCGCCAGCGCGGTGCAGTTCCTGGGCCACGCCATGCAATCCGGCGAGGTCGTCCTCCCCGCGGACGGGCCGGTCAGTTGGACCGCGCACGCTGACCTCGCCGCCGCAGCCGCCGCCATCCTGGTGGACGAAGGCCGCTTTGAGGGCCCCACGCCGTCGCTCACCGCGGCACAGGCGCTCACCTTCGACGAGATCGCCCGCATCGCCACCGACATAACTGGCCGCACCATCACCAGGATCACCGCACCCGACGACCAGTTCCGGGAGCAGCTAGTGGGCCGCGGCGTCCCCGCCGAGGCGGCAGACCAGCTGCTCGGCATCTTCGCCGCCAGCCGCGCCGCCGAATTCGCCGCCGTCGACCCAACACTGGCCACTTTGCTCGGCCGCGAACCCACCACCCTGGGCATGGTGCTGCGCGAACAGCTGCCCAGCGACTGACCTCGGTCAAGCCCTGCTCATGCAGTAATAACTTCGCTGCTCGGGAGGCTTGAGGAGGCGTGCATTAGACACGTCACCAGGGCTTGATCAAGTTCCGTAGGTGTCCGGATCGTTGGTGATGCCCAGGATGGGGAGTGCTCGTTGGGGCTCGTCGCGGATCGCCCGGGTGGTCTTGGCGATGTTGTCGGCTCCGAGGGTTTTCAGCACGCCGATGGCGAGGTTGCGGAGGGTCGCCACGGCCCGTGGTGCGGTCCGGCGTGGACGTTGGACGCGTCCTCGGCGAAGGTCACATCCCTGATGTGGTGCGAGGAGTTCTCCACTCCCCAGTGCCCGCGAATCGCGTCGGCCAGGTCGGCGGGGCCGGCTTGGTGGGCGTCGAGGCTGGTGACGGCTTAGACACTCCCACGGGTCTCGCGTGTGGGCGGCGGTGGACGCGGATGGCCAGGCGGGCGTGGGGAAAGGCGATTCCGCCGAGTTCGTCGGCGATACCGCAGGTTTTGATCGAGCGGGACTCGCGGCGTCCGTGTCCGGTCCCGGAGGCGGTGTGCTGGACGGGGATGCCCCGCCATGGCAGGGCCGCGAGCTGACGGTGGTCGGTGGGCTGGTTGGCCTTGATCACGGCGATGTAGTGGGCCTTCTTGGTCTCGACCAGCCAGGAGATGTTCGCCTTGACCGAGTGCAGGGCATCGAAGGTGACGGTGGTGCCGGTCAGGACCAGTGGTGCCAGCAGCGGACGGAAGTGTGTGATTTCGTTCGTCTTCGCGCTGACCTCCACCTGGGCGAGGGTCACGACGGTGCCGTGAGTTGCCGCGGAGAGCAGATGCCGGCGCGTCGCGGTGAGACGGGCTGATCCCTTGAGTGCTCTGCCGTCGACAGCGATTACGCGCGGACGCCCGGATGCGGGGGGCGACGGCGCCGGGGCGGGCTCGGTGGCGGCGCGGTGCCGGTTGGCCAGGTAGGCGCCTACCGCCCGGTTCAGGGCGTCACCGTCAACAGCCCCCAGCACACGGCAGATCGTGGCCGGCGACGGAGTCCGGCGCCATCTGAGTAGGTGGCGCCGGATCCCGAGCACTGACAGGAGTGCGTTCGAGGCACGCTGGCCCCACTCGGCGAGTTCGTCGATGCTCCTCGCTCCCGAGACGACCGCGCAGGCGCACACCAGCAGGATCGCGGTCAGCGAGTACCACCGGCCCCGCCGTGCGCGCGGATCGGGTACCGAGTCGGAGTAGGGGCGCAGGTCGGCGATCCGACCTGTGTCCAGCGGACCCAGCTTCACCAGCACGGCAGGAATGGGAGAGGACGCAGCAGCAGGCACGGGCCACCTCATGATCATCGGGCTTAGACATCGCAATGATCACGAAGCCCGTGCCTGCGCTGTTATGCGCCCCAACCGGTCATAACCCGACCAGCCGCACAACCCCGGAACTTGCAACCGCCCTGCATACGTGCGCGGAGTTAGCACCCGTCTCCGCGCTGCCCGAGCCTCAGTCAACCCGTTCATGCATTAACAACTTTGCTGGCCAGCGGAGGGAAAACTGACAATCCAGCCTGCTTCGGCCGGACTGACGTCTCGCGGACATTCTTCGATGACTGAAGCAAGCCGACCCCGGCGAATGTCCGTTTGTCTTCCGTCGAATCGGCGCGAGCAGGATGATGACGGCCATGGGGGGATGGAGAACCGGAACGCGGAACGTGGGCGCGGTCTACGTGGTCCTTGCGCTGGGCGGGATAGGAGGTGCACTGTGGTTCGCCCGTTACTTTCAGCTGGGAGCGGCTGCCACTGCGGCGTCGCTGCTACCCACGCTGGCTCCGTTGTTCATGTCCTGGGTGACCTTCCGGGCAGGCGCGGAACGCGGGGCCGAGCTGCCTCTGGATCAGATCGCGGAACATCTGGCCCAGGCCGTGCAGAGTCAGTGGGAGGCTGAGGCCCGGGTACGGCGCGTCAACGACCCCTACCCCATGGCAGTGGGGTGGAAAGCTGCCCCGGAGGATCTGGTCGAAGAGTGGTCGCTGTTGCGGGCCACGGCTGCCGACTGGCCTGGAGGGCTGCGTGCTGTCCCTGAGGAATGGGCAGCCTCTCCTGAGCAATTGGAAGGGACCGGGGCAGAAATCACACGCACATTCACAGAAAAGGTACCCACGAAGCGGTTGCTAGTGCTTGGAGCGCCTGGGGCAGGCAAGACAGTTCTTCTCTTACGCCTCTTACTGGGGTTGCTCCACAGGCGTCTGGAGAGCGCCGCAACTGGTTCTGTCGCCGCCGTTCCAGTTTTGTTTCCGTTAGCGACATGGAATCCTACGAGACAGGACCTCTACGCCTGGATGTCTCAGCGACTTGCGGCCGACTATCCCAATCTGGCCGACTCCGCCCCCGCACGATTCGGGAAGATTGATCGCGCTCGTGCACTGCTGGATAACCGTCTGATTCTTCCCGTCCTGGACGGTTTCGACGAGATCGCTACTCCTCTCCGGAGTGCCGCTCTCAGTGCGATCAACGAAGCGCTTCCGTTCGGCCATCCTGTCGTTCTCTCAAGCCGTGTTGGGGAATACCGCAATGTGGTGCGTCCCCGTTTCGGGTTTCCGGTGAGGCTGGCAGGAGCAGCAGGTATCGAACTGCGTCCACTAGAGGTCGACGATGCCGCAGCCTACTTGCGCCGTGACGCGGGTGGGAGTGGTTATTCCGCAGACCGCTGGGAACCTGTCACTGCTCGATTGGATACCACGACACCGGTCGGCACAGTGTTGCGCACGCCACTCATGCTGTTCCTGGCACGCACCATCTACAACCCCCGCGTCGGCGAGGGCTACGTGGACCTGCCCCACCCTGGAGAACTTTGCGACACTTCCCGATTCCCCACTCGCGCTGCCATCGAAAGGCATCTGTTCTCCGCTTTCATTCCAGCCGCCTACCGACCCCATCCACGCCACCCCAGCCAGTGGACCCCGCAACAGGCTCAGAGAACTTTTGTCTTCCTGGCGCGTTACCTTCACCTAGCCCTGAACGGCACACCTGATCTGTCCTGGTGGCAGCTGCCGCGAGCTACCCAGCGCAGTATTCCCGCCTTGGTTACTCAGGCCGTATGCTTACTCCTCGGCACGGCTTTCGCAGCCATCGGCTTCATCTTCGCGGCGTCGTCCGATATTCTCACCAAGATCGTGGCCCCGTTGACAGGCGTCCTCCTCGGAGTCATCCTCGGGGTCGTCCTTGTAATGCCAGGCTGGTTGGCCTTCGACACGGAGTCACGCCGCCCCACGTCCGGGCTGCGTTGGACGCCGAACTGGCTCTGGCTGGCTATAGGGACGGTCGCGACTCTTTTCCTGACGAAGGCTGTTCAATTGTCCTTTCCCATGGCCGGAACGGTGGGACTAGCCATCTTCATCACCTTCGGGCTGGGGGCTACAGCCGCTGACACTGCCTTGGAGGTTGGCCCCATGGCACTCTGGTCGCGAGACCGACGCATCTTCTGGGCTCTCACGCTGGCAGTCACCACTACCGCGGGTCTCGGTATCTGGGTGCCCCTAGCCGTGAACGGTGTATCTGCAACCGGTCAGATCACGGCTCTGGGGATCGCATTGTGGCTCGGCTTGACCGTCGCCTTCACGAAGACCGCCTGGGGGGCATTTGCATCAGCTCAGTACCATCTTGCCCTCCGCCACCGCCTGCCCCGCAATCTCATGGCATTCCTGGCTGATGCCCATCAGTACCGGGGCGTGCTACGCCAAGTGGGAGCGGTTTACCAATTTCGACACATCGATCTGCAACGCCACCTCGCTAGTACTCCGGATGGTGACTGATCGCGCAACGGTGCCGCTGCCTATAAGGCCTGTCCCGTAAGTGATGGGCGAGGCATATCGGGCATGACCGCTCCCGTCCGCTGGTAACACAGGTGCGGTGGCAAGATGACGGCTTCGACCATCCTGAGAGGCCACCCTCGTGTCCACGCCCGCCGACTACCTCGCACTGGCGCATACCGAGAAGGACAGCTCCGTCCTGCAGCATCTCGCGCAATGTCCGTACCCCTTCGTCTGGCATGCCCTGGCCACCAATCCCCACACCCCGCCCGCAGCTCTCCTGGAACTGAGCGCAGCCCGCGACAGCGCCTGGAACGACAACAAGCTTCTTCGCCTGCTGGCAGACCATTCCGCTGCGAACCCCATTGTCCTTCGAGCTGTCCTCGATGCCGTGGCAGCGAAGCTCGAGGAGGGCGAACGGCCGTACGCCGCTGTGCTTGCCCTCGCGGACCGTCTGGAACTTGAAGTGGAGGAGGTGAGGAGGCTCGGGGCTCTTCGCGGGACCTCTGGTCGCATACGTCGCCTGCTTGCCCTGCGGCTGAGCTCCCGCATCTGAGCCATCTCGCCGGTCGCGGTGCGATGATCTTGGTGTGGCTGGTGTGATCACGGCGTCGGAGCCGTCCTGGATAACCCGGTTCACCGGGCTGAACCCACGCTCCTTCGGGAAGTTGGTGACCGCACTGCGCCGCGAGGGCGCGGACGCGGCACGACGGGGCCGGCCATGGGGTCTGCCGTTGGAGGATCGAGTACTGCTGGTCGCGGCGTACTGGCGCACAAACTTGACGATGCGCCAGCTGGGCTTACTGTTCGGCGTCTCGAAAGTCGGCCGCGGACCGGATGATCGACCAGGTCGGCCTCTTGTAGATGCTGCCGTGATCGGTGGTCACCGTCTCGGGGGCGAAGAACTGCCGCCCGGCCACTGGGTGCCCAGCCCCCAACGAGGTCCGCGACCTCACTGTTGAGCCCCTGGCCGCGCGCTTCCCTCCAATCCGCGAGGCGGTGCTGCTTCCGCCTCCGCAGCGGGACTGGCTGCTCCCCACCACCCACCGCTACTGCCCGCACCGCGTCCACGGCTACAGCACACCGCAACTACGCTGTACCGAACCGAGATCAGCGGAAATCAGCCCATTGACCCCGGTGGGCGCTATCGTGCCCTTCCGCGCTCAACTGGCCAGGTAAATCGCTCAGTCACCGGAGCTGAGCTGAAGCGCGATGGTTGTCACATGGACAGGCTTGTTGTCACTTCGCGGTGGTGCGTGGCTCTGCAGGGTCGCGGCTCTTGCCTCGCAACTGGCAGGATGGCCGGTTGAGTTGTGCGGCTGAGAGAGGAATCCCGATGTCCGTTCGCTACCAGCTGGTGATCGACTGCGCCGATCCCGGCCGGCAGGCCAACTTCTGGGCCGCCGCACTGGGTTATGAAGTCGCGCCGCCCCCATCCGGTTTCGCGGCATGGGACGACTACTACCGTGACCTGGGGCTACCGGAAGAAGCGTTGACCGGGGGTCCGGACCGGATCAGCGACCCGCAGGGCGGTGGACCGGCCATCTGGTTCCACGTGGTTCCGGACGCGAAGGCTGTGAAGAACCGGCTGCACATCGACATCCACGCCAGCGGCGACCGGACAGACCCGATTGAGACGCGGAAAAAGCGAGTGGACGCCGAGGCCGACCGCCTCGTGGGCTTGGGCGCCACCAACACCGTTGTCATGTACGAAAAACGAATCGACCACTACGCGGTCGGAATGAAGGACCCCGAAGGGAACGAGTTCGACATCAACTGACCAGAGCTCGGTGACAACCAACATGCTTCGCCATCCCACAACGGCCAGGTCACCAGGTCCCGCAGGTGCCAACTGAGCAACGGCTCAGGAGCTCGGCGCCCGCGGGCTCGGCCGCCTCATCGCCTGCAGCACCCATTCTGTGAGTGAGCGCCTACTTGGCTACTGAGTGTGCTACTTGGCCGTGATGCTCAGGTGACGTCGAGCGATGGTTGGCGGATTTGATCCGTAGTTGGCAAGCCTGGTGCTGGGAGCCGCGGCTTACGGTCAGGTTGGGGAACCGCTCCGATGCGCGGGCTGGACGAATTGCTGGTCCCGTACGAGTTGGGCGACGGGCTGGGACGCAGGCTGTCGCTGGGCGGTCCATGGCCGGGCTGGCAGTCGGTGGCCGTCGGCCTCAAAAACCACCGGGGAGCCGTGCTCAGGCAGCCCTTTCGCCGGCCTCGAGGACGGCCTCGATGTCGACCACGACATCGACCATGGCGCTGACGACGACTCCGCCCCGGTCGACCACGTCGTTCCAGCTCACCCCGAAGTCATGGCGATTGATGCGGGTGGTGGCCGTGAAGCCGGCGCGTCTCCTGGGGCCGAGGTTTCGGCCGTCCTCCCACCAGGGGGTGTCCCACTGTCCCAAGTAGGTGACGTCGAAGGTTGCGGGATGCGTGACGCCCCGTACGGTGAGTTCTCCGGTGACCTCGAATTCGGTTGCGCTGACCTGATGAACGCGTGACCCGATGAATGTCCACGTCGGGTGGTGCTCGACGTCGAAGAAATCGGCACTGCGCAGATGGGCGTCACGCTTGGGCTGACCGGTGTACACCTGGGTCGCGTCGATGGTCGCCTCGACGCGGGCCCTCTCCGGGTCTTCGGGGTCGACCTGCAGTCGGCCGTGCACGTTCTTGAGCTGTCCGCGGACGTAGGTGACCATCATGTGCGTGGTGCGGAACTCCGCGCCGGTATGGCCGGGCTCGAAGAACCATTTAGTCGTGGCCATATCGACTCCCCTGGCACCATTGCCCCTGGGGCGGTGAGTTGATCAGAGTCGCAGCATTCGGCGCCAAGGGCCGAGGGCAGTGGCGGCGGGTCCCCGGTGTTCGCTCATGCCCTCGGCGATGAGGGAGATGCCGACGCCCAGCATCCAGACGTCCTTGGCCAGTGGGGTCCCCTGTTCAGTGGGGCGCAGACTGCGTTCCTGACGCACGCCCGGCGTACGCAGGTAGAGCCCGAGAGTGCCGCAGGAGAATGCGGTGAGCGCAGCCCCGGCGACAGCGGCAGGGATAACCGGCAGGAGCAACGCGGTGGCGACGGCGATCTCCCCAGTGGACAGCAGCCGGGCGAACTTCTGGGCGTCGAGCTTGCCCAGGAATGGGTAGGTGGTGGTGGCGAACTGATGGAGCCGCTCAGCGGTGGCCTGGTCCGCCTCGCGTTTCGACAGTCCGGAGTGGAGGAAGAACGCGCCGACGGTGAGCCTGAGTGGCAGTTGCCGCGCTGCGGAACGCCATGCTGAACCCGATGCCACGCCGAGCCTCCCAACTGTCGCCCCCGCCTACCACCATGCCACCCGTCAGAACCATGTCAAACGGGGAGTAGTCGCGGCTGGTGGCGCCTATCCGGGCGGGTGGCAGCCACGCAATCGCGCCTATTACACCTCCCAGGCTGCTCTTGCCGAGCACACGCTTACCTCCGATTCCCCCTGTCGGGTGGCGGAGTAGGAACTCCTATTGGCAATGACTTCAGGCGTCGCCAGCAGATGAGTGCGCATCCGAGGGTGAGGAACGGTTCGTGGATGTCGTCGCGTCACCGGACTCCGGATGCGGAGGCCTGCTGCAACAGGTCGTCGAGGAACTTCGTCCTGATGACGACGGAGAACGACACGGCCAGCCGGCGGCGACGCGCGGCCTCGTCATCGGACAGAGGCGACGAGGAGAGCCACAAGCCGCCGGCGGCGGCGAAGGCCTGTGCCAGTGGGTCGCGGAAGAGTACGTTCTCCCGCTCGGTCTCCAGCGCCCGCACCCTGGCCATCCCCAGCGCCGTGGCCCGCACTCCCGACGGCAGCACCCGCTCCCGCTCATCAGACACCGCGCCAGCCTCGATGATCGATTCCAAGGGCCTGATGAGTGGAGCTAGCTTCATGCGCGGCCAGCCAGTCATGCGCGCACTGACCGCCTACGACGACTAAAACCACCAGTGGGCGAAGATCAACAGTCACCCCATGTAGGCGGCCCCCTCCACTCGAGCACTCGAGTGCGTAGCGCCTGGTGGCGCACTCCTTTGACAGCGAAAGGAGTCGCCTGGCTCGACCAGGGAGTTCGGCCCGCCCAGCACTCCGTAGTGCCTGAGCGACGACCTCGGAGCCGTCGCCACCGCACCGCCCTGAGCTGCCCGAGGTTTGTAGCGGTCGTTCTTGTGTGTTTCAGGCTGCGTTCGGGGTGGTCAACGTTGTCCCGGCTCAGCCGGCTTTCGCCTGAGCGGATATGCCTCCGTCGACCGGCATCGCCACCCCTGTGACGAAGGATGCGCGGGGGCTGCAGAGCCAGGCTGCGGCTTCCGCGATCTCCCGAGGTGCCGCCATGCGCTTTTGGATCTGAGGGGCGATGAACGCCTGCTCCAGGTGCGGGAACTGACGCACGGCCCCATCGATCATCTCGCTGCGGGTGGTGCCGACCACGAGTGCGTTCACGCGGATGCCCTTGTCCCCGTACTCGGCCGCAGACGCACGGGTGATGCCGAGTATGGCGTGTTTGGCGGCGACGTAGGGAACGGACGCGCCCGTTGCGTAACGACCTGCCGTACTGCTGGTGTTGACGATGGACCCGCCCTTGCCCGAGGCCAGCATCACGGGCAACTGGTGCTTCATGCAGTTCCAGACACCACGGACGTTGACGTCCATCGTGCGGTCGTAGACCTCGTCGTCGGTCTCGTGGAGCGAAGCCTCAACGGTGGCGTAACCGGCATTGTTGAAGGCGCAGTCGAGGCTCCCGAACCGGTCCACGGTTGCCTCGACCACCCGGCGGACATCACCGGACTGAGTGACGTCGCCCGGGACGGCCAGTGCGTGGCCGCCCGCGCCGGTGATCTCCGAGGCGAGAGCTCGCAGCCGGTCCCCACGGCGCGCCATCAGGACGACCGCGGCGCCCTCCTGCGCGAACAGCCGTGCAGCGGCCTCACCGATACCGCTGGACGCCCCCGTGATCATCGCCACCTGCCCTGCCAACAGGCCCTCGTGGCGCCCCTGTGTGATCGTCTGTTCGGTCATCCGCGGAGCATACGCCGTGAGGTCCTGGCAGGTCTGGAGATTGCCCGGGGCTCGAAGGCCCCTCCGCCTGCTGACGCGAAGGAGGGGGCCCAACGTTCTGGGCCGGGAGACCGCCCAGCGCATCGCCCGCCACCTCCTCACCTACGTCAACGAGCCGGACGGACAGGCCCGGTTCGCCGAACTGTGAGCGCGGGCCGTGCAGAGTCGAGCCCGGCACTGTGGGAAGCCAGCGTCTGGTCCTCGGTCACCCGGCGGTGATCTGACTGAGAAGGCACGCTCCCACCGGTTGCGGGCCACCATATGTGCCTTCTCCACACGGGTCGTGCCCGACGAACCCGCCCTACCCGGCACTGCACCAACAGGGCCTCCGCTGCCGGTCCCCGACCAGCCGCTGCCGGACCCACTTCGGCGAAACCACCTGACAGCTGACGCGGTCCGCCTGACCGCAGCCAGCTCGATTCATGCAGCACGGGCGATCCCGCCGGGCGGTCCGCACCCGCTTGACGCAGACGCACCACGGGCCGCTCCCGCCCGGCATTCACCGCGGCGACTGGGCTGATCACGACGCCGCATCGACACCACCCGGCACCAGAAACCCCAGCAGCTGATACGTAGTCGGGATTGCCAAGGCGCACGGTGCTGCGGGACCCAGTACACGGATGCCATCTTGTTCGTGTGCAGTCAAGTGCCGTAGCTTCACAAGGAGTTGGCGTCTATCTCGCGGGGGGAACGACCGATGGGACGCACACTTCGGGGACACGGCGGTGCGGTACGGGTGTCCGTACTCGCCATTGCGACGGCGGCGTTCCTGGTCGGCGGGCTCCTCACGCCCGCGGTGGCGGCACCCTCCGATGCCGCGCGCGCCGAATTGCGCGGGATGATCGAGAACGTGACCAGTGCCAACGCTCGCCGCTACGGGGCAACCGACAGCGCCGGGCACAGCATGGACACGGCGAAGGTCATCCAGGATTCCTCCGGCGGTTACCTCGCGGTGTACCACACGATGCTCGGCGACAACCGATTCCATGCCTTTGTCGCGACTTCCACCGACCTGATGAACTGGACGTTCGCCCACGACCTGGGCACCGGTGCCTCGCAGCCGACCATCACCCAGATATCCACGGGTGGTTATGTGATGGCGTGGGAGCAGGATCCCAACAACCACATAGCCGTCCGCTACTACCCCGACCGCGCCCATCTGCTCAGCGGCAGCGCCACGAAGAGCTACGATGCCCCCCGCACACTGTCGTCCTGTGCCGAGGGAACGCCGAACATCTATTCCGTGACGCTCACGCCGGACATCGACCACTCGGTCATCGACATCGGCGGCCACTACTACGCGAACTGCGACGTCGACCGGCAACAGCGCGCCACCTTGACCAACTTCTCCTCCTGGTCGACCTCGGCCCAGTCGAATTTCGACAACGCGCTGCTCTACTGGGGCGTCAAGGGAAATATCGGGGACCGGGACGCGCTCACCTTTCGTGGCTACCAACTGGGTCTGATCGAGGGCCAGTACACGAAGAACGACTTCAGGTCCTGGCGTACCTTCGTCTACGACTACGCCACCGGTAACGCCGATCAGACCACCATTCACACCAACGGTGGCAGCACCGCCTACGCCAACCCCAGCATCACGACGCTGAAAGCGCCGAACGGCAGGACCGCGGTGCTGGTCAGCCTCTTCCTCCCCAGCGAGGGCGCCGCCGCGGGCGAGGCGGGCCAACTGCTGTACTACCGCGAGTACAGCTAGCTACTTGCGCCTGAACAAGCCCGGGTTTTCGCTGGGGTGACACCGGTGTGAGTCGTCCGCCGCCGCCACGGTGGGGGTGGGTCTTGGTGGGCCGGGGGTGGTGGCGATGTTGCGGGTTTCCGGGCCACAGGACGCGTGGTGGGAGGTACTGCTGGAGCAAGGGCGGCAGTTAGCCGCCGAACTGGCCCAGATTCACGCCTCCTTGGATAGCGAGCGGTTCGTCGCCCCGTGGCGGGCAGTGTTCGCCGAACGCCTGGGGCGGCCGCCGGTCACGGTCGACACACTTGTGCGGACGCTGTACCTCAAACACCGCTACCGGCTCGGATACGAGACGCTCTGCCGTGAAGTGGAGGACTCGTTGAGCTGGCGGCAGTTCCGCCGGATCCCGCTGGCTACCCCGGTGCCGCACCCGACCATGCTGGTCAAGCTCGTACGCCGCAGCGGCCCGCAGACCTTCGAACAGCTCAACGCCGCGCTGTTGGGCAAGCTGGTCGAGGACAGCTGCTGCGGTGCCGACAGCTGCCTTTCGACTCCACCGTGATCAAAGCCGACATCGACCACCATCGCCGTGTGTCGCGGATGGTCTCGGCGATCGGCCCACAGTTCAGCCCTGCGGCCACAGCGCGGCGGGAGTCAACTGCACACACGCAAGGGTGGGTACGCCAGAGCGGGATTTCGGTCCACTGCACCACGCGTGCTCCGTGACGATAGCGGGCTCCACCCATACCGGGATCCCCGTGCTGGCGGTAGCGCCCAGGCATTCGCTGAGGAACTCCTCGAAGCTGGTCCCTTTCAGGGCGGGCGACGTTGTATCCCCGGCTCGTCATGCTCGCCGCTTGGTCCAGGGCGAACTGCGCGACGTCACCGACATCGACGGGCTGGATGCGCCGACTGGCCGAAGCGGGGGAGAGGAAGCATCCACCACGCTTTGTCTGCTCCTACCACCATGGCAGACGCCCCACGTACTCGCCGGATCCGGGAATCACCCCCGGGCGCAGGGGGACTGCCGAGTCCCCGAACGGCTCCGTTACCGCACGCTGGAGATCCTTAATGGTGAGGGTTCTTGGCCTGATGACGGCTGATGATGACGCTCCTTGAATTTCCCCACCCCTCGCTCTCAGGTGGGACAGACCTGCTTACCTTGATTCCCCAGCCGCATCGCCTGAACCGCGGTGGAGGGGGCAAGGGTGAGGCCCTTGAGGATGCCCTAGCCGGGGATACTGTCCGCGAGCTGGTCGGCGATGGCGCGGGGTTCACGGCCGAGGAGTTCCCCCAGCAGGGGGTCGACCCCCGCGAAGCGGCCTTCGCGGGCGGCCTGGAAGGTGGCGAGCGTCATCCGGGCCATCACCTCCGGCGTGCCGGCCGCGACCTTGGCGGCGGTCCACTCCTCATCGTCCATCACGGCCCGCTTGATCCTGCGTCCGCTGACCTGGGAGGCCAGTGCGGCGACGTCGTCGAAGGTCACGGCCTGTCGCGCGGTGAGGGTGACCGGTCCGTCGAAGGGGCGGTCACCGGCGAGGATGACGGCGGCCGCCTCGGCGGCGTCGGCACGGTCGGTCCAGGAGACCGGGCCGTCCGCCGGGGTCGTGATCGTGCCGGTCTCCTGCCAGGGGCCGAGCAGCCAGCCCAGGCTGTGGGCGTAGAAGCCGTTGCGCAGTGAGGTCCAGGCGACGCCGGATTCGGCGAGGAGCTGCTCGGTGGCGGCGTGGTCGCGCGCCGGGTGGAAGGGGCTGTCGGCGCCGGCGCCCTGGTGGCTGGTGTAGAGGATGTGCTGGGCTCCTGCCTGGACCGCGGCCTCGATGCCGATGCGGTGCAGGGCGACCGCGTCCGCGTGCGGGTCGTTGGAGGACACGAGTAGGACCTGGTCGGCCCCTTCGAAGGAGTCGCGTAGCGTGGCCGGGTCCTCGTAGGAGCCCTGGCGTACGCGCACGCCGCGGTCGGCGAAGTGCCGGGCCTTGTCGGTGCTGCGGACGCTGACACCGATCTGGTCGGCCGGGATGCGCCCCAGGAGGTTTTTGACGGTGGCGCCGTTGAGGGCGCCGGTCGCACCAGTGATGACGATCATGCTTGTCTTCCTTTCGTACCTGCCCCGCGTGGTCTCGGGCAGGCTGATCTCAGCTGCTGCGCAGCAGCGGTAGCAGGATGTCGTCGACGAGGTGTTCGACGAAGCGTTCATCGCAGCTCTCACCGGCGACGACGATCCGGTGCACGATGACGGCCGGGGCGACCTCTGCGAACAGCTCGGCGGCCCGAGGCGCCAACTGCTCGCCGTGCTCGATCGCCCGGCGCAGCGGCTGGTCGGTCATCGCGGCCTCGTCGCGGCGCAGGATGCGGCGCATCTGCGCCGCGAGCTCGGGATCGCTGCGCATGCCGGCGAACAGCGCACCCAGGAGCCCGATCTCCTGCTCGGCGATCTGCTGCGCCAGCCACTGGACCACGGCCAGCAGGTTCCCGCGCAGGTCTCCCGAGGAGGCTTTCGGTGGGGTGCTGCTCGACCGGCACTCGACTGCGGCAGCCACCAGGGCGGCCTTGTCGCTGTAGCGGCGGTAGATCGTCGTCTTGGCTACCCCGGCGCGGGCGGCGATCGACTCCATGGACAACTGGTCGTAGCCGACCTCGATCAGGAGCAGAAGCGCAGCATCGAGGATGGCCACGTCACGGTTCACATCGCGCGGCCGGCCCGTCGCAGACGTCTCGTCCGAACCAGCGGCACGCGAGCGGGCCAGTGAACTCATCGGCGACCACCTCCTAGTTTCGATACGCTACGGTTGCGTATCCAAAGTAAGCCCGGGTGGTCGGCCGGTCAAATGGCCGCAAACGGTTGCCGCCCGCGCCCCGGCCACGGCCCGCAGTGGGGTCTTCTTGCGTGCCGATCCTGCTACCAGAGCCCACCCAGTTGTCATCTACGAAGCCACCGGCCGGACACTCTGGAGACGGGCGGCTCCGGCGTCTTGATGCGCGTTCAAGGGGTCTGCTGCACGACCGGGGGACATCTTGACCTGCACCAGCCCCTTGGCCAGGCTGGTTGGCACCGCCCTCGCTCGTCTATGCCAAGATTCGCGGGTGGAGATGGCCGACGTCACGCGTGCGATCGCGGCTGCGACTTCGGTCGCCGCATCGCTCGACCTGCCGACCGACGACGCGATCGTTCTCCACAACTCGAACAAGCTGGCACTGCGGCTGACGCCATGCGGCGTCCTTGCCCGGGTCGCCCCTGTGGGACAAGAGGTTGCACAGTTCGAAGTCGAGCTCGCTCAGCGGCTCACCGAGGTCGGATGCCCAGTGTGTCCCTTAGAGCCTCGGGCGGACCCGCGTGTGTACACGCGCGATGGCTTCGCAGTGACGCTGTGGACCTACTACGAACCCGTGACACCTCACACCCCACCAGTCGACTACGCCAAGGCGCTGGAACAGCTGCACGCCGGCATGCGCAAGGTCGATATGCCGAGCCCGAGGTTCACGGACCGGATCACGGAGGCGGAGGAAGTTGTCGCCGACCCGGCTCGCTCGCCGGAGCTCGCAGACGCAGACCGCGTTTTCCTCAGCGGCAGGCTGGCAAGCCTGCGACGAGCGATCGACGACCGCGGCGCCGTGGAGCAGCTGCTCCACGGCGAGCCGCATCCAGGCAATGTGCTCAGCACGAAGAACGGCCCGTTGTTCATCGACCTTGAGACGTGCTGCCGCGGACCCGTCGAGTTCGACCTCGCCCATGTTCCCGAGGCGGTCTGCGAGCATTACCCGAACGTCGACCAAGGGCTGCTGGACGAGTGCCGCCAGCTCGTCCTCGCGATGGTCGCCGCGTGGCGTTGGAAGCTTGGCGACCAGTTTCCGAACGGGAGGCGATTCGGAGAAGAACTCCTGCGCGCACTGCACGACGGTCCTCCTTGGCCGAACCTCGACACAATGAACAAGCGACTGGGCGGCCTGTAGAAATCGCCGAAGGGCACGCGCAAGCGGCAAGGGCGGAACCTCGCCGAGTCCCTGGAGAAGACGATCGGCGCCCACCACAGCTGCATCCGGGCCGCGTTCGCGGCACCCTGGCCACGAAGGAGCCCGCCGCCGGAGACCTGGTCACCGCGGAACCGTCCATTGCCGAGAGCATCCCGTTCGTTCCGCCGGACGGGACCCTCGACTTCGCGGGCCGCCCACGGCGCCTGGTGGCCCGCACCACCGAACGTTACGAGGCCGTGCAGCAGCGGCTGGCCGAGGGCAAGACCCTGGCCGCGATCCGCCGTGAACTGCGGCTCGACCCTTGGCATCCCCACCATGCGTGGTGATCGATGAACCCACGAAGGTGGGCTGCCGCATGGCCCTCAACCAAGATCGAGAACAGGTTTAAGAAGCGTGCGTCAAACGCCCTTCAGAACACGATCAAGTGCTGCCCGGCCTGAAGGTCCCCAGTGCGGCTTGCCGCCGGGAAGGCCCCGATCTCCGTTCTGCCCCATGAGCATCAGGAACAGGCTCTTCATAGCGGCCAGCTCGCGGGCGCGCCGGATCGCCGCCTCGTCTGCATGCGCGTACATGTCGAAGAACCGTGAGGCGGTGCCCGCGGGCAGCAGCACCCATGCGGCGGCGAGGTCCCACGCCGGATCGCCGGCGAACATGGCACCGAAGTCGACGACGCCCGAGAGCGTTCCGTCCGAGACGACGACGTTCGCGGGATGGAGGTCGCCGTGCACCCACACCGGCGGGCCCTCCCACGTGTGGGCCGCAACGGCGCTGTCCCAGACGGCCCGGACGTCGGCAGCGATGTCGTTGGGGCCAACGGCCTGGAAGAAGTTCTCGAAGCCGTCCGTGCAGTTCCTGGGATGGGCACCGAAGTCCGTAGAGATCGGCGCCTCGGCGGGCGCCTCCACATGGAGCGCCTGGAGGAAGCCCGCCAGCGTGTCGGCCGCGTGGTCGCCGCGGCTGATCGAGCCGTGGTCCAGCGGCTCGCCGGGAACCCACGTCATCACGGTCCAATGCTTGGGGAAGCGCTCGGACGGTTCGCCGAACCGCACCGGGAGCGGCAAGCGCGGGGCCAGTACCGGTAGCCACCGCCGCTCCTTCAGCTGGAGCTCCGGAGTGGGGTCCATGCGCTGCATGCGCACGGCCAATTGGTCCCCGAGGCGCCACATTTGGTTGCCCCAGCCGCCCGCCACCTCTCGGATGGCCAGCCCTGCAAGGTCTGGATATTGCTCCTGCAGTAGGTCGCGGACCAGGTCTGCGGTGATCTCGATCTCGGTGTCGGTCATGCGAAGTCACAGTACGGAGGCGGCAGGCGGAGCAGTTCTCGCTCTCCGGAACATCTCGCTGTGGTCCCTCTGGCATCACCAATTCGGTTTCAAAGAGCTGCAGATCAGAGGCTTTGGGACGGCACGGCCCCAAAGTTCAGAGAAGCCTGCGTTCGATGCTCGATGCTTCGCCCCGACCCTGCCCAGAAGCCGCGGTTGAATGAGATCCGCGACTACCTACGCGACCGCATCGCGGAGGCCGAACGCGAAGGCTGGCTCGGGGAGATCGAGGGCCTGCAGGTGAGTCTCACCGGCGCCGAGGAGAAGCTCTCCCAAATGAACACCGACCTGGCCCGCCGAAAAACTGTGGCTGATCTCGGCATGCCGAGCTTTAAGGTCCTGATGCCGCCTTCGGCGGCATCAGGCATCTGACCGAACGCTTCGCGGTCGACGCTGTTCGGGTTTCCGGCCTCGAACGAGCAGGCCCGGTGCATGTCGCCCATGTAGGCCACAGCCTTGCGGCAGGCCAGCAACGCGTCCCGGGCACCGAACTCGTCGCCCTGACCGGACTTGTGGAAGCGCGTGACCCTCGCCCCGCGCTTGAGCGGGTCGCGGGAGTGCATGAACTGCTCCAGCCGGTGCCCGAGCACGTGGGCGGCGGCACGGGCCCTGGGCACCGCCCGCCGCAGGCGGCTGCCGTCAGGGATGCCGGTGCCGCGGGAGATGTCCGCGTAGGACAATTCGCGGCCCGCGTTGGGACCGAACCACAGCAGAACATCGATGGCGTCCTGCTCCAGTTGGGAGGGGGTGTCACTGTCGCGTTTGGGACTCACCGAAGCTTCTTCTCACTCTCGTCCAGGAACGCTTGCAGAACCTCGTCGTTCAGCGCCGTGTAAGGGCCGGCGGCCAGGTCACGGATGAAGGCGATGGCCGCTTCGGGCACGGCGCACAGATCGGTGATGGCCCGGCTGCGCTCCCCGGTGAACTGCACCTGGTGAAGCTGCAGCAGCGACAGCGCCCGCAGTGTGGCGAGGCGGACCTCGGTCATCTCGGTGAAGTCCTGCAGGGCCACGTCGGGCTCGGAGGGTTCGCGCGACGTGGTGCGGACGGCCCGCTCGACGTCCGCGGCCTCCTCGTCCTGAGCCCGGCGGCCCGGGGGCGCTTCCTCCACCTCACACTCGCCCTCCCCGGCCGACTGGACAGCTGCCCTGCGGGGTCCGCTCGTGCCTCGCGCCGCTCGAACTCTGCCAGCGCTTCCCGGGCGGCGTCACGGGTGGTGGCATCCGCCAGGATCGCGGTCTTCAGCGCCTTCGGCTGCTGAGCGACGTAGACCGGGGAACCCGGCTTGATCCCGACCCGCTCGGCTTCCTCCTCGATCGCCTGCCGTCGCTCGCCATTGTTGCTGCGAGTGTCGGCGTACGCCTGAACGTGGCCCTGGCAGGATTTTCGTGAAGCGGGGCTGTGCCACCGTGCGCCGATGACGCTCCGTCACGGGTAGCGGCGTCGGAGGTGGGCCATGAGGACGACGCGGTGGCGCAGGAGCGGAACGCCGGCGCGGCCGGCCATGATCCGTTTCTGGAGCTTCAGGTCCGTGATCCGGCCTTCGTTGGCGCCGGAGTTGAACGGGGTGGTGATGCCCTGCACGACTGCGGGCTGGTCCTCGCGGATGGCCTTGGCCAGGCTCGCCAAGGCAGACAGGCCAGAGGCCGCGAGTTGGTCGAGCCAGGCCGGCAGCGGGGCGGCGTCGCAGGCATCGAGCATGGCCGCGAACTGCCCTACCAGAGTGTGGGTTTGGTCGAGCTCCGGGCAGTGTTCAAGCAGCCGACGGAGTGCCTCGGTGGGGTGCAGGCCGCGCTTCGGCGGTGTGGTAGTGATCCACCGGGCGACCTGGCGGGGCGATGGTGGCCGCTCGCGCGGTGTGTCGATCGGCAGACCGCGGCGTAGCGGCGCGATGGCCATCTTGACCCGCTGGTAGTGGCCGCCGTAGCCCTTGGCGACAATCTCCTGGTGCAGCACGGTCGCGGTGTGCTCGCCTTGCTCCCAGCGCTGCCTCAGATACTCCAGATACGGGTCGAGGCTCGTGGACCGGCGGGGCGGAGTGCGCCGTACGCACTCCTGCCAACAGGCAGCGCGTGCGTACTTGGCCACGGTGCGGCGGTTCAAGCCGAGCTCGCGGGCTATCGCACTGAGACTGCGGGCCGTGCCGGCGTACTCCTGGACGGTCTCGAACAGTCGCTTCGCGTGACGGAGGGCGGGAGTATCGGCCGCCTCGCACGGTTCGTCCGACGGCGTTGGGGCCGGTTCGGGTTCACGTACTGCCGCGGCCAGGCAGCCGCGGTGGGCCGCAGCGATGTCCGAGACCCGCCTCGACAGCCCCTGCCACAGGTGAAAACGGTCGCTGACCTGTACCGCGTCCGGGGCCCCTCGGCGATGCACTGCCGGTAGACCAACGAACCGTCCCGGCACACCACCTCGACGCCGGGATGCGCACGCAGCCAGGAGGCCAGCTGCTCGGCATCGCGCCCGGCCCACAACTCGATCGGCAGCCGCGTGTCGGCATTCACGAGCAGCGTGCCGTAGACGTCCGCGTACAACGCGAAGTCATCCACGCCCAGCACCCGCGGCGTCGCGACCGACGGAAGTCCCATGCGCATCAACTGGAACAGCACACTCGTCCGCGACAACGGCGTCTTCAAGATGCACAGAAGCCGGGCCCCGCCACGGCCGGCGAGCAGCACCCCGGCCATCTCGACCAGATGCTGCAGCAGCGGACTGCGACGCTGATAGCGCACCGTCAGTCCCTCCACCTGCTCGGCAAACGTCGGCCGACCGCAGTCCGTACTGTCACAGAACAACCGCCGCATCGTCAGACTGATCAGCACCGGGCGGCCCCCGGCAGCGACATCGGCCAGCGTGCGGGAATACCGGCTGTGCACCCGCGCCGACTCGCACTGGCAGTCCGGACACGCAACCATCAACTCGCGGGTACGGGCAGCGATACGGACCACGCCGCCCGCCAACCACCCTCGTTCCACCCGCACCGCATCGAGGTGCGGCGACACAATTCGTACGAGGTCATCACACTCACCGAAGATCCCGCTATCCGTGACGGAGCGTCATCGGCGCACGGGGGCACAGCCCCGCTTCACGAAAATCTTGCCAGGGCCACTTTTCTCAGTACGCCGACGGCAGGGTGAGCGTGGCATGGTGTCCGCGTTGTGGCAGCCCAGTTGTGGAGCATTGAGAACAACCTCTCGGGCGCGAACATGGACTTCGAGGAGTTCGCCGGCGCCGTCGACGAGGACGGCGTCTTCCTAGGCTTCTGAGTCACTGGCCGTTGGGCGGTGTCAGGCTGCGGACGCGCTGGGGCGTCCGCCCCGGCGGATGCCCGTGCTGTGCCACCCCCGAGACGACGGTTGCCTTCGGTGCCCCCAAAAGGCGAAGTTGCCCGGAACGCTTGCGTTCCGGGCTGTATGTGGGCGGCAACCGGGAAACTCCTCGGAGAGTCGCAGGTCTCAGCCGTCTCAGGCCGCGGCTGTTGGGTTCGCCGATCCGGCGGCGCGGCGGTGTTCGGCGTTGGTGCGCTGGGCTTCTTCGAGCTGGTCTTCGAGGATGACGATGCGGCAGGCGGCCTCGATGGGGGTGCCCTGGTCGACGAGCTCACGCGCGCGGGCGGCGATGCGCAGCTGGTAGCGGGAGTAGCGGCGGTGGCCGCCCCGGGAGCGGAGTGGGGTGATCAGGCGGGCTTCGCCGATGGCGCGGAGGAAGCCCTGGGTTGTGCCGAGTATCTCGGCGGCCCGGCCCATGGTGTAGGCGGGGTAGTTGTCGTCATCGAGACGGCCGTACGAGTCGTCTGCTGTCATCGCACCTCTCTGTGGAACGCGTCGAGGGGCTCTGGTGCCGTACGGCACCAGAGCCCCGAAGGAACTGCTACACCATCTGCCGACCCCGGTACTGCGTCGGCCTTCTGTTTTCGCGGACCCGACCGAGATGCTGTCGGGGGCGCGGGGATCGCGGTTGCTCGACCGGAGACCACCTCACTATCGATGTCCTGCGGTACCCGGGCTCATTACGTCCGCCCGGGCGATCCTGATGGCGCTCGGCCCCTCCGTTCTTCCCTCGGTGATCAACTACTTGCCAGGCTAGGGATTGCGTACTGCTGGTGATGCGAACTGCTCAGTGGCCAGTGACAGCGCCACTCTTCGGCAGCCAGCCCCGTTGCCCGTCCTGCCTCTGCTCTGGCTTGGAACCCCACTGCCGAACCTCCCGGCACGCGCGCCCGCAGCCGACGCCTTCACCGAGGTACTGCTCACTGACTTCACTGCTGGGTACTACGCACTGCACTTACCGGTACTGCGACAGCGTTAACCGCGGTGCTGCTCACGGCGGCCCCTGATCACTACGGGCCACCCGGTCCGGTCGTCAGCCCCGTCGCCGTCCTGTAAAACCTTGGCTTCGGAACTCCACCACCGCACCGTCCTGCGTACTGCAACTGCGTGTACTGCTGGCCGGCAGTTCGTGTCTGCCAGGCCCTGTTGATCTCGGCTACGAGAGAAACCTTAGCCACACCGCCACCCAATGTCTACTCTGGCCAACATAGATTTCCGCCCATCCATCAGTGGGATAATCGACCTCAACCAGCGACAGGGGCAAGGGCGAGACTGGGCGATGGGCATGGTGCAGCTGATGGTCATGACCTGCGGCCGCCGCAGGCGAGGGCGCGGTCTGCACTTCGCTTTGCCCCGGCGACCCTCCTGAGCGAAGCGGTCGGCCATCAGACCCGCGCGTACTACCCGTTGTCGCCGTGATCAGCCGCGCATCCGAACGCCCCGGTCAGCCCTCGGGTGCGGGCCAGCTGCCGCAGCTCGGTGCGCGCCGCAGGCGCCGAGGGGCGGTCATCCAGTAGGGATGCCACCACAGGCGTACGGACAGGAGCAGCAGGCGGCGGCGCAGGTCCGTGGTGTCACGGGGGCAGGTCGCGGCGAGTGCGTCGTAGGCGGCGTTCCAGGCGAGCTGCGTCTGGACCAGATCGTCGGGGAGGTCGGTGGAGTCCATACCTTAATTAGATCGCTTGTTCGAAGTATCCGTCACGCTGGACACGTCCGGATGCGCTGACCAGCTGCGGTCGGGGCTGAGCGCGGCGCGGCCGCACCCGCGGTCGGGCCTCCGGAGTCGTGGTCGCCCCGACCATGACGGTCAGGAGGCGCGCAGGACCGCGCCGGCCGACCGATCGCGTCGGGCCCAAACTTGGCGCGGACTCGGTCGACTGCCTCCTCCATGACCAGCCGGGCTTCGCGGCCGTTGCAGGCCGTGCACGGGCTGCCGGTGTCGAATCGGGCAGCAAGGTCCAGCTCCACCACCCGGCCGTACGCAGTGAGACTGCGGGGCCATCAGTTCTTCCTGGCTGATGCGGGAGCGCTCGGCGTTTCCAGGCATGCAGCCGTCCTTCTCGCGCGGTGTTCGGGCACTGTCGGCCCTTGACCGAGCGATGGGGTTTGCGTGCGTGTGTCCGGGCAGGCGCATTGCATGCGACGTTCCCACCGCCGTGATGCACGGCAGGGCGGCACGCAAGATTCTTACTCTGTGGTGCGCGCCCCGGAACCCGAGACCACACCCCAGCCCGAACGTGAGGGTGCCGCTGCTGCCTCGCGGGAACGGCTGGAGCAGGAGCTTCAGCAGCTCAGGCAGGCCATGGAGAGCCGTCCCGCGATCGATATGGCTCGCGGAGTGCTGGTGAAGGTGTTCCGCTGCCCGCGCGAGGAGGCCTGGCGGATCATGGTGAGGGTGTCCCAGAACTCCAATGTGAAAGTGCGGAACGTCGCGGAGGTTCTGCTGGAGACGGTGCAGGGCGAACCCTTCCCGGACGACCTGCGTCCCCACCTTGTGGCCGCAGTCCAAGCGGTGTGCGATCTTGACGCGTCGGACATGAATGGCTCGACGGTCGACGGTCGAAGGTCGGCGGGTAGGCGGCGGAGGCTGGTCGGGGATGCGGTGAAGTGCCTGGGGAGGTCGACTGCCGCATCCCCATCGGGGCGCCACAGTCACGGTCGCCTCGGGAGGGGGTTGGGTGAGGGGATTTGAAGGTCCTGCTTGACCTGGGCGATCACTGTCGGCCGTCGAAGCAGGTCGCTGGTGACGGTGGCGGCAACTCTTCGTCCTGCGCAAGGGTGTGGATCGCGCTGACCTTCTCCTGCGGGGTGGCCCCCTGCCCGAGCGGCCGGGCACGCATTTTCTCCGTGCCGGGCAAGGCGTGGGGGTGACCGTACTGGATACCCGAGCGGCAGCGCGTATCCACCCATCTTCGGTCTGTGCGGGACGTGTTCGCGCAATTCGCCGCAACCTTGTGTGGCCTCGAACACGTTTGTTGGCCCCAAGGGAACGCCACTGATGGCCCCAGTTGAAAAATCTTCGATGGGAAACGTGACCGAGTCTACTGGCCCCACCTCCGAAGGCGTGGGCCCGTGGCAGAATGCCGACATGGTTCTGATCCGAAAGGGCGATGCCGCGTAGGCACCCGAAGGCCGTCCGCGCTGAGCGGTGGCGGCCACGCAAGCACATGCCGGTCCGTCGGATTTCGGGCGTATCCGCTCGGACCCGGGCAGCGGTGCGACGTGTTGAGGCCGAGTACCTGTGGCCGGACGCCGTTGCTGATGCGCTCAGCTGGTTCGAGTGGGCTTTCAGACAGCCGGGACGATATCTGACGGGCCCCTATGAGAGTCCCGGCATCGAGATCGAAGACGGCCGAGATGACCTGGAAGTGGCCCTGCAGCGCCTCCCGAGAGGGGCTCGAGCTGATCTGGGCCGCTTGGTGGAGCGGATCGACGTCGAGTACGAACGGCGTACTCTTCCGAACCCGGGTTGGGTGAGCGAGTGGACGGCGGGGCGCTGGTGGTGGCGCATTCGGGAACGGTGACACCGGTGGTCAGGAGCCCGCAGTGGTCTGTTGGCGGGCTCTGGTGTGGGCGAGGCGGTAGGAGTCGCTGCCGGTCTCGATGATGTTGCCGCCGAAGGTGAGGCGGTCCACGATGGCTGCGCGGAGCCTGGGGTCGGTGAACGTCTTGGTCCACGAGGAGAACGACTCGTTGGAGGCGATCGCCACGCTGTTCTTTTCCTCACACTCCGTCAGAACCTGGAACAGCAGCTCGGCTCCGCGCTGGTCCAGCTCCATGTAGCCCAGCTCGTCAATACAGAGACGATCGACCCGTCCGTAGCGGGCGATTGTTTTGGTCAGCAGTTTCTCGTCGGCGGCCTCGACGAGCTCGTTGACGAGTTTGGTGGCCAGGACGTACTTGACCCGGAAGCCGGCCATCGCGGCCTCGGTGCCCAGCGCGATCAGCAGGTGCGACTTGCCGGTGCCGCGGTCGCCGATGAGACACAGGGGCAGCCCTTTGCGGACCCAGTCGTAGGAGGCCAGGGTGTGGATGGCCGCCGGGTCGATGGCGGGGTTCGCGTCGAACTCGAAGGTGCGCAGAACTTTCTCGCGGGGGAAGCCCGCGGCTTTGATCCTGCGCTCGGAACGGCGGCGGTTGCGGTCGTCGCACTCGGCCATCAGCAGCTCGGCCAGGGACCCGCGGTAGGTCATCTGGTCGCGGGCTGCGGCGTCGGCGAGCTCGGAGAACTGGCCGCGCATCGTGGGCAGCCGCAGGTTGCGGCAAGCGGCGTCGATGGCTGCGTCGGCAGCCGGTTCGGTCAGTCCGCGGTGCCGGGTGACGCTCATGGCGGGACTCCTTAACTGGTGGGACGCCCGGCCGTTGGCCGGGTGTGACGCAGGAGTTGGTCGTAGGCGGCCACCGACGGCAGCGGACGCGAGTTGGGTGGTAGTGCGGCCAGGCGGCGTTCGGTCAGCGAGATCACCGGGGAATTACAGCCTCGGCAGCTCATCGGCTGGATCTTCAGCGGGACCTGGCCGCAGGCCGATGTGCCCTTACTGCCTCCGCCGGGATCGTGGTTCGGGGTCGTACGCCAGGCCACCCAGCTCGATCCCGCCCGCCGGCCCCAGGACACGGCGGCCCTCCTCGACCTGGTCGACCGTGAGACGGATACCGGAAGCGAGCTGCCCATCGTGCGCGCCCAGCGCCTGCTGGAGGCGGCCGACAAGAAGAACGACACCGCTGCGGCCGCTCAACTGCTCACTCTCGCCGCCGATCAGCCCGGCTCCGATGAGTTGTACCTGGACGTGTTCACCAGGCTGAAGGTGACGGCCGCCAGGAAGGCGATACTCGACAACCTCGCGCAGGCGGTCGCCGTGGTGCAGGCGCTGACTGAACATGCCGCGGCCGACGACTGGCCCAGCTGGGAGGAGCCCGACCGGGCCGTGTGGTGGCTGCTCGGTGTCGCCCGCCTGGCAGCGCGCGAAAAGCAGTGGCCATTGCTCGACGCGGCCGTTCAAGGCATGTGTGACTGGGACAGCCGCCTCGATCGGCGGAAACCACGAGACGACATCAAGGACTGGATGCGCGAGCTCACTGGGCACGCCGCGAGCATCGTCGCCTCCGCCCTGCGCGCCCAACCGGATGGAGCCCGCCTCCTTGGGTGGAGAGATGGATCGAGCAGGTGTGGGGCCCGTCAGGTGCGGTGAGGGCTCCGGCGGGCGAGAGCCGCCATGGCCGGGTTGTAGTTGATCTGGCCGTACCACAGGAGGGTGGGGTGGGGTTCGCTGTGACGCCGGACTGCCTCCGCCAGGGTGCGCCATCCGACCTGGGGCAGTGGGATGCGGTAGCGGACTCGGGGCAGTTCCGGTGCCAGAGGTTCGTCATCGCGGATCAGGGCACGCAGGACGGGGTCGCGGTCATCAGCCGGGCCGCGGGGGACCAACTCCAGCGATACGGCCTGTGCGGTGTAGTACACGGCGATGCCGGCCACCGATTCCCACTGGATGACCTGCATGGCATGGCCGTTGTGCACCCACAGTCCCGTGTGGTCCGCGGCGATCTTCTGATGCCGTTGCCGCCATGCCACCACCAGCATCACCCCGCCGAGCGCGGCGACCCCCACCATGACCGCTACCGCAGTGCTGAACCGCCCCGTCACCAGTCCGGCCACTCCCGCGACCCCCAGGAGCAGTGGGATGGCAGCCGCAATCAGGAGGCCTCCGAACCAAACACCATCGCCAGGACAAAACGCTCTTTAAGGAGCGGCAACGACGCAAGGATGCGGGCTGCTTCAGCTGAGGTGTCAGTCTCAGGGAGCGGCGACGGAGTGCGGGGGCGTGGCTGTGTGCGTGAGTAGCGACACCGTCTGTCGGTCAGCGGCGGCAGCACCCGCTCTTGCCGGGAAGCGGTATCGCTGAGTTTTGACACCACTTGAGTGCTTGCGGTGGGAGCATCGAAGTGCACCGCGTGGTGAGGGGGCATGGATGCCGCCGAAGTCCAAAGTCGATCTGTACGCGGCAATCCGTCGTGATTCCCGGGCCGGGCTGTCGAATCGAGCTTTGCAGCACAAGTACGGGGTGGGTTTCCGCACGGTGCAGAAGGCTCTGACCTCGGTCTGGCCGGAGCCGCGCAAGAAACTTCCGCCGCGCACGACAAGGCTGGATCCTTACAAAGGGCTGGTCGATGAGATGCTGCGGGCGGATCTCACCGCGCCGCGGAAACAGCAGCACACCGCGAAGCGGATCTTCGACCGGCTGGTTGCCGAGCAGGGTGCGGACGACCTCACCTACGGGATCGTCCGCGCGTACGTGGCGGAGCGCCGTGAGGAGATCCGGATCGCGGCAGGCCGTGGCGTCGCGAAGGCGTTCGTGCCCCAGTCCCACCGGCCGGGAGCCGAGGCCGAGGTCGACTTCGGAGACGTGACGATCCGTCTGGCCGGCGAACAGGTCAAGTGCAGCCTCTTCTCCTTCCGCCTGTCGTACTCCGGCAAGGCGGTGCACCGGGTGTCGGCCTCCGGCGGCCAGGAGGCGTTCTTCGAAGGGCACGTCCACGCTCTCAGCGTGCTGGGCGGGGTGCCGACCGGCAAGGTTCGCTACGACAACCTCAACTCGGCCGTCGCCCAGGTGCTGGGTTTCAACCGGGCCCGGGTGGAGACCGAGCGGTGGACCGCGTTCCGCTCGCACTTCGATATCGAGGTCTTCTACTGCCGTCCCGGCATCGAAGGAGCACACGAGAAGGGCGGAGTGGAAGGGCAGATCGGCTACTTCCGCCGCAACCACTTCGTCCCCGTTCCCGAGGTCGGCTCGCTGGCCGAGCTGAACGCTATGGTCGACCGCTGGGACGAGGAGGACGACGCCCGGCGGATCCGCTCCCGCCCGCGGACGGTCGGTGAGTACTTCGCCGCGGAACGGCCGTTGCTGAAGCCGTTGCCGCCCGAGCCGTTCGAGACGGGCCGGCTGTTCGCACTGCGGGTGGACCGCTACGGCCAGATCAGCGTCCGCACGAACCACTACTCGGTGCCGGTGCCGGTGCGGCTGATCGGGAGACGGGTGCGGGTGATGCTGCACGCTTCTGAGCTGGTGGTCTATGACGACGGAGTCGAAGTCGCCCGGCATGAACGGCTGATGACCAAAGCCGGGTCGCGTCTGGTGCTGGACCACTATCTGGAGGCGCTGGTCCGCAAACCGGGAGCCCTGCCCGGATCGACCGCGCTGGAACAGGCCCGCTCGGCAGGGAAGTTCACCCCGGTCCACGACGCCTGGTGGGCGGCGGCCTGCAAGGCCCACGGTGACCGGGACGGCACCCGGGCACTGATCGAGGTCCTGCTGCTGGGCTGGCACATGCCCCACGAACACCTGGTCGCCGGACTCGCCGCAGCCTTACGGGCGGGAGCGATGACCTCGGACGCGGTCGCGCTGGAAGCCCGCAAAGCAGCGGAGGCCGACGACACCCCCGCCCCGGCGGTGCTGCCGGAAGGGCCGGAGGCCGACCGGTTCGGGCAGCCGAAGGTCACGTCCCTGACCGAGCGGAGACTCGCGCACCTCCCGCCCGACACCCGGCCGCTGCCCTCGGTGGCCGTCTACGACCAGTTACTGCGACGACGCCGGCTGGGTGGCCGGCCCAACCCCGAGGGAGAAGAGCCGTGACCGTCAAACGCCACCGCGGACTGACCGAGCAGGCCGCCGACGCGGCCATCGAGGCATCCTGCAAAGCCCTGCGACTGCCCACGATCCGGGGCCAGTTCACCGACATCGCCGAAGACGCGGCCAAGAGTCAGATGACCTACCGCGGGTTCCTCGCGGAACTGCTGCTGGCCGAGTGCGACGACCGTGCCCGCCGGCGTTCCGAGCGCCGGATCAAGGCCGCCTCATTTCCCCGGGAAAAGTCTCTGCGGCAATTCGATTTCGACGCCAACCCGAACATCGACCCGGCCGTTATCCACACCCTCGCGTCCTGCGACTGGGTGAAGAAGGGGCTGCCTCTCTGCCTCAGAGGAGACTCCGGCACGGGGAAGTCGCACCTGATGATCGCGCTAGGCACCGAGGCCGCGATGGCCGGCTACCGGGTGAAGTACGTCCTGGCCACCAAGCTGGTCAACGAGCTGGTCGAAGCCGCCGACGACAAGGTCCTGACCAAGACGATCGCCCGCTACGGCCGCGTCGATCTCCTCGCAATCGACGAACTCGGATACATGGAACTCGACAAACGCGGCGCCGAGCTGCTGTTCCAAGTACTGACCGAACGGGAGGAAAGAACAGCGTCGCCATCGCCTCGAACGAAAGCTTTGGAGGCTGGACAAAAACGTTCACCGATCCCCGGCTCTGCGCGGCCATCGTCGACCGGCTCACGTTCGGCGGAAACATCATCGAGACCGGCACCGACTCCTTCCGCCTCGCCCAAACCCGGGCCAGGACCGAGCAGGCACACATCGACTGACCGCAGCACCCTGAACCGCCCGAAGACTGATCGTTGCCGCCGAGGACTGATGATCAGTATGTTCGTCTCGCCGAAGGTTGGGACGGTGGGGCCTCAGGGGGTTTGATGCTGGACACGCTGGTGACAACGGCCGCGGGTGCGCTTTCCGCCACAGCGGGCGTGTTGGTCGGCGGCATCGTCACGCGCCGTGCTCAAGATCGTCAGTGGACACGTGATCAACAGCTTGCCGCCTACCAGGAGCTGTTCAGCCACTACGCCAAGTTCACGATGGAACTCAGGCGAGCGCATGGTGAACGGCGCGGCTGGGATTACGACTGGGGCGAATGGAGCGCAGCCCTGATACGCGTAAGCCTGGTCGCTCCCACGGAAGTTGCGGCCGAAATCGACAACTTCAGCCGCGCCATCAACTCCTTCCTGGACCAGGTGGAGCGAGGCGAACGCACCCCACTGCGTGACCCGCTGAGTCCGGAGGAGTTCGAACAGGCCAGGCAGGCATCCGCCCAAGCGCAGATGAAGCTGGTCAACGTCATACGACGTTCACTGAGCAGCGATCACAAAGGGCTGCCCTTCGGAATTGGCGGGTGAGATAGCACCCCGCACGGCAGGGTGCTGCTAAAATCCACCAACATTTTCGACCCCACTGATGGCGAAGTGGTGTCGAGACTCACCGACATGCGCTGCCAGTCGACATCGACAAAGCCAGGGGCGTCCGGTCCTTCCAGGGCAGGGCCTGTTCGAGGCGGGCGGCGATGTTGAGGAGAAGGTCCTCGCGGCCGTAGGGGCTGACGAGTTGCACGCCGATCGGCAGTCCGCTCGCGCTCTCGGCCAGCGGCAGACTGATCGCGGGGTGCCCGGAGGCGTTGAAGACCATGGTGAATGGCCCGTAGGAGAACAGCGTCTCCAGCCAACTCGTCACTGTGTGGTTTGGGTCGTCGTACTGCAAGGTGCCGTGTGGTGCGGGTAGTTGGCCGAGGGTCGGAGTGATGAGCAGGTCGTGGGAGGTGAAGAAGGCCGCTACCGATCGGGTCACCCGGTTCTGTGCGTCGAGACCGGCCATGAGGTCGAGTGCACTGAGGTGCTGAACCTCGTCCAGGACTTGGCGGGAAACGGCTTCCAGCCTTGCCGGGTGCGGTGGTCTGGGAGCCATGAGGAAAGGGGCGGCGACGGCGGCGATCTCGGTGCGTGCGCTGTGGATGGTGGCATCCCAGTCGACGGCAGGGCTCGCCTCGGTGACCTGGTGGCCCATCTCCTGCAGCACGCGGCCGACCCGTACCGCCGCCGCGGCGACCTCGGAGTCCACGGCTGCGCCGGACCATGCCTGCGTCGTCACCGCCACCCGCAGCCGGGGAGGCTCGGCGCCGACCTCGTCGGCGTACCGGCGGGTGGGCGGTGGTGCGGCGTACTTGTCGCCAACGCCCGGCCCCTGGACGGCGTCGAGCAGGTGGGCGGCGTCGCGGACGGTGCGGGTGAGGGCGAACTGTTCGGCCATGCCGAACATCGGTTCGCCCATGTCGGGGCCGCACGGGGTGCGGCCCCGGCTCGGCTTGAGGCCGACCAGACCACAGCAGGAGGCGGGGGTCCGCAGCGAGCCGGCGCCGTCCCCGCCGTGGGCGAGGGGTACGGCACCGGCCGCGACCAGGGCGGCGGCGCCGCCGCTCGACCCGCCCACGCCGCGTTCGAGGTCCCAAGGGTTGCGGGTCGGTCCGTGCTTGACGGATTCGGTGGCGAAGCTGATCGCCATCTCTGGCACGGTGGTCACACCCAGGGTTGCCAGGCCGGCCGCACGGAACCGGGTCATCAGATCGCTGTCGTGCCCGGTGACCACGCCCACCAGGCTCCGGCTGCCGATGGCGAACGGCACCCCTTCGGCCACCGGCCCCAGGTCCTTGATCAGGAACGGTACGCCGCCGAATGGCCCGTCGCCGGCATGGTCGAGTGCTGTCGGGAACAGCGGCATCGCCAGGCCGTTCACCTCGGCGTTGGCCCGGTCGAGAGCCTGCCGGGCGACGGCTTCAATCTCGGAGGCGGTGACCTCGCCCGCCCGGATCAGCGCGCCGAGCCCGACGGCGTCGCAGCGCGCGTACTCGTAGATTTCCACGTGCCGCATGCTCGCAGCAGTCGCCCGCCCCGTCGAACGAATTACTACCTTTGCACCGTAGGGTCAGTCTTGTAAGAAGTCATCTCATTTGGCTGGGTAAGCTGCTGGTCGTGGCGAGGATCGTTGAGCGGCTGGTGCCGGATGAGTTGTGGGAGCTGTTCCAGCGGGTGGTGCCGGAGGCGCCGTCGCGGCCTCAGGGTGGGGGCCGGCGTCGGCACGGCGACCGCGAAGTGCTGGCCGCGATCGTCTTCGTGGCGACCTCGGGCTGCACGTGGCAGCAGTTGCCGACCGCGTCGTTCGGGCCGTCCGGCGCGACGGCCCACCGGCGTTTCACCGAGTGGTCGAAGGCCCGGGTGTGGGCCGGACTCCACCGCCTGGTGCTCGACGAACTCGGATCCCGTGACGAGTTGGACTGGTCGCGGTGCGCGATCGACTCGGTGAACATGCGGGCCCTGAAAAGGGGGAGCTGACAGGTCCGAATCCTGTAGACCGGGGTGAGTACGGGTCAAAGATCCACTTGATCACGGAGCGGACGGGACTGCCCCTGTCCATCGGTATCCCGGGCGCCAACACGCACGACAGCCAGGCACTGATCCCCCTGGTGAAGGGCATACCGCCGATCCGATCCCGCGGGGGACCCCGGCGACGCAGGCCCCACAAACTCCACGCCGACAAGGGTTATGCCTACAACCACCTGCGGCGGTGGTTATCTGGCCGAGGAATCCGGCACCGCATCGCCCGCAGGGGCATCGAGACCTCGCAACGGCTCGGCCGCCACCGTTGGACCTTCGAACACACCATGTCCTGGCTCGCCGGATGCCGACGCCTGCACCGCCGTTACGAACGCAAAAGCCGACCACTTCCTGGCCTTCACCAGCATCGCCTGCACCCTGACCTGCTACCGCAGACTCACCAAATGAGATGACTTCTTAGACAGACAGGCCCGGGAGACGCCTGCCCCGGCAGCGACGTGGGCGATCGGACGGGCGCGGCAGCGTTCGAGGGTCTGTACGCTCACCGGTGTAATTGATGATCATGGAAGAGACATCAAGTGACTGACACCGTGACCGAGTTCGTGGCTGCCGATAACCAGGCGT
>NZ_JBIUYT010000004.1:0-809292 GCF_044744645.1 Streptomyces sp. NPDC087263
CCTCCGGAACATCGCTGGTCTTCAAACTCCAGTCCGCCGTGGCCACGTCGCACACCTCCGAGATCAAAGTGTTGCGACGACCAGTTGAATCCGCCTTGCGACCCACGATCGCTGTGCAGGACACAGCCAGCAACGTTGTCGCGTCGGGAAACAGCGTTGTTCAGGGCCGCGACGGCCAGAGAGGACTTCATCCGCGAGTCAATGGAGTAGCCCACGATCCGCTTGCTGAAAACATCCTTGACCGCACAGAGATACAACTTTCCTTCCGCAGTGGGATGTTCGGTGATGTCGGTGAGCCACAGCCGGTTAGGGCCGGCCGCGGTGAAGTCCCGGGGGACCAGGTCATCATGCACCGGAGTGGGCCGAGGACCTGTGGGTGTGCTGGTAGATGGCTAACGCCCGACGTCGGTCAGTTTCGCCCGCAGCTGGAGGACCGACTTCGTGTGGATCTGGCTGACCCGACTCTCGGTCACGCCGAGCACGTTGCCGATCTCGGCCAGGGTGAGGCCCTCGTAGTAGTAGAGGGTGACGACGGTCTTCTCCCGGTCGGGGAGGGTGTTGATGGCCCGGGCGAGCAGTCGCCGCAGCTCGTGGTCCTCGGCGGCCTCCACCGGGTCGTCCGCGTGGTGGTCCTCCAGGGTGTCCATCAGGCTTAGCCGGTCGCCGTCCTCGCCGCCGACGTGCAGCAGCTCGTCGAGGGCAACGACGTTCGCCAGCGACAACTGGCTGAAGGCGGCGTGCAGTTCCTCTACCTTGATGCCCATCTCCGCGGCGACTTCGCCTTCGGAGGGCGTGCGGCACAGTTGCGCCTCCAGCGTGGCGTACGCGCGCTCGACGGCCCGCGCCTTCTGCCGTACCGAGCGGGGGATCCAGTCCAGCGCCCGCAATTCGTCGATCATCGCGCCGCGGATACGGGTGATCGCATAGGTCTCGAACTTGATGGACCGCTCGATGTCGAACTTCTCGATGGCGTCGATGAGCCCGAAGACCCCCGACGCGACGAAGTCCGCCTGCTCGACATTGGGCGGCAGCCCCACGCTGACCCGGCCCGCGACGTACTTGACCAGGGGCGAGTAGTGCAGGATCAGCTGATCCCGCAGCTTGCCATCTCCCGTGGTCTTGTACGACCGCCACAGCTCATCGAGGGCGGATAGGGCCGGAGGCCTGCCGCTGGAGCCGCGAGCGATGTTGTGGCGCAGCGCCGGGGGCGGTGTGTCGTCAGTGAGGACCGCGGTTGCCAGCGCCGTGTGCCCGTCCTCGGCCGCGACGCCCTCCCGCTGGACGCGCTGGGATTGTGCGGAGCTGCGCGGGGCGCTGGACAGGCCCCGCGCGTTCAGCTCGTCGACGGGTTCGGCGGTCACTGCGGCGATGGCTGCGGATGTACGCTGCCGCAGTTGATGTGCTCCGGGAGTGCCTAGGGACGACTGCTCGAGGAGTTCTTCGAAGGTCCGGTTGTCATCCATTACGCCAATCCCCCTCGGTGCGTCGGGTCGTTTTCCTCCATCGGTGCAGGATCCCCTCGACCACCCGCACGGATGGGGCGTCGAACAGCTCTTGGATCTCCGCGTGGGTGTATCCAGCCAATACGATTGCGCCCACGGCTGTACGGGTGCGGGGGTTTCGGATGCCCTTGAGGTGATCCAGCACCCGCTGGAGGCTGATGGCCTCGTCCTCGGCACTGGGGGCAGCGAGTTGTGGAACCCCAACTGTCTGTTGGCGTTGCGCGGCGCGGCGGTAGCGCTCCTCGCCGGCTCGATGGCCCCGGAACTCGTTCGGAAAGGCCCGCAGGCAGGCGCCCATGAAGTAGGTGGTGACACTCGCCCCGCCGTCGTAGGACCAGCCGCCCTCGACCAACTCCTTCTGCCGGAAGCGGGGCAGCGCACGGGCCACGGTTATGCCAGCCAGTTCCTCCCTCAGATCGCTGTCACGACGCAGTTCTTCGAGCTCTGCCTCAGTAGGGCCGAGGGCGAGCCCCTGACGCGCGACCAAGTGGAAGATGTACCCAGAATGCAGCCACGCGCCCAGGACCGACAGGGCGTATCGCACGAGCTCGTTTTGGAAGTACTCGTAGTCCCGCCCCTCAAATCCGTCCCGAGCCAGGTACTTGAGCAACTGTTCGTCGGCTGCCCGGCGTTCGTCGCTGTCCCGGCCCTCGGGCGGGCCCGGCGCAGGTGACGGGCGCCGAGCATGCGCAGGGTCCTGCGTCTCTTCCCCCTGCATCGCCTTCCTTTCCGGTCGTTTCCCGGCGTACGGCGCCGTCTTATGTGCGGGTTGCGCCCCCACCCCACGGAATCCATCGACGTCGGTGTGACGCGGAAAACCACCCGTGGGGTTCTGGGGCGGGTGTGACTTATGAGCGGCATCGCAACTTCAACACCTCCAGGAGGAAACGTGAGTTCATCCGCTCCTACGCCGCCCGGCGAGCCCGCCCCGTTCCTGACGTTGCACGCCGCACTCGTACTCTTGACGGCTGCCGTCATCGGGCTCTTCATCGGCGGTCTGACCTTCCTCGGCGGTGCTTCCGTCGCCGGATCGGTCCTCGCGGGGATGGTGGGTGGCGGGGGCAGCGTCCCGGTGCTGCGCTCCCTCATCGGGAGCTGAAGGTGTCGTCTGTTCCAAGACCGGTGGGGCCTCGAACTCCGCGACCCGGGCCTCGGCGGCATCCGCGTTGGCGTCCGTGTAGGCATGGCGGAGTTCCTTGGCGATCTGCGACCAGTACTTGGTGGCGGTCCACTTCCCATGTCGGCATGTTCTGAGTGGCACCACTGGGCGGGACGGATTCCCGGCCGCGTACGAACACATCGACCAGGGCGCCCGCGCCGCCGCTGTCAGCGCCACCATGCTCTACGGCGACCCGAGGTTCTTCACGGATGAGGACTGGCGGCACCGGATGCTGGCGGCCACCGCCGCACCGAGCGTCCTGGGTTCCGTCACCTCGGACACGGACTCGACAGCCCGCGCAGCGACCGCGTAGCGGCTTGGACTGGACTCCGTGTCGGGGGACTGTGAGACGGGGCTTCGCGCCCCTGTACGTATCGGACATTAGATCCCGTTTCCATCCCCTGCATCCTGCTCGATCAGGCTCGATCGGGCCTGCGTGTTGACGTGCCAACACGGGGGTGAAAGTGGTTGCTGCAGGAAATCAGGCCGGTTGAGACAAGACGCTTCTCCCATAAGTACGCAGGCGTGCGGGTGCTGGTCCGGTAGAACGTTTGCGCAAATCGCTGCGGCGCTGCCGGTGATCTTGCCGAGTCGTCGAAGGACTTCAACGGAACCCCGACGCCATGGATCCGCAACATCGCTGGGCGGGCGGGGCATGTCGGGTTCTCCGAAAAATACGACGCCCTCGGCATGGTTTCCACTGGTTCGTGCCGGGAGAATCTGTGTGTGCAGATATGCCCCTGCCGTAATGCAGGAGGTGGAGGCGACGTAGAGGGGGGTCACCATGGGACACGCAAGCGGTCCGGAACCGGAATGGATGGACCTGGCAGACGCCATCGCACTGCTGCGGGACCAGGTTGCCGAAGCGCAGGCCCGAGTCTCCGACCCTGAGGGCGCCGGCCACCGGGGGGTGCTGTTCAGCCTGGGAGAGATCACGCTGGAACTGGGCCTTGAGTTGACCGGCACCAAAGGCGTCAACGGTGGGCTGCGATGGAGCGTGATCAGTCTGGGAGGGAAGAAGGAATTCGGCAGTAAGGCCACCCACATGGTGAACGTGAAGCTGACCCCGCACCAGCCCGATGGTGGTGACCTCGACATCGGCGACGGGGAGGACGCCCGCCGGAGGCGTGCCGTGGACAGCCGCGAGTGAGCAGGAGCACCTGGTGGAGTTCGACCGGCGTGTGCAGATCTGGGTGGACCAGTTGGAAGGGAGAACGGGCTTCGCCTCGGGTTACCTCGTCGCGCCGCGGCTGGTCCTGACCGCCGCGCACGTCTTGGACCGCGTGGACCCGAATACCGACAGCCCGGTGACGGTGACCCTGCCCGACACCAGTGACCAGGAGTTTCCCACTGTTGTGCGCTGGCAACGCAAGGACGACTACGTGGACGCCGCGTTGATCGAGATCGCCAACGGCCGCGCCTGGCCGATACCGCAGTCGCTCGGTGACCTGCTCACACGGCCGCCCCAGCGCTACGGTCTCATCATCGGAAGTCGTCCCCATCCAGTGACGTCGATCGGCTTCCCCCGTATGCAGAAGGAGACCACCGACGGACGGCGGCTGGACGAGCAATTCACCGGTCATATTGCCCCGGGCACCGGCGCCCTGGCCGGACGCTACGAACTCATCGGCTCCGATCCCATCCCTGTCGCAGCCACCGCCACCCGCGATAGAACCCGCTGGTCAGGTATGTCAGGCGCCGCAGTCCTCACCGAGGACGGCTTCGGCGGAGACCTTCTATGCGGCGTCATACGTCGCGACCGCCGAGCCGACGGCGGCGGCACCCGCCTGACCGCCACGCCTGCTGCCCGCCTCTTGGCCGACGAGGACTTCCGCACACTCATCACCGAGCAAACCGGCTGGCACCCCGTCCTGGAGGCGGTTGAACCAGCCTCTCTGCTCGCCCCCGCCGCCATCGACCGCAACCTCCGCTCCCCCGCCGCCCTTCTGCGTGCCACCACCGAGGCCGTCGCCTTCCACGGCCGCGACAGCGAACTCGCCAGCTTGCAGGCGTGGTGTGAGAGCGGCACACCCGCCATCCAGCTTCGTGTGCTGACCGGTCCTGGGGGACAGGGCAAGACCCGACTCGCTCGCCGGCTCACCGAGATGCTGGGCTGGCGCGGCTGGGCCACGGGACATCTGGCCCCCCACCTCACCGACACCCCCACCCTGACCACCTCCCTGCCCGACTTCACCGCCCTGACCACATCCCTGCCCCTGCTCCTGGTCGTCGACTACGCCGAGACCCGCCCCCGTCTGCTCCGACACCTGATCACCCACCTTCACCGCTCCCGCCACCGAGTACGCGTGCTTCTACTCGCCCGATCTGACGGACAGTGGCGCACTCAGTCCCTCCAAACTCTGACCGCCGTGGAGGACCTTCTTGAGGAAGCTGAGGTCATCCCGCTCGCTCCGCTGATCCCTACCAGCCGGCCCACAAGAGTCCGACGCGACGCCTTCTGCCGCGCCGCCCGCGATCTGGCCCGCTTACTCCCACTGTTTCCCGTCCTGCCCGCGTACGACTGGGCTTCCCTGGCTGCGGCGCTGCCAGCTCCCGCGGACCTGCACGACCACCGTTACGACAACATCCTTACCCTCCACATGGCTGCCCTGATCGCCCTCCTGCAGCACGGACCCCGGCCCGTCGACACGCCCGCCGGCACCCCACCGGAGCGCACCCTCCTCAAACACGAGGAACGATTCTGGGAGGCCAGCGCGAAAACGCCCGCCTATGAACTCGATTTGCCCACCTCGACACTGGGCGTGGTCGTGGCAGTGGCCGCCCTGTGCGGAGCCGGCACACGAGACGAAGCTCTCAAAGTCCTCACGCCCCTGCCCGGCCTGCCCACCCACCAGACGGCCACCGCCGCCGAGTGGCTCGCCTCCCTGTACCCGCCTGACGGCGACCGCTTCTGGGGTTCCCTTCAGCCCGACCGCATTGCCGAATACCTCGTCTCATACGCTGTCGTGAACAGCGACATCCCGCTGGCCGAGCTTGTATCGAGGGCGGCTCCGGGACAGCAGGCCCAGCTCATCATCGTTCTCGCCCGTGCGGCGACAGCTCACTTCAACGCTGACAGGGCTACGGACAGTACGGACGTTCTGAACGCGCTGGATACCGCCCTCACCGCCGTCTCTCTCGACTATCACGCCGTCAAGACCGCAGCAGCGGCGCTCCCGTACCCCTCCCGAATCACCGCGCCCCTGTCCCTGCGACTCACCAGCGCCCTCACTCAAGTCCAGCGGCAGCTGGCGGCGGATTCAAGCGCTTACGAGCCCGCCCTCGCTGTCACGCTCAACAACTACGGCACCTGGCTGGCGGAGATGGGGCGGCACCCTGAAGCCCTTGCCGCGACATATGAGGCGGTGGAAATCTGCCACCGCCTGGCGGCAGATGATCTGGCCACTCGTGGCCTCGCCCTCGGTGCCTCGCTGCTTAATCTAGGCGCTCATCTGGCCGTGCTGGGGCACCATTCTTTAGCTCTTGCCTCCAGCCGCGATGCGGTGAAGGTCTATCGGCGACTGGCCGCAGACTATCCGGATCGTGGGACGATCCTCGCCAGCGCACTGATAAACCTCGGCACTCAACTGTCCACGCTTGGGCAACACTCAGAGGCCCTTGCCGTGGTCTACGAGGCAGTTAAAATATATCGACACCTGGTAACGGACATTTCGATAGCCCACGAACCGGTCCTGGCAACTGCGCTGAATAACCTGAGCAATCGACTGGCGTCGGCGGGAAGGAACTCAGAAGCCCTGATCACCAGCTATGAAGCGATGGCGATTTGCCGTCGAATTACAGCAGGAAACCGGTCGGCGCACGAATCCTCATTGGCCATGACCCTGGCCGGCCTCGGCAGCCATCTGTCCACCGCCGGGCGGCACTTGGAAGCCCTTGCGGTAACGCAGGATGCGGTGAATATTCGGCGGCGTCTGGCAGCGGAGAATCCGGTTGCTTGCGAACCGCAATTCGCCATCGTGCTGACCAATCTTGCTGTGCGGCTAGCAGGGGCGGGACAGGCCGGCGAAGCCCTGGCTGTCGCCGAGAGGGCGGTGGGGATTCTCCGGCGGTTAGTAAAGAGCAGTTCGGGAGTTCATGAATCCGATCTTGCCAGCGCGCTGTCCAATCTCAGCAATCATTATTCAAGTGTGGCGCGACACCGAGAAGCCCTCGCCGCCGCAGAGGAGGCAGTCAGCGCCGGGCGGCGACTTGTGGCAGACAATCCGGATGCTTACACGCCCGGCCTCGCCGGCTCACTGTCCAACCTCGGCATCCGGATGGCGGCAGTGGGCCGGCACCTGGATGCCCTCGCCGCGACGGAGGAGGCGGTAGATATTCGGAGGCGGCTGGTAGCGGACTCTCCAGCCGCTCACACGCCCGACCTCGCTACGTCCCTGAGCAACCTTTGCCTCTCGCTCATGGCAGTGGGGCGGCACCCGGAGGCGCTCGCCACCGCGAATGAGGCGGTGACGACATACCGCCAGCTCGTGGCAGAAGATCCGGCCGCCCACAAACCCGGTCTTGCCATCGCACTCACCGACCTCGGAAAAGCACTGGGCGAGACAGGACTGCCCTGGGAAGCGCTTGAGGTTACCGAAGAGGCGGTAGATATACGGCGCCAACTGGTCGCGAAAAACCCGGCGGCGCACGAACCCGACCTCGCGTTGACCCTGTCCAATCTAGGCCCTTGGTTAGGGGGCTTAGGACGGCACTCGGAGGCCCTTGTTGCCACGATGCAGGCGATAGACATTCGGCGAAGACTGGTCGCGGCCAATCCGGCGGCTCACAAACCTAGCCTTGCTTACTCACTGCATAACTCGAGCAGCCTGCTTGGGAGAATGAAACGGTATCCGGAGGCCCTTGCCGCCATAGAGGAGGCGGTGTACATCCGGCGCCGACTGATAGCAGAGATGCAAGCCGCCTACGAACCTGACCTTGCCACGTCACTCTGCACCCTCGGCAGCTTGCAAGCAGCCACGGGACGTTACCCCGAAGCTCTTACCGCAACTGGTGAAGCGGTAGAAATTTATCGGAGACTGGCTGCAGGAATACCGGCAGTGTACGAAACCACTCTTGCCGAAGTTCTGAGCGCTCGGGCTGCCATGCTCATCATGCACCGAGACTATTCCAAGGCATTACGAGCCACAGGGGAAGCCGTATCAATTTACAAAATGCTTGCCGTCTCAAGCCCTTCTACCACCCAGGGCCTCCACGACGTTCTATCTCTGCAAGCCGAATTACTTGACATCCTTGGTCGCGAATGGGAAGCACGTCAAGTACGCCGTTGGCTGGCCGAGAACCAGTAAAGGTTGAACCCTTGCCTCGATCATTCACGTCCGCGCGCCGGCTTGAGGTGACTGGCCGAGGGGCGTGATTCATCCCTGTTTGCTCTCTGGGTAGTGGTGACGTTCCGTCCGCGTTGCGTCGCGGATGGTCGTCGACTTTCGATGGCGCCGGACGGTAGCCGACCGGGAGTCGAATCAACATCGCCAAGGACCTACTCATCGAGGAGGCGATCATCCGCGAGGCCGCCGAGACGTCCCGCCTGACGATCTACCCCGGCAACGGCCCCTCGATGACCCCCAAGCCCATCGCTTTCCTCCTGGCCACTCTCTGTAGCCACCACCACCCAGATTCCGCCGCTTCCCCCGTCGCCGATCAACTACGCTCACGAGACTCCGCTACACCACACCCGCCCGCACTCAGCGGCATTCTCAGGCGTCCCCCGCCACCGAGTACAGCTCTCGCCCAGCCGCCATAGCTGCTCTGCGCGCCGTGAGGCACGTGCCTCACGAGAACCGTCACAGGCCGATCGAGCGGGACTCAGCAGGACAGAAACACGGTGGTATGTCCCACTCTCAGGAAAAACCGCAGGTGAGACGGGTCACGTAAGCGGGTTCAAATCCCTCCGCTACCGCTTGAGAAGGGCCCCGTCGAGAGACGGGGCCCTTCGTGCGTTCGCGCCGGGCAAAGGGCCACGACCAGCGGGCCGTTGGCCCCTAAAGGGGGTGTGAAGGCTACACTCGCGGCCGTCAACAGGGCCCCACCGGGCGCAGCAGTCACAGGGGAGGCCGCGATGGCGGTGAATTCGAAGAAGATCGCCATCTTTATACTCGTGGTCTTCGCGGTCTACGTGATCATCACGGACCCGGCGAAGGCTGCCGACTACGTCCAGATAGGGTTCGAGGGCATATCGAGCGCCGCTCAGGGCGTCGGTGACTTCATGACGTGGATCGCCAACGGGGCCCAGGACTGAGCCAGGAACCGCACCACCAGGGAGTGCCCGTGATCCGCCATCTGGTCCTCTTCAAGCTCAACGAGGGTGTCGAGCGCGACGACCCGAAAGTCGTCGCGGGCGTCGCCGCGTTCCGCGCGCTCGGCGAGCAGATCCCGGAGCTGCGCTTCTGGGAATGCGACTGGAACATCACCGAACGGCCCATCGCGTACGACTTCGCGATCAACTCCGCCGTCGACGACATCGACGCGCTGAAGCGGTACTTGGAGCACCCGGCGCACCAGGCGGGCGTCGCGCTGTGGCGCGAGTTCGCGACCTGGGTGATCGCCGACTATCCGTTCTGAGCCGCCCGGCTCGCCCTTCCGAGACGCACCACCCGGAGCTCCTCGCCGCAACCGGCGAGGGGCTCTTTTGCGTCTCGGGTCCCAACTCTCCCTAAATCTCGTTCAACACGGCGTTATGGGGTGCTTGCACACAGTGCACATGTCTTGTGATGCTATGACCGCTTTTGACGGATGAGTTGATGGATCTGACGGATCACAGAGGTGGAGTTGACCGTGCCGGCCAGTACTGCGCCTCAAGCACCGCCGCAAGCACCACTACAGACGCCCCTACAGGCATCCCCGCAGGCCCCGCCACAGACACCCCCGCAGGCTGCTCCGCCGCAGACACCGCCCCAGGTCTCCCAGGTCTCACCCCAAACGCCGCCGCAAGACGTCGTGATCGTGCAGGACCCGCCCCAGGAGGTCGCCCCGGAGCGGCGCCGCGGCGCCGACACCCGGGCCCTCACGCAGGTGCTCTTCGGCCAGCTCAAGGGGCTCCAGCCGGGCACCGCCGAGCACAACCGCGTACGCGGCGCGCTCATCGAGGCCAACCTCCCCCTCGTCCGGTACGCCGCAGCCCGCTTCCGCAGCCGCAACGAGCCGATGGACGACGTCGTCCAGGTCGGCACGATCGGCCTGATCAACGCGATCGACCGCTTCGACCCCGACCGGGGCGTGCAGTTCCCGACCTTCGCGATGCCGACCGTCGTCGGGGAGATCAAGCGGTACTTCCGCGACAACGTCCGCATCGTCCACGTACCGCGTCGGCTGCACGAGCTGTGGGTGCAGGTGAACAGCGCCACGGAGGACCTCACGACGGCCTTCGGGCGCTCGCCCACCACCGCCGAGATCGCCGAGCGGCTGCGGATCACCGAGGAGGAGGTGCTGTCCTGCATCGAGGCCGGGCGCTCGTACCACGCGACCTCCCTCGAAGCCGCCCAAGAGGGCGACGGGCTGCCCGGACTGCTCGACCGGCTCGGCTACGAGGACCCGGCCCTCGACGGGGTCGAACACCGTGACCTCGTACGCCACCTCCTCGTACAACTGCCCGAGCGCGAGCAGAGAATCCTTCTCCTGCGCTACTACAGCAATTTGACGCAGTCACAGATCAGCGCGGAACTGGGAGTCTCCCAGATGCATGTGTCAAGGCTGCTCGCCCGTAGCTTCGCGCGCCTTCGATCCGCAAACAGGATCGAGGCGTAACCAGTAAGAGCGAATCGCTCACCGGCGTCTTTTCCGGCTGTTCGGCGCTGAAAAACCGTCAGACCCCCTCTACCCAGGGCCTATTCACCCCCTTGGTGTCGACATATCGCTTCAGCGTGTTGCCGACATGTGACATTCTGCGGCTACCGCGTTTGCCGCGGCCTCGCCTCCGGTATTCAGGTGGAGGCTGCGTTCCTCCGACGGGAGCGTCCGCCGCGACCGTCCGCGACCCAAAGGGGGTGGCATGTCCGCAGACCAGGGCAGCTCGAAGGTGCTCACGCTCACAAAGAGCGAATCCGCGCCCGACGTGCTTCACGATGTCCCGGCCCTTCCGGCCCCCGATGCCGCTCCGGCCGCAGTGGCCGTCCCGGCACCCGCGACCTCAGGGGCCATCGACACCCGCACTCTGTCCCGCTCCCTGTTCCTGCGGTTCGCCGCACTCGCCGAGAACAGCCCCGAACGTGGCTACGTCCGGGACACCCTCATCGAGCTCAACCTCCCGCTCGTCCGGTACGCGTCAGCACGCTTCCGCTCCCGTAACGAGCCGATGGAGGACATCGTCCAGGTCGGCACGATCGGCCTGATCAAGGCGATCGACCGCTTCGACTGCGAACGCGGCGTGGAGTTCCCCACGTTCGCGATGCCGACGATCGTCGGTGAGATCAAGCGGTTCTTCCGCGACACGTCCTGGTCGGTGCGCGTCCCGCGCCGCCTCCAGGAGCTGCGACTCGCCCTCACCAAGACGAGCGACGAGCTCTCGCAGAAGCTCGACCGCTCGCCCACCGTCGCCGAACTCGCCGTCGCGCTCGGCGTGTCCGAGGAGGACGTCGTCGACGGCCTCGCGGTCGGCAACGCGTACACGGCGTCCTCCCTCGACTCACCCGCCCCCGAGGACGACGGCGGCGAGGGCTCCCTCGCGGACCGCCTCGGCTACGAGGACACCGCTCTGGAGGGCGTCGAGTACCGCGAGTCCCTCAAGCCGCTGCTCGCCAAACTGCCGCCCCGCGAGCGCCGGATCATCATGCTCCGCTTCTTCGCGAACATGACCCAGTCGCAGATCGGCGAGGAGGTCGGCATCTCGCAGATGCACGTCTCCCGGCTCCTGACCCGGACACTCTCGCAGCTCCGGGAAGGGCTGATCTCGGACTGAACCGCCCGCGAGACCGGTGTACCGGCGAACCAGCCAACCGGCCCGAGGGTTCATATTTGACGGAGCGTCAGTCACACTGTCGCGATGCTGCGTCGACCGTGGATCCGTGTGACTCCTGGTCGCCGAGGTGCCCTTGTGGGTGCCTCGGCGGCTGTCGTGTGTCTGGGGAGCGCGCTCGTCGCCTGCGGCGCCGGGGACGGCGGGGGCGGTTACGTCGCCGTGCAGCACCCCGCGTCCGGCCCGGCGGTGGCACCCACGGGGGACGTGGAGTTGATCCCTCTGGACCCCCCGACCTCGGCATCCGAGAGTGCCAAGGGTGCGGCGGGGAACGGGACTTCAGGCGCGGCGGACACCCGGGATGACGGAAGCGGCACGCCCGCACCAGGGGCGGGGACTGCGAGCGACGCCCCCGGAGGCGGACGTACGACATCACCGGGCGACGCGGACTCCGGCCGTACGGACGGGAGTTCCGGCTCCGGAACACCGACCGTCGCACCGTCTGCGACCCCTGCGACGCCCACAGAGCCCGGGCCGGCTGTGCTCACCGTCGGCGCCCCGGCCCGCGAGAGTGCAGATCAGCGGTGGTGCGAGCGGGTCACCGTCTCATTCCGCAACACCGGCGGTACGGCGGTGCGTTCGGGCACGGTGACCTTCGGGACGCACATCATCGGGGCGTTGGGGATCGACTGGGCGACGATCGAGTCCAACGAGGAGTTGCCGACGCCGATCGCCGCGGGTGCGGAGCGGACGAAGACCTGGACGGTGTGCGTCGAGGCGTGGCGGGTGCCGCTGGGCATGCATGTCGAGACGCGGGACGTGTCCGTGGACTGGACGTAGCTGAGCGCCTGCTCCCCCGCGCCCCGTCCCCGTACATCGCCGCGTGAGGTGGATGTCGCCCGGCGGCGCGCGACCCCCGACGCCACGAGCGGCAAGGGCGCCCGCCGCGTCGGCGACCGGAACAGCGGTTTACATGAGTGCGAGCCAGGCCACCGCGGCCACGACCGCGACCGCGAGAACGACTCCGATGATCAGGCCGATGCGGGGGCCCGCCGGAGCGGCCACCGCCTGCTGTTGCCGGCCCTGGGGGGCCTCGTCGACGAATGCGCGGAACATCTGGGTGCTTCCCGCGGGGTCGTGGTTGCCCTCGGGGCCCTGGGTGTTTGCCATGGCCCAGGACACTAGCGAACGCGGGACGGTTGCCCAAGCGCGGGGGTTCCACCCTCGGCCCTCCGCGGCCTGCGCGTCGGCCTGAACGGCCCGCCCTGACCCCCACTCCGGCCTGCGAGTTTACGTTCGCCAACGCTTGCCTTTGCCAAGGTTTTAGAACGTGAATCTCCGATTTAGTTTGCCTGTAGCAACCAACTTATTTATGGTTGCCCCAAGCAACGAATACCGGAGGGGCGATGGCCGAACAGGCGCAGTACGAGGAGTTGGCTCGTCAGCTCAGCGCCATCGGTGCGGTGAAGAGGGACCTGGCGCGAATCCTGCCGCCCGACTGCCCCGCGGGTTCCGCCACCGTGCTGACGCTGCTCGGCCGGTACGGCGAGATGCGCATGAGCAGGCTCGCCGAGCTGCTCGCCGTGGACATGTCGGTGACCAGCCGCCATGTCGCACACGTCGCGGACCGGGGCTGGATCGAACGGTCCCCCGACCCGGCCGACAAACGCTCACGCATCCTGCGCCTCACCCCCGCCGGACACGCACGGCTCGACGACCTGTCCCGGCGCACCTCGCATCTCCTCGCCGACCGGCTGAGCGACTGGTCCGACCACGAGGTCGGGCTCCTCATCCACCTCATGGGCAGGCTGCGCGAGAGCTTCGGCGACTGCCGGGCCACTCCTCACCGGCTCCCTCCGGCACACGAGGCCACAACCGACCGCCCACTGATCACCACCCGCACACCCGCATAGGTACGAAAGTACGCAACAGAAGGAAGCCCATGGTTACCACCACACCGTCCGGTGTGCGGGCGCACGCCAAGCACGGGGGTGGGTCCTCCGGATCCGCCGACGGCGCTCCGATGACACACCGGCAGATCATGGAGGCGCTCTCCGGGCTGTTGCTCGGACTGTTCGTCGCGATCCTGTCGTCGACCATCGTCACCAACGCGCTCCCCGAGATCATCGGCGACCTGGGGGGTGGCCAGTCCGCCTACACCTGGGTCGTCACGGCCTCGCTGCTGGCCATGACCGCGACGACGCCCCTGTGGGGCAAGCTCTCCGACCTGTACAGCAAGAAGACGCTCGTACAGATAGCGCTCATCGTCTACGTGCTCGGCTCGGCCGCCGCCGGACTGTCGCAGAACCCCGGCATGCTGATCGCCTGCCGTGTGGTGCAGGGCGTCGGCGTCGGCGGTCTGTCCGCCCTCGCCCAGATCGTGATGGCCGCGATGATCTCCCCGCGCCAGCGCGGGCGTTACTCCGGCTATCTCGGCGCGACGTTCGCGGTCGCGACCGTCGGCGGTCCGCTGCTGGGCGGTGTCATCACCGACACGTCGTGGCTCGGCTGGCGCTGGTGCTTCTACGTCGGTGTGCCGTTCGCCGTCGTCGCGCTGATCGTGCTGCAGAAGACCCTGCATCTGCCCGTCGTGAAGCGCGAGGTGAAGGTCGACTGGGGTGGCGCGTTCTTCATCTCCGCCGCCGTCTCGCTGCTGCTGGTCTGGGTCACCTTCGCCGGCAACAAGTACGACTGGGTGTCCTGGCAGACGTACGCGATGGTCGGCGGATCGATCCTGCTCGGGCTGCTGTTCGTGCTCGTCGAGTCGAAGGCGAGCGAGCCGATCATCCCGCTGCGGCTGTTCCGCAACCGCACCATCACCCTCTCCTCCATCGCCTCACTCTTCGTGGGCGTCGCGATGTTCACCGGCACGGTCTTCTTCAGCCAGTACTTCCAGCTGGCCCGGGACAAGTCGCCGACGATGTCCGGCGTGATGACCATCCCGATGATCCTCGGCCTGTTCATCTCCTCCACCGTCTCCGGCCAGGTCATCACCAAGACCGGCAGATGGAAGTACTGGCTGGTCAGCGGTGGCATCCTGGTCACCGCGGGGCTCGGCCTGCTGGGCACCATCCGATACGACACGACGTACTGGCACATCGCGATCTTCATGGCACTGATGGGTCTCGGCATCGGCATGATGATGCAGAACCTGGTGCTGTCCACGCAGAACCAGGTGGCCCCCGCGGACCTCGGCTCGGCCAGCTCCACGGTGACGTTCTTCCGTTCCCTCGGCGGCGCGATCGGCGTCTCCGCACTGGGCGCGGTGATGGCCACCCGGATCACCGACTACATCAAGGACGGCCTGGCCGGCCTCGACCCCAAGTACGCCTCCCTGGCTGCCGGTTCCAGCTCCGAGAGCACCATCCCGGACGTCGACAAGCTGCCCGCGCCGCTGCGCACGGTCGTGGAGAGCGCGTACGGCCACGGCATCGCGGACGTCTTCCTGATCGCCGGGGCCATGGCACTGCTCGCCTTCTTCGTGACGCTGTTCATCAAGGAGGTCCCGCTACGGACCTCGGGCGGCCTGGCGCAGGCAGCGGCGGAGCTTTCGCCGGCCGAGGAGAAGGTCCCGAGCTGGGCCGCGGCAGCCCCCGATGACACGCAACAGCCCACGACCTCCGCTACGCCGGAGAGGGAAAGCACCCCCATGGCCATCACCTCCACCCCCTCCACCACACCCAGCGGAATTCCGGTACGCGGGTACGTCCGGGGCACCGAGAGCGCGCCCGTGCCGCAGGCCGCGGTCACGCTGATCTCGCTGGCGGGACGGCAGTTGGGCCGCTCGGTCGCGCAGGCCGACGGCTCCTACGCCGTGGCCGCGCCCGGCGTGGGCAGTTACGTCCTGATCGCCTCCGCCGACGGCTTCCAGCCGCAGGCCTCGACGGTCCTCGTGAACGACGGGCCGGTCACGTACGACATCCTGCTGAGCGGCACGAGCGGCCTGAGCGGTGTCGTACGGGCCGCGGAGACCGGAAGCCCGGTCAAGGACGCCATGGTCATCGTGACCGACGTGCGCGGTGATGTGCTGGCCACCGGAACCAGCGGTGCGCAGGGCGAGTTCACCTTCGCCGAGCTGATCCCGGGCTCCGTGACCGTCGCGGTCAACGCCACCGGACACCGGCCCGTGGCGCTGCCCGTCGAGGTCGGCGGCGCCGGTGTCACCCGGGTCGAGGTCGAGCTCGCCTCCGGCGCCCTGGTCCAGGGTGTCGTACGGGCACAGGGCAGCCCGCTCGGCGACGCCCGGGTCACGCTGGTGGACGCGGCCGGCAACGTGGTCGGCACCTCCAGGACCGGCACGGACGGGGCGTACGCCTTCACCGACCTGGACAGCGGCGAGTACACGGTCATCGCGACGGGTTACCCGCCGGTGGCCACCGCGCTCACCGTCAACGGCGGCGGCGTCGACGCCCACGACATCGAACTCGCCCACCCCGGCGAGTAGTTGGATCCCGGCCCGTGAGGGGCGCGCTCTGAGCGGAGGCGCACCTTCACGGGCCGGTTCTTTTTTGACCGGACTTGCAGGGAGAAAACGGGATGGGACTGACCGCAAGGATCCGTACGCGGGACGGATGGGCCGTGTCGCACGCGGTCGTCACGGTGACCGACGTGACCGGCACACAGGTGCTGCGTACCGAGGCGGACACCGAAGGAGCCGTGCACGACGCGACGCCCCTCGCCCCCGGCGCGTACACGGTGATCGTCACGGCGGTCGGCTACGCGCCCACGGCCTCCAGCGCCCTCGTCACGGCGAGCGGCCGGGCCGAGGTCGGCAGTGTGACCCTCGCCCGCCAGGGTGGCACCGAACTGCCGCCCCCCGGCCTCTGGACCGTCGACCCGGCGCACTCGTCCGTCGGCGCCGTCGCCCAGCACCTGGGCATCTCCAGCGTGCACGGCCGTTTCACCGACTTCGCGGCCCGGATCGAGATCGCCCCGGACGAGCCGGCCAAGTCCCGTGTCGAGGCGGTGATCAAGGCATCCTCCATCGACACCGGCAACGCGATGCGCGACGAACACCTGAAGTCCCCGGACTTCCTGGACGTCCTCACGTACCCCGAGATCACTTACCGATCGACGGGCCTCACCCCCGCCGGCTCCGACCGCTGGACCGTCCACGGCGAACTGACCCTGCACGGCGTCGTACGCCCGGTCGACCTGGACCTGGCCTACCTGGGCACCGGCGCCGACCCCTGGGGCGGCACCCGCGCGGCATTCCGCGCCACGGCCGACCTCCACCGCGAGGACTTCGCGATGAACTACAACCAGATCCTCCAGGCAGGCATCGCGGCCATCGGCACCACGCTGAAGGTGCAACTGGACATCCAGGCCCTACAGGGCGAATCCCTCCCCCAGACATAGGAACACCAGGGGCATCCACACAGCCACCCCAGGCCCTAGGCTGCGAGCCATGGCACCGAACACCGCAACGAACACCCCCGTGTCCCGCGAAGAGCTTCTGGACTTCGTACGTCCCCGCCACCGCGCCATCCTGCTCACCCGCCGCGCCGACGGCAGCCCCCAGGGCTCCCCGCTGGCCTGCGGGGTCGACGACTCCGGCCGCATCGTCGTCTCGACGTACCCCGAACGCGCCAAGACCCGCAACGCCAAGCGGGACGAGCGGGTCAGCCTGATCATCCTGAGCGACGAGTGGAACGGCCCGTGGGTCCAGGTCGACGGCACGGCCGAGGTCCTCGACGTGCCCGAATCCGTCGAGCCCCTCGTCGAGTACTACCGCAACATCGCCGGCGAGCACCCGGACTGGGACGAGTACCGCGAGGCCATGGTCAAGCAGGGCAAGTCGATCATCCGGGTCACCCCTGACCGCTGGAGTCCGGTGGCAACCGGCGGCTTCCCGGCCCGCCTGGCGGCCCCGCAGGACGAGAACTGACCGCACCGGACGACACACCCGCGGCCGCCCACCGGCGGGAGGGCCCGTGCCGGTACATCAAATGCCCGCATCCGAACGGATCCAAGCCCCACGGTCACTGACAAACCCCGGTCGATCCGTTCGGATGCGGGTGGATGTACCGGCGCGGCCCCGACCCACCCACAACCCGTAGGCGGCCCTACGCTCAGCCGCCCCGCGCGACCATCGTCTCGATCCCCGCGATCAGCATCTCCAGCGCGAACCCGAAGTCCCGCTCCCGCATCTCCTCGACCGTGCCACCACCACGCGCCTCCAGGAGATCCGCGGAACGCCCGAAGTGCTCCGCGAACCGGGGCTGTTCGACGATCGTGCTCATGGCCTGGCGGTGGTACTCGTCCTGGCTCATCCCCGCCGAGGCACACCGCTGCACGAAGTGACCCTCGATCGTGCCGAACCCGTACACGAACTGGAAGACCGCCGAGAGCGCGCCCGTCTGCCCGTGCGGGGGCAGCCCCGTCCTGCGGACCAGCTCCTGCACACGGAGCGAGAAGGCCATGGCGTGCGGGCCGATATTCAAAAAGGTCCCGATGAGCGGGGACACCCAGGGATGGCGCACCAGCAGCGCCCGATAGCCGCCGGCAAGGCCACGCAGCTGATCCCGCCAGTCCTCGCCCGACTCCGCTTCCGGCAGCTCCAGTTCACCGAACACCGCGTCGAGGGCCAGTTCGAGCAGGTCGTCCTTGGTGTCGACGTACCAGTACACGGACATCGCGGTGACGTTCAGCGCGGCGGCCAGCCGGCGCATGGAGAACCTCCCCATCCCCTCCGCGTCGAGCAACCGCACCGTGACCTCGGTGATCCGGTCCCGGTCGAGCCCCGAGGGCTGACCGCCACCACGCGGGGCCGCCCCGCCCCGGGGAGCCCTGCCCTCCAGCCAGACACTGGCCCGCGCCGGACGCTCGGCCCGGTCGGCTGCCCTCACCATGGCGCACCTTCCTCGGCACTCGAACTCGATACCTCGAGCAGGGCGGCCGGAACTCTCCGATCCGCCCTCCTTGACGATGCCAAGCGTGCGTTGCACGGAAACCGCCACAGCCGATTCTTCCCTCTCGGCCCGCCGCAGCAACGCCGGCGCCCTTGCGCCGAGCCCGCCGCCGCAAGCACCGCGGGCAGCGAGGTCGCGGCCACCGGGATCAGCGCGGAGAAACGGGAGTTGAGAACCGCGCGCCCGCCCTGGCGTGTGCCATGGCGGGGTTGGCGATCGCGCAGCCCACGCCGATCAGCAGCAGCCCGAGCAGCGTGCCGCCGTAAAGAACGCCCCCACAGCAGGGCGGCCTGAACAAAAGCCAGGCTGTACACCGAACGCCCCCTGTACGGCGTACAACACGGTAGTGATCGCCCGACAACCGAAAAGGGCGGTGGCCCGGAGCAAACGCCCCGGGCCACCGCCCTCCTGAATCAAGCCGTCAGAGACGACTCGGCAGAATCACTCAGCTGCTGCTCGCACCGCTGGTCGGCTGCGTCAGGTCATAGAAGGTGGCCGTACCGACCGTCACCTTCGTGTAGTTGGCCTCGACCCACGTGGTGATCTGGGAGGAGGTGCCCTCACTGCCGCCACCCATGGCGCCACCACCTGTCGAACTGGAGATGAAGTAGTGGATCTTGCCGTCGGCCACGTACTGCTGGAACTGGGCCAGCGTCGGCGACGGGTCGGTGCCGTTGAAGCCGCCGATCGCCATCACCGGGTCACCGGTGGCGAGCTGGTAGTTGGCGGAGTTCTGGGCGCCGATGGCCGCGGCCGCCCAGGTGTAGTCGCCGGCGTTCTTCTCCAGCAGCGACTTCGCCTCGTCGGTGACAGTCGCGCCGTTGAGCAGACCGGCCGCACCGCCACCGCCCATGCCGCCCCCGGCCGCACGGCCACCGGCCGCACCGCCCTGGCCCTGCTGCTGGGTGTTGCCGTTCGCGCCACCGCCGGGGAAGCCACCGCCGCCACCGGTCGGAGGCTGGCCCGTGGTGCCGCCCTGCTGGTTCTGGCCAGGCGCGCCGCCGCGCATGCCACCGCCTGCGCCGCCACCGCCTCCGCCGAACCCGCCCCTGCTCGCGCCCGCGGGACCGGCCGTCACGATGGACCCGGTGTGCCCGGTGTTCACCGTGCTGAGCGTGTACGCGGTCGGACCCGCGATCGCGGCCACGAAGCTCAACGCAGCTGCCGCGAGGGCCAGTTGGCGGCCCAGCTTGGCCACGAAGATCAGACCGAGCGCGCCGACCAGACCGCCGACCAGGACCAGCCACTTGAGCCAGGGCAGGTAGTCGGGGGTGCGGTTGAGGAGGACGTACCCCCAGGCCGCGGTCGCGGTGACCGAGGCGGCGAGGGTGAGCGAGGCCCAGATCTTGGCGCGCTCCGCCCACAGCACCGTCGCGCCCATACCGACCAGGGCGGCGATGTAAGGGGCCAGGGCGATCGTGTAGTACTGGTGGAAGATGCCGGCCATGTAGCTGAAGATCAGCGTGGTGATCAGCAGCGCGCCGCCCCAGGCGAGGAACGAACTGCGCACCAGGTCGGTCCGCTTGGCCTTCCGGCTGAGCACCAGACCCGCGACGAAGAGGATCAGCGCGGCCGGCAGCAGCCACGAGACCTGGCTGCCGACCTCGTCGCTGAACATCCGGTCCCAGCCGGTCACGCCCCACCGCCCGGTGCTACCGGCGGCACCTCCGCCGACACTGCCGGCCTCGTCGCCGCTGATGCGGCCAAGTCCGTTGTAGCCGAAGGTCAGTTCAAGGAAGGAGTTGTTCTGCGAGCCGCCGATGTACGGGCGGGACGACGCCGGCCAGAGCTCGACGATCGCGACCCACCAGCCGCCCGAGACGAGCAGCGCGAGCGTCGACCAGCCCAGCTGCACGAACCGCTTCTTCAGCTTCACCGGCGCGCAGACCGCGTACAGGATGGCGAGCGGCGGCAGGACCAGGAAGGCCTGTAGCGTCTTCGACAGGAAGGCGAAGCCGACCGCGACACCCGCCCAGACCAGCCACTTCGTACGGCCGTCCTCCAGGGCGCGGATCACGCAGTAGACCGTGACGGTCATCAGCAGCGCGAGGATCGCGTCCGGGTTGTTGAACCGGAACATCAGCGCGGCGACGGGGGTGAGCGCGAGCACCGCGCCGGCGATCAGACCCGCTGCCGGGCTGAAGCGCCGCCGCAGGGCCGCGTACAGGACGCCGACCGTGGCGACGCCCATGAGCACCTCGGGAACGAGGATCGCCCACGAGCTGAGACCGAAGATCCGTACCGACAGCTCCATCGGCCACAGCGAGGCCGGCGGCTTGTCGACGGTGATGGCGTTGGAGGAGTCCAGCGAGCCGAAGAAGAAGGCCTTCCAGCTCTCGCTGCCGGCCTGGACGGCCGCGGAGTAGAAGGAGTTGGCGTAGCCGGAGGCGCTCAGGTTGTACAGGTACAGGACGGCGGTGACGACCAGCAGACCGAGGAACGCGGGGCGCGCCCAGCTGGGGTCCTCGGGCCGGCCGCGCCAGACGCGGCGCGCGAAGGGCTGCTTGGGCTCACCGGAGTCGGGGGAGGCGGTGGGCACGACCGGCTCGTGTACGGCCGTCGAGGCCGTCGGCCCCGCGGCGGGATCCGTGGTGCCTGTGGGGGGATTCGCTCCCCCCTGATAGCTCGTATCGGACTGGGTCGTCATCGTGCGTTCCTCGAATTCGGATCGTCGTCGTACGGGCGTACCGCTTCCAACTGCATGGTCGCGTCCCCGTAGGTGCGGTCCGCGGCTTCGCCGGCGCGGAACTGGTCTGTGTCGTACGGAGGTTGGGGCACCGGCAGGTGCTCGTGGCCCTGGTGTCCCTGATAGCTCTGGTGGTGCTGCGGAGCCGGCGCCACCGTCGAGTAGGTGGGGGAGGCAGGGTGGTGACCCGCCACGACGGGGGAGGGCGTCTCGTCGCGCCGGTCGGGGAAGACCCAGGCGCGGAAGAGCAGGAACCGCAGGACCGTCGCCGCGAGGTTGGCGGCGATGAGCACCGCCAGCTCCGTGGAGTGCCCGGGGTCGGTCGTCGCCGCGTCCAGGGCGGCGAGCGAACCGCTGGTGAGGGCGAGGCCGATACCGAACACGACCAGACCCTGGGCCTGGTGACGGACGGCGCCGCCCCGGCCGCGTACGCCGAAGGTCAGACGCCGGTTGGCGGCCGTGTTGGCGACGGCCGAGACCAGCAGGGCGAGCGCGTTGGCGACCTGCGAGCCCGAGAACATCCGGAAGCCGCTGTAGAGCAGCAGGTAGACGAGCGTGGACAGGGCGCCGACCACGCAGAACCCGACGAGCTGGCGGGCGAGGCCCTTGGGTACGTCGATCAGCTCACGGTCGCGAGGGTCGTCCCCGAAGGGCCGGGCGAGCCGGTCGAGCGGCAGCGAACCGGTGGCCAGGGCACGGCCGACCCGCCAGACGCCCTTCAAGTCGTCCGTCGCGGTCTTGACGATGTGGACCGTCGAGTCCGGGTCGTCGACCCAGTCGACCGGCACCTCGTGGATGCGGAGCCCGGCCCGTTCGGCGAGCACCAGCATCTCGGTGTCGAAGAACCAGCCGGTGTCCTCGACCAGCGGCAGCAGCACCTGGGCGACATCACGCCGGATCGCCTTGAAGCCGCACTGGGCGTCGGAGAAGCGCGCTTGCAGCGAACCGCGCAGGATGAGGTTGTACGTACGGCTGATGAGCTCCCGCTTGGCACCGCGCACCACGCGCGAACTCCGCGCGAGCCGGGAGCCGATCGCGAGGTCCGAGTGGCCCGAGATCAGCGGGGCCACCAGCGGCAGCAGGGCGTTGAGGTCGGTGGACAGGTCTACGTCCATGTACGCGAGGATCGGCGCGTCCGAGGCGGACCACACCGTGCGCAGCGCCCGGCCCCGGCCCTTCTGCTCGAGCCGGAAGGCCCTGACCTCCGGAATCTCCGCGTCCAGCCGTGCGGCGACCTGCGGAGTGGTGTCGGTCGACGCGTTGTCCGCGATGGTGATGCGGAACTCGTAGGGGAAGGTGCGCTTGAGGTGCTCGTGCAGTCTCATCACACACGGCTGAAGGTCCTTCTCCTCGTTGTAGACGGGGATCACAACGTCCAGGACAGGCGTACCGGCGGACCCGGCCGGGAGGTGCTCCCGCGCCGGCAGGTTGCCGGGAGAAGAGTCGGTTCGCATGCCAACTACTTTCCTCACGTGCCCTGTTGCGCCCATGTGGTGGCACTGTGCTGAACCTGTGAGTACGTTTGCGAACTTGTTACGGGCGCTTCCACGGGCAGCGCGGGCAGATGCAGGGTGAACACCGTACGTCCAGGAACGCTGTCGACGGTCACCGCGCCCCCGTGCGCGGACGCGACAGCCTGCACGATGGCCAGACCGAGACCGGTCGAACCGGAAGAGCGGGAGCGGGAGGAATCGCCGCGCGCGAAACGCTCGAAGACGTGCGGGAGCAGTTCCGGCGGAATGCCCTGCCCGTCGTCCTGGACGTCCACGCAGATCCACGGTCCCTGCTGGCGGACACGTGCCGTCACCGTCGTGCCCGGCGGTGTGTGCGTGCGTGCATTTGCGAACAGATTGACCATCACCTGTTGCAGCCGGGCCGCGTCCGCGAGGACGAGCGCGGGCTCGTCGGGCAGGTCCAGGCGCCAGTTGTGGTCACGTCCGGCCGCCCGGGCGTCGCTCACGGAGTCGATGACGAGCGGTACGAGATCGGTCTGCTCGTACTGCAGGGGCCGCCCGGCGTCGAGCCGCGCGAGCAGCAGCAGGTCCTCGACAAGGAAGGTCATGCGCCCGGCTTCGGATTCAATCCGGCCCAGCGCGTGCCGGGTGTCGGGCCCGGTCTCCTCGCGGCCGCGTCTGGTCAGCTCGGCGTAGCCGCGGATGGACGCCAGTGGCGTACGCAGCTCATGGCTCGCGTCCGCGACGAACTGCCGTACCCGCGTCTCACTCTGCTGTCTCGCGTGCAGGGCGCCGTGGATGTGGTCGAGCATCCGGTTGAGGGCCGCGCCGACCTGGCCGACCTCGGTGTGTGGGTCGGCCTGGGACTCGGGGACACGGTCGTACAGGGTGACTTCGCCGCTGTGCAGGGGGAGTTCGGAGACGCGGGTGGCGGTGGCGGCGACCTTGCGCAGCGGGCGCAGGGCCACGCCGACGAGCACGCTGCCCGCGATGCCGGCGGCGATCAGACCGGCGCCGGTGACGCACACCTCGACGATGATGAGGGTGCTGATGGTGTTGGTGACGGACTTGGTGGGGATGGCGATGTAGAAGTCGCCCTTGATACCCGACTGGTACTTGACGCGGTACTGGCCGAGGCCGGGGATCTCCACGCTGTGCACGCCGGTCGTGGACACGGAGGCGAGCGCGGCCTGCTGCGCCTCGTTGAGAGGCTGGGTGTCCATCTCCTGGAAGCCGCCGCTGGTGTCGGTCTTCTCCTGGGAGATGACCGCGTCGGAGATCGCGCCGTTCTTCACGACGGCGGCGATGGTGTTCTCCTGGCTCGGCCCCCGGGTGAGGAACTCGAAGGTGTTGTCCTGCGAGGTGGAGTTGCTGTTGGCGCCCGGGAGCTGGTTGTTCGGGATGTTGGCGTCCGGGTTCCCGCCCCCCGGCTTCAGCGGGCCTCCGGTCGCGCGCATCGCGGCTTCGCCGAGCTGGCTGTCCAACTGCTCGTACAGATGATTCTGCAGTGCGATGGTCGTCACGGTGCCGATCACCGCACAGACCACGGCAATGAGCGCCACTCCCGAGACGACGAGCCGCGTCCGCAGGGTGCGCGGCTGTCGTCCTCGCCTCTTCTGCGCTCGCGGCCGTCGTCGTCCGCTCATGACGCCGCGGGCTTGATCAGATAACCGGCTCCGCGCCGCGTGTGGATCATCGGCTCGCGACCGGCGTCGATCTTCCGGCGCAGGTAGGAGATGTACAGCTCGACGACATTGGCCTGGCCACCGAAGTCGTAGGACCACACGCGGTCCAGTATCTGCGCCTTGCTGAGCACCCGGCGCGGGTTGCGCATCAGGAAGCGCAGCAGCTCGAACTCGGTCGCGGTGAGGTGGATGCCCTCGCCGCTGCGCGACACCTCGTGGCTGTCCTCGTCGAGGGTGAGGTCCCCGACGACGAGCGTGGAGTCGCTGCGGCGGTCGGCGGCGCCGGAACGGCGGATCAGCCCGCGCAGTCGGGCCACGACCTCTTCGAGGCTGAAGGGCTTGGTGACGTAGTCGTCGCCGCCGGCGGTGAGCCCGGCGATGCGGTCCTCGACGGCGTCCTTTGCGGTAAGGAACAGAACGGGCACGTCGGGCAGCTCGCGGCGCAGCCGCCCCAGGACGGTCAGCCCGTCCATGTCGGGCAGCATCATGTCGAGGACGACGGCGTCGGGCCGGAAGTCGCGAGCGGTCTGAATCGCCCCCGTCCCGTCACCCGCGCTGCGGATCTGCCAGCCTTCGTAGCGAAGGGCCATGGACAACAGCTCGGTGATCGACAGCTCGTCGTCCACCACAAGCACTCGGACGGGGCTCCCGTCCGGCCTCAGCAGTTCGGTGCGCCCCTGGGGCGAGGTCGTGGTCATAGCCGACACATTGCTCGGCGCCGCTGAGAACATCCTTTCCGGAACCTGTGATTTTCCTGAGAAACGCACAGGCGCCTCTCAGGGAACACCTGGGAGGCACTCAGCACTCACGGTGACGGGTCGGCCCCGCAGGAGTTCGGGATCATGGTGAGCGCGTGATCCGGCAGGGAGGGGCGGGATCACTGTGACGCCCTGACCCCTCAGGGGGCGGGATCACTGTGACGGCCCGACCCCGAAGGAGTGGGGGTTCACGGTGGGACCCGTGGTCCCGGCGGGACCTTTGATCCCGGTGGGACCTGTGATCCCGGTGGGACCTGTGACGGTGGGGTCCGTGATCCCGAACAGTCGTGCCCCGTTCTCGTAGCAAACGGCCCGCAGCCAGTCGTCACCGAGGCCGAGCCGCTCCAGTACGTGCAGCTGATGGACGTACGGGTGCGGGATGTTCGGGAAATCGGTGCCGAGGAGGACCCGGTCGCCCAGGTCGGCGAGCCGGGGCAGCGCCTCGACCGGGAACTGCGAGAAACCGTCGCTGAAGTCGGTGAACGCCATCGTCGTGTCCAGCCGCACCTCCTCGTACCGCTCCGCGAGCCCGAGGAAGTCCTCGTACTCGGGCATCCCGAGATGTGCGACGACCAGCCGCAGCCGGGGATGCCGGGCCAGCACCCCGGCCACCGGTCCTGGCCCGGTGTGCTTGCCCGGCGCCGGCCCGGATCCGCAGTGCGTCACGACCGGGATCCCGGCCTCGGCGAGCAGTCCCCAGACGGGGTCCAGGAGCGGGTCACCCGGGTCGTACGCCCCCACCTGCACGTGCGCCTTGAAGACCCGCGCCCCCGCCTCGACGGCCTCACGCACATACGTCTCGACGCCCGGCTCGGGAAACAGCGTCGCGGTGTGCAGGACGTCCGGGGTCCGCCGGGCGAAGTCGGCGGCCCAGCCGTTGAGCCACTGGGCCATGCCCGGGCGGTGCGGGTACAGCAGGGCCGTGAAGGCCCGCACCCCGAACTCCCGGATCACCGCGAGTCGTTCGTCCTCGTCCCCGCGATAGGTAATCGGCCACTCCACACCGCCGGTCAGCGGCCCGAGCCCGTCGAAGTAGGCCCACACCTTGCGCAGAACGCGCTCGGGCATGAAGTGGGTATGGATGTCGACGAGCCCGGGGAGCCCGAGCCGCGTCCAGAACTGCCGTACGCCGTCCGAGTCATGCCGGCCATCCCTCTCGTTCACGCCCACTCCTGCTCCCACTCCGACTCCTGCTCCTGCTCCCACGCCTGCTTCCGTTCCCGCACGAACCCGTGGCTGTGCTCGACCTTGGCGATGTGGATGCTGTAGCGCTCGTACCAGTGCTCGCGCCCGTACGTCTTCGCCGCCCGGTGCTCCAGATGGTTCCGCCACTCCTCGATGGCGGCCTCGTCCCGGAAGTAGGCGACGGTGATCGCGAGCCCGCCGGGCGTCTGTGCGGAGTCCTCCCCGAGGAACCCGGGAACCTCCTTGACCAGCTCTCCCATGCGCTCGGCGGTCTCGCCGTACCCGTTGTCATCTTCGGTCCGCAGGGACGTGAATACGACGGCGTAGTACGGGGGTTCATGGGCGGCGACAGGTGCAATGAGGTGATCGCTCATGTCAGCCACTCTCGGGCCCTGCGCTCCCCGACGTCCAGCGCCTTTCCGAACGGGGTCCAAAAGGGATCGAGGTCTTGACCATTCCGCCCCTTCAAAAGAGCCCGTCCTGGACGACGGCGTCGTTCGGATTCGTCAACTCTCGTATGGGGACGGTGATTCCGGGGGCGGTGGCGGTGGGGGTGGCGGGGGCGTTCGCCGCGGGGGCGGCGGGGGCCACGGGTGCGGCGGGCACGCCGGGTGCGGCGTCCGCGCCGGGCACGGCGTCCGCGCCGGGTGCGGCGTCCGCGCCGGGCACGGCAGGCACCGCAGGCGCGGTGGTCAGATCCCACCCGGCCATCAGCCGTGTGTCGAGGACGACGACCCCGCGCTCGGTGGCCAGATGCAGATCGGGCCCGGCAGCGGCGACCAGCTCCCCCCTCACCACGCCCCCCGCGACCAGCTCGCTGACGACACCCCAGGCCGGTGGCAACCCGCCGAACCCGAAGGCACCGGCGTGATCGACCGCCTCGAACGGCATCCGCTCCAAGGACTCCGGCCACCCGCCGAGTCCCAGCGCCCGCGCGTGCAGCTCACGGATCTCCGCCGCCCGGGCCTCCGTGTCCGGCAGCGCACTGCGGACGGCCCGTTTGGCGTCGTAGGGAATCCGGTCCGGTACGCCGAGGACCGTACGCAGCAGCTCCTCGCTCCGCCGGGCGGCCATCAACGGCCCCCGCCCCAGCCAGCTGAAGGCAACGGCTCCCTGCTCCAGGAGCCGAGCCGAGCCGCGCTCGACGGCGGTGATCCCGACCTTGACCATCCCGGGCCCGAACCAGGCCAGATAGACGGAGTAGGGCCGATGATCGTCCGCGATGGTGTCCGCGGCGACGGAGTGGGCCCGCTCCAGCCGCCCGCACTCCTCGCACCGGGCTCCGACACTCCGCCCGGGCACCGCGGCCCTCACCGGACACGCGTTCCCCCGCGCCCCCACACACCTCCGCACGCCCCCGTCCACCACGCCGAACGCAACCTGCTTCCCCCAGGTCAACGCACTCCTCCGCCCCCCGTCCCACCCGAGCACGGGGACACCCCCGGCCCACCCCAGCCCCGTACATCTCCACGCCTGTGCCATCACCAAAAGCGTAGAGGCCACCACTGACAACGCAGGCCCGAAAGCGGTCGGGTTTCTCCCTCCCCCACACAGCAACGGACGTGCCGGGCCGGGCTACCTTGCGACCGATGTGGCCAACCGAGGGAGGGGCACGAGATGGAGAACGGACTGCGATGGATAGCGGACGCGTATGACGTCGGCTACACCTTCACGCTGTGTGAGGGAATCACGCCGCAGGAACTGCTGGTGCGGATGGGTGCGGAGCCCTCGCACATCCACGAACTGACCGACCACGCGGTCGCCGAGCTGCACTGCCGGCCGGAGGACGGCCACCTGAGCGATCTGGAGTTCCTGGACCGGGAGGACGAGGACCTCGTGGCACGGCTGGAGGAGGCCGGGTTTCTGTCGCACCCACAGGTGATCGTCCGGGCCGGCGCCGTCCCTGGTTGGGCCTACGCCATCGAGAGCTTCTCGAGCCGCGCCACGAACTACCTGGTGCCGTTGTCACGCGGCACACGGGCCTACACCGTGTTCCGCAGCGGCGCGGGCATGCAGCAGGTCGGCTACGCCCGTGCAGGCGAGGTGGTGGCCTACTACGAACCGCGAGCGTCGGGCCACGACCACGCCACGCCGGAAGCCGAGATACCCGGCTTCACCTACACAGCCGACGAACTACCTGACATCGCCTTCCTCCGCTTCCTGGAACAGGAGCTCGGCATCTGTATCGCCTGGGAGGAAACCCTGACCCCACTACCGACCGCCGCCTTCACGCAAGCCCACCCCTGAACTCCGGGCGGTGGCCGAGGAGTGGATTGCCATCTGGGCCGACACCGCTTGAAAACCCGACACGCTATCCACCTGTTTCGTTGGTGGGCCGGTGCAGCACCCGGCAGGACGGCCCCCGTGCCGAAGACCCTCGGAGTCGATGCGGCACCATCTGCGCCAGCGCCTGAGCCACCACGTCCGCGAGCGGTGGCCGCAGGTGGACGCCATCCCGGTCCGCTGCCGTGCCGGATCCGCTTACGTCGCAGCCGAATTGCTCAGCGAGCACAGCCTCCGACCGTGGCGCCCGCGCTTCACGCTTCACCGGCGTACTGCACACCTGAGGTTTCGCGCTCCACCTGGCCGGCAACCCGGCTACGCGGACAACATCCTGCTCAGCGGAGTACCCGACGGCTCTCCAGAGAAAGCCCCGGCCGCCCCCGGGGTCAGGTCTCGGAGTGTGGAAGCCGCCAGTCGAAGGGCATCAGGTCCCGCTCCCAGCCGGGCGATCCGGCCAGTGCGTCGGCGGCCCCGGGCGTGCGCAGGAGGCAGCGGTGGCGCAACAGCTCGCGCCGGTCGCCGGGCGTCAGGAGCCGCTCCTCGGGGCTGAGATTCTTCGGGTGGTCGGGGTGCAGGTCGCCGCTGCCGTCGATCGGGCGGTTCCCCGCCACGTTGAGCCGATCGCCGGCCGGGCTCCGGTAGTCGAGGCGGAAGTCGGTGCGCCACTGGGAATTGCTGCCCCAGCCCTGGGACAGGTCGACCGTTGGCCGGTGGCGGCGCCGGAAGGTCCAGTACAGCGGCGAGCGGTCCGCGACGCCGCGCTGCGCGTGCTCGACGCCGGCGCGGATCCGCACACCGGCCCGGTTGAACAGCAGCCGGCCCAGCATCAGGCCGGGCCAGCGGACCTCCGTGATCTCGATCGGCGCGTGCGGGTCGTCGGCCTGTTCGACCTCGACTATCTCGTGGAGGAACGGGTCGAACGCGTCGCCGTCCTCGAACGGCGTCATGCCGAGCGAGGTGAACACGTCGAGGTACTCGCGCTCCGAGAGCAGAGGCCGCGGGTCCGGGGAGCCGGGCTCGCCGGAGGGAGGCTGGAAGGTGAGCAACAGCCGGTCGCTGACCCGGTGCAGGGCGTAGAGCTCCCACACGAGTTCCCGGCCGTTCGGCTCCGTTTCCTTCTCGGCCCGCCATGCGCCGTCTTCAGCCGCCGTGGCCAGCCGGCCGCGGTAGCCGTCCCGGGCCCGGTCAAGCCACGGCACGACGATCGTCTCGTACGGCTCCACCCCCTCGTCACACGCCAGGGCCTCGTACAGTTCCCGCGCATCCACCCCGTAAGACATGCCAGGAGCCTACGGAAGGCCCCGGGGGCGGGTGTTCGGACGCCCCACAGGCCCGACGACCGCCGACACGGAGGCATACCGCGAGGTCAGGGCCACTTGATCAACACCCCTCAACGAACTTCCACGGAGCAGCCCAGACAGGAGACTCTTGCCGAGACCTCAGCTCGGGAAGCTGCGCTCATTGCTGGATCTGGTGCGGTCGTGGTGCGCGCCCACGTCATCCACAACCCGACCGTACCCATCGCCTCAGACGACCACGGCGGTTGCATGATCCGAGATCCCACCGAGGGCCCGGCCCGGCGCATCAGAGCCACCGCGCCATGACCACTGACCCCCGAATCCACCCTTGAAGTGACTGCCGTCGAACCCCGCCATCAAGGCAAAAGCCAGGGGCCCCGTGGATTACTCCACGGGGCCCCTGGTCTGCTGTGCACTCGGCAGGATTCGAACCTGCAACCTTCTGATCCGTAGTCAGATGCTCTATCCGTTAAGCTACGAGTGCTTGTTTTGTTTTTGTCCCGTTTCCTGGGCTTTCGGGCCCGCTCGCGGCGACAGGAAGAACATTACATGACTGCCGTCGCCATGTGAAATCCGTTTGCCGCACCCCTTGTGAGCTGCGCAGACATGCTCTGGCCTGGGGTTACACCGAAGCCCCGGACCAGATGGGCCGGGGCTTCGGATCTTGGTGCGGAGGCGGAGGGATTTGAACCCTCGATGGGATTGAAGTCCCAAACCGCATTAGCAGTGCGGCGCCATAGACCGGACTAGGCGACGCCTCCCGCACAACCGCCCACGCGAGCGCGAGTGGTGCGTGCAGATGATGACACAGCCGAGTGGGCTGTCACCAATCGCCTCCCACGGTACTAGGCAGGCGGGCCGCAGAGCAAAGTCCAAATGTGGTGGGAGCGGGCGAAGCGGCAGACGGGATGCACGGCAGGGGCCGGGGACGCGGACAGCGGAGTGAGGGGGTGAGTGAGGGGAAGGGAGGGGCGAGAACCGGCTCGGCGCGCGAGTGACCGGAACTCCGCGCAACTGTGCGCGGTGCGTGGCGTTAGTCAGGTCATGTTGCGTCGTCTCGTTCTCACTGTGGCCGCGTCCGCCGCCGCGCTGTCCGCCGTACCCGCCGGGTCGGCCACCGCACTGCCCGCCGACTCCCTCACCTCCGCCGACTCCCTCAAGTCCCTCGGGCCGGTCATCGCGCACGTCGAACCGATGCTCCTCAGCCCCTCCGCGGGCCCGGCCTCGGCCACCGCCCCGAAGCCGGCCCTGCTGCCCCCGCCCGCCCGCGACGAGGACTCCCGGGACCGGCTGACGGTGACCGTCCACGACACGGGGAGCGATGCGGACGGGACGTACGAGCTGCAGTGTCATCCCGACGGTGGCAGTCACCCCGACGTGAGCGGGGCGTGCGGTGCGCTCGACCGGGGGGCTCGCTGGGGCAAGGATCCGTTCGCCCCGGTGTCGCCGGAGGCCATGTGCACGATGCAGTACGGCGGTCCGGCCACCGCGCATGTCACCGGCACCTGGGCGGGGCGGCCCGTCGACGCCAGGTTCGACCGCGGCGACGGGTGCCAGATCTCGCGGTGGAACGCACTCACGCCTCTCCTTCCCGACCTTCGCTCATAGCCGGGGCAGAGCCAGGACAGGGACAGGGCACGGTGGGGACAGAGTGAGGGCACTGCGGATTCCCCAACGCGTCACGGCCCCACAGGGGGGCGAAGGGGGCGAAATGTACGATCACGGCTTCTGCGTCGCTTCTGCGTGGTTTCTACGTCAGTTCTACGTGCGACCTCCCTCTCATCCGGCGTCGCGAGCGCAACCTCTGCCCGTAGACTCCCTCGCGTGACACGCTGCGGGACGATTGGCAAGATGGCACCCGCGGACGGCAAGGTGCGGTAACAGGGAGGAAGCGTCTCGTGAGCAGCAGGCCATCCCGAGGCGCTGCTCGCCTCGCAGCCATATTGGACGCGCTGCCCGATGCGTTGGTGCTGGTCAACGCCAATGGGACCGTCGTCAACGCGAACACCATCGCCCTGGAGGCCTTCGAGGCCCCGGGTACCGCTCTGGTGGGGCGCGGACTGCTCGATCTGCTGCCCTCGTTCGACTCACGGCTCATCCCCGGCAGCATGCGGCGGCCCGAGTCGATCGACCCGAGCGGGCGGACCAAACCGACCCGGATGATCGCGCGGCGTACCGACGGCAGCGAGTTCCCTGTCGAAGTCACCAGTGCGAATCTCGAGAACGGCCAGCAGGCCTACGACAACTACAGCCCCGCCAACGACGAGCTGCTCATGCTGGTCGTACGGGATCTGTCGGGCGCCGTCGACACCGAGGCCGAACTCGCGCGTTCGCAACGGCAGACCGAGATGATCCTGCGCGCCGCGGCCGAGGGTGTCGTGGGAACGGACACGGACGGCCGGGTTGTTCTCGTCAATCCGGCGGCCGCTCAGATACTCGGATACCGGGCCAGTGATCTGGGTGGGCAGGCCCTACACGCCCTCATCCTCCACTCGCGCGCCGACGGCGAGCCCTTCTCGTACGACGAGTCGCCGCTCGCCGACACCCTGCGCTCCGGGCGAAAGCACCGGGTGCGCGGGCAGGTGCTGTGGTCCAAGTCCGGGGACAAGGTGTCGGTCGACCTCACGACCGCGCCCGTCCGCGACGGGGACCAGCTCGTGGGCGCCGTGATGACGTTCACCGACCGGCGGCCGTACGACAACCTCGCCGAGGAGAAGGACAAGGCCGAGGAGCGCCACGAGCAGGAGCTCGCGCGAGCCGCCGAGGACCACGACAGGGAACTCGCCGAGCTGCGCGAGCAGCATGCCGCCGAGCTGGCCGAACTGCGCGAGCAGCACGAGGAGGAACTGGCCGCGGGCGACGAGCGGTACGCGTCGCTCGGGGAGCGCGAGAAGGACCGGTACGAGGCCCTCGACGCCCGGCACGAGCAGCTGCTCGCCGTCCTCTCGCTGTCCCTGCGCGGTCCCCTGGACCAGCTGCGCGGTGAACTGTCCAAGCTCGCCGCGGACGACGCCGGGCAGCTGTGGCCCGAGGCCAACCAGGTGCTCCACCACCTCGCCGCCGGCTATTCGCGGATCACGACCCTGGTCGACAACGTGCTCGGCTACCAGCGACTCGACTCCGGGGCCGAGCAGATCTCCCGTACGAACGTCATGCTCGACGCGGTCGTCGCGGCCGGTGTCGAAGGCGCCGTCGAACTGATCGGGCCAGGACGCGTGCAGTTCGCCGTACACGCGCCGCCCATCGAGGCCGAGGTCGATCCGCAGCGGCTGGCGAACGCCCTCGCGCATCTCATCGCGGACGTCGCCGGAGTCGACGCCACCGGCAACGCGCCCGTGTCCGCGGGCGGCTACATGGACAACACCGTCGTCGTGGCGGCGGCGCAGCGTGGTGAGGTCGTACGCATCGAGGTGCGCGGGCCGTACGCCGGGGGAGACCCGGTGCACGGGCCGATCGTGCGCGGGACGGTGCGTGCGCACGGTGGCGTGCTGCAGACGCACGAGGTGCCGGGGATGAGCGGCAGTTCGTTCGTGCTGGAGGTGCCGATCGGCGGTGGGGCCGGGGCGGTTCCGGCCGCCGTCGAGACCGGCTCCGGGGTCGGCTCCGAGATCGCCCTTCCCGAGCAGGCCTCCCAGCAGGCTGGTGGCAGGCGGCGGGCGCGGCGGTCCTCCGTGGACGCCTTCCTGGAGAGCGAGGTGGCGGGGGAGTCCGACCCGGACTCCGGCACCGACCCTGCCACTGACGGCGGCTCGACCGCTCCCACCGGGCGTCGGCGGCGGCGTATGGCGGAGGAGCAGGCGGCCGGGTCGGCCGCCGCGGTGTCCGTTCCCGCGCAGGGGGCCGGCATCGAGAGCTCCGGCGATGGTGGGACCTCCGGCGGTACGGGGCGGCGGCGTGGACGACCGAGCCCCGTCGAGAACTCGGCCGGCGATGTGGCCGGGGGCCCTGCGGGGGGTGCCTCCGAAGGCGCGGTCGTCATGGCGGGCGAGCATGGGGCGGGGACCGCGGCGACGGGTACGGGGCTGGGCGGGACGGTGCCTCCGCAGGGCGTACCCGTGTCCGCGCAGGGCGTGGCCGTGCCTTCCGGACGGCGCGCACGTCAGGGCGGCGAACAGCACGCGCTGCCGCCGGCGTTGCCCGCGGCTCCGAGCGCGGCCGGTGCGCAGGGCGCCGCCGACGGTGCGGCTGTGGAGGGGGCGCCCGGGCGGCGTCGGCGCGCGCTGGCCGCCTCGGCCGAGCGTGCCGCCACGCAGGAAGCGGGCGCCCGCACGGTGTTCGCGCTGCCGCCCGCGGACGCGGACCGGTCGCCGGAGTACGTCGAAGCTCAGCAGCAGGCCCAGCGGCAGCGCCTCCAGCAGGCCGACGCTGTCGGCGCTGTCGGCGCTCCTCAGGGCCGGACCGACGACGGCCGCCATGACGCGATGCAGCACGACCCCGCCGACGATCACACTCCGCCTCAGCCGCACCCCGTTTCCAGCCCTACGGGACGGCGGCGTGCGGCACGTGCCGCGGCGCAGCAAGGGGCGGCGGGGACACCTGTACAAGGAGTTCCGGCGCAAGGGGTTCCGGCGCAGGGAGTTCCGCCGCAGGGAGTTCCGGTGGCGGCCGCCACCGGGCGGCCCGTTCCCGCGCAGCCCTCCGCCACGCCGGCACCGTGGCCCGGGAACGCCGAGCCTCCCGCGGGCGTCACACCAACTTCCCAGCCCTGGCCGAACGCGAGCGCCCACGACGCCTCAGGCGCCGGCTCCCCGGCACAGCCCGGAACACCCGCTCAAGCCGCGCCTCCCACCCCCTCCGCCCAACCGCGCGTCGCTCAGCCACTGCCCGCCGAGACCCCGGCCCCTGTCGACCCCAACTCGACGCAGGGCCGCGCGATCAGTGTCCGGGCACTCGGCCAGGGTGTGCCGTTCGGCCGCCAGCCCGCCCCGAACCAGCCGTCGGCCCCACAAGCACAAGCGCCACAGGCCCAGCCGCAGCCCCAGTCCCCGACGCCTCCCCCGCACCAGGCCAACGGCAACGGCGGGCGTCGTCGCAAGCTCGGCACACCCCCCGAGCCTGCCGCCGAGCGCCCGGAGACGGCAGCCCGTCCGCACCCGCAGGGCGGGCACGCCCCCGGGGCGCGGTCGGCCGGAGCCACCGAGGGCGCCGGACGGTCGTACGCCATAGGAGCCCCGGACGAGAACGCCGACGAGGGCCCCGAGCCGCTCGACGGTCCCGGTGGTGCCGTCGAGGTCGCCGACCGGCCACGTCTGCAGCCCCTGGACGACGAGTTGCCGCCGGAGCCGCTGGACAACCCGCGGCGCCTGCTCGTGTGGCCCGCACCCGACGTGACGACCCAGCAGGCGCTGAGCGACCGCGGCTACCGGCCCGTGATCGTGCACTCGCGCGAGGAGGTCAACGCGCAGATCGCCGCCTTCCCTGCCGCGCTCTTCGTCGACCCGCTGACCGGGCCGATCACGCGCACGGCACTCCAGTCTCTGCGCCAGGCCGCTGTCGCCGCCGAGGTGCCCGTCCTGGTGACGGCGGGACTCGGGCAGGCGACGCGCGAGGCGGCGTACGGCGCCGATCCCGCCGTACTCCTGAAGGCCCTGGCTCCCCGGGACTCCGAGCAGCACCCGCCGCGCGTGCTGCTCATCGAGGAGCACGCGGAGATCTCGCTCGCGCTGACGTCGACGCTGGAGCGACGCGGGATGCAGGTCGCGCGGGCGTCGACCGACGCGGACGCGGTGACGCTGGCCTCTCAGATGCGGCCGAACCTGGTGGTGATGGACCTGATGCAGGTACGCCGGCGCCAGGCCGGGATCGTCGACTGGCTGCGCGCGAACGGGCAGTTGAACCGCACACCGCTCGTCGTCTACACCGCCTCCGTCGACCCGGCCGAACTTCCACGGCTGGCCTCGGGGGAGTCGGTCCTGTTCCTGGCGGAACGCTCAACGAGCGCCGAGGTGCAGGAGCGGATCGTGGACCTGCTGGCGCGCATCGGCACGAACTGACCGACCCGCGCCGGGCCAGCGTCACCGATCCAGGCAGGGCCGGCGTCACTGAGCCGCGCAGGGCAGGCATCACTGACCCGCGCAGGGCAGGCATCGGGGTCCGAACTGACTTCGCACATATAAGACTTGGGGCGTTGTTTCACGTGAAACAACGCCCCAAGTCTCCTCCAGGAACTGCTAGATCTGCGTGACGTCCAGCTCGCCCGCGGCGTACTGCCTGCGCAGCACCTTCTTGTCGAACTTGCCGACGCTCGTCTTCGGGACCGACTCGATGATCGTCCAGCGTTCGGGGAGCTGCCACTTGGCGATCTTCCCTTCGTCGGCGAGGAAGGCGCGGAGGGTGTTGAAGTCGGCGGTGGTTCCTTCCCGGAGGACGACGGTGGCGAGGGGACGCTCACCCCACTTGTCGTCGGGGACGGCGACGACCGCGGCCTCGGCGACGTCCGGGTGGGACATCAGGGCGTTCTCCAGGTCGACCGACGAGATCCACTCGCCGCCCGACTTGATGACGTCCTTGGCTCGGTCGGTGAGCGTCAGGAAACCGTCAGGACTGATCGTGCCGACGTCTCCGGTCTTGAGCCAGCCGTCCTCGCTGAACTTGTCGGCGGGGCGCTGGGGTTCGGCGTCCGGACCGCCGTAGTACGCGCCCGCGATCCAGGGGCCGCGGACCTCCAGTTCGCCGGCGGACTCGTTGTCCCAGGGGAGCCGTTCGCCGCCCGGGCCGGTGAGGCGCGCCTCGACACCGGCGGGGAAACGGCCCTGTGTCAGCCGGTACGCGAACTCCTCGTCCGTACCGACGACATGGGCCGGCGCTCGGGCAATCGTGCCCAGCGGGGACGTCTCCGTCATGCCCCAGGCGTGGCAGACACGCATGCCCAGCTTGTCGAAGGCCTCCATGAGCGAGGGCGGACAGGCAGATCCGCCGATGGTGACCTGGGTGAGGGAGGAGACGTCGCGTGGCTTCGCGGTCAGTTCGCCGAGCAGGCCCTGCCAGATGGTGGGGACGGCCGCGGCATGCGTCGGCCTCTCGCTCTCGATCATCTCGGCGAGCGGCGCGGGCTGGAGGAAACGGTCCGGCATCAGCAGGTTGATGCCGGTCATGAAGGTCGCGTGCGGCAGACCCCAGGCGTTGACGTGGAACTGCGGGACGACGACGAGGGTGGTGTCCCGGTCGGTGAGACCCATCGACTGGGCCATGTTGACCTGCATGGAGTGCAGGTAGATGGAACGGTGCGAGTAGACGACGCCCTTGGGGTCGCCCGTCGTGCCGGAGGTGTAGCACATGGCCGCGGCCATGCGCTCGTCCAGCTCGGGCCAGTCGTAGGTGGTCGGCCTGCCCGCGATCAGCTCCTCGTACTCGTGCACCCGCGCCGTCGCCCCGTCGAGCAGCGAACGGTCACCGGGACCCGAGACCACGACGTGCTCGACCGTCGGCAGATGGGGGAGGAGCGGCGCGAGCAGCGGAAGCAGCGAGCCGTTGGCGATGATCACGCGGTCGGCGGCGTGGTTGACGATGTAGACGAGCTGCTCCGCGGGGAGCCGGAGGTTGAGGGTGTGCAGGACCGCGCCCATGGAGGGGATCGCGAAGTACGCCTCCACATGCTCGGCGTTGTTCCACATCAGCGTCCCCGCCGGATGCCCCTCCTCCACTCCGAGGTCACTCAGGGCGTGCGCGAGCTGTGCGGCTCGGGCGCCGACCTCGGCATAGGAACGGCGCTGCGGCTCTCCCTCGCCGGTCCAGGTGATCACCTGTGACGTTCCGTGGATCGCCGATCCGTGGGTCAGGATCCTCGAAATCAGCAGCGGTACGTCCTGCATCGTGCTCAGCACGGCGTTCCTCCCGGGGGCGACATTGCCTACGCGGTGGCAAGGGTTGGGCTGATTCTGCGCACATACCGCGCGGTATGTCACTAGTAGCCGGGATGATCGATCAGCTCGCGGCGGTCCTTCGGGGGGCGTGAAGGCGAGAGGCCGGGAGCCTGGAAGCTGGGGAGCTGGGAGGCCGAGGAGGCGGGAGGCGGGGGCCGAGAGGCGAGAGGTCAGGGGGCGGGGAGCTAGGGGGCGGGGCGGAGCTGATGTCGGCGGATGACCAGTGGCGTCGGTCACACCGTCCTGGGAGCGGTCTCTACCGGACGGGCTCCAACTCGGGGTCCTCGCGCAGCTTGCTCAGCGCACGCGACACCGCCGACTTCACCGTCCCGACGGAGACACCGAGCACCTCCGCCGTCTGCACCTCGCTCAGGTCCTCGTAGTACCGCAGGACGACCATCGCCCGCTGCCGCGCCGGCAGCTTCATGATCGCCCGCCACATCGCGTCGTGCAGGGCCTGCTCCTCGGCGGGGTCCCCGACGGGCGCCCCCTCCGGCTCCGGCAGGTCCTCGCACGCGAACTCGTCGACCTTGCGCTTGCGCCACTGCGATGTCCGCGTGTTCAGCAGCGCCCGCCGTACGTAACCGTCGAGCGCCCGGTGGTCCTCGATCCGCTCCCACGCGACGTATGTCTTGGTGAGCGCGGTCTGCAACAGGTCCTCGGCATCGCACGGGTTCGCGGTCAACGACCGGGCGGTACGCAGCAGCACCGGCTGGCGAGCCTTCACGTACGACGCGAACGACGGGTAGGGCGCGTACGGAAGGGTCCGCGTCGCGGCGTTCGAAGCGCTGGTGCAGACGGGTGTGGTCATGGCTCCACGCTAGGATCGACCCCTACTCCTGCGGATCGGCCGCAGGTCCCGAAGCGTTGTCCGCCTCAGGTTGTAGGAGGGGGGCTTTCCCCACCTCCTGAAGGTGGACGAGCAGGTCCTGCCCTCTGAGGGTTCACCCCTGAGGGACGAGTACGACGGGAGTACGCGGGCCACGGACCCCCGGTCCCCGCAGCTCACCTCCGGCCATGCCCGAACGGGCTAGGAACCCGCACCGGCATCCGCGTCGACCCCCAGGATCAACCCCGACGTGGGAACCCCCGTACCGGCGGTGACGAGCGTGTGGCGGGCGCGCGGTATCTGGTTCACGGCCGTCCCCCGCAGTTGTCGCACCGCCTCCGCCACACCGTTCATCCCGTGCAGATACGCCTCCCCCAGCTGTCCGCCGTGTGTGTTGAGCGGCAACCGCTCCTCGGCGACGAAGTCCGCGGCCTGCCCCGGCGCGCAGAACCCGAACTCCTCCAGCTGCATCAGCACGAACGGCGTGAAGTGGTCATAGAGGATCGCCACGTCGATGTCCGCCGGAGTCAGCCCGGTCGTCCGCCACAGCTGCCGTGCCACCACGCCCATCTCCGGCAGCCCGGTCAGACCGTCCCGGTAGAAACTGGTCATCTGCTCCTGTCCGCGGCCCGCGCCCTGAGCGGCAGCCATGATCACCGCGGGGGGATGCGGCAGATCGCGGGCCCTCTCCAGCGAGGTGACCACCAGTGCCTGGCCGCCGTCCGTCTCCTGGCAGCAGTCCAGCAGCCGCAGCGGCTCGGCGATCCACCGCGAGGCCGCGTGCTCGGCGAGCGTGATCGGTCTGCCGTGGAAGTAGGCCGCCGGGTTCGTCGCCGCGTACTTCCTGTCCACCACGGCGACCTGGCCGAACACCTCGGGCTTCAGCCCGTACGTGTGCAGATACCGCTGGGCCGCCATCGCCACCCAGGACGCGGGCGTGAGCAGCCCGAACGGCAGGGCCCACCCGAGCGCCGCCCCCTCGGCCGACGGCTCCCGCTGCTGCACCCCGGAACCGAATCTACGTCCCGATCGCTCATTGAACGCCCGATAGCAGACCACGACCTCGGCCACCCCGGTCGCCACCGCGAGCGCCGCCTGCTGGATGGTCGCGCAGGCCGCCCCGCCCCCGTAGTGGACGCGCGAGAAGAAGGACAGCTCCCCCATTCCGGCCGCCTGGGCGACGGTGATCTCCGGGCTGGTGTCCATCGTGAACGTGACCATCCCGTCCACGTCCCCGGGCGTCAGCCCCGCGTCGTCGAGCGCGGCCCGCACCGCCTCGACGGCCAGCCGCAGCTCGCTGCGCCCCGAGTCCTTGGAGAACTCGGTGGCCCCGATCCCGACGATCGCCGCCCGCCCGCCGAGGGTGTCCCGCGTCCGCACGCTCATGAGGCGCCCCCGGGTGGAAGAGTGACCGTCACCGTGCCGGTCACATGTCTGCCGATACCGTTCGCCCCGACGACCCGCACCGTCGCGGTGTCGCCCGCGAGCTCCTCCACCGAGCCGGTCAACACCATGGTGTCGCCCGGGTAGTTGGGCGCTCCGAGCCGTATGGCCACCTTGCGGAGGACCGCGCCCGGTCCGAAGCGGTCCGTGATGTACCTTCCGACCAGCCCGTTGGTGGTCAGGATGTTCATGAAGATGTCGGGGGAACCCTTCTGCCGCGCCAGCTCCGCGTCGTGGTGCACGTCCTGGTAGTCCCGTGACGCGATGGCCCCGGCCACGATCAACGTGCGCGTGACCTCGATCTCCAGCGGCGGCAGTACGTCCCCGACCCTCACTTCCCCAGCCCACACGTTGTCGGCCGCCATGTCGTCGACCGTGACGTCATCGGCCGTCATGTCGTCGACCGTGACGTCGTCGACCGTTGCGCTTCCGGCTTCCGCCTCTCCGGGGCTCGCGCCTCCGCCCTTCGTACCCCCGACCCTCATGTCCCCTCCTCCCCGCTCACGATCAACTCCCCCAGTTCCTGGAGCACTTCGCTCCCGCATCCCAGATACGCGTCCAGTTGCCGCCCCCACAGAAAGTGCCGGTGCACAGGGTGCTCCAGGTCGGCCCCCGTCCCGCCGTGCAGATGCTGGCCCGCGTGCACCACTCGCCGGCCCGCCTCCGACGCCCACCAGGCGGCGGTCAGGGCTTGGGTCGCGTACGCCAGGCCCTCGTCACGCCGCCACGCCGCCTCGTACGCCGTCACCCGTATCGCCTCGGTGTCCATGTACGCGTCGGCCGCCAGGATTTGGACCCCTTGCTTGGCGGCGAGCGGGCGCCCGAACTGCTCGCGCGCGTTGGTGTGTTCCACCGCCCGGGCCAGCGATCCCGCGCAGACCCCGGCCTGCAGCCCCGCGAAGGCGGTACGCGCGGTGGCGAGCACGTCGTCGTACGCGCCGTCGCCGCCGAGCCGCTCGCCGGGTGTCCCGTCCAGCGTCAGTCGCCCCGCAGACCAGGGCGCCGTCAGCTCCACCGGTTCGCACGCAGCCTCTGCGGTCCGCACCAGCCACAGCCGACGCCGGTCGTCCGCGACAAGCACATGGGTGGCGTCCCGCAACCAGGGCACCACGGGAACGGTGCCGCTCAACAGCCCCTGAGGCGCCGTACGTACAGCTCCAGGGCCGCCTGTCCGCACGGCTCCGGACCCTCCCATCCGCACGGGTTCGGGCCTTCCCGTCCGCACACCCCCAGGCGCGCCCGTCCGTACGTCGCCCCCAGCCGCGCCCCCACCTATCGCATCCGGCCCTTCTGCCGTTACTGCCAGGCCCGACCCGAAGATCGCCCCGCTGACCACCACCGTCCCGCCGCCGATCCCTGGCAGCAGCCGCTCCCGCTGCTCCGGTGAACCATGGGCCGCCACCGCCAGCAGCCCGTACGCACAGCTCGCCGCGAACGGCACCTGGGCGGTGGTGCGTCCCTGCTCCTCCAGGAGGAGCACCAGGCCGAGCAGTCCGATGTCCGTCACGGCCGCCACCAGCCCGGCCGCGCATATTGCCTTCCACAACTCGGCGTCGCTCCCGGTCCCGGCCGCGGCGAGCCGCTCGTGCGTGGAGAGGTCGCCGAGGATCCGCGCGGCGAGGTCCCGGGCGGCCGTCTGCTCTTCGGTGAGCGTGAAGTCCATGTCAGCCTCCACCGCCGCCCGCGCCGACCTCGTCGGCCCGGAAGACCGGTAGCTCCAACTCATCGTCGTACCGCTGGAATTCGAGCCGCACGGGCATGCCGATCCGCACCTTGTCGTACGGCACCCCCACCACGTTGCTCACCATCCGCACGCCCTCTGCGAGTTCGATCAGGCCGACCGCGTAGGGAGGGTCGAAGGCCGGGAAGGGCGGGTGGTGCATGACGACGTACGAGTAGACCGTGCCGTCCCCGCTCGCCTCGACCGTGTCCCACTCCGGGCAGCCGCATGCGTTGCACCCCGGCAGCCAGGGGAACCGCAGCGCGCCGCAGCCGCCACACCGCTGGATCAGCAACTCATGCCGACCCACGCCCTCCCAGAAACCCGCGTTGTCCCGGTTGATCACCGGACGCGGGCGTCGCGCCTTCGGTTCCCGCTGCTTCCGGAGCCCGGCCGGTGCGTACTTGAGGATCCGGAAGCGGTGCGTCCCCGCCGGCTCGCCGCCCGCCTGTACATCCATCCGTGTCGTGACGAAGTACCCCCTCCCCAGCTTGGTCGTCTTGGGCTCAGAGACCGACTCGATCACTGCGTCGAAGGTGATCTCGGCCCCGGGCCGCAGTGGACGCAGATACTCCTGCTCGCAGTCGGTGGCAACCACCGAGGTGTAACCGGCCTCGTCGAGGAGTTCCAGCAGCTCGTCGTACGCCTGGGTACGCCCCGTGTGTCCGGAGAGGCCGCCCATGGTCCACGCCTGGAGCATGGTGGGCGGCGCGACGGCGTCCGGCCCCTCGTACGCCGGATTCGCGTCCCCCATCGCCTCGCACCAGTGCCTGATCATCGGTGCGTTGACCGGATCCCGGCCCGCGCCGGCGACGGCGGCCGGCCGGCCCTCGTACGCCTTGAGCCGCCCGGACAGCACGCTTGCCCCGTCCACTTCGTCCACCCGGTCCACTTCGTCGCTCACCGCCGCCCCCTCCGCATCCCGAGCCGCATCGTCGCCACGATCTCCCGCTGCACCTCGCTCACCCCGCCCCCGAACGTGTTGATCTGCGCCGCCCTGTTCATCCGCTCCAGCTCGCCGTCCCCGAACACCCCCGGTGAACCGGAGCGGACCAGGGCTTCCGCTCCGACAATTTGCTGACATATTCGGTACACCGCGACCGCCGATTCGGTTCCCACCACTTTCACGCCGCTCGCGTCGCCCGGCGCCAGCCGACCGGCCCCGACATCCCCCACCAAACGCCAGTTGAGCAGGCGTGATGCCGCCAGCCGGGCATGCGCCTCGGCCAGTTGGAACCTCACCCACGGCTCGTCAACCCGGCGCCGACCGGTCACCGGATCGGGGTTGCGCGCCGCTTTCAGCGCGGCCGCATAGAAGTCCTCGGCCTGCATGCCGATCGCGGCGAGCGCGACCCGTTCGTGGTTGAGCTGGTTGGTGATGAGATTCCAGCCGCCGTTCTCCTCTCCGACGAGGTTCGCGGCCGGGACGCGGATCCCGTCGTAGTACGTGGCCGTCGTCGTCTGCCCGCCCACCGTCTCGATCGGTGTCCACGAGAAGCCGGGCGCGTCCGTGGGCACGAGGATGATCGAGATGCCCTGGTGTTTGGGCGCTTCCGGGTCGGTCCGGCAGGCGAGCCAGATCCAGTCGGCGTTCTGGGCGTTGGAGGTGAAGATCTTCTGCCCGTCGATCAGCCAGTCTCCGCCGGCACCGCCATCGACGCCTGCGCCGGTGCCGGTGCCGGTGCTGCCTCCATCGGCTCCGGATTCACCCGCGCCCCGAGCCGCACTCTCAGCCGCGCGCGAGTCGGAGCCCAAGCCAGGGCTCGAAGCAGGACCCGAGCCAGGACCAGGACTCGAGCGGGGGCCCGCCCCAGGGCCAGGACCCGAAGCAGGGCCCGAGCCGAAGGCATCCCCGCACTCCCGCACCGCCCGCACCGCCCGCGTCCGCAGCGACGCCAGGTCCGTCCCCGCCTCGGGCTCCGAGTACCCGATCGCGAAGACGAGGTCACCGCTCAGGATGCGGGGCAGGAAGAAGTCCTTCTGTTCCTCGCTCCCGTACTTCATGAGCGTCGGTCCGACGGTGTTCAGCGTGACCATCGACACAGGCGCACCGGCCCGGTACGCCTCGTCGAAGAACACGAACTGCTCATCGGCGCCGCGCCCTTGGCCCCCGTACGCGACGGGCCAGCCGAGCCCGAGGAGCCCGTCGGCGCCGATGCGACGCAGCAACGCGCGCTGCCTGCCGGGGTCATCGTGCGGCGGAGGCCCGTCCGGCATCAGATCGCGGAAATACGTACGGAGCTCGGCGCGCAGCCGCTGGTGGCGTTCGGTGGGGGCGAGGTGCACGGCGGCGGCCTCCCGGACCTCGTACGAACAAGGGTTTCTGACTGTCCGTCAGACAATGCGGACTGTCAAGGTCACCGGAGCCCGCACCAGGCACCTTCGCCGGACGCTCCAGGCGCCCCTCCCGAACATCCCGAGCGCAGAAACTCTGCGCACGAATCTCTGCGGACGGACCCGAGGCACGCACCCCTGATGCACACGTACTCGATACGCGCGGACCCCGCCGCGCACGCCGCACACGCACCCGATGTGCATGGGCACGCACACGCGTGGACACACAAAAACGTCTGCGCGACAGCACCGAAGCACCGCCGCGCAGACGCGTTAGAACCCCACAGAGCACAACCCCGCACGGGAGTTTCCGGGCCGATGAGGGCGCATCGGCCCGCGGCTCACCAGAGGTTGGTGAAGTTGACGACGGTGTTCGACTGGTCGATGGCCGTGAACGCGGAACCGTTCACCTGGGCCGTGTTGTTCTGGTTGGAGGCGCCGGAGCCGACCGCCTGCTGCTGCGTGGTGGACGAGTTGCCGTGGTTGTTGCCACCGACACCGCTGCCGCTGATGGTCGCCACCGCCGCGTTCGATCCGTCGTCCGCGAAGGCGCCGTTGTCTGCCGCCGCGACACCCGTGAAGAGGGTGGCCGCGAGGGGCAGGGCCGCGACGGCGGCGAAGACGCGGGCGGTACGGATGCTTGCCATGTGAATTCCTCCAGAAGAACCGGATGTACGCACCGGGGTGAACCGGGAAGTACGGCTTGTCCCAAGGCAGTTGGCCGACCGCCTCGGTGATGTGCACGACGTCGCGACTCCAGAGTTGCCCACCGAATCCCCGGCGAACCACCCCGGAAGCACCGATTCCCCCTGAAGCGTGAGGACAAGTCGATAAACTCCTTTCGCGACCTTTCACCCATCGACTCTGGCTCAAAGTCGCAGGTCAACGCCGCAAGGTGGGCTCGGACGACAGGCACCGCACGAGATGAAGCGTTCCGGCACCTTTTCGGCCAATCTCTCCCACACCCCCTGAAACGCCCGCCGCCGATCCTGTGCCTCGCCGAACCCTCTTCCCTTTTTCGAACACTCGTACGAACATAGAGGCATGGCCACCACCATCGACCGGCAGGCCACGACCATGGCCCTGGCCCACGCACTGTCCGCCGCCGAGCGCGGCCTCGCGGTCATTCCGCTGTCCCGTACGAAGCTCCCCGCCCTCCGCTCCCCTCACCGCACCGACCCCGCCGGCCTGCCCGTCTGCCACGGCGAGTGCGGCCGCTTCGGGCACGGCGTGTACGACGCCTCGACCGACCCACGCCGCATTCGCACGCTCTTCACCGCCGCCCCCTGGGCCACCGGCTACGGCATCGCCTGTGGCCTGCCGCCGTACCACCTGATCGGCATCGACCTGGACACCAAGTCCGGTACGGAGTCGTCGGCGGCCCTGCGCGAACTGGCCCTGCGCCACCTGTTCACCATCCCGGAGACAGTGGTCGTCCTCACCCCGAGCGGCGGCCGCCACCTGTGGCTGAGCGGTCCGCCGGACGTGGCCGTCCCCAACTCGGCGAGCCGACTGGCCCCCGGCATCGACGTCCGCGGCGCCGGCGGCTACCTCGTCGGCCCCGGCTCCCGTACCGAACAGGGCGTCTACAGCACCGCGCCGGGCACCGCGCAACTGGCTCCCGCACCCTGCCCACCGGCCCTGCTACGACTACTTCTGCCGGCACCACGGCACGCCAAGCCGACTTCGTCCTCGACACCGGCGGACGTCCACGGGCAGGGCCAGGGCCTGATCCAGTTCGTCCTGGCGGCCCACGCAGGCCAACGCAACACCCGTCTCTTCTGGGCGGCCTGCCGCGCCTACGAGAACGGCATCGGCCCGGCCCTGACCCCCGCCCTGATCGACGCGGCCGTCCACACCGGCCTCACACTCCGCGAGGCCCGCTCGACGGTGGCCTCGGCGGCACGCATGACAGGAAACCGGACCTGAAGGGCAACGCAGACGCAGAAGGAGAGCAACACAGAAGGGGTGCCCCCGTTCTCAGGGGCACCCCTTCTGACCTGCAACACGTCTGACCTGCGCGGTGGGTGTGGGATTTGAACCCACGGTGACATCGCTGCCACGACGGTTTTCAAGACCGCTTCGTCAGGCGGCTCGGACAACCCACCTCCCGCCCGCCCACCAGGGGCGGAGCCGCTACGGCCTACCGGTAGCGCTGCACGATCCCGCCCCCCTGGCCAGAGGTTGGCCACAAGGTCTAGGAATCGCCCGTACGGCCCCCCTCAGCCGGAGGCCGTACGTCTCGACGAATCAGGGACACAACCGCAGCGACAACAGTCACGGCCGTGCCGATGGACGCGGCGAGCGCAGGCACGAAGATTCCCAGAAGGATCACCGCAAGAGCGATGCCGCCAAGGCCGCACAGCACGATTCCAGGCCGCCGGTACAGCGGTGGGCGCGATGCCCGGACAACCGGCCGATCAGAGGGATCGTCCCCCTCCGGACTTGAGCCTTCGGAATCAGTCGGTAGTGTCATTACTGACCTTTCTCATGCGTGGGACTAGGTCAGGGCGGCTCCCGTTCCAGCGGGGGCCGCCTTCCTTTTGCGGCCACGCCACCTGACAGAGACATGGTGGCAGGGAGTAACCCGAGCGCAAATCTGGTTATCCACAGCCCATGTGGACGGCGGCCGTTTTCCTGTGCATAAACCCGGGAAACCTGTGCACAAACCTGTGGAGATGAGTATGGATAAAATCCCAGATCTAAAGGCGGCGACTCTCTGACCTGCTGATATACAGTCCACGGCCTGTGCAGAAGAAAAAATTTCGAGGATTACACGCAGTAATGTGGAACGAAAAACTCTGCCTTTGAATCTATTCGCGTAGATATCCAGAAAATCCCTCAGAGGGCCGCGCATTATATCGGGTGACTCTGACACGCCACCCCCTTCAAACCATGCAGAGAATTCAGGCGCCGAAAAAGCGCGGACTATACAGCAGAGCACTGACAGCGAGAGGCCGGGGCAACGCGAGCGCCTTGTTTGCCACTGTCATCTCGCAGAAGGGAGGCAGGTCACAGATGGCCACCGCCCTCGAAGGTTCGGGCGGTGGCCAGTGGAAGGGGAGGGAAGTCAGCCGTTGGCGTCGGCGGGCGCCCGCCCCACCGCGAGCAGATGAGAGCTTGCGGCGAGCAATTCCGGGTACGGCTCAGCCATCCGCGCGGCAGTCATGGCGGACGCGATCAGGTCGTCCGTGGGCCCGTCGCCCGGCTGCTGTTCAACTGCCTTCACGAGCGACCATGCCGGCCCCTCAATCCCGAACACCTGCACGTCACTGAGTCCCGATTCTCGAAACTCGTCAGCAAGCTCCTCGCCACGGTGGAAGTACGCCAGGGTGAAGTGATCGCCGTCGTGTACCGCAGTACGGAGGATCTTTGAGATTGCCTCCTGCATGCGCTCCGTGTGGAGGTGCGCGTATGTGACGTGCTCGAAGAGCGAGGCATAGCGGTTGATCGCCGCTGCGACCACCAACCCTCCCGGCTTCACGACGCGTCGGGCCTCCGAGAGTGCCAAACGGCGGTCGTCGGCGTCGGGCAAGTGATAAAGCGGGCCGAGTAGCTGCACGACGTCGTAGCTGTTATCAGCCGCGTCCAGGTCTCGCGCGTCTCCGAGTGACGCCGGGCAGACAGTGGACGCCTGCTCGACATGGCGAGGGACGGGGTCCACCAAAGACACCTCGTATCCATCCTTCACCAGCCACTCCGCATGCACTCCCGTGCCACCCCCTACGTCCAGCACGCGCGCTGGGGCCGGCGGTAGGAAGCGATGCAGGAGTTCCTTGGTTCGGGCCAGTTCGAGACGACCGTCTGCCGAGTGACGCAGGCGGCTGCCTTCGTTCACGGTCTTGCCGTAAAAGCGCAGGACAGAGGGGGCCAGTTCGTGACTCGACATAGCAGCAGTATGGTGTGTACCGGTGGACCAGTCCACCCTGAAGTGTCGGAAGGGAAGTCATGGCCCTCCTGAAGTATGAGGAGATCGCGGAATCGCTACGTGCGCGTATCGCCGCCGGCGAGTTCGAGCCGGATGAGCCTTTGCCCTCCGGACGTGACCTCGCGGAACAGTGGTCGGTGTCGCGTGCGACCGCCATCAAAGCAATGGACGTGCTACGTAGCGACGGTGTTGTCGTGGCCAAGCAGGGAACGGGGTTCGTTGTGACGAACACACCCGTCGCGCGGCCTGCGGGCGCTCGACGGGCGGGTTCCGCCCGTATCTCTGGAGGCATGCCCTTCGAGCGGGTCGGTGAGCCGGATTGGGCAGCGCCCCCGGTGCACGTGGCCGCCGCGCTGCGCATGGATTCGGGAGTCGTCGCGTTGCGACGCACTCGAATCCACCGGCTCCCGGACGGGAGCCCACACAGCTACGCGGAAGCGTGGTTCCCGCCGGAGATCGCGGAAGCCTCCCCTCGGCTTGCAGAGACCGCTCCCATTGCCGAAGGAACGACTCGTTACGTTCGTCGGCAGACCGGCTGCTATCCGGTAGAGGGGGTGGACGTGACCACTGTGCGCCTCGCAACCGAGCATGAGTCCCACCACTTGGCGCTGTCCGAGGCGACGGCGGTTGCCGTCATCCTGCACACCGCGTACGACCAACAAGGGCGCCCGCTCGTATGTGAAGAGGGGGTCACTCCCTCCCCCCACTACGAGCAGGTGGAGACCTATGCGATGTAGGCCTGAGTTACCCATAGAAAGAGCTGGACCGGTCCGCCGGTCCAGCTTTTTTGATGCTCTTTCAGCTCTCCGGCCAGCAGTGATGCTTCGCGTGTCGACAAAGTAGATACCCCATCACTTGACTGGACCGGTCCACCGGTCCAGTCTTTGGATGTGCCCGGAGGAAAGCCCCGCAGGGGGTGAGTACGAAGGAAGCACCGATTGGTTGAGAACTGAACAGTGATCGTGCGGGGCTGACGCGGGAGCGGCGGTCACGGCAGGTGCCTAGGGCGAGGGTCCGGGTGGCAAACCGTCGTGATGAACGCAGCTCTCCCCCTATGCGCCTGGCAGGCGCCACCCGGTTACGGGTGTGGGGAGGTACAGCGGGCTCCAATGCACGTGGCGGGATGAGAAGACCGCCCCCGAGACGACCGGGTGACGTCGTCGGCGGCACGCCACCTTGCACGTTTCGCGCAAGCCGCCCTGCTGGCGTCAGAGCAGTGACGAAGACGCACCCGATTCCCCCGGCTCGGGACCGGTCCGCCGCGCAACGGCGGACCGGTGAAGCCGTGTCCCTGCCCTCTGCGGGAGGTCGGTGTGAACCGACGACATCTGTAGGCGCCGCCGCTCGGACCCGCGGCCGGCGCCGGAACGACTTGGGTCCCCTTCCTGGCCTCGCGGCGCCTCATGCCGCGGCCGGCTGCCTCTCCCACCCGTCCGGGACCGCTTGCTGCGGTGGCCGTACGGATGGGGGCGCGGGGAGCCGGAAGTCGCTCCAACGGCAAGTGGTCCCCGGGTGGCACCCCGGGGACCACGTTCGGGCCGTACCACCTGTGAGAGGAACCACGACCCATGAAGCACATCGGTACTGATCAGGCAGTTGTTACCGCCGACGCTTTCGACCGCGAGCCGACGTTCGCGGAGCTGGACGCGATCGACCGCGAGATGCCCGTCATCCGGGCGGACGTCGACCTGTTGGACGCGCAGATCATCATGTTGGACCGCGCGTCGACCGAGCTGGACACGCGCCGGGTCCGCAGGGCCCACCGCCGCGTACTGGCGGCCCGCCGCTCCCTGGCGAACACGGCCGCTCCGGTCCTTCCGGAGGTGGGCGCATGAGCGCGACCACTTCCCCCAAAAGCCTGGCCCTGCTGCTGATCACACTCGGTTTGTTGGCCTCGATCACGGCCACCGTGGCCGCGATCGTGACGCATGAGCAGGCCTGGCGGTACGCCATCTCGCTCGGCTGCCTGCTGCAGCTCGTCGGCTGGGTACTACACGGCCGGCAGCTTCGGGGCGGTGCGTGATGGGCCGCCGGTTCAAGGACATGGAGACCCCAGAGCAGCAGTACGCCCGTGAGGCAGCGGTGCGTCCCCACCGCCCGGCAGTGGAGCCGGAACAGCTCTCCAACCAGGAGTGGCGGCAGATGGACGGCTACGAGCAGGCCGCCTATCTGTCTCGCTGCGACGGTGACGAGACGGCCGCGCGCAAGCACGAGGAAGCCAGGGCTGAACTGATCACCCCGAAGCCGAGGAAGCGGGGGTGGTTCCGGTGAACCGCTGGGGAAAGATCCTCCTGGTGTCCGCGCTGGTCGTGGTCGTCGCCATGGCGTTCCGAGTCTCCTGGAACGCGCTGCGGGACATCGCCGGCGCGGTTGGCGCCGACAACACGGCCGCGACCTTGTACCCGTTCGTGGTCGACGGCCTGATGGCCCTCGCCCTGATCGCCACCCTGGTCCTGACGGACAAGGACCGGACGTTCGCACTGCGGGTGCTGGGCACCTACACGCTCGCCTCACTGGTCCTCAACTACGTCCACGGACTCGTTCCCGAGTTGCACGGTGCGTCGGTCGACTGGGGGCGGCTCGCCGACTGGGACCCCGCCAACTACGCGTTGGTCCTGCTCGCGACATCGCTTCCGGTCGGGTCGATCTACTTCGGCTCGGACCTGGTCGCCAAGGTGCTGCACCATCACCCCGCCCCGATTCCGGCTCCGATCGCGAATGCGGAGGAATCTACCGAGACCAACATGATTCGGTCTACGGCTGACCTCGCGGTATCGACCCCGGCGCCGATCACTGTGGCTCCGGTGCGTATGCCCGATCCGGTCGCGGTCGACTTCGTGAAGTCGGCTCTGCCGTTCAAGACGGTACCGGCCCTCGCCCCGACTCCGGTCAAGGTGACCGGGAAGCGTGCGGTGGCTGCCACATCGACCCGACCGCGTCGGGCGACCGGCAGCGTTCCCACCGTCGCCCGATCGGCACGGCCGAAGCGGACCCCGGCTCAACTGCTTGACGAGGCGCGGACGGTGACGGCTGGTTGGTCGGCCGCAAAGGTGACCGCTGAGGGCATCCGCCGTGAGGTCCACACCTCACCGGCCAACGCCCGGATGCTGCGTGACGCCTTGCTCGCTGAGCGCGCCGCCGCTGTTGGGACGCCGTGATGTCCGCCGCATACGGCAAGTGCTTCGACCCCACCGGTGCGCTCTACGGGATCCCCACGTACCCGTGGAAGTACGCGCCCGACGATGACCAGTTCGCCACCCGTCGGCAGTTGCGGGCCCGGGGCCTGCGTCCGGGCGGACAGCCGATAGCGGCGCAAGTCATGCGCATCAACCGGCGCGCGGGCGGGGTGCGGGTCGCCTACCTGTACCGCATCGACCTGGCCAAGCCGGTACGGCCTATGACCTCGCGGAAGTGGGGCGCGCTCGCGCTGGCGATGCTCGCCCGCCGCACCTGCCCCAAGTGCCAGTTGATCTACAGCTACTGCATGCCGCGCTCGCTCGGCATGTGCGTGCTGTGCGCCTACCCCGACCACTCCGACAGTCCCTGAGGAGTTCTGACCATGGGCAACGCTGACACCCGCCGCCTGGACCGTGCGATTCGCGAGACGAACCGCAAGCTCGAAGCGGTCCGCCAGGGCGAGACATGGCCGCTCACCGGTTCCGAGCGCCGAGCGATGCTCGCCGCCCTCGCCGGCGGCTCCTACCGCACCCTTCGCCACAAGAGCACCACCGGCGCGGACAACCGAATCGACTCCGTCTCCAACTCCGCTGAAACCCGCCTGATCGCGGAACTCACCGCGTTGCAGATCGAACGGCAGCGACTCGTCACCGAAGCCGCACGCGCCAAGGCCGCCAAGAAGTCCTCCGGCTGGTGGTGACCATGACGCCAACGCAGCGCCGTTGCCCCGCCGCTCACCCCGAAGATCCCACCCCTTGTGGCGGCCCGCCCGTGGTGACCGTGCTGGACGTGGTCAATGCGGGTGCCGACGGGTGCGAGCACCACGGCGCCCGGCTGCTGGCCTCGCTCAACCGAGGCCGCGTCTACGCCCTGCCCGACGCCCCGCAGGGTGCCGCGATCCGCGTCTTCAGGGCCGCTGACAGTATCCGCCCGTTCTGCTGGTTCGGCGGTCCCCGCATCGAGTCGTCCCAGCTCAGCCGCGCGGAGAACCGCGCCCGTTGACCCGCGCGACCCCCATCCGTGCCGCCGCCGGGCGGGGTGGCTGTACCCCCCCTCAACTTCCCGCCCCGATCCCGGGGCAGTCAGGAGTCTTCCCGTCATGGGTGACACCGTCATTCACCTGCACAAGAACACCGACCCGCCCGCCGTGACCACACTGACCGTGGTCCCCGACCCGGCACGGACTGCACCCGTGCCGCTGTGGGTGCGCTCGGGACGCGCCGTCAAGACCGCAGTCACGCACGAGACCACCAAGACGACCGCCCGGGCCATTGCCCGCCACACCCTCTACATCGCTGGCGGCGCCCGCATCACGGCCAAGCGGACATGGGACGGCCGCACCGCCTCCCGCTACGAGCGGATGTTCCGTGCGGCGGAAGCCGCGGGGAACTACGAGGTCGCGGCTGAGTGGGAGGAACGCGGGCAGCGTTTCCGCGCGGAGCGCCACCGCCGCCGAATGGACCTCCTTCACTCGCCCGTGGATGCAGCCAAGGGAGTCCTGGTCGGGACCGGGATGGGCATCGGCGCCCTGGTCGCGCTCGGGGTGGTGCTGGCGATCGCCAACAAGGACGTCACCGACGTGATCTCACCGATCATGGCCGTGATCGAGTTCATCCGCCTCATCATCACCATCGTCTCTGTGGTGTGGGGGCCCGCGATCACTATCGGCCCGTTCCTCGCCCTGCTCGCTCTGTGGGCGATCGGCAGCAAGCAGCAAGCCGCACCGGCATGGGCCCTGCCCGACAACGTCCGCAACAGCGAAGGCGAGCCCATCACCCCCTCGATCGTCGTCAAGGCCCTGCGTGACCTCGGAGTGCCCGCGCTCCGCAACGCGATCAAGGAAATGGGTGACGCCGGCGCGTCGATGCTCGGTCCGATCCGCATCGCGGGATGCGGCGTAGAAGTCGACGTCACGCTCCCGTCCGGAGTGGCGACGAACGAGGTGCAGGGCAAGCGGCGCAAGCTCGCCGAGAACCTGACCCGGCACGAGCACGAGGTGTTCATCACGATCCCGGAAGCCGCCCGCACGGTCCGCCTGTGGATCGCGGACTCGGGTGCGCTCGATGAGCCGATCGGGCCGTCTCCGCTGGTCACCGACGCCACGATGACCGCGAACTATAAGACCGGTAAGGCGCCGTGGGGTCAGGACTTGCGCGGCGACGCTGCCGAGCTGAGCGCATATCAGCGCCACCTGCTCATCACCGGCCGCTCCAACCAGGGCAAGACCGCCGCCCTGCGTGCCCTCGCCCTGTGGCTTGCCCTCGACAAGTCGGTGCAGTTCTGGCTTGCCGACCTCAAGGGCGTCGGTGACTGGGCCATGTTCGACGGTATCGCGGACGTGCTGATCGAGGGACCCTCTGACGACCACTGCATCCAGGCCACCGAGATGACCGAGGACGCGGTGAGCGAGATGAACCGGCGGATCGAGGCGCGCCGCGCCGACCCCACCGCGACGTTCCCGCCGCTCATCGTCCTAGTGGACGAAGCACAGAAGGCGTTCATGTGCCCGGCCGTCGACGGCACCAAGCGGCCCTACGGCGGTTCCAAGGCCACCTCCCGGTACTTCATGGCCGTCCGCGAGATCCACAACCAGGGCCGTGCGGTCGACGTGCTGATGTGGCAGGGCACCCAGGACCCCACCGACCAGAACCTTCCCAAGCTGGTCCGTGAAGGCGCCCATACGCGTGCCTCACTCGTCCTCGGTTCCGAGTCGCAGGCCAAGATGGCGCTCGGGGACAAGGCCGTTGAGGACGGCGCGGCCCCGCACCTGCTGAGGCAGGGTCTCGACAAGGGAACCCTGGTCGTCGCTTCGGACGGCATCGACATGCCCAAGGGCCAGTCGTCGATCACGGTGCGCACGCACTTCATCGACGACGAACCGGCCGTCGAGATCGCCGCCCGCGCCAAGGCGATACGCGATGGGGTCACCACGCTGCGGGTCATCGAGCGGGGCGAGGAGCGCGAGCCGCTCGCGGACATCTTCGACGTCATGGGAGACGAGGAGCGCTCGCTGACGCAGGACATCGTCAAGCGGCTGTCGGTCCTGTCCGGGGACGTGTACGGCGGTTGGTCGTTCGTCGACCTCAAGCGCGTGCTGGAGGCCGCCGACGTGGAGCCGTACAAGTCGCACGGCCGGATGAACATCCGCCGTGACGATGTCGCCCGCGCCCTCGCCGACCGCGACACCGACGGTTCCACTTCCGCTTCCTGATCGCGGGGAGGCGAGCCCTCCCGTCGTGGGGAGGCGGGGAGAACTCCCCAACCGCCTCCCCGCCCTGCCTCCCCCGCGCTGATCAGCGGAAACATCACTTTGGGGAGGCGGGGAGGCACCCCATGTCAGACCCCTGACACCCCCTCCACAGCCACCCGGCAGGGGGTGTCCTCGCCTCCCCAACCCAGCACCGGAAGGGATTCCGCATGTACTCCGAACACCCCACCCACTCCCGCCCCGTGACCGCTGTGGAAGTCCACCAGCCCGTGCCGCTCGCCCCCGCCGTGGTGGCGCCGGCGCCGCTCGTGCCCATGCAGCCGGGCAGCGTTCCGGCCGTGGCGAGCATCGTGCTTCCCGACGGGCGGGTCGTCACCGGATACGCGATCAACCCCGTCCAGCCCGAACCGGTCACCGCCAAGCCCGCCGTCTCCCGTGCGGCCGTGAACATCGCCCTCGGGGGCGTCGGGTTCCTCGCCGTGTGCGGCGGCTTGCTCATGCTCACCGCCTTCATCGCCGCCCTGACCGCCCTGATCACCCAGCTCGTCATCCTCGCCGCCGTCATCTTCGGCGGATGGATCGCCGTGCAGGTGTTCAGCGCGAGCGGCCCCAGGCAGGGGACGACGGTCAACATCCGCAAAGCCGTGATCAAGCGGAACAAGTTCTACAGCTAGCTACGCCAAGGGCGGCCCCCCTCATCTCGCCAAAGATCACGGGGCCGCCCTTGTCAGCCAGAACCCGTCAAGGAACTGGAGACAGCCAGCATGACCCATGCTCCCGCCCTGCCGCCGGAGGGCGGCAACATCAGCCTGTGCACCGGCTCCGGTGCACTCGACCAGGCCGTGGAAGCCGCCACCGGACTGCCCACGGTCATGGTCGGCGAGAAAGACCCCGCCGCATCCCGACTGCTGGCCACCCGCCTGCCCTGGGCCCACAACCTCGGGGACATCACCGCGGTCGACTGGGCCGGACTGGCCGCCACTGTGCCGCGTCCAGAGGCGCTGACCGCCGGCTTTCCCTGCCAGGACATCTCCAACGCCGGACCCCGGGGAGGGATCGCAGGTGACCGCTCAGGACTCTGGAAAACCATCGCCCACGGAGCCATTCGCCACCTACGACCCCGCCTCGTCTTCCTGGAAAACGTCGCCGCCCTGCGCAGCAGGGGACTCGATGTCGTCGCCGCCGACCTGGCCGCGATCGGGTACGACGCGCGATGGATGTGCCTACGCGCTGGAGATCCCGAAGTCGGAGCCTGCCACCGCCGAGACCGCTGGTTCGCCGTCGCCTATCCCGCTGCTGAAGACCCCCACCTCACAGTTGGGACGCAACGGGGGTCCCCAGCATCCGGACAAGCGCAAGGCGGGCGGGCACGGGCCCACGCTGGAGGACGAAGTGGTCTTCTTGCTACCCCCGGCGGACATCTGAGGCTGCTGCCCACCCCTGCCGCGGCGGACGGGACCGGTGGCCCTGGCGTCTCTCCCAAGCGTCTGGGCGGGATGAACCTGCGCACCGCCGTGACGCTGCTGCCCACCCCGGCGGCACGTGACTGGAAGTCCGGGGCCTCCAACCTGCTGGGCACCAACTCCCGTCCGCTGAACGAGGTGGTGGTCAACCTGCTGCCCACCCCGACCGCACGCCGCTACGGCCGCAACCGGTCCGCCTCTCCGGGTGCGAGCTCGCGCCCCTCGATCGAGTACCTGGCCCGCGACCTGGCCGACGACCGGCAGTGGGTGGCCACCAACGGCACCGACTACGGACCCGCCATCCACCGCTGGGAGCAAGTCCTGGGACGCCCCGCACCCGAGCCCACCGAACCCGGGACCAAGGGCAACCGCCGTCTGTCCCCGGCCTTCGTGGAATGGATGATGGGCGCCGATCCCGGCTGGGTCACCGGCACGGACCTGGGGCTGTCCCGCTCCGACCAGCTCAAAATCCTCGGCAACGGCGTCGTCATCCACCAAGCCGCCCTCGCCTACCGCACCCTGCTCGCCGTCGCACCCGAAGCGGCGGAACCAGCACCGGCCCAACTCGCCCTGGACATCGCCTAGCTACGCCAAGGGCGGCCCCCTCATCTCGCCAAAGATCACAGGGCCGCCCTTGTCAGCCAGAACCCGTCAAGGAACTGGAGACAACCAGCATGACCGACCACAACGACAAGCCGCGAGTACCGGACGGCACCGACCGCGTCACCCTGGTCCGCACCGAGCCCCGCCCCGACGGCAGCACCGTTCTGGTCCTGCTCACCGTCGGCCCCCCGCTCACCCTGATCGAACACCGCATGACCCTGGACCCCTACCTGACCTGGTCCCTGCTCCACACCCTCACCCGCGACCTGAACGGCATCGAACCCCCCGGACCCAACCCCGAAACCGTCGCGTACCTGGACGCACTGCGCACCGGCGACAAGGAAGCCATCAACGCCGCCCTGAACGGCTACAACCACCGCATCCTCAACCTGTGGACCGACGGGGACGCAGCCGCATGAGCGCGCCGCCCGATCACCTGCGCACCGCGCTCAGCCTCGCGGCAGCCGGTGTGCCGCCGCTGCCACTAAGGGCGGGGAAGGTGCCGTTCGGGAACTGCCGTTCCTGCGTTGATGGCGCCTGTGGCGGCCGGCCGAATATGCGGAACGCGGGCCCCTGCCAGTGCCCCGCCCCGTGCCACGCATGGGCCGCCGCCGCCACCGACCCACGCACGCTCACCTCGCCCACGTGGACGCTTGCATGGCGTCAGGCCGTGGCGGTCGCCTACCACCCCGGTGGCGCGTCGGTGACCGTGGTCGACCTCGACAACGCGGAAGCCCTCGCATGGGCCCGTGCGTCCCTGCCCGCCACCCGTACGGTGACCACGACGCGGGGCGAGCACTGGCTGTACCGGGGGGTCATGCGGTCCGCCAACGCCGTACGGCCCGGCGTGGACGTCAAGTCGTCCATGCAGTACGTCCGTTGGCTCGGGCCCGGCACCGGCCGCATCATCGCCCTGCCGGACTGCGTCCGCGCGTTGGTCGTGAAGGAAGAGACCACCCCCGCCCCTGGGAAGGTGGTCTCTTCCCTCCACCGACGCGCCACCTGGGACCGCACGGTCGCCGCGGGATGCCGCCATACCGAGCGCTACGTCCGCACCGGCCTGAACCGAGGCCTGGCCCTCGTACACAGCCGCACCGAATCCGGCGCCGGATCACAGGCGTTCGGGGTCGCGCGGTTCCTCGCAGGACAGCATCAACACTGCCCCGGCCCCTGCGGGCTGCCCGTCATCGGGGAAGAGATCGTGACCGCCGCCGTCAGCGTCGGCGTCCCCGAGCCCTACGCCCGACGCGCCGTCACCAACGGCCTCCAGACGGCACAGGGACGCGCGGCATGAACAAAGCATCCCGTAATACCGCGAAAAGGCCTCAGGGCGCCGTACAGAGCCCGCCACGGCCATCCGTGGGCGACCCGAAGGTCGCCGCCCGCAAGGGCGTCCTTTCTGCCCTTCCGCGCTTGAAGCGGTTCCCGGCGGGCGAGGGACGCGGCAACGGCGGTGACCCGACGCCGGATCAGCCCGGTATCCGCATCTACGCCCCACCGGTCTACCGCCACCACAAAGACGGCGCCCGCTGGTCCAAACGACCAGGTGACACCCCGAACGCCGCCTACGCCTGCATCTGCGGGCAGACCCGCATGGCCACCGGCTCCCACGCCGTGGCCGCACTGGTCGCCGACTACGACGCACACAAAGCCGCCTGTAGCGGCGCCCTTGCCCGGCTCCCCGAAGGGAGGACCGCCGCATGATGAGCCGCCCCGAGACTGACACCGAGGAACTACCCCCGCCCACCAACCCGTTGGCCGTAGCCCGCCGGCTACTGCCCGACTGGCAGACCGAGGACGGACGGCTCCTGTACCGGCGCTGGCGGGCATCGTGGATGCGCTGGAACGGCTCCTGCTGGCGCGAGATGGACGACGCGCAGATCCGCGCCGGCATGTACACCCGCCTCGAACACTCCATCTACATCGGCCTCAACAAGAAGGGCGAGCCGGAACCGCACCAGTGGGCCCCGACAAAGCAGAAGATCGGCAACCTGCTCGATGCCCTCGGGGCAATCACCCTGCTGCCCACGGATACCGACGCCCCGGCATGGATCGATGGGCAGGGTGCCACGGGGCAGGATGAGGGGCCCATCGTGGCCTGTGAGAACGGGCTCCTGCGCATTCAGGGCCGGGCGCTGCTGCCGCACGGTCCTGAGTTCTTCAACCTCGTGTCCGTGCCGTTCGCCTACGACCCCGACGCGACCGCGCCGACGTGGGAACGGTTCCTCGCGCAGCTCTGGCCCGACGACCCGGACACCATCGCCGCACTTCAAGAGTGGTTCGGCTACGTCCTGTCCGGGCGTACCGATCAGCAGAAGATCCTGCTCATCGTCGGCCCCTCTCGCTCCGGCAAGGGCACCATCGCCCGCGTGCTGAAAGCGCTGGTCGGCAAGGAGAATCTCGCTGGCCCGACCCTGGCGGGGCTCGGGACGAACTTCGGTCTGTCCACGCTGATCGGCAAGTCCCTCGCGATCATCTCGGACGCGCGTCTGTCCGGGAACGACAACAGTCAGGTAGTGGAGCGGCTGTTGACGATCTCGGGTGACGACACGATCGACATCGACCGTAAGTTCCGTGAGCCGTGGACGGGCCGGGTCCCCTCGCGGCTGATGATCCTGTCCAACGAGCTGCCGCACTTCGGCGACTCATCCGGTGTCATCGCCAATCGGTTCATCCTGCTCAGCATGCGCGTGTCATGGCTCGGCAAGGAAGACCCGACCCTCACCGACCGTCTCACCGCGGAAATGCCCGGGATCCTCAACTGGGCTCTGGATGGGCTCGCACGTCTCCAGCGCAACGGGCGGATCACGCAACCGTCTTCCAGCCGTGACGCGATCACCACCATGCAGGACACTGCTTCACCGACCAGCGCATTCGTCCGTGAACGCTGCACCACCGGCCCGGCATGCACCGTCGCCGTGGACGACCTGTGGAACGTCTGGCGCGAGTGGGCCGAGGACAACGGCGTCCGCCACGGCACGAAACAGATCTTCGGCCGCAATCTGCTCTCCGTGATCCCGCAACTCACCCTCACTCGCCCCCGCGATGGCGGCACGCGTGTCCGCATCTACACCGGAATCACCGTGCGTCCCTCCCCAGACACATCCGAGTAGGGCAGCGCTGACATTCCGCCGGGTCGCGGACCATCGCGGACCACCTCGCCTGACCTGCGCATTCACCAGCCCCGAAACGCGCCCATCGCGGACCACGCTCCCACAGGTGGTCCGCGATGGTCCGCACACCAGGCTCTACAAAACCGCAGGTCAGGCGGGGTGGTCCGCGATGGTCCGCGACCCACGACATTGTGCCGCCAACCACACCCCGAGAGTCCCGCAGAGGAGTCGCACCATGGCTCGCCCCCAGATGCTCAAGCTCCCCGAAGTCCTCGAAGAGATCGAGATGAGTCGCGCCGCCTTCTACCGGATGCGCGCCCGTGGCAAGGCGCCGAAGCTCATCAAGCTGCCGAACGGCCAGATCCGTTGCCGTCGCAGCGACTTGGACGCGTGGTGGACAAAGCACGAGATCGCGGCCTGACCGTTGACCGACCCGATGGGGCCCGCCGTACGGCAGGCCCCATCTCCGTGAGGAGCACAATGCACAGCTACGACGTGCGCATTTGGAACGTTAGGAAGCGTCCAAGCAAGGCCGCTCCGTTCCAACTTCGCTGGCAGGTGGACGGGACGGAGCACCAGGAGAAGTTCTCAACCAAGACCCTCGCGGACGCGCGCCGGGCAGAGCTGCTGACCGCGACCCGCAAGGGCGAACCGTTCGACCCGGAGACTGGCCTCCCCGTCTCGGAGGTGCGCGAGCGGAACCGTACGAGCTGGTACGCCCACTCTCGCGCGCACGCCGCGCGGAAGTGGCCGACTGCGGCGGCAAAGCACCGGGCGAGCATCGCGGAAAGCCTGACCATCGCCACGATGGCTCTGTGCCCGGCAGGCAAGGGACGCCCGGCAGACGACCTCTTGCGCCGCGCCCTCTACCAGTGGGCTTTCAACGCTGGGCGCCACGATCAGGATGTGCCGGAAGCGGAAGCCAAGGCTCTGGCATGGGTGGACCGCAACGCGCCGGCCGTGGTCGACCTGGACAGCGCCAAGCGCATGCGCACGGTGCTGGAACACCTGGCTACACGTCAGGACGGCAAGGCCGCCGCCGCGAACACGTTCCGGCGGCGCCGCGCGGTGCTGAGCAACTGCCTACGCCTGGCCGTAGAACACGAGTTGCTGCCCGGAAACCCCCTGCTCCGCGTGCACTGGGAGACACCCAAGGCAGTGGAGGAACTGGACGTGCGGAGCGTCGCCACGCCCGCACAGGCACGGGCGCTCCTGGACGCGGTTCGTGCGCAGGGGCCGCGCGGTGTTCATCTGGTCGCGTTCTTCGCCTGCATCTACTACGCCGCGATGCGCCCGGAAGAGGTGTCCATGTTGAGCGCTGACCAGTGCGAACTACCCAAGGAGGGGTGGGGGCGGCTCATGCTCGCCGGCGCCCGGCCGCAGGTTGGTTCCGCGTGGACAGATGACGGCAAGCCGTACGAGGAAAGGCAGTTGAAGCACCGGGCTCGCCGCGCGGTCCGGCCCGTGCCGATTCCGCCTGTCCTGGTCGCCATACTGCGGGTGCATCTCGAAGCGGTCGGGACCCCGTCCGAAGGTCAGTTGTTCAGCGCCGTCCGCGGCGGGCCGATCCGGTCGCAGGAGTACGGCGCCGCGTGGAAGGAAGCCCGCCGAAAAGCGCTCACGCCGGCGCAGGTGGCCTCTCCACTGGCAGCTATCCCGTACGACCTGCGGCACGCCTGCGTGTCGTTCTGGCTCCGCTCCGGGGTGAGCCTCGCCGAGACCGCGCGGCGGGCCGGCCAAAGCGTCGCCGTTCTCCAGCGCTACTACGCCAAGGTGCTGGACGGCGAGGAAGCCACGATGAACGCGCTGATCGAGCAGGGGTTCGCGGACCATGAGGAGGGTGCCGAGGGCGCGTGAATCCTGGCCGCAGGTTGGCCGCACGCGCTGGTCAGAAGTGGGATACCGGCGAATCAGGGTGAGACAAGGTCATGCAGAAGGGGTACCGCTCCGGAGAGTGGCACCCCTTCTGACCTGCATAGCTTCTGACCTGCGCGGTGGGTGTGGGATTTGAACCCACGGTGACATCGCTGCCACGACGGTTTTCAAGACCGTTCCCTTAGGCCGCTCGGGCAACCCACCCTCGCCCCGGCCCACCTGGGACGGAGCGGGTACAGCGTACCCGCCCCGGGAGGTGTCGTGGGCTGGTGGGCCACTTGGGGGCCACGGTCAGCTGTCGCCCTCGCGTTCGCCCAGGGTGACGTCGGTGGTGTGGGTCTTGCCGTCGCGCGTGTAGGTGAGCTTGACGGTGTCGCCGGGCTGGTGGGTCCAGATCTCGCCGATGAGGGTGGGGCCGCTGTCGATCACCTGGTCGTCGAGCTTGGTGATGACGTCACCGGACTTGAGGCCGGCCTTGTCCGCGGGACCGCCGGACGTGATCGAGGCGGAGCCGCTCGCCCCCTGGTCGGTGATCTTCGCGCCGCCGGTGCCCTCTTCGAGGGAGACCGACGCGCCGATCACCGGGTACACCGGCTTGCCCGTCTTGATCAGCTGCTGGGCGACGGTCTTCGCCTGGTTGATCGGGATCGCGAAGCCCAGGCCGATGGAGCCGGACTGGCTGGTGCCGTCGAGGCTGCCGCTCGACTGGATCGCCGAGTTGATGCCGATGACCGAGCCCTGTGCGTCCAGGAGCGGGCCGCCGGAGTTGCCGGGGTTGATCGAGGCGTCCGTCTGTAGGGCGCTCATGTACGAGGCAGCGCTGGACGTGCCGTCGCTGGAGGCCACCGGGCGGTTCTTGGCGCTGATGATGCCCGTGGTCACCGTGTTCGAGAGACCGAAGGGCGCGCCGATCGCGATCGTCGAGTCGCCGACGGCGACCTTGTCGGAGTCGCCGAGGGCGAGGGGCTTCAGATCCGACGGCGCGTTCTTCAGCTTGATGACCGCGACGTCGTAACCCTGCGCGTGGCCGACCACTTCGGCGTCGTACTTCTTGCCGTTGGAGAAGGTCGCGGTGAGCTTGCCGTTGTCGACCGCGTCCGCCACCACGTGGTTGTTGGTGAGGATGTGGCCTTCCTTGTCGAAGACGAATCCGGTGCCGGTGCCGCCCTCGCCGCTGCTGCTCTCGGCCTCGATGGTGACCGTGCTCGGCAGCGCGTTGGCGGCCACGCCCGCGACGGAGTCCGCGGCGCGCTTCACATCACCGCTGCTCTGCGGGGCGGAAACCGTCGTCGAGCCAGTGGAGTCGTCGTTGTCCTTGGCCAGCGTGTAGCCGATGCCGCCGCCCACGCCGCCCGCGACCAGCGCGGCGACGAGGATCGCGGCGACCAGACCACCGCGTCCGCCACCGGACTTGGGGGCGGGCTCCTGGTAGGAGGAGCCCCAGCCGGTGCCCGAACCGCCGCCGTCCGCGTACGAGGGGGTGGCGGGCGGCGGGGGCGGCCAGCCCGCCTCGGCCGCGGAGACCGGCGCCCCGGAAGGCCCGGTGGCCCCGGAGTCGTGGCCCTGCGCGTCAGGAGCCCCGGCGCCCACGGAGGCGTACGCCGGTGCATGGTCCGGAGTTCCGTAGGCCGGTGCCTGGTCGGGTGCGCCGTAGGTCGGCGTCTGGTCCGGGGAGCCGTACGCAGGCGCCTGGCCTGATGTGCCGTACGCCGGTGCGTGCTCCGGTGTGCCGGGGACGCTCGGAGGCACCGCCGGGAGTTGAGCGGTCGGCACGCTCTCCCCCGGCGCGGCCGTCTGCGCGGAAGCAGCGGGAGTGTCCACCGGCACAGGAGGTGCGGACGGGGCCGGGGGTACCGCAGTGCCCTCGTTCTCGGTGCTCACAGCTCTTCTCCTCGATCCACGGCTGTTGTTCTCGGTCGCACTCGGTCACGCTCGCTCACGCTTGTCGGCGATCCGGCGCGAATCAGCTGTGCATGTGTTCTTGTCTGCCGTCAGCTTTTCCCACTGGACGTCAGAGCACCATAAGCGGTGCCTGTGTGTCCGAGACCGTTCTTTATAAGGGTCTTGTCAGGCGAAATTAACCCATTCCTGGCATATCCACCCTCACGCCTGCCCTTCAACGGTGGCACCATGACGCGGTGACCCATGCACGACAGCACCCGATTCAGGTCGTCGCCCACCGCGGAGCCTCCGAGGAGGCACCCGAGCACACCCTGGCCGCGTACAAGAAGGCGATCGAGGACGGTGCGGACGCCCTCGAGTGCGATGTACGACTGACCGCGGACGGCCATCTCGTCTGCGTCCACGACCGCCGCGTCAACCGTACGTCGAACGGCCGTGGAGCGGTGTCGGCCCTGGAACTCGCCGATCTCGCGGCGCTGGACTTCGGCGCCTGGAAGAACCGCGACGAGTCCCCCGACTGGGAGTACGGCCCCGGGGACCGCGAGGACACCTCCGTCCTCACCCTGGAGCGGCTGCTCGAACTCGTCGCCGACGCCGGCCGCCGGGTGGAACTGGCCATCGAGACCAAGCACCCCACGCGCTGGGCCGGCCAGGTCGAGGAGCGGCTGCTGCACCTGCTGAAGCGTTTCGGCCTGGACGCCCCGGAGTCCGCCGCGGAGTCGCCCGTACGCGTCATGAGCTTCTCGGCGCGCTCACTGCACCGCGTCCGGGCCGCTTCGCCGACCCTGCCCACGGTCTATCTGCTGCAGTTCGTCTCACCCCGGCTGCGCGACGGACGGCTGCCCGCGGGTGTCCGGATCGCGGGCCCGTCGATGCGGATCGTACGCAGTCACCCCGGGTACATCGACCGTCTGAAACGCTCCGGACATCAGGTCCACGTCTGGACCGTGAACGATCCCGAGGATGTCGACCTCTGCGTTGAGCTGGGCATCGACGCCATCATCACCAACCGCCCGGGCGCGGTCCTGGGACAGTTGGGCCGCTGACGCAGCCGCACATTTTCAGCCAGCGATCTCCCAAAACTCCACAAGAAACCATCGAAATCCAGCCATGCAATGACCGGGAGTGCTCCGGCGCGTTCGCTCCGTATTCGATCGTTACGAGTGCGTCAGCAGACGTTGATTGGCCGGTTTCCGGTCCAGTTCAAAGGGGCATCCACACCGTGGCGTGGGGCAAAGGAGGTCTCGGGGGTGGCGTTGGTGGTGGCACAGGAGGTGCCCGCGTCGTCAAGCATGGCCGTACCTCATGGCCCTGCGGGCGTGGGGGAAGCAAGACACCGGATGCGGGATCAGCTGCGTACCGGTGGCATAGCGGAAACGGTCATCGATGACGCTGTACTGATCCTTTCCGAACTGCTCAGCAACGCGTGCCGACACGGCAGGCCACTGGGCGACGCCCTGGCGGGGGACGGCGACGTCCGCGCCGCGTGGTGGGTCGACGCGTCCGGAAGGCTCATCGTCGAGGTGACGGACGGCGGCGGTCCGACCCGTCCGATTCCGGCCACACCCTCGGTCACCGCACACGGCGGCCGCGGGTTGAACATCATCACGGCGCTGGCCAAGGCCTGGGGCGTCCGGGACGACGCCCGCGGAGAGATAACGGTCTGGGCCGTCGTCCAGGACGACGTGAAGGCTTCGCGCCGAGGCGACGACCTGGGACGCGACGACCTGGCTACGCGCGTCGCCTCACCGGCCCAGCGCAGGCAGCCGCTGATTCCGCAGCAGCCGACGATACCCGGCCTGGACTTCGCGGACGCCTTCGACGACTTGGCCTGAGCAGACCCGATACGACACCGACAGCAGGCCCGATAAGACACCGACCTGGACCGAAGTGTCGGTTCCGGGACGACCTGGTGCGTTGTCCACAGGGTCCCGTCGGCCCCCGTACGAACGGCTAGGCTCGCGCCCGTAACGAGACGAGCCGTAACCGGGAGACACCCACGATGGCCAAGAAGCGACCCCAGACGAAGGCCAAGCAGCCGCAGCTGAAGGATGGTGCCCGAGCCGGAGGCGCTGATGGACACGTATCGGTGGTCGGCGCACGCGAACCCTGCCCCTGCGGCAGTGGCCGCCGCTACAAGGCCTGTCACGGCCGGGCCGCCGCGCACGCGGCGACCGAGCTGGTGCAGCGCCCCTTCGAGGGCCTGGCGGGCGAGGGCGACTGGATCGCGCTGCGCGAGCTGGTGCCCGCCGCGACCGTCGAACTGAAGCTCAGGCAGAGCCTGCCGGAGGGCGTCCCCTCGGTCACGCTCGCCACCGTCCTGCCGATGGCCTGGCCCGCGCTGCGCCGCGACGACGGCTCGGTCCTGATCGGCCTACAGAACGACACCGCGTCCGGCGACATCAGCCGCGACCTGGCCGACACCCTCCAGCGCGCGCTCACCGCGCAGCCCGGCACCCCGGTCGAGGGCCGCCGCGCCCCGTCCGACGCTCCGCGGCTCCAGGATCTCCTCGACCCGGAGGGCACCTTCGAGCCAGTTGTGCACGCGGGCTTCGAGTTCTGGGTGCCGGACGCGGAGAACGCGTCGCCCGAGGTGACCGCCTCCCTGGAGCGGGCCAACGCCGCCGCCATTCCGACCGTGAAACTCTCCGGCGTCGACGCCGCCTACTGGTGCGAGACGCCCGACAAGAATCACCTGCGCTGGGTCATGCAGTACCCGGAGGAGCGTCTTCTGGACGCACTTGCACGGCTGCACGCGGCCGGGAGGTCGAGCCTCGGCGAGGGCACCCGACTGGTCGGCTCCTTCCGCGCACACGGGCTCACCGTGCCCGTCTGGGACCTGCCGACGGGGGTCACGGCGGACGACATCGAGAAGCCGGCGGCCGAGTTCGCCGAGCGCCTCACCACCGCCCTGGCCACGGACGCACCGCTCACCTCGGACGAGCGCCGGGCCCGCGGCGGCCTCACCAACCGACAGGTGACACTCAGCTGACATACAGACAAGGCAACTGACCTCCCGGTCAGGTGGTCAGGAGTCACTCAACAGGTGACTCCTGTCACAACTCCCCGTACCGGCAGGTAAATTCGTGTCCGAATAGCCAAGACCGAATTTGCGAACCGCCGATCTCTTGTTACCGTTCGAGTAGCCCGGTTGCTGGTGCATCCCCCGTCGCCAGCAACCGGGTCTTTTCATGTGCAAGATCCCGTACGGTGCCAACCGCCTTGCTGCGTCGCCGAGTTGCCTCCCCAACGCACGGCGCCGAGTTCCTCCCTGGGCTTACGGCGCCAAAGTTGCTCCACGGCCTACGGCGCCGAGTTGCTCCCCGAGCGCAGCAGCAGCGGCCCGTCCTCGCCGCCCCTCGCGAACTCCGCGACCGCCGCGTACGCCGCCACATCCCCCGTCGTACGCCCCCGCGGTGTCTCGCACACCCCCGGGTCGTCCTCCGCGCCCACCGCGCAGCGCATCAGCACGGTGCGGCCACCGGGCTCCATGAGGCTCAGTACGGAACTCAGCCCGCCACCGGTCGCGTTGCGGTAGTAGGTGCGCGCCCAGGTCTCCTCACCCTGCGTCAGGACGCAGGTCTGCGCCTCGATGCCGTCGTCCGAGGTGAGTTCGGGGCCGCAGCGGGCGGCGGTGGCGAGACCGAGGCCGAGCAGCCGGGGCGACGGCGCGGGGTCGGGAGCGGGGTCGGGGGCCGGCGCCTTGTTGCCGCCACTGCCGACGTCGTGTTCGGAACTGCTGGAGTGTGCGGACGCACGTGCATCCGCAGGACCCTCGTCACCGACAGGTCCTGCGGATGCCACGGCCAACGGAAGAGCGACCGTGACCGCCACTACGCCCGCGAGTGCGAGCAGGCGAAGGTTCATAGAGGGGAAGATAACGACCATGGGCGGGCACCCGGTTCGCCGCGCGCCCGACACCCCTACAACTCGGGCGCGCTCACACCCGTACGAGTGAGGGCCTCCACCACCGCGTCCACCACGGCCTCCACATCGGGCACCCAGGGCGCGGCCGAGCCGGGCAGTGGTGCACGTTCCCAGCGGATCTGGCCCTGGCCCGTCCCGGACGGGGGCAGGGCGATGTAGCCGCCCTCTCCGTGGAAGCGGAGAGAGCCGGGGACGTAGTCCTTGGCGTACAGCAGTTCGCCGAGCTGCTCCAGGGAGTACGGCGCGACGAGGATCGCCCATCGCGTGGGGGCCGCGACGACCGGGCCCAGGCGCATGCCCTGGCGGTCGAGCGCGGCGAGTGCGCGGGCCGCCGCGAGGGCGGGCAGGCTCACCGCGCAGGGCGCCGTCTCACCGGTGGCCAGCACGATCGGTGCCGTCGGCCGGTTGGTCCACCACCAGCGCACCATGCGCTCGTCGGTGGTGGCCGCGAGGAGGCCGGGGTCGAAGGGGTGGGCGCCGGGCACCGTGCACTCCGGGTCAGGGCATCCGCAGCGGGCGCGCCCCTGCGGGTCGGCCGCCACACCCGGGAGTACGGGCCACTGCCATTCGGTCGCGAAGGTCAGGGCCGACTTGAGCATCTCAGTCCTCCCGTTGTTTCGCCTGGACAGGAGCCTGCGTCGCCTTCCGAGGATCTCGCGCATGAGCGCTCGTTCCTTTCCGTTGCACGCCTGGCAACACTGTGGACCATTCACATCATGTGTCGATCACTTCACTGTGCGTACCTGCTGGCGCATCACACCCTTGCTGGAGGCAAGGGGAACCCATCTGGGCCGAGCGTCGGGCTGCGTCCGCGTCCGTACTGCTGTGCCTGAATCATGGGCATGGCGTGGGGTGGCGGCGCCTGGCGTTTTGCCGTCCCGTGTATTTCTGGCCGCCTACGCCACGGGAGGATGGGGCACGGTCGTCGGTGGTTAAGACGCCCGGGTCCGTTGCCAGGTTCCGGGCGATACGCAATCGCCCCTGGCCTTCACCGAGTACGTACCCATCACGACCGCTGTGACGCTCCGTCGAACTAGGCCAGTCGACCTCAATAAGCCGCTACCCGAGTCAGTTTTAAGCCAACTTTACTTTCCCGCAAGGGTTACCGCCCGTCTCACGGACACCAGGAATCCCGGCAGGACAATGCTGGACATCCCCTCACGAGTGCGTGTACATGTGGAGACACTGCTTGCGGCGCAGAACGACATGGGGGTTTGCGATGCTATTGAGCAATACGCACCGGTCGGAAAGCCGGATGACATGACCGCCCCTCACCTTCCGAAAGTGGCCGGAATCGATTCCACGGTTCCCTCGCCCGCACACACTGTCGCGCCGAGGTCCACCACCGCGGTCACCCCCTCGGCCACCTCCTCCACCGGCCCAGGAGCCGATCTCCAAGATCGTCTCGCCGGACTGGTCTCCGATCTCACCACCCTCCACGAACTCACCGAACGCCTGGCACGCACCGCGACACTGAGCGACGCACTCGAGGAGCTGCTGCGCGCCGGAGCCGCCCTCGTGGGCGCCCGGCGCGGTCTCGTCGTCATGGAACCGAGCGACGGACTCGGCCCGGACACCACGATCGGACTGGGCCTCGCGCGAGCCGATCTCGGCCACATCGAAACGGTCCCGCGCAGCTGTATGGCGTACGGGAAACTCCTGGACACGGCGGCCGGACTGCCCGGCGGCGAGGCGGAGATCACACAGCCCGACCTGTTCGCCGAGGACGGGCTCGACCCCCGCCACCGCGAGGTGGCCGCCCAGCTCGGCTACGCGGCGAGCTACGCGCTGCCCCTGTCCACGGACGCCGCGGGCCGCCTGGGCGCCGCCGTATGGCTCTACGACGAGCCCGCGGAACCGGTCGAGCGTCAGCGCCACCTCATCGGCCGGTACGCCCGGCACGCCACCGAACACCTGGCACGGCTGCTGGAACTGGAGCGCACGCGCGCGTGCCTCACGACGATGTCCGAGGAGCTGCTGCCCTCGCGGCTGCCCCGGGTCTCCGGCGTCCAGCTCGCCGCCCGGCACCGCACAGGACCGCGCGGCGGCGGGGACTGGTACGACGCGCTGCCGCTGCCCGACGCCGCGCTCGGCCTCGCGGTCGGCTCCGTCACCGGGTCCGGGCCCAGCGCGGTCGCCGCGATGGGCCGGCTGAGGGCGTCCCTGCGGGCGTACGCGGTCATGGAGGGCGAGGACCCCGTCGCCGTCCTGTCCGACCTCGAACTGCTGATGCGGCTGACCGAGCCCGCGCGCTCCGCCACCGCCCTGTTCGCCTTCTGCGAGCCCGCGCTGCGCAAGATCACCCTCGCCGGGGCCGGACACAGCCCGCCCCTGGTGATCGGCCCGCGGCGCACGGAGTTCGTGGAGACCTCCCTGTCGGCGCCCCTGGGCATGCTCGCCTGTTGGGAGGCACCGAGCGTCGAACTGAGCGCCGAGCCCGGCGAGACGGTGCTCCTGTACACGGACGGCCTGCTGCACCGCACCGGCGATCCCATGGACCGCGCCTTCGCCCGGCTGCACGCGGCGGCGGCGAGTGTCCCGAGGACACTGCGCGACGATCCGGGCGCGCTCGCCGATCACGTCCTACGGAGTGTGCTGCTGGACGGGCTGGACGAGGCGGACTCCGAGGAGGACGTCGTACTTCTGGCGGCGCGCTTCGAGTGAGCCGTGAGTCGCGTGGGGCGTATGCCGCAGGAGTCGTACGTCGCGTGGGACGTACGCCAAAGGAGCCGCACGCCACGTGGGGCGTACGCCGCGGGAGCCGCACGTTCGCGTGGGCCGCACGCCACGTGAGCCGCACGCCGCGCTTCGGGTGAGTCGTGAGCAACGCACTGCGAGCGAGCCGTAAGTAACGGCCTTCGAGCGAGCCGTGCGCAACGCACTCCGAGTGAGCCCTGCGTAACAGGTCTTCCAGCTCTGGACCCCCTTCAGTACGACCGTACGATGGTGGGGGTCCAGAGTCGTATCTAGGAGGCAGACCGTGGCGGACGAGCTCAACCCGGAGACCCCGGACGAGACTCCCGAAGAGCCGATCAAGCAGCGCAAGAACGGCCTGTACCCGGGCGTGTCCGACGAGCTGGCCGAAAGCATGAAGTCCGGCTGGGCCGACACGGAGCTGCACGGCCTGGAGCCGATCGCACAGGCCGAGCACACCGCCGCCCGCCGTGCCGCGCTCTCCGCGCGCTTCCCGGGCGAGCGTCTGGTCATCCCCGCGGGCAACCTGAAGACCCGCTCGAACGACACCGACTACCCTTTCCGGGCCTCGGTCGAGTACGCGTACCTCACCGGCAACCTGACCGAGGACGGCGTCCTGGTCCTGGAGCCGGCCGACGCCCCGAACGGGAACGGCAGCCACAAGGCGACCATCTACCTGCTGCCGCGCTCCGACCGCGAGAACGGCGAGTTCTGGCTCAACGGCCAGGGCGAGCTGTGGGTCGGCCGCCGCCACTCCCTGACGGAGGCCGGGGAGCTGTACGGCATCCCCGCCTCGGACGTCCGCGAGCTCGCCGGCGCGCTGCGCGAGGCCACCGGTCCGGTCCGCGTCGTACGCGGCTACGACGCCGGCATCGAGGCGGCACTCACCGACAAGGTGACCGCCGAGCGCGATGACGAGCTGCGGGTCTTCCTGTCGGAGGCCCGGCTGGTCAAGGACGAGTTCGAGGCGGGCGAGCTGCAGAAGGCCGTCGACTCGACCGTGCGCGGTTTCGAGGACGTCGTGAAGGTCCTCGACAAGGCCGAGGCGACCAGCGAGCGCTACATCGAGGGCACGTTCTTCTTGCGCGCGCGGGTCGAGGGCAATGACATCGGGTACGGCTCGATCTGCGCCGCCGGTCCGCACGCGTGCACCCTGCACTGGGTACGCAACGACGGTCCGGTCCGCTCCGGTGACCTGCTCCTGCTGGACGCCGGCGTCGAGACGCACACGCTCTACACGGCCGACGTCACCCGCACGCTGCCCATCAGCGGCACGTACACGGAGATCCAGAAGAAGATCTACGACGCCGTGTACGAGGCCCAGGAAGCCGGAATCGCGGCCGTCCAGCCGGGCGCCAAGTACCGCGACTTCCACGACGCCGCCCAGCGCGTGCTGGCCGAGAAGATCGTCGAGTGGGGGCTCGTCGAGGGCCCCGTCGAGCGCGTACTGGAGCTGGGCCTTCAGCGCCGCTGGACCCTGCACGGCACCGGTCACATGCTCGGCATGGACGTCCACGACTGCGCGGCCGCGCGGACCGAGTCGTATGTGCAGGGCACGCTGGAGCCGGGCATGTGCCTGACCGTCGAACCCGGCCTGTACTTCCAGGCGGACGACCTGACGGTGCCGGAGGAGTACCGCGGTATCGGCGTGCGGATCGAGGACGACATCCTGGTGACCGAGGACGGCAACCTGAACCTGTCGGCCGCCCTGCCGCGGCGCTCCGACGAGGTCGAGACGTGGATGGCCGCCCTGAAGAGCTGAAACAACACGGCTCTTGAAGACTTCAGGACCTCAGGACCTCAGGACCTCAGGACCTCAGGACCTCAGGACTTCAAGGGCTGATACGAGACTGGTGGCCGGGTGCCTGTGGCGGTGCCCGGCCATTCGTGTGCCTGTTCGGGCGGGGTGTTCGCGCTGGAAGCGATGACATTTCTGCTCTGCGCGACCCTGCTGCTGCGGCTGCCGGCCGTGTCACCGTCGGTCGCCGTGCACCGCGTTCACGGACTCGGCGTTCTGCGCGACCGCCCCTACCTCCTGGTCACGTTCCTCAACACCGTGCTGCTGCTGAGGATGCCGCTGCTCAGCCTCGGCATCCCGCTGTGGATCACCGAGCGGACCGAGGCGCCCGCCTGGCTGGTCTCCGCGCTGTTCGTGCTCAGCACGGCTGCGGTGATGGTCTTCCAGGTACGGGATGGCCCGCGGTGCCACGGGCCTCGCGTCCGCCACGCGCGCTATACGCCACTCCGGGCTCGTCATGCCGGCGTCCCGCGCGGTCTTCGCCCTGTCGTCCGGCGTCTCGGCGTGGGTCGCGGTGAGTGCGCTGGTGGCGGGGGCGGTACTGCAGGTCCTCGCCGAGATGCAGCAGTCCGCGGGTTCCTGGCAGTTGGCCTTCGACCTCGCTCCGGCCGACCGCATGGGCGAGTACCAGGGCTTCTTCGGCACCGGCGTCACGGTCGCCCGCACGATGGGCCCCTCGTCCTGACCGCGCTGCTGGTCGGCTGGGGGACGCCGGGGTGGCTACTCCTGGGCGGGGTGATGCCGGCGGCCTCGTACGCGATGAGGCCGGCGACGCGGTGGGCGAGCGCCGGGTCTCCGAAAGGGCGCGTCAGACAGCCCGCGCCGGTGCCGGTGAACGGTGAACGGTGCCGGCGCCGGTGCCGGTGAGCTGACCGCGTAGAAGCGCGGTCGGGCAGCCCGCGCCGATGAACCCACCACACAGGAGCGCGATCAGGCAGCCCGCGCCGATGAACTCACCGCCACCGGCAGTAAGTCCACGAACAGCGCCCCCGCGAGCAGCCCTCCGCTGCCGCGGGGGCTCCACGCGCGCGCGTGGAGGTCGTCGTCGAGGGCGGACAGGGCCTCGCGGCCCGCCTCCGTGGACGTACCGCCCGCTTCGAGGACTCCGCGCGCGCCCGCCTGGACATGGCGCAGGCCATGCGGGCCCGCCGTGTGGAGCAACTCGGTGTCCTGGAGGGTGGACATGACGGTGAGGAGGGCGTCGAGCCGGGCGTCCGGCTCGGACGCGCCGACGTCACGGGCAGCGGTGAGCGCCTCCAACGCGCGCCGTACGTGTGGGAATCCCGCCCGCGCCTCGCCGCGCGCCCCGGCGGCGCCGTACTTCGCCGAGACGGACGACCCCCGGGAAGGCCGCCGCGGCGCCCGCCGGTCCTGGTGCGCCGCGATCTGCTTGGCGGCCGCGGTGAGGTCGTTGCCGGTGGCCCTGGGCTCCAGGGCCGCGGCGGCGACCAGGAGCCCGAGGACCCACAGGGCGCCGCGATGTCCGCCGCCCGCGAGGGCCACCGAGTGCTCGGTGGACCGGCCGATCGCGCCCAGTTCCGTACGGAGTTCGCGCGTGGGTCCACCGATACGGCGGGCGGCGGCCGCCATCGCCAAGAGGCCGGGCTCCAGCGCCTTGGCCGACCAGCGCAGGGCGCGGTGGTCCTGGCGGGTGACCCGGGCGTCGAGGTCGCGCGGGTCGGGCAGTCCGGGCTTGGGAGCCAGCTCCAGCTGCCAGGTCAGCGCGGCCACGGCGGCCCGCGCGAGCATCTCGTCCTCGCGGCTCCTCATGGGCGTACCTTACGAAGACGCCACCCGATCGCGGTGACCGGAGGTACGGTCGCGGCCGACGGATTCGGGGTCGCGGGGCCACCCGCCTTTGCCAGTCGACTTCCCGCCGACGCCCAACCTGGCCGTCAGCTGTCGGCGGTCACCGCCGCCGCGGAGTACGTGCCGATCAGGGTGGCGTTCTCGCGGGTAGGGCCCGCGGTCAGGCGGTCGCCGAGGTTTCGCTGGAACTCCTGGAAGGCGATCAGCTCGGGCAGGCCCTCGCCATCGACGACGTGGACGAAAGTGACTCCGTCCGCCAGTCGGAAGCTGCTGTACCGCAGGCCGGATGGTGCCGTGGCCGCCAGTTCGGCGAAGACGTTCTCGATCAGGCGCTGGTTCTCGTCGGCCGCCTCGGGCTTGGTCTCGTAGCGGATCACTGCTGTGCTCATCGGGCTCCCTCAATTGGTTTCGCTGTCACTGGTACTGACAGTGCGAAACCGGCAATCTCATCGCCGCGATTACTTCGGTCCTCCGCAGTTGTCAGTACCAGTGACAGCGAATTCATGGAGGAGCCTCGTGAGCAGCACGGAACGGACGACCGTCGACCAGCGCTGGGTGCTGGGCCTGACTGCGATCGGCTCGGTGATGGTGGCGCTCGACGCCCTGGTGGTCGCGGCGGCACTGACCACCATCAGGCAGGATCTCGGCGCCTCGATCGAACAGCTGGAATGGACGGTGAACGCGTACAGCCTCAGCTTCGCGATGTTGTTGCTGACCGCGGCGGCGATCGGTGACCGGTGGGGCCGGCGCCGGACGTTCGCGGCCGGCCTCGCCCTCTTCTCCGTCGCCTCGGTCGCCTGCGCGCTGGCTCCCTCGGTCCCGTGGCTGATCGCTGCCCGCACCTTCCAGGGGATCGGCGCCGCCGCGGTGATGCCGCTGGCGATGGCTCTGCTCGGCGCCGCCTTCCCACCCGAACGCCGCGGCTGGGCGATCGGCATCTTCAGCGGTCTGACCGGCCTGGCCGTGCTCAGCGGCCCAATGATCGGCGGCGCCGTGACGGAGGGCCTGGCCTGGCAGTGGATCTTCTGGATCAATGTGCCGGTCGGAGCAATTGCGATCCCCCTCGTGCTCCGTAGGATCCCCGAGAGCCAGGGAGCGGATCGCCAGGTGGACCTGCGCGGCACCGCCCTCATCACCCTGGCCGTCCTCGGCGTTGTCTGGGCTGTGGTCCGCGGCGAGACGGCGGGCTGGGCAAGCCTTGAGGTCATAGGCGCGTTCGCCCTCGGAACCCTGCTGTTGCTGGCGTTCCTGGCCTGGGAGCACCGCGCCCGGCAGCCGATGGTGCCGCTGTCCTACTTCCGTATCCGGGCGTTCTCGGCCGGCAACGCGGCCGGCTTCTTCCTCACCGCCGCACTCTTCGGCGCGGTGTTCTTCCTCGCCCAGTACATGCAGGTCGCTTTCGGCTCCGGCCCGATGAAGGCCGGGCTGCAGCTGCTGCCCTGGACCGCCACGCTCTTCCTGGTGGCGCCGGTCTCCGGCCGTCTGGTGGACAGGATCGGCGAACGCCCACTCGCCGTGACGGGACTGACGCTGCAGGCGGTCGGCATGCTCTGGATCAGCCAGGTCACAGGGGGATCGGTCCAGTACCCCGAACTGGTGCTGCCCCTGATCGTGGCCGGCTGCGGCGTCTCCATGGCGATGCCGGCGACGCAGAGCGCCAGTGTCGGAGCACTGCCACGCGAAGCTGTCGGAATCGCCTCCGGCATCTACAGCATGATGCGGCAGCTCGGCGGAGTCGTCGGAGTCGCCGTCCTGGCCGCGGTGTTCGCCGCCGCCGGCGGCTACGAGTCCTCCGCCACGGCATTCACCCGGGCCTTGGCCGTCTGCGGCGTACTGTCCTTGCTGGGAGCACTTGCCGGACTCGGGATCGCCGTCCGGCGTAGTCCCGGCCCGGAAGGCCGGGTTGCTCGGCCGGAGCGGGTCGAGGAGTTGCGATGAACCTGGAGGACGAGTTCGCGCAGTACCGAGGTGACCTGGTCGCGTACTGCTACCGGATGCTCGCCTCGCTGCACGACGCGGAGGACGCAGTCCAGGAGACATACCTGCGTGCGTGGCGCGGGTTCGCGGAGTTCGAGCAGCGCTCGTCGGTCAAGACGTGGCTCTACCGGATCGCCACTCGGGTCTGCCTCAACGCGTTGAAGCACAGCAGCCGCCGGATGGTGCCGTCGGCGGTAGGTGCTCCTGGCACCGATCCTGACGACCTGGCTGCGCAAGCGCCGGAAGCGACCTGGCTGGAGCCGTTTCCGGACCTCATGTTGAACGCTGACCCGGCTTTGGTCGTGGGGACTCGTCAGAGCCTGAGGCTGGCGATGGTCGCCGCGCTGCAGCACCTGCCGCCACGTCAGCGCGCCGTACTGATTCTCCGGGACGTCGTTGCGTGGCAGGCGTCAGAGGTAGCGGATCTGCTCGAAACGACGACCGCGGCGGTGAACAGTTCGCTCCAGCGGGCGCGTACGGAGATCGCCAAACTCGCACCGGCCGAAGACCAGTTCAGCGAACCGGACGAACCGGTGCGCCGTGCACTGCTCGACCAGTACGCCAAAGCCTTCGAGTCGGCCGACATGGTCGCCCTGAAGAGCCTGCTGGCGCAGGACACCCGCTGGGAGATGCCGCCGGTCCCCACCTGGTTCGACGGCCGCGAGGACGTATTGCGCCTGCTCACAGCGAAACTGCGGCCAGGAGAGGGGCAGCGGATCATGGTGGAGACGTCCGCGAACGGACAGCCCGCATTCGCGGTGTACATCCGCGGACGGGAGGGCACCTTCCACGCGCACCAGCTGCAGGTGCCGACCCTGACCAGGTCCGGCATCTCCGCGGTGCTGGCGTTCCACCGGGCCGACCTGTTCCCCCTCTTCGGACTGCCGATCGACCGCGCCGCCACGGACTGACCACCGTCTCTGGAGAGTCAGCCCGCCTCGTCGTTCAGGCGGGCCGGGCCGGGTTCGGGTAATCGACCAGGTACTCAGTCAGAGTGAGCCGTCAGCTTCATCTCGATGGCAAGTGCGCCGAGCGCCTCCTTCTTCGGCGGGTGGATGGCTCGGATGTTGGCCAGCTGTTCGTCACGGGAGGCAGTGGCGTTGACGTTTGACGGGCCCTCTCCGTCGAGGAGAGCCCGGAAGTCGGGGTACTCGGTGACGCGCAGGACATTGACATCGCAGGTCTCGTCGGTGCCCTTGATGCGGAAACGGATGGTGTCGCCGGCGGCGAGGTCTTCGAGGTGCAGGTACTTCACCCGTACTTCGATGGTCTTGGTGCCCGCCGCGACGAGGTCGAAGTACTTGCGGTAGAGGGACTTGGACAGCTTCGCGCCGGTGCCGGTGACGGTGACGGTGACGGTGACGATCTGGGGGCAGAAGAGGCGGGCGGGGAGCCGGGCTCGTGTGAGGCCCACCGCCTGGAGGGCTTCGTCGACGAGGTGGGAGCCAAAAACCCGGTCGCCGCCCATGACCATGACCATGACCATGACCATGACCATGACGTGGAACGTGCCTTCAGCCAGACGGGCACGGACTCAACGGACGAGTCGGCCACGTCGAACGAGGGCACCTCTTCGGCCGTGTGCCCTGGCTGTGCCCTCGCGGCCTGCTCGAGCCCACGCGACGGCACTCAGACCGGCCCGTCACGCCGCTCCCTCGCGGTTCAGCGAGATATAGCCGCCTCACACCGCCATCAAAGGCGCGCCCTTCTTCCACTTGAGGATCTTGTCGAAGCTGACCACCGCGCCGCCCCGCCCCGGCTTGTTGCCGATCTGGACGTGGTCCGCGAGTTCCCGGATGAGACACAGGCCCCGGCCGTGCTCGGCGTCGCTGCGGGCCGGAACCGGGCGGAGCGGGGTGTGCGTAACACGGCCTGACGGAAGGTCGGGGTCGGACGGAACGTAGGGGTCGGACGGGAAACCCGGGCCGGAGTCGGCGACTTCGATGCGGCACGTCTCGCCGTCGAGGTAGGCGGTCACCCGGTAGGCCTCGGAGAAGCCGCCCCGCGCGGTGTCGCCGCCGTGCTCGACGGCGTTGGCGCAGGCCTCGCTCAGGGCGATGGAGAGGTCGAAGGAGACGTCCGGGTCGACGCCCGCGGTCTCCATCGTGCCGAGCAGCAGGCGCCGGGCGAGCGGAACGCTCGCAGCTTCACGCCGCAAATGGAGTGACCACCAGATGCTCATGCTCCAGCCTCCCGGCCGCGGCTCGACATACCGTTACGTATTGCCGCAACCACGCGTGCGCAATCGCCCACTTGACGTGATGCCGCCCATACGGCGGATGCGCAGGCGACAGGAGTCGGTGTATGTGCAGGCGGCGGGACCGCCGTACCCGTGAAGAACACGGACAACATGGGCGGCCCGGACCTCGCGAACTGCACTGACAGCACTGGCGGCACTGGCGGCACTGGCGGCACCGATACGGGTGGCGCGGACGGAATCGACACGACCGGCACGGCCGCCCCGCGCAAGGACGGTCGCCCGGATCGCCGCCCTCCGGACCAAACGTCATCTTGCGGACCTGCCGTAGGGAACGGGTAAGCCCAGTGCGATGATGAGCCCGCCATGACTGCCCCCCACAAGCGCACGGCGCGCTCCGGATGCGATATCCGGATGCTCCGGGCCGCGGTGTTCGCCGCGGTCTGCGTCGTGCTGGCCGCGGCCGGTCATGTGCTCGCCTCCTCCGCCACGGTCCCGCCGTGGACGCTGGGCGCCGGTTTCCTCGCGGTCTTCGCCGTCGCCGCGCCGCTGGCGGGACGCGAGCGTTCCCTTCCGGGCATTGCTGCCGTCCTCACGATCGGCCAGTGCGTACTGCACACACTGTTCGGACTCGGCCAGCACGGCGGTACGACGATGACGATGGGGTCGGCCGTCACGTCAACCACCGGCGCGAGCACCGGGTCAGGGACCGGGTCCGGCATGGCGTCGGACATGGCGTCGGGCATGGTCATGGCCGACGCCTCGGTCGTCGAGCGCGCGGCGCGCCTGCTGTGCGGCGCGACCGCGGCGGCGATCAGCCCCGCGCAGGCCCAGCAGATCCTCGCCGACGCCCGGCTCGACACGGGCGCGACGCAGTCCATGCACCACCCCGCGGACGCCATATCGGCGACCGGTTCCCCGATGTCCGTGCTGCCCTCCCTGCCGATGCTGCTCGGCCACGTCCTCGCGGCCGTCGCCGCCGGATGGGTGCTGCGCCGAGGGGACATGGCGCTGCTGCGCCTCATCCGGCTGTCGGCGCACGGGGTCACCGAGGGGGCTCTCGTACGTTCCCTGCGCGCCGCGCTCGCACTCGTACGCGCCCTGCGCACAGGCCTTCCGGGTACGCCCGGCGCGGCACCGCGCACTCCGCGCCCCGCGCCGCTCACGCCACCGAAGCCTCGTACCACCGCGCTCCAGCACACCGTCATCCGGCGCGGACCGCCGCTCTCCACCGCGCTCGTCCTCGCTGCCTGACGCGACGCACCACTCCACGGAGGGGCTGCCGTCGTGCGGCACACGCGCGTGCCCGCGTTTTCGACGCCTCCAAGGGGCGCCCCACGGGTGCCTTCCGCACGCGCATCGCGTACCACGCGCGCCCCAGCTCACCGGATCCCATCCGATCGCACCGGATCTCGTCCGACCTGGCCGGATCCCGTTCGATCTGGTCGGACCTCACCCGATGTCACCGGATCGCATCCGATCCCGTCGGACTCACAGTGGAGTGCTTCCTGTCATGAAGGTTTCCCGTATCGCCGCCGCCGGTGCCGTCGCCGCCTCGGCCGTCCTCGTCCTGTCCGGCCCCGCCTTCGCGCACGTCAGCGTGCAGCCGGAGGGCGCGGCCGCCAAGGGCGGATACGCCACGGTCAACTTCAAGGTCCCCAACGAACGCGACAACGCCTCGACCACCAAGCTCGAGGTGAGCTTCCCGACCGACCACCCGCTCGCCTCCGTCATGCCGGAGGCGGTCGCCGGCTGGACCGCCAAGGTCACCACGTCCAAGCTGGACAAGCCGCTCGAAATGCACGGCGAGTCGATCTCCGAGGCCGTCACCAAGGTCACCTGGACCGCCACCGGCAAGGGCATCGCGCCCGGCTTCTTCCAGAAGTTCCCGCTCTCCATCGGCGCGCTCCCCGAGGACACCGACGAACTCGTCTTCAAGGCGGTCCAGACGTACGACAACAAGGAGGTCGTCCGCTGGATCGAGGAGCAGAAGGAGGGCGCGGAGGAGCCCGAGAACCCGGCCCCGGTGCTCGCGCTCAGCGCGGCGAGCGAGGAGGGCCACCACGGAGCGACCTCTACGGCCACCCCCTCGGACGAAGCCGCCGCGGAGCACACGGAGACCACCGAAGTCGCCGCCGCTTCCACCGACAGCAGTGACACCACCGCGCGCGTGCTCGGCGTCGTGGGCATCGTCGTCGGCGCGGCGGGCGTGGCGTACGGCGTACTGGCCGGCCGTCGGCGCACCGACGCCTGAGGCCCATCGCACTCCCGGTGCGCGCCGGAGGTCGTACGACATCGCCGTACAGGCCCTCGTACGACCCCGGTGCGCACCGGCCTCCTCACATCTGGGACATTTTTGTATGCGCAAGAAGACGTATGCCGCGGCCGCCCTGTTCGCTGCCGCCGCTCTCACCCTCTCCGCCTGCGGCAGCGGTGACGACAGCAACAAGCCGATCGCCGACGTGTCCGTCGAGGCCGACTCGGGCAAGGCCGCGACCGTACTCGACCAGCCGTTCGAGAAGCCGGACCTCGTACTCACCGACGCCGAGGGCAAGAAGTACGACCTCCGCGCGGAGACCAAGGGCGACCCGACGCTGATCTACTTCGGCTACACCCACTGCCCCGACGTCTGCCCGCTGACCATGAACAACCTCGCCGTCGCCAAGAAGGCGCTGCCCAAGGCCGAGCAGGACAAGCTCCGCGTCGTGTTCGTCACCACGGACCCCGACCGCGACACCCCCGCCGCGCTCCGCGAGTGGCTCAAGGGCATCGACTCCGACTTCATCGGCCTGACCGGTGACTACGCCACCATCCAGGCCGGCGCCCGCACCCTCGGCATCTCCATCGAGCCGACCACCAAGGACAAGAACGGCAAGCTCGTCTCCGTGCACGGCACCCAGGTCATCGCGTTCTCGCCGAAGACCGACGGGGGCTATGTGCTGTACGGGGAGGACGCCACCGTCGACGACTACATCAAGGATCTCCCCAAGATCATCAAGGGACAGAACCCGTGAGGCGTCGCACGACGGGAGCCGCCGTGCTGACCCTCGCGGCCCTGACACTCGCCGGGTGCGGCGCGGACAGTTCCGCCAACACCTCGGCCAGGCCCGAACTCAAGGTCACCGGCGCCTACATGCCCGCTCCGAGCATGGACACCATGGCGGCAGGCTTCTTCACCGTCACCAACTCCGGCGGGGCCGACACCCTGACCTCCGTCACCAGCGATCTCTCCGACGACGTCACGCTGCACTCCACCAAGGACGGCACGATGGAGGAGGAGACGGCCTTCACCGTGCCCGCCGACGGCACCCTCGACTTCGCCAGCGGCGGCAACCACCTCATGTTCGAAAAGCTCACCCACCGACCGAAGCAGGGCGAGAAGGTGTCGCTGGAGCTGCACTTCGCCAAGTCCGGCACGCTGAAGATCTCCATGCCGGTGCAGTCCGCGACGTACAACCCGAAGACCGGGCACTGAGGGAGGGATCACCTGTGACGCCGACCATCGCTCCCCGTGGCGCCACGCAAGGCGTCGCGCGGATACGGACGCTGCTGTTGCTGTTCCTCGCCGTCACCGGCGCGCTCCTGGCCGGCGCCGCGCCCGCCTCCGCGCACGCAGCGCTGACCGGGAGCAACCCGACGCAGGGGTCGGTGGTCGACAAGGCGCCCACCCAGGTCTCGCTGACGTTCTCCGAACAGGTCGCCCTGTCCGACGGCGCGCTCCAGGTGCTCGACCCCAAGGGCAAGCGAGTGGACACCGGCAGGGCGACCAACCCGAGCGGCACCACGTACGCCATGAAACTGCACGCCGGGCTGCCCGACGGCACCTTCACCGTCACCTACCAGGTGGTGTCCGCGGACAGCCACCCCGTCTCGGGCGCCTTCACCTTCTCCATCGGCGCGCCCTCGCAGACCACCGTGGCCGTGTCCGACAAGGAGGTCGGCGGCGGGATCGTCGGCGCGCTCTACGAAGCCGGGCGCTACATCTCGTACGCCGGGTTCATCCTCCTCGTCGGCGGCGCGGCCTTCATCCTGGCCTGCTGGCAGCGGGGCGCCGGAGTCCGCGCGGTACAGCGACTCGTGGTCTCCGGGTGGCTCGCACTGACCGGCGCAACCCTCGCGCTGCTGCTCCTGCGCGGTTCCTACGTCGGCTCGGGCAAGGTCGGCGACATCTTCGACCTGGCGCTGCTCGGACAGGTGCTGCAGACGAAGGCGGGTGCGGCGCTGGTGTCGCGCCTGCTGCTGCTCGCCGCGGGCGCGCTGTTCATCGCGGTGCTCTTCGGGGCGTACGTGAAGCGGGACGAGGCAGAGGCTGGGGCTGGGGCTGGGGATTCTGCAGCGGATGCGGACGCCGAGGACGCCGCCGCGAACAGGGACCTCACCTTCGGGCTCGCGGTCGGCGGTGCCGTCGTCGCGGCCGGACTGGCCGCGACCTGGGCGATGGCCGAACACGCCTCGGCCGGCATCCAGACGGGCATCGCGATGCCCGTCGACGTCCTGCACCTGCTGGCGGTCGCCCTCTGGCTAGGCGGCCTCTCGACGCTGCTCGTGGCCCTGTTCCGGGCACCCGCAGACGCCCAGATCGAGGCGGCGGCCGTCCGCCGCTTCTCGCGCGTCGCGTTCGGCAGCGTGATCGCACTCGTCGCGACCGGCATCTACCAGTCGTGGCGGCAGGTCGGCTCGTGGTCGGCGTTCACCGACACGACTTACGGACAGTTGCTGCTCGTCAAGATCGGCCTGGTGACGGTACTCGTCGGCATCGCGTGGATCTCGCGGCGCTGGACCGGACAGCTGTCCGAGCTCCCGGCTCCGGAAGCCGTCGCGGCGGCCGTGGTCGGACAGCGCGCGAAGACACGGACCAAGATTCCCGCAGGCTCCGGTGACACACGGCGGGCAGCCCAGCTCGCGCGACAGGAGGCCGCCGTGGCCACCACGCGCGACAAGCGCCTCCGCGACGCCGACCCGCTCCGCTCGGGCCTGCGCCGCTCAGTGCTCGTCGAGGCCGGTGTCGCCGTCGTCCTCCTCGCGGTCACCACCGTGCTGACGTCCACCGAGCCGGGACGCACCGAGGAGGAAGCCAAGGCAGCCACCTCGGCCACCTCCCAGCAGGCGGGACCACTGTCGCTGAAGATCCCGTTCGACACGGGCGCCGAGGACGGCAAGGGCACCGTGGAGGTCACGCTCGACCCGGCCCGCGTGGGCGGCAACGAAATGCACGTCTTCGTAGTGCGGCCCAACGGCAAGGCCTTCGACGTCCCCGAGGTGAAAATCGCCTTCACGCTCGAGTCGAAGAACATCGGACCGCTCCCCGTGACCCCCGACCGCGTCGCCACCGGCCACTGGACGGCAAGCGGGGTACAGATCCCCATGGCGGGCGACTGGAAGATCGCCGTGACCGTGCGGACGTCCGACATCGACCAAGCGACCGTAGACAAGAACGCGAAGATCGGCTGAACCACACCATGGCTGACCAGTCCACGCCGGCGGCCCCCTCCCAGGGAGGCGCCGCACAGGAGACATCCCCTGATGCCTCTCCCGAAGAGGGCGCTCTCGGTGCTCTCGAGGTGAGCCCTCCCAGAGAGGCCGTTTCCGAAAACGCCTCCCCCAAGGAGGGCATTTCGCGGCGGCGACTACTGGGAACCGCCGGGGCCACCGGGCTCGCACTCGGTGCGGCGGGCGGCGCCGCGGGGTACACCGCCGCCCCTTCCGACAGAGCCCTGCCACTCACCTCACTTGGCGCGGACACGGTGATGTTTCACGGGAAACATCAGGCCGGCATCACCACCGCACTCCACTCCAGCGGCCACCTCATCGCCTTCGACCTGGCGGCGGGCGCGGGCCGCAAGGAAGCGGCCGCACTGCTGCGCCGTTGGTCGACGACAGCCCAACGGCTGATGGCGGGCGAGGCCGCCACGCAGGACGACACGGACGTCGCGCGGGACGCCGGACCGTCGTCCCTGACGGTCACCTTCGGCTTCGGGCACAGCTTCTTCGCGCGCACCGGCCTGGACAAGCAGCGCCCGGTCGCCCTCGACCCGCTGCCCGACTTCTCCTCCGACCACCTCGACAAGGCACGCAGCAACGGCGACCTGTGGGTGCAGATCGGCGCGAACGACGCCCTCGTCGCCTTCCACGCCCTGCGCACGATCCAGAAGGACGCGGGCAGCGCGGCCCGCGTGCGCTGGCAGATGAACGGCTTCAACCGCTCGCCGGGCGCCACCGCCCAGCCGATGACGGCCCGCAACCTGATGGGCCAGCTCGACGGCACCCGCAATCCGAAGCCGTCCGAAACCGACTTCGACGAGCGCATCTTCGTCCCCGCCTCCGGCGACCCTGAGTGGATGACGAACGGCTCGTACGCCGTCGTACGCCGTATCCGCATGCTCCTCGACACCTGGGAGCAGCTCTCGGTGAAGGCCCAGGAGGAGATCATCGGGCGGAAGAAGTCCACCGGGGCAGCGCTGAGCGGCGGCACCGAGACGACCGAGATGAACCTCGACGGGACCGACGCCGACGGCAACCTCGTCGTCCCCATCAACGCGCACGCCCGGATCACCCGGCCCGACCAGAACGGCGGCGCCGCGATACTGCGCCGCCCGTTCTCCTTCCACGACGGCTTCGACCCGGCCGGGGTGCCCGACGCGGGCCTGCTCTTCATCTGCTGGCAGGCCGACCCGGTACGCGGCTTCGTCCCCGTCCAACGCAAACTCGACCGCGGCGACGCGCTCTCGGAGTTCATCCGCCACGAGGCGAGCGGGCTGTTCGCGGTGCCCGGCGGGGCGGCGGAGGGGGAGTACGTAGGGCAGCGTTTGCTGGAGGGGTGAACCGGGTCGCGTAGGGCCCATTAGGGTGAGGTCATGCCAGCCAGTTACGCGTATCTCGGCCCGCAGGGCACCTTCACCGAAGTCGCCCTGCGGACGCTTCCGGAGGCTGCCACCCGGGAGCTCGTCCCGATGGTCTCGGTTCCCGCCGCACTCGACGCCGTCCGCAACGGCGAGGCCGAGGCCGCGTTCGTGCCGATCGAGAACTCCGTGGAGGGCGGCATCACCACGACCCTCGATGAACTGGTCGCGGGCAAGCCGCTGATGATCTACCGCGAGGTGCTGCTCTCGATCACCTTCGCGCTGCTGGTCAGGCCCGGCACGAAGCTGTCCGAGATCAAGACCGTGACCGCGCACCCCGCCGCGCAGCCGCAGGTGCGCAACTGGATGAAGGCCAACCTCCCGGACGTACTGTGGGAGTCCTCCGCCTCGAACGCGGATGGTGCCCGACTCGTCCAGGAGGGCCGGTACGACGCCGCCTTCGCCGGGGAGTTCGCGGCCGGCCCCTACGGCCTGGAGGCCCTGGAGACCGGGATCCACGACGCCGAGAACGCGCAGACACGGTTCGTGCTGGTGGGAAGGCCCGCCCGGCCCGCCGCGCCGACCGGCGCGGACAAGACGTCCGTGGTCCTGTGGCAGCGCGACGACCACCCCGGTGGGCTGCGCGACCTGCTGGGCGAGTTCGCCACACGGGGCATCAACCTGATGCTGCTGCAGTCCCGGCCCACTGGCGAAGGCATCGGCAACTACTGCTTCTGCATCGACGCCGAGGGCCACATCTCCGACCGCCGGGTGGCCGACGCCCTGATGGGACTCAAGCGGATCTGCCTCCAGGTGCGGTTCCTCGGGTCGTACCCACGCGCCGACATCGGTGTCGAGGACGTACGCACTCCGCTGCGGGGGACATCGGACGACGAGTTCGTCGCGGCCGCCGACTGGGTGGCGCGCTGTCACGACGGACGGTTCTGAGCGGTCGGTCACTTCTGCCGCGCCCGGCGTGCGGACGTGCCGTGTCAGAGCTCAGCGCGGCCTTGCGCAGCGCAGCCTTGTCCAGCCCGCCCCGCCCCGCCCCGCTCATCTCTGGCCATCTCCGCTCCGCTCTGCTCTGCTCTGCCACCAGTCGTACCTGCCGATTTTCCTCATCCACAAGAGTTATCCACAGGTGCGCTTCTCGACCTGGGGACAAGTCGACAACGAAGGCCTACATCGTCGACAAATCGGCCTGTGGGCCCCTGGTTCATCCACAGGGCGGCATGTCACCCCTCGTCCACTCTTTTCCCTTGGTCAATCCTATGGAGCGAAGCATTTCTGCTCGAATCCACTCGAACGTGGGTGTAGGGATGGTTTGACCCGAGAATCCTCCGCCCTCCTTGCGCTTTTCGGAATGATCACTTCCATAGTCCACAGATCTTCCACACACCCTGTGGATAACTTTCGGAAGGTACGGCCCCCTGTGGACAACCCTCTGCTCAAGTCCCCTTCTCCGTAAGGGGATCCGGTCAACAGGCCAACCGCAATATGCCCCGATTCAGGGAGAATCGTCCGCTTCATTGACGGAAAATGCCGATCAAGAAAAACAGTCCGGCATTTCGCCCATAACGTGACAGAAGTCACGGCGCGGAATATCGAGTCGTTGACCGGAAGCACGCACCGGTAACCTTCAGGGGTGATTGACCTTCGCCTGCTCCGTGAGGACCCCGACCGTGTTCGCGCCTCCCAGCGCGCCCGTGGAGAGGACGTCGCGCTCGTCGACGCCCTCCTCTCCGCCGACGAGCGACGCAGGTCGTCCGGCCTCCGGTTCGACGAGCTGCGCTCCGAGCAGAAGGCGCTCGGCAAGCTGATCCCCAAGGCCTCGGGTGACGAGAAGGCCGAGCTGCTGAAGAAGACCGGCCAACTGGCCGCCGACGTCAAGGCGGCCGACGCCGAGCAGCACGAGGCGGATGAGGCGACCAAGCACCTCCTCCTCCAGCTCGGCAACCTGGTCCACCCCGACGTCCCGGTCGGCGGCGAGGAGGACTTCGTCGTCCTGGAGACGCACGGCACCATCCGTGACTTCGGCGCCGAGGGCTTCGAGCCCAAGGACCACCTGGAGCTCGGCGAGGCGCTGGGCGCGATCGACGTCGAGCGCGGCGCCAAGGTGTCGGGCTCGCGCTTCTACTACCTCACCGGTGTCGGCGCACTCCTGGAGCTCGCCCTCGTCAACGCGGCGATCGCGCAGGCCACCGAGGCCGGCTTCATCCCGATGCTGACCCCGGCACTGGTGCGCCCGCGCGCCATGGAGGGCACCGGTTTCCTCGGCCAGGCCGCGGAGAACGTGTACCACCTGGAGAAGGACGACTACTACCTGGTCGGTACCTCCGAGGTCCCCCTCGCCGCCTACCACATGGACGAGATCCTCGACGCCGACAAGCTGCCCCTGCGGTACGCCGGCTTCTCGCCGTGCTTCCGTCGTGAGGCCGGCACGTACGGCAAGGACACCCGCGGCATCTTCCGCGTACACCAGTTCGACAAGGTCGAGATGTTCTCGTACGTCCATCCCGATGACGCGGAGAACGAGCACCAGCGGCTCCTGGACTGGGAGAAGCAGTGGCTGACCGGTCTTGAGCTGCCCTTCCAGGTGATCGACGTGGCCTCGGGCGACCTCGGCGCCTCCGCGACCCGTAAGTTCGACTGCGAGGCGTGGATCCCGACCCAGGGCAAGTACCGCGAGCTGACCTCGGCCTCGAACTGCGACGGCTTCCAGGCCCGCCGCCTGTCGGTGCGGATGCGCGACGGCAAGAAGGTGCAGCCGCTCTCGACGTTGAACGGCACGCTGTGCGCCGTACCGCGCACGATCGTGGCGATCCTGGAGAACCACCAGCTGGCCGACGGCTCCGTAAGGGTGCCGGAGGTTCTGCGTCCGTACCTGGGCGGCCGCGAGGTCCTGGAGCCGATCTCCAAGTGACCGGCACCACCACCGGGGCGACAGGCTCGACCGGACCGAGTGGATCGACCGGTTCGGTCACTTCGGCTGGATCGGCTACTTCGGCTGGATCGACCAGTTCGGCTGGATCGACCAGTTCGGCTGGATCGACCAGGGCGTTCCCCTACAAGCTCGTCGCGACCGACCTCGATGGGACGCTGCTGCGTTCCGACGAGTCGATCTCGGCGCGTACGCGTGAGTCGCTCGCGGCGGTGACCGCCGCGGGCGCCGCGCACATCGTCGTCACCGGGCGCGCGGTGCCCTGGACCCGGCACATCCTCGACGACCTCGGTTACGAAGGCCTCGCGGTGTGCGGGCAGGGCGCGCAGGTGTACGACGCGGGGGAGCACCGGCTGCTCACCTCGGTGACCCTGGACCGGCGGCTGGCCGTTCTGGCGCTCGCCAAGATCGAGGCGGAGATCGGCCCGCTGCTGCTGGCCGCAAGCCGCGACGGGCTCGACGGCGAGGTGCTGGTCGGGCCCGGCTACCGGGTGCACGAAGGGCCGCTCCCGGCCATGCCGATCAAGGACACGGCGGACCTCTGGGCGGCGCCTCTGAACAAGGTGTACGTGCAGCACCCGACGCTCTCCGACGACGAGCTCGCCGCGGTGGCCCTGGAGGTCGCGGGCGGTCTGGTCGGAGTCGTCATGGCCGGCGCGGGGATAGTGGAACTCCTCCCCCTCGGCCTCTCCAAGGCGACCGGGCTTTCCCTGGCGGCGCGCCGTCTCGGTATGAAGGCCGCGGACACGATCGCCTTCGGTGACATGCCCAACGACATCCCCATGTTCGCCTGGGCCTCGCACGGGGTGGCGATGGCCAACGCCCATGCGGAGCTCAAGGCGGTGGCGGACGAAGTGACGCTGTCCAATGAGGAGGACGGCATCGCGGTCGTACTGGAACGGTTGCTCGGCTGACGGCCTGCGTTACTGCTGTGCCTCAGGTCTGAGGAGGATGCGCGGATCGAACGCGCGCGGGGTGTGATCCCCGATCACGACTTGCTTCTGACTGAACAGCGCAAGCCGGTGCCTTACCTCTCGGCCAATCCTCCGGGTGGGCGGCCCGCGCGAATACGCGCTCGAAGCGGCCGCCCCGGACAGCCCCCCGTGCGGCGCGGGTTCGACGGAGGTGACTACTCCGGAACCCGCCGCGGGCTGTCCTGTCGGGAGCGCGACGAACTGCTCCTGACGAACATCGTCGCGCTCCTCTCCCCGATCGTGGCGCCGATTCGAACCGGCGGTGTTGACACAACCAATGTGCCCGTACGCCGAGTTGGGCGCCACTGAATAAAACCGGGCGGGAAGCCGAGGCCGGGGGCCGGAAGCGGTGGTCAGCGGCGGGAAGCCGAGGCCGACGGCCGGAAGCGGTGGTCAGCGGCCGCAGGCCGTGGCCGACGGCCGGAAGCCGTGGCTAGCGGCGGCGCCACCTGCGCCGGCGTCCCTTGCTGAAGAACCATCCCGCGGGCGGCTCGTCGGACCGCCAGGGCTGCGGATCGGGTCCCCCGTTGCGCCAGCGGGCGGCAAGCATCCGCGCGCGGGCCGACGGCTCGGCCGTCTCGGCGGATCGTATGAAGTCCTCGTCGAGCACGAGGTCGTCCCAGACGTCCGCGCCCGCGCCCCCGTCCCCGGACTGCTCGCGACCGTCACTGCGTGGTTCTTCGGCTGCCATCCCCGTTCCTCCTGGACGTGCGTCCCCGTCTGCCCAGTGTGCACAGACAGACGTGAAGCCTCTGTCAAGAAAAAATGAGGGCTCCACGCGCGCGTGCTCAGTGGGATTCGGGCACGCGCGCGTGGAGCCCCCGCTCACTCCTCGCCGGCCAGTGTCAGCGTCCGCAGCTTCTGCCCGGCGTACCAGGTGGCGAGGACGGTGACCAGGACCAGCAGCACTGTCGCGGTCGTCAGGCTCACCTCCGAGGTGACGAGGTCGCCGCCGGTGACCTTGTGGCCCACTGCGAGCGCCCACTGCTGGACGCTGAGCGTGCGCGCGCCGGACACCAGTGACCCGAAGAGGGCCTCCCAGACCAGCGCGTAGACAAGCCCGAAGACGACCGCGTGCCGGGTGATCGTCCCCAGGAGCAGGAACAGTGCGGCGTACGCGATCGAGGCGACCAGGGCGGCCACGGTGTAGGCGACGGCGATCTGCTGGCCGTTGCCGTTGAGGATCATGCCGGCGATGAAGGTCGGCACCGCGGAGAACGCCATGGTGACGGCGACGGCGACGATCAGCTTGGTGAAGATGATCGTCGGCCGCTTCAGCGGCTTGGCGAGCAGGTACACCACCGAGCCGTCGTCGATCTCGGGGCCGATGGCGCCCGTGCCGGCGATGACGCCGATGATCGGGACCATCGTGGCGAGGGCGAACCCGCCGAGGACGTCGGCGGCCGTCTGGTCGTCGGCTCCGGTGAAGCCGCGTACGGCCGCGGAGATCACGATGAGCAGGACGGGAAGGGCGCAGAGAATGAGGGCTCGGCGGCGGCCGAGCAGGGCTCGATAGGTGAGCCGGGCGACTGTGGGGTCGTACATCTTCGGCCTCCTACGCCGCTACGAGATACGAGAAGACGGACTCGAGGGACTCGTCGGACGGCGAGACCGTGAGCAGCCGGATGCCGCTGTCGCGTGCGACCCGGGGCAGCAGGGCGGTGAACCGGCCGAAGTCGACGGCCTGGATGCGCAACGCGCCCTCGGCGAGGTCCACTTCGATGCCGGACGTGGACGGGTCGGCGATCAGCGCGGCGGCGAGGGCCCGGTCGTCGCTGGAGCGGATGAGGTAGCGGTGCGGGCGATCGGTCATCAGGCGGCGGATGCGCCGGAAGTCGCCGCCGGCCGCGTGCCGTCCGGCGACGATCACCTCGATGTGGGCGGCGAGTTGCTCGACCTCTTCGAGGATGTGGGACGAGAACAGCACCGTGCGGCCCTCGTCGCCCATGCGGCGCAGCAGGTCCATGAGCTGCATGCGCTGGCGCGGGTCCATGCCGTTGAAGGGCTCGTCGAGCAGCAGCAGGGATGGCTCGTGGACGAGCGCGGACGCCATTTTCACGCGCTGTCGCATGCCCTTGGAGTACGTCGAGATCTTGCGGTCCTGCGCGTACTCCATCTCGACCGTGGCGAGCGCCTTCTGGGCGGCCTTCTTGCCCAGGCCGTGCAACTCGGCGTTGGCGACGACGAATTCGAGGCCGGTGAGGAAGTCGTACATCCCCTCGCGCTCGGGGACGATGCCGATCTTCTTGTAGATCTGTTCGTTGCGCCAGGTCGGCTTGCCGTCGAGGGTGACGGTGCCCGTGGAGGGTGCCAGGAAGCCGCCCATCATGTGGATGAGGGTGGACTTTCCGGCGCCGTTCGGGCCGAGCAGGCCGGTGACTCCGGGGCCGATCGACATCGTGATGTCGTTGACCGCCACCACGTTGCCGAACCAGCGGGAGACGTGGTCGATGTTGAGCGTGGTCACAGCCCGACCTTTCGGTAGCGGCGCATCAGGAGGCCGTAGCAGCCGGCGATGAGACCCAGGACGACGATGAGGTAGACGACGCCCTGCGCGGACGAGGGGCCTTCCCCTCCGGGGAAGGCGGAGGTGGCGCCCAGGAAGGCCGTCTGTACTCCGTCGATGAGGGTGATCGGCGAGAAGAGGCCGAGCCACGAGACGGCCGTGAGGTCGCTGGACTGGTTGAAGGCGATGGCCTGGACGGTGGACACGGCTCCGTAGGAGATGGTCAGCACGGCGATGACGGCCGCGATGCCGAAGCCGCGGCGCGGGGTGATCGCCGAGATGACCAGGCCGATGCCGGCGAAGAGGAGCGACAGCAGTGCCACGGAGACCAGTCCTTGTGCGAAGCCCTTCGTCTGGTCGGCGAAGTCGAGCTTGGCCAGAAGGGCCCCTACGTAGAGCACGATCAGCGGCGCGGCGGTGAGGGCGAAGAGTGCGGAGGCGAGGGCCGCGTACTTGGCGCGTACGTAGTCGGCGGTCTCGATGGGGCGTGAGAAGTACAGCGGTACGGTCTTGAAGCGCAGGTCCCGGGAGACGGACTGGGGTCCCTGGGAGGCGACGTAGAGGCCGATGACGGCCTGCATGAGGATCGCGTAGCGCGTGTAGTCGACGGGCAGGTCCTTGGCCTTGGTGGCGACCGCGACCGCCACCATGATCAGCGCGGGTACGCAGATCACCACGAAGAGCAGCATGGGCAGGACCTTGGACTTGACCGAGCGGCCGAGTCCGTAGGAGCCGCGCAGCGACTGCGAGTACAGCGAGCGGCGGGCGTACGCGCGGCCCAGACGCGGTCCGTCGTAGTTGCGGTAGCCGATGTTGTGGATCCGGGTCTGCTCGCCCGCATGGGCTGTGGGCTGGACCTGGGGCTGCTCAACCGCCATGGCCGACCGCCTCCTTCCGCTGCTCGCGCTCGTCACGTTCGCCGTTCTGGGCGCTCTCGGTGTGGAAGACCTCGGCGATGTGGTGCCTGCGCTGTTCCATGCGGACCAGGCCGAGGCCGAGGTCGGCGACGATGTCGCGGACGAGGTCGTAGGTCTCCTCGCCCTCGGCGGTGAGCAGCAGGATGTGCCCGGCGCCGGGCAGGCCGCTGCCGTCGTGGGTCTCCACTCCGCGCGCGTGGAGCACGTCGCGCACCGCGCCGGTGCCGTCCGGGTGCTCGTCGGTGTCGGTGACCTCGATGGCGAGGGTCGTCGTCTTCTGGGTGAAGTCCGTGGTGGAGCTGGACCGCAGCAGTTTGCCGCCGTCCACCACGACGACGTGGTCGCAGGTGCGCTCCAGCTCGCCCAGGAGGTGCGAGGTGACGAGCACCGAGATGCCGAAGTCGGTGTGGATCCGGCGGATCAGGCCGAGCATCTCGTCGCGGCCGACCGGGTCGAGGCCGTTGGTCGGCTCGTCGAGGAAGACCAGTTGCGGGTCGTGGACGAGGGCCTGGGCGAGCTTGACGCGCTGCTTCATGCCCGTCGAGTAGCCGCCGATGGGGCGGTACCGCTCCTCGTACAGGCCGACGTGGCGCAGTGTGTCCGCGGTGCGCTCGCGGGCCGCGGCCGGCGGGAGGCCGGACATGCGCGCCATGTGGACGACGAACTCGGTGGCCGAGACGTCGGGCGGCAGGCAGTCGTGCTCAGGCATGTACCCGACCCGCTCGCGAATGGCGCCGCCTTCGGTGGCGACGTCCAGGCCGAGCACTTGCGCTCGGCCCTCGGTGGCGGGGGACAGACCCAGCAGGATCTTGATCAATGTGGACTTGCCGGCTCCGTTGGCTCCGACGAGTCCGGTCACACCGGGCCCGACGTCCACGGAGAGCCGGTCAAGAGCGGTCACCCTGGGGAACCGCTTGCTCAGGCTTTCGGTCGCGATCACAGTCACGGTTCGAAGGTAGTGGCGCACGCCACAGCCGGTCGTCAGACCAGGGAGCTGTATCGGCGTCCCTCTCCAGTCGTACGGGCCCGTAGGGGTCCCCCTGAGGTCGAACAACCGGCCATGGGTTATCCACATCGGTCCCGCTGTCCACAGGGGTCGCGCAGGCCTATTGACTCAGCCTCCAACCATTGTCACATTCATCAGTGTCAAGTTACGGGCACGTACGGCGATCGTGGTGGACGGACGGTGGCATGAGCAGTGCAGCGACAGGTGAACTCTCCGCGGAGCTGCGAGGGTTCCGGGAAGTGCAGCGTCTCGCCTACGAGTGCGCGGAGGCGGTCGCGGCGCGGCTGAAGCCGGGGGTGACCGAGCGCGAGGCGGCGCGGATGCAGCGCGTGTGGCTGCGCGAGCGCGGTGTGCGGGACTGGTTCCATCTGCCCTTCGCCTGGTTCGGCGACCGCACGGCCTTCGTCAACTTCCGCATCCCGCTGCAGTTCTTCCCCACCAACCGCCGTCTGGAGGCGGGGATGCCGTTCATCCTCGACCTGGCCCCGGTCCACAAGGGTTTTACGGCGGACATCGGTTATTCGGGCTCCCTGGGCCCCAATCCCGTGCAGGACAAGCTGATGGCCGACCTGGAGGCGCACCGCGAGCTGATCCTTCGCGAGGTGCGTGAGCGCCGCCCGCTGCGTGAGATCTATGAGGACGTGGACCGGCTCATGGTCCGCCAGGGCTATGCGAACCGGCATCGCGCGTATCCGTTCGGCGTGATCGCCCACAAGGTCGACCGGGTGAGGGAGCGCCCCTGGTCACCGCATCTGTTCGGGTTCGGCACCCAGTCCCTGAAGGGGCTGGCGAGCGACGTGATCCACGGTCACCGCGACGGCTGGTCGCCGCTGTGGTCGCCGTACAAGTTCTCCGACCATCCGCCCCGGCCAGGGCTGTGGGCGGTCGAACCACACCTCGGATTCCGGGGTACGGGCGCGAAGTTCGAGGAGATCCTGGTCGTCACCGACTCCAGGGACCCCGAAGCGAGCGCGTTCTGGCTGGACGACGAGCTGCCGCATGTGCGGCGCTGGGCGGAGGACAAGTGAGTCTCACGGGGGCGCGGGAGCGCTGGGTGCGGACAGGTGGAGTCGACTTGTGCGTCGCCGAGTTGGGCGATTCGCAACAGCCCACGGTCGTGCTCGTGCACGGCTATCCGGACTCCAAGGAGGTGTGGTCGGAGGTCGCCGGTCGACTCTCCGAGCGCTTTCACGTCGTGTTGTACGACGTCCGCGGGCACGGCAGGTCCTCGGCGCCGCAGCCGCTGCGGGGCGGGTTCACGCTGGAGAAACTCACGGACGACTTCCTGGCCGTCGTGGACGCGGTCAGCCCTGACAAACCCGTACATCTGGTGGGGCACGACTGGGGTTCGGTGCAGTCGTGGGAGTTCGTCACGGTCGCGCGCACCGAGGGCCGCATCGCGTCCTTCACGTCGATGTCCGGTCCCTCCCTCGACCACTTCGGGCACTGGATCAAGCAGCGCGTGAAGCGGCCCACCCCGCGCGCGATCGGCCAGCTGCTCGGCCAGGGTGCCAAGTCCTGGTACGTGTATCTGCTGCACACGCCCGTGCTGCCCGAGCTGGCCTGGCGCGGCCCCCTGGGCAGGCAGTGGCCGAAGATCCTGCGGCGCGTCGAGAAGATCCCCTCCGACGGCTACCCCACACCGTCACTGCCCTTGGACGCCGCGCACGGAGCCTGGCTGTACCGGGACAACGTACGGGCCCGGCTGAGCAGGCCGCGCGCGGACGCCTACGCACACGCGCCCGTGCAGCTCATCACGCCCTTGGGGGACGCGTTCCTCTCCGAGCGGCTGTACGACGAACTGGAGCAGTGGGCACCGGAGCTGGTGCGCCGTACGCTCCCGGCCAAGCACTGGGTTCCGCGCACCCGGCCCGATCAACTCGCTTCCTGGATCACGGAGTTCGTGCACGCCAACGAGGACGGAGTAACCGTGGAGGACACCGCGGCCACCGGCAGGTACGCGGGCCGGTTCGGTGGGCAGCTCGTGCTGATCACCGGCGCGGGTAGCGGCATCGGGCGGGCCACCGCCTTCGCGTTCGCCGAGGCCGGCGCGCGCGTGGTGGCCGTCGACCGAGACGCGGAGAGCGCGGCCCGCACGGCGGAGATGTCCCGGCTGATCGGCTCCCCCGCGGCCTGGGCCGAGACCGTCGACGTCTCCGACGAGCAGGCCATGGAGAAGCTCGCCGAGAAGGTCGCCACCGAGTACGGCGTGGTGGACGTACTGGTGAACAACGCCGGGATCGGGCTCTCCGGGTCCTTCTTCGACACGACCCCGGAGGACTGGAAGAAGGTCCTCGACGTCAACCTGTGGGGCGTGATCCACGGCTGCCGGCTCTTCGGGAAGCAGATGGTCGAGCGAGGGCAGGGCGGCCACATCGTCAACACCGCGTCGGCGGCGGCGTACCAGCCGTCAAAGGCACTGCCCGCCTACAGCACCTCCAAGGCGGCCGTGCTGATGCTCAGCGAGTGTCTGCGGGCGGAGCTGGCGGGCCAGGGCATCGGCGTCTCGGCGATCTGCCCCGGCTTCGTCAACACCAACATCACCTCGACCGCACGCTTCACCGGCGTCGACGCGGGCGAGGAGCGGCGGCGCCAGAAGAAGTCGGCGCGGCTGTACGGGCTGCGGAACTACCCGCCGGAGAAGGTGGCCGACGCGATCCTGCGCGCCGTCGTCCGTAACCAGGCGGTCGTGCCCGTCACCCCGGAGGCGCGCGGCGCCCGCCTCATGTCCCGCTTCACACCGAGGGTGTTGCGTGCGATCGCACGATTGGAGCCACCGCTGTGAGCGACTCGATGGACGAGTCGAAGGACGAGTGGAGGGGTGAGTCGACGGACGAGTCGATGGGTGACTCCCTGATCGATGACGGCCACTACGCGATCACCCCGCGGCGGGTGTCCTTCGACTGGGAGAAGACCCCGCTCCACTGGATCCCGGACGAACCCACTGCCACCCATGTCATCAACGTGCTACATCTGCTGCTGCCGGCGGGGGAGCGGTGGTTCGTGAAGGTCTTCAAGGAGGCGCTCGCGCTCGTCGAGGGCCCTGAACTCCTCAAGGACGTCAAGGGGTTCATGGGGCAGGAGGCGACGCACAGCGTGCAGCACGCGTACGTCCTCGACCACCTGGCGGCGCAGCGGCTCGACACCGCGGACTTCACGAAGTACGTCGACTTCCTCTTCGAGAAGCTGCTCGGCGAGCGGCCGCCGCTGAGCGCTCCGGTTCCACCCGAGGGGTGGCTGCGGTTCCGGCTGTCGGTGATCGCGGCGATCGAGCAGTTCACGGCGGTGCTGGGGGACTGGGTCCTGGCGGCGGAAGGCCTGGATCTCGCCGACGCCGACGAGGTCATGCTCGACCTGCTGCGCTGGCACGGCGCCGAGGAGGTCGAGCACCGCGCGGTCGCCTTCGACATGTTCCAGCACTGCGGCGGCGAGGGCCTGCCCCGCTACGCACGCCGGGTCGCGGGCATGGCGGTCACCGCGCCCGTGATGCTCTACCTGTGGGGGTGGGGCGCCGCGTACCTCATACGCCACGACCCCCAGCTCGCCGGACGCCTGCGCTATTCGCTCGCCGCCCACAACAGGGCCGTACGCAAGGGGCTGTTGCCCACGTGGAGGGAGCTCGGCGCGGCCGTACCCCGCTATCTGCGGCGGTCGTACCATCCGTCGCAGGAGGGCTCGCTGCGCCGGGCGGTGGACTATCTGGCGCAGTCCCCGGCGGCCCGGTCGGCGGCGGGAGCGATCGGGCGGGCGGCCATCGCGTAGCGGGGTGGGGAGGGTGAGGGTGAGGGTGAGGGTGAGGATCGTGAACGAGGAGTCGGTGGACGTGGCGGGCGGGGTGCCCGGTGCCGGCACGGCGGCCGGTGCCGGCACGGCGGGCGATGTCGGCACGGCGGGCGGTGTCGCGTACCGGATAGAGGATCTGGCGCATCACAGTGGTGCCACGGTCCGCACCATCCGTGCCTATCAGGACCGCGGCCTGCTCCCCCGCCCCGAGCGGCGGGGCCGCGCGAATGTGTACGCGGACGCGCACCTGGCCCGGCTGCGGCAGATCGCCGGCCTCCTCGACCGGGGGTACACGCTGGCGTCCATCAAGGAACTCCTGGAGGCCTGGGACGCGGGCCGGGGTCTCGGCGGGGTCCTCGGGCTGGTCGCGGAGGTCGACGGGCCGTGGACCGACGAGGAGGCCGTACGGATCTCCCGGGCCGACCTGGACGAGCGGTTCGGCGGCAACCCGGACGACGCGGCGGTCGCCGACGCGATCGAACTCGGCGTACTGGAGCCCGTACCGGGGGACGAGGATCTCTTCCTTGTCCCGAGCCCTCAAGAGCTCGCCGTGGCGGTCGAGTTGTACGCGGCGGGGGTGCCGTTGTCCGCGATCTCCGTCCACCTGCGGGAGTTGAGGGGGCAGGTCGAGCACATCGCCTCCCGTTTCCTGGAGTTCACGACCGAGCATGTGTTCGCCCGCTATTTGGGGGAGCACCCACCGACGGATACGGAAGCGGCCGAGGCTGCCTCTCTGGTACGACGGCTGCGGCCGCTCGCACAGCAGACCGTGGACGCCGAACTCGCGCGTGCCATGCGGCTGTTCGCCAACCGGCATCTGCGCCGGCACCTTGGCGCGGACAAGGTGCCGCAGCCCCCGGACGAGACACATTTCGTGGCGCTTCCGGCCGGGACAATAGGGGCGGTGGAGAAGCTGGTTGGTGCCGGGCAGGTCGCCGCCTTCGTCGCCTCCGCGGCCGAACGAGAGCTACAGGCCCGCACCTTGGACCGGCTCACGGCAAATCATAATAAAAATCCTATAGTTGATGAACATCCGTAAACGGCCTGCGGGTTGTCCACAGAATCGCCAAATCCCCTGTGGATAACTGGACTTGGCTGTGGATCAAACCTCAGGACCAAAATCAAATGCGTGATCTCCGTCCCGCCAGGCACCCTTGCGGGATGGACGAAAGACGCACCGTGAAGGTGTCGAAGTACCTCTCCAAGCACCTGCGTCACCAGCCGGAGAGGATCGGGCTCACCCTCGGCGAGGGAGGCTGGGTGGAGATCGACACGTTGATCGCCGCGGCGTCGGCGCACGGTTTCGGGTTCACGCGTGAGGAGCTGGACCACGTGGTGGCCGCGAACGACAAGCGGCGCTTTGCGGTCGAGGGGACCCGGATCCGCGCCAGCCAGGGCCACTCCGTCAAGGTCGACCTCGGACTGCCCACGGCGACTCCGCCCGCGTACCTCTACCACGGGACCGTGGCCCTCAGCCTGGACGCGATCCGCGCCGAGGGACTCAGGGCGATGAACCGGCACGACGTGCACCTCTCGCCCGACCGCGAGACCGCCACCCGCGTCGGCGCCCGCCGCGGCCGACCGGTCGTGCTCTCCGTGGACGCCGCCGCCATGGACCGCGACGGTCATGTTTTCCGCGTCAGCGCGAACGGGGTGTGGCTCACGGAGGCCGTACCGCCGCGGTACATCCGGTTCCCGGCTCCGCACTGACGTGATTCAGGACCGACGTGATTCAGGGATGATCGGGAACATGCAGCAGCTGCCCAGCACCGAAGCCGCCGTCACCGCGCTCCGCGCGATCGCGACCGAGTACGCGCGTGAGATCGAGGTCACGCACGACATCGGCGCGGACCAGACGTCCCGCCGCAGCGCTGCGGGCGTCGGTGTGACCGCCGATCCCGACGGCTCGCTTCCGCACGAGGCCTTCGTGGAGTTCGGCGGGCTGCCCAGGCTGAGTGTGCGGCTCTATCCGGAGGAAGACGCGCTGATCACCGTCGAGGGCGTCGAGTTCCCCGACATTCCACGCGACGACGTGCCGGCCTTCCTGCGCTCGGTCTTCGGCGGCCTCGCGTATGTGAGTGCGCGCCGGTTCCCGCCCGGCTACCGGCTCATCGTGCCGCTGCCCGGCGACCGGACGTACAAGGAGCACCTACTGATGATCAACCTCAGCCCGTGGCTGAGCGGGCGGGTGCGCTGAGCGGGTGCGGGGGGGCGGTGCGGGTGCGAGCGGGCGGTGCGGGTCCATGCGCTGAGCAGGTGTGCGCGGGGCGGGCGCCCGGCTCGGCGGGCACGGACGGGGCAGGCACGGACGGGGCAGGCACGCGCAGAGCAGGCACCTGCTCAGCGGGCGCGGGCCGAGGGGGCGGGCCAAGCGGGCGCGGGCGCTGACCGTTCGCTCCTGCGCTTAGGCTCGATGGCATGAGTCTGCGTCTGAGCACCGTGATCCTTCCGTACCTCCGCTGGCACGAGGGCGGTCGTGCCGCATGGCAGCGCGCGGAGCAGCTCGGGTTCCACACCGCTTTCACGTACGACCACCTGTCGTGGCGGACCTTCCGGGACGGCCCGTGGTTCGGTGCCGTCCCGACGCTGACCGCCGCGGCCGCCGTCACCGACCGGCTCCGCCTCGGCACGCTCGTGACCTCGCCGAACTTCCGGCATCCGGTGACCCTCGCCAAGGAGCTGATCTCCCTCGACGACATCTCGGACGGCCGGATCACCCTGGGGATCGGCGCGGGCGGCACCGGTTTCGACGCGACGACGCTCGGCCAGGAGCCCTGGACCCCGCGTGAGCGCGCCGACCACCTCGCGGAGTTCGTTCCGCTGCTCGACCGGCTCCTGACGGAGGACTCCGTGTCGTACGGGGGCGACTTCTACTCGGCGCACGAGGCCCGCAACATCCCTGGATGCGTCCAGCGCCCTCGACTGCCCTTCGCGGTGGCCGCGACCGGGCCGCGCGGACTGAGGCTCGCGGCGCGGTACGGGCAGGCGTGGGTGACGACGGGCGATCCGAAGCTTTACGAGACGGGGACCTCTGAACAGTCGGTTCAGGCCATTCGTGGGCAGGTCGAAAAGCTGGGAGTCGCCTGCGTCGAGGCCGGCCGTGACGTGGACGAACTGGACAAGATCCTGCTCACCGGCTTCACTCCGGACCGCGGCCGTCCGCTGGAGTCGCTGGACGCGTTCGTCGACTTCGCAGGCCGTCACGCCGAGCTGGGCTTCACCGACCTGGTGATCCACTGGCCGATCCCCGACTCCGACTTCGCGGCGGACGAGAAGATCTTCGAGCGGATCGCCATGGAGGCCGCCGCACAGCTGGCCTGAACCCTCGGCCGGAACCTGACTCCGTCGGCTTGAGCTTGACGGGGCGTAACGTCCCTGGTGAGGACGGTAATCACTCACATGTGCGGACCGTCGCACGCACGTGCGCGCATATGCGGGAGAATGACCCGGTGACCTCCGCGACTCGACGGCCCGAGACCCCGGCCTCCATGGTTCCGCCCCGGCTGATCGCCACCGACCTCGACGGCACTCTGCTGCACGACGACAAGTCGGTGTCCGAGCGCACGGTCGCCGCCCTCGCCGCCGCCGAGCAGGCCGGCATCGAGGTGTTCTTCGTCACCGGCCGCCCCGCCCGCTGGATGGACGTCGTCAGCGACCACGTCCACGGCCACGGCCTGGCGATCTGCGGCAACGGCGCCGCCGTGGTCGACCTGCACGGCGGCCCCGGAGCCCACCGCTTCGTCAAGATCCGCGAGCTGGCGCCCGACGTCGCTCTCGACGTCATCCAGTTGCTGCGCGCCGCCGCCCCCGGCACCACGGTCGCCGTCGAGCGCACATACGGGCTCCACCTCGAACCGGCTTACCCCTCACTGCACATGGAGCCCCCGGAGATCATGGCGCCCGCCGAGAAGCTCCTCGCCAAGGACGCGCTCGACGCAGATCAGCCGGTCCTCAAGGTGCTCGCGTACCACCCCGAGATGGACCCGGACGACTTCCTCACCGTCGCCCGCCTGGCCATCGGCGACCGCGCCGGTGTCACCCGCTCCAGCCCCAGCGCGCTTCTCGAGATCAGCGGCCCCGGCGTCTCCAAGGCGAGCACGCTCGCCCTGTGCTGCGCCGAGCGCGGCATCTCCCACGAGGAGGTCGTCGCCTTCGGTGACATGCCGAACGACGTCGAGATGCTCACCTGGGCGGGCCGCTCGTACGCGATGGGCAACGCCCACCCCGCCGTGATCGCCGCGGCCTCCGGGCGCACGGTCGCCAACAACGAGGACGGGGTGGCGGTGGTGATCGAGCAGATCATCGCCGAACGACAGGTGTAGCCGAACGGCCGGCGTTGCCGAACGGCCGGCATCCGCGGTGGCCCTTTTCCGCCTACGGCTGTAGCCGCTCCGGCAGGCACCGGCGGCGGCCTTTGCCGACTTCGACCGTCGCCATTGCCGCTGCCGCTGCCATCGCCGCTGCCATCGCCGTTGCCATTGCCGTCGCCGTCGCCGTCGCGCGGAGCTACAGCTGGACCCCGTGCTCGGCCAGCCACGGCACCGGATCGATCCCCGACCCCAGCTCCGGCGTGACCCGCACCTCGAAGTGCAGATGCGGCCCGGTCGAGTTGCCGGTCGTGCCCGACTGCCCGATCCACTGCCCGGCCGCGACCTGCACCCCCTGGTCGACGGTGACGGCGGCGAGATGCGCGTACTGCGTGTAGTAGCCGCCCGGATGCTGGACGACGATCTCGATACCGAAGGCCCCGCCGCACGACACCTTCACCACCCGGCCCGCACCGACAGCCCGCACCGGCGTGCCGATCGGCACCGCGAAGTCCTGTCCGGTGTGCCGGCTCGCCCAGCGCTCGCCTCCGCTGCCGAAACCCGCGGAGAGTTCGTACGTCTCCACCGGCGCGACCCACGCGCGCGTGAGGTCCGTTTCCTGCTGGTCGAGCTGGACGGCACCACGGCAGGAGCCGGCCACCACCGCGGCGTCCGCCTGGCCCTGGAGCACCGATCGCGCCTCGTCCAGCTTCGCCTGGATGGTCCGCTTCATCTCGGCGAGTTCACCGTTGCGCTTCTCCAGGGCCTGCCACTCCGCCTGGGCCTCCGCCTCGTCGGCGGCGAGCCTTGCCTCGGCCCGGCGGCTCTTACTGACCGCGTTGTTGACGGCGAGATCCGCCTGCCACACGGCACGCTGACCGCGCATCAGGTCCTCGGGGCTGTCGGCGAGCAGCAGCTGCGCGGTGTACGGCAGGCCGCCGCCCTGGCGGTACTGGGTGCGCGCGATCCGGCCGAGGTCGTCGTGGAGTACCGCGATGTCCTGCCGTTCCCGCGCAAGGAGTTCCTCGGCCCGCTGCGCCCTGCCCCGCTGCGCTTCGGCCTCCTGCTGTCCCGTCTCGTACTGCCGCGCCGCCACGGAGGCGTCCTCGTAGAGCCGCGCCACCTGGGCACTGATACCGGGCTCGCTCCCGGACTCGCTCTCGGCGGCGGTGGGCCGGGCCGCGAGAACCGCGACCGCGCACAGCAGGGCCGGCACGAGGAGGGGATGGCGGCGAGGTGAGCGCATGACAGCGATCGTGTCCTGCGTCCCAGCTCGAGGTCCTGTTCAAGGGGTGCGCCCGGGGGAACGAGCTCCACGGATGGCTCCGTCGGCTGGGCCGAACAGGGGCCCGGCTTGGGCGTGTTGTCCCGGCTGGGCGGTGGAGTGTGCGTGGGGCACCCACATGGCGTGTTCCGGTCGAGCCGTCGAGCGTCCTCGGGGAGGCCGCGCAGTGCGCCCAGGTGAACCGTCGAGTGTCCTGGGGAAAGCCACGCGGAGCGCCCGGCGGAGCGAGCTGTGCGGCACGCGCGGTGAAGCAGGGTGCCGAGTGCGCTCAGTAGGGCGCCTGCCACACCAATGTCGTACCGCCCGCATCCTCTGGCGTACCGCCCTCGTCCTCGCCCGCCCCCGGCCCGTACCAGCTCTCGCCGCCCAGGGACTCGGCGCGCCGTTCAAGGTTCCGCAGGCCGCTGCGCCGACCGCCGTCCGTGATGCCGACGCCGTCGTCGACGACGGTCAGCCGGACGCCCTGGCGCCCGTCCCGCAGGGTCACGGTCGCGTCGACGACGACGTCGATACGTGAGGCTCCGGCGTGCCGGAAGGCGTTGGAGAGGGCCTCGCGCAGAGCGGCGATGAGGTTCTTGGCGGTGAGTTCCCCGACCATGGTTTCCACCGGGCCGACGAAGCGGTGGGTGGGCTTGAAGCCAAGAGGTACGGCGGCCATGTTGATCTCGCGCAGCACGCGGGTGCGCAGGCCGGACGGCGTCTCTGTGGGGTCCTGCCGGAGCGCGAAGATGGCGGTGCGGATCTCCTGGATGGTGACGTCGAGTGCGTCGACCGCCTTGCCGACGCCTTCGCGGACCTCGGGAGCGACGGACAGCCGCTGGGCGCTCTCCAGCATCATCCCGGTGGCGAAGAGCCGTTGGATCACGAGGTCGTGCAGGTCACGGGCGATCCGGTCACGGTCCTCGTAGACCGCGAGCCGCTCCCGGTCGCGCTGCGCCTCGGCCGTCATCAGCGCGAGAGCGGCCTGCGCGGCGAACTGCGCGGCCAGAGTCCGCTCGGTCTCGGTGAACAGGCGGGCGCCCGGCGCACGAGGTGTGACGAGGCACCCGAGCACGCGGCCGCCGCACTGCAGGGGGAGCATCATCATCGGCCCGTACACGCGGGCGAGGTCGGAGACCATGCGGGGGTCGGTGGCCGCGTCCTCGACGAACACGGCCTTGCCGTCGAGGAGTTCGGCGACCAATTCGTTCTCCGGCGGGAAGGCCATTCCCAACGCCTTCGAGGGGTGTTCCGAGGCGACGGCGACGACCTCAAGTCCGCCCTCGGCGGCGGGCAGCAGCACGGCCCCGGCCGCCGAACCGGAGAGCCGGCGGGCCTGTTCGGCGACGACCTGAAGGGCGTCCTCGGCGCCGCCGCCCGACAGGAGGGCGGTGGTGACGGCCACCGAGCCGTCGATCCAGCGTTCGCGCTGTTGGGCAGCCTCGTACAGACGGGCGTTGCCGATGGCGATGCCCGCCTCCGTGGCCAGCACGCCGACCATGTCGAGGTCGTGGTCGCTGAAGGACCCGCCGCCCCGCTTCTCCGTCAGGTACAGATTCCCGAAGATCTCACCCTGCACCCGGATGGGAACCCCCAGGAAGCTCCGCATCCGCGGATGGTGTTCCGGAAAACCGCAGAAGCGCGGATCGTCTTCCAGGTTCGCGAGCCGTACCGGCTCCGGTTCGTGGATGAGCGCCCCGAGCAACCCCCTGCACCCGTCGGGGAACCGTCCGATCAGCCCGGCGGCATCCCTTTCGACCCCGTGGAACACGAAGTCCACGAGCCCGTCGCCTTCCTCCGCCACGGCACCGATCGCCGCATACCGCGCGTCCGCCAGCTCGGCCGCCGTCTCACAGATCCGATCCAGCGTGGAGTGCAACTCCAGCCCCGCTCCGACCGACCGCACCGCCTCCAGCAACTGGGGCACCCGCACGGCCAGCTCGGCGGGCAGCCCCCGGCTGCCGTGGACCGCAGGACCGGCTGTTCCAGAGCCGTCATCGGGCTCAGGCGCAGGCGCAGGTTCAGACTCGGACTCGGACTCGGACTCGGACTCGGGCGACGTGGGGGCTGCCGACATACCTTGAGCGTAGTTAGTCCTATTTGTCACGCAAAGTCGAGTTCGTGGCCGCACCGTGAAACACCCGGCGCCACCACGCCACCACGCCGCGAAGCCGAATCACCGAGACCGGCCGGTCACTGGGCCACGGCACCGGCGGCCACGGCACCGACCAGCAGATCCCCCGCAGCCTCCCGGTCCACCATCTCCCGCAGCGGACCCTCGACGGCCGCCAGCTCCGCGTACGGCCCCCGCTGGGCCACCCGGCCCTCCGCCAGCACGATCACCTCGTCCACCGCGTCCAGCCCGGCCAACCGGTGGGTGATCAGCAGCGTCGTACGGCCCTCGGTCGCGGCGAGCAGATCCTCGGTGAGGGCGTCGGCCGTCGGCAGGTCCAGGTGCTCGGCGGGTTCGTCGAGGACGAGGAGGGGGAAGTCGGCGAGCAGCGCGCGGGCGAGCGCGAGCCGCTGCCGCTGGCCCCCGGACAGCCGGGCGCCGTGCTCGCCAATGAGCGTGTCGAGCCCGTCGGGCAAACCGTCGGCCCAGTCGAGGAGCCGGGCCCGCGCGAGCGCGTCACACAGCTCGGCCTCGGTCGCGCCCTTCCGGGCCAGCAGCAGGTTCTCGCGCACCGAGCTGTCGAAGAGGTGCGCGTCCTGGGCACACAGCCCGACCAGTCGGCGTACGGCGTCCCCCGCCATCGCGTTCGCGTCCACTCCGCCCAGCGTGTACGTCCCCGCGTCCGCGTCGAGGAACCGCAGCAGCACCTGCGCGAGCGTGGTCTTGCCGGACCCGGAGGGACCCACGACGGCGACCCTGCGACCCTGTTCCAGGGTCAGGTCGAGCCCGCCGAGCGCGTCCCGGTCCTGTCCGGCGTGGCGCGCGCTCAACTCCTTGAGGACCAGGGGAAACGCGGAAGCGGGGGCCTGCGTCGGCTCTTCCGGTTCGCGTACGGCATCGGGGGCGTCCAGCACCTCGTACACCCGCTCTGCGCTCTTGCGTACCCGCTGTCGGTGCTGGACGGCGAGCGGCAGCCCGAGGACGGCCTCGAACGCGGCCAGCGGGGTGAGGACGACGACGGCCATCGCCACACCGCTCAGCCGCCCGGCGGCGACCGCCTGGGCGCCCACGAGGGCCGCGGCCGCGACGGTCAGCCCGGACACCAGCGCGGTGAGCCCGTCGCCGAGCGCGGTCGCGGTGGCGGCCCGCGAGGCGATACGGGTGAGCACCGAGTCGGCCCGTCGCGTCTCGGCGGTACGGGCGGGCAGCGCACCCGCGACCGTCAGCTCCGCCGTTCCCGTGAGCAGATCGGTCACCCGTGTCGCCAGGACACCGCGCGCGGGTGCCAGCCGCCGCTCCGCATGGCGCGCCACGGCGCCGGTCAGCAGCGGCACCCCGAGCCCGGCCGCCAGCAGCCCCACGGCGAGAACGGCACCGGCCTCGGGCAGCAGCCACGCGGTGAAGCCGACGGAGGCGGCAGACACGACGACCGCGGCCCCGACCGGCAGCAGCCACCGCAGCCAGTAGTCCTGGAGCGCGTCCACGTCGGCGACGAGCCGCGACAGCAGATCACCGCGTCGGGTCGTCCGCAGTCCCGCGGGCGCCAGCCGTTCAAGGCGCCGGTACACGGCGACCCGGGTGTCGGCCAGCATCCGCAGCACCGCGTCGTGCGATACGAGCCGCTCCGTGTACCGGAATACGGCCCGCCCGATCCCGAACGTCCGGGTGGCCGTCACCGCCACCATCAGATACATCACAGGCGGCTGCTGAGAGGCCCGCGAGATGAGCCACCCGGAGGTGGCCATCAGCCCAACGGCACTCCCGAGGGCGAGACTGCCGAGCAGGAGAGCGAGGGCGAGCGCTCCCCGCCGGGGAGCAGCCATGGCACGCACACGGGCAAGCACGCCGCCACGCCCTCGCGGAGCCGGAGCCGGAGCCGAGGCCGAAGACGACGCCGGAGACAGGTCCGGAGCCGAAGCGGAAACCGAAGCCAAAGCCGAAGCCGAAGCCGGGGACAAAGCCGAAGCCAAGGCCGGGGACGAGGCCGAAGCCGGATGCAACTCCCCTTCCGCCGCCACGGGCACCTTCCCCACCCCGACGGACCGAGCCCCCCTAACCTCCGCGGCATACACGGACCCCGCCGCCTGGACGGGCACCCCGGACGCCCCGGACCCTGCGGCAACCACCCCGGGCTCCAGCCGTACCACCCGGTCAGCCACCCCCAGCAAGGCCGGCCGGTGCACCACCAACAGCACCGTCCGACCCACGGCGAGCCGCCGCACCGCCTCCACGACCTCCGCTTCCGTCGCCCCGTCCAGCGCGGCCGTCGGCTCGTCGAGGAGCAGCACCGGGCGGTCGGCGAGGAACGCCCGGGCCAGAGCGAGGCGCTGGCGCTGGCCGGCCGACAACCCGGCACCGTCCTCACCGAGCACCGTGTCGGCCCCGTCGGGCAACGCGTCGACGAAGCCGACGGCGCCCGCGTCGGCCAGCGCCCGGCGTACCGCCGTGTCGTCCGCGTCGGGCCGCGCCAGCCGTACGTTCTCGGCGATGGACTGGGCGTACAGGTGAGGTCGCTGCGGCACCCAGGCGATCCGCGAGCGCCAGTCCGCCAGGTCGGCCTCGGAGAGATCGACTCCCCCGGTCCGCACGCACCCCTCGGCGGGCTGCACGAATCCCAGCAGTGCGTTCAGCAGCGTCGACTTGCCCACACCGCTCGGCCCGACAAGAGCTACCGTCTCCCCGCGCCCGACCGTGAAGGAGACGTCCGAGACCGCATCTCGTGAGCGCCCCGGGTAGCGCACGGTCACACCCTCGAAGGCGATCTCACCCTCAGGCGCGGGAAGCGAGCCTGAGGCCGCCAATGGCGTCTCCAGCACCGAGAAGATCTCCTCGGCCGCCGAGAGCCCCTCGGCGGCGGCGTGGTACTGCGTCCCCACCTGTCGCAGCGGCAGATACGCCTCGGGCGCGAGGATCAGGATGACGAGACCGACGTACAGATCCATCTCACCGTGGACGAGCCGCATTCCGATGGTCACCGCGACCAGCGCGACCGAGATCGTGGCGAGCAGTTCCAGAGCGAAGGACGACAGGAAGGCGATCCGCAGCGTCCGCATGGTCGCCTGCCGGTAATCGCCGGTGATCTTCCGGATCGACTCGGCCTGCGCCTTGGCCCGGCCGAACACCTTGAGCGTGGGCAAGCCCGCGACCACGTCCAGGAAGTGTCCCGAGAGCCGCGACAGCAGCCGCCACTGACGGTCCATCTGGTTTCGGGTGGCCCAGCCGATGAGAATCATGAAGACGGGGATCAGCGGCAGTGTGCCGGCGATGATGGCCGCCGACACCCAGTCTTCGGTGACGATCCGTGCGAGCACCGCCACAGGGACCACCACAGCCAGCCCCAACTGCGGCAGATAGCGCGAAAAGTAGTCGTCGAGTGCGTCAACTCCCCGTGTGGCGAGGGCGACCAGTGAACCCGTCCGCTGCCCGCTCAGCCAGCCGGGACCGAGCAGCGCCGCCCGCTCCAGCAGTCGCCCTCGCAACTCCGACTTGACCGCCACGCTCGCCCGGTGCGCGGCGAGCTCGGTGAGCCACGAAACGACCGCCCGCCCCACCGCTACCAGGACCAACAGACCCAGCGGCGTGCGGAGTTCAGCGACCGAGAAGCCGTGCTGGAAGGCGCCGACCACCACTTCGGCGATGAGCATCGCCTGGGCAATGACCAGCGCCGCCCCGGCAGCCCCCAGACCGACAACCGCCGCGAGGAAGAAGCGAGTGGCACGGGCGTACCGAAGCAGACGCGGGTCGATTGGTTTCACGTGAAACACACCCTTGACTCATCAGGCATGTTTCACGTGAAACATGCCGTTACTCGGACTCTGCACACCGTTCCGGACTAGGCATGCCCTGCCGGGCTCCGCGCGCCATGCGGACCCTGCGTGCCTACCCGACTCGGTGCGCCATGCGGACCCTGCGTGCCCTGTCCGACTCGGTGCGCACGGCAGGAATCAGTGCGCGCCGTCCACGGCGATGTGATGCGTACCGATCCGCTTGCGGAACACCCAGTACGTCCACGACTGGTAGAGCAGAACGATCGGCGTCGCGATCCCCGCACACCAGGTCATGACTTTCAGGGTGTAGGGGCCCGACGAGGCGTTGGTGACCGTCAGGCTCCACTCGGCATTGAGCGAGGACGGCATGACGTTGGGGAAGAGCGACAGGAAGAACATCGCGACGACCGCCACAATGGTCAGCCCCGAGAGCATGAACGCCCAGCCCTCACGCCCCGCCCTGACCGCCACGAGTGCCACGACGAGCGAGGCCACCGCGACGATCACCGCGGCCAGGGACTTGCCGTTGCCGCTGTCGACCTGGGTCCAGATCAGGAAGCCAAGTGCCAACACGGCTGTCACCAGGCCGAGTGTCAGCGCCAGCTTCCGCGCGCGCTCCCGGATGTCCCCGACGGTCTTGAGCCCGATGAACACCGTCCCATGGAACGTGAACAGCGTCAGTGTGACCAGACCGCCGAGGATCGCGTACGGGTTGAACAGGTCCCAGACGGTGCCGACGTACTCGAAGCTCCTGTCGATCTTCACGCCGTGCACGATGTTGCCGAAGGCCACACCCCACATGAACGCGGGGATCAGCGAGGCCCAGAAGATCGCGTTCTCCCAGTTGCGCTGCCAGTACTCGTCGGGCCGCTTCACGCGGTACTCGAAGGCGACACCGCGCACGATCAGGCAGACCAGGATGAGCAGCAGTGGCAGATAGAAACCGGAGAAGAGCGTGGCGTACCACTCGGGGAAGGCGGCGAAGGTCGCGCCGGCCGCGGTGAGCAGCCATACCTCGTTGCCGTCCCAGACGGGTCCGATGGTGTTGATGAGGACCCGCCTCTCGGTACGGTCACGGGCCAGCAGCTTGGTGAGGATGCCGACCCCGAAGTCGAAGCCCTCCAGGAAGAAGTAGCCGGTCCAGAGGACCGCGATGAGGACGAACCAGACATCGTGGAGTTCCATGGCTCAGTGGCTCCCTTGGCCTAGTAGGAGAAGGCCATCGGCTTGTCGGCGTCACTGGAATCGCCGCCGATCTTCGTGGGCGGGTTGAGGTCGGCCTCGGTGAGCTCGGGCGGACCCTGCTTGACGTACTTGACCATCAGCTTCGCCTCGATGACGGCAAGGGCCGCATAGAGCAGGGTGAACACGGTCATCGAGATCAGCACCTCGGTCGTGGAGACTTCCGGCGAGACCGCGTCCTTGGTCTTCAGCAGGCCGTACACCACCCAGGGCTGACGCCCCGTCTCGGTGAAGATCCAGCCCCAGGAGATACCGATGAGCGGGAAGATCAGCGTCCACTGGGACAGCCACCACCACCACTTGCCGAGCTTCGGTGCCAGCGCCCTGTGCTTGGTGAACATGAGCTTCGGCACTTCCTCGTCCCCGGTGCGGTGTTCCGGCGCCAGCCAGAACTTCCGCCGGGTCAGCCAGAGTCCGGCCACGCACACGGCCATCGAGACCCCGCCGAAGCCGATCATCCAGCGGTAGGCCCAGTAGGCGGTGGGGATGTTGGGACGGTAGTCGCCGGGGCCGTACTTCTCCTGCTCGGCCTTGTTGATGTCGTTGATGCCGGGGAGCCTGGACGTGAAGTCGTCCTTGGCGAGGAAGGACAGCAGCCCCGGAATCTCCAGGGCTACCGTGTTGTGCCCCTTGGCGACATCGCCGTACGCGAAGAGCGAGAAGGGTGCGGGCTGCTCCGAGTCCCACAGGGCTTCGGCGGCCGACATCTTCATCGGCTGCTGTACGTACATCACCTTGCCGACGGTGTCCCCGCTGAGGGCGACGAGGATCGTGCCGACGAGTGCCGTGACCAGGCCGAGCCGCAGCGACATCCGCATCGTGGGGATGTGCCGCTTCTTGCGGAGGTGGAAAGCGGCGATGCCCGCCATGAAGGCGCCGCCGACAAGGATGGAGGCGGACATGACGTGCCAGAAGTTGACGAGCGCCGTCTCCTGGAAGAGCACTTTGGGAAAGTCGGTGAGCTCGGCCCGTGTACTGCCGTCCGCCTTCTTCACGATCCGGTAGCCGACCGGATGCTGCATGAAGGAGTTGGCCGCCATGATGAAGTACGCCGACAGGATCGTGCCGATCGAGACCATCCAGATGCAGGCGAGGTGGAGCTTCTTCGGCAGCTTGTCCCAGCCGAAGATCCACAGCCCGATGAAGGTGGACTCGAAGAAGAACGCGATCAGGGCTTCGAGGGCGAGCGGGGCTCCGAAGACGTCACCGACGAAGCGTGAGTAGTCGGACCAGTTCATGCCGAACTGGAACTCCTGCACGATGCCGGTCACTACACCCATGGCGATATTGATCAGGAACAGTTTTCCCCAGAACTTGGTCGCCCTGAGGTAGTGCTCCTTGCCCGTTCGCACCCAGGCGGTCTCCAGGATCGCCGTGAGTGCGGCGAGCGAGATCGTCAGAGGGACGAAGAGAAAGTGGTAGACGGTGGTGATGCCGAACTGCCAGCGCGCCAGAGTCTCGGGCGCCAAAGCCAATTCCACGTCGTCAGTCTCCTTATATCGCCGTGGTACAGCGGCAGTTTGCCCCCTTTGTCACGCACATCGCGGGAGCAACCGGGACACGTTTGTGAACGCGTTCACATTCACAAGCAATTATGACGCATGCCCGTTCGAGGGTTGACAGGAGGGGGGTGCCTAAGCGGGGACCGGCTGGTCACCGACGGGCTGCCGGCTCAGAGGGGCCGGCCCGGAGCAGGGAAGGCTGCTCCGACACCGGCGTCACCGTCACTCCGCGAGGACGGCGCCCAACAGATCGTCGAGCCCGGCACGGCGGCCTTCCGGACCGACGGCGACGACCCCGCGCTCCCCTACTGGGCGGGCGCCGGTCTCGCGGGGGCATCGCATACCGCCCCCGCAAGCCCGTCCGGCGTGCCGGCCGCATCGACGGCGACCCGCACACCTCCGCCACCGTGGTCGACGGCGCCCCCACACGCTCACCACCACGCGCGACGGCGACGACCCCGCGCACACTCGCCGTCACGCGCGACGGCGACCTGGTTCACGTAGAAACGGCGACCCCGTACGCGTACAACCAGTGGCGGACCACGGGCCGCCACCAGTCACTGGAGCTCCTTGAGGAACCCCTCTGTCGCCTTGAGGAAGATGTCGTTCGCCTCGGTCTCGCCGATCGTCACCCGGACCCCCTCGCCGGCGAACGGCCGCACGACGACCCCGGCCTGTTCGCAGGCGGCGGCGAAATCGAGCGTGCGCTCCCCCAGCCGCAGCCACACGAAGTTGGCCTGTGTCTCGGGCACCGTCCAGCCCTGCCCGCGCAGCGTCCCGACCACCCGCACGCGCTCCGACACCAGGGAGCCGACCCGGCCGAGCAGTTCGTCCTCGGCGCGCAGCGAGGCGACCGCCGCGTCCTGTGCGAGCTGGCTCACACCGAAAGGCACTGCCGTCTTGCGCAGCGCGGCCGCAACCCGGTCGTGGGCGATCGCGAAACCGACCCGGAGGCCCGCGAGTCCGTACGCCTTGGAGAAAGTGCGCAGCACGCAGACGTTGGGCCGGTCACGGTAGAGCACGACGCCGTCCGGCACCTCGGCATCGCGGATGAACTCGCGGTACGCCTCGTCCAGGACCACCAGCACATCGCTGGGCACCCGGTCCAGGAACCGCTCCAGCTCGGCCCTGCGCACCACCGTGCCGGTCGGGTTGTTGGGGTTGCAGACGAAGATCAGCCGGGTCCGGTCGGTGATCGCGTCCGCCATCGCGTCGAGGTCGTGCACCTCGCCGGGCGTCAGCGGCACCTCGATCGGGGTCGCCCCGCTGATCTGGGCGATGATCGGGTACGCCTCGAAGGACCGCCAGGCGTAGATGATCTCGTCGCCCGGGCCGCTCGTGGCCTGCACCAGCTGCTGCGCGACCCCGACGGAACCGGTTCCGGTGGCCAGGTGCGAGAGGGGGACGGCGAAGCGGTCCGACAGTTCGTTGATCAGCGCGGTGCACGCCAGATCCGGGTAGCGGTTGAAGGAGCCGGCCGCGGCGGTCACGCTCTCGATCACACCGGGCAGCGGCGGATACGGGTTCTCGTTGGAGGACAGCTTGTACGCCACCCCACCCCCGACCGCGGCGGGCTTGCCGGGCTTGTAGGTGGGGATACCCTCCAGCTCGGCACGCAGCTTGGGGCTCGTCTCGCTCACCGCAGTCCTCCTCGCGACCACCGTCGGCTCATGACCGCCGTCGGCTACCAATACTCCTCACCTTATGAGGATTGGGCTCCGCTGCGAATGGCCTGTGGACAACCACCTCGCCGCCACGAGCTGCCCGAGTGATCATCCCCGTACGAAGGTGCACGAATGGGGGCGCGCCGCACTTCGCGCCGCGCGCCGGTGGCTCACGCCGTGGCGCGCATCCCTCGTCAAGGTGAGTTGAGACCTCTTCGAGACATGGCCTGGTTGGCAGGCCCATGCGTGCCGACAAGTCACGTCCTGCCATTGGATCGTTCAACTGACTTTCTTTCTAAGGCAGTTGGCCAATTTTGACCATGCAGAAACGTGCCTGTCAACGAGTGCATATGCGTCCGCCCTACCCCACCGCATGAGCCCTACTATCGGCTCGCCATGACAGCAGCAGGGAAGCACCAGGTGAGCCGGGCGGAGACAACCCGCCGCGGCGGTCGGCCGGGACGGGCGGGCATCAGAGATGTGGCCGCAGCCGCCGGAGTGTCCATCACGACCGTCTCCGATGCCCTCAACGGCAAGGGCCGGCTCCCGGACGCCACCCGACGCCATGTCCGCGAGGTCGCCGACCGGCTGGGCTACCGCCCGTCGGCCGCGGCCCGAACCCTCCGTACCGGCAAGTCGGGCCTCATCGGCCTGACCGTGACGACGTACGGGGATGAACCTTTCACCTTCACCGAGTTCGCGTACTTCGCGGAGATGGCCAGAGCCGCCACGTCGGCAGCGCTGGCCCGGGGCTACGCCCTGGTCATCCTCCCCGCGACCTCGCGCCACGACGTGTGGTCCAACGTCGCCCTGGACGGAACCGTGGTCATCGACCCGTCCGACCACGACCCGGTCGTCAGCGAACTGGTCCGCCAGGGCTTACCGGTCGTCTCCGACGGCCGCCCGGCGGGCTCGCTGCCGGTCACCGCATGGGTGGACAACGACCACGAGGCCGCCGTCCTCGGCATCCTCGACCACCTGGCCGACGCCGGCGCCCGCCGGATCGGCCTCCTCACCGGCACCACCACCGACACCTACACCCATCTCTCCACCACCGCTTACCTGCGCTGGTGCGAGCGTGTGGGCCAGGATCCGGTCTACGAGGCCTACCCGGCGCACGATCCGTGCGCGGGAGCCGTCGCAGCCGACCGGCTGCTCGCGCGCCCCGACCGCCCCGACGCCGTCTACGGGCTCTTCGACCCGAACGGCACCGACCTGCTGGCCGCAGCCCGGCGCTACGGTCTGCGCGTACCGGAGGATCTGCTCCTGGTCTGCTGCAGCGAGTCCACCGTCTACGCCAGCACCGAACCGCCCATCACGACGCTCTCACTCAAACCACGCCGGATCGGCACAGCGGTCGTCCAGCTCCTCATCGACGCCATCGAGGGAGTGGAATCGGACCAACCGGTCGAGCAGGTGATACCGACCGAGCTGATCGTGCGGACCTCCTCGCAACGCCGTCTGCCTCGTACGACGGTGAGTCCGCCCCGATCACCCGAGAAAGGTTGACTCCCGCCGAGGACAGGGCGGGAATGCACCGCCCAATTCGGGCAAAAACCCCGGTGAACTGGGCTCCTGCTCCGATTCACCACCCCTGGGTCATCACATGGCGCGATCCGCATTCCTATGATGGGCCCACGACACCGCGGGCCGCTGCGACCAGGCAGTCCGATCCGGTGCAGATGCGGCGCGATGGTGGTGGAGGGGTCGATGACTCAGGGGGCCGGTCAGGGACCCGAGGTGGCGCGGACGGCGACGTTGCGCGACTTCCGGGTGCCCGCGTACGTCCACGAGACCGGTCCGTTCGCGCAGGACACTCCACCCGACGAGGACGCGGGGCCGACCGAGGAACCCGAGGGGTACACGCCTACGCGGCGCGATCTGCCCGTCATCAACCGGAGTGACACGGTGCAGGTCGCTGTTGACCCCGCCGCTTCGGAGGGCGCCGACGGACCGGGTCCGCTGTACGTCGTAGGTGATGTGCACGGTTATCTCGACCAGCTCGTCGCCGCGCTCCAGGAGCAGGGCCTCATCGACGGCGCCGGCAACTGGTCGGCCGGGACCGCGCGCCTGTGGTTCCTCGGCGACTTCACCGACCGCGGCCCGGACGGTATCGGTGTGATCGACCTCGTGATGCGGCTGTCCGCCGAGGCCGCCGCCGCCGGCGGCTACTGCAAGGCGCTCATGGGCAACCACGAGCTGCTGCTCCTCGGCGCCAAACGCTTCGCCGACACCCCCGTCAACTCCGGCGCGGGCACCGCCACCTTCCAGGCCGCCTGGCTGCTCAACGGCGGCCAGAAGACCGACATGGACCGTCTCCAGGACCACCATCTGCAGTGGATGGCCCGCCTGGACGCCATGGAGCAGGTCGACGGACATCTCCTGGTGCACTCCGACACCACCGCCTATCTCGACTACGGCGACTCGATCGAGGCGGTCAACGACACCATCCGCGAAACCCTCACCCGCAACGACGCGGACGAGTGCTGGGACCTGTTCCGCAAGTTCACCAAGCGCTTCGCCTTCCGCGACGACGGCGGCGCCGAGGCCGTGCGCTCCCTGCTGGACATGTACGGCGGCTCACGCATCGTCCATGGCCACAGTCCCATCCCGTACCTCCTGGGCGACGTGGGCTCGGAGGACGGCGAGGACAGTTCGGGCCCCGTGGTCGAGGGACCGCATCTCTACGCCGACGGACTGGCCATCGCGATGGACGGCGGCGTGACCATGGCCGGAAAACTGCTGGTCCAGCAACTGCCACTGGCCGACTGAGGGTTCTTCGGGCAGGCCTTGCCCTGCGAAGGACCGTGCCGGCCAGGGGGCAATTTCTGGAAAGCCCCTGTCACGGCGTGCCATCACCGCTCTACCATCGGACTATCCGTAGCAGGCTCCCCTCCGTTTCTGCCCAACGGCTCGTCAGCGTGCGAGCCATCAGCCCTACGGAGCATCGGGGGATGCAGATGAACAGCGTTCCGCAGCACCTGCTGAGCGAGGACCGCCAGGACTATGAGCGGATCCTCGATGAGGCGCTGCGCTCCGCACCACACCGCCCGGAACTCGCCGCTGTCGGCCAGCGGCTCAATCCGGAACAACTGCGCACCATGGCGCTCAACGCCACCGCGCTCATCGCGGTGGCAGCGGCAACCGAGTACCAGCACTACGTGAAGGTCCGTGAGGAACTGCGTCAGCCGGCGCCGAGCACCCCGCCTGTCCGCAAGGAAGCCGGTTCCGCCGAGCCGGGTTCGAGCGCGATGGGGCTCGCCGCCACCGTGGGGGAGGTCACCGAGTCAGCCGGAGCGGGCGCCATCGCCGTCGTCGCGGTGCTCGCCCCCGTCCTCGCCGGGACAGCCGCGGCGATATTCCTGCTCGTGGGGTACATCCTGAAGATGATCACCCCCGAGCCGGCGTTCGCCAAGACCCTCCTGACCACCGGGTGGGTCTTCGGCGCGGTCACGGCGGCCGCGATTCTGGTCGCCGCGGTCGGACTCCTGCTCACCGCCCTGCGCAACGGCTCGTCCTCGCTCCAGGCCGGAGCACACGGCGAGCTCGACGAACAGGTCGCCCGGGCCAGGGAAGCCTGGCGCGAGGCTCTGCTGGAGCGCGGCATCCTGCCGTTCCTCCGGGAGGCTCTCGCGGATCCGGGCTCGGCAACATTCGGCCGTCCGTCGCCGACACCGACGAGCCGCATGCCGCAACTGGGCTACAACCGGCCGGGGTTCAGCAGCCCCGACGGCGGCCCGGCAGCCGGCCAACGCCCGAGCTACTCAAGCCCGGACTTCTCCAGCCCGGACTTCGGAGGGCCCGAACACCAGCCGGAGTGACACCCGGCCGTGACCGCGCCGCTCAACCTCCAACCGCCCGAGCTCGCCGGCTACATGCTCGAACACGTCGCAGCCTGCGGAGCCCGCCGACCGGGCAGTGCACCGGACCTGTCCCAACAGCCCCGGCGCACTGCCCGCGTTCCAGTCAGTCAGCCAGCGGCAGATACACCCGGTTCCCGCTCGCCGCGAACTCCTTCGACTTCTGCAGCATCCCCTCGGCGACCTCCTCGGCGGAGGCCCCCGCGGCCGCCGTACCGCCGAACTGCTCGGTGATGCTGTGGCTGATCTTCATGGAGCAGAACTTCGGCCCGCACATGGAGCAGAAGTGGGCTGTCTTGGCAGGCTCGGCCGGGAGGGTCTCGTCGTGGAACTCCCGTGCCGTGTCGGGGTCGAGGGCCAGGTTGAACTGGTCCTCCCAGCGGAACTCGAAACGGGCGTCGGACAGCGCGTCGTCCCATACCTGCGCACCTGGGTGCCCCTTGGCGAGGTCGGCTGCGTGGGCGGCGATCTTGTAGGTGATGACGCCGGTCTTCACGTCGTCACGGTTGGGCAGGCCCAAGTGCTCCTTGGGCGTGACATAGCAGAGCATGGCCGTGCCCCACCAGGCGATCATCGCGGCACCGATACCGGAGGTGATGTGGTCGTACGCCGGAGCGACGTCCGTCGTCAGCGGGCCGAGCGTATAGAACGGAGCTTCATCACAGATCTCCTGCTGAAGGTCGATGTTCTCCTTGATCTTGTGCATCGGGACATGTCCCGGGCCCTCGATCATGGTCTGAACGTTGAAACGCTTCGCGATCGTGTTGAGTTCCCCGAGCGTCCTCAACTCCGCGAACTGCGCCGCGTCGTTGGCGTCCGCGATCGACCCCGGCCGCAGCCCGTCCCCGAGCGAGTACGTGACGTCGTACGCGGCGAGGATCTCGCACAGTTCCTCGAAGTTCTCGTAGAGGAAGCTTTCCTGGTGGTGGGCCAGGCACCACGCCGCCATGATCGAGCCGCCGCGCGAGACGATACCGGTCTTGCGGTTCGCGGTGAGCGGTACGAACGGCAGGCGCACGCCCGCGTGGACCGTCATGTAGTCCACACCCTGCTCGGCCTGCTCGATGACCGTGTCCTTGTAGATCTCCCAGGTCAGCTCCTCGGCGCGGCCGTCCACCTTCTCCAAGGCCTGGTAGAGCGGCACGGTGCCGATCGGCACGGGGGAGTTGCGCAGTACCCACTCACGGGTGGTGTGGATGTTGCGGCCGGTGGACAGGTCCATGACCGTGTCCGCGCCCCACTTCGTGGCCCAGGTCATCTTGTCCACCTCCTCCTCGATGGAGGAGGTCACCGCGGAGTTGCCGATGTTCGCGTTGACCTTCACCAGGAACCGCTTGCCGATGATCATCGGCTCGATCTCCGGATGGTTGACGTTCACGGGCAGCACCGCGCGACCGGCGGCGATCTCCTCGCGTACGACCTCGGCGGCGACGTTCTCGCGAACCGCCACGAACTCCATCTCGGGCGTGATCTCACCGCGCCGGGCGTACGCGAGCTGTGTCACGGCCTGTCCGGAGCGGCCACGGCGCGGCTGGCGCGGCCGCCCCGGGAAGACCGCGTCGAGGTTACGGAGGCCGCCGCGCGGTGAGGTGTGCTTGACCCCGTCGTCCTCAGGACGGATCGGGCGGCCCGCGTATTCCTCGGTGTCGCCGCGGGCGATGATCCAGTTCTCACGCAGCGGTGCCAGACCCCTGCGTACGTCGGTGTCGACGGTCGGATCGGTGTACGGGCCGGAGGTGTCGTACAGCGTGACGGACTGGCCGTTGGTGAGGTGTACCTGACGGACCGGCACCCGCAGATCGGGGCGCGAACCCTCGACGTACGCCTTGTGCCAGCCGATGGACTGCCCGGCCCCGTCGTTCTGGGCAGGGGAAGAAGCCCCGTCCGTCTGACTGGAGGCAGACGTGCCTACTACGTCCTTGTTGGTCATGAGACCTACTCCCTACGCCGGCATTACCCGGTAACAGGTTCGGCGGTCGACGCAGCGGATTCCGTCTGCCGATGTTTCATGTGAAACATCGCTGAGACGAAGGTCAGCGCCCTCTCAGCCCGGTGCTCCGAGCTCCCGCGTGTGCAAAGGTGCCTCCACGCTAGCGTCACATCGGGCGCGCTGAACAGTGGGCCCCGTCCGTTCTTGCGATGATCGGTCGGTGACCACGATGCAGCAGCCCCCTATTCCGCCGTCCGAGCCGCCGCACGGACATGGTCCCGGCGACGGTCACGGGCACGGCCGCGGCCACGACCAAGGGCACGGACCTGGTGGCGGCAGAGGGCGCGGCGACGTCCCGGGGCCGGGCGGTAGGCAGGAGCCTGGCGGCGGCCACGGGCCTGGTGGCGGGCAGGGGCCTGGTGGTGGGCAGGGGGCCGGTGGGTGGCATGGGCCCGGTGACGGCCCGGGAGCAGGCGGCGGGCAGGAGCCTGGCGGCGGCCATGGGGCTGGTGGCGGCCAGGGGTCCGGCGACAGCCACGGCCATTCGCACAGTCACAGCCATGGCCCCGCCGCCCCCGTCTCCAAGCATCTGCGCAAGGTCATCGGCGCGGTGCTGATCCCGTTCGCCGCCGCGGTCGTCGTGGGGCTCGTGGTGCTCTGGCCGGGGGGCGCCCCGGGGCACGAGCGCACCGGCGTCGGTTTCGACCGGCAGACCCAGCAGGCGACGGTCACCAAGATCGACAAGGTGGACTGCGATTCCGTGAACGCCTCGGGGGAGACCCCGACCGGCGACACGTCCACCGCCGAGGGCTCCTCGGCACAGCAACAGGCGACGGGTGACTGCAAAAAGGCGACGATCCGGGTCGACACCGGCAGCGACAAGGGCCGTACGTTCACCGAGATCGTCCAGCCGGACCAGTCACGCCAGTTGCACCAGGGCGAGAAGGTCGTGGTCGCGTACGAGCCCTCCGCGCCGAAGGACTTGCAGTACTCGGTCAGCGATGTGAACCGCAGGATCCCGATGACACTGCTCGCCGGGATCTTCGCGCTGGTCGTCGTGGGGGTGGGCCGGCTGCGCGGTGTCATGGCGCTGGTCGCACTGGCCGTCAGCTTCATGATCCTGACGTTCTTCATCCTGCCCGCCATCCTGCAGGGCTCGAACCCGCTGGGCGTGGCGGTCGTCGGGGCAAGCGCCATCATGCTGATCGCCCTCTACATGTGCCATGGCCTCTCGGCCCGGACATCGGTGGCGGTGATCGGCACCCTGCTCTCGCTGCTGCTGATCGGGTTTCTCGGCTCCGTGTTCATCAGCTGGGCCGCGCTGACCGGCAACACGGACGACAACACCGGCCTGATCCACGGGTTGTATCCGAACATCGACATGAGCGGTCTGCTGCTCGCGGGCGTCATCATCGGTTCGCTCGGTGTGCTCGACGACGTGACGGTGACGCAGACCTCCGCGGTCTGGGAGCTGCACGAGGCGAATCCGGCGATGGGCTGGCGGGGGCTGTACCGCGCGGGCATCCGCATCGGCCGCGACCACATCGCCTCGGTCGTCAACACGCTCGTCCTGGCGTACGCGGGCGCGGCGCTGCCCCTCCTGCTGCTCTTCTCGATCGCAGAGAGCAGCGTGGGCACTGTCGCCAACAGCGAACTGGTCGCCGAGGAGATCGTGCGCACCCTGGTCGGATCGATCGGCCTGGTCGCCTCTGTTCCGGTCACCACCGCACTGGCCGCCCTGGTCGTCTCGGCCGACCGCACGGGGGCTCCGGCCGGCCTGCCCGGGGCTGGGGCTCCTGGCGACCCTGCGGAGCCCGTGGGGGCCGCCAGGACGCCGGTACGCGGCGGGAAGGGCCGCCGCCGCAAGCACTGAAGCCACGTGGCGCCCAAGGGCACTTGACGCGCGCCGCGACCGCTGTCCCGTACGCGGGGCCGGTTGAGAGGAAGCGTTACTCCACTCGGGAGCGAGGCGGCGCTCAGCCCGCGCTCTGCTCCTCCGCCAGGATGCGGTCCAGCGCCTCGTCGAGGTGGGTGTCGAAGTCGGCGAGGGAGCGCTCCTGCCCGAGCGGCACCAGCTTGTCCGTGCGGTCGAGGAACGCCACGAGCGGCGCCGCACCGGACCTGAACAGCGCGTGATCACCGCCGACCTGAAGCCGGATCAGCACCTCACCGAACGCGTCCGGGTCGGCGGGTGCGATGTGCACATCGCCGTCGCCACACGGCCGGCCCACGCCGTCGACCAGCAACTCCCGTCCGAACGCCCAGGTCACAGGTGCGTCGCCGGGCAAGTGAAAGGTCAGCCGCACGGCGTACGGATCACAGGTCTCGTAGCGCAGCTCCACCGGAATCCGGAAGGAGAGCTCCTCCGACACGAGGAAGCTCATCATGACCTCTGCCTGTACCGACTCACGCATCGCCTACCCCGTCGTTTGCGGTCGACTGGCCAGGAATCGTCCCCCTGACACTGCTGGAATCTTGCTCAACGTACACGGCAGATCACAAGGAGTGAGTTTTCAGATACTGATAGAGATGGCGAGTGTCCCTTGCGCCCTGCCGATTTCCCCTTGCAACTGGCGTGCGGCGGGCAGGAGTCGGGCGGCCTGGTGCGACGGTACGGAGATGGCCACGGTCGATGCGGTGGTGCCGACGGTGATGGGAATCGCGGCGCAGACCGTGCCCAGCGCGTACTCCTGTCGTTCGATCACGGGCTCCATCCGCCCAATGCGTTCCAGGCGCCGCAACAGACTGTCACTGTCACGCACCGTGTACGGAGTGATCGACTGCACCGGATAGCGGTCGAGATGATCCCTGCGGGCCTTCTCGTCCAGCTGCGACAGCAAACACTGGCCGATCGCGTGGGCGTGCCCGGTCTCCCGGAAGTCGGCCCACTCCTGGACCGCGGGATTGCCCGGGGTGTCGGCGACGGACAGGACCTCGATCTCACCGTCGCGGTACGTCGCGTAGTACACCGGTACGCCGATCGAATCGCGCCAGTGCGCGAGTACGTCGCTCATCGTGCTGCGACGTTTCTGCTGGGCTCCGCTACTGCTCAACCGCTCGGCGGCCTCACCGAGGAAGAACAGCCCCTTCTCTCGGCGCAGATAGCCCTCGTGGGCCAGAGTGCGCAGCAGGTGGTACGCCGTCGGAAGCGCGAGCCCCGCCTCCCGGGCGAGCTGTTTGGCGGGCGCTCCGTGCTCACGCGCGGCTACGGCCTCCAGAAGGCGCATCGCCCGCTGGACGGAGCCGATGAGGGTCGTGGGGTGCGGGTCCAGCGACGCGGCCTCGGCCGGGGGCGTTCGTGCCCCGACGAGCAGCCCGTGGGAGGCCGCGGGCGGGGTGCGCGTCGGAGCGTGCCGAGTGCTTGTCTCGGTGGATGACGTACGTCCGTCGTGCTCGGTGGATGACGTACGTCCGTCGTGCTCAGTGGATGACGTGCATCCGTCGTGCTCAGCGGTTGACGTCCGCACGTCGTGCGTCTCTGGGGGCGAGGTCTTCGGCTGCGCCTCCGTAGGCGACGTGCGTGGCTGGGTCGGCGGGACACGGGACCCCGCAGACACTCCGGACCGCTGGACAGGTGGAGCGTGTGAGCTTGCGGGTGCGGTGTCAACCGTGGCCAAGGGGCACTCCCTGAGCGCGAGGGGGACCGCCCGTGCGGGGGAACACGGGAGGGAGGTGTGCGCTGCTCGCGAGGGTCGACCCCGCGTCGAGCTTCCGGACTTTAACCGCCCGTCACCGCCCGCAGACCGCCCCGCCGGGAAACTTCCCCCGGCCGAGGGAACCTCGGCTTCCCTTTACCGGCCCACCCGTTACCGATCGCTCACCCGCTCGCGTCTCCCCGTCACCTCACCAGTCGCTGCGCGACGACGAACTCGTCGTGAACTTCCGCACGACGTAGATCAGTCCGCCGACCAGCGCGACGAAGACCAGCGCCTTGAAGAGCAGGCCGATGACGAAGCCGACGACGGTCGCTATCAAGCCACCGAACACCACGAGGGCGATGACCGGCACCGCGACCCACTTCACCCACCACGGCATACCGTTGAAGATCTCTCGCATCGCCCTTGTCCTTGCCTCTGTCTGCCCGTCGCCCCAAGTCGGGACAGTGATTCCGGGTTCTCCGATGTCTCGCATGTCTTGCATTCGATGCTAGATCCGGCAGGGGCCGGACGGGGGCCTCGCACCCCTTGTTCCCCCCTGACCGTTCCCCTAGGGAACCCCGAGACGGCCATCAGCTCTCGGGCGGAGAGAACACCACCAGAACCCGCAGGTCCTCGGTGATGTGATGGAACTTGTGGGCGACCCCCGCGGGGACGTAGACGACACTGCCCCGCGCCACCTGCGTGGTCTCCAGACCGACTGTGATCGAGGCCCGCCCGCTCACGATGAAGTACACCTCGTCCTGCTGGTGGGGCCGCTGCGGGTCCTGGTCCCCCGCGTCGAGCGCGTACAGACCGACCGACATGTTCCGCTCTCGCAGAAACTGCAGATAGGCACCGTCGTTGGCGGCGCGTTCCGCCTCCAGTTCATCCAGCCGGAATGCCTTCATCGCCCTCGTCCGCTCTCGTACGCGGTCTGCTCTGTCCACAGCCGCGCTCGCCAGTCGATCTCTTCTGCCACGATCAGACACATGAAGAATTTCGTAGTCAAGACGATCGCCAACGCGGCGGCCCTGGCCGTTGCCGTCTGGGTGCTGGACAAGATCACCCTGACCGGTGACAGCACCGGCAAGAAGGTCGGCACGCTCCTGCTCGTCGCACTGGTTTTCGGCCTGGTGAACTTCCTGGTCAAGCCGGTCGTGAAGGTGCTGACCTTCCCGCTCTTCATCCTCACGCTCGGCCTGATCACCCTTGTGGTCAACGCCCTGATGCTGCTGCTCACCTCGTGGCTGTCCGACAAGCTGGACCTGAGTTTCCACGTCGAGGGCTTCTGGACCGCCGTCCTGGGCGGCCTGATCATCTCGGTCGTGTCCTGGGCACTCAACGTCGTCCTGCCCGACGGCAAGGACTGAGCACGTCCGATGAGCTATTCCGTCTGTTTCGTCTGCACCGGCAACATCTGTCGCTCCCCGATGGCCGAGTCCGTCTTCCGCGCCCGTATAGAAGAGGCCGGACTCGAAGCCATGGTCGAGGTCGACAGCGCGGGCACGGACGGCTGGCACGAGGGCGACGGCGCCGACCCACGCGCCGTCGCCGTACTGGAGGCGCACGGTTACGGGAGCGACCACGTGGCCCGACAGTTCCAGGCCTCGTGGTTCGCCCGCCTCGACCTCGTCATCGCCCTCGACTCCGGCCACCTGAGGGCCCTGCGCCGCCTCGCATCCACACCTCAGGACGCGGAGAAGGTCCGACTGCTGCGTTCGTACGACCCCGACGCGGGCGCCGACCCCGACGTCCCCGATCCGTATTACGGACATATAGAAGGCTTCGAGGAGTGTCTTGAGATGGTGGAGTCGGCGAGCCGCGGGCTGCTGGCCGCCGTACAGGAGCAAGTGGAGGGACGAGCGGCATGACCTCAGGGGATTTCGTCACGGGGAGCGGTGACGGCACACGCGCGGTGCGGGCCGGACTGCCCGAACCCGTCAAGTACGAGCCGACGCTCCCGGGCCCGGTCTTCGCCGCGCACTTCCACCTGCCGGGAGAGCCCACCGGCCCGTACACCTACGGCCGGGACGAGAACCCGACCTGGACGCTCCTGGAGCGCGCCATCGGCGAATTGGAGGCCCCCGGCCAGGACGACGTCGAGACGCTCGCCTTCCCCTCGGGCATGGCCGCCATCTCGGCGGTCCTCTTCTCCCAGCTGCGGGCCGGCGACATCGTGGTCCTGCCGGACGACGGCTACCAGGTGCTGCCCCTGGTGCGCGAGCAGCTGACCGCGTTCGGCATCGAGGTACGCACCGCCCCGACCGGCGGCGACGCCCAGCTCGACGCGCTCGACGGCGCGAAGCTGCTGTGGATCGAGACCCCGTCGAACCCGGGGCTCGACGTGTGCGACATACGCCGGCTCGCCGAGGCGGCCCACGCGCAGGGCACCCTCGTCGCCGTCGACAACACACTGGCGACCCCGCTCGGGCAGCGCCCGCTGGAGCTCGGCGCCGACTTCTCCGTGGCCAGCGGCACCAAGATGCTCACCGGACACGGCGACATCCTCCTGGGATACGTCACCGCGCGCGACGCCGCTCTGATGGCTCCCGTACGGCGCTGGCGGAAGGTGGTCGGCGCGATCCTCGGCCCCATGGAGGCATGGCTGGCACACCGCTCACTCGCCACACTCCACCTGCGTGCCGACCGGCAGACGGCCAACGCCCTGACGATCGCCGAGGCACTGCGGAATCGGCCCGAGGTGACCGGGCTGCGCTATCCGGGGCTGCCGGACGACCCCTCGTACAAGATCGCCTCGCAGCAGATGCGGCGCTTCGGGTGCGTAGTGTCCTTCACGCTGCCCACGCGCGCGCGTGCCGATCGTTTTCTCGACGCGCTGCGGCTGGTGGACGACGCGACGAGCTTCGGTGGAGTGCGGTCCACGGCCGAGCGGCGCGGGCGGTGGGGCGGGGACGCGGTGCCCGAGGGCTTCATCCGTTTCTCCGCCGGCGCGGAGGATCCGGAGGACTTGGTGGCGGACGTGCTGCGGGCGCTGGACGAGTCAGGGGACTGAGTTCTCCCTCACCGAACGGCGTCTTCACCGATTCGCGTCCTCACCGATCCGGGGACCGAGCTCTTCCCGAACTCTTCCCGAGCAAGCTGTGAGCCCGAGCGACCGGCGAGTAGGGGGCAGCACCCGTCCGAGCTGCGGGCTTTGGTGCCTCGCTCTGTACGACGGACGGTCCGAGCCTCCCCCCTCGTGGCTCGGACCGTCCCGGTTCCACGCGCGAAGAACCGCGCGAACAAGGCTAGTTGACTCTGTGTCAGTGTCCAATCACAGTAGCGACAGCGACCTATCGACTTATTTATAGTTGGGGCTCGGCCGGGAGTGGTGGGAGGGGAGGGACACCGTGGATCTGGCGCTGCTGCGCACGTTTGTGACGGTGCACCGCGCCGGCTCCTTCACCCGAGCCGCCGCGCTGCTCGGACTATCGCAGCCTGCCGTCACCTCGCAGATCCGCGCACTGGAGCGGCAGCTGGGGAGGCCCCTCTTCCTGCGTCAGGCCCGCGGGGTGACCCCCACGACCATCGGTGACGAGCTTGCCCACAAGGCCGCACCGCATCTCGACGCCCTGGTGGAGATCGCCGAGACCGGGCTCGAGGAGGACTCCTCCCTACGCACCCTGCACCTCGCCGGGCCGCCGGAGTTCATCGCCGAACGGGCTCTACCCGCGCTCACGGAGCTGACGGGCGACGACGATCAGGGTTTCGCTCTGCGCGCCTCGTTCGGGAACGCCGAGGAAGCGCTGGAAGGGCTCGCTGCCGGACATCATGATCTGGCCATCACCACAGCCCAACCGCGCGGCCCACTGCTCACGGCGACTCCGCTCTGCGACGAGGAGCACGTTCTGGTCGCCGCCCCGCGTTGGGCCGCCCGCATCGGTCCCGACAAGCTGCGCCGCAAGGGCGCCCATGCGCTGGAGAAGTTTCCCGTCGTCGAGGTGCACGAATCCCTCCCGCTCGTCGCCCGCTACTGGGCCTCCGTCTTCGACTGCCACCCGGTGGCCTCCGGAACCGTCGTCGTGCCCGATCTCCGCGCGGTGCTCGCCTGCGCCGCCACAGGCGCGGGCCTCGCCGTACTGCCCCGGTATCTCTGCGCCGCCGCCCTGGAACGCGGCGATGTCGTGGCGCTCTTCGATCCGGCGGTGCCACCGCTGCGTACGTACTTTCTGGTGGTCCGCACCGGCACTCTCGCCATGCCTCATATCGCACGGGCACACGAGTGGCTGCTGCGTGCCGCGGCCGGCTGGTCGTGAAGTCCCCTCCTGGGCCTCCCTTCCTCTCCCTTCTTGCCTCTCCCCTCTGAGCCTTCTCCTGACGCCCTGACGGCTTCGCGATGTTTCACGTGGAACCAACCGGGCCACATTCCTCCCATGACCGTCCGACCCGTGGTCAAGCGCACCGCCCGCGCCATCCTGCTGGATGGCGACGACCTGATTCTCATCAAGCGCACCAAACCCGGCGTCGATCCCTACTGGCTCACACCCGGTGGCGGGGTCGAACCGGAGGACGCGACTGTCGTCGACGCGCTCCACCGTGAAGTTCACGAGGAACTCGGCGCCAAGGTCATCGATGTGGTGCCCTGCTTCGTCGACACCGTCGAGCACATCGGCGACGACGGCGCGACCGGCGTGAAGGTGCAGCACTTCTTCGTCTGCCGTCTGGAGTCCATGGATCCGGCGCTGCGGCACGGCCCCGAGATCGATGAGCCGTGCGGCGAGTATGAAACGGTGCGGGTTCCGTTCACCCGGGTCGGTATTGCCTCCGTCCACCTCGTCCCGCTGTCCCTGCGGCACTATCTCGACGGGAACATCGAGGGCGTACGGGCAATGCACGCGCCCGATCTGAGCTGACGCTCTGACGTCCCTGACGTGTCGGTCTTTGCCGATGCCGGCCTGAGGTCAGTCCCCGGTCAGTACGAGCTCTTCCACCGCGTCGTGGCGTATCCGGTCCGACGGAATGCCTATGTCCCTGAGCGCGTCCACCCCGCTGCGGATCATCCCGGGCGGACCCGAGAGGTAGGCGTCGTACTCGTTCCACGGCCCGTACTCGCGTATGACATCAGGCAGTTGGAGATGGGCCTGCTGGTCGATCACCGGGCGCACCTCGAGCCACGGGTGGCTCTGCTGGAGCCGTAGCATCGTGTCGATGTCGTACAGGTCGTGACCGGTACGGGCTCCGTAGAAGACCTCGACCGGGCGCCGCTCGCCGTGCTCTGCGACATCCTCGACCAGCGCCTTGATGGGCGCTATGCCGGTGCCACCGCCCAGGCAGAGCAGTCCGCTGTCGGTGGTGTGGTCGACGGTCATCGAACCGGTCGGCGGCCCGAGCCGGATGATGTCACCGGGCCGGGCGCGGTGCACCAGCGCGTTGGACACCCAACCTGCCGGAATCGCCTTGACATGGAACGAAAGCAGCCCGTCCGAGCGGGGCGCCGAGGCGAAGGAGTAGTGGCGCCAGATCCGCGGCCACCACGGCGTCTCCAGGCTCGTGTACTGCCCGGCGAGGAAAGGATACGGCTGGTCCGCGCGGACCGTGATGACCGCGATGTCCGAGGTCCTGAGGTCGTGCGAGACCACTTCGGCGTACCACCAGGCCGGTGCTCGCAGTTCGTCGCGGGCCGCCGAGTCGATCATGACCTGGGAGATCGTCGTGTACGTGCGGACCCAGGCCGCCTCGGTCTCTGGGTCCCAGACCGCCGAGGCGAACCGGCTGAGCGCGCCGATCAGACACTCCCCGACGGCCGGGTAGTGCTCGGGCCTGGTGCCGTACTTGCGGTGTCCACGGCCGAGGTTCTGCAGGTACGCGACGAGGATCTCGGTGTTGTCGATGTGCTCGGCCGCGGTCAGCAGCGCCTTGAGCAGCCGGTCCCGCTGGGTGTCCATCGCGGCGGGGAACAACGACCGCAGTTCCGGATGACGCACGAAGAGCAGTGCGTAGAAGTAGGAGGTGACCTTGTCGGCGATGGGGCCGACCTCAGCCATGGTCCGACGGACCAGTACGGCGTCCGGAGACGCCCCAGGAGTGGAGACGGAACTCTGGGCGGGCACGTGCGGCTCCGGCGCGTTCGCGGGCTGCTCCGGGATCGGTTGGGGTCGTGGAGAGCCGTGGCTGGACTGCGGAGAGGTGGGTTCGGGCCGCGGAGAGCCGTGGCCGGACTGCGGAGAGACTTGCTCGGTCTGCGCAGAGCCGGATTCAGGCCGCGGGGAGCCAGGCTCGGGCCGTGCGGGTCCTCGCTGCGGTCGTACGGCTTCAGGAGGGGGCCCCTGCTCGCGATGAGCCGCTGGGGCAGGCGCCGCCTCGGGGCTCGGAGTGTGAGCGGTCCCGGAGTGCTCGACGGCCCGTATTCGCTCCTGCGGCGGTGAGCCCTCGCGTGCGCGGGGTGTGCGTGCGGCGCGACCCGCGTCTGTCGGCCTGCTCTCGGTCGGCCGGCCCACCGGTCGCAACGCGGCCAACCGGCTCCCCTCCGGCTCCTGCTCCCCGCCGGCGGACGACGGTGCCGGATCCTTGCGTGGTGTGAACCAGCCACCCCCGCTGTTGCCGCCGGAAGTGCCGTTGTCGGCCGACGTGGTGGTCGGAGCGTCCATGGGTGTGCCTCGCCTCGAACATCTTTCGGTCGGTCTGCGCACCTCCGCGGTCGGAAGATGCCTGCTTTCCCCCGCAGACGGCTCGCATTCGTTCCCGGTTCAGTCTCCATCGGTCAATGCGGCCACATTGAACCCGGATTACCGCTCCGTACGGACAAGTAAGGAGAGAATGTGACATTGGCCGCAGTAATCGCAGCATCCCATCCCGGGCCAACTCCCGGCCGCATAACGGAAAATGCGGGTCTTCGATCTCTCCATCCCGTTAGGCTGCATTGGCATGCGTTCGCGCCTCCAGGCGACTTGCGTACATCGCCGTGGACGCGAACCGGACTCGACCATACCGGCACCCTCCTCAGGCACAAGTCCCGCCGCCCTTGAGCACGAATGGGCGAGACTCAGGCATCACGGGACCCAAGCGTGAGTCGCCTCAATTGCCAGGTTCGAAGGATCAATTCATGGACTCCCCACAGGTTGGGGCTTCACAGAGATGGGCCGACTAGGGCCATCAGATCGCGATCCGCATAGAGCGCCACGGATTCCGATACAGGGCCGAACAGTCAGGCAGTAAGTCGTCACAGGTCGCAGAGTCGGCCCGGTTCACCTCGAATTCTTCACAAAGCCGGTTCGTGATCTGCACTCTGGTTGCAACACTGAGAATCCCTGCTGGACCAATTGGCTCGACCGAGGACGCGGCTGGGAAACGCGAGCTGTTTCACGTGAAACATCTGTCCACGTGCTGTGTGGTGGCGTAGAGCCTGGCCAAAAGCGTGTACGTCTACCCGCAAACAGGTGGACGACGCAGGTACTGGTCAGACAGCCTGACCTGCGTGCCGACACCTTCCCTCGCCGCTCTGCCCATTCGTCGCCTGACGCTTCGCGATCTCACCGCCTGCGCCGACCTGTCCGAGGATCGAGGCTGGCCCCGCGAGGAACACAAGTGGGGCCTCCTCCTCGCCGCAGGGACGGGATACGGCATCGACGCACCCGACGGCGGACTTCTCACGGTCTGTGTCGTGACCGAGTACGGCTCGCGCGAACGCCCTGATCTCAGCGCAATCGGCATGGTGCTCGTCGCCAAGCGGCACGCCCGCCAGGGAGTTGGCCGACGTCTGATGCGACATGTCGTCGAGGAGGTGGGCACCACCCCGCTGACGCTGCACGCCACCCCGTACGGCCGTCCGCTCTACGAGGAGTTGGGCTTCAAGGTCACGGGCCGGGTGGAGATGGTCAGCGGCCACTTCGTCACCGATGGGCCGCATCCCAAGGTCTTCACGCGCCCGGCCACGGCCGGCGACCTCACCACGATCCTCCGGCTCGACGAGGAGGTCTTCGGCTGCGACCGTACCCATGTGATCACGCGGCTGCCCGCCTTCTCCGACCAACTGCGCGTCGCCGAGGAGGCAGGCCGGATCACCGGATACGCGGCCGCCTGGCCCAATATGGACAACCACGTGGTGGGTCCACTGATCGCCCACGACACAGAGACGGCGAAGGCACTCATCGTCTCGCTGGCCGATCACATCGACGGCCGGCTGCGCACCGACATCGACGTACGGCACGAAGAGCTGCTGTCCTGGGTGAAGGAGCATGGCCTCGTGTCCACCGGCTTCAACGCGGTGATGACGTACGGGATCTCGGAGCTGCCCGGGGACTGGACACGACGGTTCGCTCCCCTGACGGTGGCGGCCGGCTAGAAGACGAGGGCGGCCTGGCAGCCGCCAGCAAGGAAACACCGGTCCCCCAGGCATGGGAGACCGGCGCGTCTGTGCTGAATCGATGTCAGGCGAGTGCCTCCACGGCGGCTACGGCGAAGCCGTGGTCCTGGTCCGGTGCACCGCCGCCGACGCCGATCGCGCCGATCAGACGGCCGTCACGGTGGACCGGCGCGCCGCCCGCGATGAACAGAAGCGGGCGGTCGAGCGCGGTGGGCAGGGTGTGGAAGAGACCGCCGGGCCGGACCGCCTCGACGAGGTCCGCCGTGGCAGAGTCCAACTGGAGTGCCGTGTAGGCCTTGCGGGTGCTGGTCTCGCCGGAGATCAACACGGCCTGGTCATCACGCCGGAAGGCCAGCGGGTGACCGCCCGCGTCGAGGACGGCGACGCTGACCCGGACTCCGGAGACTTCGGCGGCACGGCGGGCTGCGGCGACGAGAACCTCGGCGTCCTCGGTGGTCAGCGGGGCAACGGCGGTGGTGGTGCGCATGAGCGGGCTTCTCCTTGTAGGTGGTACCGAGTCACGACAGGTGGTGCCGATTCGAGAGCGTGCGGGGACGACCCTGGCCCCGCGCGGAGCCCGACTCCGGTCAGTGGTGGAGGGCGGCCCGCTGTTCGGCGGGAGCGCCACCGGCGATGACAGCGCTGCGGGCGGCGGCTCGCCGCTCCAGGGCGGCCGAGAGAACGGCAAGGACGAGCGCGCCCGTGGCGAGGACGACGCCGACCCAGTTGGGGGCGGTGTAGCCCATGCCTGCGGCGATGACGAGGCCGCCCAGCCAGGCCGACAGGGCGTTGCCGAGGTTGAAGGCGCCGATGTTGACAGCCGAGGCCAACGTGGGAGCGCCGTGCGCCTGGTCCAGGACGCGCTTCTGCAGCGGCGGCACGGTGGCGAACCCCAGGGCGCCGATCAGCGCGATCGTGATGGCCGCGAGGACTTTGTTGTGCGCCGTGACCGTGAACAGGGCGAGCACCGTGGCCAGGCCGCCCAAGGACACGTACAGCATCGGCATCAGCGCCCGGTCGGCGAACTTGCCGCCCACCAGGTTCCCGCCGACCATGCCCAGGCCGAAGAGGACCAGCAGCCAGGTGACGGACCCGTCTGCGAAGCCTGTGACGTGCGTCATCATCGGCGCGATGTAGGTGATGGCCGCGAAGACGCCGCCGAACCCGAGCACGGTCATCGCCATGGCCAGGAGAACCTGGACGTTCTTGAAGGCGGCCAGTTCGTGACGGAGGCGCACGCCTTCAGGCTTCGGAAGCTCGGGGACCAGCTTGGCTATGCCCAGCAACCCGATCACACCGAGCGCGGCGACGCCTGCGAATGTGACGCGCCAGCCGGCGGACTGGCCGATCATTGTGCCCAGCGGGACGCCGACCACATTGGCGACGGTCAGACCGCTGAACATCATGGCGATCGCGCCGGCCTTCTTCTCAGGGGCGACCAGTTCGGCGGCGACCACCGAGCCGATGCCGAAGAAGGCACCGTGAGCGAGGGAGGCGACCACGCGGCCCGCCAGCATCAGCCCGAATACCGGGGCGACGGCGGAGAGCAGGTTGCCGAGCACGAACAGGCCCATCAGCAGCATCAGCATCCGCTTGCGGGGCACCTTCGTGCCGAGCGCGGTCATGATCGGGGCGCCGATCACCACACCGAGGGCGTAGCCGGTCACCAGCAGTCCGGCGGTGGGAATGGAGACACCGAAGTCACCGGCGACCTCGGGCAGCACACCCATGATCACGAATTCGGTGGTTCCGATTCCGAAGGCCCCGATCGCGAGGGCCAGAAGCGCGAGAGGCATGGTGGGGTACACCTTCCCAGACGATTGCAGGAGCGCTTTGCGTGCGCTCACAATAGTTGCAGACGCGGGTTACATGCAAGTGCGGGCTATTGCGATCGTGCTCTATCCTGGATCCAGTCGCTCCGGGACGGAGAAAACGCCATGACAGCCACGGACCCCGCACTCACCGCCCTCTCGCAGGGCTGGTGCGCTCTCTCCCTGCTCCACGGGAGGATCGAGGCCCACATCGAGCGTGCCCTGCAGGCCAAGCACGGCCTGAGTGTGCGGGAGTACTCCCTGCTCGACGTGCTCAGCCGCCAGCACGACGGCGATGGCGGTCATCTGCAGATGAAGCAGGTCGCGGACGCGGTCGTCCTCAGTCAGAGCGCCACCACCCGGCTCGTGACCCGGCTCGAGGACCGCGGGCTGCTCTCGCGCTACCTGTGCCCGACCGATCGCCGCGGCATCTACACGAACGTCAGCGAGGCGGGCCTCACGCTCCTCGAAGAGGCACGGCCCACCAATGACGCGGCCCTGCGCGAGGCACTCGACGAGGCGGCCGGAAACCCGGAACTGGCCCCACTGGTCCGGGTCGTGGAATCGGCGAAGGTGCCCGCTTAGGCGCTGCGCAGGGGCGAGTCCGCTCTCGTAGGGTGCGGCCATGGGAGATCTTGAAATACGAGCCGCCGTTCCCGACGACGTCCCTGCCATCGTCGCGATGCTCGCGGACGACCCGCTGGGCGCCCAGCGGGAATCGCCGGAGGACCTCACCCCGTACCTGGCCGCCCTGAAACGCCTCAGCGGCGATGCGAACCAGCACCTCGTCGTCGCCGTGCGCGAGGACCGTGTCGTCGGCACCCTTCAGCTCACGGTGATTCCCGGGCTGTCCCGCAAGGGAGCCACCCGCTCGATCATCGAAGGCGTACGTATCCACGCGGATGAGCGCGGCAGTGGCCTCGGCACCCGGCTCATCGGGTGGGCGATCGAGGAATCCCGGCGTCAGAACTGCCGACTGGTCCAGCTGACCTCCGACGTCACCCGTACCGACGCTCACCGGTTCTACGAGCGGCTCGGTTTCACGGCCTCCCACCTGGGCTTCAAATTGCAGCTCTGAGGGGCACTCGCACCTACGGCGGGAGGCGGCTGTTTCACGTGAAACAGCCGCCTCCCGCCGTTACAGCGCCTACCGAACCCCTCGCCAGCCGCCTGCGTCCACCCCACCCGGTACAGGAGCCTTCTCGTCGTACGGCTGACGAGTGAAGGTGAATGACCCGACGTCGAGGTGGCTCACGGACCCGTCGGGACGCCGCACGGCCCGGAGAAGCTCTCCGGCGTAGTAGCCGTCGAGTCCCGTCCAGGTACCGTCGCTGTTCGCCCGAAAGCGTGCGCCTCTACCCGTGCCGGACAACGGCTCCAGCGAAACACCACCGTCGGCCACCAGCCGCAGTCCGAAGGCGTACGTCCCCCAGTACCACTGTCCTGCCAACTCCAGGACCGCGCCGTCCACTTCGGGCAGCGGACGCCATGGCTCAGGGATCCGGGGCTCCGCCTCCGCCACGATCCGGACAAGATCTGCGGCGACGGTCAGTGCAGGCAGTCCCGAGGTGCAGTTGGACAGCACGACCGCCGCCACGTCGTCCTCCACACTCACCATCAGGCCGGCGAGGAAGCCCGGCAGGGAACCCGAGTGGCCGACGAGGGCCCGGCCGTCTCGGTGCACGATCTGCATGCCCAGGCCGTAAGCGGAGCCCGCGGCCAGGTCCGCCGTCTCGGATGGCGCGGCGGGCGTCCGCATCTCCCGCACGGATTCCGCACTCAGCACCCGGTCGTCGCCCTGAGTAAGGAAGACCGCAAAGCGCGCCAAGTCCCCGGTGGTGGACCAGAGCTGGCCGGCCGGCGCCATACGCCCGAGGTCCTCGGCCGGTTCCGGCATCATGACGTCCGCCCAGGGATGGACGGCCCACCCGCCCGCGTGCGGCGCCCGCGGCCGTCCACTGGTACGGCGCAGTCCCAGCGGCTCCAGCACCTCGCGCTGCAGAACCTCTTCCCAGGGAGCGCCCCGCAGTTCCTCGACCAAAGCCCCCAGCAGCGTGTAGCCGGGGTTCGAATAGTGGAACCGGCGCCCCACCGAATGCCGGAAAGGCTGCTCGCCCAGCACATCGGCCAGCTCCGGCCGCAGCGAGCCAGGCGTGCGCTCCCACCAGGGAGCGGGTGACTCGGCAGCCAACCCCGCCGTGTGCGCGAGCAGTTCGGCGATGGTGACCTCCCCAGCGCCGGTACCCGGCAGATACTTCTCCAAGGGGTCACCGAGATCCAGCACCCCCTCGTCACGCAGCCTCAGCACCAGTACGGCGGTGAAGGTCTTGGTGATGGAGCCGATCCGGTACTGCACGTTCTCGTCCGGCCCGTGGCCGTCCACCGAGGTACGCGCGCCGGTCCAGACCCTCTCCCCGCCCCGGACCACCGAAGCGACCAGTGACGGCGTCCGTCCTTCGGCCTGAGCGACGGCGATACGGTGCAACAGAGCCCGGCGCGTAGCGGGAAGGAGCTCTTCTTTAGGTGTGGTCATGCCCCCAGTCCACCCGCCCCGGCATCGCACGTCGAGCACATTTCTCTGACGCTCCGGGACCCGGCAAGGTGTGAGTCCCGGGTCCGCCCAGGCCGACGAGGTGTGTAGGGTCTCACCGCCGATGACATGTCGATCTTCTGTGACCTGCTGCTTCTCTGTTGTCTCACCGCGATGTCACCCAAGATCAGTCTCAGATCGATGCCATTTCCTCGGCGGAACGATGAGTCTGCGACTGAGCCACCGAGCACGCGGACTACATGCGAGCTCAGATCGCGCATCGATAAGTTTCCCGCGCCGCGCCGGTCTGTACGCGTGAGACCGACTCACGGAAAGCTGGCGCCATGCGGAAACTGATCTACGGCATGAACCTGTCCCTGGACGGCTACATCGCCGCGCCCGGCGACGACATCGGCTGGGGCGTGCCGAGCGACGAGCTGTTCCAGTTCTGGTCCGACCAGTTGCAGGCGACCGACCTGTCGCTGTACGGGCGCAAGCTGTGGCAGACGATGAGCTCCCACTGGCCGACCGGCGACCAGCAGCCCAACGCCACTCCGGCGGAGATCGAGTTCGCGCGCCGCTGGCGGGGCATGTCAAAGGTGGTGTTCTCCTCGACGATCGACAAGGTCGACTGGAACACCCGCCTGGTCACCGGTGACGCGGTCGCCGAGATCACCCGGCTCAAGGACGAGGACGGCGGCCCGATGGACATCGGCGGCGCGACGCTTGCCGGGGCGGCCATGCGGGCCGGGCTGATCGACGAGTACGTGCTGGCCACCGCACCAGTCCTGGTGGGCGGCGGCACGCCGTTCTTCACCGCGCTGGACAGCTGGGTGAACCTGAACCTGGTGGAGACGCGGACGCTTCCCGGCGGCGTGATCCTGACCAGGTACGAGACGAGGCGCTGAGGGCCGTCCGGGAGTCACGGGCCATATGCTCAGCGGGTGACACCGGAGCGCGTGCCGATTCCCACCCTGGTGCCAGCCCTGCTCACGCTGGCCTCCTCAGGACAGATGACGTGTCGAGGAGACGTCCGAGATCGACCTTGAGGTGGTGCCTCCAGAGCAAGTGGTAAAGGGCAGCGCGGGCCTGTGGCTCTGGGCGATCGGGCAAGCAGCGTGTTGCCGACCCAAGGACAATGCCATCAAGTTCAGCGTCCCAAAGCGCGTCCAGGATGGCGGAGCTTGAACAACCAGTCCCTGCGATAGCCCGCCAGAAGTCGGATGTTCTCCAACTCGGCCGTAGGCGGCTCGCTCCAGACGTCGTACTTCCACCCCTTCTCCTCCACCGCTCGTCGGGTCGGATCAGGTCTGCGCCATGTCCACGAAGCGCGAGTAGTGGCCCTGGAAAGCCACCGTGATCGTGGCCGTCGGACCGTTACGGTGCTTGCCCACGATGATGTCCGCCTCGCCCGCGCGCGGTGACTCCTTCTCGTAGGCGTCCTCGCGGTGCAGCAGGATCACCATGTCCGCGTCCTGCTCGATCGATCCGGACTCACGGAGGTCGGAGACCATGGGCTTCTTGTCCGTGCGCTGCTCGGGACCACGGTTGAGCTGGGACAGCGCGATCACCGGCAGCTCCAGCTCCTTGGCCAGCAGCTTCAGGTTTCGCGACATGTCGGAGACCTCCTGTTGCCGGCTCTCGGACCTCTTGCCACCCGACTGCATCAGCTGCAGATAGTCGATGACCACGAGCTTCAGGTCCGCACGCTGCTTGAGGCGGCGGCACTTGGCGCGGATCTCCATCATCGACAGGTTCGGGGAGTCGTCGATGTAGAGCGGGGCAGCGGAGACATCGGGCATACGGCGCGCGAGCCGTGTCCAGTCCTCGTCGGTCATCGTGCCGGATCTCATGTGGTGCAGGGCCACGCGGGCCTCGGCCGACAGCAGACGCATCGCGATCTCGTTGCGGCCCATTTCGAGCGAGAAGATCACGCTGGGCATGTTGTGCTTGATCGAGCAGGTACGCGCGAAGTCCAGGGCCAGCGTCGACTTACCCATGGCGGGACGGGCGGCAATGATGATCATCTGGCCCGGGTGGAGACCGTTGGTGAGCGAGTCGAGGTCGGTGAAGCCGGTCGGCACACCGGTCATCTCCCCCGACCGGGACCCGATCGCCTCGATCTCGTCGAGTGCGCCCTCCATGATGTCGCCGAGTGGCAGATAGTCCTCGGTGGTGCGCTGCTCGGTGACCGCGTAGATCTCGGCCTGGGCGCTGTTGACGATCTCATCGACATCGCCGTCAGCCGCGTACCCCATCTGCGTGATACGCGTCCCCGCCTCGACCAGGCGGCGCAGGACCGCGCGCTCGTGCACGATCTCCGCGTAGTACTCGGCGTTCGCCGCCGTGGGGACCGTCTGCACCAGTGTGTGCAGATACGGTGGGCCGCCGACCTTGGTGATCTCACCCCGCTTGGTGAGCTCCGCCGCGACCGTGATGGGGTCGGCTGGCTCGCCCTTCGCATACAGGTCGAGGATGGCCTGGAAGATCGTTTCGTGCGCCGGGCGGTAGAAGTCGTGGCCCTTGAGAACCTCCACGACATCGGCGATGGCGTCCTTGGAGAGAAGCATGCCGCCGAGAACCGACTGCTCGGCATCCAGGTCCTGCGGCGGCACGCGCTCGAAGGCCGAACCTCCGCCCTCCCACGAACCGGTGTCACGGTCGCGATCGTGCTGCTCGTCGCGGCTCCGACCGCCGTCCTGGCGCCGGCGGGGGGATGGCGGACGATCACTGGGACCGCTGTCGGCCCAAGGGTCGTCCAAGGGCTCGGAAATACTCACCGAGCCACCTCCTCCCGTCCGCGGAGCGGACCTAGCCGTGCCCCTTATTTCTACGGCACGGCACTGACAACTAAGAGGCCCAACTCCGGTTCTGATGCGTCCTTTTTGTGAGGTTTACGAGGACGGAAAGGAGAGCGGGCGTCGCCCCACGTTAGGCCCGCGGGCACCGTCAGCCAATCTGGTTATCCACAGGCCATGTGGACGACGGCCCGGATGCTGTGGAGAACTCCACGAAACCTGTGTACGACTCGGTGGACAGGCCTGTGAACAAGCACTCAGCATCTCCAAGGAACGTGCTCTGACCTGCCCATTTCCCGTCCACCGGCTGTGCAGAAGAAAAACTTTCCCGGTCGGACCAAGATCGTTGCAAAGGGAGTGCGACGGCGTGTCCCACCGGACGGCAAGTAAGGGTTCTTAATGACTTGCATCTATTACCTGTGGAAGATTAGATTGGTGCTCATGACACAGGCTTCCGCGGCACCCAAGGCCGTCCGACGCCGACACGACCGAGAGATCGTCGCGCTGGCCGTTCCGGCCTTCGGTGCACTCGTCGCCGAGCCACTCTTCCTCATGGCCGACACAGCGATTGTCGGCCACCTCGGCACCGCTCAACTGGCCGGCCTCGGCATTGCCTCCGCCCTCCTCATGACGGCCGTCGGCGTCTTCGTCTTCCTCGCCTACGCCACCACGGCCGCCGTCGCCCGCCGCGTCGGCGCGGGAGATCTGCGGGCCGCGATCCGCCAGGGCATGGACGGAATCTGGCTCGCCCTCCTGATCGGCGCAGCCGTCATAGCCGTCACCCTGCCCACGGCACCAGCCCTGATGGAACTCTTCGGCGCCTCGGACACGGCCGCCCCGTACGCCGTCACCTATCTACGTATCTCGGCACTTGGCATCCCAGCCATGCTCGTCGTACTCGCGGCCACCGGTGTCCTGCGCGGACTACAGGACACAAAGACCCCGCTGTACGTCGCCATCGCCGGCTTCGTCGCCAACGCTGCCCTCAACGTCGGTCTCGTCTACGGTGTCGGCCTCGGCATCGCAGGTTCCGCCTGGGGCACCGTCATCGCCCAGTGCGGCATGGCCGCGGTCTATCTGTACGTCGTCATCCGCGGCGCCCGGAGGCACGGCGCCTCGTTGCGGCCGGATGCCGCTGGGATACGCGCCTGCGCCCAGGCCGGTGCGCCACTGCTGGTGCGCACGCTCTCGCTGCGGGCGATCCTCATCATCGCCACGGCGGTCGCCGCACGTCTCGGTGACGCCGACATGGCGGCACACCAGATCATTCTGTCGCTGTGGAGCCTGCTCGTCTTCGCACTCGACGCGATCGCCATCGCCGGGCAGGCCATCATCGGACGCTACCTCGGCGCAGGCGACGCCCAAGGCGCCCGGGAGGCCTGCCGTCGCATGGTTCAGTGGGGAATCGCCACGGGAGTCGTACTCGGCTTGCTGGTCATCGCCGCCCGCCCCCTGTTCCTCCCTCTGTTCACCGGCGACTCGGTCGTCCAGAACGCCGCCCTGCCCGCCCTGTTGCTGGTCGCCGTGTCGCAGCCGATCAGCGGGATCGTCTTCGTCCTGGACGGAGTTCTGATGGGTGCGGGGGACGGGCCGTACCTGGCCTGGGCAATGCTGGTCACCCTGCTGATCTTCGCTCCCGTAGCGCTGCTCGTACCGGTACTCGGTGGCGGACTCACCGCGCTCTGGGGAGCGATGACACTGATGATGACGGTCCGGATGATGACCCTCTGGCTCCGTTCCCGCTCCGGACGCTGGATCGTCACGGGCGCGACGCGCTGAGGCGTTTCACGTGAAACAGGGCGGAGGTTTCACGTGAAACCTCCGCCCTGTTTCACGTGAAACGAAGGAAGAGCCGGACGCATCTTCGCGAAACCCAACCGCGCCTTCAGCGCACGAAGAAGGGCCGCACCCAGCCGGGTACGGCCCTTCCCTCAGCTATGCCGAGCGCGACGGTCAGGCCGCGACGACCTCGATGTTGACCTTGGCGGCAACCTCGGGGTGCAGACGCACGGACGTCGCGTGGGCGCCCAGGGTCTTGATCGGCGCGCCCAGTTCGATGCGGCGCTTGTCGACCTCGGGGCCACCGGAAGCCTTGATCGCCGAGGCGATGTCGGCCGGGGTGACGGAACCGAAGAGACGGCCGGCGTCGCCGGAGCGAACAGCCAGACGGACCTTCACGCCTTCGAGACGGGCCTTGATCTCGTTGGCCTGCTCGATGGTCGCGATCTCGTGGATCTTGCGAGCACGACGAATCTGCTCGACGTCCTTCTCGCCGCCCTTGGTCCAGCGGATCGCAAAGTTCCGCGGGATCAGGTAGTTGCGAGCGTAACCGTCCTTGACGTCGACGACGTCGCCCGCGGCACCGAGGCCGGAGACCTCGTGGGTGAGGATGATCTTCATGTGTCAGTCACCCTTCCCTTATCGCGCGGTGGAGGTGTAGGGCAGCAGCGCCATCTCACGGCTGTTCTTCACAGCCGTGGCGACGTCACGCTGGTGCTGCGTGCAGTTGCCGGTCACGCGGCGGGCACGGATCTTGCCGCGGTCGGAAATGAACTTCCGCAGCATGTTCGTGTCCTTGTAGTCCACGTACGTGACCTTGTCCTTGCAGAAAGCGCAGACCTTCTTCTTAGGCTTGCGCACAGGCGGCTTCGCCATGGTGTTTCTCCTGTGTGATCAAGAAGTTGGGGGTACGAGCCCCGCCCTTAGAAGGGGGGCTCGTCCGAGTAGCCGCCGCCAGAGCCGCCAGGAGCGCCAGAGCCGGTCGAGCCGCCGGAGCTTCCGCCCCAGCCGCCGCCACCGCCGCCGCCCTGGTTGCCACCGGCAGGAGCGCTGGTCGCCCAGGGGTCTTCGGCGGGAGCGCCGCCGCCCTGCGGCTGACCGCCGCCGGAGCCTCCGCCCCAGCTACCGCCCTGCTGGCCGCCGCCACCGCCGCCGCCGCTGTATCCACCCTGGCCGCCCCGACCCGTGGTCTTGGTGACCTTGGCCGTGGCGCTCTTCAGGCTGGCGCCGACTTCTTCGACGTCCAGTTCATAGACCGTGCGCTTGACGCCCTCACGGTCCTCGTAGGACCGCTGCTTCAGCCGGCCCTGCACAATGACGCGCATGCCTCGCTGGAGCGATTCGGCGACGTTCTCCGCCGCCTGACGCCAGACCGAGCAGGTCAGGAACAGGCTTTCGCCGTCCTTCCACTCATTCGTCTGACGATCAAAGGTGCGGGGAGTGGACGCGACACGGAACTTCGCGACCGCCGCACCGGAAGGGGTGAAGCGCAGCTCGGGGTCATCGACAAGATTGCCGACGACCGTGATGACGGTCTCGCCTGCCATGGGGGAACCTCTCGGCGGGTTTGCTGCTGGCTGCTGGTGCTGCTACTCGATGCCCGGGATCAGCTGAGCTGGAGAGCTCAGTGGGTCTCGGGACGGAGGACCTTGGTCCGGAGGACCGACTCGTTCAGGTTCATCTGTCGGTCGAGCTCCTTGACGACCGCAGGCTCGGCCTGCAGGTCGATGACCGAGTAGATGCCCTCGGGCTTCTTCTTGATCTCGTAGGACAGACGACGACGGCCCCAGGTGTCGACCTTCTCGACCTTTCCGTTGCCCTCACGGACGACGGAGAGGAAGTTCTCGAGCAGCGGGGAAACAGCGCGCTCTTCGAGTTCGGGGTCGAGGATGACCATCACTTCGTAGTGACGCATGTGGAACCCACCTCCTTTGGACTCAGCGGCCACGGTCGTTCCGTGGCAGGAGGGTTGTGATGCGTACGCAACGGTATCGGCCGCCACTGACAATCGGGCTACCCGAACGGCGAACCGAGCGGGTTTCCCTGTCGTGACCTGGCTTTGGCCTGGGCAGACACCGGTGCAGAGGATACAGAGTACCTGCACATCGCCTTCCGGTTGAAATCCGACCGGGTTGAGCGTCAATCTGTACACATCGGGTGTGTATGGCGCTACGGTGCGCCGCCTTCCGCAGGAGGTGCCTTATGGCACAGACATTGCGACCCAACACCGTCGGTTCTCTGCTCGCCACCGACCACAAGCCCCACCCGCTCCAGGACACGCTGGTCGGGCTGACCCTGGTGCTCGGCTTGACGGCCTTCATCACGGCGCAGTTCCACAGCCTTCATCTGCTCAGTTCCTGGGCAGGGCTGGTGGGCATCCTGACCGGTGCCGGCGGACAGTTCATCTCGGAGACGACACGGGAGCGCTTCGGGCTGATCCTGGGTCTCGGTGCCGCGGGCGTCGGTTTCTTCCTGGGTATGGCACATGGCGGCCTGTTCGGCGGCGTCATCGGCTGACGGCCCGCCAGAGGGCGGAACAACACCTCGGGACGTCCCCGCCGCGTATCGGTCGGGGCGCAGGTTCCATACGGCCAGACGGGGCGCTCACGGGGCGCAGTAGGCTTCGCCGCGAGAGCCGGAGCCCCTGTACCCATGGGGACACACCAGCCCGAGGAGCGCCCGGAATGAGCCTGACCCTGAGGACCATCAGCCGTGAGCAGCATCTGGCGTACATCCAGAGTCTGCCCGCGGCCAGCCACATGCAGGTCCCGGCCTGGGCAGACGTCAAGGCGGAGTGGCGCTCCGAGAACCTCGGGTGGTTCGACGACAGGACCGGCGAGATCGTCGGGGCGGGGCTCGTGCTGTATCGCCAACTGCCCAAGATCAAGCGCTATCTCGCCTACCTGCCCGAGGGGCCGGTCATCAACTGGTTCGCCCCGAACCTCGACGACTGGCTGCAGCCGATGCTCGCGCATCTCAAGCAGCAGGGCGCCTTCTCCGTGAAGATGGGCCCGCCGGTGATCATCCGGCGTTGGGAGGCCACTTCCATCAAGGGCGGCATCCAGAACCCGGACGTGAAGCGGCTGCGTGACATCGAGGCGGACTTCATCGAACCGCGCGCCTTCGAGGTCGCCGACAAACTGCGCCGCATGGGCTGGCAGCAGGGTGAGGACGGCGGCGCCGGCTTCGGCGACGTACAGCCGCGCTACGTCTTCCAGGTGCCGCTCGCCAACCGCTCCCTGGAAGAGGTCCACAAGAACTTCAACCAGCTGTGGCGCCGCAACATCAAGAAGGCCGAGAAGGCGGGCGTCGAGGTCGTCCAGGGCGGCTACCAGGACCTGGAGGAGTGGCAGCGGCTGTACGAAATCACCGCGACCCGCGACCACTTCCGGCCCCGCCCGTTGGCGTACTTCCAGCGCATGTGGACGGCCCTCAACACCGAGGACCCCAACCGCATGCGGCTCTACTTCGCCCGGCACGACGGCGTGAACCTGTCCGCGGCGACGATGCTGGTCGTCGGCGGACACGTCTGGTACTCGTACGGCGCCTCGGACAACATCGGGCGGGAGGTCCGGCCCTCGAACGCGATGCAGTGGCGCATGCTGCGCGACTCGTACGCACTCGGGGCGACCGTCTACGACCTGCGTGGTATCTCCGACTCGCTGGACGAGACCGACCACCTCTTCGGCCTGATCCAGTTCAAGGTGGGCACGGGCGGGGAGGCCGCGGAGTACCTCGGCGAATGGGACTTCCCGCTCAACAAGCTGCTCCACAAGGCACTCGACATCTACATGTCGCGCCGCTGATCCGGCCCGATTCGCATGCCGAGCCCTTGACCCGACCCGATATCGCTCCATCGGTCCGGCGAAACCGCCATAATTTCTGCTCATACCTCTGATACACCGCAGCCACGAGAAAGGTTCCGGGACCGGCCATGGCGCTCACGCTCTACGTCGACACCGCGCGCTGGCGGGCACACCACAAGCAGGTGTCCGAGCAGTTTCCGGGGCTCGTCCCCGTCTGCAAGGGCAACGGGTACGGCTTCGGCCACGAGCGCCTCGCTGACGAGGCCACCCGCCTGGGCTCGGACGTCCTCGCCGTCGGCACCACGTACGAAGCCGCCCGGATCAAGGACTGGTTCGGTGGTGACCTGCTGGTCCTGACGCCTTTCAGGCGGGGTGAGGAGCCGGTACCGCTGCCCGACCGGGTGATCCGCTCCGTGTCGTCCATCGACGGCGTGTACGGCCTTGTGGGCGCCCGCGTCGTCATCGAGGTGATGTCCTCGATGAAGCGGCACGGAGTGAGCGAGCAGGATCTGCCGCATCTGCACGCCGCCATAGAGAACGTCCGGCTGGAGGGCTTCGCCATCCACCTGCCACTGGACCGCACCGACGGCTCGGACGCCGTCGAGGAGGTCATCGGCTGGATGGACCGTCTCCGCGCCGCCCGTCTGCCGCTGCACACGATGTTCGTCAGCCACCTCAAGGCCGAGGAACTCTACCGTCTCCAGCAGCAGTTCCCGCAGACCCGCTTCCGCGCCCGCATCGGTACGCGGCTGTGGCTGGGCGACCACGAGGCGACCGAGTACCGCGGGGCTGTCCTGGACGTCACACGCGTCGCCAAGGGCGACCGCTTCGGCTACCGCCAGCAGAAGGCCGCCTCCGACGGCTGGCTGGTGGTCGTCGCGGGCGGTACGTCGCACGGTGTGGGTCTGGAGGCCCCGAAGGCGCTGCACGGCGTCATGCCGCGCGCCAAGGGCGTCGCCCGCGCCGGCCTCGCGACGGTCAACCGGAACCTCTCCCCGTTCGTCTGGGCGGGCAAGCAGCGCTGGTTCGCGGAGCCCCCGCACATGCAGGTCTCCATCCTCTTCGTGCCCTCGGACGCCACCGAGCCGAAGGTCGGCGACGAACTCGTGGCCCATCTGCGGCACACCACCACCCAGTTCGACCGCGTCGTCGAACACTGACTCTCGGAAGACGACACGCTCGACCCATGTGAAAGGCCGTACACGGACGCCGTGTACGGCCTTTCACATGGCTTCCCTTCACCCTGTTCGCTCAGAGCGAACGGTCTCCAGCCGTGGTACTCCCGCTGCCCCAGTCCACCTGAGGCCCGTCGAAGTGCGCGGCATGCCGTGGCGGATGAGCAGCAGCCCCGAACACGAAGACGTCCTCCGCACCATCCAGCACCCCGCCCGACGGATCGTCGTCACCAGCGCGCCGCACCATGTCCCGCTCGGGCAGGAAGATGTCGCGGACGACAACGGCGCACAGGTACAGCGTCCCCAACAGGTGGACGACGATGGCGACTTGATAGCCCTCGGTCGGCAGGCCCTTGTGAGCGTCGCCGCTGGTCGTGTAGGCGAGATACATCCAGATACCCAGGAAGTACGCCACCTCGCACGCCTGCCAGATCAGGAAGTCCCGCCAGCGCGGCCGGGCCAGCGCGGCGAGGGGGACCAGCCACAGCACGTACTGGGGCGAGTAGACCTTGTTGGTGAGGATGAAAGCCGCGACGATCAGGAAGACGAGCTGAGCGAAGCGGGGGCGGCGTGGGGCGGTGAGGGTGACCGCGGCCAGGCCCAGGCACACGAGCAGCATCATGATCAGCGCCCAGGTGTTCGCCGTGTCCGCGGTGATCGTGATCTTCAGCCAGTTCGAGAGGAACAGGAAGATCGAACCGAAGTCGACTCCCCGCTCCTGGCTGAAGCTGTAGAACTTCGACCACCCTTCCGGCGCGAGGTACATCACCGGAAGGTTCACGAGGAGCCAGGCTCCGACCGCACCCAGCAGCGCGGTCCCGAACTCACGCCACCTGCCCGCTCGCCAGCACAGCAGGAAAAGCGGCCCGAGCACCAGGAACGGGTAGAACTTGGCGGCCGTGGCGAGCCCGATGAGCACACCGAACGCCAGCACACGGCCTCGCGACCACATGAGCATCGCAGCGGCCAGGAGGGCCACAGCGAGGAGATCCCAGTTGATGGTGGCCGTAAGCGCGAAAGCGGGCGCGAGAGCGACCAGGAGGCCGTCCCAGGGCCTGCGACGGTGGGTACGCGCGGTGCATACGGCGATGACCGCCGCGCACACCATCAGCATCCCGGCGTTGACCATCCAGTAGATCTGCTCCTGGTCCTGGATGCTTCCGCTGCCCGGCGTGAGCCAGGACGCGACCTCCATGAACACGCCGGTGAGCACCGGGTACTCGAGGTACTCCATGTCGCCGGGGAGCTTGTCGAAGTACGGCACGAGACCGTCGGCGAAGCCGCGTCCCTGGTAGAGGTGCGGGATGTCCGAGTAGCACGCATGCGTGTACTGGGAGCTGGCCCCGAAGAACCAGGCGCCGTCGTAGCACGGCAGTTTCTGCACCATGCCAAGGGCGAATACGCCGATCGCGATGAGTGCGACAACCCGCACGGGAGTCCACCAGGACGTCCCGGACAGGGCGCGTCGCCCGATGGGGCCGCCGATCAGCTCACTGCCGGTCGCGGCCACCTCGTCTTCCTTGGTCGGCCGTACCAGCTCTGGCTCGCGCACGCTCGCTCGCGTCGTCTCTGCACTGGGCATGGCGCACATCCTGCCGTACGGACCTGAGTACACGACGAGGGCCGCCGCACCTGTACAGGTGCGGCGGCCCTCGTTTCACGTGAAACGGCGTGTTTCACGTGAAACACACACGGAGGCGGCTATCCGCTCGACCCTCCGAAGAGTCCTCCATTGGCGTTCCCGTTACTTGTGCTGTTACTGGTCGACTCCGATGGTGTGGCGGACGCCCCTCCGTCCGTACCACCCGTACCCGTACCGCCGGTGTCTGTTCCACCGGTGTCGGAGCAGTTGAAGTCGAAGCTGCCACAGGTCTCGCTCGCCGAAGGCGAGGGAGACGTCGTGGTCAAGCTGGGCGTGGGAGTCGGCGTCGAGCTCTCCACCACGCTCTCGGTGGGCGAGGGGGTCACACTCGGACTCGGGGTGTCGTTGAGGACCGTACCGATGTCCTTGGGCGTCGGGAAGTCCTCCGCCTCCTCACCCTTGAGCGCCTGCTCCATGTAGTCATGCCAGATCTGGGCCGGGAACGAGGCACCGTGGATCTTCTCCTCGCCACCCGTGCCGTACATCTCCAGAAACTCGCGGTTCTTCTTTGTCTCGTCGTCGTCCATGCGATACATGCCGATCGCGGTCGACAACTGCGGGGTGTAGCCGACGAACCAGGCGGACTTGTTGCCGTCGGTGGTACCGGTCTTACCGGCCACGTCACGGCCGGTCAGCTTGGCAGCGGTACCGGTTCCCTTGTCCACCACGGTCTTCAGAACGTCGGTGACATTGTCGGCAACATCCGGAGTGAAGGCATCCTTGGCCGCGCCCTTGTGCTGGAAGACGTTGCCAGTCTGGTCAGTGACCTTCTCGACCGAGTACGGATTGTTCTGCTTTCCGCTGGCCGCGAAGGTGGCGTAGGCACCGGCCATACGGATCGCGCTCGGATCGGACGTACCGAGGGAGAAGGACGGGTAATTGGCGCCGGCAAAACTCGACTCCAGAATGCCCGCGTCCGCTGCGGCCTCCTTGACCTTGTCCAGGCCGACGTCCATACCCAGCTGGACGTACGCGGAGTTGACGGACTCGCGCATCGCCTCGCGGAGGTCAATGTCGTAGCTGGGCGCGTTGTACGACTCACCACCATCGTTCGTCTGCAACCACTCCTTGCCGTCCTTGTCCGTCCAGACGGTGTGGTCGTAGTCCTGGATCTTCAGCTTGTTCTTGCCGCTGTAGAGGCTCTTCGGAGAGACGACGGTGCGCTCGTCCTGCGCCTGGACCGAATCACCGTCGGGATCTTTCACACCCCACGACATGGCCGCCGCCAGCACGAACGGCTTGAACGTCGAACCGACCTGGGCACCCGTCGCGTCGGCGTTGTCCGTGAAGTGCTTGGTCGCGTCCTCGCCGCCGTAGATCGCCTTGATCGCGCCGGTGTCCGGATCCACGGAAGCCCCGCCGAACTGGACGAATGTGTCCGTCTGTGGGCGCTTCTTGGGGTCGATGTTCTCCTTTTGGACCTTCTTCACGGAAGCTTCGAGCGCCTCGACCTTCTCCTTGTCGAAGGTCGTATAGATCTCGTAGCCGCCCTGCTGAAGCTGCTCCTGAGTGATCTTGGTGTTGTTGTTGATGAGGTACGAATTGGCCAGGTCGACGAGGTAACCGATCTGACCGCTCAACTGGGCGTTCGACCGCGGGCTCTGCGGCTCGGGGAACTTGGTGTACTTGTCCCGCACTTCGGCGGTCAGTCGCCCGTCCTTGACCTCTTCGTCGAGAATCCAACCCCACCGGTACTCGGCGCGCTCGCGGTTGGCCTGAGGAGTGGCGGCCGGGTCGATCGACACGGCACCTGCGGGGTCGTAGTACGTGGCGCCCTTGAGCATCGCCGCCAGGAAGGCGCACTCACTCGGGTTCAGGTGGGTGGCGTCCTTGTCGAAGTAGGCGCGTGCCGCTGCCTGGATTCCGTAGGCGTTGCGCCCGTAGTACGCGGAGTTCAGGTAGCCGGCCATGATGTCCTCCTTCTTCATCACGGCACCGACCTTTACAGAGACGAACAGCTCCGTGAACTTCCGGGAGATCGTCTGGGACTGGTCGTCCAGCATCGCGTTCTTCACGAACTGCTGGGTGATGGTGGAGCCACCCTGCGTCTGGCCGCCCTTGGCCATGTTGTAGAAGGCTCGGGCGATACCCATCGGGTCGACGCCACTGTCGGTCTCGAACGTCTTGTTCTCGGCCGACATGACCGCGAACCGCATCTCCTTGGGGATCTGCGCGTAGCTGATGATCTGACGGTTCGTCTCGCCACCGGTGGCGACCATCTGGCTGCCGTCGGCCCAGTAGTAGACGTTGTTCTGCGCCTCTGCGGTCTTGGCGACGTCCGGGACGCCCACCAGGGCGTACGCAACGCCTGCCACCGCCACCAGGCTGCCGCAGAAGCCGATGAACAGCCCTGTGACCAGCTTCCAGGACGGGACCCAGCGCGCTGCGCCGTACTTGCCCGCCCGCGGATAGTCGATGATGCGCTTCTTGACGGGCCCGGTGGCGCGGCCGCGGCCACGCCCGGGACCGCTCGGGCCCCCGGGGCCACCACGTCGGCCTCCGCCTCCGGAGCCGGAGCCGTCGGCGCCTCTGCGCCGGCCGCCGCCACCTCTCTGCGACGCACGACGGGCCTCGGCACGGCCACCGTACGAGCGCTCCTCTTCACCCCCCGACCCATAGGAGTCGGAAGGAGACTCGGTGGCGCCACGCGGTGCCGCGCGGCGGCCGGAGGTCGAGCCGGACTGGCCGCGTCGGGCCGCGGCACGTCCGCCTTCCTGCGACTGCGGCAGTTTGCGACGGTGCTCGCTCATCGAACGATTACTCCTCGGGCAGGCGCACCCATGCACGCCTGGAAACGGCAGCGGCTGGTTTCCGGTCCCCCCGAAGTACGGATGCGGTGGTAATCGCATTCATCCGTACTGCACCGAGGACGGTGACGTCCTCAGACGTCACTTGGTTCCCCGTGGTGTGCATGCCGCACAGACTACGCACCGTCAAAACCTGCCGAGGGCCTAAGTTCACCCCAAATCAGGCAACTTGCTTCGTATGAATCAGTGATGTGACGCCGTTCACCGTGACCCCTCTTGCCGCATCCGAGTGGCCGTTCTATCGTGTCGATGTATCGAGTCGATACATCAGCTCGGCATAAGGACCGTGCCGAGGCGACAGCGACAGGGAGGAGGCGACGTGAGCCGGCGTTCCGGGATCCTCGAGTTCGCCGTCCTCGGCCTGCTCCGCGAGTCTCCGATGCACGGCTATGAGCTGCGCAAACGACTCAACACATCACTGGGTGTGTTCCGTGCCTTCAGTTACGGAACGCTCTACCCCTGTCTCAAGACGCTGGTCACCAACGGCTGGTTGATCGAGGAGCCGGGGGCCACACCCGAAGACGCCCTCGCCGCTCCACTCACAGGGCGTCGCGCCAAGATCGTCTATCGATTGACGGCGGAAGGTAAGGAACACTTCGAGGAGCTGCTCTCCCAGACGGGTCCCGACGCATACGAGGACGAGCACTTCGCCGCTCGCTTCGCCTTCTTCGGGCAGACGTCACGCGACGTGCGCATGCGCGTACTGGAGGGCCGCCGCAGCCGCCTCGAGGAGCGCCTGGAGAAGATGAGCGCCTCCCTGGCGCGGACCCGGGAGCGTCTCGACGACTACACGCTTGAGCTCCAGCGCCACGGAATGGAGTCCGTGGAGCGCGAAGTGCGCTGGCTGAACGAGCTCATCGAAAGCGAGCGGGCAGGACGGGACGTCAAAGGTTCCGCCTCCGAAAGCCCCGCTCAGCAGAACAGCACATCTGGCGAGACGGGCGGCCTGCCCCGGCACCGGGACAGCTCCCGGCCGGATCCGTCCGACGACACCACCACGTGAGACCCGTTCGGGGTTTCACCAGTACATACAGGGAGCAATCGGAATGGGTTCGGTTCGCGTAGCCATTGTCGGTGTGGGTAACTGCGCCGCCTCGCTGGTGCAGGGCGTCGAGTACTACAAGGACGCCGACCCGGCGGCCAAGGTGCCCGGCCTGATGCACGTCCAGTTCGGCGAGTACCACATCCGTGACATCGAGTTCGTCGCCGCCTTCGACGTCGACGCGAAGAAGGTCGGCCTCGACCTCTCCGACGCCATCGGTGCCAGCGAGAACAACACCATCAAGATCTGCGACGTTCCGAACAAGGGCATCACGGTCCAGCGCGGCCACACCCTCGACGGCCTCGGCAAGTACTACCGCCAGACCATCGAGGAGTCCGACGAGACCCCGGTCGACATCGTCCAGGTCCTGAAGGACAAGCAGGTCGACGTCCTGATCTGCTACCTCCCCGTCGGCTCCGAGGACGCGGCGAAGTTCTACGCCCAGTGCGCCATCGACGCCAAGGTCGCCTTCGTCAACGCCCTCCCGGTCTTCATCGCCGGTACCAAGGAGTGGGCGGACAAGTTCACCGAGGCCGGCGTCCCAATCGTCGGCGACGACATCAAGTCGCAGGTCGGCGCGACCATCACGCACCGTGTGATGGCGAAGCTGTTCGAGGACCGCGGTGTCCGTCTTGAGCGCACCATGCAGCTCAACGTCGGCGGCAACATGGACTTCAAGAACATGCTGGAGCGCGACCGCCTCGAGTCCAAGAAGATCTCGAAGACGCAGGCCGTCACCTCGCAGATCCGCGACCGCGACCTGGGCGAGAAGAACGTCCACATCGGCCCGTCGGACTACGTGCAGTGGCTGGACGACCGCAAGTGGGCGTACGTCCGCCTTGAGGGCCGCGCCTTCGGCGATGTCCCGCTGAGCCTGGAGTACAAGCTCGAGGTCTGGGACTCCCCGAACTCCGCGGGCGTCATCATCGACGCCCTGCGCGCCGCGAAGATCGCCAAGGACCGCGGCATCGGTGGCCCGATCCTCTCCGCGTCGAGCTACTTCATGAAGTCCCCGCCGGTCCAGTACTTCGACGACGAGGCCTACGCCAACGTCGAGAAGTTCATCAAGGGCGAGGTCGAGCGCTAGCAAGACCCAGAGATGCGCGCCAAAGCTCATCTCCGCGAAGGCTGTTGAGGGTCCCCGGGCATTCCGCCCGGGGACCCTCCTCGTATGTGAGGCTGTGCCCATGGCTGTCGTACGTGATCTGCGCGTACTCCTGCGCTTCCAGGGCTTCAGGCGCCTGCTCGGCGTACGGCTGCTGTCCCAGGGTGCCGACGGGGTCTACCAGGTCGCGCTCGCCACGTACGTCGTCTTCTCACCCGAGAAGCAGACCTCGGCGGTCTCGATCGCCTCCGCCATGGCCGTTCTACTGCTCCCGTACTCCCTCATCGGCCCCTTCGCCGGCGTCCTGCTGGACCGCTGGCGACGCCGCCAGGTCTTCCTGTACGGCAACCTGCTGCGGGCGGCACTGGCGTGCGTGACGGCCGTCCTGATGCTGAGCCATGTCCCGGACTGGCTCTTCTACGTCTCCGCGTTGTGCGTCACGGCGGTCAATCGCTTTGTCCTGTCCGGCCTTTCGGCCGCGCTGCCCCGCGTCGTCGACTCCGATCGGCTGGTCATGGCCAACTCCTTGTCGCCCACCGCCGGGACGCTCGCCGCGACCACGGGCGCCGGGCTCGCGTTCGTCGTACGACTGGTCGCCTCGGACTCCGACGCGGCGGTCGTCCTCGTCGGGGCAGCCCTGTATCTGTGCTCGGCCCTCGCCTCCCTGCGCCTCGCCCCAGAACTACTGGGCCCCGACCAGCAGTTGGCCCCCTCAAGGCTGTCCACGGCACTCACGGGCACCGCTCGCGGCCTCGCGGCGGGCGTGCGTCATCTGGCCGAGCCCGCACGCCGGGAGGCGGCCTGGGCGCTCATGGCGATGACGGTGATGCGCTTCTGCTACGGCGCCCTGACCGTCATGGTGCTGATGCTGTGCCGGTACGCCTGGACATCCGGCTCGGACGACGACGGGCTAGCGCTACTGGGGTTGGCCCTGGGTATTTCAGGGGCGGGGTTCTTCGTCGCGGCCGTGGTGACGCCCTGGGCGGCGGGACGACTGGGCCCCGGCGGCTGGATCGTCGCGTGCGCCGGCGCCGCCTCCGTCCTGGAACCCGCGCTCGGCCTACCGTTCGCCGCCGCCCCCATGCTGGTCGCCGCCTTCGTCCTGGGGCTGACCACACAGGGGGCGAAAATCGCGACGGACACCATCGTGCAGTTCTCGGTCGACGACGCCTTCCGCGGCCGGATCTTCTCCGTCTACGACGTCCTGTTCAACGTCGCCTTCGTCGGCGCGGCCGCAGTGGCCGCGTTGATACTGCCTCCAGATGGACGTTCCGTCTCTCTCGTCGTCACCGTGGCCGTGCTCTACGCCGCAGTGACTGCTGCTTTGGCTCGCCTCAAAGCGCGGCGAGTGACACCTCAGTCGTGAGGGGCGATGTTTCACGTGAAACATCGCCCCTCCGTAGCGCGCCGGGTCATGTTTCACGTGAAACATGACCCGCCATCAAAGGCCTCAGCCCTGCGCGGCCCACCACTCCTTGAGTGCCGACACGGCCGCGTCATGCTCCATCGGCCCGTTCTCCAGCCGAAGCTCCAACAGGAACTTGTAGGCCTCGCCAATGGCCGGTCCAGGGCCGATACCGAGGATGCCCATGATCTCGTTGCCGTCGAGATCGGGGCGGATCGAGTCCAGCTCCTCCTGCTCCTGAAGCTGGGCGATGCGTTCCTCCAGGCCGTCGTACGCCCGGGAGAGTGCGGTCGCTTTCCGCTTATTACGGGTGGTGCAGTCGGAGCGGGTCAGCTTGTGGAGCCGATCCAGGAGGGGGCCGGCGTCGCGGACATAGCGACGAACGGCTGAGTCCGTCCACTCTCCGGTGCCGTACCCGTGGAAGCGCAGGTGGAGTTCGACCAGACGTGAGACATCCTTCACGAGATCATTCGAGTACTTGAGTGCCGTCATCCGCTTCTTGGTCATCTTCGCGCCCACCATCTCGTGGTGGTGGAAGGAGACCCGCCCATCCTGCTCGAAGCGGCGCGTCCTTGGCTTGCCGATGTCGTGCAGCAGCGCGGCGAGCCGAAGAGTCAGGTCGGGACCGTCTTCCTCCAGCTCCATCGCCTGCTCCAGGACGATCAGGGTGTGGTCGTAGACGTCCTTGTGCCGATGGTGCTCGTCGCGCTCCAGACGAAGCGCGGGGAGCTCCGGCAGCACATGGTCGGCGAGCCCGGTGTCTACGAGCAGCGTCAGACCTTTGCGCGGGTGCGCGGACAGGATCAGCTTGTTCAGCTCGTCCCGTACCCGCTCCGCGGAGACGATCTCGATGCGCCCGGCCATGTCCGTCATCGCGGCCACCACCTCGGGCGCCACCTCGAAGTCCAGCTGCGCGGCGAACCGTGCGGCCCGCATCATCCGCAGCGGATCGTCGGAGAAAGACGCCTCGGGGGTACCCGGAGTCCGCAGGATGCGGCCCGACAGGTCGTCCAGGCCTCCGTGCGGGTCGATGAACTCCTTCTCCGGCAGCGCGACGGCCATCGCGTTCACGGTGAAGTCCCGGCGCACGAGATCTTCCTCGATGGAGTCGCCGTAAGACACCTCGGGCTTCCGGGAAGTCCGGTCGTACGCCTCGGAGCGGTACGTCGTGATCTCGATCTGGAACGACTGCTGCACATCGCCCACGCGAGCGTCCTTCTGTACGCCGACGGTACCGAAGGCGATCCCGACCTCCCACACGGCGTCCGCCCAGGGCCGCACGATCTTCAGTACGTCCTCGGGGCGGGCGTCCGTCGTGAAGTCCAGGTCGTTGCCGAGCCGGCCAAGGAGCGCGTCCCGGACCGAGCCGCCGACCAGAGCGAGTGAGAACCCGGCCTCCCCGAATCGGCGGGCAAGGTCGTCGGCGACAGGGGACACCCGCAGCAGTTCAGTCACCGCGCGGCGCTGCACCTGGCTCAGGGCACTGGGGTTGTCTTCATTGGCATTCGGCACAACAGAAAAGGGTACGTGGCCGAGGCCCCCACGGGCGCCTCCATAAAACACGCACACCCGTAGGGGCATCGATATACGCACATACAGGACACTCGGCCCGGACTCCCGATCTTGTGGAGCAGTCCGCGGCACTTCCCCTCAGCGCACATCGTTACCATGCGTGGACGCACATTCCGACGACCACTGACGATGACGAGGGACGGGCGAGCGCGTGGCCGAGGCGGCAGACTTCCAGGGGATGAGTCCCTCACCTGCCCGCCGGTGGCTCCGGCGCAGCGGCGTACTTCTCGCCGGTGTGCCCCTGCTGACCGGGCTGCTCCAGCTGCCCCTGGGCACGTCCGCATACGCCGCCGAGAGGACCGCTGTGGCCGACGCCACCGGGTCCAGCACGGTCGACGTCTCCCTGGACTCACTCACCCCCAGCGTCCCTACGACTGGTGACACCGTCACCGTCTCCGGCACGGTCACCAACAACGGCAAGCAGACGGTCACGGATGCCCACGTGGGCATCCGTGTAGGTCCGTCGCTCACCAGCCTCTCCGCCATCGACAGCGCCGCGAAGCGAACCGAGTTCCAGCCGGGAATCGATGCCTCGGAGGTCGGTGGCTCGTACGTCGCGAAGTTCTCCGAACTCGCCGTCGGCGTCTCGCAGCCCTTCAGCATCTCGGTGCCCGTCGACGATCTGGACCTCGGCGCCGACGGCGTCTACCAGCTCGCCGTCTCCCTCACGGGCCGGACCGCCGCGCAGCCGTGGGACCAGATCCTCGGCATCCAGCGGACGTTCCTGCCCTGGCAGCCCGACGCGGCTGACACGAAGACGAAGACGACGTACCTCTGGCCACTGATCTCCACGGTCCACCTGACGGCGGAGACCGGCTCGGACGCTCAGCAGACACCCGTCTTCGAGAACGACGACCTGGCCGCGGAGATCTCCCCGGGCGGCCGCCTGGACCAGTTGGTGTCCTTGGGCAGCGACCTGGACGTCACCTGGGTACTCGACCCGGACCTGCTGGCCTCCGTCGACGCCATGACGCGCAGCTACCAGATCCAGGACGGCGACACCACCACGGCCGGCAAGAACCAGGCGATCGCCAAGCAGTGGCTCGCCAAGCTGGAGACGACAGTCAAGGACAAGGAAGTCGTCGCCCTCCCCTTCGCCGACCCCGATCTCGCGTCGCTGGCGCACAACGGCACGAACATCACCGGCTCCCTCAGCCACCTCAAGGACGCAACGGACGTGGCAGCCTCCACGGTGGACACGGTCCTTCACGTCACGCCGAACACGGACTTCGCCTGGCCCGCCGACGGCGCCCTCGACCCGTCGATCGTCAAGGTCGCCACCTCCGCGGGCGCCGACAAGGTGATCGCCCGCAGCGACAGCCTGCGCGAGACGGGCGGGCTGTCGTACACGCCGAGCGCCGCCCGACCCATCGGCGGCGGGACGACCGCGGTGGTCGCGGACGCCCGGCTGTCGACCGACTTCCAGGGCGATATGACCGAGGCCGACAACTCCACACTCGCCGTGCAGGATTTCCTCGCCCAGAGCCTGGCGATCAACCTGCAAGAACCACAGAAGCAGCGCAGCATCGTGATCGCCCCGCAGCGCGTGCCGTCCGCGAGCCAGGCCGAGACGATGGCGCAGGCGCTGACAGCACTCCGGGACGGGAACTGGTCGGAGTCCCAGGGTCTGTCCGCTGCCGCGAAGGCCAAGCCGGACCCGGGTGCCACCACGAAGGTGCCCGCCGAGTCCGCGTACCCCTCCTCGCTGCGCAAGCAGCAACTGCCGCAGTCGGCCTTCGAGTGGATCCGGGACACACAGACAAGTCTCGACAACTTCAAGGTCATCCTCACCGACCAGTCCCGCGTGGTCACCCCGTTCGGTCGGGCCATGGACCGGGGGATGTCGACGTCCTGGCGCAGCCGGGCCGCTCCGGCGGCGGCCTTCCGTACGAGCGTTTCGTCGTACCTCAACGACCTCACCGGCCTCGTCAAACTGATCGAGAAGTCCGACGCGCAACTCTCGGGCCGCAGCGCCACGATCCCCGTCACCGTGCAGAACAATCTCGTGCAGGGCGTCGATCATCTGGTCCTGCGCCTCACCTCGGAGCAGCCGACCCGTCTCAAGATCGGCGACGGCCCCTACGACGAGCAGCGGATCGCGGTCGCGGGTGAGCACAGCCAGTCGGTGAAGTTCACCACCTCGACCAAGGCCAACGGTCCCGTGAAGGTGGTCGCCCAGCTGTACACGGAGGACGGCCAGAAGTACGGCGCCCCCGTCACCTTCGAGGTGAAGGTCACCGAGATCACCTCCACGGTGATGCTGGTCATCGGCGGTGGCTTCCTGTTGCTCGTGCTCGCCGGATACCGGATGTACACGCAGCGCAAGCGCGCGACAGCCCGACAGGCCGAGGAGGACGCTCGCGAGGGCGAGAGCGCGAGCGAAGACGGCACAGGCGACGGCGCCGTCCCCGTGGAGACTGAGGACAGCGCCGCCGAGGATTCCCAGGACCGCCCCGCAGGCGAGTCCGGCACGGAGTCCGGGGCAGACGACCCGGAGCACCCGAGTGACCTGACACCGGACACCGCACCGGAAAGCACCGGCCCGTCCGGGACGGGTGAGAGAGTGGACCGTTGAGCGATGTCGTGGCCGGTGGGCCCGGGGACGATGAGGTGGGGTAACCATGAACGCGCCGTACGACGGTGACCGCGGTCAGGGCGCGGGCGGCTCCGGCTACCCCGAGGGCTCCCCGGACCAGGGCGCCGGGAACTCCGGCTACCCCGAGGGTTACCCCGAAGGTCCGCCCTCCCAGTCCGGGCAGACGCCTCAGGGGTCCCCTGCAGACGTGTACTTCCAGGACGCATACGCCCAGGACCCCTACCGAGCGCAGGACCTGTCCGCTCAGGACCCGGTGACCGAGGCGCTCTACGACCGCGCCGCGCACCCCCCGCCGCCGCCCGGCACGTACCACCCGCAGCCTCCGCTGTACGCGCAGCCGCCCACGTCGCCGTACGCACCCGACCCTCGCATCTGGGCCCAGACGCCGCCGCCGGAACCCGCGGGACCGACCCGGCACCTTCCGTACGGCGACGACCCACGCACCACCCAGTTCGTGGGCGTCGACGACCTGGTCACCCAGGCCGGCGAGCAGCAGCACGAGCCCGACGCCTTTGCCCACCTCTTCCGCGACCAGGGACAGGGCCCCGACCGTCCGTACTCCGGTCCGCCCGGCGTACCGTCACCGGCGCCCGAACCGGCTCCGGCCGCCCCGCAGCCACCGCAGCCCACGCCGGCGGCCGCTCCGAAGAAGTCGGGGGGGCGTGCGTCGGGGCTGCTGAAGTCGAGCGCGGTGATGGCGGCCGGCACGATGGTGTCCCGCCTCACCGGCTTCGTCCGTTCCGCGCTGATCGTCTCCGCCCTGGGCCTCGGCATCCTGGGTGATTCATTCCAGGTCTCCTACCAGCTGCCGACCATGATCTACATCCTGACCGTCGGAGGCGGCCTCAACTCGGTCTTCGTGCCGCAGCTGGTGCGCGCCATGAAGGATGACGAGGACGGCGGCGAGGCCTTCGCCAACCGCCTGCTGACCCTCGTCATGGTGGCCCTCGGCGCGCTCACCGTGCTGGCGATGTTCGCCGCGCCGCTCCTGGTCCGCATGCTGTCGGTGCCGGTCGCCAGCAACCCTGAGGCCAATGGCGTCGCCGTCACCTTCACCCGCTACTTCCTGCCCTCGATCTTCTTCATGGGCATCCACGTGGTGATGGGTCAGATCCTCAACGCCCGCGGGAAGTTCGGCGCAATGATGTGGACCCCGGTACTGAACAACGTCGTCATCATCGTGACGCTCGGAATGTTCATCTGGGTGTACGGCAGCGCGGCGAACTCCGGCATGACGGTCAACAACATCCCGCCTGAAGGCCAGCGGCTCCTCGGCGTCGGTATCCTCCTCGGCCTCGTCGTACAAGCCCTCGCAATGATCCCGTATCTGCGCGAGACCGGGTTCAAACTGCGGCTGCGGTTCGACTGGAAGGGCCACGGCCTCGGCAAGGCCGCGATGCTTGCCAAGTGGACGGTGCTCTTCGTCCTCGCCAACCAGGCGGGCGCGATGGTCGTCACCCAGTTGTCCACCGCCGCAAGCAAGGACGCCGACGCTTTCGACGGCGTCGGTATCGCTGCCTACGCCAACGCCCAGCTCATCTGGGGGCTGCCACAGGCGATCATCACCGTCTCGTTGATGGCTGCGCTGCTGCCGCGGATCTCCCGCTCGGCCCACGAGGGCGACGGCGGCGCCGTCCGGGACGACATTTCCCAAGGCCTTCGCACCACCGCCGTCGCCATCGTGCCCATCGCCTTCGGCTTCGTCTCACTCGGGATCCCGATGTGCACACTGATCTTCGGCTCCTCAGGAACCAGTGCGGCCACGAACATGGGTTACATGCTGATGGCCTTCGGTCTCGGCCTGATCCCGTACTCAGTGCAGTACGTCGTCCTACGCGCCTTCTATGCGTACGAAGACACTCGGACTCCCTTCTACAACACGGTTATCGTGGCCTCGGTCAACGCCGGCGCCTCGGCGCTCTGCTTCTTTGTCCTTCCCGCCCGCTGGGCCGTGGTCGGCATGGCCGCTTCTTACGGGCTCGCCTTTGCGATCGGCGTCGGCGTCGCCTGGAGTCGGCTGCGCAAGCGGTTGGGCGGTGACCTGGACGGCACTCGAGTCCTGCGGACGTACGCCCGGCTCGGCATCGCTTCGCTGCCGGCCGCTCTGCTCAGCGGGGCAGCCTGCTACGGGATCGGCCACACGCTGGGACAGGGCGTCGGCGGCTCATTCGTCGCCCTGATCGGCGGCGGTGTCGTACTCCTCGGCGTCTTCTACATCGCAGCGCGGAAGATGCGCATCGAAGAGCTCAACTCACTGGTCGGAATGGTCCGCGGGCGCCTGGGGCGCTGAGTCGGGGGTACGCGCACAACCATCGTTCGCCGCCGTGTGTCGTGCATAGCGGCGGACTGTGGGCACAATTGGTTTCTGCGTCGGAGCACGCAACGGATGGGGAGGCGGGAACGACGGTGGCGGAACGGAGCACGGCTGCCGTCGACGTGGCAGACAACAGCGGTGACGAGCCGCTGACCGCCAAGGCGGACCAGTCCACGGCCGACGGGGTGGCCCAGAAGCGGGAGCGGGACACGGAGAGCGAAGAGGCACAGGGGAGCGGCGGGACCGAGCGTCCCGGAAAGGCCTCACCGCCCGAACTTCACAGCGGTCACAAGCTCGCCAGACGCTACCGCCTCGAGGAGTGCGTCACCCGTCTGGACGGTTTCAGCAGTTGGCGTGCGGTGGACGAGAAACTCCGCCGTGCGGTCGGTGTGCATCTGTTGCCCGCCGACCATCCGCGGGCTCGCTCCGTACTGGCAGCGGCCCGCTCCTCCGCCCTGTTGGGCGATCCCCGCTTCGTCCAGGTCCTGGACGCGGTCGAGGAGAACGACCTCGTCTATGTGGTGCACGAGTGGCTTCCGGACGCCACGGAACTCACGACGCTCCTGGCCTCGGGCCCTCTGGAGGTGCACGACGCGTACCAGATGGTCAGTCAGGTCTCCCAGGCCATGGCCGCCGCACACCGTGAGGGCTTGGCCCACCTGCGACTCACCCCGGGCGCTGTGCTGCGCACCTCGTCGGGCCAGTGGCGCATCCGCGGGCTCGCGGTCAACGCCGCGCTGCGCGGCATCACCTCGGACACCCCGCAGCGCACCGACACGGAAGCGATCGGCGCGCTCCTCTACGCCGCGCTGACCCAGCGCTGGCCGTACGACAACGATGCTTACGGTCTGTCCGGGCTGCCCAAGGACATCGGCCTCATCGCTCCCGACCAGGTACGGGCCGGGGTTCACCGGGGCCTGTCCGAGCTCACCATGCGCGCGCTCGCCAACGACGGCGCGACCGCCTCCCGCCACGAAACTCCGTGCACCACGCCGGAGGAACTGGTGAAGGCAATCAGCGAGATGCCCCGCATCCGCCCGCCAGAGCCCGCGTTCACCGCCCCGCCGGAGTACCAGCGCACGTCGTACCAGCAGGGAACGTACGGCCGCCAGGCGCCGCGTCCAGGCGTGACGCAGCCCATGCCTGCCCCGCCATCCCCGCTGCAGAGTCGCACCGGCAAGGCCCTCAAGTGGGCTGTGTCGGCCCTGCTCATCGCCGCGCTGGGCCTGGGCAGTTGGCAGCTGGCGGACGCGCTCATGGAACAGATCAAGTCCGACGACACGAACCAGACGCGGACGACGGACGGCGACGACAAGTCGAGCGACAAGGCCAAGCCCGTCGCGCCGATCACCATCCAAGACGCGGCCGAGTACTACCCGGACGGCAAGCCGCAGCACGCAGGTGACGCGAAGCTGACCTACGACGCCGACAGTTCGACGTACTGGCGGACCTACTCCTACAAAGGCGGTCCCGAACTGGCACCGTTCAAGCAAGGCGTGGGAATCGTCTACGACCTCGGTTCCAGCCAGGATCTGTCGGCGGCCTCGATAGGGCTCTACTACCCCGGCGATCACACGACAGCCACCCTGTACGCCGCCGATTCACTGTCGTCGTCCGCCCCGCTCAGCTCCATGTCGCAGATCGCGACAGCTACGACGTCGGGCAAGGACCTGAAGATCTCGGCCAAGGATCCGGTGAAGACCCGATACGTTCTGCTCTGGCTCACCGCGGTGCCGCACGCATCCGGCGACCAATACAGCGACGCCGGCTACAAGCAAGCCATCACGGACGTGAAGTTCACCGGCTGACGCTCGTCGACAAAGGGGAGGGGGTCCGATGGCCGATGAAGCCTCATACGGCGAAGCAAGCGATCAGGACCTCCTCGCCCGCCATGTCGAGGGCGACCCCGACGCCTTCGGTGAGCTCGTACGCCGTCACCGCGACCGGCTCTGGGCAGTGGCCCTGCGGACGCTGGGAGACCGCGAGGAGGCCGCTGACGCGGTCCAGGACGCCCTGGTCTCCGCCTACCGCGCCGCCCATACCTTTCGCGGCCAGTCGGCCGTCACGACCTGGCTGCACCGCATCACGGTGAACGCCTGCCTGGATCGCGCCCGCAAGGCCGCTTCCAGGAAGACCTCTCCCGTCGATGACACCGAACGCCTGGAGCAGCTCCTCGAACCGCACGAGTCCGCCTCCGCTCCCGCGGAGCGCAACGATCTGCACCGAGAGCTCCTCAAGGCTCTGGCCACCCTCCCGCACGACCAGCGCGCGGCCTTGGTGCTGGTGGACATGCAGGGTTACCCCGTGGCGGAGGCCGCCCGCGTCCTCGACGTTCCGGTCGGAACGGTGAAGAGCCGCTGCGCTCGCGGCAGAGCCAGACTCCTCCCGTTGCTCACCCATCTCCGTACGGAGAACGAGAGCAGCGCGGGCAGCAAGAAGTCGGGGAGCGGACGGAACCGGACGCAGGGGACATCCGTCCCACCCGCAGCGGGACCACATGACGCGGGGCCAAGCGATTCAGCTGCTGTGAAGGGCGGAGGTGGGAGAGCGTGACATCCACGACGGATACGGCCGGACACCCGGACGTCACGGAGATCTCCGACCTCACCGAGGGTCTCCTCGCCCCCTCCCGTACCGCGGACGTACGACGGCACCTCGACGACTGCCCGCTCTGCGCCGACGTGTACGACTCGCTCGAGGAGATCCGGGGCCTGCTCGGTTCCCTGCCGGGCCCAGTGCGTATGCCCGCCGATGTGGCCGGCCGCATTGATGCCGCCCTGGCCGCGGAAGCTCTGCTGAGTGCCACGGCACCTGGTGATGACGCCGACACGAAAGACGACCGCGCGAGCGTTTCACGTGAAACATCGACCGCAGGCGTGCTCCTCACCTCTCCCGGCTCAGGCTCCCCTGCTTCCACAGATCGCCCCTCGGGACCTCGCGCGGCCACCGGACCCGGCCGTGCCCACCGACTACGTCATGGACGTGGCAGGGTGGCTGTGATCGGCACGGCTTTCACGGCCGCCGCTCTGGGGCTTGGCGCGATCCTCCTGCAGACGATGGGCGACGACAGCACGGGCAAGAGTCCTCGGGCAGAAGCACCGGAGTCGGGTTCGACAGTCACCTTCTCCGAAGGAACATTGGAGAGCCAGGTCTCTGAGCTCCTTACGAAGAACAAGGGCGCAGGTGAACCCTCCCCCGACGGGGACTCCTGGGGCGTCGAATCTCATGGCAACGATTCCGGGTCCCCCGGAGTGGGCACCTTGATCACGCCCGCCGTGACCATCCCTGAATGCGTCCAGGAAGCAACGGACAACAGCGGAGCAGTACTCGCCGCCGAGTCGGGCACCTATAAGGGCACCAGCGTCTATCTCGTCGTACAGCCCGACACCTCCGACGGCACGAAGGTCGCGGCCTATATCGTCGACGCTGCGTGCGTGAAGCGGGGCTCGACATCCCCGGGAGAGCTCCTGCTGACGCAGTCGTACACCCCTTCCTGAGGGGTTCAGAGCCGAATGGACTCCTGCCCGGACGCCGCATGGCATCTCACTGCGGTCGCGGGTCGCCGTGTGCCCGGACACAGCGGGAATGCTGGCCCCTTAGGATCCGTTGGGTGGGGTGAGAGTTCTGAGAGAGGCTCCCACCGGCAGTACGCAGCAGTCTCCAGAGACGAGGAATCAAGCCGTGACCGACGTCCGTAACGTGATCATCATCGGCTCCGGGCCCGCCGGCTACACGGCAGCGCTCTACACCGCGCGCGCGTCGCTGAAGCCCCTGGTGTTCGAGGGCGCCGTCACCGCAGGCGGTGCGCTGATGAACACCACCGAGGTGGAGAACTTCCCAGGCTTCCAGGACGGCATCATGGGCCCGGAGCTCATGGACAACATGCGCGCCCAGGCCGAGCGCTTCGGTGCCGAGCTCGTTCCGGACGACGTCGTCGCCGTCGACCTGGCGGGCGAGATCAAGACCGTCACGGACACCGCCGGAACTGTCCACCGTGCCAAGGCCGTCATCATCACGACGGGCTCGCAGCACCGCAAGCTCGGCCTGCCCAATGAGGACGCGCTCTCCGGACGCGGCGTCTCGTGGTGTGCCACGTGTGACGGCTTCTTCTTCAAGGACCACGACATCGCCGTGATCGGTGGCGGCGACACCGCGATGGAAGAAGCGACCTTCCTCTCCCGCTTCGCCAAGTCCGTGACGATCGTCCACCGCCGTGACACACTCCGCGCCTCCAAGGCGATGCAGGAGCGGGCCTTCGCCGACCCGAAGATCAAGTTCGTCTGGGACAGCGAGATCGCTGCGATCGAGGGCGACCCGAAGCTCTCCGGTCTGAAGCTGCGCAACCTCAAGACGGGCGAGATCTCCGACCTGCCGGTGACCGGTCTGTTCATCGCGATCGGCCACGACCCGCGCACCGAGCTCTTCAAGGGCCAGCTCGACCTCGACGGGGAGGGCTACCTGAAGGTCGAGGCACCCTCGACCCGGACGAACCTGACCGGTGTCTTCGGCGCCGGTGACGTCGTCGACCACACGTACCGCCAGGCGATCACGGCGGCCGGCACCGGCTGCTCCGCCGCCCTCGACGCCGAGCGCTACCTCGCCGCCCTCGCGGACAGCGAGGCCGCTACCGCGGCTGCCACTGTCTGATCCCCGTCCGCCCCACCGCACCAACAAGTTAAGGAGCCCGCCGTGGCCGGCACCCTCAAGAACGTGACCGAAGACTCCTTCGAGCAGGACGTCCTCAAGAGCGACAAGCCCGTCCTGGTGGACTTCTGGGCCGCCTGGTGTGGTCCGTGCCGCCAGATCGCGCCGTCGCTCGAGGCCATCGCCGCCGAGTACGGGGACAAGATCGAGGTCGTCAAGCTCAACATCGACGAGAACCCGGGGATCGCCGCCAGGTACGGCGTCATGTCGATCCCGACCCTGAACGTCTACCAGGGTGGCGAGGTCGCCAAGACCATCGTCGGCGCGAAGCCGAAGGCTGCGATCGTGCGTGACCTCGAAGACTTCATCGCCGAATAGCCGGTGAGCCGCACACGAGCGGCGCATGTTTCACGTGAAACACGAATGGGCCAGCCCTCCTGGGTTGGCCCACTCTTCTTTACAAGGTCGGAGCTGGCCCTACAGGGCATGCGCGCCGGCTACAGGGGGCGGAGAGCTGGTTCTTTCTGTACGGCTCCCAGAAGGCGGTCCAGGGCCAGCTCCACGTCTTCCTTCCACGAGAGCGTCGTCCGTAGTTCCAGCCTCAGTCGCGGATGGGTGGGGTGCGGGCGCACCGTCTTGAAGCCGACGGCCAGCAGATGGTCGGCGGGCAGCACGCAGGCCGGTTCCTTCCATCGGGCGTCGCCGAAAGCCTCGATCGCCTTGAAGCCCCGTCGCAGCAGATCCTTGGCGACTGTCTGGACCATCACCCGGCCAAGTCCCTGCCCCTGGTAGCCCGGCAGGATGAAAGCGGTCATCAGCTGAACCGCATCCGGTGACACCGGGCTCGTGGGGAACGCCGTGGCGCGGGGGACATAGGCCGGGGGCGCGTAGAGCACGAACCCCACCGGTACGTCGTCGACGTAGACGACACGACCGCAGGATCCCCACTCCAGCAGGACGGCGGAGATCCAGGCCTCCTTCTCGAGCTCAGGAGTGCCTGCTTTTACCGCGGCCTGCCCACTGACTGCGTCCAGCTCCCAGAAGACGCACGAGCGACAGCGCTCGGGAAGGTCCTGAAGGTTGTCCAGCGTGAGCGGTACGAGCCGACGCCCCATGGAGGATGTTCCTCGCTTCCTTCGCCCGCGAGGTCGCGGGCGGCTGTCAGAGCGCTCCGCTCCCTGAGCAGGCTGCCGACGAATCCGCCGACCGCTCCCAGTCCCAGTCCTGCGGTCAACAGTCCGGTACGGGTCATGGATTGCACGGCCCCCGCCTCCCCAAGAAGGTGCTGCCAGGTGGATGCGCCATACCCGAACGCATCGTATCGACGATGCGATTCCATCGATACCGTCAGAAAGCAAAAGAGCGGGCCGTGTCCGGTACACACCGGACACGGCCCGCTCTGATGGTTCTGACGATCACAGACACTCCCGCCACCGGGCGGCTCAGGCCTCCGTGTCCTCCGAGTCGTCGTCCAGGAGGCTCTTCTGAAGAACCGGTCCTTCGCCCGGTGCGAGGGAGCCGAGGATCCGCTCAAGATCGTCCATCGAGGCGAACTCGACGGTGATCTTGCCCTTCTTCTGTCCCAGGTCGACCTTTACTCGCGTCTCGAAGCGGTCCGAGAGACGCGATGCCAGATCGCTGAGCGCCGGGGAGAGCAGCGCGCCGGCCCGCGGCCCCTTGGAGCGCGGGGCGGTCTGCGGCCGCGATCCCATGAGAGTGACGATCTCCTCGACGGCCCGCACCGAAAGCCCCTCGGCGACGATCCGGTGGGCCAGCCGGTCCTGCTCCTCCGAGTCGTCCACAGAGAGCAGAGCCCGTGCATGTCCGGCGGAGAGAACTCCGGCGGCAACACGGCGCTGAACCGCGGGAGAGAGCTTCAGCAGACGCAGAGTGTTGGAGACCTGCGGACGCGACCGGCCGATGCGGTCCGCCAGCTGGTCGTGCGTGCAGTTGAAGTCCTTGAGCAGCTGGTCATAGGCCGCCGCCTCTTCCAGCGGGTTCAGCTGCGCGCGGTGCAGGTTCTCCAGCAGAGCATCCAGGAGGAGCTTGTCGTCCTCCGTGGCCCGCACGATCGCCGGAATCGCCTCAAGCCCGGCCTCACGGCATGCCCGGAAGCGCCGCTCGCCCATGATGAGCTCGTAGCGCGTCGGACCGACCTGACGTACGACGACGGGCTGGAGAAGCCCGACCTCCTTGATGGAGGTGACCAGCTCGAAGAGAGCGTCCTCGTCGAACACCTCGCGGGGCTGGCGCGGGTTCGGGACGATGAACTCGAGGGGTAGTTCGGCGAAGTGAGCACCCACAGGTGACGGGTATTCCTCCAGAACTCCGTTCGCCGACAGCTCCTCGGTTTCATGTGAAACAGGCGGCAGCATGGCCACCTTCGCCGCAGCCACACCGCGCTCGGCGGTGAGTACGGGCACAGCCGTCGGCGAGGTGGACGCTCCACCCGCGGAAGCCGCCTTCTCTCCTGTCGGTGCCGCAGGGATAAGCGCGCCGAGGCCACGCCCCAGTCCCCGTCGTCGCTCGCTCACTGGATCCCCTCCACCATGTTCTGACCGTTCTGTACGCCCACGTGGGCAGGTTCCGCGTCGTACGCCACACCAACTCCGCGGAGGGCGATTTCCCTTGCTGCCTCAAGATACGAGAGAGCACCGCTCGACCCTGGATCATAGGTCAGCACCGTCTGCCCATAGCTCGGCGCCTCGGAGATACGGACCGAGCGAGGAATGCTCGTCCGCAGCACCTCCTCGCCGAAGTGACTGCGTACCTCGTCCGCGACCTGCGACGCCAGACGCGTCCGACCGTCGTACATGGTGAGCAGGATCGTCGAGACATGGAGGTCGGGGTTGAGGTGACCCCGAACCAGGTCCACATTGCGCAGGAGCTGCCCCAGGCCTTCCAGCGCGTAGTACTCGCACTGGATGGGGATGAGGACCTCCGCGCCGGCCACCAGCGCATTGACCGTCAGGAGGCCGAGCGACGGCGGGCAGTCGATGAGGATGTAGTCCAGCGGCTGCTCGTATGCCTGGATCGCTCGTTCCAGTCGGCTCTCCCGCGCCACCAGGGACACCAGCTCGATCTCCGCACCGGCGAGATCGATGGTGGCCGGCGCGCAGAAGAGACCCTCGACATCGGGGACCGCCTGGACGACTTCGGAGAGCGGCTTGCTGTCGATCAACACGTCGTAGATCGATGGAACTTCGGCGTGATGGTCGATGCCCAGCGCGGTGGAGGCATTGCCCTGAGGGTCGAGGTCGATCACCAGGACACGGCCGCCATGCAGAGCGAGTGAGGCAGCAAGGTTGACCGTGGTCGTGGTCTTACCCACCCCGCCCTTCTGGTTGGCAACGACCATGACCCGGGTCTGTTCGGGCCGTGGCAGGCCCTCACCGGCGCGACCTAGCGCCTCCACTGCCAGTTGGGCAGCACGACCGATGGGAGTGTCGTCCATTGGAGGCGGTGTTTCACGTGAAACATCCTCCCCCATCGACTCGGTACGGGGACCGGGGACCGGATCGGTCATCGGTCCCGCGATGTTGGCGTCGGACCGCAAGGATTCACTCTCCTCGACTTCAGGCTCGCAATGAACAGAGCCTCCCATGCCTTCGGGGTCGTGAACCAGCGAGGCCCGTTCTTCTGTGGAGAAATCCACCTCTGTGGACAACTCCGCACCCTCTCCGAGTGAACGGAGAGGTTTCCGGTCCCGGGATACGGCCGCGGCCCGGCCGCGACTGATGATGCCGTGCAACAGTGAGCGACGTTTCACGTGAAACACGATGCATAGGGATCGCGGCCATCACGGCGCGACACTCCGAGATGTATAGGTTTGGCAGCTTGTGTGGAGTACCGCTCGTCGTCAGGACGGATCAGCGGCAGTGACAAAAAACTCCCGGTTCCGCCATGCGGAGCCGGGAGTGCAACGTCGATTCAGCCCTCGGACTCAGCGTCGGCGACGCGTTCGCCCGATCCGGGCCGCTTTTGCTCGCTTGGCCGCGAAGCGCACTCCGCCGGGGCTCTCGCCGACCTCGACCCGTACGACGGTGGAGAGCGGATCCACCACTCCCTCTCCGACATGGAGTACGGAGGTCCGGGCGGCACCGAGCTTGCTCAGCGCCGTTGCAGCGCTCTTCAGCTCCTCCTCGGCGGTGTCGCCCTTGAGGGCGAGCATCTCGCCGTAAGGACGCAGCAGCGGGATCCCCCAGGCCGCCAGGCGGTCCAGGGGCGCCACGGCGCGCGCGGTCACCACGTGAACGGGCGGGAGCTTGCCCATGACCTCCTCCGCGCGGCCACGGACGACCGTCACATGGTCGAGGCCCAGCAGTTCCACGACCTCGGTGAGGAAGGTCGTGCGGCGCAGCAACGGCTCAAGCAACGTGATCTTGAGGTCCTCACGGACAAGCGCCAACGGAATGCCCGGCAGCCCGGCACCCGAGCCGACATCGCACACCGTCACCCCTTCGGGTACGACCTCGGAGAGCACCGCGCAGTTCAACAGGTGCCGCTCCCACAGACGGGGGACTTCGCGCGGGCCGATCAGACCGCGCTGTACTCCCGCCTCGGCCAAGAGCTCCGCGTACCGGACCGCGTCCGCGAAGCGATTACCGAAAACCTCGCGCGCCTGCTCGGGCGCGGGAGGAAGCTCCGCTGCCTCCGTCACGGGGACCGTCCTTCCGTACCGCATAAGCGCATTGCGCGCTGATCACCAGGACCATCAAGGACTACCGGGTACTGCCCGGCACCACCAGGGACTGACAGGCACCACCGGGAACTACCAGGCTGACAAGGTTCGGCCCCGCCTGCGCAACAGACGGGGCCGATGGAACGTACGTACCGATCAGGCAGGAAGCACGACGACGAAGCGCTGGGGCTCCTCGCCCTCGGACTCGCTACGCAGACCCGCGGCCTTGACCGCGTCGTGCACGACCTTGCGCTCGAAGGGCGTCATCGGGTTCATCTTGACGGGCTCGCCGGAGCTCTTGACCTCGGCCGCGGCCTTGGCGCCGAGCTCGGAGAGCTCCTCGCGCTTCCTCGCACGGTAGCCAGCGATGTCCAGCATGAGGCGGCTGCGGTCGCCGGTCTCCCGGTGTACCGCCAGGCGCGTGAGCTCCTGCAGGGCTTCCAGCACCTCGCCGTCCCGGCCGACCAGTTTGTTCAGGTCGCGACCGCCGGAGTCGCTGATGATCGAGACAGCGGCGCGGTCGGCCTCGACGTCCATGTCGATGTCGCCGTCGAGATCGGCGATGTCGAGCAGACCCTCGAGGTAGTCCGCCGCGATCTCGCCCTCCTGCTCAAGGCGGCTCAGGGTGTCGCCCTCGGCGGCAGCGGAGGTGGTGCCTTCCGTCACGGGATGGACTCCTTCTTACTTCTTGGACGGCGACTTGGGCCGCTGAGGACCCTTGCGCTGTCCGGACTGGGCTTTGCTGCGGGTACCGGAGCCGGGCTTGGTGCCGCCCGCGGCCGGCTTGGCGGCGTTGGGCTTGGCGTCCTGCGGCTCGTCGGACTTGCTCAGCGAGGTCTTCGGCTCGGTCCCGCCGTCCGCCTTGGCCGCACCCGACTGACGCTGGGACTTGGACTGCCGCTTCGGCTGCTGGCGCTTGGGGGCGCCGCCCTCGATCGTCGGGGTGCCGTCCTCGGCCTCGGTGACGGCGTCACTCACGCCCTTCACCACGGTGCCGTCGGCCTGGGCCGCCAGGCCCGCCTTCGTCAGAGTGTTGATGAACTTGCGCTCGTGCTCATTGCGGTCGCGGCCCTTGGCGACGATCGCCTTGACGATGGCCTTCTGACCACGGCCGCGCGTCTTCTCGTGCTGCGCAACGTGCTTCTCCAGGCGCTCCAGGTAAGCGGCCTGGGCCTTGCTGCCCGGGGTCGGGTTGTTGCGGATGACGTACATCTGCTGGCCCATGGTCCACACGTTGGTGGTCAGCCAGTAGACGAGGACACCGACCGGGAAGTTGATGCCGAAGATGGCGAACATGACCGGGAAGACGTACATCAGCATCTTCTGCTGCTGCATGAAGGGCGTCTTCACGGACATGTCGACGTTCTTCGTCATCAGCTGACGCTGGGTGTAGAACTGCGACCCCGACATCAGCACGATCATGATCGCGGTGATGACACGGACATCGGTGAGGGATGCGCCGAGCGCCTCCACCTTCGATGAGCCGTCCGTAAACTTCGCGGCGAGCGGGGCACCGAAGATGTGGGCCTTCTGAGCACTGGCCAGGAGGGAGTCGTTGATCACGCCGATGGTCTTGTTCGACGCGATGCCGTTGAGCACGTGGTACAGGGCGAAGAAGAACGGCGACTGCGCCAGGATGGGAAGGCACGAGGAGAGCGGGTTGGTACCCGAATCCTTGTACAGCTTCATCATCTCTTCGGACTGACGCTGTTTGTCGTTCTTGTAGCGCTCCTGGATCTTCTTCATCTCGGGCTGCAGCGTCTGCATCGCCCGAGTGGCCTTGATCTGCTTCACGAAGAGCGGGATCAGGCAGATACGGATCAGGATCACCAGGGACACGATGGACAAGCCCCAGGCCCAGCCCGTATCGGGACCGAAGATCAGCCCGTACACGGAGTGGAACTGGACGATGACCCAGGAGACGGGTGTCGTGATGAAGCTGAACAGACTGGCAATCGTGTCCACTAATCAGGCTCCTTGAGCATGGGACGGGGTCTCGGCGGCCGGGCTCGAGGGGTGGTCGGACATACCGTGCCCCTCGATGGCCGGTTCGGCGGCGGAGGTCCCGCCCTTGCGTGCACGCCAGGCGTTACGCAGCATTTCGTGCCACCGCGGACGCTTGCGCGGCGGAACATGGTCCACACCGCCCAGCGACCACGGATTGCACCGGAGGATGCGCCAGGCGGTGAGTGCCGTTCCCTTGATCGCACCATGCCGGTCGATGGCCTGGTAGCCGTAGTGGGAACACGACGGGTAGTACTTGCACACCGGCCCCAGGAGCGGGCTGATCGTCCACTGGTACAGCTTGATGAGAGCCAGCAGCGGGTACTTCATCGAGCGCCCCCTCCCAGCAGCCGCTGAAGGGCGGCATCCAGGTCTCGGGCCAGCTGTTCATGGTCGGCGTCACCCGCGCCGGGCAACGCTCGTACGACTACCAGGCTACCGGTGGGCAGCAGGGCCACCCGGTCACGCATCAGATGGCGAAGTCGGCGCTTCACCTTGTTGCGTACGACAGCCCCGCCCACGGCTTTGCTCACGACGAAACCCGCACGCGTCGAGGGAGCGCTCTCCCCAGGCGCGTGCGGGTCCGGTGCACCGCTACGTAGATGGACGACGAGGAGCGGGCGTCCGGCCCGGCGTCCTCGGCGTACCGCGGTCGCGAAGTCCTCGCGCCGCCTCAGCCGATGCTCGGTAGGCAGCACGACGTCATGACCTGTAAGTGATCAGGCGGACAGGCTGGATCGACCCTTGCCACGACGGTTCGCGAGAATCGCGCGGCCGGCACGGGTGCGCATCCGCAGGCGGAAGCCGTGGGTCTTGGCGCGACGACGGTTGTTCGGCTGGAAGGTGCGCTTGCTCACTCGGGGGCTCCAGAAATAATCGGTGGTGGCGGGATGCCGTCCTGGCTGTCACCGTGCGCCCACGAGTAGCTCGTATACGCCCGAGTGCACCGCTTCCCGATCACTCGAAGTGACCTGTGCCCATCGGAGGCAGGCGGCAGCAGCCATCGACAACTCGACCTGGTCACGGTACGCGCGGCTACGCCATCCGGTCAAACCAGCATCTGCCAGGAGACACTATCCACAGGCTGGGGACAACAACTTGAACCGCAGCGGTCGCCCTGACTACCGTGGCCAAACTCCGATTCGTTCTCTTCTCACCGCCCCAGCGGCTTTGTCCCCACCGCTCCAGCAGCTTTGTTCCCGCCGCCCCACCCGAGTGATCTTCCCAACCTGCTCCCAGAACCACACGTTCGTGGGACCCATGAGAGAGCGTGCCCTGTGGCTGACGTACCTGCCGATCTTGCCGCAGTGTGGCCACGAGTAATGGAGCAACTTCTCGGCGAGGGCCGCGGTCAGGGTGTCGAGGCGAAGGACGAGCACTGGATCAAGCGCTGCCAGCCCTTGGCACTGGTCGCGGACACCGCACTCCTCGCGGTCCCGAACGAGTTCGCGAAGGGCGTACTCGAAGGCCGTCTCGCGCCGATCGTCAGCGAGACCCTGAGCCGCGAGTGCGGACGCCCGATCCGCATCGCCATCACCGTCGACGACTCCGCCGGCGAACCCCCTGCGCCCGCCCGGTACGAGGGCTCCGAGCCCCCCTCGGGCCAGGGCCAGGGCCGCGACTCGTACGACAACCAGACCCGCGACGACCGAAGCCCGTACGACAACCAGAAGCGCGACGAGCGCCCCCCGTACGACAGCGAGCGAAACCCGTACGACCCCCAGGCACGCGACGACCGGAATCCGTACGACGGACAGCGCCGCGACGGATACGAGGGGTACGGCCGGCACCGCGCCGACGACCACAGGTCCGGCCGCTCCGACCAGCTCCCCGGGGCCCCCGGCGACCAGCTCCCGAGCGCCCGCCCCGCCTACCCCGACTACCAGCGGCCCGAGCCGGGCGGCTGGCCGCGGCACCAGGACGACTACGGCTGGCAGCAGCAGCGCCTCGGCTTCCCGGAGCGCGACCCCTATGCCTCGCCCTCGCAGGACTACCGGCCGCAGTCCATGGACCGCCCGCCCTACGAGCAGCAGCGCCCTGACTACGACCAGCAGCGCTCCGACTACGACCAGCGTCCCGACCGCCGCGATCTTCAGGACCCGACCTCCGGCAGCGGCCACATGCACCGCGGCGGCCCCTCGCTGCCCTCCTCCAGCGGCGCCCCGGGCCCACTGGCCGCGCAGCCCGCACCGGCGAGCGGTCCGGGCGAGCCCACCGCACGCCTCAACCCGAAGTACCTCTTCGACACCTTCGTCATCGGCGCCTCGAACCGCTTCGCGCACGCCGCCGCGGTCGCCGTCGCCGAGGCACCGGCGAAGGCATACAACCCGCTCTTCATCTACGGGGAGTCCGGCCTCGGCAAGACGCACCTGCTGCACGCGATCGGGCACTACGCGCGCAGCCTGTACCCGGGCACACGGGTGCGGTACGTGAGCTCGGAGGAGTTCACCAACGAGTTCATCAACTCCATCCGCGACGGCAAGGGCGACAGCTTCCGCAAGCGGTACCGCGAGATGGACATCCTGCTCGTCGACGACATCCAGTTTCTGGCGGACAAGGAGTCGACGCAGGAGGAGTTCTTCCACACGTTCAACACGCTCCACAACGCGAACAAGCAGATCGTGCTCTCCAGTGACCGGCCGCCCAAGCAGCTGGTCACTCTGGAGGACCGGCTGCGGAACCGTTTCGAGTGGGGTCTGATCACGGACGTCCAGCCGCCCGAGCTGGAGACCCGAATCGCCATCCTTCGTAAGAAGGCGGTGCAGGAGCAGCTCAACGCCCCGCCGGAGGTGCTGGAGTTCATCGCGTCTCGCATCTCGCGGAACATCCGCGAGCTGGAGGGCGCGCTGATCCGGGTGACGGCGTTCGCGTCGCTCAACCGGCAGCCGGTGGACCTCGGTCTGACGGAGATCGTCCTCAAGGACCTGATCCCCGGCGGCGAGGACTCGTCCCCGGAGATCACCGCGCCGGCCATCATGGCGGCCACCGCCGACTATTTCGGGCTCACCGTGGACGACCTGTGCGGCTCTTCGCGCAGCCGCGTCCTGGTGACGGCACGCCAGATCGCCATGTACCTCTGCCGCGAGCTCACCGACCTCTCACTGCCGAAGATCGGCGCGCAGTTCGGCGGCCGCGACCACACGACCGTGATGCACGCCGACCGCAAGATCCGCGCGCTGATGGCCGAGCGCCGCTCCATCTACAACCAGGTCACCGAGCTCACGAACCGCATCAAGAACGGCTGACAGAGACGGCGACAGAGACCGTCGTACGTCGCTGAGGGCGCCCCGGGACACCTTCCCGAGGGCGCCTTTCGCCGTTCTCGTGCGTGTGCCGACGGCGCCTGCCGAGGTTCTCGTACGTCTACGGAGGCTGCCCAGAGACGTTGTCGTACGCCCACGGAGGCCGGTCCGAGACGTTTTCGTACCCGCGCCGAGGGCCTCGGCGACGTTTTTGTACGTCTAGGGAGGACGCCCTTCGTAGACCGGCGGTCATCCTGTGTTCGATTACGAGCCGGGTTACGGCCACCCTCCACAGATTCGGTGACTTTCCGGTGTCCACACCCTGGGGACTGGGAAGTTGTCCAGATCGTGTCCACAGGCCGCACTGGTGGAAGACGATCAGACCAGGTCACCTGCTTGTGGATTGGTGGACGAAGACTCTCCACAGGCTGTGGACGAAGAAAAGATCCACAGGGTGTTCGCGAGGTTGTCCACCGTCGGCCCACAGGCTGGGCCTGGTTGTCCCCAGCGATCACCAACTTCTCCACACCTCTGTCCACTGTTCGGCAACTCGACGCGCCCTCTCACCGTGTCGAGTGAAAGGCGTCACACCAAGGTGTCCGGTTGGCCTGTGGGGAACGTGGGTAAATCTGGGGACGGCGCTGGGGAGAAGTGACCTCTGCCTGTGCATCGAGTGTGCAGAACTTTTCGCCGTCCACAGAGGAGCGTGGTTTTCCACCGCTCCCGCCCACAGGGTCGGTGGACAAAAAATCGCCTCTGAGCTGCGAAAACGGGGTTATCCACGGTTTCCACAGGCCCTACTACTAAGACCAACTAGAGAGAGCTTGAGAGTCGATTCGAAGTGGGGGCTGTGCACAACTCACCCTCGGAGCCTCTGGTGCCGCTCGGAACGACTTGACCCTGAGGGGCACCGACTGTCAGTGCTGTGCGTCAGACTGGTCCCCGGTGTCCTGCCCATCCCTGGGCCGAACGACACCGAGTCAGACGACGAAGGCCAGCAGGGCGAGAGCGCCGGCAACAGACGGAGGCGGCAACGGTGAAGATCCGGGTGGAACGCGACGTACTCGCGGAGGCAGTGGCCTGGGCGGCACGCAGCCTCCCGGCCCGTCCGCCGGCTCCTGTGCTCGCCGGCCTGCTCCTGAAGGCCGAGGAGGGCGCTCTGAGCCTCTCCAGCTTCGACTACGAGGTCTCGGCACGGGTCTCGGTGGACGCCGAGATCGACGAGGAAGGCACGGTGCTCGTCTCCGGCCGCCTGCTCGCCGACATCTGCCGTGCCCTCCCCAACCGGCCGGTGGAGATTTCCACAGACGGTGCACGGGCGAGCGTGGTCTGCGGCTCCTCGCGGTTCACACTCCACACCCTGCCTGTGGAGGAGTACCCGGCGCTGCCGCAGATGCCGTCCGCGACCGGCACCGTCCCGGGCGAGGTCTTCGCCTCGGCGGCCGCTCAGGTGGCCATCGCGGCCGGGCGCGACGACACGCTGCCCGTCCTGACCGGCGTCCGCATCGAGATCGAGGGCGACACGGTCACCCTCGCCTCGACCGACCGCTACCGCTTCGCGGTCCGTGAGTTCCTGTGGAAGCCGGAGGACCCCGAGGCGTCCGCGGTGGCCCTGGTGCCCGCCAAGACGCTCCTGGACACCGCCAAGGCCCTTACGAGCGGCGACAGCGTGATCCTGGCGCTGTCCGGCTCCGGGGCCGGCGAGGGCCTGATCGGTTTCGAGGGCGCGGGGCGGCGTACGACCACCCGGCTGCTCGAAGGTGACCTCCCGAAGTACCGCTCGCTGTTCCCGACGGAGTTCAACTCGATCGCCGTCATCGAGACCGCCCCCTTCGTGGAGGCCGTCAAGCGCGTGGCCCTGGTCGCCGAGCGGAACACCCCGGTGCGGCTGAGCTTCGAGCAGGGCGTGCTGATCCTGGAGGCGGGCTCCAGTGACGACGCACAGGCTGTGGAGAGGGTCGACGCCCAGTTGGAGGGGGACGACGTCTCGATCGCCTTCAACCCGACGTTCCTGCTCGACGGCCTGAGCGCCATCGACTCGCCGGTCGCCCAGCTCTCCTTCACGACGTCCACGAAGCCCGCGCTGCTGAGCGGCAAGCCCGCCCTGGACGCGGAGGCGGACGAGGCCTACAAGTACCTGATCATGCCGGTGCGCCTCAGCGGCTGACGCGTGGCGGCCGGCCCACCCGGCCGCCGAAGCCGCAGGTGGGGCGTACGTCTGAGCGCGTATGCCCACAGATGTGCGTGAGCGTCCGGGTTTAGGCTCGGACGTAGGTACGAGAGTGCCTTCACGCCACGTCGCAAACCTAAGGAACAACTGATGGAGCTCGGTCTCGTCGGCCTCGGCAAGATGGGCGGCAACATGCGCGAGCGGATCCGCCGCGCAGGCCACACCGTCCTCGGATACGACCGCAACCCGGACCTCGCCGATGTCCACAGCCTGGAAGAGCTTGTGGGCAAGCTCAAGGGCCCGCGGGTGGTGTGGGTGATGGTCCCGGCGGGTGCCGCGACCCAGTCCACCATCGACGAGCTGGCCGCCCTCCTGAAGCCCGGTGACGTCGTCGTGGACGGCGGCAACTCCCGCTGGACGGACGACGAGAAGCACGCCGTCGAACTCGGCATCAAGGGCATTGGCTTCGTCGACGCGGGCGTCTCCGGCGGCGTGTGGGGCCTGGAGAACGGCTACGCACTGATGGTCGGCGGCGACGCCGAGAACATCGCCAAGGTCCAGCCGGTCTTCGACGCCCTCAAGCCCGAGGGCGACTTCGGCTTCGTCCACGCCGGCAAGGTCGGCGCCGGTCACTTCTCCAAGATGGTCCACAACGGCATCGAGTACGCCATGATGCAGGCCTACGCCGAGGGCTGGGAACTCCTGGAGAAGGTCGACTCCGTCACCGACGTACGCGAGGTCTTCCGCTCCTGGCAGGAAGGCACCGTCATCCGCTCCTGGCTGCTCGACCTCGCCGTCAACGCCCTCGACAGCGACGAACACCTCGACAAGCTCCGCGGCTTCGCCGAGGACTCCGGCGAGGGCCGCTGGACCGTCGAGGCGGCCATCGACCACGCCGTCCCGCTGCCCGCGATCACCGCCTCGCTCTTCGCCCGCTTCGCGTCCCGCCAGGACGACTCGCCGCAGATGAAGATGGTCGCGGCACTGCGCAACCAGTTCGGCGGCCACGCGGTCGAGAAGAAGTAATCCACAGATCCACAACCTGGGGGAGGTCGGCGAACGACCATGCACGTCACGCATCTGTCGCTGGCCGACTTCCGTTCCTACGCCCGGGTCGAGGTCCCGCTCGACCCGGGCGTCACCGCGTTCGTGGGCCCCAACGGACAGGGCAAGACGAACCTGGTCGAGGCGGTCGGCTACCTCGCGACCCTCGGCAGTCATCGCGTCTCCTCCGACGCCCCGCTGGTGCGCATGGGCGCCGACCGCGCGATCATCCGGGCCAATGTCCGTCAGGGCGAGCGCCAGCAGCTCATCGAGCTGGAGCTGAACCCCGGCAAGGCGAATCGTGCCCGCATCAACAGGTCCTCGCAGGTCAGACCCCGTGACGTGCTGGGCATCGTACGTACGGTGCTGTTCGCTCCCGAGGATCTCGCCCTCGTCAAGGGCGACCCCGGCGAGCGGCGCCGCTTCCTCGACGAGCTGATCACCGCCCGCTCCCCGCGGATGGCGGGCGTCCGCTCCGACTACGACCGGGTCCTCAGGCAGCGCAACACGCTCCTGAAGTCGGCCGCACTGGCCCGGCGGCACGGCGGCCGCACCATGGACCTGTCCACCCTCGACGTCTGGGACCAGCACCTCGCGCGGGTGGGCGCCGAGCTGCTCGCCCAGCGGCTCGACCTGGTCTCCGCGATCCAGCCGCTGTCCGACAAGGCGTACGAGCAGCTGGCGCCCGGCGGCGGCCCGATCGCGCTGGAGTACAAGCCCTCGTCGCCCGAAATCGTCGGCCACGCGCGCGAGGAGCTGTACGAGCAGCTCATGGCCGCCCTCCTGGAGTCCCGCAAGCAGGAGATCGAGCGGGGTGTCACCCTGGTGGGCCCTCACCGGGACGAACTGCTGCTCAGGCTCGGCCAGCTGCCCGCGAAGGGATATGCGTCACACGGTGAGTCCTGGTCGTACGCGCTGGCGCTCCGCCTGGCCTCGTACGACCTGCTCAGGTCCGAGGGAAACGAGCCGGTGCTGGTTCTGGACGACGTGTTCGCCGAGCTGGACACCCGCAGGAGGGAACGGCTCGCGGAACTCGTCGCTCCGGGCGAGCAGGTGCTGGTGACCGCCGCGGTCGACGACGACGTACCCGGCGTACTGGCGGGGACGCGGTACTCCGTGTCCGAGGGCGGGGTGGAGCGCGTATGACGGAGAACACACCCGACCCGGGAGCGGCACCCAAGGTGCCCGAGCCGTCCGGCGTCGACCTCGCGCGGGTGGCCCTGCGTGCCGCCAAGGAACAGGCACGCGCGCGTGGGGACGCCGCTCAGCAGAAGAAGCAGGCGCGGCGCGGTGGCGGACTGCGCTCCGGCGCGCGCGCCGATGGGCGCGACCCCATGGCGCTCGGTGCCGCCATCAACCGGCTGCTCACCGAGCGCGGCTGGGAGACCCCGGCCGCGGTGGGCGGTGTGATGGGGCGCTGGCCGGAAATCGTCGGCGACGACCTGGCAAAGCACTGTGTTCCGCTGCGGTACGACGACGACCCGGCCGAGCGGGTGCTGACCGTGCAGTGCGACTCGACCGCCTGGGCGACGCAGTTGCGGCTGCTCGCCCCGGAGTTGGTGAAACGGCTGAATCAGGACCTCGGGCACGGCACGGTGCGGCTGATCAAGGTGCAGGGCCCCGGGGGTCCCCCCCGCCGCTTCGGTCCTCTGCGCGCCCCCGGAAGCAAGGGCCCCGGCGACACCTACGGGTGATCGGCACAGGCTGGAACCGTCGGCCGTGGTTGACCGGATGCGGTTGCGAACACCGACCTGACTCGGCAGTAGCCAAGGGTTGACACCCGGAAGCGCTGAGTGCCGCTGTAAGCCTCTTTGAGCCCGGGTCCGCATATGGGGAGTCGGCAGAGACCGGTTCAGGGCGGCACATGCGGACTCAGGTACCGGCAAACCCCCATCACTGTCGGCGCTACCGGTAGACTGGAAGCTAATCCCGCCCCACCCGTGGGACACACCGAGCAACGCTGACTAGGGCTTACCAACGCAACACGCCGCAGCCTCTCCGGCCACCCGCCAGGAGTTTGGCTTGTGCTGTGCCAGAAAGGGCGCTTCGTGGCCGATTCCGGCAACCCCAACGAGAACATCCCGTCCACCGACGCAGGCGCGAACGGCGAGGCAATCTCCTCGAACGGCGAGGTCTCCGCCTCGTACGACGCCAACGCCATCACCGTCCTCGAGGGTCTGGACGCGGTCCGCAAGCGACCCGGTATGTACATCGGCTCGACCGGTGAGCGCGGCCTGCACCACCTGGTGCAGGAGGTCGTGGACAACTCCGTCGACGAGGCGCTGGCCGGTCACGCGGACACCATCGACGTGACGATCCTGGCCGATGGCGGCGTGCGAGTCATCGACAACGGCCGCGGCATCCCGGTGGGCATCGTCCCGTCCGAGGGCAAGCCCGCCGTCGAGGTCGTGCTGACCGTGCTGCACGCGGGCGGCAAGTTCGGCGGCGGCGGCTACGCGGTCTCCGGCGGTCTGCACGGCGTGGGCGTCTCCGTCGTCAACGCGCTGTCCACGAAGGTCGCCGTCGAGGTCAAGACCGACGGCTACCGCTGGACGCAGGACTACAAGCTGGGCGTCCCCACCGCACCGCTGGCGCGTAACGAAGAGACGGACAAGACCGGTACGACGGTCACGTTCTGGGCCGACCCGGACATCTTCGAGACCACCGACTACTCCTTCGAGACGCTGTCGCGGCGCCTCCAGGAGATGGCGTTCCTCAACAAGGGTTTGACCATCAAACTCACTGACGAGCGCGAGTCGGCGAAGGCCACGGCCGGTGCGGACGAGGCGGGGGCGGACGAGATCGCCGAGGTCAAGTCCGTCACGTACCACTACGCGGGCGGCATCGTCGACTTCGTGAAGTACCTGAACTCCCGCAAGGGAGAGGTCGTCCACGACACCGTGATCGACATCGAGGCCGAGGACAAGGAGCGCCTGCTCTCCCTCGAGGTCGCGATGCAGTGGAACAGCGGCTACAGCGAGGGTGTGTACTCCTTCGCCAACACCATCCACACGCACGAGGGCGGCACGCACGAAGAGGGCTTCCGGGCCGCTCTGACCGGTCTGATCAACCGGTACGCGCGCGACAAGAAGCTGCTGCGCGAGAAGGACGACAACCTCACGGGTGACGACATCCGCGAGGGTCTGACCGCGATCATCTCGGTCAAGCTCGGCGAGCCGCAGTTCGAGGGCCAGACCAAGACCAAGCTGGGCAACACCGAGGCGAAGACCTTCGTACAGAAGGTCGTGCACGAGCGTCTGACGGACTGGCTGGACCGCAATCCGAACGAGGCTTCGGACATCATCCGCAAGTCCATCCAGGCGGCCACCGCGCGCGTGGCGGCCCGCAAGGCGCGTGACCTCACCCGCCGCAAGGGCCTGCTGGAGTCGGCGTCCCTGCCCGGCAAGCTCTCCGACTGCCAGTCGAACGACCCCACCAAGTGCGAGATCTTCATCGTCGAGGGTGACTCCGCCGGAGGCTCGGCCAAGTCGGGCCGCAACCCGCAGTACCAGGCGATCCTTCCGATCCGAGGCAAGATCCTCAACGTCGAGAAGTCGCGGATCGACAAGATCCTGCAGAACCAGGAGATCCAGGCGCTGATCTCGGCCTTCGGTACCGGGGTCCACGAGGACTTCGACATCGCGAAGCTCCGCTATCACAAGATCATCCTGATGGCGGACGCCGACGTCGACGGCCAGCACATCAACACCCTGCTGCTGACGTTCCTGTTCCGCTTCATGCGGCCGCTGGTCGAGGCCGGGCACGTGTTCCTCTCGCGTCCGCCGCTCTACAAGATCAAGTGGGGCCGCGAGGACTTCGAGTACGCCTACTCGGACCGGGAGCGTGACGCGCTGATCGAGCTGGGCAAGCAGGCCGGCAAGCGCATCCGCGAGGACTCGGTCCAGCGCTTCAAGGGTCTCGGCGAGATGAACGCCGAGGAGCTGCGCATCACGACCATGGACCAGGAACACCGCGTCCTGGGCCAGGTCACCCTCGACGACGCCGCCCAGGCCGACGACCTGTTCTCGGTCCTCATGGGCGAGGACGTCGAGGCGCGCCGCGCGTTCATCCAGCGCAACGCCAAGGACGTCCGCTTCCTCGACATCTGAGTCGGTCTCAGCTGACCGCACCAGGAAGGATCTTCACCAGCAATGGCCGACGAGAACACTCCCAGCACGCCTGAAGAGGGCGCCATCGCCCAGCGCGTCGAGCCCGTCGGGCTCGAGACCGAGATGCAGCGCTCCTACCTCGACTACGCGATGTCCGTCATCGTGTCGCGCGCGCTGCCCGACGTACGGGACGGTCTCAAGCCCGTCCACCGCCGCGTCCTGTACGCCATGTACGACGGCGGCTACCGGCCCGAGAAGGGCTTCTACAAGTGCGCCCGCGTCGTCGGCGACGTCATGGGCAACTACCACCCGCACGGTGACTCCTCGATCTACGACGCGCTGGTCCGCCTCGCGCAGCCGTGGTCGATGCGGATGCCGCTCGTGGACTCCAACGGCAACTTCGGTTCCCCGGGCAACGACCCGGCCGCCGCCATGCGGTACACCGAGTGCAAGCTGATGACGCTGTCCATGGAGATGGTCCGTGACATCGACGAGGAGACCGTCGACTTCACGGACAACTACGACGGCCGCTCCCAGGAGCCGACCGTCCTGCCGGCCCGCTTCCCGAACCTGCTGATCAACGGCTCGGCGGGCATCGCGGTCGGCATGGCGACCAATATCCCGCCGCACAACCTCCGCGAGGTCGCGGCCGGCGCCCAGTGGTACCTGGAGAACCCCGAGGCCTCACACGAGGAGCTCCTGGACGCCCTGATCGAGCGCATCAAGGGGCCCGATTTCCCGAGTGGTGCCCTAGTAGTGGGCCGAAAAGGCATCGAGGAGGCCTACCGCACGGGTCGTGGCTCCATCACGATGCGCGCGGTCATCGAGGTCGAGGAGATCCAGAACCGCCAGTGTCTGGTGGTCACCGAACTCCCCTACCAGGTCAACCCGGACAACCTCGCGCAGAAGATCGCCGACCTCGTCAAGGACGGCAAGGTCGGCGGCATCGCCGACGTCCGTGACGAGACGTCCTCGCGCACGGGCCAGCGCCTGGTCATCGTCCTGAAGCGGGACGCGGTCGCCAAGGTCGTACTGAACAACCTCTACAAGCACACCGATCTGCAGTCGAACTTCAGCGCCAACATGCTGGCGCTGGTCGACGGCGTCCCGCGCACCCTGTCGCTCGACGCGTTCATCCGCCACTGGGTGACGCACCAGATCGAGGTCATCGTCCGCCGTACGAAGTTCCGGCTGCGCAAGGCCGAGGAGCGCGCGCACATCCTGCGTGGCCTCCTGAAGGCCCTGGACGCCATCGACGACGTCATCGCGCTGATCCGGCGCAGTGACACCGTCGAGATCGCGCGCGTGGGCCTGATGGGCCTCCTGGAGATCGACGAGATCCAGGCCAACGCCATCCTCGAGATGCAGCTGCGCCGACTGGCCGCCCTGGAGCGCCAGAAGATCATCCAGGAGCACGACGAACTCCAGGCGAAGATCACCGAGTACAACGCGATCCTTGCTTCGCCGGTGCGTCAGCGGCAGATCATCAGCGAGGAACTCGCCGCGATCGTCGACAAGTTCGGCGACGACCGCCGCTCCAAGCTGATTCCCTTCGACGGCGACATGTCCATGGAGGACCTGATCGCCGAAGAGGACATCGTCGTCACCATCACGCGCGGCGGCTACATCAAGCGCACCAAGACCGAGGACTACCGCTCGCAGAAGCGCGGCGGCAAGGGCGTACGCGGCACGAAGCTGAAGCAGGACGACATCGTCGACCACTTCTTCGTGTCGACGACGCACCACTGGCTGCTGTTCTTCACGAACAAGGGCCGCGTCTACCGCGCGAAGGCGTACGAGCTTCCGGACGCGGGCCGCGACGCGCGTGGCCAGCACGTCGCCAACCTGCTGGCCTTCCAGCCGGATGAGCAGATCGCGCAGATCCTCGCGATCCGTGACTACGAAGCGGCGCCTTATCTGATCCTGGCCACCAAGGGGGGTCTGGTGAAGAAGACGCCTCTTAAGGATTACGATTCCCCGCGTTCGGGCGGCGTCATCGCGATCAATCTCCGTGAAACGGAGGACGGTTCCGACGACGAACTGATCGGAGCCGAACTCGTCTCGGCCGAGGATGATCTGCTTCTGATCAGCAAGAAGGCACAATCGATCAGGTTCACGGCGACGGACGACGCGCTGCGACCGATGGGCCGCGCCACCTCGGGTGTCAAGGGCATGAGCTTCCGCGAGGGAGACCAGCTGCTCTCGATGAATGTTGTTCGACCCGGTACGTTCGTGTTCACTGCCACAGACGGTGGGTACGCGAAGCGGACCAACGTCGCCGAGTACCGCGTCCAAGGTCGCGGTGGCCTGGGCATCAAGGCCGCCAAGATCGTTGAGGACCGTGGGTCTCTCGTGGGCGCGTTGGTGGTCGAGGAGACCGATGAGATTCTCGCCATCACGCTGTCCGGTGGTGTGATTCGTACGCGAGTCAACGAGGTCAGGGAGACGGGCCGTGACACCATGGGCGTTCAACTGATCAATCTGGGCAAGCGCGATGCCGTCGTCGGTATCGCTCGTAACGCCGAGGCCGGTCGCGAGGCGGAGGAAGTCGACGGCGAGGACGCCGTGGACGAGTCCGCCGAAGGCGTCGAGGCAGTCGGTACGGAAGAGGGCGAGCCGTCCTCGGCCGAGTAGCGCGAGGAGTGAGTCATCGTGAGCGGAGCCACGGGCGCCGGATCGACCGGTACGGAAACGGACGGCGGCCGTGGCCCCGCCATGGATGCGACTGACTCCCATGATTCTCATGGATCCCAGGGGGGAACTGTGACGGACACCCGAGGCCCGCAGGCCCAGAGTTACATGGGCGGGGAGGCCCCGGCAGGAGCGCCGCCGGCACATGGTTCGCCGGTGGCGGGGCCGCCGCAGCAGGGTTCGTCCCTGCCGGGCGCGCCCCTGCCGGGTTCACCATTGCCCGGTTCGCCGCTGCCGGGGGAGCGGCACTCGTCGCAGCCCGCTCAGCCGTACCACCCGCCGCAGGCGTACCCGGCTCAGGCGCCTTCGGGCGCGGTCCGCCGACCGCGCACCGGCGCACGCACGGTGCCGCGGACGCGCAAGGCACGGCTGCGGGTCGCCAAGGCCGACCCGTGGTCGGTGATGAAGGTCAGTTTCCTGCTCTCCATCGCCCTCGGCATCTGCACGATCGTCGCGGCCGCGGTGCTGTGGATGGTCATGGACGCGATGGGCGTCTTCTCGACGGTCGGCGGCACCATCTCCGAGGCAACGGGCTCGAACGAGTCGAACGGCTTCGACCTGCAGTCGTACCTCTCCCTGCCGCACGTCCTGATGTTCACGTCGGTCATCGCGGTCATCGACGTCGTCCTCGCCACCGCGCTCGGCACGCTCGGCGCGTTCATCTACAACCTCTCCGCCGGCTTCGTCGGTGGCATCGAGCTGACCCTGGCCGAGGACGAGTAGGCATGAGTCGGCGGCCTCTCAAACGTCCGCCGACTATCGATTTTGGGACTGGCCGCGTCGTGCGCTAATCTTCAGAGGTCAGCGCGCGGGACGTACACCGCAAAGCGCGGCGGGGCTATAGCTCAGTTGGTTAGAGCGCATCCCTGATAAGGATGAGGCCACAGGTTCAAATCCTGTTAGCCCCACATCATGAAGGCCCCCAATCAATCGTGGTTGGGGGTCTTTGTTACGTCCGGACCCTTGCCGCGTCCGGACCTTGTTGGCACCCACGTCCGGCGACGACTGCGGGCGGCGCCGGACGATGCACGGGGCCGTCGGCTCTCGTGTCGAACGGCGCCGGAAGCGGCGTCGAGGAGGCCCTGGATACGGCCGACGGCCCTGTGGTGGCGCGGGCCTGATCGTGGCCCGTCAGCCCGTCAGCCCGTCAGCCCGTCAGCCCGTCAGCCGGTCAGCCGGTCAGCCGGTCAGCCGGTCAGCCGGTCAGCCGGTTCGGGGGCGAGGCCGTGCTGTCTATATTCAATCTTCGCGTAGATGTAGATAGCGGTTGAAGACAAGAACCCGTGTGGAGCGAGAGCCCTGAGGGGTACGCCGTAGCCCGCGGGCAGCAAGGAATGTCTCCCGTTCCCGGAATGCCGGACGTCGAGCGGCGACCTACTTGCGCAAGCGGATGGTGTTGGTCGATGCTCGCAAACGTGACCAAACGCCCTCATTCATCCGGCGAACTCAGCTCCAGCGCGGACTTCGTCCACGGGGGTGAAGACCTGGCTGCCCTGTTGGAACGCCTTCTTGCCCACGCGCCGGGCCGGACACAGAAGGATCTGGCCGAGCAGGCAGGCATCTCGTACCCCACGCTCAACGCGTGGGTGAACCGGACCCGTGGCACGTCCCGCATCGACCGGGAGAAACTGCAGGCGATGGTGGAGGTGTTCCGTCGCTGGGGTGTGAAGACCACACCGCGGGAGTTCTTCGCCTCCGTCGGACGGTCGGTACCCGGCCCCAGTTGCGACGAACGAGAAGCGCAGTTGCTGCGGCTCTACCGGCAGCTGCCCGAGTCCAGGCAGCGTGACCTGGTCAAGAACGCCGAGGCGATGCTCCAGCTCAGCCGCGTCCTCTGAAGGTCACTGGCACCGCTGCGACTTGGGTGGATTGTGTCCACTCTCTCTGGAACTGCAGGAGATCCCCGCGACCGACCTGGACGCGCCGGCCACCGCCGAGGCGACACCGTTCTGCTTCTGCGGCACGCGCGTCGAACTGCCTGGCGAACTCGCGTTACACGGCTCGGGTAGATCTGCTGGCACCCTCTGACGTACGGGGCGGCACCTGTCGGTCATCGAGCGCCGGTGAGGCAGTCGACCGTGCTGGTGGATCCGGTTTCCGTCGTCGTGCCTGTTGTGGCGGAGGAGTCGGTCACCTCGGGCGCGGTTGCGTCCAGAGGCGGGCGATGACGGCAGGAGGGGGACGAACCGTGGGCCTCCGCCCGGATGCGCTGCTTCATCGTCGGAGGCAGGCCCCGATCGTGGGCCCCGGACCCGAGGGGCGCCGCCTGAACCGTCACGGCCGGGGCCCCGGCGTTGCGGACGGGCGCTGACTGAGGTACGGCCGCGGCTGCGGTCGTCGTGATGAATCCGGCCGCCGTGCACACGGAGAGGAGGAGCGTCACGATGGCGGTCCACAGCTTCATTGCCTGGTTCCTGGCCATGATCCCTCACTTTCGGGTTGGGTGATTTGCGTACTTTCCTCATGATGTGTATGGGGGTCGTGAAGTGGTGGACCGACGCTCGTGGCGTGTCGATCTTCCGATGAACTGTCACTCGGACGGGCGCATGAGGCCCGTAATCCGCAGAAGAGCCGGAGAAGAGAGAGCCAGGACGGAGGCAGTCACCTTCCGAAGGGGGGTGATCACCCTTTGATCGGAGCGGTTTCCCTGGCCTCTAATGCGCTGCCTCGGTGGTGAGTTGGTCGTCGACGCAGGTCACCGATCGATATCGGTCGGTGTGTATAGTCGGGCGCCAGAAGTCCCCTACGTCAAGGAAAGACGAGGTCGCGCGGTGAAGAAGCTCCTCCTGGTCGCACTGGCCGCCATCGGCGGGCTCCTCGTGTACCGCCAGATCCAGGCGGATCGCGCCGAGCAGGATCTGTGGACGGAGGCGACTGACTCCGTGCCCACGGGTTCGTGAGTATCGACAACAGTCGAGACGACAGTCTCAGAGCAGACCCCGGCCGCCTCGCGGTCGGGGTTTTGTGTTGCCCGGGGGCCTTTGATTCGCGAGAGCAAACGATTGAATTGCGATGAGGAACTCGAGCACTACGTAGAGGGGTCTTTCGGCCGCTCGTCCGGATAGCGCGGATAGCGAGGTCGCGGTCGGGGCAGGATGGGCCACGATCCAGGGCGGCCACGGCGGTGCCGTACGGCTGCCTATACGCGTACGACCATGTACGAACATGCCGACCGACAAGCTGACGGGCATGCGAGAGGGCATGCCGACGGATAGGCCAACGGGTAGGCCTGCAACGAGGGGTGGCGCGCGATGGGGCGGCGCAGGGCACGGTGGCGCGCGATGTCGTGGCACGGCCGGGCGCTCGCGGCCACCACGGCGATGACGGTCGTGGCAACGGCCCTGTGCGCGGCGGTCGCACTGCCGGGGCAGGCAGCCGCAGCCGGTACGCAGGTGGGAGCCGCCGGAAAGCAAGTGGGAGCTTCCGGTAAGCAGTTGGAAGCCTCCGGTACGCCGAAGCCGTACGCCTTCGCCGAGGACGCCACCCCGGTCGAAGGCACCGCGGACACCACCCACTCCGTACGTCTGGAGCCAGGAAAGGCATACAAGAGCTCCGTAGGAAGGGACGGCAAGCTCTACTACCGTCTCGAACTCGATGCCACATCCAACGCGTACGTCTCCGCCACCGCCATTCCCAGGGCGGGCGAAGCGGTCACCTACGGGGATGGCATCAGGGTGTCCGTGCAGGACGGCAACAGCCGCAACTGCTCCTTCTCCGGGACCACCCGCTTCGGCGCCACCCAGAGCTCCCACCCCATTGCCGCCTGGGCGTCGCGGGAGAGCGACAGCGAGCAGTACGCCTGCCAGACAGCGGGGACGTACTACGTCGTCGTCGAGCGCAGTGGTACGACGGGCTCCTCCTCCGGCGACTGGGACCTGGAGCTCACCTATGTGTCGGAGCCCAGCCTGAAGAAGGCCGGTTCGACGAGCGCGCCCGAGACGTGGAACTCCGCCTCGCCGGACGCCCTCACGGGTGACCCGGAGTCCCGCGGAGGTGGTGCGGGCTTCACTCGGGCGACCAGCCTTGAACAGGGAGTCTGGCAGGACACGATCAGTCCTGGACAGACGCTCTTCTACAAGGTGCCCGTCGACTGGGGACAACAGCTCTACACCACTGCCGAACTGGGCAGCTCGAACAGCGGCGGCGACGGCTATCTGGGCACGGCCCTGGCGATGTCCCTGTACAACCCCGTACGTGGCCTCGTCGACGACGAGGGTTCCGGATACGACGGCAGCCAGCGTTCGGCCACGCTGGATCCGCTGCCTCCCGTCGCCTATGAAAACCGCTACGCCCCCAACAATCGCGTGAGCGGGATGCGGTTCGCCGGTTCGTACTACCTCGTGGTCCACCTCGCCGAGCAGGTCGCCGACAAGTTCGGCGACGGGCCGTTCGGGCTGAGCCTTCGTGTGCGGGTGGACGGCACCGCGCAGGCGGGGCCGGCGTACGCGGGGCGGGCGCAGCCGCGGGACGCGTTCGATGTTCCGGCAGGGGCTCTTGAGGGCGCGGCGGGCGACGACGGTGAACGTGGCAGTAGCGGACGCAGCAGCGGTAGCGGCAGCGGCACGATGAAGCTGGTGGCCGCGGGTGGGATCGGCGTGGGGAGTTTCCTGGTGCTGGGGCTCGGCATGTGGACGGTGGTCGCGCGCCGGGCGGGGCGGGTGCCGGAGGATGCGGACACGGACACGGTTCCGGGACCGTGTGCGAGTGCGGGTGCGGGTGCGAGTCCGCAGACGTCGACTCCGAGAGACCGTCGCGCGCCGCGCCACCGGTAGGACCCACGGACCGGCCGTGCCGCGAGTCGCTGCTCCGGACGGGCTCCATTCAGATCTGGGTCAACGCCCAGAAACCCACCGCGAAGCAGACCAGCGCGAGAAGCAGCACCGGGACGGCCACCTTCGCGGGAGGTCCTGGACGCCGTCGCGCCCAGCCGACGCCATGCTCCGAAAATGCCCCCGCCCGAGGTGGAACCTGCGGGGACCGAGCGGTGTATGAACCAGTAGAGGCGTAAACGTGCTGCGGCATCGCGGCGGACAGGGAGACGGGCCGATGGGGGGAGGGCACTTGTGTAGGCGTGGGCGTGGGTTCGAAAGGCTGAGCGTAGGGGGGAGTTGGAGCCGGGAGCGCGACCGCGGTGGGGGGAGTGGGCGGCTGCTCGGGCGGGTGTGGCGGCTGGTGCGGTGGTTGGTGGGGGGCGGGGTATTGCTGCGTCTCGTGCCACGCCTGGTGGGGCTGGTGCGGCTCTTGCTGGGGCTGGGGCTGGGGCTGGGTGTGGGGGGTGGCCGCCTGGGGTGGGGGCAGGTGGAAGCTTCCGGTGTCCGACATCGAGGAGGGCCGTGGAGGTACGGGGGCGGACGCGGGGTGCGGGGGTGCGGCACCATCACTGGCGGGGGGATTCGGTCGTACGGTGCTGGGGACAGACCCCGGCTGTGCACCATCGTCAGTGAACTCGGGGCGTATGCCATCGGAGGTGGACCTCGGCCATGTCGCACCGGAGACGGGCCTCTGGGACAGGGAACCCGAGCCGTGATGCCATGGCCCGGTGCCGGTGCCGGTGCCGGCACCCGACCCGGAACCCGACCCGGAGCCGGAGCTGGAACCCGACCCAGAGCCGGAGCTGGGCCCCGACCTAGAGCCGGGCCCCGACCTGGACCCAGAGTCCTCACCTTGGCCGTGGCCCGAGCCCGGCTGCCAGGGCTGGGAGTCGCCGTCAGAGCCAGGAACCGGGTCGAGCCCAGTCCCTGCCTCCGCCTCGGCCCCGGTGCCTGCCTTCGCCTCAGCCCAAGTGTCAGCTTCAGAAGCCCCCACGCCAGCCTCAGAAGCCCCAGTGCCAGCCTCGGACCGATGGTGAGAGCCAGTGCCGACCCCGGTACGAGCTCCACCTCCACGGCCAGCGTCAGGGCCGGCTCCACGCCCAGCGCCATGTGCCGAGCCAGGGGCAAGACCAGACACAGGCTCTGCCCCCAACGGCACCTCACCCAGAGCGAGTGGTGCCGCTACGGCGGTCGAGCCCGGCCGGAGCGATACGTCACCGGCGCGCACGCCCGGTGTGGCCCCGAGCGGACCCTCTGGGCCGAACCCCTCAGGGAGCGGCCCGAGTTGGTCGAATACGTCGATCAACTCGTCGTCGGGGCCAGGCTCCGGCAGCAGCTCGGCGGCGGAGGCGAGCGCCTTGCGCGCCCCCGTGGCGGTGCGGAACCGCGCCTGCGGATCGGGCTGCACCAAGGTGGCCACGACTTGCCACAGCGGTTCGGGGATGCCACGCGGAGCCGACGGCGTGCCGTTCTCCGCGAAGTACTCGATCAGCGCCTTGGCATCCGGCCTGGCACCCTCCAGCAGATACAGGGCGACCAGACCCACCGCGAACAGATCGGCGGGAAAGTCCGGCTCGGCGCCCAGCATCTGCTCGGGAGCGAAGTAACCGGGCGTCCCCACCACGTAGTTGGGCTCCGTCAGCCGTGGCTCGCCCAGCCGCATCGCGATGCCGAAGTCGGACAGACGAAGCCGTGGCCGAGCCCTGCCGGTCGCCTCCAGCAGCACGTTGGCAGGCTTGATGTCCCGGTGCACGACCCCCTCGGCGTGCACGGCGGTAAGCCCGGACAGAAGCTGGTCGAGCAGGGTGCAGACGAACAGTGGCGGCAAGGGACCATAGTCCGCGACCAGGTGGACCAGCGAGCCCCCGGCGACCAGGTCCATCGTGAACAGGACCTTGTCGTCGTCGGCGGCCCAGCTGGCGGGAGCGAGGACATGCGGATGATCGATGCGCATCGCCTGCTCGCGGACGAAGCGGAGCAGGGCATGCGCGTCGCTCTGCTGCAACACCTTGGCCGCCACATACCGGTGCCGCCGGTGATCCCAGGCGCGCCAGACGGCACCGACTCCCCCACGCCCGATCGGGTCGACCAGTTCGTACCGGCCGGCGAAAACCTCACCCATGGTCGTGCGTCGCCCCCCTGCGGCGGTCGGTCCGATGACCTCTTCCGACGTGCACGGACGTCTGGACCTCTGTGAAATCCCGGCCGTCCGGTACTTCACAGAGGCGCCCGGCCGCGCGAACCCCGATGAGGCGCTCGGTTGCCTGACATGCGGCGTCCGGAAACACCGCAAGCCCCCCAGGCGCCCGGCGCCCGGCGTGCGGCGGCCGGGCTTTGCTCAGCTCTGGTGCGACTGGTAGTGAGCGACCGCGTCAGAGGTGCGGCCGGCGCCGTACACCCGAAGGAACTCTGCCAGTTCCGGGTGGGTCGGGGCGAGAGCGTCCGCCGCGTCGATGATGTCCCCCGCAGCTGCCACCGAGCGGAGCAGGGACTGGATCTCCCGGACCACCCGCTTCACCGTGGGCGCCCCTGAACTGCTCGTAGATTGTGTGGTGTTGCTGAGCACCGAGCCCCCCTGTGACTTCTTGATCTCGTCCATACGCTCAGTTGCCTCAGCGGCGCTGACGCTGCCGTCCACGACCTGCCCCGCCAGGTCCTGCAACAGCTGCACACGCTGCACCACCGCCGGATTGCCGATCTTGGCGCGCTGACCGCTCATCAGCTGCGACAACATGGGCGCGGACAGGCCCAACACCCCGGCAAGACGCGCTTGGTTGAGCCCCAGATCGTCTATGAGCCTACGGAAGAGCTCCCCCAACGGCTCCCCGTACCAGTTCCGCTGCAGCTCCCGGGCTCTCGCGGTTGCTTCCTGCTGTGCGGCGTCCATTTGCGTCTCCCCATCGCTTCCCCAAAAACCGTGGTTCGCTGTAGCGAACCACGCCGAGCATCTTACGGAGAGTGGTTGTCCACGGGGACCCCCAATCTTTTTGCGAGATCCCGGGGGTGACCCGGTACTCTGGTCTCCGGCGCCAGTCGGAAGAGGTTCTTTCGGCCGGACGTTCCACTTCCGGGGCCTTAGCTCAGTTGGTAGAGCGCTGTCTTTGCATGGCAGATGTCAGGGGTTCGACTCCCCTAGGCTCCACTCATATAGCCCCTCTGGCCTGCGGAAACGCAGTTCGGAGGGGCTTTTTGTGTGCTGACATGTCAGCACGGTGGTGCTGACGGGGACCCCAGGAGGGCCAATTTCTCCGGCGTTTGCGGAGCTCCCCGCTCTCCTGGCGTTTCCCTGGGTTTCATGGCTGGTCGGAGGCGTCGAGGGGCGGTGACAGCTTCGGACTTCCAGCTTTCCTACTCGTTTCTCAAACCGGGGGTATGCCCGGGACGACGTACAACATCGGCGAGGGCCCGGCGACGCGGGTGAGCCTTTCGCTTCCGGAGGGGACGGCGGAGGCGATCAAGGCGCGGGTGGGCAAGCAGGAGTTCTCCGCGTTCGTCGCGACGGCGCCGGAGATGGTCGTAGATCTACTGTGCCGGCCGCGCGTCGATTCCCCGATTCTTCACCTGTCGGCGTACGGGGATGGCGCGGGTAGTTCCACAGTGATGCGAATCCCGCCGGCAGAGCGCGGGGTGAGGGTGAGGGTTCCGTCGTGTGCCTGGGTGATGGTTTTGACGATGGCCAGGCCCAGACCGACGCCTGTCTGGCCGGTGTGGATGCGCTCGGTGTCGCGCTGGAAGGGTTCGGTGAGGGTCGAGACCAGCTGGGGGGTGAGCTGCCTGCCGGTGTTTTCGACAGTGAGCACCACGGTCTTGGGGCGGACGCTGGTGTGGACCCATACGGTGCCGTGTTCCGGCAGGTTGTGGACGATCGCGTTCTGTACGAGGTTCGTGGTCAGCTGCAGCAGGAGCGCCTGCGATCCGATCGTGGGGGCGATGTCGCCGTTGCTCTCGAGGGTGACGCCATGCTTTTCCGCGAGGGGGAGGAGTGTTTCGGTGGCTTCTTCCGCAATGAGGGACAGGTCGACTTGTTCTCGGGTGAAGGACCGCTGGTTGGCGCGGCTGAGCAGGAGCAGTGCCTCGGTGAGGTCGATGGCCCGGGCGTTGACGGCGTGGAGGCGGTCGACGAGTTCGCCGGTGTCGTGGTTCGGATCGGTGCGGGCCACGTCGAGAAGTGCCTTCGAGATCGCCAGCGGGGTGCGCAGTTCGTGGGAGGCGTTGGCTGCGAATCTCTGCTGTTCGGCGACGTGTGCTTCGAGTCGTTCGAGCATGGTGTCGAAGGCGTCGGCGAGTTCGCGGAACTCGTCCTTGCGGCCCGGTAGCCGGATTCGGTGGGAGAGTGATCCGTTCGTCGCCATGCGGGTGGCGTCCGTGATGCGGGTCAGGGGGGCGAGCATGCGGCCGGCGAGGATCCACCCTCCCCCGAGGCCGAACACCAGCAGAAACGCCAGTACTGCGGCTGCCCTCGGCGCGAAAACGTCCAGGAGGGAGGACCGGACGGGAAAGACACCATTCGTGGGCTTGTCATCGGGGTTGATGAGCATCGCGCGCTCGGGGACATAACGGAGGAGGAACACCCACACCGCCGCGAGCAGTAGGGCACCGGCCACCATGAGGAACCCGGCGTAGCTGAGGGTGAGTTTGAGGCGAACACTCACCCCAGGTGACCTATCCACCATCGTCTCCCTCACCCCCGGTGACCTATCCACGCTCGTCTCCCTCACCCCCGGTGACCTATCCACGCTCGTTTCCCTCACCCCAGCTGACCTATCCACGTTCGACTCCCTCGTGTCCGGCCGCTGGTTGCGCGTCGATGCGGTAGCCGACGCCTGGCACGGTGGCGATCAGCCAGGGTTCGCCGAGCCGCTTGCGCAGGGCCGAGACGGTGATGCGCACGGCGTTGGTGAACGGGTCGGCGTTCTCGTCCCACGCGCGTTCCAGGAGTTCTTCGGCGCTGACGACACCGCCTTCGGCAGCGACGAGGACTTCGAGCACGGCGAACTGTTTGCGGGTGAGCGCGACATAGCGGCTGTCGCGGTATACCTCGCGGCGGAACGGATCCAGCCGCAGGCCTGCGATCTCCCGCACGGGCGGCCTGTTGTGGGCGCGCCTGCGGTCGAGTGCTCTGAGCCTGAGCACGAGCTCCTGCAGTTCGAACGGCTTCGTGAGGTAGTCGTCGGCGCCGAGTCCGAACCCGGTGGCCTTGTCGTCGAGCCGGTCGGCGGCGGTGAGCATGAGGATCGGCATGCCGCTGCCGGAGGCGACGATGCGTTTGGCGATCTCGTCGCCGGAGGGGCCGGGGATGTCGCGGTCGAGGACGGCGATGCCGTAGGTGTTGATGCTCAGCAGTTCCAGAGCGGTGTCGCCGTCACCTGCGATGTCTGCCGCGATCGCTTCCAGGCGTAGGCCATCGCGGATGGCTTCTGCCATATACGGCTCGTCCTCGACGATCAACACACGCATGCTGCCGATGCTAAGAGTCGGCACCTATCGTCCGCGTATCGAAAACCGCATACGTGCCGGCAACACCGTGGTGCTTTCACTGGCGGCATGACTCGAACCCCGCCATCGGTACGGACAACGACCCGCCGGGTTCGCCGGCTGATTGCCGTCGGCCCGGCAGTCGTCATAGCGGTGATCGCCTCAGCCCTCGCCCACCAGGTGCCGCAGTCCTCGCCCCCGTCGTCTTCCTTGCCTTCTTTGTCCGCTCGCCTTCCTCGTCGCCCTCGGCCGCAGCGCCCTCGAATACGCCTAGGAGTGAGCGCCGTGGTGCCCCGGGCGAGGCTGGCGATGTCGTCCCCGACGCTGTGACGGTCTTCGGTGACGCGTTTCCGGCTGTGGCCAACCTCGATCCAGATCTGCTCAAGGCCCTTCGCCAGGCTGCGACGGATGCCGCAGACGATGGAGTCACGTTCTACGTCGTCAACAGTGGGTGGCGTTCCCCGAAATACCAGAACGAGCTTCTTCGCGAGGCGGTCGCCAGGTACGGGTCGGAAGAGGTGGCCGCACGGTGGGTGGCCACCGCGACGACGTCTCCTCACGTGTCGGGGGAGGCGGTCGACATCGGGCGCTCCGTCGCGACGGCGTGGCTGTCCAGGCACGGTGCCGAGTATGGGCTCCGCCAGATCCACAGGAACGAACCCCGGCGCTACGAACTGCGGATCGAGGCGATCGACCGTGGCTGCCCGCGGATGTATGCCGACCCCACCCGGGATCCGAGGACGCACCAGTGAACAGCAGCGAGCGAGGGCAGACGATGACGCAGGTGGACACGGCGGAGACCGGACAGGGCAGCCCGGCGGATACCCGCGCGCCAGGTATCGGAGCCGGTGCCCCGACAGCCGGCACCGGCGGGACTTGGCGCGCGCGTGTACGCCGGGCGATCCGTAACGGCTTCCGGCCGGGGCCCTGGAAGCGCGGCCCGGTGCTCGCGGCACTGGCGCTACTCCTTGGTCTGTTCATGCTGCTGCACGCGAAGATCCCGAATCGGATCGGTGGCCTCGGCAGCCTGGTGGAGACCTTCCTGCCCTGGTTCGGCCTGTTCGTCCCGGTGCTGCTGGCCGGGGCGCTGTGGCGCCGCTCCGCCTCCGCGGTGGCCGCGCTGCTGCTACCGGTCATGGTGTGGTTGAACCTCTTCGGCGGGCTGCTCGGCGACAAGTCCCACCCGGGCAGTGACCTCACCGTGGCCAGCCACAACGTCGGCGCCGACAACCCCGACCCGGTCGGCACCGCCCGCGAACTGGTCGCCTCCGGTGCGGACGTGCTGGCACTGGAGGAGATCACCCCGCAGGCCCAGGGCGCGTACGAGAAGGAGCTGGCGAAGGCGTACCCCCACCACACGGTGCAGGGCACGGTGGGACTGTGGAGCAAGCTGCCGCTGTCCCACACCCAGCCGGTCGACATCAAGATGGACTACGGGCCGCTGGGGGACACCAAGCCGGTCGAGATCAAGATGACCTACACCCGGGCGCTGCGCACCACGGTGACTACCGACCACGGGCCGCTGGCGGTGTATGTGGCCCACCTGGGGTCCGTGCGGGTGAATCCCAGGGCGGGCTTCTGGACGGACTCGCGGGACAGAGGCGCGCAGGCGCTCGGCAAGGCCATCGCCGCCGATCGGAACGAGCGGGTGGTGCTGCTCGGTGACCTGAACGGCACCATGGACGACCGCGCGTTCGCCGGCATCACCTCGCAGTTGCGCTCGGTCCAGGAGGCGGCCGGGGACGGCTTCGGCTTCAGCTGGCCGGCGAAGTTCCCGGTGGCGCGGATCGACCAGATCCTGGTCCGCGGCGTGGAGCCGAAGAGCTCGTGGCTGCTGCCGGCCACCGGCAGCGACCATCTGCCGGTGGCGGCCGGAATCAGCTGGTGAACATCGCGCAAGGCCGGCGGAGGGGATCGGCCTCGTAAGGCACTGGCCCAGAACCTATCGTCGGCATATCGAAAACCACATACGCGCCGGCAACACCACGGCGCCTTGACTCATGGCCTGTCCTGCGACGAACCAGCACGAACAGCAACCCGGTCTCCGGTGTCCTTGTCCTCCTCGGTCGGCAGGGGGCGGGTGTGAGGCTGACCGCCGGGCCGATCAGCGTCTCCGAGCACTTGGCGTTCGTGCGGACACAGCGGTCGGTCAGTTTCCTGCGGACCCCGGCATGGGGCCGCGTCAAGACCGAGTGGCGCAGCGAGTCGTCCTACGGCGAGCTGCGGAAACGCAGAGCGGAGGGGCTTTGTGCACAGCAAGGGCGACGACCCGGCCTCACGCCGACAACTGTGGCTCCGGGTTCCCTCATCGGTGAGTCGGCCGGACTGCCCCGGGCGCACGACGCCGCCCGCTCGCCGGTTCCACGTCAAACATCGTCGCTCACAGCTGAGACCCGGGCTGGTTCCACGTGAAACATCGTCGCTCACAGCTGAGGCCCGAGCTGGTTCCACGTGAAACATCGCTGTGGGGCAGAAGACCCTCAAGCCTTCTGCCCCACAGCGAAATTGAGATCGAAATCAGAACTCAGACTCAGAGATCACGGACGGTCCTCACGCCCCGCCGCTTCCTCCTCCGCCTCCTTGGCCTCGACCTCGGGATCCAGGCCGGCCTGGCCGCTGCCATCGACCGACGTCAGGTGACCCGGCTCGGGCACCTCCGTCGCGGCAGGCGGCTCGACGAGCCAGTCAGGGTTGGCCTGCTTGTCCCACCACTTCCACGCCGCGAAGGCACCGCCCGCCAGAATCCCCAGGACGGCCAGCCCCTTGGCAACACGGCCGGCCCGCGCCCGCCGCTCCTGCTTACGGACCAGCTTCTGGATCTCCTTCGGCGAGACCTGACCGCGCAACGCGGCCAACGCAGCCACCCCACGCGACGCGGCCTCCTCCCGGACAGGCTGCGCCGCGGCAACCGCCTGCTCGATCCTCGGCTTGGAATAGTCGGCGGCCTGACGCGCCGCCTTGCGGGTACGGACGGCAGCTTCATGGGCCGCTTGGTCGACCTTGGGCGGCACATGCGTACGGGCCTGCTCCACGCGCGGGGCGAGATGAACGTCGTACTGCACGCGGGCCTGGTCGGCGGCCTGCGACACCTTGGGCGCAAGACGCACACGCGCCTCGTGCGCGTAGTGCGATGCCTTGTCCTTGGCCGTGTCGGCGTAAGGCGCCACCACTTCCGCGGCGTGCAGCACGCTGTCCTTCGCCGAGCCGCTCGCGGCGCGCACGCTGTCGATGCGGGTCACGGGTTTCCTCCTCCTCGGTGGCGTACGTCGGGGGTTCTGAGTACCCCCAAAGACACACAGTTCACCTTTCCACCCCTATCGGGATCATGCCCGCCCGACGGGACCGGGGCATGTGAGGGCGGGCATCCGGGTCACGGGCGGACTCCGGGTGAACTCGGAGCGAGAGCCGCTCACGTGTCGATCAACTGCAATAGCGCATTAATACGGGGCAACGGGAGCTTGTCGTCGACAATGCCACGGATCGCCGTGCAGCGCCCCGGTACGGAGGGGACTAGGCCGGATTTCTGTAGGGCCGACACCGGGACGTTCGCCCAGAGGTGGCTGCCGGGCGACGCGCGTCCCCGTCCGTGCGAGGATCGGAGAGTCAAGAGAAGGCAACGGAAGGCAGATCGTGGCCGAGCAGCTTTACGCCACCCTGAAGACCAACCACGGCGACATCGAAGTCCGGCTCCTGCCGAACCACGCGCCCAAGACGGTCCGGAACTTCGTCGAACTCGCCACGGGCGAGCGCGAGTGGGTCAACCCGGAGACGGGGAAGAAGTCCACGGACAAGCTCTACGACGGCACGGTCTTCCACCGGGTGATCAGCGGATTCATGATCCAGGGCGGCGACCCGCTGGGTAACGGCACCGGCGGCCCCGGCTACCAGTTCGAGGACGAGTTCCACCCGGACCTCGCCTTCGACAAGCCCTACCTGCTGGCCATGGCCAACGCCGGCCCGGCCACCAATGGCTCGCAGTTCTTCATCACCGTCTCCCCGACGGCCTGGCTGACCCGCAAGCACACCATCTTCGGCGAGGTCACCGACCCCGCCAGCCAGAAGGTCGTGGACGCCATCGCCGGCGCCAAGGCCAACCCCCGCACCGACCGCCCCGTCAACGACGTCGTCATCGAATCGGTCGTGGTCGAAACCCGCGGAGCCTGAGCCCGGCCGGCTGAGTCCTGGGTCCTGAGTCCTGGGAGTCGAGTCTTGAGAGCCGAGCCCTGAGAGCCGAGCCGAGCCCCATGAGCTGAGCCGAGCATCGAGGACTGAGCCTCGAGGACTGACCCCCAGGTATCGCCTGCGCACGGCAGAGTCCCGTACGCTCCCGCAGGGAACCAAACGCCCCGTTCATCCGTATGGATGGACGGGGCGGTGCATTGCGTACGACCGAGTGAGGGGACCCCATGGACCAGGCGCCAGGCAGCCCACAGGGCCCACAGGGCCCCGGGGATCAGGAACCGCAGGACACTCCGAGCCTGCCCACCTGCTACCGGCATCCGGACCGCGAGTCAGGCATCCGCTGCACCCGCTGCGAGCGACCGATCTGCCCCGACTGCATGGTCAGCGCCTCCGTCGGCTTCCAGTGCCCCGAGTGCATCCGCGGCGGCTCCGGCACCGGTCACCCTCCGACGGCCACCCAGCCCCGTACCCTCGCGGGCGGCACGATCGCCGCAGACCCCAGACTGACCACCAAGATCCTGATCGGCATCAACCTCGCCGCCTTCCTGGTCCAGTTGTCATTGGGCGACCGCTTCACCGACAGCTTCGACCTCTTCGGGCAGGCCTGGCTCTCCGGACGGCTGCAAGGTGTCGCGGAAGGCCAGTGGTACCGACTGCTGACGGCGATGTTCCTGCACGGCAGCTACATCCACATCATGTTCAACATGCTCAGCCTGTGGTGGATCGGCGGCCCCCTGGAGGCCGCCCTCGGCCGCGCCCGCTACCTCGCCCTGTACTTCGTCTCGGGCCTCGCGGGCAGCGCGCTCACCTATCTCATCGCCGCCCCCAACCAGCCGTCGCTCGGCGCTTCAGGCGCCATCTTCGGCCTCTTCGGCGCGACCGCCGTCCTCATGCGCCGACGCAGGTACGACATGCGTCCGGTCATCGCCCTGCTGGTGATCAACCTGATCTTCACCTTCGGGTGGAGCAACATCGCCTGGCAGGCCCACATCGGCGGTCTCGTCGGCGGTGTCGTCGTCGGCTACGCCATGGTTCACGCGCCGCGTGAGCGGAGGGCCCTGATCCAGTACGGGGTGTGTTCCCTGGTGCTGGTCGCCGTGGTGATTGCCACGCTGGTCAGGACCGTTCAGCTCGCCTGAGGAACCGGTGTTGTCCACAGACCGTGGCGGATCTTGTGCACATTGTGCGGGAACAGCTGTGCCCCCTGTCGCTGAACTGGTTTTCCCCAGGTCAGGCAGGGGGCGAACAAGCTTCCGGATCCCGGTAGGTCTATCGCACCGGCGTCAACCTCGGATTAGTTATCCACAGATCTTCTTTCTTTTCCACCTGTGTGGATAACTGCTGTGGATAACTCAGTGGATAGCCCTGGGCAGAGCTGCCGGAGACCTGCCCCGAAGTGCTGCAGAGCTGCCGCAGAGCTGCCTCAGGGCTACTTTCCTGGGGCTACTTCCACTGCGTGGAGACGCCGAAGCCTGCGGCGATGAAGCCGAAGCCGACCACGATGTTCCAGTTGTCGAGGCCGTCGACGGGCAGCGAGCCGTCCGTGACGTAGAAGACGACGATCCAGGCCAGGCCGATGAGGAACATGGCCAGCATGACCGGTGCGACCCAGCCGTGGCTGGTCAGCTTGATATTGGTCGCCTGCTTCGCCGCGGGCGGCGTGTAGTCGGCCTTCTTGCGGATACGTGACTTCGGCACGAGGGTCTCTCCTGTCGATGCGCTGCGTGGCCGCGCAGGGAACTGGGGCGGGCTCCGGGGCAGCGTACAAGGGGACACTGAGTGCTCCCCCGGGCGTCCGTTAGCGTAGTGCTTCCGCGGCGCCGAAGGAGATAAGGGTACGTTGAGCAATTCTGCCGACTCCCCCGGTACGGGTTCCAGCCCTGCCGGTAAGCGCCGTTTCAGGCCCGTTCGCGTACTAACGGCGGCCGTTTTTGCCCTCGCGGGCCTCATTTTCTTCACGAGTTTCAACACGGCCAAGGGCACCAACATCCGCACGGACGCCTCTTTGCTGAAGCTCTCCGACCTGATCGAGGAGCGCAGCCACAAGAACGCCTCGCTGGATGAGTCCAACGGAATCCTGCGTGACGACGTCGATGCGCTGGCCGGGCGGGAGGACGGCAGCACGGCCGCCGAGGACGCCAGGCTTGCGGCGCTGGAGAAGAACGCGGGCACCCAGAAGCTCAAGGGCGAGGCCGTCACGGTCACGCTCAACGACGCCCCGCCGAACGCCACGGCCAAGCTGCCGGGCTATCCCGAGCCGCAGCCCGACTACCTGGTCATCCACCAGCAGGACCTCCAGGCGGTCGTGAACGCCATGTGGGAGGGCGGTGCGGAGGGCATCAAGGTGATGGACCAGCGGCTGATCTCCACGAGCGCCGTGCGCTGCGTCGGCAACACCCTGATCCTGCAGGGCCGCGTCTACTCACCTCCGTACAAGATCACCGCAATCGGTGACCCGGACAGGCTTCGGGATGCGCTGGCCGCCTCCCCCGCGATCCAGAACTACATGGTGTACGTCAACGTCTACGGGCTCGGCTGGAAAGTCGAGGAGGACGGGACGGTGACTCTTCCCGGGTACTCGGGCACAGTGGATCTCCACTACGCGAAGCCCGCGGAGTAGTTCGGGGGGCGGGGTGGTTCGAGGTGTTCGGGCCGGCTCGGAGTAGTGCCTGATCAGCTGTTGCTGCGGCTGGGGGACCTGTGTCGGTGCGAGTGGTCGTCAGGACGGTCAGTGAACTGTGCATCACTGTCGGTACTTTGATCGTGCTCTTCGTGGTCTACGTGCTGTTCTGGACGGGCGTGAAGGCTGACGGTGCGATGAACCGGCAGATCGACCAGCTTCAGGAACAGTGGTCGAAGGGGAGCGTGCGGTCGCCGGCCGCGTCTCCTCCCCAGAGCCCCGGCTCCGGGCAGAGCCAGAGCCCGAGCCCTGGGCAGATCGAGACCCCCGTGACGGCTCCGGAGCCGCCCGCCCCGTACACGTATGACAAGCCTTTTGCTGTGATGTACATCCCACGGCTTGGTTTCACGTGGAACAAGCCTCTGCTCGAAGGCACCGGCACCGACGTTCTCAAGAAGGGGCTCGGCCACTACAGGGGGACGGCCCAGCTCGGGCAGCCGGGGAACTTCGCCGTCGCGGGGCACCGCCGTACGTACGGCGACCCGTTCAAGGACTTTCCCGAGCTGCGCAAGGGGGACGCGGTGGTGCTGACCGACGGGACGACGTGGTTCACGTATCGGATCGACAAAGGCCCGTACAAAACCGTGCCCTCCGATATTGAGGTGATCGATCCTGTGCCGCGTAAGTCCGGGTATACGCGTCCGGGCCGCTATCTCACCCTGACCACGTGCGACCCGGAGTGGGGGCACAGTCATCGGCTGATCGTCTGGGCGCACCTTGATTCCACACAGCCTGTGGAGGCTGGGAAACCGACGGCGCTACGCCGTTAGTCTGGTGCCGTACGACGACGGAAGGGACGGCATGTACGGCTGGATCTGGCGGCATCTGCCGGGGAACGCGTGGGTGAGGGCGCTGGTCGCCCTCGTACTGGCCCTCGCGACGGTCTACGTGCTCTTCCAGTACGTCTTCCCGTGGGCCGAACCGCTGCTTCCCTTCAACGATGTGACGGTGGACAACCAGTGAGCGCGCGGATTCTCGTCGTCGACAACTACGACAGCTTCGTCTTCAACCTGGTCCAGTACCTGTACCAGCTGGGTGCCGAGTGCGAGGTGCTGCGCAACGACGAGGTGTCGACGGCGCACGCCCAGGACGGCTTCGACGGTGTGCTTCTGTCGCCGGGCCCGGGCGCTCCCGAGCAGGCCGGTGTCTGCATCGAGATGGTCCGGCACTGTGCCGCGACCGGGGTCCCCGTCTTCGGTGTCTGCCTCGGTATGCAGTCGATGCAGGTGGCGTACGGCGGTGTGGTGGACCGGGCGCCCGAGCTGTTGCACGGCAAGACCTCGCTCGTGGAGCACGAGGGCCAGGGCGTCTTCGCGGGTCTTCCGTCCCCCTTCACGGCGACCCGTTACCACTCGCTCGCGGCCGAGCCGGAGACCGTGCCGGCCGAGCTGGAGGTCACGGCCCGTACCCACGACGGCATCATCATGGGGCTGCGGCACCGTGAACTCGCGGTCGAGGGTGTGCAGTTCCACCCCGAGTCGGTGCTGACCGAGCACGGGCACCGCATGCTCGCCAACTGGCTGGTGGTGTGCGGCGACCAGGGGGCCGTGGCGAGGTCGGCGGGGCTCGCCCCGGTGGTGGGCAGGGTCACGGCGTGACCGCGCTGCGCCCCGAGCGCGAGAGCTCCTCCTACGGCGGCGAGGCCGCGTACGGGGGCGCCGAGACGTTCGAGGGTGCTGACGGCTTCGCGGGCGCGGAAGGCTTTGCGGGCACCGAGGCTTTTGCGGGCACCGAGGCTTTCGAGGCGGCGGTCGAGCAGCTGGCCGACCCGCTGACGGATCCGCTGCCGGGGCTGGGTCCGGGTCCGGGGCCGGCGAGTGGGCAGCAGCAGTCGATCGACGGGCTCCGGCAGCCGACGGCCGGGCTTCAGGGGATTCCTCCGCAGCCCGCCTCTTCGAACGCCACCTCTTCGAACGCCGCCTCTTCGAACGCCGCCTCTTCGAACGCCGCGCCTCTGCCGCCGCAGGTTCCCCTGTCGCAGACTCCCGAGGGGCAGGAGTGGTACGACCCGGAGGGGTACACGCACGACTGGTACGCGGCGCCCGAGCCGACGCGGCCGCGGCAGCCCTCGTACGAGGAACCGGTCCCGGCGCCTCGTACGACGCCGTACGAGGCGCCGGGCGCCCCGCCGCCGTACCGGGAGCCGGTCTCCGCGCCGTACGAGCAACCGCGCGCGGCGCCCGTGCCGTTGGACGACGAGACGGTGGCGCTGCGGATGCCGGGTTCGGCTCCGGGCCCGCTGCCGGGTCCGATGCCGGACTTGATACCGGCTGGGCCCCGAATAGCCGGAAATGCGAGCACGCCCGTCCCCGCCTCGGGAGGCCGGGCCGCCCGGCGTAAGGCTGCCCGGCGTCACGGGCGGCATGGAGGCCCTCAGGAGCCTCTGGAGTCCCTCGACCCCCAGGAGCCCCTGGCGTCGGCGGAGAAGGGCGCTGAGGCGCCTCTGACGCGGATGGAGGCGCGGCGGGCGGAGCGGGCGCGGAAGCCGGGTGCCGCCGTCATCGCGAGCCGGGTGATCGGTGAGGTGTTCATCACCACCGGTGTGCTGATGCTGCTGTTCGTGACGTACCAGTTGTGGTGGTCGAACGTGCGGGCGCACCAGCAGGCGGACAGCGCCGCGAACAACCTTCAGCAGGACTGGGCGACGGGCAAGGGGAACCCGGGGACGTTCGAGCCGGGGCAGGGCTTCGCCATCCTGCACATTCCGAAGCTGGACGTGGTCACGCCGATCGCCGAGGGCACGAGCAAGACGAAGGTGCTCGACCGTGGAATGGTCGGTCACTACGCGGAGGGCAGCCTGAAGACGGCGATGCCGGATGCCGCGACGGGCAACTTCGCGCTGGCGGGGCACCGGAACACGCACGGGGAGCCGTTCCGGTACATCAACAAGCTTGTGCCGGGCGACGAGATCGTCGTCGAGACGCAGGACGACTACTTCGTCTACAAGATGACGTCGATCCTGCCGGTGACGAGTCCGAGCAACACTTCCGTGATCGATCCGGTGCCCAAGGGTTCGGGTTTCACCGAGCCGGGCCGCTACATCACACTCACCACCTGCACACCGGAATACACCAGCAAGTACCGGATGATCGTGTGGGGCAAGATGGTCGAGGACCGGCCGCGCAGCGAGGGCAAGCCGGAAGCGCTCGTTCAGTAAGAGCCTCCGGGAGCATGCAGTAGCCGCACACGGGACAACCCGCGACAGACCAGACGGGGCAGATGCACAGTGGCAGCGAGGACCGACCACGACGAGCGCACCGACGTCGAGGAACCGGTGCCGGTACGCCGCGGCTCCGGACGGCTGGCGTTGGCGGTCAGTGTCTTCGGTGAACTCCTCATCACCGCGGGTCTGGTGCTCGGTCTGTTCGTCGTCTACTCCCTGTGGTGGACGAACGTCGTCGCGGACCGCGCGGCGGACAAGCAGGGCGACAAGATCCGCGACAACTGGGCGTCGGTGGACACCGGCCCGGGCTCCCTGGACACCAAGAACGGCATCGGCTTCCTGCACGTCCCGGCGATGAGGAACGGCGAGGTCCTCGTCGAGAAGGGCACGTCGTCCGAGATCCTCAACGACGGCGTCGCCGGCTACTACACGGACCCCGTCAAGTCCGCCCTGCCGACGAGCGACAAGAACGGCAACTTCACCCTCGCCGCCCACCGCGACGGCCACGGCGCCAAGTTCCACAACATCGACAAGGTCAAGAAGGGCGACGCGATCGTCTTCGAGACCAAGGACAAGTGGTACGTCTACAAGGTGTACGACATCCTCCCGGAGACCTCGAAGTACAACGTCAAGGTCCTCCAGTCCGTCCCCAAGCAGTCCGGCAAGACGAAGCCGGGCCACTACATCACGCTGACGACCTGCACGCCGGTGTACACCTCGCGCGATCGGTACGTGGTGTGGGGGGAGCTGGAGCGGGTGGATGCCGTGGACAGCGATCGGACGCCGCCGAAGGAGCTGAGTTAGCGTGACGTGTTGTCACGCTTGACTTGAGCCGGGCCCGAAGCCGCAACCATCCTTTGCGGCTTCGGGCTCTTCTGTATTGCCGTGCGGTTACCCCAGAACCGCCAGTGCTCCTCCGGCGCTCCACTCCTCCAGGTGATGCCCTGGTCGATGCGGTCGTCCAGCGGGACGCCGTCGCTCGGGGCGGGTTTCTCCACTGGGAGAGTTCGCGCCAGGTACTCCATGTCGAGGAGGGTCGAGGAGGTAGGTGCGGACCTGTCGGGCCACGTTGCTGTCGCGGAGGAGCATGGCGACGTTGAGGACGGCTCGACGGGACCAGAGGGCCAGGCTGGAGCAGAGCCGCGGATGCCGATGATCTGGATGGGGAGATCTGCGTGGGGAGATCCGGAGTCCCGGCCACTCCACCACCCTGTGGATGACGAAGGCCCGGCTCCCTCATGAGGGAGCCGGGCCTTGGCCGTCGTGCTGGGCGGAGTTGGTGGTTCTCCGTCCGTGCCGTCTATCCGGTGGAGCCGCCGAAGAAGCCGTTGTTGTTGCCGTTGCCACCGATGGTCGTGAGCGTGATCGTCGTGTTGCCGGGATCGTCGACCCCGGTGTTCGCGGGCGGGTTCTGCCCGGTGACGATCGCGTCGTCGCTGTCGTTGCTGCCGTCGGCGAACTGGATATCGTCGAAGCCGGCCTGCTGGAGCGTCTGCCTCGCCTGCTGCACGGTCTGGGTGACGACGTTCGGCACGCCGGTCTGGCTCTTGGCCTTGCCGATCTGGATCTGCACGTTGGATCCGGGGTCGACCGACGACCCTCCCTGCGGGCTGGTCTGGATGACCTTGCCGACCTGGTTGGGGTCGTCGGTTTCCACGTCTGTGCAGTTGCCGACCAGGTTGTTGGCCGTCATCTGTGCCTTGGCTTCGTCGCAGGACTTGTTCAGGACGTCCGGGACGGTGGACTGCTTCTTCGCGATGGCGACGGTGAGGGTGATGGTGGATCCCTTCTCCACCTCCGCGCCGAGCTTCGGGTCCTGGTCCAGGACGGTGTCCGGATCCTCTGAGGACTCCTGGGTCTTCGTCTTGACTTCGAACTGGTAGTCGTCGCCCTCGAGTTCCGACCTGGCGTCGTCCAGGCTGTCGCCGAGGACGCTCGGAACCGTCACCTTCGGCGCCCCCGTGGAAACCACCAGATTGACGGTGTCGCCCTTGTTGACGTCCACGCCCGCCTTCGGGTCCTGCGAGCAGATGTTGCCCTTCGGCTGGTCCTCGCAGGTCTTCTCGGTGGTCGCTGCCACCAGGTCGCTGTTGGTCGCCATCTTCTTGGCGTCGTCCGACGTCTGGCCGACGAAGTTGGGTGCGGCGAACGCCGAGTTCGTGGCACCGTCGCCGCTGAACACCCACTTCCCGATCAGGATCGCACCGACCAGCACGAGAACCCCCGCCACGACCAACAGAATCGTCGAGGTGTTCGACTTCTTCTGGCGGCGGCGGTCGGGCCGGTCGTCGTAGCCGTAGCTGCCGTCGTCCGGGTTCATCGGGGGGAGCATGGAGGTGGCGTCCGCGGAGTGCAGGGCGGTGGTGGCCTGGTCGGCGCCGTAGCCGCCGTATCCGACGGAGCCCATGGCCGCGGTGGCCGCGACGGGCTGGCCGTCGAGGCAGGCCTCGATGTCGGCGCGCATCTCGTCGGCGGACTGGTAGCGGTAGTCCGGGTCCTTGACGAGAGCCTTCAGCACGATCGCGTCCATCTCGGGCGTGATCTCGGGGTCGAAGACGCTCGGGGGCTGCGGTTCCTCGCGTACGTGCTGGTAGGCGACCGCGACCGGGGAGTCGCCGATGAACGGCGGGCGGACGGTCAGCAGCTCGTACAGCAGGCAGCCCGTCGAGTACAGGTCGGAGCGTGCGTCGACCTGCTCGCCCTTCGCCTGCTCCGGCGAGAGGTACTGCGCCGTACCTATGACCGCGGACGTCTGCGTCATCGTCATGCCGGAGTCGCCCATGGCGCGGGCGATGCCGAAGTCCATGACCTTGACCTGGCCGTTGCGCGTGAGCATGACGTTGGCGGGCTTGATGTCGCGGTGGACGATGCCGGCGCGGTGGGAGTACTCCAGGGCCTGGAGGATCCCGATGGTCATCTCCAGGGTGCGCTCGGGCAGCAGTCTGCGCCCGGAGTGCAGCAGCTCGCGCAGCGTGGATCCGTCGACGTACTCCATCACGATGTACGGGATGGACGTGCCGTCGATGTAGTCCTCACCCGTGTCGTACACGGCGACGATCGCGGGATGGTTGAGCGAGGCGGCCGACTGGGCCTCCCGGCGGAACCGAGCCTGGAACGATGGATCGCGTGCGAGGTCGGCCCGCAGCGTCTTCACCGCCACCGTGCGCCCGAGCCGGGTGTCATGCGCGAGGTAGACCTCCGCCATGCCACCACGGCCGAGCACGTGGCTCAGCTCGTACCGGCCGCCGAGGCGACGCGGCTCTTCCATAGCTACCTACCAGCCCTCTCCGTCGGTCCCGACCGCACCTTTGTGTGGTCCGGCGGTGTGCCGTCCGGGCATACCGTACCCGGCTCGGCTTCTGTGACCTGGCCACAATCGTCACTCGATACAGGACCGGTATCCCAACGTGCACGGATGTGCAGGAGACGTGACGGGGGTCACTTGGTGCTGTCGATGACTGCCTGCATCACACTCTTCGCGATGGGAGCCGCGAGGCCACCACCAGAGATGTCGTCACGGTTGGCGCTTTCGTCCTCGACCACCACGGCGATGGCGACCGGTGAGCTGCCGTCGCTGAGCTTGGCGTACGAGATGAACCAGGCGTACGGGTTCTCGCTGTTGTCGACGCCGTGCTGGGCGGTACCGGTCTTGCCGCCCACCGTGACGCCGCCCTCGTTGATCTGGGCGTTCTTGCCCGTGCCGTCCTTGACGACCGTCTCCATCATCGACTGGAGGATCGCGGCGTTCTCGGGGGACAGCGGCTCGCTCATCTTCTCGGGCTCGGTCTGCTCGATGACGTCCAGGCTCGGAGCCTGCAGCTTGTCGACCATGTACGGCTTCATGAGCGTGCCGTTGTTGGCGACGGCCGAGGCGACCATGGCCATCTGCAGCGGGGTCGTGGCGGTCTCGAACTGGCCGATCGAGCTGAGCGCGGTCTGCGGCTTGTCCATCTCCTTGGGGAAGACGGAGGCGCTGGAGCGGACCGGGGTGAACTGCTCGGAGTTGAAGCCGAACTTCTCGGCCTCCGTGAGCATCTTGTCCTTGCCGAGGTCGGCTCCGACCTTGCCGAAGACGGTGTTGCAGGAATACTGCAGGGCGACCCGCAGAGTCGCGTCCTTGCAGGGGATGTTCCCCTCGTTCTTCAGCTCGGTCGTGGTGTCCGGCAGGGTGTACGGCAGCGGCGAGTCGGTCTTCTGGTCCGCGGACGTGTACAGGCCGTTCTCCAGGGCCGCGGCCGCGGTCACCACCTTGAAGGTGGAGCCCGGCGGGTAGGTCTCGCGCAGCGCCCGGTTGAGCATGGGGTCGTTGGGGTCGTTCTTCTTCTGGAGCGCAGTCCAGGCCTTGCCGTCGACGCTCGTCGAGTTCCCGGCGAACGTCGAGGGGTCGTACGAGGGGGTGGAGGCGAGGGCGAGGATCGCGCCGGTCTCCGGGTCGATCGCGGCGACGGCGCCCTTGCCCTGCTTGAGCAGTCCGTCGTACGCGGCCTTCTGCGCGGCGGCGTTGAGGGTGGTGACGACGTTGCCGCCCTGCTGGGGCTTGCCCGTGATCATGTCGAGGGTGTTGCGGAAGAAGAGCCGGTCGTCGTTGCCGGTGAGGATGCCGTCGTCGATGGATTCGAGCTGGGTGGCGCCGAAGGCCTGCGAGGCGTACCCGGTGACCGGCGCCCACATCGCGCCGTCCTTGTAGGTGCGCTTGTACTCGAAGTCGTTGTAGCTGTCGCCCGACGTCTTCTTGGACCCGGTGATCGGGTCTCCGTCGACGATGATGTTGCCGCGGGGTGTGGCGTAGCGGGCGATGGCGACGCGGCGGTTCTTGGGGTCGTCCTTGAGGCTGTCGGCCTGGACGTACTGGAGCCAGTTGTCGCGGATGAGCAGAGCGAGGACGAGTAGCCCGCAGAAGATCGCGATCCGGCGCAGGGGCTTGTTCACGGGCGGACCACCTGGGTCATTTCGGCGTCGGGGTTCGGGGCGGGGGCGGGGGCCGGGCGGCGTGCGGTGTCGCTGATGCGGATCAGGATGGCGATCAGGACCCAGTTGGCGATGACGGAGGAACCGCCGGATGCGAGGAACGGCATGGTCATACCGGTCAGCGGGATCAGGCCCATGACGCCGCCGGCGACCACGAAGACCTGGAGTCCGAAGGCGCCGGACAGACCGACGGCGAGGAGCTTGCCGAACGGGTCGCGGGCGGCGAGGGCGGTGCGGATGCCGCGCTCCACGACCAGGCCGTAGATCAGCAGGATCGCCATGATGCCGGCCAGGCCGAGTTCCTCGCCGAAGGTGGCGAGGATGAAGTCGGAGTTGGCGGCGAACCGGATGAGGTCGGAGTGGCCCTGGCCGAGGCCGGTGCCGAGGGTGCCGCCGGAGCCGAAGGCCCACAGCGCCTGCATGGCCTGCTCGGAGTGGACGACGCCGTCCTGGACCCCGGACTGGCTGAGCGTGTACTCGTGCATCGGGTCGAGCCAGGCCTGGACACGGGTCTGGACGTGCGGCTCGAAGCTCGCCACGCCGACGGCGCCGGCCGCGGACATCAGGAGACCGAAGACAATCCAGCTGGTCCGCTCGGTGGCGACGTACAGCATGATGATGAACATTCCGAAGAACAGCAGCGATGTACCGAGGTCGGTCTCGAACACCAGGATGAGGATCGAGATCATCCAGACGACGATGATCGGGCCGAGGTCGCGGCCGCGCGGCAGATACAGGCCCATGAAGCGGCGGCTGGCCAGGGCCAGTGCGTCCCGCTTCACCATCAGGTAGCCGGCGAAGAAGACGGCCAGCACGATCTTCGCGAACTCACCGGGCTGGATGGAGAATCCGGCGACCGAGATCCAGATCTTGGCGCCGTAGGTGATTTCGGCGCCGAGGCCCGGTACCAGGGGAAGCAGCAGCAGGACCAGTGCCAGCGCCATGGAGATGTATGTGTAGCGCTGTAGGACTCGGTGGTCCTTGAGGAAGATCAGTACGACGACGAACAGGCCGATGGCGAGCGCGGTGTACAGCAGCTGGCGCGGCGCGGCGTTGCCGGCCTGGCCGATCTGCTGGAGGAGTTTTGACTGGTCGAGCCGCCAGATGACGACCAGACCCAGGCCGTTCAGCAGCGTCGCCAGCGGCAGCAGCAGCGGGTCGGCGTACGGCGCGAACTTGCGTACGACGAGGTGGCCGACGCCCGCGAGGAGGCCGAGGCCGAGGCCGTAGCTCAACAGGCCCGGCGGCACCGAGTCGTTGATGGCGAGGCCCACGTTGGCGTACGCGAAGACCGGGATCACCACCGCGAACACCAGCAGGGCCAGTTCGGTGTTGCGTCGGCTCGGTGTGCCGATCGACCCGATCGTGGACGTGTGGTGCGTCGGTGTGTTCGTACTACTGCTCATGGTGTGACAGGGCCCCTCACGGCTGCTTACTGCTTACCGCACAGCGAGACCAGCTTCTGCTCCTCGTCGGAGAGGCTGGGGCCGGGTGTGGGAGTGGGTGCGGTTGTGGACGTGGACGCCGAGGGGGTCGGCGTCGGCGTGGCTTTGGACGTCAGGGAGGTTGTTGTGGTTCCCGTGGTGCCGCCTGCCTCGCCCTCACCGGTCTTGGCGTTGTTGTCGGCTTCGGCGGCGCGGCGCTCGGAGTCCTTCTTGCAGGCGGAGGCCTGCACGGCGAGCTCGTCGATCTTCGACTTGGCGTCGCTGAGGCCGCCTTCGGCGATGGTCGCCTCGACCTGCTGCTGCTGGTAGGGCGGCAGGTACTTGAGTTCGATCTCGGGGTGGTCCTTCTCGACCTTCGAGAGCGAGACCCAGGCCAGGTCCTGGCTGATGCCCTGGTAGAGCGCGACGTGTTCGCCCTTGGTGCCGACGTAGTACTGCGTCTGTGTCCAGCGGTAGCCGCCGTAGAGGCCGCCGCCGATGATGCCGAGCGCGAGCACGATGTAGAAGGATCTCTTCAGCCACCTGCGTCCGGTGCGCGGCTTGACGAAGTCCTCGTCGGAGTAGCCGCCGAAGCCGCTCGTGTCCACGTAGCCGGTGGTGTCGCCGCTGCCGGGCGGGCCGAACTCGCCGCCGCCCTGTCCGGGCACGGCGCGGCCGAGGCTGGAGGCCCGGCCGGCCGGTGTCTGCATGGCGCCGTTGTCGTGCATCTGGTGCTGATGCTGGTTCTCGGCGACCGCGCCGACGACGACCGGGGTGTCGGAGAGCTGGGCCGCGAGGGTGTCTCCGCCGTCGATGTCGAGGACGTCGGCGATGATGACCGTGATGTTGTCCGGGCCGCCGCCGCGCAGCGCGAGCTCGATGAGCTGCTGCACGGTTTCCTGCGGGCCCTGGTAGCTGGCGAGGGTGTCTTCCATCGTCTGGTGGGAGACGACGCCGGACAGTCCGTCGGAGCAGATCAAGTAGCGGTCGCCGGCGCGGACTTCACGGATGGAGAGGTCGGGCTCGACGTGGTCGCCGCTGCCCAGCGCGCGCATGAGGAGTGACCTCTGCGGGTGGGTGGTGGCCTCTTCCTCGGTGATGCGCCCCTCGTCGACGAGGCGCTGCACCCAGGTGTGATCCTGCGTGATCTGCGTCAGTACGCCGTCCCGCAGCAGGTACGCGCGGGAGTCGCCGACGTGCACGAGACCGAGCCGCTGACCGGTCCACAGGAGGGCCGTGAGGGTGGTCCCCATGCCTTCCAGCTGGGGATCCTCCTCGACCATCATCCGCAACTGGTCGTTGGCCCGCTGCACGGCGGTGCCGAGCGAGGTGAGGATGTCGGATCCAGGCACGTCGTCGTCCAGCGCGACGATCGTGGAGATCACCTCGGAGCTGGCGACCTCACCGGCGGCCTGGCCGCCCATCCCGTCGGCGATCGCGAGGAGGCGGGGACCGGCGTAACCGGAGTCCTCGTTCCCCTCGCGGATCATGCCTTTGTGCGATCCGGCGGCGAAGCGCAGCGACAGACTCATGCGCACCTCACCCGTCGGCTCCGGGTACATCCGCACGGTGCCCACCCTCCGGTCGGGAGCGCGCGGGCGTCCTTCGTCTGGACCGCCGCCGCGTGCTCGCTCCGCTCGCGCCTATTCATGATGTAGCACTACTTCCGCAGCTCGATGACGGTCTTGCCGATGCGGATCGGCGCGCCCAGCGGAACCGGTGTGGGGGTCGTCAGCCGGTTCCGGTCGAGATACGTGCCGTTGGTGGATCCGAGGTCCTCGACGATCCACTGACCGTCGCGGTCCGGGTAGATCCTGGCATGCCTGCTGGACGCGTAGTCGTCGTCCAGCACGATGGTGCTGTCGTGCGCGCGGCCCAGGGTGATGGTCTGCCCCTGTAGTGCGACCGTCGTGCCCGTGAGGGTGCCCTCCGAGACGACGAGTTTGGTGGGGGCGCCGCGCCGCTGGCGGCCGCCGCTGGGTGCGGCCTGCTGGCGTTGCGGCGGTGGCGCGGCCTGGCGCGCGGCCGGCTGCTGCCTGTTGGCGTCCCGTCGCGACCCGCGCTGTGTGACACGCGTTCCGAACAGGTCGCTGCGGATGACCTGCACGGCCACGATCACGAACAGCCACAGTACGGCCAGGAAACCCAGCCGCATGACCGTGAGGGTCAGCTCTGACATTGCCCCCGCTTCACCCTTCGGCTTGCCGGTAAATGATGGTGGTGCTGCCCACGACAATCCGCGAGCCGTCGCGGAGCGTAGCGCGGGTGGTGTGCTGCCCGTCCACCACGATGCCGTTGGTGGACCCAAGATCCTGGACGGTCGAGGGCGTTCCGGTCCGGATCTCACAGTGCCTGCGCGATACGCCGGGGTCGTCGATCCGCACGTCGGCTTCGGTGCTGCGACCCAGCACCAGCGTCGGGCGGGAGATCTGATGGCGGGTGCCGTTGACCTCGATCCAGTGCCGCGTCCGGCCGCCGGGCTGCGCGCCCGGTGCCGCGGTGGGCCGCTGGCCCATGGGCGAGGGCGCCGCGTGTCCGCCGGGCGGTGGTGCGGCCGGCATGGGCGGTGCGCCCGCCGGCTGGGCGGCGGGCGGATAGCCGTAGCCACCGGGCCTGCCCGGGGCCGGAGCCGCCGGGCCAGCGGGAGCGCGCTCGGGGGCCTGCTGGTTGGTCGAGGAGGCGAGCGTACGGCTGCGCACCCGGTACAGACCGGTGTCGAGGTCGTCGGCCTTCTCCAGATGGACCTTGATGGGGCCCATGAACGCGTAGCGCTGCTGCTTGGCGTAGTCGCGCACCATGCCGGCGAGCTCGTCGCCGAGCTGCCCCGAGTAGGGGCTGAGGCGATCGAAGTCCGGCGTGCTGAGCTCGACGATGAAGTCGTTGGGTACGACGGTCCGGTCACGGTTCCAGATCGTGGCGTTGTTGTCGCACTCGCGCTGGAGTGCTCCGGCGATCTCCACGGGCTGGACCTCGGACTTGAACACCTTGGCGAAGGTGCCGTTGACCAGGCCTTCGAGACGCTGCTCGAACTTCTTCAGGACTCCCATGGGGCACCTCCTCCTTCGTAGCCGTCCTGGTGCAGATTGTTGCCGTCGTTGTGGTGCTGGTGTTGCGGGCCTCGCTGGTCTTGCGGATGCTGCGGGTCGTGCTGGTACTTCGGGTCGTGCTCGTGTCGCTGGTCCAGCTCGTGGTGCTTGGCGTGCTCGTGGTGCTCGTGGTGCTTGGCGTGCGGGTCCTGCTCGTACTGCTTACTGATCGTATCCACGCGCCGGGAATTCGGGTGGTTCCCCCTGTCGGCCCGGTCGACGGATGTCGACGGCTTCCGGAGTCCCTTCCCGAAGTTCCCTGTGAAGTGCCTTTTCGAACTCCCGCAGGCGCTACTCCTGCCATGGATCGTAGAGGCGGCCCGTGACCAGTGTCCCGCACCTGACTGTGCGGGACGTCCTGCTCCTGGGTAGATGCCCAGGACCGGTACGAGGTTGATACGCGAACCGGTTCGGCTTGATACCTGCGGCCGACGCCGACCCGGGCGCGGGCGAGGTGGCCTGGGCGGGAGCCCCGTTCCGGAGGGGTGTGGGTGTGCTCTCGCGGGGGTGTGGGCGCGGTCTGCGCGGGGGCGCGGGCCCACCGAAAACGGATGTGATTCCACCCTGAGCAGCGTGCTAATCTTCTCGATGTCGGCAGGCGCTCACACCACTTGGTGGGAGACGGACGACACACCAAATGCGCGAGTGGCGGAATGGCAGACGCGCTGGATTCAGGTTCCAGTGCCCGCAAGGGCGTGGGGGTTCAACTCCCCCCTCGCGCACCACACGAAGAACCGACGGAACGGGTCTTCACCAGAGACGAAAGTCTCGGTGAGGGCCCGTTTCTCGTTGTGCGACAGGTGGGCGGGTCCATGCCTGGACGGTGATGTGGCCGGGCCCCGGCGGTGAGGTATCTCACGGTCGGAGCCCAGTTCTTGAGGGACCACCTGCAAGATCGATCCGATGAGGAGTAACTCTCCCCGGACGTTGCCTCGCTAGGGCAAGGCGTGCGCGCATCTCTAGGGCTGTGGGGTGCGGTTGGTGAGTCGTCGCCACCGCATGGCGAAGCGAGCCGTTCATGATCGAGCAGCAGCAGCAGCACCAGAACGGGCGGGAGTCGGGGGAGGCGCGACGGCGGTCGGCTGGGTTCGCTGCGATTGTGGCGGGTTTTGTACTGACGCTGAGGCTGACGCTGGTGCGGTGTCGTGCCTTGCCGCGCCTTGCGGTGTCGGCCGTTCGTCGCGGTGTCCGGGTTCCCGGGTTCCCGGGTTCCCCGGGGTTCCTACGGGGGAGCGGCCCCGTGTGATCGTTCTGCGTGAGGACAATCACACGGGGCCTTGCCGCGGATGGTGCGGTCGCGCTCTGGAGGGGCGACGGGTTACGCGGCGAGGCGTTCGGCGAGTTCCTTGGCCTTGCTGACCGCTTCGTCGAGAGCCTTCGTACGGGAGGCCTCGAAGAGGGGGATCAGCTCGGACATCGCCGGGTTGTGCGGCGCCGCCGTGAGTTCCGGGACGATGAAGGTGAGGTCCAGCGCGAGGGCGTCGCGCAGGACGGCCTCCAGGTAGTTCTGCACGTACTCGAAGGGCTCGCGCGGGGTGCCCGGCGCGTAGGAGCCGCCGCGGCTGGCGATCACGGTGACCGGGGTGCCCGCGATCTTCGAGTCCTCGGTCGCGGCGGTGCGGCCCATGAGGATGACGTTGTCCAGCCAGGCCTTGAGGGTCGACGGGATCGTGAAGTTGTACATCGGGGCGCCGATCAGCACGGCGTCCGCCTGCTCCAGCTCCTCTATGAACGTCACGCGCTCGGCGAAGGCGGCGGCCTGCTCGGGGGTGTGCGTGTCCGGGGAGGCGAGGCCGGCGGAGAAGGAGGCGGCGGTGATGTGCGGTACGGGGTTCGCGGCGAGGTCGCGGTAGAGCACCGTGCCCTCCGGGTGCTGTTCCTCCCAGGCCTTGCGGAAGGCGTCCGTCACCGCGCGGGAGGCGGAGGCGGAGCCCGGGAACACGGACGAATCGATGTGGAGGAGGGTGGCCATGGGGATCTCCAAGGGAATCTGGGGGTGTGGATAGCCGGGAAGCCGCAGCACGGGGCGCCGGGTTCGGAGCCGGGGCTCCGGGGGCCGGGACCTCCGATGGGCTTCTGTTTCGTACTCGACTATAGATAACACAGGTACTTACTTTTTTTCATCCCGTTGTGTGAGCGCAGTACTCTGAAGCCATGCCAGAACGGGGAAGCCACGAGGACGCAGGGCCGTGCCAGAAGGTCGATGACGGCATGACCCGGGTTTTCCAGCTGTTCGGGAAGCGCTGGACGGGCCTGATCGTGTCCGTTCTGCTGCAGCGGCCTGTTCACTTCGCCGAGCTGCGCAGGGCGATCCCCGGTATCAGCGAACGGATGCTCTCGGACCGGCTCACCGAGCTCGGCGCCGCCGGACTGGTCGTGCGCGAGGTCGATGAAGGCCCCCCGCTGCGTGTCGCATACCGCCTTACAGAGGTGGGGGCGGCACTGGAACCCGCGCTCAAGGAACTCGGGGCCTGGGCGGAGCAGCATCTGCCGGAGGGCGGGCAGTGCCCGGGGTGACCTGGTCCGGCGCCACTCCTTGCCCGTTTCCGCGAAACCCGTTTTCGCGAGCCTGCGGAGTTGTCCACGGACTCCGAGTTGTCCACAGGCTCTGACGCCTCCGCGCGACCGGCTGTACGGTCGTGGCAAGTTGATGTTCGCGCACGGGGGAGGCGGTCGGAGTGACCGAGCTCGGTACAGACGTTCCGGTCCAGGAAGTGGTCGGAGCACCCGAAGCGGTCGAAGCGCGGGAAGTGCTCGAAGCGCGGGAAGTGGTCGAAGCACAGAGAGCGGTTGGGGCGCGGGAAGCGCGGCAGACGCAGCAGACGTCCAGGGCTTTCGCCGTACGTGGATTCGCGGCGTGGCCCGTGCAGGGTTCGCCGAAGGAAGAGGGCAAGGCCCTGCGTCGGCATGTGCCGCGCGCCACCCACGCGGAGTTCACGCCGGACGCCGACCGGCCGGACGCCGTCCGCGCGGTGGAGGAGTCCAACCTCGGCCGGATCCCCGGGCTCACCCCGATACGGGTCGGCAGGATGGCGGCCACGCCCTTCGCGTTCCTGCGCGGTTCGGCAGGCCTCATGGCGTACGACCTCGCGCGCACCCCCATGACCGGGATCAGCGCCCAGATATGCGGTGACGCACACGCGGCGAACTTCGGCCTGTACGGGGACGCGCGCGGCGGACTCGTCATGGACCTGAACGACTTCGACGAGACGGTGCACGGCCCCTGGGAATGGGACCTCAAGCGCCTCGCCACCTCACTCGTGCTCGCGGGCCGGGAAGCCGGGGCGGACGAGGACATCTGTCGCAAGGCCGCACACGACGTGGTCGGTGCCTACCGGCGCACCCTGAGGCTGCTCGCGAAGCTCCCGGTGCTGGACGCGTGGAACGCCATCGCGGACGAGGAACTCGTCTCACACGCCGACGCCCACGATCTGCTCGGCACGCTGGAGCGGGTCTCCGAGAAGGCGCGGGGCAACACCAGCGGACGGTTCGCGGCGAAGTCGACGGAGGCCGTGGAAGGCGGCGGCCGACGCTTCGTGGACGCGTCTCCGGTGCTGCGCCGCATACCCGACGCGGAGGCTGCGGCGGTCGCGGCGTCACTGGAGGAGTACCTGACGACACTGTCGGCGGACCGACTCCCCCTCCTCGCCCGGTACACCGTGCACGACGTCGCTTTCCGCGTCGTCGGCACCGGCAGCGTGGGCACCCGGTCCTACGTCGTCCTGCTCCTGGACCACCGTGGCGAACCCCTCGTCCTCCAGGTGAAGGAGGTTCGTGCCTCGGCGCTGCTCCCCCATCTGGTGACCGCAGGCCATGCGATACCCGACGTCTCGCATGAGGGCCGTCGTGTGGTCATCGGCCAGAAGCGCATGCAGGTCGTCAGCGACATCCTGCTCGGCTGGACCTCGGTCGACGGACTCCCCTTCCAGGTACGCCAGTTCCGCAACCGCAAGGGCAGCGTCGACCCCGCGGCCCTCGCCGCCGACCAGATCGACGACTACGCCCGCATGACCGGCGCCCTCCTCGCCCGCGCCCACGCCCACAGCGCCGACCCGCGCCTCATCAGCGGGTACTGCGGCAAGAGCGACGAACTGGACGAAGCCATAGCGTCGTTCGCCGTGGCGTACGCCGACCGAACCGAGGCGGATCATGCGGAGCTGGTGGGGGCGGTGCGGGAAGGGCGGATTGAGGCTGAGTTGGGGGTTTGAGGGGTGGGGGCAGCGGTCGCTCCGGCCCTGGAGGCCGGGTGTCCCTTGCGGGCCCCAGGCAGTAGCCCCGAGTAGCCCCGCCCCACCGTGGCCTACGCTGGTCGGGTGACGACGCCGGAAGCCGAGCAGAGCCAGTCCGAGCCCATTGACGAGGGGGCCCGGGAGCGGTCCGGTGCCCTGGAGAGCGAGGCGGACGGTTCCGCCCCGGCGGATTCCTACGAAGCCGGGCCCGCGGGCGGGACGTCCTCGCAGACGGGGGCTGAGGGGAAGCCGTCCCAGCGGGCCGGCACCAGGGGTGAGCCGTCTTCACAGACGGAGCCGCCCGCGGAGGCCGTGCCCGCGGAGGCCGTGGAGGAGACGCCCCAGCCGGCCGGCACGGAGAGTGGGACGTCGGCGCAGGCCGGCACGGAGAGTGAGTCGGCGGCGCAGATCGGCACTGAGGGGGAGTCGGCGGCGCAGGCCGGCACTGAGGGGGAGTCGGCGGCGCAGCAGGCGGGTACCGACGGTGTGGCGCGGCCCGAGGAGCGGTTGGAGCGGGCTGTTCGGGCGGCTGAGCAGGCGTTGATCGAGTTCGAGATCGCGGTGGAGACCTTCCGGGTCGAGGTCGACAACTTCTCGCGGCTGCATCACCAGAAGCTTGGCCCGATGTATTCGCGGCTCGACGAGCTGGACGCTCAGATCGCCGAGGCGCGGGCCGCGCGCACCGGGGACCCGGAGGACGTACGCAAGGCGGACGAGGCGCGGGCGCGGGTCATGCCGATGCCGGGCGTCGAGGAGTTGTTCCACGGTTGGATGGATTCCGAGGGGCTGTTCCCGGAGGCCGTGGCGATGCTGACGGACCAGCCCGTGCGGTCCCCGCAGCGGGTGCGTCCCAGTGACGAGGCCCGCAGGCTCTACCGGGATCTGGTCCGCAAGGCCCATCCCGACCTGGCGCAGGACGATGACGAGCGCAAGCGGCGCGACGAGTTCATCACCCGGGTCAATGCCGCGTACGCCCGGGGCGACGAGGCGCTGCTGAGCGAACTCTCCGTCGAGTGGGCCGCGGGGCCCGTGCCCGAGGAGTGGAAGCCGAGCCGCAGCGAGGAGCTGTACGTCCGGCTCGAGTGGCTCTCCCAGCGCAAGGAGATGCTCGCGTTCGTCGCCGGCGAACTGGAGGAGAGTGCCATCGGCGCGATGCTCAAGCTGGCTCCGGAGGATCCCGATCGTCTCCTGGAGGAGATCGCCGAGCAGTTGCTGGCCCAGGTCGGTGAGCGTGAGACGGAGCTGGCCGAGCTGGTCGGCCAGGCTCCCGAGGCCGGCTGACCGGTCCCGGCCTGTGTGGCCCCGAGGGCCGGGATTCTTGAAGGGGATCAGGCTGTCGGTGGGGTCGGGTAGCGTCGGAGGTATGAGTTTCGGAGCTGGTGTGCCCACGGTCGAGGTCGGGGATCTCACGGACGGAGACTTCCTGCTGGACGTCCGGGAGGACGACGAGTGGGAGGCAGGTCATGCCGATCGGGCGCTGCACATCCCCATGAGCGAATTCGTCGCGCGTTTCGGTGAGTTGACCGAGGCGGCACCGCAGGACGGCAAGGTCCACGTGATCTGCCGCTCCGGCGGCCGTTCGGCGCAGGTCACCATGTATCTGACCCAGCAGGGAATCGACGCGGTGAATGTCGACGGCGGCATGCAGGCCTGGGCGGCCACCGGTCGCCCGGTGGTGGACGACAAGGGGCAGCCGGGCTTCGTGGCGTAGATCACTGGCGCCGGGGAGATGCTGGGCGGCTGGCCCCGGGTGGGCCGGGCGGGCGTTCAGCCCAGGGGGTGGGCGGCGAGCAGATCCCCCAGTGCCTCCTCGTGCGCTGCCGCCGACCCGAGCGACAGTTCAAGCTGCTTGGCCCAGGCGTGGTACCGGTGCAGTGGATAGTCGGTGTCGGCGCCGAACCCCCCGTGCAGGTGCTGCGCGGTCTGCACGACCCGTCGTACCCCTTCCGAGGCCCAGATCTTGGCGACGGCCACGTCCCCGGACGCCGGAAGTGCACCGCCCGCTCCCGTACTGATCCGCCATGCGGCCTGCCAGAGCGTCACCTCCATCGCGCGCAGGTCGATGTAGCGGTCGGCGGCCTGCACGGCGACCGCCTGGAAGGTGGCGACGGGGAAGCCGAACTGCTCCCGCTTGCTGGTGTACTCGCTCGTCATCCCGAGCACGCCCTCCCCGAGACCGAGCGCCAGCGCGCACGTCCCGGTGGTCAGCAGCTCGCGCAGCCACTCCCACGCGCCGTCCGCCTCGATGACATCCTGGGCGGCGATCCATGCGGATTCCAGGCGCAGTTCACCGAGTCGCTCGCCGCTGGTGGAGGTCTGTTCGGCGAGTAGGGCTCCTTCGTGGACGCGGGGGACGAAGGCGAGGACGGTCCGGTCGGCCGCGGTGTGTGCGGGTACGAGGGTGAAGTCTGCGTTCTGCGCCCAGGGAATGGCGGTCTGGGTGCCGTCCAGCACCCAGGTGTCGCCGTCCTGCCGTGCGGTCACGGCGAGTTCGGCCGGGTCGTGGCCGCTGCGGCCGTTCGCGGCGACGGTCAGCACCAGCTCGCCCCGGCCGGCCCGGGTGAGCAGCCGCGTCTTCAACTCCTCGCCGCCGTATCGCTGCACGGCCACCGCCGCCGCGCTGCTCTCGAGCAACGGCACCCGTGCGAGCACCCTCGCCGACTCCCGCAGCACCAGGCACAGCGCGACGGCGTCGAGGCCCGCTCCGCCGTACGCCTCGTCGAGGAGCAGGCTCAGCAGGTCCGCGTCGGCGAGCCTCGCCCACAGGGTCCGGTCGAGGTCCTCGGCCACGGCGCCCGGGGTGAGCGCGGGGCTGGGCACCCCGTCCGGTGCGACTCCCGCGAACACGGCCTTCGCCGCCTCGACCGCCGCCTGGTGTTCCTCGGTGAAGGTGAAGTCCACGGTCCCGTCCTCCCATGCACCGGTCGGCCGACCAGGCGGGCGCCTGATCTGACGGAGCGTCAAGATAGAACAGGTTCTACGAGAAGGGAACGGTCGGCCGTGATCTGCCTCAACTGGGGCATGCCGATGCGGTCCGCGCAGTCAGTCCGACTCGGCCATCGCCGTCGCCTGCCGTTGAAGGTCCAACTCGACCATCGCCGTGGCCTGCCGGTGAGGTCCAACTCGACCTTCTCCGTGGCCCACCGGTCGGACCCCAACCGACCATCTCGGTGGCCGGTGGCCGGTGGCCGGTGGCCTGTGGCCTGTTGCCGGTCGAGGTCCAGCCCGTCCTCCTCCGCGACCTACCGGTCGAGGGCCAACTCCACCTTCTCCGTGGCCGGATGCAACTGGCAGGCCAAGTGCGTATCCCGCGTCCGTCGACCGGGCGGTCACGGTGCTGTGTGCGGGGGCCGGTACGGCGGGAGGCGTCGTCGCCCCGTCGGTCACGTGGAATATTCCTCGTGGATTCGGGTCCGTGGCGCGCCCACCCCGCGGAGCGCCCGCTCAGCCCCCTGCGCCAGGCCGAAGCGCCCGCACGGGCTGCCGCCGACCACCGCCCCGTACAGCCCCGCCGAGGGCTCCGGCGTGGCTGGGCGATCTGCCGGACCAGCGCGGAGCGGTGCGCGTCGCGCATCGAGTCGCGGGGTTCGATGCGCTCGTCGGCCGCCACGGCCGCGTCGAAGAAGGCCTCGTACGCCGCCGTGCGTGCCGCCGCGTCCGTGGATCCGTCAGCGGTTCCGTCGGCGGACTCCTCCGCCTGCGCGTGGGCCGTGCGGTGCGCAGTTGCTGTCGCCATACGGGCCCCTCGATCCCCCACACCCCAACCGACCGGTCGGTTGGGCAGCTCGATTCAATGGTGGGACGAGTCGCCGTAAGGTGTCAACCGCTGTGGATAACCTCCTGGCCGCAGATGTGGCCGCTGTGGCTCCTGGGGCTGTGCCGGGCAATCCGGTCTGAGTACCGTTCCCGTGCGAACGCCGCAGCGTGGGGCACGCGTGCGGTACGACCACGCCGCGCGGTCTCGGCGGCGAGGAGTGCGAACGGATCGGGGATAGGGGCGGAATGGACGCGTACGACGAGGGCTCGAACGGCCGGCACGGTCCGGACGCGCCCGATGGGCCCGCGCCTGACAGGCGCGACGACCCCAGCGCACCCGACCATCTCAGCGTCCCCGACGACCCCAGCGCACCCGACCACCTCAGCGTGCCCGACGATCCCAGCGCGCCGGACACCGCCGCCGTACGCGAAAACCCCGGCGCACCCGAGATCCCCGACGCGCCTGCCGTGTCGAGCCCGAGCGCCTCTGACCTGCCAAACGCTTCCGCGGGGCCGAAAGTGCCCGACGGTCTCGTCGGTCAGCAGGTGCCCGTCGATCAGCAGCCGCCCGTCCACCGGAGGCCGGCAGGCGCAGCCCACGAGCCGCACCCCACGCACCCCACGCACCCCACGCACCCCACGCACCCCACACACCCCACATCCCTCCGCCCCTCCACCACGGAAGCCGCCCCGCCCATCCCCGCCCCCGCGGGGATAGCCGCCCTCTCCGTCGGCTACCAGATCGCCGCCGCCTTCGCCCTCGCGATCGTCGCGCTCACCGCCTGTGTGCACCTGGGGATGGTGTTCCTGCATCTCGCGCCCTCGAACACCGTCACCAAGCAGCACGGGCGGGCGATCGAGGAGTGGATCTACCCGGAGTTCGAACAGAACTGGAAGCTGTTCGCGCCCAACCCCTTGCAGCAGAACATCGCCGTCCAGGTCCGTGCCCAGGTCCGTACGTCGGACGGCACCAGCCAGGAGACCGGCTGGTACGACCTGTCCGCGCTGGACGGCGCCGCCATCGACGGAAACCTGCTGCCGAGCCACACCCAGCAGAACGAACTGCGCCGGTCCTGGGACTTCTACGTCGGCAGCCACGACGGCGAGAACCGCCCCACGGGCCTGCGAGGTGACCTTTCCGAGCGCTATCTGCGCCGGATCGTCGTGCTGCGCCTGGACCGGCTGGACGCCGAAGGCAAGGACGGGGTCGTCGAGAGCGTCCAGGTCCGCTCCCTGACGACCAGCGTGACGCCCCCCAAATGGAGCGAGGAGCAGGTGGTCGGCAAACCCGTGGTCCGCGAACTGCCCTGGTGGTCCGTCTCCGAGGCCGACCGGCAGCAGGAGACGGCGGAGGCGAGCGCCCGATGAACACCTTTTCCCTGTCGCTCGCGCGTGGCATCACCCGGGTCACCGAGGCGGCCCTCGGCCCGTACCAGACCGCTGTGGTCCGTATCGGGTTCGCCGCGACCTGGCTGCTGTTCCTGCTGCGCGAGTTTCCGCACCGCCAGGAGATGTACGGGCCTGACGCGCCGTGGAGCTGGGACATGGCCCAGCAGCTCATCGCGACCAACCACGCCTTCACGATCCTGATGTGGTCCGACAGCCAGATCTGGTTCGAGAGCGTCTACGCCCTCGCCGTCCTGTCGAGCCTGCTGCTCCTGCTGGGCTGGCGGACCCGCGCGGCGTCCGTCCTGTTCATGGTGGGTGTGCTCTCGCTGCAGAACCGCAGCGTGTTCATGGGGGACGGCGGCGACAACGTCATCCATCTGATGGCGATCTACCTGGTGTTCACGCGTTGCGGCCAGGTGTGGTCGCTGGACGCGCGGCGGGCGCGGCTCGGAGGGGAGGCACGCGCGCGTGGAGAGCGCGTCGGGCCCGACCGGGTGGGCCTCGTCCTGTGGGGGGTGCTCGGCCTCGCGCTGGCGGCGCCGACGCTCGCGGGACGGCTCAGCGCCGGCTGGCTGGTGGTCTTCTGGGGGCTGTGGGCGGCGCAGGCCCTGTGGTGGGTCGTCGTCGGCCGCGTGCGCAGCGCCGAGCCCCGGGTCCTGCTGGACGTCGTCGCCAACCTCGTGCACAACGCGGCCCTGTTCGTGATCATGGCCGAGGCCTGTCTGATCTACGCGACCGCAGGCTGGTACAAGATCCAGGGCTCGCGCTGGCAGGACGGCACCGCGGTCTACTACCCGCTCCACCTGGACTACTTCTCGCCCTGGCCGGCCCTGTCCGACCTGCTGGCGGGCTACGGCACGATCGTGATGCTGGTGACGTACGGGACGGTGATCGTCCAGGTCGCCTTCCCCTTCACCCTGTTCAACCGGCGGGTCAAGAACATCCTGCTCGTGGCCATGATGACCGAGCACGCGGTGATCGCCGTGGTGCTCGGGCTGCCGTTCTTCTCGCTCGCGATGATCGCCGCCGATGCGGTGTTCCTGCCGACGTCGTTCCTGCGGCGCCTGGGCGGATGGGTCACGCGCGCGCGTGGAGGACTGTTTTCGGGCAGCGGCGGCGGCCGTACGCTGCCGGGTCCGCGCGAACAGCCCCCGAGCGCCCCGGATCCGGCCGAGCCCACGCACGTAGGCTTCAGGGCATGAACGACCCCGACAGCGGCCTCGGAACGGACGGCGTAAGGGACCCCCTGGAGGCCGTGCGGGCCTGGCACCGGCTCGCCGAGGGTTCCGTCCTGCTCGACGGCTTCCACGCCCTCAAGCACGCGGTGCGCTTCCAGGCCCGGATCCCGGTGGCCGTCACGACCGACCGGCAGGCGGCGCTCGCGCTGGCCGACGACCTGGCTCCTGACGTACGGGCTGCCGTCGACGGGCTGTTGGTGGAGGTCCCGGAGGCGACGCTGAAGGCCCTGGTGCCGCGTCCGCACCCCACTTCGGTGGCCGCTCTGGCCGTACGTCCGTCCCGGGCGGCCAATCTGGAGCTGCTGGCCAAGATGCCTCGGCGCACGCCCGTCGTGGTCCTCGACAACCCCCGCAACCTGGGCAACGCGGGGGCCGTGATCCGGCTCGCTGCGGGCTTCGGCGCGACCGGGGTGGTCACGACGGGATCGCTCGACCCCTGGCATCCCACCGTCGTACGCGGCGGGGCGGGCCTGCACTTCGCGACCGCCGTGGAACGGCTGACGGTGGACGAGCTGCCGCCGGGCCCGGTGTTCGCCCTCGATCCGGAGGGCGAGGACATCCGGGGACTCAAGCTCCCCGACGACGCCGTCCTCGCCTTCGGCTCCGAGCGCAGCGGCCTGTCCGCGGAACTCCGTGCCCGCACCGACCACTTGGTGTCCCTGCCGATGCGCCCCCAGGTCTCCAGCTACAACCTCGCGACCAGTGTGGCGATGACGCTGTTCCACTGGAGTGCGACCGGGGGCGCGACGGCCTGAGGGACGGGGTGTCTGACCATCCCCGTCCGCCCCGCGACTCCGGGCGTCGACGGCAATGGTCAGACAGGCCTCAGGAGTCCCGGCGTACCTCCACCACGCGGAAGCGGTTGGCGACGAACGCCCCGTCGGACAGGGCCGCGTTGGCCGCCGGGTTGCCGCCCGAGCCGTGGAAGTCGGAGAACGCGGCCGTCTGGTTGACGTACACCCCGCCCGTGAGGTTCAGGGAGAGCTGGGCGCACTCTTCCAGGCAGACCTCCCGCACGGCCTCCTCGAACTCCTCCGAGCTCGTGTACGCGCCGACTGTCATCGCGCCCTTGTCGCGGATCGTGCGGCGCAGCAGCTCCACCGCGTCCGTGGCCGAGTCGACGCGAACGGCGAAGGAGACGGGGCCGAAGCACTCGTTCAAGTAGGCGGCCTCGTCGTCGGGCTTGGTGCCGTCGAGCTTCACGATCACCGGTGTGCGGACGACCGCGTCCGGGAACTCCGGGTTGCTGATCTCCCGTGAGGGGAGCGCGACTTCGCCGAGGCCGGAAGCGGCTTCCAGGCGGGTCTTCACGTCGGGGTTCACGATGGCTCCGAGGAGCGCGTTGGCGCGGGCGTCGTCGCCCAGGAGAGCGCCGACCGACTTGGCGAGGTCGGCGACCACCTCGTCGTAGGACTTGGGGCCCTCGTCCGTGGTGATGCCGTCGCGTGGGATCAGCAGGTTCTGCGGGGTGGTGCACATCTGGCCGCTGTACAGGGACAGGGAGAAGGCCAGGTTGGACAGCATGCCCTTGTAGTTGTCGGTCGACTCCACGATCACCGTGTTGACGCCGGCCTTCTCCGTGTAGACCTGCGCCTGGCGGGCGTTGGTCTCCAGCCAGTCGCCGAACGCGGTGGACCCGGTGTAGTCGATGATCCGGATCTCGGGCCGCAGGGCGAGGGTCTTGGCGATGCCCTCCCCGGGGCGCTCCGCGGCCAGTGCCACCAGGTTCGGGTCGAAGCCGGTCTCGGCGAGCACCTCGCGGGCCACCTGGACGGTGAGCGCGAGCGGCAGCACCGCGCGCGGGTGGGGCTTCACGAGCACGGCGTTGCCGGTGGCGAGGGAGGCGAACAGACCCGGATAGCCGTTCCACGTCGGGAAGGTGTTGCAGCCGATCAGGAGGGCGGTGCCGCGCGGCACGGGTGTGAACTGCTTGGTCAGGGTGAGCGGGTCCCGCTTGCCCTGGGGTTTGACCCACTCCGTGCTGTCCGGCGTGCGGACCTGCTCCACGTACGCGTATGCCACCGCCTCCAGGCCGCGGTCCTGTGCGTGCGGACCGCCCGCCTGGAACGCCATCATGAAGGCCTGGCCGCTGGTGTGCATGACCGCGTGCGCGAACTCGTGGGTGCGGTCGCTGATCCGCTTGAGGATCTCCAGACAGACCGCGGCGCGCGCCTCCGCGCCCGCGTCGCGCCACGCGCGCTGCCCTGCGCGCATGGCGGGCAGCAGAATGTCGACGTCCGCGTGCGGGTAGGTGACGCCCAGCTCGATGCCGTACGGCGAGACCTCACCGCCCACCCAGTCGTCGGTGCCGGGCTGGCCGAGGTCGAGGCGGGTGCCCAGGAGGGCGTCGAAGGCGGCCTTGCCCTCCGCCATGCCCAGGCTGCCGTGCTCGCCGTACGCCTTGGGGTGTTCGGGGTGGGGGGACCAGTACGCGCGCGTGCGGATCGCTTCCAGCGCCTGGTCGAGGGTGGGCCGGTGCTGGGTGATCAGCTGGTGCGCGGTGAGTTCGGCGGCCATCGGGGGACCAACTCCTCCTCGAAGCAGCTCTTCGTCGAGCTGGTGATCTGGGCAGGATTACGGAAAAGGTGCGGCGCCCGGCGCCTCTGTCAGGGTGGTGGTGGGCGTTGGGCGGGTACTCACAGCTAGAGTAACCGAACGATCGGTCGGTACAAGGGGGTCCGCCGCATCTGTGGAAAACCCTGTGCGGGAGGATCGCGAGCATGACAGCACTCGACCTCAGCGGCCCGGTGGCCGTCGTCGGCAGCGGCACCATGGGCCAGGGCATCGCCCAGGTCGCACTGGTCGCGGGCCACCTCGTGCGGCTCCACGACGCCGTGCCGGGGTGTGCCGAAGCCGCGGCCGGGGCGATCGGCGCACGCCTGGACCGGCTGGTCGAGAAGGACCGGCTCAGCGGCGCCGACCGGGACGCCGCACGCGCCCGGCTGCGACCGGCGCAGAACCTCTCCGATCTCGCGGACTGTGTGCTCGTCATCGAGGCGGTCGCCGAACAACTCAAGGTGAAACAGCAGCTGTTCCGCGACATCGAGGAAATCGTCGACGCCGACTGCCTGCTCGCCACCAACACCTCGTCCCTGTCCGTCACGGCCATCGCCGGCGCCCTGCGCAACCCTGGCCGGCTCGTCGGACTGCACTTCTTCAACCCGGCGCCGCTCCTGCCCCTCGTGGAGGTCGTCTCCGGGTATGCGAGCGACTTCTCGTCGGCCACGCGCGCGTACGAGACGGCACGCGCCTGGGGGAAGACCCCGGTCGCCTGCGCCGACACCCCCGGGTTCATCGTCAACCGCATCGCGCGGCCCTTCTACGCCGAGGCCTTCGCGGTGTACGAGTCGCAGGCCGCCGACCCTGCCACCATCGACGCGGTGCTGCGCGAATCCGGCGGCTTCCGGATGGGCGCCTTCGAACTCTCCGACCTCATCGGCCAGGACGTCAACGAGTCCGTCACCCACTCCGTGTGGCAGGCCTTCTTCCAGGACGTGCGGTTCACCCCCTCGCTCGCCCAGCGCCGGCTCGTGGAGTCCGGTAACCACGGCCGCAAGACGGGGCAGGGCTGGTACGACTACGGGGACGGCGCCGAGCGTCCCGAGCCGCACACCGCGGAGAGGGCCCAGCCGCCCGCGTACGTCGCCGTCGAGGGCGACCTGGGCCCGGCGGCCGAGCTTCTCGCGCTGATCCGCGAGGCGGGCATCCAGGTCCGCGAGGACGAGGAGGACCACGGCACGCGGCTGATGCTGCCCAGTGGCGGCCAGCTGGTCCTCGCCGACGGCCAGACCTCGGTCGAGTTCCGTGACGTCGTCTACTTCGACCTGGCGCTCGACTACCGCAAGGCGACCCGCATCGCCGTCTCGGCCTGCCAGGACACCGCTCCCCAGACACTCGCGGAAGCCATCGGCCTCTTCCAGGCACTGGGCAAGGACGTCAGCGTCATCGGCGACGCCCCGGGCATGATCGTCGCCCGGACCGTGGCCCGGATCGTCGACCTGGCGCACGACGCCGTCGCCAAGGGAGTGGCGACCGAGGAGGACATCGACACCGCCATGCGGCTCGGGGTGAACTATCCCCTCGGTCCCTTCGAATGGAGCCGCAGGCTCGGCAGGACCTGGGCGCACGACCTCCTGGAGGAGCTGCATCTGCGCGAACCCTCCGGCCGGTACGCACCCTCACTCGCGCTGTACCGTCACGGACACACCGCCGAGAAGCGGGAGGGCACCTCATGACCACCGCCAAGCGGGACACCTACACCCCGGAGACCCTGCTCTCCGTCGCCGTCCAGGTCTTCAACGAGCGCGGCTACGACGGCACCTCCATGGAGCACCTCTCCAGAGCGGCGGGCATCTCCAAGTCGTCGATATACCACCACGTCGCCGGCAAGGAGGAGCTGCTGCGCAGGGCCGTCAGCCGTGCCCTGGACGGCCTCTTCAGGATCCTCGACGAGGAGCACGCGCGCGTGGGGCGTGCGGTGGAGCGCCTGGAGTACGTCGTGCGGCGCATGGTCGAGGTCCTCACCGCCGAGCTGCCGTACGTGACGCTGCTGCTGCGGGTGCGTGGCAACACGGACACCGAGCGCTGGGCCCTGGAACGGCGCCGCGACTTCGACCACCAGGTGGCCGAGCTGCTCAAAGCGGCGGCTGCGGACGGCGACGTACGCGGCGACGTGGAGGTCCGGCTCGCGACCCGACTGGTCTTCGGGATGATCAACTCGATCGTGGAGTGGTACCGGCCCGACGGGCGGGGCATGAACGAGCGGGAGGTCGCCGACGCCGTCGCCCAGCTGGTCTTCGGAGGGCTGCGCAGCGAGTCCTGAAGCCCAAGCCGCCCGGGCGCGCAGCGAGTCCTGAAGCGCAAGCCGCCCGCGCTCGCAGTGCGTCCTGAACGCCCAGCTCGCCAGGACGTACAGCGAGTCCTGAACTCCCCGGTCGCCGGGGAGTCGCCGGGCACCGGGGCGTTCAGGACTGTGGCTCCAGGTCCTCCTCCTCGAACACCAGCAGTGTCCGGGTGCTGAGGACCTCCGGGATGGCCTGGAGGCGGGTGAGGACCACTTCCCGTAGCGCCTTGTTGTCCGGGGTGTGCACCAGAAGGAGTACGTCGAAATCGCCGCCCACCAGGGCGATGTGGGAGGCCCCCGGGAGCACCCTCAGCTGCTCGCGGACCGTGCGCCAGGAGTTCTGCACGATCTTCAGGGTGATGTACGCCGAGGTGCCCTGACCGGCGCGTTCGTGATCCACACGTGCCCCGAAGCCGCGGATCACGCCGTCCTCGATGAGGCGGTTGATACGCGCGTAGGCGTTGGCCCGCGACACATGGACGCGTTCGGCCACGGACCTTATCGAGGCGCGGCCGTCCGCCTGGAGCATCTGGAGGATGTCCTGATCTATGGCGTCGAGCGGGCGGGCAGGCGGAAGGGCGGGGCCGGCCTCCGGCGGCTCGGCCATTTGTTCAGGTGCCATGTCCCCCCGCTTCCCTATCATGGACGTACTGCGTCCATCTCAGGTTGTGCAGAACCGTTTGTCCACAGCTTGCAGGGGTCTGTAGCCAAAATGTGCCGACGACCGAACAATCGGTAGGTGAGGCGCATCACAACCGTGACGCGTCCGGAGCCGTCTCCCACGAGGAGGTGCCGTTATGACGGTCATGGAGCAGCGAGGCGCTTACCGGCCAACCCCGCCGCCCGCCTGGCAGCCCCGCACCGACCCCGCGCCGCTGCTGCCCGACGCACTGCCGTACCGCGTGCTCGGCACCGACGCAGCCGCGCGGGTCGACCCGGGTCTGCTGCGCCGTCTGTACGCGGAACTGGTGCGCGGCCGCCGCTACAACACGCAGGCCACCGCCCTCACCAAGCAGGGCCGCCTCGCCGTCTACCCCTCCAGCACCGGCCAGGAGGCCTGTGAGGTCGCCGCGGCACTCGCCCTGGAGGACCGCGACTGGCTCTTTCCCAGCTACCGCGACACCCTCGCCGCCGTCGCCCGCGGCCTCGACCCCGTCCAGGCGCTCACCCTCCTGCGCGGCGACCGGCACACCGGCTACGACCCCCGCGAGTTCCGGATCGCACCCCTGTGCACCCCGCTGGCGACCCAGCTCCCGCACGCCGTGGGCCTCGCGCATGCCGCCCGGCTCAAGGGCGACGACGTGGTCGCCCTGGCGATGGTCGGCGACGGCGGCACCAGTGAGGGCGACTTCCACGAGGCGCTGAACTTCGCCGCCGTCTGGCAGGCCCCGGTCGTCTTCCTTGTCCAGAACAACGGCTTCGCCATCTCCGTACCGCTCGCCAAGCAGACCGCCGCCCCGTCGCTGGCCCACAAGGCCGTCGGCTACGGGATGCCGGGCCGCCTGGTCGACGGCAACGACGCGGCGGCCGTGCACGAGGTGCTGAGCGAAGCCGTCCTCCGTGCGCGCGCGGGGGGCGGCCCGACCCTCGTCGAGGCCGTGACCTACCGTATCGACGCCCACACCAACGCCGACGACGCCACCCGTTACCGCGGTGACTCCGAGGTGGAGACCTGGCGTGCGCACGACCCGATCGCGCTCCTGGAGCGCGAGTTGACCGAGCGCGGGCTGCTCGACGAGGACGCGCGGCGTTCCGCGCGCGAGGACGCCGAGACGATGGCCGCGGACCTGCGGGCGCGCATGAACCAGGACCCGGTGCTCGACCCCATGGATCTGTTCGCCCATGTGTATGCCGAGCCCACACCGCAACTGCGCGAGCAGGAGGCGCTGTTGCGCGCGGAACTGGCGGCGGAGGTCCACGGGCCAGAAGGAGCCGGGCGATGACGACCGTTGCCCTGAAGCCGGCCACCATGGCGCAGGCCCTCGGGCGCGCGCTGCGCGACGCCATGAACGCCGACCCCACCGTCCATGTCATGGGTGAGGACGTCGGCACCCTCGGCGGCGTCTTCCGGGTCACCGACGGGCTCGCCAAGGAGTTCGGCGAGGACCGCGTCACGGACACACCGCTGGCCGAGGCGGGCATCCTCGGGACGGCCGTCGGCATGGCCATGTACGGGCTGCGGCCGGTCGTGGAGATGCAGTTCGACGCGTTCGCCTACCCGGCGTTCGAACAGCTGATCAGTCATGTCGCGAAGATGCGCAACCGCACCCGGGGCGCGATGGCGCTGCCGATCACCATCCGCGTCCCGTACGGCGGCGGCATCGGCGGCGTCGAGCACCACAGCGACTCCTCCGAGGCGTACTACATGGCGACTCCGGGGCTCCATGTCGTCACGCCCGCGACGGTCGCCGACGCCTACGGCCTGCTGCGCGCCGCCATCGCCTCCGACGACCCGGTCGTCTTCCTGGAGCCCAAGCGGCTGTACTGGTCGAAGGATTCCTGGAACCCGGACGAGCCGCCGACCGTTCAACCGATTGGCCGCGCGATGGTGCGGCGCTCCGGCCGGAGCGCCACGCTCGTCACGTACGGGCCGTCCGTGCCCGTCTGTCTCGAAGCCGCCGAGGCGGCGCGGGCGGAGGGCTGGGACCTGGAAGTCGTCGATCTGCGCTCCCTGGTGCCGTTCGACGACGAGACGGTGTCGGCTTCGGTACGGCGGACCGGGCGCGCGGTCGTCGTACACGAGTCGGGTGGGTATGGCGGACCTGGCGGGGAAATCGCCGCGCGGATCACCGAGCGCTGCTTCCATCATCTGGAGGCGCCGGTGCTGCGCGTGGCCGGGTTCGACATCCCGTATCCGCCGCCGATGCTGGAGCGGCACCACCTGCCTGGCGTCGACCGGATCCTGGACGCCGTGGGGCGTCTGCAATGGGAGGCGGAGAGCTGATGGCCCAAGTGTTGGAGTTCAGGCTTCCCGACCTCGGTGAGGGACTCACCGAGGCGTTGATCGTCCGCTGGTTGGTCGAGGTCGGCGAGGTCGTCGCCGTCGACCAACTGGTCGTCGAGGTCGAGACCGCCAAGGCGATGGTCGACGTCCCTTGCCCGTACGGGGGTGTGGTCACCGCCCGGTTCGGCGAGGAGGGTGGGGAACTGCCCGTGGGTGCCCCCCTGTTGACGGTCGCCGTGGGTGCGGCTGCCTCCGGCGAGGGTGACGAGGCCGACGAGGGGTCCGGGAACGTGCTCGTGGGTTATGGCACCGGGGCGCCTTCTGCGCGGCGCAGGAGGGTGCCGCCGCCGGGGGTCACCGGTCTGACGGGCGGCGCGCGTGCCGAGGGGCGGCCGGCGCCGGGTGTCTCGATGGCTGCGGACGGTGCGGTGGACGCCCCTGACGAGGTGCGTGAGGCGGGCCGTCGGTCTGCCGTGCGCGCGGGAGACGGGGACCATACGGATCCCGACGGCCGGTATGGCGCGGGCTCGGATGTCCGCGACCGCCCGGCCGATGGCGACCACGGCAATCACGGCGAACACCGGACACGCGGTGATCACGGCAATCACGCTGATCACGGTGGCGTCGCGGTGTACGGGGACGGGCCCGTGCCGGTCATCTCTCCGCTCGTACGGCGACTTGCGCGGGAGAACGGCGTGGATCTGCGCGAGTTGGAGGGCTCGGGGCCCGACGGGCTGATCCTGCGGGCGGACGTCGAGTACGCGCTGCGCGCGGCGGCAACCGGTCACGTACGGGTGCCCGTTGCCGCGGAACCACTCCGGGCACCGGCCGTCGGCCACGGGCCTGTCGCGCCCATGGGCGCACCTCAGTTTCAGTCCCGGCCGGCGACCGGGGCCGCTCCCGCTGCCGCCTCGAACGGCACCCGCGTCCCCCTGCGGGGCATCCGCGGAATCGTCGCCGACAAGCTCTCCCGCAGCCGTCGCGAGATTCCCGACGCGACCTGCTGGGTGGACGCCGACGCCACGGAACTCATGCACGCGCGCGTGGCGATGAATTCCGCCGGTGGCCCGAAGATCTCCCTCCTGGCCCTGCTCGCCCGGATCTGCACGGCGGCGCTGGCCCGCCACCCGGAGCTGAACTCGACGGTCGACATGGACGCCCGCGAGGTCGTCCAACTCGACCAGATCCACCTGGGTTTCGCGGCGCAGACCGAGCGGGGGCTCGTCGTACCCGTCGTACGGGACGCGCACGCCCGCGACGCGGAGTCGCTGAGCGCGGAGTTCGCGCGGCTGACCGAGGCCGCACGGACCGGGACACTGACCCCCAGGGACCTCACGGGCGGCACCTTCACCTTGAACAACTACGGGGTGTTCGGGGTCGACGGCTCCACGCCGATCATCAACCACCCCGAGGCGGCCATGCTGGGCGTCGGCCGGATCGCCCCCAAACCCTGGGTGCACCAGGGCGAACTGGCGGTGCGGCAGGTCGTGCAGCTCTCCCTCACCTTCGACCACCGGGTGTGCGACGGCGGAACGGCGGGCGGGTTCCTGCGCTATGTGGCGGACTGCGTGGAACAGCCGGCGGTGCTGCTGCGGACGTTGTGACTGGCGCTGTCCACATGCTGCCCAGGGGGTGGCAATGATCCTTCGGGCGCTCATACTCGGGGGATGAACGCGTACGAGGCCCCGGGCGACCCCGGCGCCGGTCTCCCGTACGACGCCGTCGTGCTCGCCGGAGGCGCCGCGCGGCGGCTCGGGGGGGTGGACAAACCCGCGGTGCGGGTGGGCGGCCGGGCGCTGCTGGACCGGGTGCTTGCCGCCTGCGCCGGTGCCGCCACCACGGTGGTGGTGGCCGAACCACGGCCCACCGCCCGTCCCGTGGTGTGGGCCCGGGAGAACCCGCCTGGTGGGGGACCGCTCGCCGCGCTCGGCGCCGGGCTGCGGCACACCACCGCGGAGTACGTCGTCGTGCTCTCCGCCGACCTGCCGTTCCTGGAGGCGGGGACGGTACGGCGACTGGTGGAGGCCCTCCAACTGAGCAGCACCGACCCGGTGGACGCCGAAGGGAAACCGGGCGGCCCCGACGGCGTCCTGCTCGTCGACCCCGAGGGCAGGGACCAGCCGCTCGTGGCCGCGTATCGAGTGCCGGCGCTGCGGCGGGAACTGCACTCACTCGCCGCCGGGTCCATCAACGGGTCCTCCACCGCCGCAGACGTCAGCACTTCCGCCGCTGCCGGGGCCGTCGGCGGTTCCGCTGCCTCCGCAGCCCTCGGCGACTCCGCCACGGGCGGCGGTCTGGCCGGGCTGCCGCTCCGGCGGCTCACCGCCGCGCTCGATCTCCTCCGAATCTCCGACCCCGTCGCGTCCTTCGACTGCGACACCTGGGACGACATCGCCGCCGCCCGGGCACGTATCAGGGAGCATGGGCACGTGTTGGATGAATGGATTTCCGCAGTCAAGGACGAATTGGGCATCGATCTGGACGTCGACACCGGCGTCCTGCTCGACCTGGCCCGCGACGCCGCGCACGGTGTGGCCCGGCCTGCCGCGCCGCTGACCACGTTCCTCGTGGGCTACGCGGCCGCGCGCGCCGGGGGAGGACCCGAGGCGGTGGCCGAAGCCTCCCGCAAGGCCGCCGCGCTGGCGCTCCGCTGGGCCGAGGAGGACGCCGCCGCCGACGCCAAGCCGGAGACCGGTCCCGCTGAAGGTCCCGCATCCGGCTCCGGTGCGGGTTCCGACGCCCGGCCGGACGCCGGATGACCGCCGCGCGCGGCACCCGGGACAGCCACGACGCCGACGGCCTCGACGACTTCGACGTGGAGGAAGTGCTGGCGCTGGTCAAGGAGGGCAGCGCCCGCGCCTCGGGCGGGCCGGGCCCCGGGGACAGTGCCGCCGGGGACCGCTCCGGCGCGTCCGCCACCCCCGTGCCCACCCCCCAGGGCGAGCCCCACACGCACGCCGCCAACAGCGGCCACGGAGATCACCGCAGCGGCCACGGCGGCAGCGGTCACGGCGTACGTCACGAAGCCACCCCCTGGCCGCAGGCCCGCACCACCGCCGAGCGAGCCGCCCGTGCCCTCCCCCGCCCCGCCCCCGTCTCCGTACCCCTGGACTCCTCCCTCGGCCTGGTCATCGCCGCCCCCCTCACCGCGCTCTCGGACCTCCCCTCCTTCGACACCTCGGCGATGGACGGGTGGGCGGTCGCCGGGCCGGGCCCCTGGGACGTGCGCGAAGGAGGTGTGCTCGCCGGGCACGCGCAGCCAGCGGCGCTCACCGACGGCGAGGCGGTGCGGATCGCCACCGGGGCGCGTGTCCCGCAGGACGCCACCGCAGTGCTGCGCAGTGAGCACGGGCGTATCGACGACAAGGGGCGGCTGCACGCGGCCCTCCCCCAGGCTTCCGGCTCCGCCCGGGCAGGGGCGATCTCCAGCGTCACGCATGGGCAGGACATCCGGCCGCGCGGCCAGGAATGCCGCAGCGGTGACCAACTCCTGCCGGTCGGCGCGCTGGTCACGCCCGCCGTGCTGGGTCTCGCCGCGGCCGCCGGGTACGACACGCTTGCCGTCATCCCCCGCCCCCGCGTCGAAGTCCTCGTACTCGGCGACGAGTTGCTCACCGAGGGGCTGCCCAAGGAAGGGCTGATCCGGGACGCTCTCGGCCCGATGCTGCCGCCCTGGCTTCGCGCGATCGGCGCCGAGGTCATCGCGATGCGCAGGCTCGGTGACGACGCCAAGGCCCTGCACCGGACCATTACCGGCTCCGAAGCCGACCTGATCATCACCACCGGCGGCACTGCGGCCGGTCCCGTCGACCATGTCCACCCCACGCTGCGGCGCATGGACGCCGAACTCCTCATCGACGGCGTCAAGGTGCGCCCCGGCCACCCCATGCTGCTGGCCCGCATCAAGCCGAACCAGTACCTCGTCGGCCTGCCGGGCAACCCCCTGGCGGCCGTATCCGGGCTGCTCACGCTCGCCGAGCCCCTGCTGCGTATCCTCGCCGGACGTGCGGCGGCGGAGTCGTACACGCTGCCCCTCACGGAAACCGTGCACGGGCACCCGTACGACACCCGGCTGGTTCCCGTCGTTCTGCGTGCCGACCGGGCCGTGCCGCTGCACTACAACGGCCCCGCGATGCTGCGTGGCATCGCGGCGGCGGATGCCCTCGCGGTCGTACCGCCGGGCGGTGCCCGCGCGGGTCAGGAGTTGGAGCTCCTCGACCTGCCGTGGGCCGCGGCAGGCATCGGGGTGTGTTTCACGTGAAACAACCGGGCCATGACGCGATTGCCCGCCAGGCGGACGAACACCTCGTGACCCATCGAGTGAAACTCCCGAAGAACTTGGTGGAACGTCCGATCCGCCAGGTCGGCAAGCGCGTGGCGATGGCCCTGCTGGTGCTCGCCGCCACCGCGTTCATCGTGTGGGTCGACCGTGACGGCTACACCGACAACTCGGACGGCGCCGTCGATCTGCTCGACGCGTTCTACTACGCGACCGTCACCCTCTCCACCACCGGATACGGCGACATCACCCCGGTCAGCGACGGCGCCCGGCTCACCAACATCTTCGTCATCACGCCACTGCGCGTGCTGTTCCTGATCATCCTGGTCGGCACCACGCTCGAAGTCCTCACGGAACGCACGCGCGAGGAATGGCGGCAGAACCGCTGGAGGGCGGCCTTGCGAGATCACACCGTCGTTGTCGGCTTCGGTACCAAAGGGCGGTCGGCCATTGAGACCGTCTGTGCGACCGGGTTGAAGAAGGAGCAGGTCGTGGTCGTCGACCCCAACTCCAAGGTGGTCGACGCGGCGACGGCCGACGGATACGCAGGGGTCATAGGGGACGCGACGCGCAGCGAGGTGCTGGATCGGGCCGAGGTGCGCAAGGCCCGGCAGATCATCATCGCCACCCAGCGGGACGACACGGCCGTGCTGGTCACGCTGACCGCACGGCAGCTCAACAGCGGGGCGAAGATCGTCGCCGCGGTGCGGGAGGAGGAGAACGCGCCACTGCTGCGCCAGTCCGGCGCCGATGCCGTGATCACCAGCGCCAGTGCGGCCGGGCGGCTGCTCGGGCTCTCCGTGCTCAGCCCCGCCGCGGGCATGGTCATGGAGGACCTCATCCAGCAGGGCAGCGGCCTCGACATCGTGGAGCGGCCGGTCATAAAGGCCGAGGTCGGCAAGGGTGTACGGGAGACGGAGGACCTGGTGGTGAGTGTCGTACGAGGGCATCGGGTGCTCGGATACGACGATCCGGCCGTCGGGACACTGCAGTTGACGGACCGACTCATCACGATCGTGCGGGTGACGCCGGGTACCCATGTGGCACCCGACGCCCGTCGACTCCGTACGGACTAGGCCGACGGGACTTGGCGGTTACTTGGGCACGGATCGGCGCAGGTCCTCACGGTCGCCTGCGCGCGGACCACCACCGGCCCTGGCAATCGCCTGTGCTTGCGATCACTTGCGGTTGTACAGGCGCATCGTGATCGGTCCGAAGACGAGGACGAGGAGTCCTGCCCAGCCCAGTGACCAGGCGACTTCCGCGACCGGCCAGTCGCCGGCCATCAAGCCGCGCACCGCGGACGACACGTGGGTGATCGGGCTGTTGTTGACGAAGGCCTGGAGCCAGCCGGGCATGGTCTTCGGGTCGACGAAGACGTTCGAGAGGAAGGTCAGCGGGAAGATCACCATCATGCTGACGCCCATCACCGACTTCTCGGTGCGCAGCAGCAGTCCGAACATGGTCCAGATCCACGAGAACGCGAACGAGAAGACCAGCAGAAGCGCGATCCCGGCGAGTACACCGAGGACCCCGCCGTCGGGACGGTAGCCGAGGATCACGCCGACGACGAGCATCACCGCCGAGGCCATCGTGTAGCGCAGGGCGTCGCCGAGGAGATAGCCGACCATCACCGACGGCCGCCAGATCGGCAGCGTACGGAAGCGGTCGAAGACGCCCTTCTCGATGTCCGTGTTGACCGAGACACCCGTGTACATCGTGATCATCACGACCGACATCACCAGGATGCCCGGCAGCAGGAACTGGATGTACTCCTTGGGCGATCCGGCCAGGGCACCGCCGAAGAGGTACGTGTACATCAGCACCATCATGATCGGGAACGCGGTGACGTCGAAGAGCTGCTCCGGCACGTGCTTGATCTTGAGGATCGCCCGCCAGCCGAAGGTCAGCGACGCCGACAGAGCGCTGGGCCGCGGCGGCCGGTCCTTGCTGATGAGGAGCTCGGCCAGCGACTCGGCGCTGACGGGGGCGAGATCCTGGCTGTCCGTGGTCGTCGCGGTGCTCATACCGCCGCCTCCTTGTCCATGGTGTCGTCGGCCGCGGGAGCCTCGGGGTCGGTCACATGTCCGGTGAGGGCGAGGAAGACCTCGTCCAGGCTGGGCTGGCCCAGCGAGAAGTTGTCGACGATCACGCCGGTGCGGGCCAGTTCGGCGAGGGCCCGCGCGGCCTGTTCCGCCGCGCCCCGGCCATTGGCGGCGCCCGCACCGACCCGGGCCGTCAGCGCCACCGGGTCCGGCTCCAGTTGAACCTCGACGTCCAGGGCCAGGCGCAGTACCTCCTGAGCCTGCGGCCGCTGCGCCGGATCACGCAGCCGCAGATGTACGGAACCGGCGCCGACGGACGCCTTCAGCTCGCCCTTCGTCCCCTCGGCGATCACCTTGCCCTTGTCGATCACCGCGATCCGGGACGCCAACTGGTCGGCCTCGTCCAGATACTGCGTGGTGAGCAGCACGGTGGTGCCCTGGGCGACGACCGCGCGCACGATGTCCCAGACCTGGTTGCGGCTGCGCGGGTCGAGGCCGATGGTCGGCTCGTCGAGGAAGAGCAGGTCGGGGGTGTTGAGGATGGAGGCGGCGATGTCGATACGGCGCCGCATGCCGCCCGAGTAGTGCTTGACCTGCTTGCCCGCCGCCTCGCTCAGCCCGAAGGCTTCCAGAAGCTGGGCCGAGCGGATCGTCGCCGTCCGCTTGTGGTGCCCGAGGAGGCGGCCGAGCAGCACCAGGTTCTCGCTGCCGGTCAGGTCCTCGTCCACGGACGCGTACTGGCCGGTGAGGCTGACTCTTTCGCGTACCCGGTCGGCCTCCTGTACGACGTCGTGGCCGAAGACGTGCGCCTGGCCGCCGTCGGGGCGCAGCAGGGTCGCCAGCATCTTCACGGTGGTGGTCTTGCCGGCGCCGTTCGGGCCGAGGACGCCGTAGACCGTGCCGGCGGGTACGGCGAGGTCGACGCCGTCGACGGCGCGGGTTTCGCCGAACGTCTTCACCAGACCCGCGGTCTCGATGGCCAGACCGGATGTCGGTGTGCTCGGTGCGCTCATGTCTCGGTGTCCTTCCGGGTGCGTGGCTACGCAAGGGGAGACCGCTGCCGTGACGCGAACTCATCGCCCGCCGTACGAGTAATTCGCGCAGTTGTCCGTTTTCGCTGTTCGCGCAGCCGTCCGTCACCACGGCCCGTTGACTTTGCGGTCCCTTTGCCTACGCCGTGCCTCTGCCGGAGGATCCGCGCATCCCCATTACCGCGAGGGGTAGCGTCCCCCTCATGTACGCGATCACGATTCCTGAACCTGGTGGGCCCGAGGCGCTGGTGTGGGACGAGGTCCCGGATCCGGTGGCCGGTCAGGGCGAAGTGCTGGTCGAGGTGGTGGCCAGCGCCGTCAACCGTGCTGACCTGCTGCAACGCCAGGGCCTCTACAACCCGCCGCCCGGCGCGTCCCCGTACCCCGGTCTCGAATGCTCGGGCCGCATCGTCGAGGTCGGCCCGGGTGTCTCGGGGTGGGCGGTCGGCGACGAGGTGTGCGCGCTGCTCTCGGGCGGCGGATACGCGCAGAAGGTCGCCGTTCCGGCCGGGCAGCTGCTGCCGGTGCCCGAGGGCATCGACCTCAGGCAGGCCGCCGCGCTGCCCGAGGTGACCTGCACCGTCTGGTCGAACGTCTTCATGGTGTCCCATCTCCGCCCCGCCGAGACCCTGCTCGTGCACGGCGGCTCCAGCGGTATCGGCACCATGGCGATCCAGCTGGCGAAGGCCGTCGGCGCGCGGGCCGCGGTCACGGCGGGCACCAAGGAGAAGCTCGACTTCTGTGCCGAGCTGGGCGCGGACATCCTGGTCAACTACCGCGAGCAGGACTTCGTCGAGGAGATCAAGCGGGCCACCGACGGCGCGGGCGCCGACGTCATCCTCGACAACATGGGCGCCAAGTACCTGGACCGGAACGTCAAGGCACTCGCCGTCAACGGGCGGCTCGCGATCATCGGCATGCAGGGCGGCATCAAGGGCGAGCTGAACATCGCCACCCTCCTCAACAAGCGCGCCGCCGTCACCGCGACCTCGCTGCGCATCCGTCCGCTGGGGGAGAAGGCGGCGATCGTCGCGGCCGTACGCGAGCATGTGTGGCCGCTGATCGCCTCCGGCCACGTACGCCCGGTCGTCGACCGTGAGCTGCCGATGAGCGACGCGGCGGAGGGCCACCGGGTGCTGGAGGGCAGCGGACACATCGGGAAGGTCCTGCTGGTCGCTCCCTAGGGAGCACCCTGCCCGGGAGAATCCAGCCGCGCGCCTCCCAAGGAGCGCGCTGCTCGGGAGTTTTTTCAGCCGGGCGTTTCTCAGGGCCTGCGCCGTTTGAGCGGTGTCAGTCGGGCGTATCTCGGGGAACGCGCCGTTTGAGCGGTGTCAGTCGGCGCTCCTCAGAAAGTGCGCCGTTTGAGCGGTGTCAGTCGGGCGCTTCTCAGGGAGCGTGCCGTCCGAGCGGTGTCAGCCGGGCGTTTCCCGGGGACTGCGCCGTCCGAGTGGTGTCAGCCGCGTCGGACCCGCAGAGCGAAGAACGCCAGTCCCAGACCCAGCCCGATGAGGATCAGCCCGCTGCCGAGCGGCACGATCTGGAGTACCGGCTCCGGGCTGCTTCCGGGGCGGCCGACGCTCTGCCGTACCGGGATCGCGGCCTCCTGCGGCGGCTCGGAGGCGGCGCTCGCCTCCGAGCGGCCGGGGACGGCGGGGTCGCGGTCCGTGTACGTCGGCTCCGCGGCCTCGGATTCCGGCTGCCGCCCGGGCTCCTCACGCCCGGGTCGCGCACGGCCCTCTCCCGGACGGCTCCCCGCACGGGAGGCATCGGCGCTGGGGTCGGGGGCGTACGAGGGGGCGTGTGAGACACGGTAGGGGGCTGCGTACGAAGGGGACGTCGCCCCGGTCGTCAGGGCCAGCAGCAGTCCCGCCACGCGCAGCGCACGGAGCCATGGAGTCACGCCGGTGACCCCCTCCCGGTGAGGAGTCCATGATCGGTCGGTCCAGCCTCACATGCCCCCTTTGCCCCGGCATCTCGGCTGCTCCCTCTGCTCTCGGCGTCCCTGCCGACGCGGGCCGGGGGGCGGCGCGGTGGACGGGTGCGAGACAATGGACGGCATGGAGATGCCGAGGAACGAACGGTCGCCGGAGAACCCTCAGATCCTGGTCCTGGGCCAGGACGGAATGACTCTCGGTGGCGCCGGAGACGAGGACTCCCGCGAGATCCCGGTGACGGAGATGGTGGAACAGCCCGCCAAGGTGATGCGCATCGGAAGCATGATCAAGCAGCTCCTTGAGGAGGTGCGCGCCGCACCTCTTGACGAAGCCAGCCGTGTCCGGCTCAAGGAGATCCACGCGAGTTCCGTGAAGGAACTGGAGGACGGCCTGGCCCCCGACCTGGTCGACGAGCTGGAGCGGCTCTCCCTTCCGTTCACGGACGAGGCGATTCCCTCCGACGCCGAACTGCGCATCGCGCAGGCACAGTTGGTGGGCTGGCTGGAAGGCCTCTTCCACGGGATCCAGACCACCCTCTTCGCTCAGCAGATGGCGGCGAGGGCCCAACTGGAGTCGATGCGCCGCGCCCTTCCGCCGGGCGCCGGTGGCGCGGAGGGAGACGAGGACCCCCGCACGGGCGGCCGCTCGGGCGGACCGTACCTGTAGCCCCCGACGGCGACACCCGGACAACGAAACGGGCCCGGCACGAAAGTGCCGGGCCCCACTCGTACCTGGATCAGGACGGATCGCCCGTCGACACCTTGAGCTCGATCTCGGGCATGTCCTTCGGGTCGACGTCCGTGCCCTCGGAGGGGAACTGGTCCATGACCGTGCCCTCGCCGTACGTGTTCTCGTCGACGTATTCGATCTTCATCTGCCAACCCGCGGCCTGGAAGCAGGACTTGACCGACTGGAGGTACTTCAAGGAGAAGTTGGGGACCTGGATTTTGGTCTCGTCGTTGTACGACTCCTCCGGCTCCGTGCACTTCTCCGTCTCGATGGTCTTCGTCGTGTCCGGCCCCTTGTGGCTCGCCACCACAGAAGGCGACTGGCTGGCCTCGCTGCCGCCGCCACTGCTGCCGCCGAGCCCGCCGTACAGCGCCAGCGCCGCGATCAGGCCGCCGACCGCGACGACCGCGACCACGATCGAGCCGACGACAACCCCCCTGGCGCTCTTGTGGCCGCCCCCGGAGCCGCCCGGCTGGGGAGTCGCGTACTGGGGCGTCAGGTTGTACGGCGGAGGGGTCGAGAGGCCCTGCTGCGGGGAGTACGCCGAGGTCCCCGGCGGTGTCGGATAGCCGCCCTGCTGCGGATAGCCGTACGACGGAGCCGGAGCGGGGTGCGGAGTGGGTGCCGGGGTCGGCGGACCGTAGGGACCCGGCTGGTAGGGCGACTGGACCGGACCCGGTGCCGGAGCGGCCTGGTCGACGGGCGGGAAGACCGCGGAGCCGACGCCCGCGCCGCTCGACGTACGGGCGCCCGGCACGATGCTCGGCGCGGCGGCGTGCAGCGACTGGGCCACGCGCAGGCACTCTTCGCGCATCGCCTCGGCGCTGGGAAACCGCTCGTTCGGGTTCTTCTTCAGCGCGCGGGCGACCAGCGCGTCCACGGCCGGCGGCAGCGAGCGGTTGACCGAGGAGGGCGCGACCGGCTCCTCCTGGACATGCGCGTACGCGATGGCCAGCGGCGAGTCCGCCTCGAACGGCAGCCGCCCGGTGGTGAGTTGGAAGAGCATGATGCCGACCGAGTACAGGTCGGATCTGGCGTCCACGGCTCTGCCGAGGGCCTGCTCCGGCGAGAGGTACTGCGGTGTGCCGACGACCATGCCGGTCTGGGTCATCGAGGTGACACCGGACTGCATGGCGCGGGCGATGCCGAAGTCCATGACCTTGATGACGCCGCGTTTCGTCGTCATCACGTTGCCCGGCTTGATGTCCCGGTGGACCAGGCCCATCTCGTGGCTGATCTCCAGGGCGGCCAGCACATCCGCGGTGATCTTGAGCGCCTTGTCCGCGGGCATGGCGCCGTACTGCGCGATGTCCTGGTCGAGCACCGAACCGAGCGGGCGGCCCTCGACGTACTCCATGACGATGTACGGCGTCGTCATGCCGTCCAGGACGTCCTCGCCGGTGTCGAAGACCGAGACGATGTTCGTGTGCGTGAGCTTCGCCACCGACTGGGCCTCGCGGCGGAACCGCTCCCGGAAGGCCTGCTCGCGGCCGAGTTCGGTGTGCAGCGTCTTGATGGCGACCTGGCGGTCGAGCACCGAGTCGTACGCGAGATGGACCGAGGCCATGCCGCCCTCGCCGAGCAGATCACGCAGTTGGTAGCGGCCGCCGGCGACCGCACGCCCCGCGTACCGGCCCTGTGCGCCGTCCTGGCTCATCTTCTGCGTCCCCCATCGGCGCGGCGGGAGCAGCTGGTCGCCCCCGCGGTCCGTGACTCGATTGTCGTGATCGACGGTGTGATCTGCCCGGTGATCGGCCGGTGTTCAGTGATCGACTGGCTCATTCCCGGCCAAGTCTGCCCGAGGGCACTGACACGTCAAGTTCGGTGCCCGTTCCGTGACCGTCTGAGAAAGAAGCGTCGCGGAAGCGTTACAGGTGCCCTACGGCCGGTACACAGGATTTGCACGTGGGTACCCGCGACGGGTTGGATGGCCGATCCATCCCACTTCCGTCTCGGACCGGAGCCTTGCGCAGAGCCTGTAGCGTGGCCCGACGGAGACCGTGACAACCACCGCGCAGACCGCGGGCAGAAACGACGGCGAGGACTGATGGCACAGCAGCAGCGCGCTCAGGGCCCGTCCGACCCCGAGGCGACTGGCGGCGGTATGTCGGATGCGCCGGAGCTGTGGGGTAACGGCGGGCTGGTCGGCGACGGCCGGTATCGGCTGACCCACAGACTGGGCCGAGGCGGCATGGCCGAGGTGTTCGCGGCCGAGGACGTACGCCTGGGGCGCACCGTCGCGGTCAAGCTGCTCCGCTCCGACCTGGCCGAGGACCCGGTCTCCAAGGCCCGCTTCACCCGCGAGGCCCAGTCGGTCGCCGGTCTCAACCACCACGCGGTCGTCGCCGTGTACGACTCCGGCGAGGACGCGGTCGGCTCCCGCATCGTCCCGTACATCGTGATGGAGATCGTCGAGGGCCACACGATCCGCGATCTGCTGATCAACGCCGAGGCCCCCGGGCCCGAGCAGGCGCTGATCATCGTCTCCGGTGTCCTGGAGGCGCTCGCCTACTCGCACCAGCACGGCATCGTGCACCGCGACATCAAGCCGGCGAACGTGATTATCACGGAGACCGGCGCGGTCAAGGTGATGGACTTCGGCATCGCACGCGCCCTGCACGGCGCGCAGTCGACGATGACCCAGACCGGCATGGTCATGGGCACGCCGCAGTACCTCTCCCCCGAGCAGGCGCTCGGCAAGGCCGTCGACCACCGCTCCGACCTGTACGCGACGGGCTGCCTGCTCTACGAACTCCTCGCGCTGCGGCCCCCGTTCACCGGTGAGACGCCGCTGTCGGTCGTCTACCAGCACGTACAGGACATCCCGGTGCCCCCGTCCGAGGTCTCCGACGCGGCGCCGCCGGAGCTCGACGGGCTGGTCATGCGCTCCCTGGCGAAGGAGCCGGACGACCGGTTCCAGACCGCCGAGGAGATGCGCGGGCTCGTCCAGTACGGGCTTCAGATGCTGTACGACCAGGGCAGCCACACCGGCACCTGGAACACCGGCCCTGTCGACATGCACGGCGGTCCGCGTACTCCGCCGGGAGGCTACGCCGGCACGGCCGCGCTGCCGCATCCCGGCGACTCCGGCACCTCGCAGATCCCGCAGCCGATCCTGCCGAGCGGATACGGCGGCGGGGACGACGGCGGTTTCGAGGGGCACGGCAACAAGGGCGGCGGCCGCGGCAAGCTGTGGATCCTCGCGGTCCTCGCGGTGATCGCCATCGCGGCGGGTGTCGCGTTCGCGCTCAGCAGCGCCGGTGGCGGTGGCGGCGGGGCCGGCACGTCGACGTCGCCCACGGCGTCGACGTCGTCCACCGAGGGCAGCGATTCCAGCGCGACGCCCAGCGATGAGCCCACGGACACCTCCACCGACGACTCGACGGACAACGGCAACACCACGGGCTCCGGCTCGCAGTACACGCCCTCGTACACGCCGTCGCCGAGTTACAGCAGCGAGCCGTCGAACGAGCCCTCGGGCGAGCCGAGCGAGACGGCGCCGACCACCACGGAGCCGACGGACGAGCCGACCACCACGGAGCCGACGGACCCGGCGACGACGCAGCCGACGGACCCCGGAGGCGTCACCGGCGGCCCCCCTGGCGGCTTGGCCGGCGGCAACTGACCCGGCGAGCGAAACACCCTCCTTACGCGCGCGTGCGGCTCCACAACGGGCTCCACGCGCGCGTGCCGTGTGCCGCCGGACGCCGGGATCACCCCGCGAACGCCTCGCGCACCGCCTCGTACTCCCGTGTCCACCACACCGCCAGCGCCGAAGCCGCCGGGAACTGTGGATCGGCGCGGGTGTCCCCGCGCTCGTAGTGCCAGCGCAGTATCCAGAAGTCGTTGAGGCGCTCCCACCACACCCGGTGCACGGCTGCGGTGAGTTCGGAGGGGGTGGCGTCCGCGGTACGCCGGTACGCGCGCGCGTAGGCCCGCACTTTCGTCAGGTCGAGTGCGCCGACGGGCCGTACGAAGAAGATCACCGCGGCGCGTACCGCCTCCTCGGCGCGGGGCTGGACGCCCAGCCGGTCCCAGTCGACGATCGCGGCCGGTTCGCCGTCGCGGTAGAGCAGGTTGAACGGGTGGAAGTCGCCGTGCACCCAGCCCACCGAGGCGGCCTGCGGAGGCCGCCGGTCGGCATGCCGTTCCAGCAGGGCGCGCCGTTCCAGGAGCCGGTGCCGGGCCAGTTCGTCGAAGGCGTCGGACGGGCGGTGGCGGCGTACCCGGGTGAGCAGGTGGTCGATGAGCGCGAAGGTGTCGGCGGGGTCGGCGCCGTCGGCCGGGGCGGCACCGGGCGACGGAGCGGCGCCGTCGGCCGGGGCGGCTCCTTCGGCCGGTTTCGCCGAACCGCGTCCCTGCGCCGGCATCACCTGCTCCAGGCTCGCGTGGACGACGCCCAGGAGGGCGCCCAGCCGCGCGCACTGCTCAGTGGTGAGCTGGCCGCCGTGCCGGTGCCGTCCGTCGACCCACGGGTGCAGTGCGTACGCGTGGCCCCCGACGACGGCGACCGTGCGGCCGTCGGTGCCGGTCAGCGGCGGGGCGACGGGGACGCCGAGGTCGGCGAGGCGCTGGGTCGCCCGGTGCTGGCGGGCGATCGCGGCGGGGTCGGCGGTCTCGGGGTCGAAGTGGTGCTTGAGGAAGTACCGGCCGCGGGTGGTGCAGAGCCGGTAGCCGCGGTTGAGCAGCCCCTGGTCGACGGGTTCGCAGGTCAGCGCGGACCCGGCGGCGTACTGGCGGAGGAGGGCGCCCAGAGGGGGCGCGTGAGACATAGGGGGTGGTACAGGAGAGCGCGGCACGCGGCAGATGCTAAAGCACGAAAGGGCCTCTGACCTCGGGTTTGTCACACACAGTCGTCCTGCTCGCAACATCGGTCACAGAACGTGCTGGAACCGCCGTTCCAGGCCACCGTCCGTCGCGTGCACGGTGCAGAACTGCGGCTCGATGCCCAGGTAGACCGGCTCGTAGGGCTCGCCGTCCACGAGACGCGGCGCGGGGCCGAAGCGCTCCAGCTGGACCTCGGTCGGCTCTAGGGTCTCGCACTGGCCCACGATCTGCGCGGTCCACAGGCCCTCGCCCGGCCGCGCGGAGTTCAGGTTGTCGGTGCCGTACGCGACGATGCTGTCGGCACACGCCAGGTGGTAGCCGAGGTTCCGGGGCATCCGCAGCAGGACGCGGCCGTCGGCCACGATGTGCCGGGCGAACGCGAGGAAGGGCAGTGCGCGCAAGCTGGTGGCCATCCGGCCGTAGTCGGTGCGGCCGATCAGTTCCACGGCGAACCGCTCGTCGATGGGCTGCTCGTTGGCCGGCTGTGCGTCGGGCATACGACCAATTTCCGGCACCCGGAGGACCGGAAAAAGGGCCACCCGCCCTCTGTAGGGGGGCCATAAGTCCCGAATGACCCCCCAGTGGGCGAGCACTACTGACGCTGCTCCTGCTCCACCTGGAGGCGCGCCACGTACGCCGCCGCCTGGGACCGCCGCTCCATCCCCAGCTTGGAGAGCAGACTCGACACATAGTTCTTGATCGTCTTCTCGGCGAGATGCAGCCGTTCGCCGATCGCGCGATTGGTGAGCCCCTCGCCGATCAGATCGAGGATCCTGCGCTCCTGCTCGGTGAGGTGGCCCAGCTTGTCCTCGCTCTTGGTGGCGCCGCCGTCGCGCAGCCGCTCCAGGACGCGGGCGGTGGCCTCGGGGTCGAGCAGGGACTTCCCGGCGGCGACCTCACGTACGGCCGTGAGCAGTTCGTTGCCGCGGATGGCCTTGAGGACATAGCCCGAGGCGCCCGCCATGATCGCGTCGAAGAGGGCCTCGTCGTCGGCGTACGAGGTCAGCATCAGGCACTTGATGTCCGGGTCCTGGGAGCGGATCTCGCGGCAGACCTCCACGCCGCTGCCGTCCGGGAGCCGTACGTCCAGGACGGCGACGTCCGGGCGGGTGGCCGGAATCCGTACCAGCGCGTCGGCGGCCGTGCCGGCCTCGCCGACCACCTCGATGTCGTCCTCCCCGGAGAGCAGCTCGTGGACGCCGCGTCGGACCACTTCGTGGTCGTCGAGGAGAAATACGGTGATTTTCCCGTTTTCGCGCACGCTGTCAGTGTCACACAGGACCATTGGCCCTGCCCCGGAGTGAACTCTTCCCGTGCCTGGGGTGACCGGGATAACGTGCCGGTGTTCCGGCCCCCTGCAAGGCTGTTACCAGTGCTGTGACCAGCGGCTGTTCCCGACCGACGCGACGTACTTGGACGCCCGACTGAAAAGTAGTTGGAAATCCGAGTAAAAACGCAGGTCAGGAGCGGTCTCACAGAATTGTGAGGCACTGGGTAACGTGGCTGTTGCAGGGCGCTCGCCGGGGCACCTGTCACGTCTGTTCCCGGCCGAGTGCACCCACCCCGTGCACGGGTACTGGAGCAGGCGAGCCGCACTGGCCCACCGGCAACCCCGGGGGCCGGACCGACGGAGGAGTACACGTGACCGTGGAGAGCACTGCCGCGCAGAAGCCGCGACGCAGCGCCGGTACGAAGAGCGCCGCAAGCACCGGCACGACCGGTTCGAAGAGCGCCGCAAGCACCGGCACGACCGGTTCGAAGAGCGCCGCAAGCACCGGCACGACCGGGACGAAGCGCGCCGCGAGCACCGGTGCCAAGCGCGCCGGCGTCAAGAAGTCACCGGGCGCCGACCCCGAACTCATTCAGCTGCTGACCCCCGAGGGCAAGCGGGTCAAGGACGCCACGTACGACCCGTACGTCTCCGACATCACCCCCGAGGAGCTGCGCGGCCTGTACCGGGACATGGTGCTGACCCGCCGCTTCGACGCCGAGGCCACTTCCCTTCAGCGCCAGGGCGAGCTGGGCCTGTGGGCCTCGCTGCTCGGCCAGGAGGCCGCCCAGATCGGCTCCGGGCGCGCCACCCGCGAGGACGACTACGTCTTCCCGACCTACCGCGAGCACGGCGTCGCCTGGTGCCGCGGGGTGGACCCGACCAACCTGCTCGGCATGTTCCGCGGTGTGAACAACGGCGGCTGGGACCCGAACACCAACAACTTCCACCTGTACACGATCGTCATCGGCTCGCAGACCCTGCACGCCACCGGCTACGCCATGGGCATCACCAAGGACGGCGCCGACTCGGCCGTGATCGCGTACTTCGGGGACGGTGCCTCCAGCCAGGGCGACGTCGCCGAGTCGTTCACCTTCTCCGCCGTCTACAACGCCCCCGTGGTGTTCTTCTGCCAGAACAACCAGTGGGCCATCTCCGAGCCGACCGAGAAGCAGACCCGCGTCCCGCTCTACCAGCGCGCGCAGGGCTACGGCTTCCCCGGCGTCCGCGTCGACGGCAACGACGTCCTCGCCTGCCTGGCCGTCACCAAGTGGGCTCTTGAGCGGGCCCGCCGCGGCGAGGGCCCCACCCTCGTGGAGGCGTTCACCTACCGCATGGGCGCGCACACCACCTCCGACGACCCGACCAAGTACCGGGCCGACGAGGAGACCGAGTCCTGGCAGGCCAAGGACCCGATCCTGCGCCTGCGCAGCTATCTCGAGGCCTCAAACCACGCGGACGAGGGATTCTTCGCGGAACTCGAAGCCGAGAGCGAGGCGTTGGGCAAGCGAGTACGCGAAGTCGTACGGGCCATGCCGGACCCGGACCACTTCGCCATCTTCGAGAACGTGTACGCGGACGGGCACGCGCTCGTCGACGAGGAGCGGGCCCAGTTCGCCGCCTACCAGGCGTCGTTCGCGGACGAAGGGGAGGACAAGCAGCGATGACCGCGGAAAAGATGGCGCTGGCCAAGGCGATCAACGAGTCGCTGCGCAAAGCCCTGGAGACCGACCCCAAGGTCCTGATCATGGGCGAGGACGTCGGCAAGCTCGGCGGTGTCTTCCGGGTGACCGAGGGACTCCAGAAGGACTTCGGCGAGGACCGGGTGATCGACACCCCGCTCGCCGAGTCGGGCATCGTCGGCACGGCGATCGGCCTCGCGCTGCGCGGCTACCGCCCGGTCGTGGAGATCCAGTTCGACGGTTTCGTCTTCCCCGCCTACGACCAGATCGTCACGCAGCTCGCGAAGATGCACGCGCGGGCGCTCGGCAAGATCAAGCTCCCCGTCGTCATCCGCATTCCGTACGGCGGCGGGATCGGCGCGGTCGAGCACCACTCGGAGTCCCCCGAGGCGCTGTTCGCGCACGTGTCGGGCCTGAAGGTGGTCTCCCCGTCGAACGCGTCCGACGCCTACTGGATGTTGCAGCAGGCCATCCAGAGCGACGACCCGGTGATCTTCTTCGAGCCGAAGCGACGGTACTGGGACAAGTCCGAGGTCAACACGGAGGCGATCCCCGGACCCCTGCACAAGGCGCGGGTGGTGCGCGAGGGCACCGACCTGACGCTGGCGGCGTACGGCCCGATGGTGAAGGTGTGCCTGGAGGCCGCGGCGGCCGCCGAGGAGGAGGGGAAGTCGGTCGAGGTCCTGGACCTGCGGTCGATGTCCCCGCTCGACTTCGACTCCGTGCAGGTGTCGGTGGAGAAGACGCGTCACCTGGTGGTGGTGCACGAGGCGCCGGTGTTCCTCGGCACGGGCGCGGAGATCGCCGCCCGGATCACCGAGCGGTGCTTCTATCACCTGGAGGCGCCTGTCCTGCGGGTCGGCGGCTATCACGCGCCGTATCCGCCGGCACGCCTGGAGGACGAGTATCTTCCGGGCCTGGACCGGGTGCTCGACGCCGTCGACCGCTCGCTTGCGTACTGAGGAGAGGGTCGTGACGACGATGACTGAGAAGGCGTCGGGGCTCCGCGAGTTCAAGATGCCCGATGTGGGCGAGGGACTCACCGAGGCGGAGATCCTCAAGTGGTACGTCCAGCCCGGCGACCAGGTCACCGACGGACAGGTGGTCTGCGAGGTCGAGACGGCGAAGGCGGCCGTGGAGCTGCCCATTCCGTACGACGGTGTGGTGCGCGAACTCCGTTTCCCCGAGGGGACGACGGTGGACGTCGGCCAGGTGATCATCGCGGTGGAGGTGGCAGGAGGAGCCGCCCCGATCGAGGAGGCCCCCGCGGCACCGGTCGAAGCGCCCGCCGCCGAGCAGCCCAAGCCCGAGGGCCGCACGCCGGTCCTCGTCGGCTACGGCGTCGCCGTGTCCTCCACCAAGCGCCGCCCCCGCAAGGGCGCCGAGGTTCCGGCCCAGGCGGCCGAGCCGGTCTACGCGGCTTCGGCGATCCAGGCCGTCCAGGCCGAGCTGAACGGACACGGGCACTCCGCGTCCGCGGCGGCCCGTCCGCTGGCCAAGCCCCCGGTCCGCAAGCTCGCCAAGGACCTCGGCGTCGACCTGGCGACGATCCGTCCGGCCGGCCCGGACGGCATCATCACGCGCGAGGACGTGCACGCGGCGGTGGCACCGGCGCCGACGGCTCCGGAGCCGGTCGTCCAGCAGCCCGTGGCCGCTCCTGTCCGGACCGCGGCGCCCGTCGCCTCGTACGACGCGGCGCGCGAGACCCGTATCCCGGTCAAGGGTGTCCGCAAGGCCACGGCCGCGGCGATGGTCGGTTCGGCGTTCACCGCGCCGCATGTCACCGAGTTCGTGACGGTGGACGTGACGCGCACGATGAAGCTCGTCGAGGAGCTCAAGCAGGACAAGGATCTCGCCGGTCTGCGGGTGAACCCGCTGCTCCTGATCGCCAAGGCCCTGCTGGTCGCCATCAAGCGCAACCCGGACATCAACGCGTCCTGGGACGAGGCCGGTCAGGAGATCGTCCTCAAGCACTACGTGAACCTGGGCATCGCGGCCGCCACCCCGCGCGGCCTGCTCGTCCCGAACATCAAGGACGCGCACACCAAGACCCTGCCGCAACTGGCCGAGTCACTGGGTGAGTTGGTGGCCACCGCCCGCGAGGGCAAGACCTCCCCGACCGCGATGCAGGGCGGCACGGTCACCATCACCAACGTCGGCGTCTTCGGCGTCGACACCGGCACGCCGATCCTCAACCCCGGCGAGTCCGCGATCCTCGCCGTCGGCGCCATCAAGCTCCAGCCCTGGGTCCACAAGGGCAAGGTCAAGCCCCGCCAGGTCACCACGCTGGCGCTGTCCTTCGACCACCGGTTGGTGGACGGGGAGTTGGGCTCCAAGGTGCTGGCAGATGTGGCGGCGATCCTGGAGCAGCCGAAGCGGCTGATTACTTGGGCGTGACCCGAGAACCCCGGGCTGTCGTCCGTGAAGAGTCCCGTCGGCGAATCCGTTCGGTTCGGTGAGACGTCTTTGCCAAGGGGTAATTGAGTCCCAGTGACACGCCGCGCCTACGGCGTGTCACTGGGACTCGCGGCACGACCGCTGCCTTCCTCGGCACCATTCAGTTCCGCCCAGACCGTCTTGCCCACGGTGAGGTTCTCGACGGCCCAACGGCTGGCGAGCACGCGGACGATGAGCAGGCCTCGCCCGAACTGGTCGCCTTCCTGTGCCGTGCGGGGCTCCGGCAGGCGCTCGCCCTTCGGATCGGTGACGGCGATCCGTAACACCTGACCGATGAGCGACGTCTCCACGCGGAACAGCCGGTCCCGCAGACACCCATGCAACAGCGCGTTCGTGCACAACTCGCTTGCCAGCAGTGCCGCGTCACCGGCTGCGCCGGGATGACCCCACTCGGCGGCGAGGTGGGCCACCCGTCTGCGCGCGCGGGGGATGCTCTGCGGATACGGGGTGTAGCTGACGGCGTCGTAGCGGTCGGGCCTGTGCGGATGGTTCTTGTGGCGGTCGGGGTCGCAGGAGCCGGTCATGGGCGCACCTCCTTGTGCGGGGCGGGTGCCCGGGCGGCTGCCAGGTGGGTGGGGGGAGGTGGCTCAGCCGTACGGCCCTGGGGTGGGCAGCGCGGTGCACTTCCGCCAACTGGTGTCGCTGGGTGGGCGAGTGAGTACTGAAGGTAGCGGGGTGAGTGGGTGGCCATCAAGTGTGAGGCCATAGATTTCTACTCGAACTTGCTTGCTCGCGGTGCGGCGACAGCACAGACTGTGGCCAACTCGGTTGGAGGGAACGCGGGATGGCGGGCAGGAACCCTGATCGCGGCGTGTCCGTGTCGACAGTGCTGGCGCGTCGACTGGGAGGCGAGCTGCTGCGCATGCGCGAGGCGTGCGAGATGCGCCAGGCGCACGCGGCCGACGCCTTGTCGGCCTCGGTGGCCAAGGTCGCCAAGATGGAGCGCGGCCTGGTGCCGATCCGTGACCCGGACATCCGTGCGCTGTGTCACCTGTATGGCGAGACCGACGAGACGGTGGTCGAGAGGCTGCTGACGCTTGCGCGGACGGACCGCGAAAGACGCAAGGCCCACGGTTGGTGGAACCAGTACCCGCAGCTTCCTGCAATGGTCGAGTACGTGGCTCTGGAGGACATTGCTACCAGCATCCGTACCTGGCAACTCGCCCTCATCCCCGGTCTGTTGCAGACACCGGACTATGCGCGGGCCGTGGCGGTCGGAGCCGGCTCATGGGAGGACCCGAACGAGATCGAGCCCTTCGTGGAGGCGAGACTGGCCCGTCAGGCGCGCCTGCGGTCGGACCGCCCATTGGAGCTCTGGGCGGTGATGCACGAGGGGGCATTGCGCCAACTCGTCGGTGGCCGTGAGGTGATGAGGGAACAACTGGGGCATCTGCTGGATCTGGCTCGCACAGACACGGTGAAGGTGCAGGTCCTACCTCGGCTGGCGGGCGCGAGTCCGGGCATGATCGGGTCCTTCAGCATTGTCTCGTTCGCTGAACCCGGAGCCCTGGACGTCGTACACATGGACGTACCCTCTTCTACGCTCTGGTTGGAGAGCGAGGAGGACGCTGCTCGGCACGGCCGAATCTTCGACCGCATCGCGCGGGTCGGGCTGGCGGAGCGCAACGCCCTTGAGCTGATCGAAGCCATTCGCAAGGAGATGTAGGCCCGGTGACCGAGTTCGCGTTCGAGTTCGTCAAGTCCAGCTATAGCGGTGGAGACGCCGGACAGGAGTGCGTCGAAGTCGCCCCCAACATCCCCGGCACCGTCGCCGTCCGTGACTCCAAGGACGCGGACGGGCCGATACTCCGCCTTGCCCCCTCCGCCTGGGCGGCGTTCGCCGGGTTCGCTGCCGCACGCGCTCCGTTGCCGTAGGGGCCCGCTGACCGCTCGCATCCGATCGAAGCACTCACGCAGGCGACGCCAGCTCTCTCGCCTTCCGTCCGTGCGGATCTGCACGCCGACCTGCCGAGCGTCGAGATGCCTGTATCCCGGTTACGGAGTCTGGGCAGGGCACGGCAGGGCATGGGGAGACGCAGGGGCCCGTTTTCGGGGGGCTCGCTGTGACGATCTTTCGAAAGGGCGTCATGGGCAGGGCTTTTAGTCATTACGCGGATGAGCTGGCCGCAGCTCTCCTTGTCGGGGTTCCCGTCTGCATCGCAACGGCATGGCTGCTGCACACATTCATCCTGCGCCACAAGTCAGGAAGGGCGTCCTGGCGTTTGGCCGTGCTGGACGGCCTCTTGGCGGCTTCCGTTCTGCCGTTTCTCTACGCCACTCTTTCCCAGGGGTACGGAACTGGGCGGACGTTGAGTCTGATTCCTTTCGATGAACTTTCCTCGTCGCTCGGGACCACTCAGATGGCACTGTCAGGGGTGACGTTGCTGAACATCGGCGGAAACGTGGCTCTGTTGTTCGCTTTTGGCTTGCTCCTTCCGCTTCGAAGCCGATGGTGCTCGGGCTTCGGACGGGTTGCCATGGTCACCGCGCTGTTGTCCACGGGCGTGGAGGCGGCACAGTATGTGCTGGATGTTGGACGGGTGTCGTCGGTGGACGATGTCCTCATCAATGTCGTGGGTGCCATGGCCGGCGCCCAGGTGAGCCGACGGTGGTGGCTTTCGCGTCGTCATGAGTTTCAGGACGCCTCGATCCCGGCGACCGTCTCTCCTTGACACACCACGGCGGGCGGCTCGCGCATCGCCCCTTCGCCGCCGATCGCGTCGGCCCGGGACGTGGTGGGCGCATGGAGGGGGCCTGCCGCTCGTACGCGGCAGGCCCCCTCCCGTATGCCTGAAATGCCTGTATGCCTGAAATCCCTGAAGCTACCGGCTACTTGGCGAAGGCGTAGTTCATGAGCTTCTTCGCGTCCGACTCACGGGCGGGGATGGACGTGGAGGCGAGGACCGTGCCGATGACGGTCTTGCCGTTGCGGGTGGCCGCGAAGACGAGGCAGTACTTGGCCTCGGGGCCGGAGCCGGTCTTCACGCCGATCATGCCGCTGTAGCCGCTCAGCAGCGACTTGTTGGTGTTCTCCCAGGTGTAGTTGCGGTAGCCGCCGCTCTTGGTGGTGACCTTCTGCGTGGTGGTCTTCGTCTTCACGACCGTCTTGAACGTGGAGTTCTTCATCGCGCTGCTGGCGATCTTCGTCAGGTCCTTCGGCGTCGAATAGTTGGAGCCGTTGCCGATGCCGTCGAACGAGTCGAAGTGCGTGTTCGTCAGGCCGAGGTTCTTGGCGGCCGTGTTCATCTTGCCGATGAACGACTTCACGCGGGCCGCACGCGTCGTGCCCGTGCCGAACTTGTCGGCGAGCGCGTACGCGGCGTCACAGCCGGACGGCAGCATCAGCCCGTAGAGGAGCTGACGGACGGTGACCTTGTCGCCGACGATCAGGTGGGCGGACGAGGCGGTGTTCGTCACGATGTAGTCGCTGTACGCCTGCTGGATCGTGACCTTGGCGTCCAGGTTGAGGTTCGACTGCGCGAGCACGACCTTGGCGGTCATGATCTTGGTGGTGGAGCCGGTGGAGAGGCGGGTGTCCGCCTTCTTGGTGTACAGGGAGGTGCCTGTGCTGTTGTTCATCACGTAGCCGCCCTTGGCGGCGATCGTGGGTGTGGTGAGGGCCTGTGCGGGAGCCGCGCTGAGGGCTCCGGTCGCGATCATGGCGCCGGTCGTGACGACTACGGCGGCAGCTCTGCGGACGCGCGTGCCCTTAATGCCGGTTATCAAGTTTCCTACCCCGATTACGTTAAATGCCCAAGGAGCGCGGCTACATGGAAGTGCCGCCTCTCGTGTGACACGTAAGTGGACCGAATGGTTGTGCGCTTTCTTGGAGAACTTCGCGCGTGTGTCCGAGGGGCCGCGTCCGGCGTAGGGGCGTCCGCATTCTGGAAGGGGCGCGACGATGCGTACGTGTTGTATCTATGCTGTGCGCATGTCCTCCGCCCCGTCCCCCGCAGCCACCCCGACCGTGCCGGTGCCCGCTCCTGCGAAACAACCCCCCGCCGCCGAGCGCGTCTACGCGCACGTCAAGCAAGGTGTCCTGGAACGCCGTTACGAGGGCAGCACGCTGCTCACCGAGGGCGAGCTCGCCGAGGCCGTGGGGGTCTCGCGCACGCCGGTGCGCGAGGCGCTGCTCCGGCTGGAGGTGGAGGGGCTGATCAGGCTCTACCCGAAGAAGGGTGCGCTCGTCCTGCCCGTCTCCGCGCAGGAGATCGCGGACGTGGTGGAGACCCGGCAGCTCGTCGAGGGACACGCGGCGCGCAAGGCCGTACCGGCATCGCCGCGGCTCATCGCCCGCCTGGAGGAGCTGCTCGCCGAGCAGAAGGAGCAGGCCGCCGCCGGGGATCTGGCCGCCGCGGCCGTCACCGACCGCTGTTTCCACGCCGAGATCGTCCGCAGCGCCGGCAACGAGATCCTCTCCCGGCTCTACGACCAGCTCCGCGACCGGCAGTTGAGGATGGGCGTCGCCGTGATGCACGCCCACCCCGACCGGATCACCAAGACGCTCAGCGAGCACGAGCAGATTCTCTCGGCGCTGCGCTCCGGTGACGCGGAGGAGGTCGTCGGCCTCATCCATCGGCACGTCAGCTGGTTCTCCAACCTGGCGCGGGGCGAGGTCCGATGAGTTCCCCGGCCACGCTGCCCGGGGATCCGCCCGGCGGTCGGCGCGCCATCGCCGTCTGGAGCGTCGGCGTCTCCGTCTACTTCGTCGCCGTGATCTTCCGTACGTCGCTGGGGGTGGCCGGCCTGGACGCGGCGGACCGCTTCCACATCAACGCCTCCGCCCTCTCCACCTTCTCGATCCTCCAGCTCCTCGTCTACGCGGGCATGCAGATACCCGTGGGCCTGCTGGTCGACCGTCTCGGCACCAAGAAGGTGCTGGCCATCGGCGCGGTGCTGTTCACGGCAGGTCAGTTGGGCTTCGCGTTCTCCCCCTCGTTCGGGACGGCGCTCGCCTCGCGCGCGCTCCTTGGCTGCGGCGACGCGATGACCTTCATCAGCATCCTGCGGCTCGGTACCCGGTGGTTCCCCGCCCGGCGCGGGCCGCTCGTCGCACAGCTCGCCGGTCTGGTGGGGATGGGGGGCAACCTCGTCTCGACGCTGGTGATCGCCCGGCTGCTGCACGGGGTCGGATGGACGGCGGCGTTCGCGGGCAGCGCGGGCGCCGGTGTCGTGGTCCTCGTCCTCATGCTGCTGTTCCTGAAGGACCACCCCGAGGGGCACGAGCCGGAGCCGTTCCCGCACCAGGGCGCCCCGTACGTCCGGCGCCAGATCGCGGCGTCCTGGCGGGAGCCCGGCACCCGGCTCGGGATGTGGGTGCACTTCACCACCCAGTTCCCGGCGATGGTGTTCCTGCTCCTGTGGGGGCTGCCGTTCCTCGTCGAGGCGGAGGGACTGTCCCCGGCCTCCGCCGGTGACCTGCTGACGCTCGTCGTGCTGTCCAACATGGTCGTCGGACTGGTGTACGGGCAGATCGTCGCCCGGCATCACGCGGCCCGGCTTCCGCTGGCGCTCGGCACGGTGGCCGCGACGGCGGTCGTCTGGGCGGGGGTGCTGGTGTACCCCGGGGAGTACGCGCCCACCTGGGTGCTGGTCGTGCTGTGCACGGTGCTCGGGGCCTGCGGGCCCGCTTCCATGCTGGGGTTCGACTTCGCCCGGCCGGCGAATCCGCCCGAGCGGCAGGGGACCGCGTCCGGGATCACCAACATGGGCGGCTTCGTCGCCTCCATGATCACGCTGCTCGCGATCGGTGTGCTGCTGGACGCGACCGGTGGCAGTTACCGGCTCGCCTTCTCCGTCGTGTTCGTGCTTCAGGCGGTGGGCCTGAGCCAGATCTTCCGGTTGCGGAAGCAGGCGGCTCGCAGGGAGCGGGAGCGGTTGGTTGCCAGCCGGGTGGAGACGGTGCACGTTCCGGCGTAGGGGGTCGTGGGTTTCGCCCCCTACGCCCCTACCCGTCCCCCGTTCCTGGTGGTCCGCCCCGGACCCCGCTCCTCAAACGCCGCCGGGGCTCAAACCACCTACCGGGTGACCGTGAAGTTCCGGAGGATCGCCGTCGTCAGTTCCGGGTCGCCCTCCGTCTTGATGCGGTCGGCGACCGCGTCGGGTGTCACGCGTCCGCAGGCCAGACGGTGATAGGTCTCCCAGTCGAGGGTGAGGGTGGCGGCCGGGCCCAGCGAGGGCGCGCCGTCTATCGTGCCGTGGCCGTCGGCGTCGACGCGGACCGTGCGGAGGAACTCCACCGGCCCGTGGACATCGATGACGACCGCCGAATTCGCGGGCGCACCCGCGTCCTTGGCGACCACTTTCGGGAGAGCGGCGAGAAGCTCGTCGCGCGCGATGTAGGCGCCCGGGGAGTCGAGGTCGCCGGGCCGGCCGAGGGCGGCGCGGAGGTCCTGCTCGTGCACCCACACGTCGAACGCATGGTTGCGCATGGCGTGTTCGAGGGTGACCTCGGTGCTGAGGGGGCCACGCATCTTGGTGTCGGGCTGCCTGTTCTCGTTCCGCAGCTGGCGGTTGCGGCGGATGATCATGTACTCCAGCTCGGAGGTCATCTCGGGCGCCGTGTGGTGACGGCGTACGTCGACCTGCATCTCCGTGTACCGCTGGTGTTCGTTCGTCACGTGGTACAGGTCGCGCGGGAGCGTGTGGATCGGCCGGGGGTCGCCGAGCATCTCGGAGTCGAGGCCGATGACGTGCGAGACGAGGTCGCGCACCGACCAGCCCGGGCAGGGCGTCCGCCTGTTCCACTCGCCTTCCACGAGCGGCGACACCAGTTCGGATATCGCTTCGATCGACTGGGTCCAGGCGTCGGCGTAGGACTGAAGGCTGGGATGCAGACTCACGGAACGGGACCCCTCGGGCGATTGGACGCGGGCAGTGCACAGGCAGCGGGTGTCTTGGGACGCTAAGTTACGCTGCTGTGAGGCACCCCGGCAGTGCTTTGGTGTGACGATCGTAGGCCCGTATCAACGGCTCGAATGCCAGGACGGTGGTACTGTGCGCGCCTCTATCCTCCAAGTCGACGTAAAAGACACCGAATCCGTTGATTCACGGCGCACGAGGGTGGCGGGTCTGGTACGGGAGCAGGCCGGCGCCGACCTTGTCGTACTGCCCGAGCTGTGGACCACGGGGGCGTTCGCGTACGAGGAGTTCGGCGCGGAGGCCGAGCCGCTGGTGGGGCCCACGTACGAGCTGATGGCGAAGGCTGCGAGCGACGCGGGCGTGTGGCTGCACGCAGGCTCGATCCCCGAGCGTGACCCCGACGGGCCCCTCTACAACACCTCCCTCATCTTCTCGCCCACCGGTGAACTGGCCGCCGCCTACCGCAAGATCCACCGCTTCGGCTTCGACAAGGGCGAGGCCGTGCTGATGGGGGCCGGGTCCGAACTGGTGACCGTCCGCCTGCCGGAGACCACCCTCGGCATCGCCACCTGCTACGACCTCCGCTTCCCCGAACTCTTCCGCGCACTCGTCGACGCGGGCGCCGAGACCCTCGTCCTGGCGGCCGGCTGGCCCGAGCGCCGCCGCTCCCACTGGACGCTGCTCGCCCAGGCCCGTGCCGTTGAGAACCAGGCGTACGTCCTTGCCTGCGGAACGGCCGGTACGCACGCCGGAGTTCCCCAGGCCGGGCACTCCATCGTGGTCGACCCATGGGGCGAGGTCCTCGCCGAGGCGGGCTCCGGCGAGGAGGTCCTCACGGTGGAGTTCGACCCGGCGAGGGTCGCGTCGACGCGCGAGCAGTTCCCGGCGCTGAAGGACCGGTTGCTGGGGCTGGAAGTCCCCCGCCGCTGATTCGGTCAGTCCTCCCCGCGTTCCTTCTCCGCCAGGTGGATCACGCACACGGCCACCGCGATCACCAACGCCGGATCCGCGTCCTCCCGTACGACGTCCACGCCGTATGTCTCGCGGACGTGCAGCCAGCGGCGGGAGATCTGGGCGAGGAGTTCGTTGTCGTAGTCGACGGCGAACTCGCGGTCGAGGATCTTGCCGCTGACGTCGAGTTCGGTGCCGTCCACCAGGGACACCCGGTAGTGGTTGCGCAGCAGCGACAGCCGCTTGCGTTTGATCGTCGCGAGCGGGTCCCCGTCACGTTCGATGATCATCGTGTCGCGCAGGGCGAGCATTTTCCGGTGGATGTCGATGAGGACGCGCCCCTGCGTGTCCTTCAGCTCGAAGGTGTCCCGCAGCCGCATGGCCTTGCCGTCGACGAGGAAGACCTTGTTGCCGTGGTCGTCCTCGATCCAGTAGTCGTCACCGAAGCCGAGGAGCCGGTCGCGTACGAGGTATCTCATGCCCTCACCGGTTCCCCGGCAGGCGGTCCGAAACGCCGCCGGTAGGCCGACGGGCTGAGTCCGGTCGCGCGCCGCACCCGCTCCCGCAGGTTCGCCGCGGTCCCCAGACCGCTGCGCTCCGCGACGACGTCCAGCCGCTCCTCCCCGCGCTCGATGAGCCGGCAGGCCAGCGCGACGCGCTCCCCGGTGAGCCACGCCAAAGGGGTCGTGCCGAGCTGGGCCCGGAAGCGCCGGTGCAGCGTGGCCGGGCTGACCGCCGCACGCGCCGCGAGGTCCGCGACCGTGAGCGGTTCGCCGATCCGCCGCTGTGCCCACGCCAGCAGCGGGGCGAGCGACTCGTCCGGTACGTCGGGCACGGGCCGCTCGACGAACTGCCGCTGCCCGCCGTCGCGGTGAGCGGCGAACACGAGCCGCCGGGACACCGCGTTGGCGATCTCGGCGCCGTGGTCGCGCCGCACGAGGTGCAGCCCGAGATCCAGTGCGGCCGCACTGCCGGCCGCCGTCAGCACATCGCCTTCGTCCACGAAGAGCACGTCGGGCTCCAGCAGGACCTTCGGATGGAGCTCGCGGAAGGAGTCCGCCCAGCGCCAGTGGGTGGTCGCCCGGCGCCCATCGAGCAGCCCGGCCTCGGCGAGCGCGAAAGTGCCGGTGCAGAAGCTCACGATCCGGGTGCCGCGCGCATGGGCGCGCCGGATGGCGTCGCGCACGGCGGCGGGGCGCGGTACGACGTTGTCGGGACGGCCGGGCACGATCAGTGTGTCCGCGCAGTCCACCGCGTCGAGCCCCGGCAGGCCGGCCAGGGTGAGGAACCCGTGGTTCATCCGCACGCCGGGCGTGGGGCCGCACAGGGTCAGCTCGTAGAGCGGCACCGGCCGGCCGAGTTCGGGCCGCGGCAGCCCGAACAGCTCGGTCGCGACGCCGACCTCGAAGGGGTTCGTGCCCTCGTCGATGATCACGGCGACCCGGTGCGGCCGGGTCGGGGGTGCGTGCTGAGAGGATCCTTGCGGCATGTGCGATTTCTAGCACTCGTACGGAGACCCGGCACCCCGGACGATGAGGACATGGACCCGATCTCCCTGGACAAGGCCCTGTCCTCCTTCACCGACCTGTGGAGCCCCCGCATCGTCACCGCCGTCAACGACTACGACGTACGCGTGGCCAAGGTCGAGGGCGAACACGTCTGGCACGTGCACGACCACACCGACGAGTTCTTCCTGGTCGTCGACGGCGAGCTGCACATCGCGCTCCGGGAGGCGGCCGGCGAGCGGACCGTCGTCCTCCCCAAGGGCTCCGTCTTCACCGTCCCGCGCGGCACCGAACACAGGCCGGCCGCCCCCACCGGCGCCTCGATCCTGCTGTTCGAACCCACCGGCACCCTCACCGTCGGCGACCGCCACGACGAGATCCCCGAGCACGTGGACACGACGACCGGCCACGCCCTTCACTAGGTCCTTTCCGGCCGGACGGGGCCTAGTGGCACCCTTGACCCCATGGCAGACTCCGCAACCCGTCGCGTCCGTGTCCGCGCCCCCGAGCTGATCGGCAAGGGCGGCTGGCTGAACACGGGAGGTGAGCAGTACACACTTGCTGACCTGCGGGGACGCATCGTCGTTCTCGACTTCTGGACCTTTTGCTGCGTGAACTGTCTGCACGTCCTGGACGAGCTGCGGGAGCTGGAGGAGAAGCACCGGGACACGGTGGTGATCATCGGGGTGCACTCGCCGAAGTTCGCCCACGAGGCCGAGCACCGGGCCGTGGTCGACGCCGTCGAGCGGTACGGCGTCGAGCACCCGGTCCTCGATGATCCCGAGCTCGCGACCTGGAAGCAGTACGCCGTACGCGCCTGGCCGACGCTCGTCGTGATCGACCCCGAGGGGTACGTCGTCGCGCAGCACGCCGGAGAGGGGCACGCGCACGCGATCGCACGGCTCGTCGAGGAACTGGAGTCCGAGCACGCCGCGAAGGGGACCCTACGACGCGGCGACGGGCCGTACGTGGCGCCCGAGCCCGAGCCGACCGTGCTCCGCTTCCCCGGCAAGGCGCTGGCCCTCCCGGGCGGAAACTTCCTGGTCAGCGACACGACCCGGCATCAGCTGGTGGAACTGGCGGCGGACGCCGAGACCGTCGTACGGCGGCTCGGATCCGGTGTACGAGGGTTCACGGACGGCGGGGCCGCGCGGGCCGCGTTCAGCGAGCCGCAGGGGCTGGCGCTGCTCGACGACGGGTCGGTGGTCGTCGCCGACACCGTGAACCACGCCCTGCGCCGACTCGACCTCGCGACCGGCGAGGTCACCACCCTCGCGGGCACGGGGCGCCAGTGGTGGCAGGGGTCGGCGGTCGCCGGGCCCGCGCGCGAGGTCGACCTCTCCTCACCGTGGGACGTCGCCGTGTTCGGCGGACGGGTGTGGATCGCGATGGCCGGCGTGCACCAGCTGTGGGTGTACGACCCCGCGGAGGGGACCGTCGCCGTCGCGGCCGGTACGACCAACGAGGGCCTCGTCGACGGTCCCGGCCCCGAGGCCTGGTTCGCCCAGCCGTCCGGGCTCGCCGCCACCGCCGACCGGCTCTGGCTGGCCGACGCCGAGACCTCCGCGCTGCGCTGGGTCGACCTCGACGGAGCCGTGCACACCGCCGTCGGCACCGGGCTCTTCGACTTCGGGCACCGGGACGGTCCCGCCGAACAGGCGCTGTTCCAGCACCCGTTGGGGGTCACCGCCCTTCCCGACGGCTCGGTCGCCGTCAGCGACACCTACAACCACGCGCTGCGCCGCTACGACCCCGCCACCGGCGAAGTGACCACCCTGGCAACCGACGTGCGGGAGCCGAGCGACGCCGTGCTCGTCGGGGACGACATCGTGGTCGTCGAGTCCGCCCGGCACCGGCTGACCCGGCTGCGGCTTCCCGAGGAGGCCGTACGGGTCGAGTCGGTCGCCCACCGCACCCAGCGCGCGGCGACCGAAGTCGCCCCGGGGGCACTCAAGTTGGACATCATCTTCCAGGCCCCGGCGGGCCAGAAGCTGGACACCCGGTACGGCCCGTCCACCCGGCTGCTCGTCTCCTCGACCCCGCCCGAGCTACTGGTGGTGGGCGAGGGCGCGGGAACTGATCTTTCCCGCGCCCTGGAGCTGAACCCCGCCGTCACGGAGGGCGTCCTGCACGTCTCCGCGATGGCCGCGTCCTGCGACGACGATCCGGCCAACGAGTACCCGGCCTGCCACGTCCATCAGCAGGACTGGGGCGTCCCGGTCCGCCTCATCGAGGGCGGGACGGACCGGCTGCCGCTGGTCCTCGCGGGGATGGACGGCTGACGTATCGGTCGGGACGGACCCCTGGCGTATCGGCCGGGACGGACGCCTGACCTGCGCGCCCTGTCCCAAGTGGCCTGACTCAGCCGCCGTACCCGTCGCGGTAGCTGCCCCGGTGGGGACGTTCCTCGTCGATCACCGGGGCGCTGGGCTGCATGACCACGCGCCTGCGCCTGGCCATGCTGCTGAACGTGGCCACCCCGATCAGTCCGACGATCATGAAGATGAGACCGACCAGATCGAGGTTGACCCCCTGCATGTCCCAGTCGGTCGCGAACGTGAGGATCGCTCCTGCGGCGATCAGAATGATGCATCCGCCCAGGCCCATGGGTGTCGCCTCCCTGCATTCAACTCGGCGTCGTTCTGGCCAACTCCGGGTACCCGCAGTGGAGCTGGACATGCACCGCATGTGGAGGCGTCCGGTTCCGTTACACGGGTCCTAGCCCTCCAGGAACGCCACCATCGCGTTCGCCAGCAGGAACGGGTCGTCCGCGCCGCACAGTTCACGCGCGCTGTGCATCGACAGGATGGCGACCCCGATGTCGACGGTCTTGATGCCGTGGCGGGCCGCGGTGATCGGGCCGATGGTGGTGCCGCAGGGCATGGAGTTGTTGGAGACGAAGGACTGGAAGGGCACGCCGGCCTTCTCGCAGGCGGCGGCGAAGACCGCACGGCCCGAACCGTCGGTGGCGTAGCGGTTGTTGACGTTCACCTTGAGGATGGGCCCGCCGCCCGCGCGCGGGTGGTGCGTCGGGTCGTGCCGCTCCGCGTAGTTGGGGTGCACGGCATGGCCCGTGTCGGAGGACAGGCAGACGGTACCGGCGAAGGAGCGTGCCCGGTCCTCGTACGAGCCCCCGCGCGCGAACACCGAGCGCTCAAGGACGCTGCCGAGCAGCGGCCCGTCCGCGCCGGTGTCGGACTGCGAGCCGTTCTCCTCGTGGTCGAAGGCGGCCAGGACGGGGATGTACGGCAGATACGGCTCACCGGAGTCGGCCGCCGCGACCGCCGCCAGCGCCGCCGTGCCCGCGTGCACGGAGAGCAGGTTGTCCATGCGCGGGCCCGCAAGCAGCTCCTTGTCGCGGCCCAGGTAGGAGGGCGGTTCGACGGAGTGGGTCATCAGGTCCCAGCCGGTCACCTCGCCGGCCGCGAGCCCCGACTCCTCCTCCAGGAACGCGATCAGGTCGCCGTCGCGGACCTGCTCGCCCAGACCCCAAATGGGCTGCAGATGACGCTGCTTGTCCAGCTTCAGGCCCTCCGTCGAGACGGAACGGTCCAGGTGGACGGCGAGTTGGGGCACCCGCAGCAGCGCCCGGTCGATGTTCACCAGACGCGTCGAGCCGTCCCGCAGCGACAGCCGTCCGGCCAGGCCCAGATCCCGGTCCAGCCAGGAGTTGAGCAGCGGCCCGCCGTAGATCTCCACGGCAACCTGGCGCCAGCCGTGCGCCCCGCTGTCCGGGCGCGGTTTCACCCGCAGGTTGGGGGAGTCGGTGTGCGCGCCCACGATCCGGAACGGTGTGTGCGGCTCGGCACCCGCAGGTACGTACCAGGCGATGATCGCACCCCCGCGCAGCACGTACTTCCCGCCGCTCGTCCCCTCCCACGCGTCGGTCTCGGCGACCTGACGGAATCCGGCCTTCTCCAGCCGCTCGGCGGCGTTCGCCACGGCGTGGTACGGCGTCGGGCTCGCCGCCAGGAACGGCATGAGGTCGTCGGTGTGGCCGCGGTCGAAGCGGGGGGGAGTGCTCATGGGGTTCACCTTAACGACGCCAGAAGGCCCGCTCCCGGGGATGGGAGAGGGCCCTCGTAACGGGGTTGTGAAGGGCGGACACGGCCGGACACCTGACTGGAGGGGCGGGTTCCGGTCGGGTGTCCGTCCTTGGCGGAGCACAAGGCCGTCAGTAGCCGGAGCGACCTGGCTCGGCAGTCCCGGGCGAGGGGCCTCAGGAGTGGCGACCGGGCGGTCTCAGTAGTCCCAGCCCGAGCAGTCGTCGTCGTTGTCCTTCACCCATTCACAGACCCGCAGCTTGAAGATCACGCTGCCACCGCCGCTGGTCGCGGTGGTGCCGGTGCCGCTCTTGTTCCACAGGTGGCGCTGCGTGGTGTTGCTCGCGGCCCGGTAGTAATCCGCGTGGGCGTAGGTGGAGGTGTACGTCTTCACGGAGACGAACTCGGAGTCGAGCTTGGTCCAGGCATACGCCTGGTTGTCCGGGGACCACTTCGAGAGGGCCTGGGCCGCGGTGGGCGAGGCTGCGGCGAGGGCCGTTGCGGCCAGCATGATGCCGGCCGTTCTCCTGATTCTGGACATGTCTCTTCCCGTTCCGGCGCTTCGGGGAAGCCCCTGGCGCCACTGATCGATGGTGAGTGATGGGACAACCGGCCGGCCAAGGCAGCCGGTGACGTGCGGGCCGGCCGGAGCCGGGCGCCCCACGCGTACCCGCGGGCGTCTGTGCGGCTATGCGCCGTACGGCCGCCAGCGGGTGGCTTCGTTGATCGCCGAGCGTGCTCCCCAGCACCAGGCGAGGAGGGACAGGAGGGCCAGTCCCATGGCCGTACCCCAGAGCAGGGATCCGGAGAGCTCGATGCCCCGCGTGGCGTCCTCCTGCGGGGCGGCCAGCCAGACGGCGGTCACACAGCCCCACACGATGGCGGACAGCAGGGGAACCAGCAGGCTCCAGGCGGAGCTGGTCCAGAAGAGCCGTCGTCGTCCGGTGAGCACGCTGAGCGGAGCGACCGCCCGGCTCAGCCGTACGAACTCGGCGAGGTTGGCAAGGGCAGCGGCAAGCGCGATCAGCAGGACACCCGGAACGCCGAGGAAGACCACCCAACGTCCATGTTCCGCCGACAGATTGGCGCCGATCAGCCAGGTCTCGCCGAACGTCCCCACGCTCGCGGCGCCGATCGGCAGCCGGTCCCGTACCGTCTGCCGGATCTTGGCCAGGGGCAGTCCGGTCCGATCGGACGAGAGGAGAAGCAACGACTGGGGGGTGTTCTCCTCGGTCAGCTTCGCGGGGAGCGGGTCGCTCCGGCTGACCTTGAAGCCGCCTGTCGCGGGGCCGACCATGACCCACCCCAGCACGGTGCGGAGTGTGACATCGCCCTGGGGAACGTCGACCGTGCGCGTCCCGCGGGACCCGCAGTCCAGGCCCAGTGTCTCCAGCGCGGCGCACGATCCCTGGAGCCGGGTGACCGGCAGCTCGCCGCGCTCCGGGCTGCCCTCCTGATAGACGGCGAGCGTGCGGGTGCCCGCCGGAAGGTCCGCGAGCGCGCGGTCCGCCTGCTCGCGTGTCAGCTGCCCCCCTTTCAGGTCCATCACCAGGACACGCGTCCCGATGGTCTGCAGGGTGGCCGCGGCGGCCTGGGCCGTGGACCCGTACTGCGTGCTCTTGAGCTGAAGCTGGCTGATCAGGACCATGGCGATGCAGACACCGGCCACCAGCCGTGCGGTGATCGCCGGGTGCGCCGCGGCATGGCGGCCCGCCACCAGGGCTCCGGCACTGCCGGTCCGGCGCACGGAGCGGGCGAGTCGGGATCCCACAGCGGCCGCACCGACCGCGACCGCACAGGGCAGAGTGAGCATGACCAGGGCCACGCCTGTGAGATAGAGAGTGGAGCGCAACTGGGAGTGCCTGGCCACGTCGAGCAGCCCGGGCACCCACACGGTGGCGAACACCAGCAGCGGGCAGGCCATCGCGGCCCACTGGACGACCCGCTCCCGGCGCGCCGCCAACCGGGTGGAGCGGGCCTTGGCAGGGTTCGGCGTTCGGTGCAGGGCGCAGACCAGGAGCATTACGGCTGCTGCGGCCGCGCCACCCGCGAGGGCGAGTGCCCGCCACCAGTGGACCAGGTCCGCCGCGGACAGCCGGTAGTCGATCCACGGCAGCGTCACGTCGCCGGTGACTGCGACGGCAAGGGCGGGAAGGGTGCCGAGCAGTGCGCCGGACAGCACGGGAAGCGCGGACTCGCCGAGGTTGAGCCAGAGCCGGTGCCGCCATCCGCCGCCGAGAGCGCTGATGAGCGCGGTACGCCGGTCGCGGGCGGCTGAGCCCATACGGGCTGCGATCACGGTGAGGACCAGGGCGGGGACGAGGAGGAGGTACAGCGCGGTCTGGAGCCGTTCCCGGGGGGCGATGAACAACCAGTCGCCCGAAGAGCCCGGCGCCGAGCCACCGAATCCGACGACGTCGAAGGCCTTGTCCGCGTTGAACTGGCGGTCGGTCGGATTGACGTAGGCGTACAGCTCGCCCGGGCCGGCGAGCCCGGGGGCGGTGATGGTGTCGAGGACTCTGCCGTACCGCTTCTGCTCACCCGCGTTCCTGAGGGCTGTGAGAAGGGCCGGCGACAGCACGGCCTCGCCGGGCTTCGGCCACTCGCCCAGACCGACAGGCAGCGGGGAGCCCGGGGACTCCGGTCTGATGTAGACGACGCTGTACTGCCGTTGGTCGAGCGTGTCGAATCCGTCGATGGCACGCGCTACGGTCTCGCGGCCTGGGAAGTCTGCCTGGAACTGGAGGCTGCGCGAGGCGGAGCGCCGCTCGATGCCGTCGTACGCGGCATACACCGCGACCTCGGCGGTCAGCCCGACCGCGAGCGCGGCGGCCGCGAGAAGCAGTGCGACCCGGCGAATCCGGCCGCCCTCCGCCCGGCGGCCCGCGGCCCATCCCATCCGGAGCAACTGCGAGCGCAGTGAGGAGCGTTTCATCCGGTCACCACCGGGGTTGCCCCGGCTTCGACCAGCCGGCCGCCGTGAAGATCGAGGCGGCGATCGGCGCGTGCCGCCACCGCGAGGTCGTGGGTGACGACGACGAGACCGCAACCCCATCGCTCCGGCACCGCGAAGAGCAGGTCGGCGACGCTGTCGCGGGTCTTCTCGTCCAGCGCGCCGGTCGGCTCGTCGGCGAGCAGCAGCTTCGGCTCGTTGACGAGGGCGCGGGCAACGGCGGTGCGCTGACGCTCTCCGCCGGAGAGGTGCCCGGTCGGGGTGTCCCCGTAGGGCACCTTGAGCTCGCGGAGCAACTCCTGCGCACGCCGGTAGGCCTCGGCGGCGCCGGTTCCGGCGAGCAGCGCGGCGAGCGCGACGTTCTCGACGGGCGTCAGCTCCGGAAGCAGCTCGCCGAACTGGAACACCACACCGATGGACCGGCTGCGGTGCCGCTCAAGCGCGCGCCCGCGCATCCGCACCAGGTCCGAGCCAGCGATCTCGACGCTGCCCGAGCCGGGACGTACCAGGCCGAGTGCGCAACCCAGCAAAGTGCTCTTTCCACTGCCGCTGGGACCGGTGACAGCCACGGAACGGCCGGCGGGCACGTCCAGATCCAGCCCTTCGAGCAGTTCCCGGTCGCCGATGCGATAGCCCAGTCCCCGGATCCTCAGTACGGACGCGGCCTCGTCCGGGCCGTCGTGTTCCCGATTCACTGTGCTTCCCTGCCTGGTGAGTGATGCGGCCTCGTACGGTACGAAGCCCCCTCTGGTCGGCTCGTCGCCACGACCGCGCGGCCTCGTCTGAGGGATGGTCAGGAGTCCCAGCCGGAGCAGATGTCGTCGTTGTCCGCGACCCACTCGCACGCGCGGAGCTTGAACACATCGCTCCCCGAACCGCTGGTCACCGTGGTGTTCACCCCGCTCTTGTTCCACAGGTGCCGCTGGGTTCCGGAACTCGCGGTGCGGTAGTAGTCGGCGTGCGAGTAACCGGACTTCTGCTGCCACACGTTGATGAGGCTGTCGGAGCTGGTCGTGTAGGCGTACGCCCTGTTGTTGGGCGTGAACTTTGACAGCTGGGCGGCGGCCGGAGATGCCCCGGCCAGAGCCAGACCCGCGACAGTGAGCATGACAATGCTGGTCTTCTTCATGTGAACCCCCTGAACATGCCCCTCCCCGGGGCTGGCATGGCCTGATCAGGCCTGTCTGAATGATCATGGGAAAGTGTGGAAAGTGTCAAGAAAATATGTCCACCGTCTGCACACTCGCGGGAACGGTGTGCTCCGGTTTCCTGTGTGCACAAGTCAGTGGCCCGTTCCCGGAATCCGATTCCGGGAACGGGCCACTGACGGGCCGTGCTTCAAGCCGTACGTATCAGACGCGTCAGAACGCCGCCTCGTCCAGCTCCATCAGGTCCAGGTCCACGCCCTCGGCGAGCTTGCGTGCGCCGGTGACGCCGGGGAGGACGGTGGCGGCGAAGAACTTCGCGGCCGCGATCTTGCCGCTGTAGAAGGGCACATCTTTAGCAGACACAGCCTTGGCAGAGGCCGTCTGGAGCTTCTCGGCGGCGACCGCGGCACCGCGTAGCAGCAGGTAGCCGACGACCACGTCACCGGAGGCCATCAGCAGCCGGGTCGTGTTCAGGCCCACCTTGTAGATGTTCTTGACGTCCTGCTCGGTCGCCGCGAGGTCGGTCAGCATCAGGCCGACGATGGTCTCCAGCTCGACGGCCGCCTTGGCGAGCTGCTCGCGGGCGCCCGCCAGCTCCTCGCCGCCGGTGCCGAGCGCGAGGAACTTCTTGATGTCCTCGGCGAGGGAGTTCAGCGCCGCGCCCTGGTTGCGGACGATCTTCCGGAAGAAGAAGTCCTGGCCCTGGATCGCGGTCGTGCCCTCGTACAGGGTGTCGATCTTGGCGTCGCGGATGTACTGCTCGATCGGGTACTCCTGGAGGAACCCGGAGCCGCCGAAGGTCTGTAGGGACTGCGCGAGCTGCTCGTAGCCCTTCTCGGAGCCGTAGCCCTTCACGATCGGCAGGAGCAGGTCGTTGAGCGCGTGCAGCTGCGAGGTGTCCTCGCCCGCCGCCGTCCGGACCGCGATCTCGTCCTGGACGGACGCGGTGTGCAGCACCAGGGCGCGCATGCCCTCGGCGTACGCCTTCTGCGTGATGAGCGCGCGGCGCACGTCCGGGTGGTGCGTGATGGTGACCTTGGGCGCGGCCTTGTCCATGAAGTTCGCGAGGTCGGGACCCTGGACGCGCTCCTTGGCGTACTCAAGGGCGTTCAGGTAGCCCGTCGACAGCGTCGAGATGGCCTTCGTGCCGACCATCATGCGGGCGAACTCGATGATCCGGAACATCTGGCGGATGCCGTCGTGCTTGTCGCCGATCAGCCAGCCCTTGGCGGGGTGCCGGTCGCCGAAGGTCATCTCGCAGGTGTTGGAGGCCTTGAGGCCCATCTTGTGCTCGACGTTCGTGGCGTAGGCGCCGTTGCGCTCGCCCAGCTCGCCGGTCTCGAAGTCGAAGAGGTACTTCGGTACGAGGAAGAGGGAGAGCCCCTTGGTGCCGGGACCGGAGCCCTCGGGGCGGGCCAGCACGTAGTGAAGGATGTTCTCCTCCATGTCGTGCTCACCGGAGGTGATGAACCGCTTCACACCCTCGATGTGCCAGGAGCCGTCCTCCTGCTCGATCGCCTTGGTACGGCCGGCGCCCACGTCGGAGCCCGCATCGGGCTCGGTGAGGACCATGGTCGAACCCCAGGTCCGCTCCACCGCGATCTCGGCGATCTTCTTCTGTACGTCATTGCCCTCGTCGAAGAGGATCCCCGCGAAGGCCGGTCCTGACGAGTACATCCAGACCGCCGGGTTCGAGCCCAGCACCAGCTCCGCGAACGCCCAGATCAGGGACGCGGGGGCGGTCGTACCGCCGATCTCCTCGGGCAGGCCCAGACGCCAGTACTCGGAGTCCATGAAGGCTTTGTACGATTTTTTGAACGACGCCGGTACGGGCGCGGTGTTGGTCTCCGGGTCGAAGACCGGCGGGTTGCGGTCGGCGTCCGCGAAGGACTCCGCGAGCTCGTTCTCCGAGAGCCTGGTCAGCTCGCTGAGGATGCTCTTGGCGGTGTCCACGTCCATCTCCGCGAACGGACCGGTGCCGTACAGCTTGTCGCGCCCGAGCACCTCGAAGAGGTTGAACTCGATGTCGCGGAGATTCGACTTGTAGTGCCCCATGGCGACGGCTCCGTAAGGGATCGGGGAGGCCGAAGCTCTTCGGAGAACTCGGGGCCTCGTTACACGTACCAGCTAGTAGCTACGATGATGCTACCCGTCGGTAATAAGACGCAACCCCGGACGGGCATCTGTGACGAGGCAGTCCGCCGGAGGCGGGCGGGCATCCCGTCCCGCCCGTCGCTCCCGTACCTGCCCGCCCGGACGGCCGTCTCGGTACGCTTGCGCCCATGTACGGCTATGACCAGAACGCGGGCGCACAGCAGGGGTACGCCGCGCCCCAGCAGCAGATGCCCGGGCAGATGCCGGGCGGCCAGATGCCCGGCGGGTACGGGCAGCAGCAGCCGCTCTACCCCGAGCCGTCCCCGCCGTCCCTCGCGGACGCGGTCCGTGCGTTCACCACGGGGTCGATGGCAGCCGAGGACTTCCAGCAGGTCTTCGCCACGTCGAAGGTGTACTGCCCGCGTGGCGACAACCCCGGATTCCTCGCGCTGCACAACACCCAGCAGCCGGTCATCCCCATGTTCACCTCCCTCAAGGAGCTCCGCCGGTACGCCGGCAAGGAGTCCAAGTACTTCGTGATCACCGGCGCCGAGGTGATCGACCTGCTCCCCACCGGCTACGGCTTCGTCCTCGACATGGAGGGCGAGCACCGCATGGTCTTCGACGCGAAGGCCGTGGAGCAGATGGTGGACTTCGCGATGCGCCGTATGTACGGCTGACGTACCTGGAGCAGTGCTGGACGCCCGGAGGGAATGCCCTCCGGGCGTCCGTCGTTACAGGTGGCAGAAAGTTCAACAATCAACTAAAGTGAACGCACAAGGAGGTACCGACATGCCTGCAGTGACCGTCGAGAACCCGTTGGCCCTGCCCCGTGTGGTGGCGCCCGCCGATGCCGTGGCCCGCCCGGTGCTCACCGTGACGACCGCGCCCGGTGGCTTCGAGGGCGAGGGGTTCCCGGTCCGCCGTGCGTTCGCCGGGATCAACTACCGCCACCTCGACCCGTTCATCATGATGGACCAGATGGGTGAGGTGGAGTACGCGCCCGGAGAGCCCAAGGGCACTCCTTGGCACCCGCACCGCGGCTTCGAGACCGTGACCTACATCATCGACGGCACCTTCGACCACCAGGACTCCAACGGCGGCGGCGGCACCATCACCAACGGTGACACCCAGTGGATGACCGCGGGCTCGGGCCTGCTGCACATCGAGGCTCCGCCGGAGGCGCTCGTCATGTCCGGCGGCCTCTTCCACGGCCTCCAGCTGTGGGTGAACCTTCCGGCCAAGGACAAGATGATGGCCCCGAGGTACCAGGACATCCGCGGCGGCCAGGTCCAGCTGCTGTCGACCCCCGACGGCGGCACGCTCCTCCGCGTCATCGCCGGTGAGCTCGACGGCCACGAGGGCCCGGGCATCACCCACACGCCGATCACCATGGTCCACGCGACCCTGGCGCCCGGCGCGGAGCTGACGCTCCCGTGGCGTGCCGACTTCAACGGCCTCGCGTACGTCCTCGCCGGCCGCGGCAGCGTCGGTACGGAACGTCGCCCGGTGCACACCGGTCAGACCGCCGTCTTCGGCACCGGCACCTCGCTGACCGTCCGCGCGGACGAGCAGCAGGACTCCAACACCCCGGACATGGAGGTCGTCATCCTCGGCGGACAGCCGATCCGCGAGCCCATGGCCCACTACGGCCCCTTCGTGATGAACACCCGCGAGGAACTCCAGCAGGCCTTCGAGGACTTCCAGAAGGGCCGGCTCGGCACGGTTCCGGCGGTGCACGGGATGTCCGAGGGCGGGCTGTAAGCGACCGGTTGACTGGTCGTCGAACGCCGGAACCGGCGTCCGTCTCCTGCTGAAGCGTCAGCGGAGACGGGCGCTTTTTCGGTCGGCACCGCTCCGGAAGCCGACGACGGCACATTCCCCTGCACGTTCTTCAAGGCGCTCGGCGCGTCAGTCCGTTCTCCCGTTGACGGGCAGCACAGACACTCCGAAGCCGCGGTACTCCTGCGGTTCAGTGGTGGCGATCTCCCACCCGGAGACGAGACTTGCCGCGACCGCGTGCAGGACGTGCCAGCCCTGCTCGGGAAAGAGCCCGGCCCCGATACGCCCCATGGTGTCAGCGACGATCCGGTCGATCACGGTGACCTCGACCGCCGGGAGCTGTGCCAGGTGCGCGGAGACGCCCGGCCGGTTCCGGGTGGCCTCGGCGAGGCAGAGTGCGGGGACGGACAGCGTGTAGAGCGGGTCCTCATGGGCTGCTACGACGAACCCCGAGAGCCTTCGATTTCCGCGGCCCAGCGCGAGCAGACCATGGTGGTCCAGGACGATCCCGTCGCTCACGCCGCCGCGTTACCGCCCGTACGGCGTGCGGCCGTACGGGCCTTGCTCGCGGCCAGCATCCCACGGGCTTCGACGACTTCCTCCTCGCTCAGCGGCTGCCCGCCGAGCAGGGTCTCCTCGATGTACGCGCGAGCCCGCTCGGCATTGCGCCGTCGCTCCACGCGGCTGCGCATGGTCTCGTTGATCGCCGCCGAGAGCGAAGAAGCCTCTCCCGCTTCGACGAGACGCTGCAGCTCTTCGAGTACGTCAGGGTCCAGGGTTACGGAGATGGGCTTCTTGGCGACCATGATGCGAGGGTATCGCATGGTCATGCGATGAACTCCTGTTGTTGGAAGGGTAACTGGTTTGCGAGGCGCGGACCGCTGAGGTCGGAGGGCTCCACAGGTCAGGTGCGACACGGTTCGCGGAGTGCGATGCGCAATTGGTCGACGCGATGGCGTACGACGTCTGCGGAAAGCGCGGCATGTGAGGCCGTGGCGGCACCGGCGCCCGCGTCCCGGCACGTGCGGCACAGGCCTCCGGGCAGGGCCTCCGGGCGGCCGGGTACGCCGCAGTCGGTGCACTCCATGAGGTTGCGAGGCGTGCGGACGTCAGGCGTGGGTAGTTCGGGCGGCATCTTGTCGCGCAGTCGTCGCTGGACGAGGGCCCGGGGTGAGTGCACCTGTTCGGGGAGCCCGGCTGCGAGGCTCCGCAGCAGTTGGGTCGTGTCGGACCCGCGGGCCAGCCAGTCGGCGGCGAGGCCTTCGAGGGCGGCGCAGTCGGCGGCGGAAAGCGTCAAACGCGGTTCGGTACGGCCGAGTTGGGCGAGAGCCGTATATGCGGGGGACGGACCCGCCTTCTTTGGTCGTACGTCGCTGGGGGCGCCCTTCGGTGCGGGCTCGCGGGGTGCCCGGGGCGCTACGGGATCCGGTTCGGCACCTGGTACGTCACCGTCGAGGAGCCGGGCCCACCATTCGTTGTCACGTGCGGTACGGGACCAGTAGGTGTGGAACACCCACCGGGTTCCGGTGTCGCTGCCCTCGGCTCGGAGGCGTACCCGGCGCAGATGCCCTGTCGCGGAGAGGTTGTTGAGCGCGGTCCGGACGGCCTGCTGGCCGTAGAGGGGGAGGGCTTTCGCGAGGGTTTTGGCGTCCATCGCGGCGCCGTCGGGAAGGCGGTCGATGAATCCGGCGACGTACGCCTCGCGGGCGGGCAGATGTCTGAAGGTGACTGCGCGGGCGGGCAGTGGGTCCGAGGCGGAGCGCTTGCCGTAGCCGGGGTTCGCCAGGGGGTGTGCGGCCGTGGGCAGGGCGACGTTAGAGTCGTCGTAAGCCATGAGATCGCTCTTTTCGATCTTGAGGTCAGACCCCGGTTTGGTGCTGCTAACACCTGCCGGGGTCGTTTGTTGCTGCGAACGGTAGACGGTCGCGACGGTGCGTCGCAAGCCGATCACGAAAAGTCATGTTCGCTGGTGTGTAGGGCAGTTGAGGCGCGGGGAGGGTGGGAGGGTGGGTTGGACCCACCGCCCATTCCATGCAAAGGGAACTCGGGTCCCGGCCGCCGAAGCTCAAGCTCCGGCGGCGTACGCGACGAAGGCGGCCCAGGCGTCCGAGGCGACCGCGAAACCGGGGGCTCCGAGGGCCGGGCTTCGAGTCCCGGACGTGGATGGCGTGGGGGGCGTCACTGTGGCTGGACCTGCGCCAGGTGTAGGCGACTTCCAGGCAGGCGTCGCCCGAGGAGTCGCTGTAGCTGGACTTGAACCACGACACTTCGGCGCTCATAGTTCCTCCGCCACGCGTACCGCCACGTGAAGGTCTCCCCCGGGGCCGTGAGATCCGGGCCCGGACGACGAGTCGGGCCGAGGCCTGGCGCTGGTGGCCGCGCCGGCCGACCAGGGGGCGCGGGCCCACGCGAGGGCGGCATGGGCAAGACGGTCCGGTTCGAACTCGCTCACCCGCTTGCCGGTTGAGCGGCGGCCGGGTTTGTGTGATCGGCAGGTTGACGGCCCTAACACGGGTCGGACATCCGTGTGCGCGATAGCCGCCGAACGCCTGCTGGGGACACTCCGGCGGGGCCATCCTGGTGTCGACGAGGGAGCGGCCATGGAGGCGCAGCAGGAACAGCCGGCTGAGTTCAACACCTACAGCACGCGGGCGGTGGAGGAAGCACACGCGGCGATCAACGCGCACTACTACGACTTTCGCCTGGACGTACTGGGAGAGACGGACGACTTTGTCACGGACCTCTCCGTCGTCGATCTGGGCGGACTGACCGTCGGCAAGATCAGCTTCGGTACGCCGATCAGGGCGCGGACGGGCGAACTGGGCTTCTACAACCTGGCGGTGCCGCTCACCGGCTCCCACAGCGCGCGGCAGGGCCGGGGACCGACCTCGTATGCCACCACCAGCCGCACGGTGGTCTTCGACCCCGCAGGCGACATGCTCATCGACGACTGGTCGCCCGACTGCGCCATCATCACGGTAAAGGTGGACAAGGCGGCGCTGGTAAGGCAGTTGGAGACGCTGTTGGGCCGCGCGGTGCACCGTCGCCCGGTCATCGCGCCGATCATCGACACCAGTCGCGGTCCGGGGCGCAGCTGGACGAACCTGGTGTCGTGGAGCCTGCTGGACCGGGACGTGCCCAACGGCCTGCTCCAGCAGCCGATGTTCGCCAGGCGGATCGAACAGGCGCTGCTGGAGGGCCTGTTGCTGGCGAGCGACCACCAGTACCGCGCGGCACTGGAGGCACCACCCCCGTCCATGCGGCCCGCCGCCGTCAAGCGGGTGATGGACGCGGTGCGCGAGCGCCCGGCCGAGCCCTACGACGCCAGTCAGCTCGCCGTCATCGCCCAGGTCAGCCTGCGCACCCTCCAGGAGGCGTTCCGCAAGAACCTGGGCATGTCCCCGATGACGTACGTCAACGAGGTGCGGCTGCAACGGGTTCGGGAGCAGCTGAGGGTCTCGGCGCCGGGCACGGTCACCGTCTCGGACGTCGCCTACCGGTGGGGGTTCGCGCACCTGGGCCGCTTCGCGCACCGCTACCGGGCCCGGTTCGGGGAGTCCCCGTCCCAGACACTGGGCTCCGCCTGACCCGTGGGGCCGACCGTGCTCCGTGCGGCAACGGTGGCCCCGCCGGGCGGACAGGGGGAACTCGGTGTCTCGGAGACCGGCAGGGTCAGGAGACGATGCGGTACCTGGCCATCATGCAGTCGTCCTCGTGGTCGATGAGGTGGCAGTGCCAGACATAGCCCTGCAGGCTTTCACCGCTCTGCGACGTGAACACCGCGTCGGGGTCGAAGCCCAGCTCGTCGGCGGTCGGGAAGCGGATCAGGACGCGGGTGACCGTGTTCAGCGGACACAGCACGGTGTCCTTCAGCCCGGCCTCCCAGGGCGCCGGGGTCTGACTCTGCCCGGTCAGGTAGGCATCGGTCGGCGGGGCCCAGCGGTTGCCCATGGACGGGGCCGGGTTGGCCTTGAGATAGGCGTTGATGTCGAAGGACTGGCGGCTGAGGACACGCATGTTCACCAGATGCAGGTGAACGGGGTGGTCCTCCACGGTGGAGTTGACGATCTCCCAGACCTCGGTGCTGCCCTGCTTGGGCTTCTCTATCGGATCGTCGCCGTAGCAGAGGTTGCTGAGCGCCATGCCCTCGCCCGTCAGCGTCAGGCCCACCACTCGCCGGGTCGGTACCGGCACGGCCGGCGGCAGGGCAGCGGGCTGGGACGGACCGCCCCGCAGGACGGTCGGCGCGGCCTTGGTGAAGCCCGTGCTGCTGGAGACGGTGAAGCGCATGACCCGGGGCAGGCTGTAGCCGCCGGTGATGGCGGCGATGGAGGGGTTCACCTGCTCGTCGTTGCGCAGCTCGACCGTGTCGCCGCCGGACAGGGCGGAGAAGTCGATCAGCAGATCCGCGCGCTCACCGGGACTGACCCGGATCGACGTGGTGCTGACACCGCTGTTGAGCAGACCGCCGTCGTTCCCGATGACCCGGAAGGGCATGCTGTTGGACAGATAGAGGTGGTACGCCCGCCAGTTGGACGCGTTCAGCAGCCGGAACCGGTACAGCCCGCGCGCCACTTCCAGCGACGGCATCACGACACCGTTCACCGTCATCGTGTCGCCGACCATGGGCTCCTGGAGTGTGCCCTCGGGGGTGCTGCGGGCGGTACGGGGATTGAGGGAGCCGTCCTCGTTGAAGCGGTGGTCGGCGATGATCAGGGGTATCTCGTAGTCGCCACTTGGCAGGCCCAGCGGGTTGCTTGAGGTGCCGGTGTCGAACTCGTCCCGGATCAGGTACATCCCGGCGAGCCCCGCGGGGACGTTCAGCCGGGTGAGCGCCATCGCGTGGTCGTGGTACCAAAGGGCGGTGGCCTCCTGCCCGTTGGTGAACTCGTAGGTCATCGACGCGCCGGTGCGGAAGGTGTTCTCGGTGTGCCCGTCGAACTCGGGCCGCACGACCGCGCCGTGCAGATGGACCGAGGTGCGGGGCCTGGTGCGGTCCTCCTCGGACGCGCCGTCCAGGGTGGTGTCGACCGAGTTGGCGAACAAGTGGCCGTTCAGGTTGTTGGTGAACGTGAGCTTGAGCTTCTCCCCCGACCGGGCCTCGATCGTCGGACCCAGATACGGCTGCCCTCCGAAGGACCACGTGGGCGCGGTGCCCAGGTCCCGGTGGAAGCGGTGGCTGGACCGGGCCATCGACAGGGTGCGGTCACCGCTCAGCGACGGGGGGATCCACAGGTCGTCCACGTAGGGCGTCAGGTCCGGTGAGGGGTAGGTGAGTTGGTCGCCCGGAGAGGTCTGTTCCCCGGCGGGGGCGACCGCCATGGCCCGGGTCACCGCCCCGACCGTTCCCAGGGCACCCAACACCATCCCTGCGCTCAGCAGTCGGCGACGTGAAATTCTGTGCGACATGGAGTCCGTTTCCAAGTTCGTTGGTGGGGGGTCGGACGAACGGAGGAAGGCGTCGCAGGGGCTCACTGAGCCACACCTGAGCCAAAGATCACTCCGGTCGTCCGCGGCCACAGAATTGCACACCAGTGAGCAAAGAGTCTACCGCGGTTGGGTCACGTGAGTTCGTGGATGACAGCCGATCAGAAATCATCCTGAACCGGGCAGTTGGGGTACGAACCCGCTGCGTCACCCGGCTGGACCGTTCCGGCAGGACGGCCCGCTCCTGCCGTGGTCGGGTGGGCGTGTGCAGCTACTTCCCGAAGACGCCCGGCGGTTGGCGGCCTGGTGTGCGGTGGTCCTGCTGGCCGCCGGGGTCGGCTGGGTCGGCGTCGAGCTGTGCTCCCAGGTGCGGACGGCGGTCGTGCCGGTGCTCCTCGCGCTGCTGGGGACGGCCCTGCTGGGACCGCTGTACCAGCGGCTGGTGAAGGCCCGGGTGAACCGGTCGGTGGCGGCCGGGCTCACCTGTGTCGCGGTCGTCGCGGTGGTCGGCGGGGCCGTCTACGTCGTCGTCGCCGCGCTCATCGACACCGGCGACGAGATCGTGTCCTCGCTCAAGGAGGCCGCCAAGTCGGTCTCCGAACACTTCGGAGCGGCGGGCACGTCACTCGACGACCTCGCGACCAACGCCAAGGACCTGCTGTCCAAGTTCGGCGGTACGGCGGCCTCCGGGGTGATCAGCGGCATCAGTGTCGTCGGCGAGGTGATCGCCATGGCGGTGCTCGCCCTGCTGCTCGTCTTCTTCTTCCTCCGGGACTCCCACCGGGCCGTGGGAGCCCTGCGGTCACTCGCGCCGCGCGGCACCGCGGACACCGTCGAAGCCGTGGCCCGACGTGCCTTCGAGGCCGTCGAGGGCTTTATGCGCGGGACGACGATCATCGCGTTCATCGACGCCGTGTGCATCACGGTCGGACTGCTGATCCTCGACGTTCCGGGCGCGGTGGGACTGGGCGCGCTGGTCTTCGTGGGCGCGTACATCCCGTATCTCGGCGCGTTCCTCTCCGGCGCGGTGGCCGTGCTGGTCGCGCTCGCGGACCGGGGCGTCGTCATCGCGCTGTGGGCGCTCGGGGTGGTGCTCGCCGTGCAGGTCCTCGAGGGCCATGTGCTACAGCCGATGATCCAGAGCCGGACCGTGCAGATGCATCCTGCGGTGGTGATGCTGGCGATCACCGCGGGGGCGTCCGTCGCGGGGATCCTGGGCATGCTGCTCGCCGTACCGCTGACGGCGGCCGCGTTCGGGGTGCTGTCGGAGCTGCGGACGCGCTACTCGGCGGAGGCGTCGGACGAGCCGTCGGAAGCGTCGGGAGCGGGCTCGTAGAACTCGAACCAGATGCTCTTCCCCTCGCCCCGCGGGTCCACGCCCCACACGTCCGCGAGGAGTTCCACGAGGACCAGCCCACGCCCGGAGGACGCCAGTTCGCCCGGGTGGCGTCTGTGCGGCAGATCGTCGCTGGCGTCGGTGACCTCCACCCGCATCCGGCGCTTGTCGCCCTCTCCGGTCACCTCGGCGAGGAGGAGGGCGTCGGCGTCCGTGTGCACGAGGACGTTCGTCATCATCTCGGAGACGAGGAGGACGGCGGAGTCGAGCTGGTCCTCGGACGTCCAGTCGTGGAGGAGTTCCCGCACCTGTCGGCGGGCGACCGCGACACCCTCGGGCTCGGCCTGCGCCACGGTCAGCACGGTACGGCGCGTGAAGGACCGTACGGCCGTGACCGTGTCGCCGCAGCCGCAGCCCGGCCCTATCCGGCACAGCAGCAGCACGGCTATGTCGTCCTCGCGTCTGTCCACCAGCGGACCGGGGGTGTGGTGCGAGGAGGGCCCGTGGACGGCCTGGACCAGGGCGTCGGCGAGGGCCTCCATGTCGCCGTCGTGGGCCTCGAGGATCCGGCGGATGCGCCGCCAGCCGGTGTCGAGGTCGTGGCCACCGGTCTCGATCAGCCCGTCGGTGCAGATCAGCATGGTCTCGCCGGGCTCCAGGACGAGCCGGGTCGTCGGATAGTCGGCGTCCGGGTCGATGCCGAGCGGCAGCCCGCCCGCCGTGGGGCGCGTCAGCACGGTCCCGTCCGCCATGCGTATCGCCGGGTCCGGGTGCCCGGCACGGGCGATGTCCAGCGTCCCGGTCTCCGGGTCGACCTCGACGTACAGGCAGGTCGCGAAGCGCATGTCACCGGCGTCGCCCTCGCTGTCGCTGCCGCCGCTGGAGCCGTACGTCACCGAGTCCGTGACCCCGTACAGGAAGCGTGAGGCGCGGGAGAGCACCGCGTCCGGGCGGTGGCCCTCGGCGGCGTACGCGCGCAGCGCGATCCGGAGCTGGCCCATCAGGCCGGCCGCGCGGACGTCATGGCCCTGGACGTCGCCGATGACGAGGGCGAACCGGCCGGTCGGGAGCGGGATCATGTCGTACCAGTCGCCGCCGACCTGGAGCCCGCCGCCGGTGGGGACGTAGCGCGCGGCGACGGTCATGCCCGGCATCTGGGGGCCCAGCGTGGGCATCATCGAGCGCTGGAGGCCGTCGGTCAGTTCCCGCTCGGTCTCGGCGGCGCCGGCGCGGGAGAGGGCCTGGGCGAGCATGCGGGCCACGGTCGTCAGGACCGCGCGTTCGTCGGGTGTGAAGGTGACGGGGTAGGCGAAGGCCGCCATCCACGCGCCCATCGTGCGGCCCGCGACCGTCAGCGGCAGGAACGCCCAGGACTGCCGGCCGAAGCGCTGGGCCAGCGGCCAGGAGACGGGATAGCGCTCCTTGTAGTCCTCCGGGGAGGAGATGTAGACGGCGCGGCCGGTTCGGACGACCTCCGCGGCCGGATAGTCCGTGGTGAGGGACATGTGGACGAACGGTGCCTCGTCGCCCGGCTGCTGCCCGTGGTGTCCGATGACCGTCAGCCGGTCGCCCTCCGCGCCGAAGACAGCGAGCCCGTCCGGCGAGAACCCGGGCATCGACAGGCCCGCCGCGACCCGCAGTACCTCCGCCGTGGACCGGGCCTCGGCCAGCGCGCGCCCGGCGTCCAGCAGGAACGCCTCGCGCGAGCGCCGCCAGTCACCGGTGATGGGCGTGCGCCACGCGGCGTCCGGCGAGGGCTCGGTGACCTCCTGGAGCGTGCCGATCATGTCGTACGCCGGCTTTCCCGGGGTGAACATCGGCTTGGAGCGGCAGCGCAGCGTACGGACCACCCGGCCCTGCCCGTCCATGATCCGGACCCGAACCTCGGCGAGGGTGCCCTCGGCGACGGCCAACTGGACGACCGCGGTGATCTCGTTCCAGTCGACCGGGTGCATCCGGGCGCGTGCGCGGGCCCGCGTCAGCGTGGAGGGCTCCGCGGGCAGGCCGAGCAGCCGTGCCGCCTCGGCGTCGACCGTGACCAGCCCGGTGGCGGTGTCCCAGCGCCATACGCCGGTCGCGAGGGCGGCCAGGACGTCCCCCACGGCGGGCACGGGCTCACCAGTTCGCATTGACCCACTGTAGGGAGAGGGGATCCGTACCTGCCACCTAGACCTGTCGCGGTCGCAGTGGGCTGCGGCGGGGTTATAGGGGGGAGTGATCTTGGCGTGGCCGGTAGTCTTGGGGAAGTTTCACGTGAAACAGAGCTCGATCCACGGCTCTGTTCACGGCTCGATCGGTTCCGATCCGTTCACGTGAACACAGCCCCTGATCCGCAAAGACTGGATGAAACGACGATGCATCGGTACAGGTCCCACACCTGCGGCGAGCTCCGCGCCTCTGACGTCGACAGTGACGTCCGGCTGAGTGGCTGGCTGCACAATCGGCGCGACCTGGGCGGCATCCTCTTCATCGATCTGCGCGATCACTACGGCATCACGCAGCTCGTCGCCCGCCCCGGCACGCCCGCCTATGAGGCGCTCGACAAGATCTCCAAGGAGTCGACGGTCCGCGTCGACGGCAGGGTCGTCTCGCGCGGCGCGGAGAACGTGAACCCGGATCTGCCGACCGGCGAGGTCGAGGTCGAGGTGAGCGAGGTCGAGCTGCTCGGTGCGGCGGCCCCGCTCCCGTTCACGATCAACGCCGAGGACGGGGTCAACGAGGAGCGGCGCCTGGAGTACCGCTTCCTGGACCTGCGCCGCGAGCGTATGCACCGCAACATCCTGCTGCGTACGGCCGTGATCTCGGCGATCCGTCACAAGATGACGGCGCTGGGCTTCAACGAGATGGCGACCCCGATCCTGTCCGCGACCTCCCCCGAGGGCGCCCGTGACTTCGTGGTCCCGTCCCGGCTGAACCCGGGCAGGTTCTACGCCCTCCCGCAGGCTCCGCAGCAGTTCAAGCAGCTGCTGATGATCTCCGGCTTCGACCGCTACTTCCAGATCGCGCCCTGTTTCCGCGACGAGGACGCGCGCGCGGACCGTTCGCCGGGCGAGTTCTACCAGCTCGACGTGGAGATGTCCTTCGTCGAGCAGGAGGACGTCTTCCAGCCGATCGAGAAGCTCATGACGGAGCTCTTCGAGGAGTTCGGCGGCGGCCGCCATGTCACCTCGCCCTTCCCGCGCATCCCGTTCCGCGAGTCGATGCTGAAGTACGGCTCCGACAAGCCGGACCTGCGGGCCAAGCTGGAGCTCGTCGACATCACCGACGTCTTCGAGGGCTCGGAGTTCAAGGCGTTCGCGGGCAAGCACGTGCGCGCCCTGGCGGTGCCGGACGTCGCCGGGCAGTCGCGGAAGTTCTTCGACGGCCTCGGTGACTACGCGGTCGAGCAGGGGGCGAAGGGCCTGGCGTGGGTGCGGGTGACCGAGGACGGTTCGCTGAACGGCCCGATCGCCAAGTTCCTGACCGAGGAGAACGTCGCGGAGCTGACGAAGCGCCTGTCGCTCGCCGCGGGCCACGCGGTGTTCTTCGGCGCGGGTGAGTTCGACGAGGTCTCGAAGATCATGGGCGCGGTGCGGGTGGAAGCCGCGAAGCGTGCCGGTCACTTCGAGGAGGGCGTCTTCCGCTTCTGCTGGATCGTCGACTTCCCGATGTACGAGAAGGACGAGGAGACCGGGAAGCTCGACTTCTCGCACAACCCGTTCTCGATGCCGCAGGGCGGCCTGGAGGCCCTGGAGACCCAGGACCCGCTGGACGTCCTGGGCTGGCAGTACGACATCGTCTGCAACGGCGTCGAGCTGTCCTCCGGCGCGATCCGGAACCACGAGCCCGACATCATGCTCAAGGCCTTCGAGCTCGCGGGCTACGACCGTGACACCGTCGAGGAGCAGTTCGCCGGCATGCTCCGCGCGTTCCGCTTCGGCGCCCCGCCGCACGGCGGCATCGCGCCCGGCGTCGACCGCATCGTCATGCTTCTCGCCGACGAGCCGAACATCCGCGAGACCATCGCGTTCCCGCTCAACGGCAACGCGCAGGACCTGATGATGGGCGCGCCGACGGAGCTGGAGGAGTCCCGCCTCCGCGAGCTGCACATCTCCGTACGGAAGCCGCAGCCGAAGTAGACCTTCGTCCGCGTCCCCCACGGGTTCGAATGGCTCGGAATCGACACCGGTTCCGAGCCATTCTCATGTGGTCCTCGGGAACCCCCGTCAATCACAGCGCTTTGACAGGTTCACTTCATAATCTCCGCGGTCATGACTGAGAACCCCCAACACACAGCAACAGAACAGGAACTGACGCGCCGTCGGGTCATCGTCGCCGGCGGTGCGACGGTCGCGGCAGCGGGTCTGGCGGCCGGCCTGGGCGCGAACGCCTTCGCGGGCGACGGCTCACTCGGGACGGAACCCGCGAGCTCGTCCGGCACCCCGGAGGCCTGCTACGTCCTGACCACGGAGACCACCGAGGGTCCGTACTACATCGACGCCGACAAGATCCGCCAGAACGTCACCGAGGACGAGGAGGGCATCCCCCTCGCCCTCCGGCTCAAGGTGATCGACGCCGAGACCTGTAGACCGGTACGGAACGCCGCCGTCGACATCTGGCACTGCTCGGCCCTGGGCATCTACTCGGGCTACGAGGACATGGGCAACGGCGGTGGCGGCGGCCCCCGGCCCACCGGCGTCCCCACCGGCCCGCCCCCGACGGGCGGCCCCGGCGGTCCCGGCGGTCCGGTCCACCAGGAGCCGACCGACGACGAGCGCTATCTGCGCGGCACGTGGCGGACGGACAAGCACGGCTTCGTCACCTTCAGGACCGTCTTCCCGGGCTGGTACCAGGGCCGCTGCGTGCACATCCACGTCAAGGTTCACGTGGACGGCGAGTGGACCTCCTCCGGATACGAGGGCGGCCACACCTGCCACACGGGCCAGCTCTTCTTCGACGAGGAGTCGGTGCTCGCCTCCGCCGAGCTGGACCCGTACTCGACGAACACCATCGCCCGCACGACCCTCGACGAGGACACGATCTACCCCGACAACGGCGCCGAGGGCGGCCTTCTCCACCTCAGGTACGACAAGAGGCACCTCGCCCGGGGTGTCCAGGCCGACCTGACGCTGGGCGTGGCCCCGGACGAGAACGAGAACGAGAACAGCACGGACACGGCGCCGAGCGCGTCGGCGCCGGCTTCGGTGTCGTAGCTCTCGATCTGGTCGGCCAGGGCCCGGAACTCCACTGGTTCCGGGCCCTTTGTGCCCTCGCGTCCTGGGTAACGGGATACCGAGTACCGCGAAGACGCGGCCGGAGGAACGTTCACGCTGCCCAAGTCAGTTCGCACCAGATGTACTTGCCGGTGTCGGCGATGTGCCGGGGGTCCCGCTGCTGTACCCATCCCCAGCTGTCCGCGCGGCTGTGGACGAGGGCGAGGCCGCGGCCCGTCTCGGCGTCCGGGGCGGTCTGGCGGGCGAGGCGGGGCGGTGCGGGGTCCGCGTTCCAGACCCCGATACGCAGGGCGCCGCCCTCTGCACGGAGCCGTATGGCGGCGGGGCCCTTCGTGTGCTGGACCGCGTTCGTGACCAGCTCCGTCGCCACCAGTTCGGCCGCTTCCGTGAGGTGGGGGAGGCCATGGGTGGCGAGGATCAGGCGGAGGGTGCGGTGGCAGATGGTGACGGCTCGGAGGTCGTTGGGGACTGGCGCCCGGAGCTCCCGGAGAGTGAGCTGGAGCCGAGGGTCGAACACCGGATGCGCCGAAAGGCAGCCCTCTTCAAGGACGGGGCGGCCCCGTACTCGGCGGTGCTGCACGAGTCCGTGCTGCGTACACGTGTCGCGGACCGGCGTGTTGCTCGCGCCCAACTCGAGGAAATCCTCAGGGAGTCAGAGAATCCGCAGGTCACGGTGCGCGTTGTCCCGTTCGACGTGGACGGCTTCGCCGGGGCGAGTTCAGCTCTGGTCTACACGGGCGGGCGGGTACCCGCGCTGGACACCGTTCAGCGGGACACCCCGTACGGCTCGGCTTTCCTGGACGCCGCTGCCCAGCTCCAGTCCATGCGAACACTCTTCCGTAAGGTGGAATCGGCTTCCCTGGAGCCCGCCCGCTCGCGGGACTTCATCCACCGCCTGGCGAAGGAGCTGTAAGACGTGACTCAGTGGCAGAAGTCGTCGTTCTCGGGTGGCGCGGACGGCAACGAATGCATAGAACTCGCCCAGCGCGAAGGCGCCTTGCTCCTCCGTGAAAGCGAAGAGCCCACTCGAGTACTCCCCGTGTCCCGCGACAGCCTGCTCGCCCTCCTGCGGCAGGCCCAGACGAACCGCGCGTGACCGAAGACGACTTCACGCAGACCCTCCGGCGCGCTCCCCCTGCGGAGGACACCCGCCATGGCCGGGGCCAGACTGGACAGTAGGCGGTGATTGGCAGATCCGTCCCAGCCCTGGCAGCCGTGACCAGGCCTTGTCGGAGTCATGTCTGGGACCGATCCGCCAGTCCCCGCGGATCCATCCGGAGCGGAACCGACCTGGAGGAGTCATGACGGCAACCACGCGGACTGAGACTCCCGTCGCGATCGAGGGCGGCGGTGTGGAGGTGCGCACGCGGGAGATCGGGGGAGACATGAGTGTCGCCTTCGCGCGGCTTCCAGGGGGCACGGACATGACACCGGCGGTCAAGGGCCTGCCCGGTGACTCGTGCCAGTGCCCGCACTGGGGCTACCTGTTCAAGGGACGGCTGAAGATGCGCACCGAGCAGGGGGACGAGATCTACGAGGCGGGGCAGGCCTTCTACTGGGCGCCCGGTCACGTCCCGGAAGCGCTTGAGGACTGCGAGTACGTGGACTTCTCGCCGACGAAGGAGTTCAACGAGGTGATCGACCACATCAAGGCGCAGCTGGGATGACCCGGCCCACGGGGCGCTGCTCGGGGAGTGGGATTGATCGGAGTGATGGAAGTGGTCCGGCATGAGCGGGCTGAAGGATTTCCAATCATTGTCGGGTTAGGTCGGCTATTCGGAGGATTCTGTCCGTACGGGAGATGATTCGGAGTCGGGTACAGGCAAATGCTGGCATCTTGAGGGCCTTCGGACGCCGTAGCCGCTCTGGAAAGGCACCGTCATGCAGGCATCCCCCGCCGACAGCGCCACGCTCCCGCCTCAGCAGTCGCAGCTCGGCGAGCAGACGCGAGCAGGGGATTCCCCCAGGAGCCACTCCAGGATTCCGTGGTGGATCTGGGCCCTCGCGGGAGCGCTGTTCTTCGCGTACATGACGCTGTCCCTGCGCCTCCATCAACGGATGCTCTCCAACGCCTTCGACCTGGGAATCTTCGAACAGGTCATCCGGTCCTACGCGGAGGGCCACCTTCCCGTCTCCGAGGTGAAGGGGCCGGACTTCCCTGTGCTGGGGGACCATTTCCACCCCGTTCTGGCGCTTGTCGCTCCGCTCTACCGGCTCTGGCCGTCGCCGATGGTGCTTCTCGTGGTGCAGGCCGCGCTGATCGCCGCGAGCGTTCTGCCGCTGGCCCTCTGGGCCCGTCGGACACTGGGCGCAGCGGCCGCGGGGATCATCGGCACCTGCTACGGCCTGTCCTGGGGTATCGCGAGTGCGGTCGGCGTCGACTTCCACGAGGTGGCCTTCGCCGTACCGCTGCTCGCGTGCTCACTGGCCGCGCTGGGGAGTGACCGGCTTCGTGCCGCGGCGTTCTGGGCGCTGCCCTTGCTGCTGGTGAAGGAGGACCTCGGGCTCACCGTGGCCGTGATTGGCCTCTTCATCGCGCGGCGAGGGGATCGCAGGCTGGGGATCGGCACCGCCGCGGCCGGTCTGTGCGGGACGGCCCTGGCGATGCTGGTGATCCTGCCGGCCTTCAACCCGCAGGGGTCCTACGCGTATACGCACTGGCTGACGACAGGTCCGGAAGGCGGCGGCGAAAGCGGGCTGTCGGATCTGCTGTACAAGGTCACGATCGGTCTCATCACCCCCGAGGCCAAGGTCACGACGTTGCTCTTCCTGCTGGCGCCCACGCTGTTCCTGGCCCTGCGGTCCCCGCTGTTGTGGGTCGCGCTGCCGACTCTGGTCTGGCGCTTCGCCTCCGGGCTCTCCACCCACTGGGGGACCAGCTACCACTACTCGCTCGTACTGATGCCGATTGTCTTCGCCGCCTTCATCGACGCCCTGGTCCGGAGGCAGCCGAGCGGGGTCAGCCTGCGGCGCTATCTCGTGGGCTCGGCCGCGATCACGGCCCTGATCCTTCCGCAGTACCCGCTGTGGCAGTTGGTCAGGCCGGAGACCTGGCGGACCGATCCGCGGATCGCCGTCGCCCATGGCCTCATGGACCGCATCCCCGACGGCGCGACGGTTCAGGCGTCCAACCAGCTCGTGCCCCAGCTCACCGGCCGCACGAGTGCCAGCCTCTACGGCTGGGCCGACAGCCGCCCCGACCCGGAGTGGATCATGGTGGACACCCTGGTACCGCAGCATCGGCGCTGGCCGCAGAGTTTCGGGGAGGAGAAGATCTCCCTGGACCGTGCCCTGGCCGAGGGATACCGCACCGCGGCGGAACAGGACGGCTTCGTACTGCTCACCCGCGCGGGCTGACGGACACCGCCCAGGGCCGGCCGGAGTGATACCTGCCCGCCCGGCGGGCCTACCGCAAGGCCACCGACTCGATGACGACGGGCTTGCGCGGTCTGCCGTCGGTGGATCCGTCCGACGTCCCGGCCACGCCGATCTCCTGCAGTACGTCCATTCCCCCGACGACCTTCGCGAACGGAGTCCACTGGGGCGCCATGCCGACGTCCGGATCGGCGTAACTGATGAAGAACCGGCTTCCATTCCTCCCCGGTGTCACCTTGGCCATCGCCACGGTGCCCGCACGATAGTCCGCGCCGTCGAGGTTCTCGTCGGGGAAGAAGTACCCGGGATCGGATTTGCCGTCCCCTTTGGCGCCGCCGCATTCCAGAACATAGATTCCCCGGGTGGTGACGCGGTGGCATTCGCTGCCGTCGAAGTACCCCTTGCGGGCCAGGAAGGAGAACGAGTTGGTTGTGCAGGGCGCGTCGCCGGTCAGGGCCTTGAGCGTTACCTCTCCTCGGTTGGTGACCAAGGTGGCAGTCAACGGGCGGGCGGCCTTTTCGGCGTCGAAGACGGGGATGTCGGTGGGCTTCCCGCGCTCGGTGGCCGTGTAGGAACACGCTGCCTGTGGCCTGGAATCAGCGTCGAGGGTGGTCAGGGAGACAGACATCCAGGTCAGCGCCGAGCCGACACCGGTGACGGCGAGAGCCATCGTCGCGGCCGCCACCACACGGTTCCTGGGCCGTGGGTAATCCCTCAGTTTTCCTGGCCATTTACTGATGGGCATTCATTCCCCGATCGTGGTGGGTTGCACTGGCCGACACGACGCCGAGAGCGTATCCAGGCGTATTTGGATCAGGGCCGGCGACACACACCGTTCCCGTTTCCTATCGGCGCGCCTCAGACGTTCCTGCCAGGGAGCTGGAATTTCATGAGGATCGTGAATCCAACGGTATGCCTGAACATGATCGTCAAAGACGAAGCGCCGGTGATTCGCCGCTGTCTGGAATCCGTCCGCCCCTTGATCGACACGTGGGTCATCCTGGACACCGGCTCCACCGACGGCACCCAGGACGTCATCCGTGAGGTTCTCGGGGATCTGCCCGGCGCCCTGTACGAGCGGCCCTGGAAGGGTTTCGACGGGAGCCGCAGCGAGGCGGTCGACCTCGCACGCGACCGTGCGGACTACCTGCTGTTCATCGACGCCGACGACCTGATGGAGGTGGAGGAGGGGTTCCGTATGCCGGAGCTGACACATGACGCCTATCGCGTCGCCCTCCACGACGGGCCGATCATCCACTGGCGCCCCGCCCTGGTCTCGACCCGGCTGCCCTGGCGCTATGTCGGTGTCCTGCACGAGTACCTCGACTGCGGGAAGGAGTACAGCCGCGGGATGTTCAAGGGCGCCAACATCCTCTCCGTGGGAGGCGGGGCACGCCTGCGGGAAGGCCAGCGGAAGAAGTACCTGCGCGATGCGGAGATCCTTGAGGAAGGCCTGGTCGAGGAGCCCGACAACGCCCGCTACGTCTTCTATCTCGCACAGAGCTGGCGCGACGCCGACGAGCCGGAGAAAGCACTCGCCGCCTACGACCGCCGGGCGGCCATGGGCGGGTGGGGCGAGGAGGTCTTCTGCGCCCATCTTTATGCCGCGCGGCTCGCGGCACGGCTCGAAAGGCCGGCCGCCGAGGTGATGGACCGCTATCTCCGCGCCCACGAGAGCAGGCCCTCGCGCGCCGAAGCCCTCGGCGATCTGGCGCGCTTCTGCCGCGAAAACGGCCCGCGCTGGCCGCTGGCCCATCTCTTCGCGAAGGCCGCGGCGCAGATCCCCTATCCGAGCGACATCCTGTTCGTCGAGTTCGACTGGTACGACTGGCGCGCACTCGACGAGCTCGCGGTGGCGGCGTACTGGACCGGGAACTACCAGGAGTCCATGGCCTGCTGCGAGCGACTCCTGGACGGCGAGAAGCTGCCCGAGGGACAGCGCGAGCGTGTGACCCACAACCTTGAGTTCGCCCGAAGCAAACCGGGCGAATGCGAACTGGTGATCGCCTGACCGCGCCGGGATCACGCACAGGCAGACTGGCGGCCGCACGGCAACACCGCTCGCGGCGATTCGGACCGGGAGACCCTAGGCACAGGAGCCCTGAGCCTTGTGAAGGCTCGCCGGTACGCGGTGCCGAATTCGCTGTCGCGCACGCACCCATCTGTGGATGCCCAGTACGCCGATATGTTGATAACTCCGTCGAATTCTTAAGGCGTTGCTCCTGCGATCCGATGTTGCCGAAGGATGCTCGAACGTTTTTCCGGAATGGAATCTCGAACGTGTTTCTGGGACATCACTCGATCCACATCATGAGGAGCAGTGTATGAGTCCTGAACATCGGAACCGATCGCCATTCGGTCCGCTTCCCCTGCGGAACGCGTGGCTGACCGGCGGCACCATCGCCTCGCTCGCACTAGTGCTCTCGAGCATCGCGACCCCCGCGGGCGCCATGGCGCGCAACGCCGATCCGGCCAACGGGACCACCGTGGCGAGCCCGTCGACCGGGGACCCCTGCAAGAAGCCGAGGCCGAAGCCAGGGCCGAAGGGGATGACCGCCGGGCCTGTGGCCAACGCAGCCCACGACAAGTGCAAGGTCGGACCGACGGGGCCTACGGGGCCCACGGGTCCCACCGGTGCGACGGGTGCCACGGGTGCGACCGGTGCGGGTGCGACGGGTCCGACCGGCGCGACAGGGCCGACCGGGCCAGGAGCCGGTGCCACGGGCCCGACCGGCCCGACCGGTCCCACGGGCGCGACCGGCGCCACCGGCGCGACGGGCCCCTGTACCGACATCGACACCTACGCGCCCTCGGGCTCGGAGGAGTTCAGCGCCGCGCTCGTCAACGGTGTGGCGTACGCCGGGCGCAGGGACAACACACCGGCGCTGGGCGACTACGAGTGGACGGACCTCAGCGACAACGGGAACTTCCCGGACGACGCCTGCGGTATCTCCATCGCGGCCCAGGGCAACGACGCCTCGGTGAAGGTGGTGACCACGGAGGGCGACGTCTGGGAGACGCTGGGCATCACGAACGGGAACAACTTCACCTGGACCGACGGCTGGGACCAGCTGGTCGGGCCGACGGACGTGCTCCGCGCCGTCATCAAAACCAAGGGAGACCTGAACACGATCGGCTCCCTCAACGGACTCGCGACGAACAGGAAGGGTTCCTGACACCCTCCTGACACCTGCGGCCCGCCGCGCGCGCTGCTGTGCGCGCGGCGACCCGGGGCAGCCCCGGACGGCTTGCGCTGCCTGGTCAGGTGTCGTACGAGCCGTCCCAGGGCTCGGTGAAGGCCAGGCGGTCCGGGTAGAGCTCGGCCCAGGTCTCTTCCTCGTCCTCCTTGATCACCAGGCCGAACAGGACGCCGTCGACGGTGACTTGGAAGGGGCGGATCGCGATGTCCAGGTACGAGCGCCGGGGGAGGCTTCGCAGGAGTTTCCCCAGGTGGGCCTCGGCCCGGGCGAGGACCGAGCCCTCGGAGTGCGGGGCGCGGTGCTGCTCGGCCCAGGTGCCCGCGCACCAGATCTCCGAGTCGCGGTACCGGCCCTCGGAGTCGAAGGTGTGAAGCACCGTATAGAGACGCTTGTGCTCTTCCCAGCCGTCGTCGGGACGGAACCCTTCGGGGAAGGCATACGTGACCGACGCCAGGAACTGACCATCCGCGTAACGGCCGATGGCCTCGGTGCGGTGGTTCGGTTCGTACGCGATCGGGATGACCTCGGGGACTGCCATGGCGAAACCATACGGGTGGTCGCGGACATGCCAGCGCCGGGGGCGGTTTCCAGCCTGGCGGATTTTGTGAAGAGGCCCGGCACCACAGGGTGCCGGGCCTCTTCACCACGCCATGACTACTCCGGTGCGCCGCCGAAGCGCTCCTTGTACGACTCCAGGTCCTCGTCCGTGATCTTGGCGAAGAGCACGGGGGGAACGGTGAAGGCCGTACCGGCGGGGACCGCGGTCAGCGCCTTCGCCTCCTCCGCCGTGACCCAGGTCGCGGTGTCGTCGGGAAGGGAGAAGGCCGAGCGCATGGCTGCCGCCGACGCCGGGATGAAGGGCTCCGACACCACCGAGTAGAGGTGGATCAGGTTCATCGCCGTACGCAGGGTCAGGGCCGCGCCGTCCGGGTCCGTCTTGATCTCCAGCCAGGGGGCCTTCTCCTCCAGGTAGGAGTTGCCCGCCGACCACAGGGCGCGCAGTGCGGCGGCCGCCTTGCGGAACTGGAGCGCCTCCATCTGGGACTCGTACTCCGCGAGCAGGCCCGCGATCTCCTCGCCGAGCCGCGCCTCCGCCGCACCGGCGTCCGAGCCCGCCGGGACCTCGTCGCCGAAGCGCTTGCGCGAGAAGGACAGGACCCGGTTGACGAAGTTGCCCAGCGTGTCCGCGAGGTCCTTGTTCACCGTCGCCGTGAAGTGCTCCCAGGTGAAGGACGAGTCGTCGGACTCGGGGGCGTTGGCGATCAGGAAGTAGCGCCAGTAGTCGGCGGGGAGGATGTCCAGGGCGGCGTCGGTGAAGACACCGCGCTTCTGGGACGTGGAGAACTTTCCGCCGTAGTACGTCAGCCAGTTGAAGGACTTCAGATAGTCGACCTTCTTCCACGGCTCGCGCACGCCCAGCTCGGTCGCCGGGAACATCACCGAGTGGAAGGGCACGTTGTCCTTGGCCATGAACTCCGTGTAGCGGACCGGGTTCTCGCCGGAGTCGGCGTCGTACCACCAGGACTTCCAGTCCCGGTTCTCCGGGTCCAGATCCGACCACTCCTTGGTCGCGCCGATGTACTCGATCGGCGCGTCGAACCAGACGTAGAAGACCTTGCCCGCCGCCGCCAGCTCCGGCCAGGTGTCGGCCGGGACCGGGACGCCCCAGTCCAGGTCACGGGTGATCGCGCGGTCGTGCAGGCCCTCGGTCAGCCACTTGCGGGCGATCGAGGAGGCGAGCTGCGGCCACTCGTCGCTGACCTCGTCGATCCACGCCTCGACCTCGTGCTGCAGCTTCGACTGGAGGAGGAAGAGGTGCGTGGTCTCCCGGACCTCCAGATCGGTGGAGCCGGAGATGGCGCTGCGCGGGTTGATCAGGTCGGTCGGGTCCAGGACGCGGGTGCAGTTCTCGCACTGGTCGCCGCGCGCCTTGTCGTAGCCGCAGTGCGGGCAGGTGCCCTCGACGTAACGGTCCGGGAGGAAACGGCCGTCCACAGGGGAGTACACCTGGCGGATCGCGCGCTTCTCGATGAAGCCGTTCTCGTTCAGGCGGCGGGCGAAGTGCTGGGTGATCTCGCGGTTCTGCGGGCTGGAGCTGCGACCGAAGTAGTCGAAGGCCAGCGCGAAGCCGTCGTACACCGCCTTCTGCGCGTCATGCGCCTGCGCGCAGAACTCGTCGACCGGGAGGCCCTGCTCCTTCGCGGCCAGCTCGGCCGGGGTGCCGTGCTCGTCCGTCCCGCAGATGTAGAGGACGTCGTGGCCGCGCTGGCGGAGGTACCGGGAGTACACGTCCGCCGGGAGCATGGACCCCACCATGTTGCCCAGGTGCTTGATTCCGTTGATGTACGGAAGGGCGCTGGTGATGAGGTGTCGAGCCATTGCGGGCTGCTCCCAGGTCGGTACGTGGGGTGACGATCGTCGTTTCAGGTCGTGTCGTCGGTCGTCTTACGAACCTTGAAATCGTATCCGACATGGGTAGGCCGCCCGCCTCCCGTTTTACCGGGTGGGAAGCGGGCGGCCGTTGTGAGGTGCGGGTGGGGGTTACGGGCGCCAGTTCGCCAGTACGCCCTCGTAGACCTCGGCGTCCGTCAGTTCGCGCGGGGTCGGGCCCGCGTGGAAGAAGGCCGTGTTGCCGGTGCTCAGTTTGCGGAGGTAGTCGAAGGCCTTGTTGTCCTGCTCGCCGAAGGCGACGAAGGAGAAGAAGACGGAGGGGTGGTTCTTCGCCGCGTCCGTGAGGGACTGGGTGGCGGGGGTCTTGGCGTCCGGGGCGCCGTCCGTCTGGAAGACGACGAGGGCGGGGGCCGTGGTGTCCGACTTCTGGTGGTGCGTGAGGACTTCTTCCACGGCCGCGTGGTAGCTCGTACGTCCCATGCGGCCGAGGCCTGCGTGGAGTTCGTCCACCTTGTTCTCGTGGTCGGTGAGGGTCAGCTCGCCGGTGCCGTCCAGCTCCGTGGAGAAGAAGACGACGTGGACCGTGGCCTCGGGGTCGAGGTGGGCGGCGAGGGCGAGGGTCTGCTCGCCCAGGGCCTGGGCGGAGCCGTCCTTGTAGTAGGCGCGCATGCTCGCGGAGCGGTCCAGGACGAGGTAGACCTTGGCGCGGGTGCCGGTGAGGTTCTGCGTCTTGAGGGCGGTGTCCGCCTCGGTGTAGGCGGTGAGGAGACTTGCGGGTACGGCTGCCTGGGCGGCGGCCGGGGTGAGCGGCGCCGGCTCCGTCGCGGGGGTTTCCTCGACCTCCTCGGCGTCGGAGGTTTCCTGAACCTCCCCCGCCTCGGGGGTCTTGTCGGCCTCGGGCCGGTGGGTGGGCACCCGGCCTTCGGCCGGATCGGTCTTCCCGCCCGCACCACCCGTGACACTTTCGTCGTCGGCTGCGGGTGGCCCCTGTGGGGGCTCGTCGCCGTCGGCGGCTTCCGGTTCGTCCGCCTTCGCGGCGAGCGGAGTCGGGTCCTCGGTGGCGGTGGCGGTGGCGGTGGCGGTGGCGGTGGCGGTGGTGTCGTCGGCGGCCGGCTCGGCCGCTGCTGCCGCAGGCTGCTCCTCGGCCTTCGGCGCCGGGGTCTCCTCGACCTCGACCTCGACCTCGGGGGTCGCCTCGGCCTTCGGTTCGGGGGTCTCCTCGACCTCGACCTCGGGCTCCGGAGTCGCCTCGGTGACCTCGGCCTCCGGCTCGGAGGCCTCCGGGACCTCGGCGACGGTCTCGGGTTCAACGACCGGCTCGGGCGTCTCCACCTCAGCCTCGGCCTCGGGCTCTGCCGCGACCTCCGCCTCCGCCGCAGGCGGCGCCGTCGGTTCCGGTTCCGGGTCCCGCTTCGGCGTCCTAGCCGAAGGAACCGTCACATTGTCGAACGCTGCCGAGACCAACTCGTCCACGACGGACGGTTGGGGGGCGGGGGTCGGAGCGGGGAGCTCCGTGGCTGGTTCCGGCCGGAGTTCGGAGGACGGCGCCGGAATCTTCGGCTCGGCCTCCGGTGCGGAAGCCTGTGCCGGAACCGTCGGAGTCGAAGCCTCCCGCGAGGTCTCCCCGTCGGTGTCACGGCCCTTGCGTGAGCGGCCGAACGCATTCCGCAAGACGGTGAGAATGCCCATGTGCGCAACCCTTCGCGTGAGTTGGTGCCCGTCAATCCCTGGCCAGGACGGACACGTAAGGTTAGCGGTCACAGCTGGTGATCTTGGGCAGGGGCGGAGTACGGGGCCCGCACTCGTCAAGACCGCGTCCCCGTCGCGACCCGCGCCCCGCCGCACAAGCGCCCCACCAGCCCTCTCGGCAAGCCCCTGCGACCAAGCCCCTCGCCGGCGCTATCCGAGTAATCCCCACACGTCTTCGGATCCCAGGGGTTCACCCCCCGTTCATTCCGGTGGCCTGTTTCCGCACATACGCACCACCTGGCGTCACGCTGAAACCAAGGCAAGAAAATGAGGAACGGCAGCTCGCACCCGGCCCCGTCCTCCTACCTGCCCGCCGCCTGTCAGTGCGGCGAAGTGATCGCCCGTGCCGCCGCGACCTCCTGCCGCAGTGGTTCCAGGACGCTGCCCGACGGGCCGGTGAGGTCGGTGCGGACCTCGAAGAGTACGTCGGTCTTGTGCAGGCCCTCGGACAACTCCCGCAGTTGCAGGGTGACTTGGCCGACCTCGCCGGAGGAGGGCCGGGCGGCACCGTGCCGGATCCGTACCCCGGCCGCCGTTGTCGCGTCGACGATCCGTTCCACGGCGACGACGAGCGGCAGCCAGCCGGCGGCGCGCCGGCCGCTGGGCGGCGGTTCGGTGAGGGCGCGCTGGAACTCCGTACGGATGGCGGAGAGATCGCGGTAGAGGCCGCGGCGCATCCGGGCGCGGGTGGCGGAGTCGGCGTCGTCGCCGAACGCGTACTCCACATACCCGGCGGTGTCCGCGACCGCGTCCGCGAGCCGGTCGCCGACCCGGGTGTGCCAGCTCTCCGGCCACAGCAGATACCCGGCGACGAGGGCGATCGCGCACCCGATGAGGGAGTCGACCAGGCGGGGCACCACCAGGGCGGTGCCCTGGTGGTTGAGGACGTCCGAGAGCAGCAGGATCACCGGCGTGACGGCGGCGGTCTGGTAGCCGTACCCGCGCCGGGTCAACGCCGGGATGAGCGGCGCGAGGACGAACATCACCGGCACGTCCCACCAGCCGAGCGGTACGACGGCGAGGACCCCGGCCGCGACGACGAGCCCCGCGACCGTGCCGAGGGCGCGCAGCAGAGCACGTGAGAACACCGAGCCGAAGTCGGGCTTCATCACGAAGGTGACGGTGAGGGCGACCCAGTACGAGCGCGGCACCGGGACGATCGAGACAAGGGCCTGTGCGAGCCCGATGCACAGGGCCAGGCGCAGGCCGTAGCGCCAGGAGGCGCCGGACAGGATGACGTTGCGGGCGGCGCGGGCGGCGCGCACATGCAGGGCGGCGGGCCTGCCGAGCGGGTCGTCGACGTTGCGTGCGTCCGCCGCCTGGTGGGTCACCACGGCGGCCGCGTGCCGCAGGGCGTGGTCGACGGCGCGCGCGGTCTCGTTCTCGGGCACGGGGAGCTTGAGCCCTATCGGGCCGCTGTAGCCGGTCTCCACGGCCTCGGCGAGGTGGCGTAGGGCGGCGGGGACTTCGGCCGGCAGCGGCTTCCCGTACTGGTGGGCCGCTGGAGCCGCTTCCACGACGGGTGTCACGGCGTTGAGCTGGGCCAGCAGACGCACCAGTTCGGGGTTGCGGCCGTGGTGGAAGGCGCGCCGGGCGAGGACGAGGTCGTAGGACTGGTTGAAGGACTGGGTGACGGCGAGGCGGATGTCGTCGTACTTCGCGGTTCCGCTCGCGGCGAGCAGATCCGCCACCGTGCGGTAGCTCGCGGCCACCGCGGCCCGTTCGGGCACCCCCGACCGCAGCGGCCAGGCGAGCAGCGCCAGGACGAGCACGAGGAGCCCGCCGCCGGCCATCAGCAGCGGCGCCAGCCACCACTGGCCCGGCAGGGGGAGTCCGGCGCCGATCGCGCAGTTGAGGAGCAGAAGTAGGCCGGACACGGAGGCCACGGCGCCGATCGACGAGATCATCCCGGACAGGAGCGCGACGGCGGTGACGGCACCGACGGTGAGCCAGCCATGTCCGAACGCGAGGGAGCCGATGGTGACGCCGGCCGCGCCGAAGAGCTGGGGGACGGCGATGTTGAGGATCCGCATGCGGTAGGCGTCGGCGGTGTCGCCGATGACTCCGAACAGGGCGCCCATGGAGGAGAGGGCGCCGTACGCCGGCTGTCCGACGGCGAGGCCGATGGCGAGCGGCAGGCTCATGGCGATCGCGGCGCGGGCGACGGCGGCCCAGGGGATGGGGGCCGGTTGCGGTTTGAGGTTCCTGACCAGCCAGTCGGGAGGGCTGAGGCTGCTGATCGGGAGCTGGCGGAACATGCCCCTCAGTATGGCGGCCGGCCCTGTCTCAGCCGCGTTGGTGGAGGGTGAGGTCGGCGACGAGTGTGTGGTGGTCGGGGCGGGTGAGGGTGAGGAAGGGGGCTTTGCGTGTCGAGAAGTCCCGGGAGACGAGCAGTCCCCGGAGACGAGAAGTCCCCGGAGTCGAGCAGTCCCCGGAGTCGAGCAGTCCCCGGAGTCGAGCAGTCCCCGGAGACGATAAGTCCCGGGAGACGAGAAGTCCCCAGAGACCGGGAGTGGTCCGGGTGGGGCGGCTTGGGGTGCGCGGGCGGCGTCGTTTCAGCCGCGTTGGTGGAGGGTGAGGTCGACGACGAGTGCGTGGTGGTCGGAGCCGGTGAGGGTGAGGAAGGCGGCTTTGTGCGCCGAGAAGTCGCCGGAGACCAGGACGTGGTCGATCTGGGCGCCGAAGGTGGGGGCAGTCCTGGCGGGCCAGCTCGGGGTGCGGGCGGCTCCGGCGAGGCGGGAGCTGTCACGCAGGCCGGTGTCGAGGACGCGGCGGAACGCGGCGTGGTCCTGGGAGGCGTTGAAGTCCCCGGCCAGGATCGTGGGCTCCTCGCTCGCCGCCGCGTAGTCGCGCAGCGCGCCGAGCTCGCGCCGCCAGACGTCGACCTGGCCGGGCAGCGGGGGCATGGGGTGCGCGAGCTGGAGTCGTACGTCGTGGCCGTCCACGTCCGCCACCGCGCCGGGCATGCCCATGGTCGTCCCGGGTATGCCGTCGGCGGCCTTGAGCGGGAACCGGCTGAGGATCACGGACCCCGCGGATTCGGCGCCCTCGACGGCCTGCCGGTACGGGAACGCCCCGCCGCTTCCGCCGAGGGCGTCCTGTAGGGCGCGGGAGCAGGTGTACTCGCACTCCGCCACGAACACGACGGCGGGTTTCTCCCGCTCGACGGCGCCGATCAGCGCGTCGGTCGCCCACCCGAACTGCACGTTGGCGGTCATCACCCGGAGTTCCGCGAGGGGCGTCCCCGTCGGTGCGCCGATCTTCCCGTACGGCTCGATGTACCAGGCGAGACCGCCCAGTACGGCCACGCCCCACACCATCCCGGTCCGCCAGCGGGCGAGCAGCGCGAGGGCGAGTCCGAGCCCGGTGGGCGCGAGGAGCCAGGGCAGAAACGCCAGCAACTGCGGCACGGGGGTGATCCCGTCACTGTCGCCGGCCCGGAACCCGAGGACCACGCTGACCCCGGCGAGCAGCGGACCCGCGAGCCAGGTACCCCCGCGCCGCCGCTGCTCCGGACCAACCCACACCGCCGCAGTATCCAAGTCCGGGGCCCGGCCTTTCGCTCGTCCGCCGGGGAGTCGGAATTCTCCCCTCAGGATCCTAAGGACGAGGCGGGGCGGTGGCGGGTTGCCCTGGCGGCCGGTGCCAGCGGGCTACTTCGTGGTGGACGGGCGTCCGGCCGTGGCCAGGGCCCAGATCACGAAGACCGCGATGGCGATGGAGATGAGCGACCAGAAGGGGGCGTAGGGCAGGAACATGAAGTACTCGACCATGGAGAGGGCGGCGAGGCCGATGCCTGCGCCGCGGGCCCAGTCCTTGCCCTGGAGGATGCCCCAGCCGGTGACGGCCACGAGGACGCCGATCACGAGGTGGATCCAGCCCCAGGTGGTGAGGTTGAACTCGTACACGTAGCTGCCCAGGCGCGTGTAGACGTCGTCGGCGGCGATTCCCGCGATGCCGTTGAGCACGCTCAGGATGCCGCTGACCATCATCAGGACACCGGCGAAGACGGTGCCGCCGGTCGCCCAGGCCGAGCCTCCGGCCGAAGTTGTCGGGTGCGTGGGGTGCTTGGGGTCGAAGGGCGGCGCGGCGTGCTGGGTCATGGCGTCTCCTCTGGGCGGGCCTGGAGGTCAATGGCAGGTTCGCTCCGGCGGCGAAGGCACGCATCAGGGGTGGGCCGAACGGGTGAGGTACCTGGAGGGGCGGTGCCGTCAGGCCCGGATCTGTGTCGTCGCCTCCCCTGCCGGAGCCTGCGCGGGCGCCGTCGTGGCCGCCCGCCGCCGGTGCCGGTGCCGGGCGTACGCGCCGGTGAGCAGGGCGGTGACGGCCACGGTGACGCCGAGGGCGAGGAGCAGCCAGCAGGCGAGGCGGAGTGTGGACGTGAGGGCGTCGTACACCGCACCCGCCGCCGTGTCGGAGACGCCGGGCGGCAGGTCGGAGAGGGTGAGCCGGCGGCCGACGGCGATCGCGGCGCCGAGCAGCGCGGCGCCCAGCGCGGTGCCCAGCCCCGTCGCGAGGACCGCCCGGCGGCGGCACACCGCGACGAGGATCCCCGCGAGGGTGAGGACGACGGAGGCGGCCGGCAGCCAGAAGGCGGCGACTTCGAGCACGTGGAAACCCTTCCGGAGCTCGACCAGTTCCTCGGCCCCGAGCACCGTGACCTCGGTGTGCTCGACGGGGATACGGTTCGCCAACGGCATGTGGTCGTCGGTGAGTTGGAGCTTCACCCGCTCGGTGACGGTCGCGAGGTCGACGGTCACCGCCCCCTCGCTGTCGTCGCGCAGCGCCCGCATCACGGCGTCGTGCGTGGCCGTGTTCGCCGCCTCCCACGCCGTGACGTACGCCTCCGTCTGCGTGAACGAGCGCACCGCGTCCCGTACGAAGGAGTTCACCGGCCCCTGCATCCGCGGCCGTACGTGGACCTCCCGCATGATCTCGTCGGTGACCCCGGCCGCGATCGCGTCCCGTACGTCCGCGTCGGCGGCCAGCGGCGCCATCGTGGCCTCGTAACGAGCCGTGTCGCCGATCCCGTACAGCGCCCAGGCCGAGAGCGCGCCCAGCGGCGTGAGCAGACAGGCGAGAAGGATCAGCGCGGCCGACAGGGCGCTGCGGGCACGGTGGGACACCCCTCCAGGCAAGGCCCCCATGCCGCCCGGTGCGAGCCTTTTGGCTGCAAATGGGCGCATATGACAAGCCGTACGGGGAGCCGAGCTCCGGTGCAGAGCTCCCCACGTGCTCACCCCGTGCTCACCCCGTGCTCCCCACGTACCCCCCGCACCCCTCCGCGGCCCAGTAACCGCACGGACCGCGCTCTCTCCGGTGGAGCCCTCACCCGAACGGGTGTTACCTGGTTCTGGGGAAAAGGAGGCCGATATGCGCACCAACCCGGCCCTGCGGACCCTTGCTGTGGGCCTGTTCACCGGCGGTGTTCTCACCGTCGCCGTGGCGGGCACCTCGGCGGCGGCCACGCCGGCGCACACCACCTCCGGTGGCGGCGGCTCGGACAGTCCCATATGGGGCACCGTCGTCTCCCGCGGTGACATGAACGTACGACAGGAGCCCACCGCCTACTCGTCCGTCGTCGACAGGCTCTCGCCGGGCAGTCAGGACCGCGTCCTGTGTGCCGTGCAGGGACAGAGCGTCTTCGGCAACACGGACTGGTTCTGGCTCGTCGGGGCGCAGGGCTGGGCCAGCGCCGCGTTCGTGGACATCGGCAGGCAGGGGGTGCCCAGCTGCCAGGACCCGTGCCCCGGCTGGAAGGACGGGGCCTGGGACGACGACAACTGGAAGAACGGCGACAACAGCTGGAACAACGGTGGCTCCTCCTCGAGTTCGTCGAGTGCGTCGAGTTCGTCCGGCTCGGGCTCCTGGAGCTTCAGCGCCTCCGGATCGTGGAGCTGGAGCATCTCCGGCTCCTCCGCGAGCTCCTGGGACTGGAGTCCCAGGGGATAGGTGAGTGAGGGAGACACACGAGGCCCCGGCTGCTGCGCCGGGGCCTCGTGTGCCGTATGCCATGCCGTACGTGGGAGGTCACTTGACCCGCTGACCCTCCGCGTCCTCGTGGGTGTAGTAGTGGTAGAAGAGCGCCGCGAACACGCTCACCGCGACCGCCAGCGACATCATCACGGACCGCAGGATGCTCGCGCCGGTCTGGCTGTAGATGAAGCCGAACGCGAAGCCCGCGAACGCCATCCACATCAGCGCGTGCAGTTCGCGGCGCATCAGCGGCGCCATCATGCGGACGCCGGTCCAGGCCGCGGCGAACGCGATCGCGCAGACGAAGCCGAACAGCACGTTCCAGCCCGTGATCGCACCGGTTTCGCGGTTGATGGCCGCCGCCCAGAAGCCGTAGACGAGACCGCCGACGACGGGCGTCGCCCACTTCAGGGCGTTCGCGGCCCGCGCGCCGATGAGGTCGTCGATGATGCCGGGCTGATCAGGTCCGGTGGTACGTGGTGTCCCTGACGCCGGTGATGCGGGTGCTGCCTGAGCCATGGGAGCACTCCTCTCTCCTCGCCCCTGCCTCCAGGGCACACCTCGCCCGAGTGGCTGGCAAGTCGGGATGCGGGGCTCAGCGCACCGTGTTTCGCTGAGCTTCATGAAGCTCATACTTTTCGGCGCCACCGGGATGGTCGGCAGCCGTATCGCCACGGAGGCTTCGGCACGAGGGCACCAGGTCACGGCCGTGAGCAGGTCCGGGCAGTCCCCGGTCCCCGGCGTGACCACGGCGGCGGCGGACGTCTCGGACCGGGCGAAGGTCGCGGAGCTGGTGGCGGGCGCGGACGCGGTGGCCTCGGCGTGCGCGCCGCCCCGGGACGGTACGAATCCCCAGGCGCCCTTCCTCGCGATGAACCAGTCGTTGGTGGAGGGGGTCCGGGCGGCAGGCGTACGGCGGCTCGTGGTCGCCGGGGGAGCGGGCAGTCTGGAGGTCGCGCCCGGTCAGGCACTGGCGGACCAGCCCGGCTTCCCCGAGGCCTACCTCCCCGAGGCCCTCGCCCAGCGCGACGTCCTCACCTACCTCCGCACCCTCGACGACGACCTCGACTGGACCTACGTGTCCCCCGCCCCCGAGATCGCCCCCGGCCAACGCACCGGCCGCTTCCGTATCGGCGGCGATCAGTTGCTCACCGACGACCTCCACGGCGGCCGGATCAGCGCCGAGGACTACGCGGTAGCCTTCGTCGACGAGCTGGAGAAGGACGCCCATCCGCGGGCCCGGATGTCGGTCGCATACTGACGGGCACGAGAAAGAGGCGGTACGGCGATGGGCAGCCGGCGGTCCGAAATCGAGCAACTGCCCCCCGCTGGAAGGCCGGACGCGGTCCAGCGGCAGAAGATCCTGCGGCTGCGCGGCCGCAGCGTCGGCTGGGTGCCGCCGCTGCTCCTCCTCATCGGCATCACGCTGGCCGACGCGAACACCTCCGGCGAGTTCCGGATCATCTCCTGGATCGTGCTCGTGCCGGGTATCGCGGCGGCGATCTGCGGGGTGTGGGGCACGGGCGCGTACGCGGTGCTCTCGCTGATCACCTACTTCACCGTCGACACGTCCTGGCCGCACCAGTACCAGACCGGCCTGCCCGACTTCATCCTCGTCGCCGTGGGCGGCATCCTCGCGACGCTGGCCTGCGCGGTCCGGGTCCGCGGTGAGCGGCGCATGCTGCACATGCAGGACGTCGCGGAGACCACCCGGCGCACCCTGCTGCGCCCGCTGGCACCGGGCTGGGGCGGTCTGGAACACGCGGCCGTGTATCTCGCCGCCGACAGCGAGGCCCGTGTCGGCGGCGACTTCTACGACATCCAGCCGGGCCTGTACGGCACCCGCGTGCTCCTCGGCGACGTCCAGGGCAAGGGACTCAAGGCGGTGGAGACGGCGGCCGCGCTCCTTGGCACCTTCCGCGAGTCCGCCTACCACGAGCCCCTCCTGCGCACCGTCGCCGACCGCCTGGAGATCCGCATGCTCCGGCACGCCGACTACTGCGCCGCGCTCGGCAACGACGAGGACGACCGCTTCGCGACGGCGATCCTGGTCGGCTTTCCCCGGGCCGCCTGGGACGGCCCGACCCGGCGGGACAGCGCGAATCCGCCCGAGGGCCCGGTCTCTCCCGACGACCCGGCGCCGCCCGCCTCCCTCGACACCGTCGAGGTCATGAACTTCGGCCATGATCCGCCGCTCGTGATCACCCCCGACGGGGTGCGGTCGCTGCCGCCCGGGGACGGACTCCCGCTCGGGCTCAGCGAGTTGACGCGGCACTCGGCGCCGCTGATCGTCGTCCCGCTCGTCTCCGGCGAGACCCTGCTCCTCGTCACGGACGGGGTGACCGAGGCCCGCGACAGCGCAGGGGTCTTCTTCCCGCTCCGCGACAGAGTGGCGCACGCCGTGGCCGCGGATCCGGGCATCGCCGATCCGCAGCGCCTCGCGGAGTTCGTCCGCGACGCCACCCTGCGGCACTGCGGCGGCCGACTGGCCGACGACACGACGATCTTCGCCGTACGACGTCGGCAGCCGCCCGCGACAGGGGTACAAGCCGCGTCATAGCCGGGCGTTTGCACCCCTGTCTCCCTCCTTCGCAGGCGCAGCGGTTACGGTGCTGGCGTACGTGATCGATGGGGAGGGAACCTGTGCCCGGAACCGTGCTGCTCCTTGCGGCCTCGCCGGTGGGCAAGGGGTGTCTCGTGGACGCGGCCTCCGTGCTTCCCGTGCTCGCGGCGGTGTCCCCCGCCGTGCTGTCCGGCGCGGACACCGCGAACGTGGTGGAACTCGCCGACCCGCTGGAGCCGCAGGCCGTCCTCACCCGGCTCCGCGCCGCGGCGGCGGCCCTTGGCCCGCTGACGGTGTTCGTGACGGGCCAGCTCCAACTCGACCGCCGCCAGCGCCTCCTCCATCTCGCCCTGGCCCGCACCACCCCCGCGACGGTCCGCTACACCGCCTTCCCCTGGCACTGGATCGCCGAGGAACTCAGGCTGCGCCCGCCGGGCACGACCAGCATCGTGGCCGACCTCCACGCCGACCCGGAAACCTGGCAGCACCTCACCGCGCACCCGCTCACCGCGGGCCGGACCGCCGCGCTGTACGGCCGTGTCGCGCCGCCACCGCCGCGCCGTACGGTGGCGTCGCCGACGTACATGAAGGCGGTCGCCACCCTCCTGCGCAGTGGCTACCGCCCGCCGCTTCCGCAGCTCCATCAGCACGCGCTGATGCGCATCGCAGGGGAGGGCGGGTACGGGGACATGGTGTTGCAGTGGGATCCGACGGTGCCCGGAGCTGGTGCCGGGGGAGGGTTTTTCGCCCCCTCCGCCCCTGCCCAACCCGTACCTGAGGGCTCCGCCCCCAGACCCCCGTATCGCGCTGAACGCGCTCGTCCTCAAACGCCGGACGGGCTGAAATCGGAAGCCGCCGACCCGCATGCCCTCATCAGTGCCGCTGTGCAGTCCGAGCGGCACGGTGACGCCGACGCGCTTGCCGCGCGGCAGGAGCAGGAGGCCGCCCGGACGCACGGCCCCGCCGCCGAGCAGGTGCTGCACTGGATGGAAGTCCGTGCGGACCTGGCGATGTTCGCGGGGGACCCGGTCCGCAGCTGCCGGACCTGGCTCGCGGTCGCGAACGCCAGGCTCGGCGCCGGCCAGCCCCCGGACGCGCCCGCCGTCGAGACGGCCGCCGACCGCGCCCACCACCAGTGGGGCAGCATCGCCGACGCGGCACAGGCCCGCGAACTCGGCGCCGCCCTGGCCCACTTGCGCCGCCGGGTCCCCGGCCGCCGCGAGGGCGCACTGAGTCACGTACAGAAACACCTGGACGAGCTCCGGGCGACGGAACTCGCCGGCTAGTCGGCTAGTCGGCGAGGGCGAGGTACGCGAGCGCCCCCGACACCAGCGTCCGTACGCCCGGTGCGACCACGGACAGGTCGGGCGCGAAGAGCGGGCTGTGGTTGCTGGGGACGGCGTCGAACCTCGTCATCAGGTCCTCGCCCGGCGCCTGGTCCCACACCGCGGCCGGGGTGCTCGTCACGAACCAGTAGGCGTACGGCAGTTTGCCCTCCGCGAGCTGCGAGAAGTCCTCGCTGCCCATCATCGGGCCGGAGTCGAAGACGGTGGCCGCGCCGAACACCTCACGGTGGACGGCGGCGACACGGTGGTCGGTCTCCGCGTCGTTCACCGTCGCCGGGAAGCTGTTGCCCAGCGTCACCTCGGGCTCGCGCGGGCAGCCCGCGGCGAGGCACTCGCCCTCGGCGATCCGGTGAACGGCGGCGATCATCCGGTCCCGCACCGCCTCGGACTGCGTACGGAGGTTGAGGGAGATACGGGCGGTCGTGGGGATGATGTTCGAGGCCGTGCCCGCCTCGATACGACCGACGGTCAGGACGGCCGACTCGCGCGGGGCGATCTCGCGGCTGACGACGGTCTGTAGCCGGGTCACGAGGTACGCGGCGGTCACCACCGGGTCGACGGTCGTCTCCGGCCGTGACCCGTGGCCGCCCCGCCCGTGCACCACGATGTCGATGTCCGTCATCGCCGACATGATCAGCCCCGGCACATGCGCGTACAGGCCCGCGGGCCCGGGCGCCACATGCTGGCCGAGCAGCACATCGGGGCGCGGGACGCGCTGGTAGAGCCCGTCCGCGAGCATCGCGGCCGCGCCCTTGCCGGGCTCCTCGGCGGGCTGCCCGACCACGAGCAGCGTCCCGGACCAGGCGTCACGCCCGGCGGCCAGCGCCGCCGCCGCGCCGGCCAGCCAGGTCACATGCATGTCGTGCCCGCAGGCGTGCATCACACCGGGCGCCCCGGAGGCGTACGCCAGCCCGGTCTCCTCGGTCACCGGCAGCGCGTCCATGTCGGCGCGCAGCAGCACGGTCGGGCCGTCGCCGTTGCGCAGCAGCCCGGCGACTCCGGTGCCGCCGATGCCCTCGTACGTCTCGTACCCCGCCTCGGTCAGACGCTCGGTCAGTTTCGCCGCCGTGCGGTGCTCCTGGAAGGCCAGTTCGGGATGGCGGTGCAGGTCCCGGTAGAAGTCCTCCAGCGCGGAGACCGGGAGGTCGGCGGTGATGTCCAACGCGGCGCGTGCGGCGGCAGAGGTCATGAACGCAGCGTAGACCGGGGAAGCGTGCCCCGACGGGGCGGAGTGTGACCTTTTGTGCTGTTTTGCGTCACGCTGGGTCCCGCTTGACGTGACACTCGAACCACACCGTCTTCCCCGCCCGTCCCGGCAGCGGGTTCCACCCCCACCGGTCGGTGACCCCCTCCACGATCACCAGCCCCCGCCCGCCCTCCCCGAGCTCATCCACAGCTGTGGACAACGGTGGCCGCGGACACGTGTCGGTCACCTCCACCCGTACGCCGTCCGCCTGCCACAGCATCAGCAGCGCCGCCCGCCGGTCCGGCACATGGCGTACGACGTTTGCGACCAGCTCGGTCAGCGCGAGCGCGGCGGCGTCGTTCAGCTCCGGCATCTCCCAGGCGATCAGGTACGCCCGCAGGATGCGCCGCAGATGCCGCGCCGAGTGCTCACCGACGGTGAAGTTGATGCCGTACCTCGCGGCAATCGCCGCGTGCGGGGGGTCGGTTGCGTGATTCATGTCACCAGCGTGGAGTGGAGTGATTACGCTCGGCTACAGACTGAATTGAACGCCGTCCGGCGTTCGGACCCGGGGGTGACCGTCCCATGCCCAACATCCGCGCACTCGATCCCAGCGCCTCCCCGTTGGACTACTTCGGCTTCGAGCTGCGCCGCCGGAGAGAAGCGGCGGGTATGAAACAGGGCGAGCTGGGCTCCGTCATCTTCTGTACGGGGTCCCTGATCGGGCAGATCGAGACCGCCCACAAGGTCCCGACCAGGGATTTCGCCGAGCGGGTCGACGCGGCACTGATGACGGACGGGGCGTTTTCGCGACTCATCGGACTGGTGCTCAGGAGCCAACTTCCGCATTGGTTCCAGCAGTATGCGGAGATGGAGGCGAGGGCGACGTACATCTCCACGTATCAGGCGCAGATGGTCTACGGGCTTCTGCAGACAGAGGAGTACGCCAGAGCGGTGCTGGCAACGGGTATGCCGCGCAAGCTCGATGAGCTGGTCGCCGCGCGGATGGAACGTCAGCGCATCCTGGCACGCGAGCGTCCGCCGCTGGCATGGGTTGTCCTGGACGAGGCGGCACTGCATCGACCGATCGGCGGCCGCGAGGTCATGCGCAAGCAACTCGCGCACCTGTTGAGTTTCGTCGACCGTCGTTGGGTGCGTATCCAGGTGCTGCCGTACGAGGCTGGTGAGCACGCCAGCCTCATCGGGTCGTTCACGGGCATGCGGTTCGAGGACGACCCGGACATCGTCTACACGGAAGACCTCATCTCGGGTCACATGACTGCCAACCCGGAGACTGTACGTGAAGCCGCGCTCCGTTACGCTCACTTGCAGGCCGCCGCTCTCTCCGTAGAGGATTCGGCGGCACTGATCGCTCGCGTGATGGAGGAACGCTATGGGGAGCATCCAGGACCTGACGCGCGCTCAGTGGCGTAAGTCGTCGTACAGCGGATCCAGCGGCGGCGACTGCGTGGAGTGCGCCCCCCTCGGTACCGCCGAGTGGCGCAAGTCGACCTACAGCGGCAACACCGGCGGCGAATGCGTCGAAGTCGCCGATCTCACCCCCCACATCGCCCTCCGCGACTCCAAGAATCCCGAAGCCGGGGTCTTCACGGTGAGCCCGACCGCCTTCTCGGCCTTCGTGGGCCACGTCTCCGCGCGGTAGCCCAGCGGTGGGAAGGGGTCCTGAGGGGGAGGGCCGGGGCTAGCGTGCCACGGCCGCGACCGGTACGGGGTCGGCCGCCCGTGCGGGGCCCGCGTTCGCGGCCAGGAGCAGGGCGGCGATGGCGATGACAGCCGCGCCGAAGCCTCTTGAGTAGCGGGTGGTAATACGTCGGAGCATGGCGACCTCGCAACGACAGCGGCGTATTAAGCGGGCTTAACCTCGCGCTTAACGTAGGGCTTGAGAGTGTCAAAGGGCAAGGGAAGCAAGGGGAGTTGGAATAATAGTCAAGAGTTGACCGAATGTAAGTGGGCTTACTGGCATGCTTAAGTCATGGCGGAGCGCGACGACCCGGAGATCATCGGGCGCAGAGTCCAACAACTGCGTATGAAACGCGGGTTGACGCAGAAGCAATTGGCGGAACCGGTGTATACGCCCGCTTATATATCCACCCTGGAGGCCGGGCGGGTGCGGGCCTCCGACCCGGCGCTCAGGCACATCGCCGAGCGCCTCGGGGTGGCGTACGAGGAACTGGCCACCGGCCGTCCCGCCCATCTCGCCACCGACCTGCGGCTACGGCTCACCGACGCGCAGCGCACCCTCGCCACCGGCGAGGCCGAGGTCGCGGCGGAGCAGTACGACGGGCTCCTCGCGGAGGCGAACGCGCACGGGCTGGTCGCCGAGCAGGCCGCCGCGCTGCTCGGGCTCGGTGAATGCGCCCTGGAGACAGGGGACCTGGAAACGGCGCAGAAGCGGTTCGAGGAGTCCGAGGGGCGGTTGGGTGACGCCCCGCTGCCGAACCGCGTACCGGCCATCCGTGGCCGTGCCGTATCCCACTACCTCGCCGGTGAACTCCGCTACTCCTGCTACCTGTTCGAGTCCACCCTCGACGAACTGAACCGCACCGGGATGCACGACCCGGACGCCCTCCTGCTCCTCTACACCGGCATCATCGCGCCCTACATGGACATGGGCGCGCACGCCCGCGCCGCTCAGGCCGCGGAGCTCGCCCTCGCGCTGGCGCCGCAGGTGGGCGACCCGGCGCTGGTGGCCCGTATGCACAGGTCGGTCGCCCGGACGATGATCGCCGAGGGCCGGATGGCGGAGGCCGACGCCTCGCTGGCCAAGGCCGCCGAGCTCTACCGCCACCTCCAGATCCGTACGGAACTCGCCAACTGTCACTGGATGCGCGGGTACCTGTACGTCCAGAACGGTGAACTGAAGCGTGCCGAGGCCGAGTTGCGAGAGGCCCGCGCCATGCTCTCCGCCAAGCGTGCCGCCCTCTACACCAGCCAGGTCGCCGTCGAGCTGGCGGACGTACTGCACCGGCGCGGCAAGTCCGAGGAGGCCGCCGCGCTGCTTCACGAGGTGCTCGGTGACCTCAGTCCCGAGCGGGGCGCCGTCCACTCGGCCGGTGCGCACCGGCTCCTCGGGATCATCGCGGAGGACGCCCGGGACACCGAGTCGGCGGAGGAGCACTACGTGCGTGCGCTGAGCCTCCTGGAACGCGCCGGCGCGGCGGGCGACCTCGCCGACCTCTGCCGCCTCCTCGGTGACCTCCTCCGCCGCACCGGCCGAGTGGAAGCGGCCCTCGACGCCTACCGCACGGGCCTGGGCCACCGCACGGCCCCGGGCACCACGACCTTGGGCCCGGCACCGGCCCAGCCCCCGCTGTAAGGGTTTTTCCGCCCCCGGAAAGGCATCCGAGGAAAGGCATCCGACGGCTTCACGCCATCAGGTGTAGAGGAGTTCGGCCTGCCACTGGTCCTGCGGCTGCTGATGGAGGTTCAGGTAGGCGGCGGCCAGTGTCCCGGGAGAGAAACGCGGGTTGTCACCACCGATGGAGCCACTGACGGTCACGGTGGTCACGTGCACGTCGGAGCCCTGCTGCTGCTTGTGGAGAGCCTGGACGTAGGCCCGCAGCGACGCCTTGCCCGCCGACAGGGACGTGTACTCGGGCGAGGGGTCCAGAGCCAGACCGCCACCGGTGAACAGCAGGCTCCCCCGGCCGTCACGCAGGAGCGGGAGGACCGTTCGGGCCGCGACGACGGCTCCGGTGACGTTGACCGCGAGGGTGTGCGCGAACTCCCGCGCATCCAGCTCGGTGGGCGTGTCAGCCCTCATCAGGGCCGCGTTGTACACGAGCACCTCCGGCGACCCCAACTCGTCCGCGGCACGCGTGAGCGCAGCCTCCAGGCCTTCGGGATCGGCCGCATCCACCGGGTAGGCGCGCGCCGTGCGGCCCTCGGCGGTCAGTTCGGACACGTGCGTGTCGAGGCGCGCCGCGTCACGTCCGAACAGCCCCACAGGGTGGCCGTCCCCGGCGAACGCCGCCGCAAGCGCCAGCCCGAGACCGGGGCCGACTCCGACGATCAGTGCGGATCCCTTAGTCATGATCGCTACTCCTTGTACCAAGTGTTGGACCGACGAAGCAGCCAACAGCTCGGCGGACGACCTTGTTCCGCTTCTATCGGCCGGGAGAGATCTTTCAGCCCGTCCGGCGTGTGAGGACGAGGCCGTTCAGGCCGATGCGGGGGTCTGGGGGCGGCAGCCTCCAGGGACAAGACAAGACAAGGGACGGACGGACGGGTGGGGGCGAAGGGGGTGAAATGACCACCTCAGCGCCCCGCACAGCCCCCTCCTCGGCGATTGCGGGCCCCCGCACAGCGCCCCCGGTTAACCTGCGGGGGCGTACGAGCGGGACACCCAAGGGCAGGCGGGAACCAGGCGCGTGGAGAACCAGCACTACCCGGCGCGCCGGCGCGGTCTGGCCGACGGCGTGCGCATCGCCGCCCGCACCCTCGTCTACCTGGTCCTCGGCGGACTCGCGCTGACAGCGATAGGCACCGTCGCCTCGGTGCTCGGCCCGATGGTCGTCCTGGACCTCGCCACCCCCGCGATGGCGGCGTGGTGGACGGTCTTCACGGCCGTCGCCGTACAGGGCGTCCCCTTCCTCCTGCTCGGCACACTCGTGTCGGCGGCGATCGGCGCCTTCGTCCCCGAGCGGGTCTTCAGCAAGCTGCTCCCCAGCAACCCGGCGCTTGCGGTACCCGTGGCCGGCGTGGCCGGCGTCGTACTCCCGGGCTGCGAGTGCGCCTCGGTCCCCGTCGCGGGGAGCCTGATGCGCCGCGGGGTCACCCCGGCCGCCGCCCTCGCGTTCCTGCTCTCCGCTCCCGCGATCAACCCGGTCGTGATGGTGGCCACCTCGATCGCCTTCCCGGCCAACCCGATGATGGTGCTCGCCCGGCTGCTCGCCTCCCTCGCGACGGCCGTCGTGATGGGCTGGCTGTGGGTCCGCTTCGGGAGGGAGGAGTGGATCCGGCTGCCGAAGCCGGCCCGTACGAAAACCACCGGCTCCCGTTGGGACGGCTTCCGCGCCGGGCTCCAGCACGACTTCCTGCACGCGGGCGGGTTCCTCGTCCTGGGCGCGGGGGCGGCAGCGACGTTCAACATCGTGGTCCCGAGGTCCATCCTCGACCTCTTCACCGGCTCCCCGTGGCTGTCGGTACTGCTGCTCGCCGTACTGGCCGTCGTGCTCTGCGTGTGCAGCGAGGCCGACGCCTTCGTGGCCGCCTCCCTGACGGGTTTCTCGCCCACCGCGCGGCTGGTCTTCATGGTGGTCGGCCCGATGGTGGACCTGAAACTGATCGCCCTCCAGGCGGGAACCTTCGGAAAGTCCTTCGCCGCGCGCTTCTCCTCCGTGACATGGGTGGTGGCTCTGGTGAGCAGTGCCCTGGTCGGGTGGTGGCTGCTGTGAGGCGCTACGGGCCCGCGCTGTTGCTCCTGCTCAGCGGAGCGGCGGTACTGAGAATCACCCTCTTCAGCGACCTGTACCTGCGGTACGTGCAGGCGGGGCTCAAGGTGTACCTCATCGCGTCCGGGGTGGTCCTGCTGGCGCTGGGCGCGCTGAGCGCCGTACGCGCGACGAGGACGCACGACCACGAGGAGCCCGACGAGCTCGAGGAGCCCGACGAGCCCGACGAGCTCGAGGAGCTCGAAGGCGACGACGGTCACCGTCACGACCACCACCGCGCCCCCCGTATCGCCTGGCTCCTCGCCATCCCCGCGGCCGCGCTCCTCCTCTTCCCGCCCCCCGCCCTCGGCTCGTACAGCGCGGACCGCGAGGCGGAGCAGCGCGCGGCCCAGGGAATCGGGACGTTCCCGGCTCTCCCCTCGGGGGATCCGGTGGACCTGACCCTGGGCGAGTACACCTCCCGGGCGATCTACGACAGCGGCAAATCGCTGACGGGCCGCACGGTCCGGATGACGGGCTTCGTCACCCGGGGCGACAACGGGACCTGGTATCTGGCCCGGCTCCTCATCACGTGCTGCGCGGCCGACGCGAGCACGTACAAGATCCAGATCACCGGCGCCGACGCCCCCGTGAACGACACCTGGGTCACCGTCACCGGCACCTGGCACCCCAAGGGCAAACTCGGCTCGGACGAGGCCTGGCCGCCCGTACTGGACTCGACATCGGTGCGGAAGGTGAAGGAACCGGCGAACCCGTACGAGCGCCGTTAGGGCGTCACGATGGGGAACGCTTTGTCCGGCGGCTCCGAGGCGTACGAGAGGAGGCGGGCCAGCAGCTCCGGATCGCCGTCCGTCTCGATGCCGGCGAGGCCCTTGCCCGCGAAGACGCCGGGGCGGGGAGCCCAGGCGCTGACCTATCTGTGCGGGCGCCCGAACGTAGTCGTCCACCTCCACCGCCGCTCACCGCGGGTTCCGCACGCTGCGGAGGCGGCTGTCGCGGGGTGAGGTGGACGGGGGTGGAGGTGGACGGGTGACGGACCAGTCACTATGTGCGGGTCAGAGCCGGTCCATCCGGGTGTAGGGGCTGAGGACGCGGACCTGGCGGGCGCCGAAGTCGACGAGCATCGCGATGCCCTCTTCGACACCGACGATCGTGCCCAGGCCGTACTGGTCGTGGGAGACGCGGTCTCCGAGGCTGAACTCCTTGGCCACGGGGACGACCGGGGCGGCGAAGGGGCTGGTGGGCAGGTGGCGCCGGGGCGCGGATGGCTTCGTCATCGTAGAACCAGTATGGGCCCTATTTCGGCCTGCGGTAGAGCTTGAAGGTCTCGATCCCGGCTCTGGGCGGAGTCGATCTCGGCTCTGGATCGCTTCCTGGGCTCAACCGTTCGGACAGAGCCTCGGTGGTCCGGCAGGTCCGCCGGACTGTTCGCCGGGCTGCTCTGACACGGGCGGGGGGCGAGGTCACAGTGTGTCTCGTCGGGGCGGTCCGGTGGTGGCGGGGCGGGGTCATGGTGTGTGCCGTCGGGCCGGTCCGGCGGAGACGGGGCCGAGGTCACTGTGCGTGCCGTGCGCTGTGTGTCACTCCGGGTTCTGCCACGGCTGGTCTGTCGGCTCCGGGACGGGTACGGCTGCCTCCCAGGCCCCCGGGGCCAGCCGGTTCCGTACGTCCACGTTGACGCGGAGGGCCAGGTCGGAGGTGCCGGAAGGGAGCTGGGCCGTGCGGGCCGGCTGTTTGCCTTCGGCGGGGTGCTGGGCGAAGAGGGCGACGGTGACGGCGAGCCGGTCGTCGTACGTGGTCTGCCAGAGGGTGCGGGTTCCGGCGCCGCCGGTGTGCGCGGGCACCGGGCCGATGGGGCCGGTGGTCCCGCTGTACAGGCGCTTGGCGATCATCTCGCCGGCGAAGGGCTCCATCGCGGTGTGGGTGCGGGGCTGCGCCTTGTACACGGTGTGCCCGGCCCGGGTGATCTTCGCGACCGTGTAGGGCTCGGCGTACGTGCCCTGGGCCGCTGCCGTGGCCCATGCCGAGGCCAGCTCCAAGGGGGTGGGTGCGGTCTTGCGTGGCAGGTCCGTCAGCGGAGCGCCGAGCTTCGTCCCGGCGAACGGTTGGAGCGCCGTGCCCGCCTCCACGGCGCCGTTCAGCGCGTCGTTGAAGGGCTGCCGCGCGTAGTCCGCGCCGCCGTACAGCACCCGGACCGCTCCGTCGCCGGGCACCAGCGCGACGACGGAGGTGTGGAGTTGAAGATCCTTGTCCGAAAACTTGGCGTCGTCGACCATCTCCGCCGCCGCGTTCTGGGCCGCGAGGTCGAAGGTGGTGTGGACGGTGTAGCCGCCGCGGGCCAGCTCGTCCTGGGTGATGCCGAGGCGGTCGGCGGCCTCCGCAGCGGCCGCGTCGATCAGGTACTGCCGCTGCCCGTCCGTGTCACCGGGCGGATAGAAACGGAAGGCCGGGAAACGCGCCGCGCTCCGCTCGGCGGCCGTGACGGCGCCGCTGTCCGCCATCGCGTCCAGTACCCACTCCCACCGGGCCACCAGCGTGTCCGTCACCTCCGGGTCGGAGCCCGCCTTCTCGTAGTACGAGGGGATGTTGACGATGCCCGCCAGCGCCGCTCCCTGACTGATCGTCAAGTCCTTGGCGTCCACGCCGAAGTAGTTCCGGGCGGCGGCCTGGATGCCGGCCGCGCCCCGCCCGAAGTAGACGGTGTTGAGGTAGCCCTGAAGGATCTCGTCCTTCGACCGGGTGCGGTCCAGCTTGACCGCGATCAGGGCCTCCCGCGCCTTGCGGGACAAGGTCTGCTCGGGGCTCAGCAGCGCGTTCTTCACGTACTGCTGCGTGATCGTCGAACCGCCCTGCGGGGCACCCCCGGTCACCGCGGCGAGCGCCGCCCGCGCGATCGCGGTCGGGGCGACCCCCGTGTCCGTACGGAAGGACCGGTTCTCGGCGGCGATCACCGCCTCCTGCACGTGACGCGGGACCTGGGAGAGCGGCACCTCCTGCCGGTCCACCGGGCCGCGTCTGCCCAGGTAGTCCCCGTGCGAGTCGACGAAGACCGTGCTCTGCATCGCCGTCTCCGGGTGCGGCTCGGGGATGTCCGTCATCCGGTACGCCACCACGGCCGCGCCGACGAGGGTGAGGAGAAGGACGAGGAGTACGGCGAGGGTGCGGCGCAGCCGGCGGCCACGGGTGCGGCGGACGCGCGTACGACGGGCACGGACCCGGCGTACGAGGCCGGCGCGCCGGGCGCGAACGGTGGCCGCACCACTCCGTACAGCCGCGCGGGCGCTGCGCAGGGTGTCCCTCATGTGGCGAACTCCTGGCTCGCGATCACTCCGCCCGCGGAGTCGTACACCGTGACTCTCTCGGCGACACCGGCCGTCTGCGAGTCCGAGGTCGGCGTCTGGGACTGCGGCACCTTCACCTCCGCGTACCAGACGCCCCAGCCGGGCTCACCCGCCAGCGTGAGCGCGGTGCCGTCGATGTAGCCCGCGACGGTCTTCACCTCGACGCGGGCCGGTTCGCCGGGGCCGTGGAAGATGCCGGAGAGGAAGGAGACGCCGTCGTGCGTCGACTCCTGGACGCTGACGCCGGGACTGCTCAGGTCGAGGTTGCCGTCGCTCACGCTGCGGAACTGGGTCGGGTGGTCCGGCTCCGACCAGTGCTTGCCGTCCTCCGTGAGCCAGATCTCGGTGCCGGGCGAGACCTCCACCCGCTCGCCGGGCGTCACGATCCGCACCTTCCCGGCGAGCTCCATGGAAGGGGAGGGCGTCGGACCGGCGCTCGCGGCCGGCGGCGTGACCCGCTCGCTCTCGCCCTGCCCGGAGGACAGGTCCGCGCGGAGCACCACCACGGCCAGCGGCACCAGCAGCACCCCGCAGGCGGCCCCCAGCGCCGCGGCCGTACGGCGCCGTCTGCGCCGTCGGCCCGCGCGCTCGATGGCGGCGATCGGCACGGCGGAGGGCATGACGTCGAGGGCGGCCTCGGCGAAAGCCTCGTGCAGCTCCTCGTACAGGCCCTCGGGCTCCGAGGTGGGACTCTGCGGACGGGAGGGGCGGTTCATGGGCGGGCTCCGGAAACGGGGTGTCGGCCGGCGAACAGGGGGTGGACGCGCAGGGACTCCAGGCCGCGCCGGGCATGGGTCTTGACCGTGCCGACCGAGCAGCCGAGCAGCTGCGCGATCTCGGCCTCGCCCAGGTCCTCCCAGTAGCGCAGCACCAGCACGGCCCGCTGCCGCGCCGAAAGCGAGTCCAGGGCCTGGCCGAACGCCGCCCGCTGCTCGACGGCCTCGGCGTGCCCCGGCTCGCGCAGGTGTATCCGCTCGGGCAGGAACGGCGTCAGCAGATGGACGACCCGTCTTCTGCGCACCCGGCTGAGGTTGTTGTTGACCAGCGAGCGGCGTACGTAGAAGTCGACGTCGTCGCGCGGGATGCGCCGCCAGCGGGCGTACACCTTGACGAGCGTGGTCTGGACGAGATCCTCGGCCTCGTGGAAGTCGCCGGTGAGCATGTGCGCGGTGCGCACCAGGCGGGGCCACGCGGCGGCGGCGTACGTGGCGAACTCGCCGTCAGCGGAAGGGACTTCGGTGGCGTCGGTGGAGTTGTGCTGCACGGCCGGCGGTGTCCCTTTGGAATCGGGTTCGTGGGGGGAAGGGGCGGCGCGGGGGAGTCGAGACCTGAACAACCCGACTCCCCCGCCCGCGGGCTCAGTTCAGCTTCAGCTGGGAGTAGACCCGGCCTCTGGTGTCGTAGACGGTGATGGAGTGGAAGGCGTCGAAGCCACCCTCATCGCTCACCGGCACGTCGGCGGTGGCGTACCAGACGCCCCAGCCCGGCCTGCCCGCCAGCTCCAGCAGCTTGCCGTGCACGGTCCCGACCGAGGTCTCGAGGGCGACCCGCGAGGCGGTGCCCTTGCCGCCGTAGTAGAGGCCGGAGAGGACGTAGTGCCCCTGAACGCCCTCCGCCTGGACCGAGACGCCCGGCCGGCTGAGGTCGATGTTCCCGTCGACCACGCTGCGGAACTGCGGCTCGGGATTGTCGGGTGTGGTCCAGTGCTTGCCGTCCTCGGTGAGCCAGAGCTCGAAGCCGGGTTCGCCGCCCGTGACGTGCTCGCCGGGGGCGACGATCTGTGCCGAAGGCGTCTGCCTGGCGGTGTCGTACGCCGCCCTCCCCGGCGCGGCGGCGTACGACACCGTGGGCACCGCCACCAGCGCGGCGGCGACCGCCGCGACGGCCACGTACTGCTGTATCCGTGTCGTGGACATCCGTGTCATGGACGGACAACTCCTCGTGTTGCGCGGACCCTTGAGGATCCGGATGAGTGAGACCAGTGCTGCTGTGGGACGAGCACTGCTGTGGGGCGAGCACTGCTGTGGGGCGAGCACTGCTGTGGGTCGGAGAGCGCCTCTCCACTCCTCAGAACTCCCGGCGGCCACAGCCGGGATGACACAGGCGCCGGATTTCTTCGGCCGGTGGGTCACGTCAGCGCGCTGCCCGCCCGCCACTGCTCCCAGCTCGCGTTCCAGTCGCCGTAGCCGTTGCCGACGTCGACGGTGTCCTTCGAGCCGACGACCTCGACGACGTCGCCGGGGATGACCTCGTCGTAGAACCGCTTCGCGGTGCCGTCCGTCGCGAGCCCGACGCAGCCGTGCGTGACGTTCTGGTTGCCCGCGTACGTGTTGGCCTTCGGGTTCTCGTGGAGGTAGGTGCCCGAGGTGGTGAGGTGGACGGCGTAGGAGTAGTAACCCGCGTACGCGTCGCCGTAGTTGACCGTGCGCGAGTCCATGAAGACCTCGCGCTGCTTGTCGGAGACGACCATCGTGCCGTTCCAGGTGTCCATGCCCGGGGCGCCCGCGGTGACCGGAACGGTCCGGGTCCGGCCGTCCTTGACCACCGTCATGGTGTGGCTGCGGACGTCGACCGTGGCGACGAGCGAACGGCCGACGGTGAAGTGTCGGGCGATCCCGGAGCCGGCCCGGACGGTGACCTCGCTGTCAGGACTCCAGTACTCGCGCGGACGGAAGTCGACGCGCTGCCCGTCCAGAAGATTGCGGTCCTTGACCCAGCTCCAGGAGCCCTCGACATCGGCCGAGACCTTCAACTGCCGCTCGGTGTCGGCCCGTTCGGTGGCAGGTATCGGGTGGTCGAAGGTGACGGATATCGGCATACCGACACCCACGGTCTGTCCGTCGGCGATGTTGACGTGCGCGCCGTCCAGCGTCTTGAGAGGCGTCTGCGTGGGCTTGGGCGTGGGCTTCGCCGTGACACTCGGCTTCGCGTCCGCCACCCGGGCGTTCGCCTCCTGCGGTGTCCCCCCGGCCACCGCCTGCGCCGAACAGCCCGCGAGTGCGAGCACGCACAGGGCCGCCGCGCTCACGGCGCGTGCCGCCCGGCCGCTCCGCACTCCCCCGGTCCTCGCGGTCGTCCTGGTCCCCGTGGTCATCCCGATCCCCCTGTGATGTGTTTCGATGTGCGACGTACGGGACCTGTACGCACGGCACCGACCGCCGGGTTGCACGGGACGTGGGATATTCCGGAAACTCCGGCGGGGGGCATGACAGAGGACGAGTTCGACGTGTTCTACGCGACCGCGTTCCCCCGGCTGACCGGCCAGCTCTACGCCTTCACCGGGGATCACGGCGAGGCACAGGACGTCGTCCAGGAGGCGTTCGTCCGCGCCTGGGACCAACGCCGGGAGTTCCTCCTCGACGGGGCGCCGGAGGCGTGGATACGGACCGTGGCGATGCGGCTCGCGGTGAGCCGCTGGCGCCGTGCGCGCCGCTGGCTGGAACTGGTGCGCAGGAATCCGCCGCCGCAGCACGTCCCCGGGCCCGACCCGGAACGCACCACCCTGGTCGCCGCGTTGCGCACACTGCCCGAACCGCAGCGGATGGCCCTGGTCCTGCACCATCTGTGCGACCTGAGTGTCGAGCAGGTAGCCTCCGAAACCGGCGCCCCCGTGGGGACGGTCAAGGCCCGGCTGTCCCGTGGCCGGGCGGCGCTGGCGCGGGAGCTCACGACGGACTCGACGGGCGGCGCGGGCTCGAGGGGCGGCGCGGGCTCGGCCGGTTCCTCCGGCTCGGTCGGCGAAGGGGAGCGGGAGGACGACCGTGTCCGATGAACTCACCTCCGAACTCACGGTGGAACTGCGCGAGTTGGCCGCCGCCGGTGAGACACCTCCGGCGCTGTCCGGCGCGGAGATCCGCGGCAGGGCGGTACGCCGCCGACGCCACCGCCGTACGGCTGCGACTGTCGTCGGCGCCTCAGCCGCGGCTGCGCTCGCCCTCGTCGTGGCGCTGAACCTGGGCGGCGGAGCCGCGGACCGGCACCCGTCCCCGGCGGGGAGCCCCACCGGAACGCCCAGCGTTCCCGCGACGCCGGACGCCACGGTCAACCTGTCCCGGCGGGTGGTCACCGTCGCGGGCCGCGAACTGCCGGTCTCCTCCGGCGCCTTGGAGACGCCCACGGCGGCGGGCCGGATGACGGTCACCGCCAGGGCGAGCACGAAGGTGATGCCCAGTGACGACATCGTCGGCCCGGGCTACGACCTCAAGGTCTCCTGGTTCATCGAACTCCTCGCCGCCGACGGCAGGACGAACTACATCGCCGCTCTCTCCTACGACGAGAAGGCCCCCGGCGTCTACGACCGCACGTCCGGCTGGATCGGCCTGCGCACGAGCGACGCGGAGTGGCTGTACGGGCAGCTGGCGGTGGGCTCGGTGGTCGACGTCGAGGGCACGGCGCCCACAGCGACGCCCGAGCTGTCGACAACACCTTCCGCGGCCACGCCCGAGCTGTCGACAACACCTACCGCGGCCACGCCCGCCGGAGACGCGACAGCACCGACGGCTACGCCGCCGTGACCTCCATCGCGCCGTTCTCGGAGGCCGAACGGGCCACGGTGCCTGGCCTGTTGGGCGGGGTGGGCGCGCGCGTCGTCGCCGCCTAGGATCCCGCACCATGGAAATGACAGGACTCCTGGTCGTCGCCGCGATCGTGTTTGCGAGTGTCGCGGGACTGGAAACCAAGCTCAGCCGGACCGACCGCAGAATCGCCCGGGTCGCAAAGAAGCTCGACCTGATAATCGGCCACCTCGGCATCCACGAGGACGATTCCGAGTTGGCGGAGGTGGCCGCGTTCCTGCGGGACGGCAAGAAGATCCAGGCGATCAAGGCCTACCGGGCGGCAACGGGTGCCGGCCTCAAGGAGGCGAAGGAGGCCGTGGAGCGCATGGAGCGCATGGAGAGCATGGAGAGCATGGAGAGCATGGAGTAGAGCCTGTTCCGAAGCCGGGACGAACTCTCGCTGTGGTCAGCCCTGTCGGGCGGAGGGACGGCCGGAGGGGCGGGCGGAGGGACGGGGTGCCGGGGACTTCTTCGCGAGGACGTCCTGGAGGCGCTGGGTGCCCAGTTCGATCGCCTGGTTCGTGAAGTCCTCCTCGGCGCCGCCGAGTCCGCCGTTGGTGAGGGAGACGGCCCGGTCGCCGACCCGCACGGCGGCGAAGTCCAGTGTCAACGTCGGGGTCTCGCCGTACGGATCGCCCTCACCGCTCATGGTCATCCGCAGTCCCTCGCGGGCGTCGCCCACACCGGGCAGTTTCGCCGGGACGACCGTCACCGTCTGCCGCCCGCCCCGGACATCGGTGGACGTGAACTCCGCGCACTTCACCGGCAGCGTCCGCAGCCAGGCCATCTTCGCGTCCACCTCCGCCGGTCCGCCGTACGCGGCCACCTGGTAGCGCAACTGCGCCTCGGTGTCGCTCTCGTCGAGGCCGACGACCGCGCCGGCGCCCTTCGGCTTCCCGAGCAGATCCTCGGCGTACAGGCCGTCGAGCAGCCGCTGACATTCCGCGACGTCCGTCCTGCCCTTGAGGAGACCGTCCCGCCAGGTCGCCCCGCCCTGCGTCGCCGACCACCGCTCGCCCAGTTCGGTGGGGCCGAGCAGGGCGTCCTGGGCCTGTGTGACGGTGAGCGAGGGGGTGGCGGACGCGGCGGGGGACGACGGGGCGGCGGGAGACGCCGTGACCCTTTCGTCGGTCGCCTCCTCACCGGGTTGCTCGAATACCGAGCAGGCGGACACCGACATCAGTACGCCCACCGTCAGCGCGGCGGCAAGAGCAGTGGAGGCGAGAACACGGGACGGGCGAGGGTTCATGGCGGGGGCCTCCTGAGAACGCGGCGGTTCCCCCACGCCACCACCGGACCTCCGCCCCCACCAGCGCACCGGTCCGTCCGGGTGAGTCCCGAGCCGTGGGGTGGGTCAGCCAGTCGGCACCAGGGTCTGGCGGGTGGGTCAGCCAGTCGGCACCCGGGCCCGGCGGGTCGGTCAGCCCACGGAGACGCAGGGCCCGCCGGGTCGGTCCGGTCAGGAGGCCGACACTCGGACCCGTCGGCTCCCGCACTTCCGGCACACCGCGTCGGTGAGCGGTGACCTGATGGCGGCACCGTCCTCGTCGACGTACTCCTGGGTGGTCTGTCCCGTCGGGTCGAGCGCGTCGAGCGGGTCGGTGAAGAACATCAGCCGGAACGTCGCCTGCCAGCTGTGCCCGCAGTTCCCGCAGGCGAACGCGAAGGTCTCCCGGACCGCGCCGGGCTCGGTCGTCATGCCCCCAGCGCACCGCGGGCGGCGGGGCCCGGCAAGTCGGGAGCGGGCTCGTCGGCGGCGCACGACAGGTGATCACTGCCTCCGACGGGGGTGAATATCTGTCCTGACAGACGGAGAAATTGGAGCGCAGTGCGGGGAGTTTCTTTATTCCCCCGAGGGGGGTGAGATAGTGCGCCCCCTCCGCGCCCGTCCCGTGCTAGTGTCGATATCAGTTGCAGTTGTGGTTCCCAAAGTCTTGGAGCTTGCTTTCCGGTCCGTACCGGGAAGTCGGCTTCTGAATATCCGGTGCTTATCCGGAGGGGGCAACATCGCGCAGACGCGGACCCACACAGTGTGGGTCCGCGAGCTTTGCCCCGAAGGAGATTTGACATGGCTACTGGCACCGTGAAGTGGTTCAACGCGGAAAAGGGCTTCGGCTTCATCGAGCAGGACGGCGGCGGCGCCGACGTCTTCGCCCACTACTCGAACATCGCCACCCAGGGCTTCCGTGAGCTCCAGGAAGGCCAGAAGGTGACCTTCGACGTCACCCAGGGCCAGAAGGGCCCCCAGGCGGAGAACATCGTCCCCGCCTAGTCCGGGACCCCCGCTGACGCCTGACTCCTGAGTCGGCCGACGCTTACAGGTGGCCGGGACCTGCACCCTGAGGTGCGGGTCCCGGCCACCTGCTTTTTGTTTATTCCCGCATTAAATTTCCGGCGAATTTCCCGTGACGCCGTGCCTGCTTTCCGGTGCTCGGAAACTTCCCTCGCGGAGGCACCCATGCGTTGTGTGATCGCCCGTTTCCCCTTCGACCTCATCAAGGGCGAGGTCGAGCACTCGATGGCGGACGTCCAGCCCGAAGCCGTCACCGGCGCGTCCGTGGTCATCGGTCCGCGTACCTACCCCGTCAAGCAGGTCGGCGAGATCATCACCCGGCAGGACCGCCGCGACTTCACCGAGTTCGAGGTGGCCCGCGCGCTCACCCGCCTCGGGTTCGTCTGCCGCACGGCCGCCGCGCCGACGCAGCCCCCCGCGCGCACCGACTGGACGGCCGAACCGGCGTAGTCTCCGCGCCCGTGCATCAGCTCCACGGCGCGCTCGGGACGCCTGCGCGAGCCCGGGTCTTCGCGAAGTCCACCGTTGCCTTCCGACCGGGGGCGACCTCGGCCGTGACCCGGCGCAGGTCGCCGGCCGCGTCGACGGAGTAGGTCGGGGCGAGCGCCGTGTCGACGGAGTAGGTCTGGGGGAGCGCCGAGGCTTCGGGGTGGGCGCTGCCGCCGGCCGGGGCGCGGGGCGCCAACCGCGGGGATTCGACGGGGAGCCGGGTGCTCGCGCTCGCCGGGCCGTCCGCGGCCACGGACACGCTCGCCGGGCGGTCCGCGGTCACGGTGAGCGCCAGACGCAGTGCCTGGTCCAGCGGAGCGGTGCCGTACGGATGGCGGGCCCAGTGGCCGGACTTCAAAGTGCTTGCCCGACGCGCCGCCTGGACGGCGGTGGTCACCGGACCCGGAGCGGCCGGTCTCGCCTTGGTGGCAAGGGTGCTGTCGGGGGCCGAAGCCGGGGACCCGGCCACGGCGACGCCCTCCAGGTCCCAGGCGAGCAGGCCCCGCATGATGTGGCCGTCGTCCGTCACCTCGTACACCCCGACCGCCCGATGCAGGCGATGGTCGGCCACGGCGCGCACCGTCACCGTCCCGCTCCCCGCGGAGGGGAGCCGCACGGTGACCTCCGAAGGGCCGGCGGCCGTGGATGTCCGGAACCGGGTCAGGGCCATCGCCGTGCGCCGGTCCTCGTCCGCGGAATCGGCACGCGAACCGGAGCCCGCGCTGTCGCCCCCGCTTCCTGTGATGAGCACCGCGGTCAGCGCAGCGCCCGCGACCGCCGTCGCTGCCACGGCCGACACCCGGACTTTCCGAGTACGGGGTACGCGCAGGACGCGGGAGATACGAGAGAGGCGCATGGTTCGTCTCTACATGCGCGTGGGGTGATCATCGGCCTACGCCGGTCGGCGGGCCGCGCCGCGTCACCCTCCCGGGCGCACACGGCCGGAACGGTCGCTCACACCGCCAGGACCGCGCGGACCGTCTTGCCTCCGAAGCCGGTGCTGACGACCTCAAGGCGATGGGCGAGCTGCTGGACCATCGCGAGACCGCGTCCGCTCTCCGAGTCGGTGTCCAGCCGGCCGACACTGGGCCGGCCGGGGCTGTCGTCGTGCACCTCCACCGTCACCTCGCCGTGCGCCAGCTGAAGGCGCAGCCGACAGCCGGTACGGCCGTGCCGGACGGCGTTCGCGACGAGTTCGGAAGCTATCAGCGTGGCGTCGTCCACCTGGTCGGCGGTCGGCGCGTCCATCCGCGGCCGGGTGAGGAACGCCGAGGTGAGTCTGCGGGCCCTCCCCGCCGACACTGCTGTGCGCGGCAGTGTGTACTCGACGCGGGCGGTCTGCCGGACGGCGCGCTCATGCGCACGCATGACACCTCACTCCCCTCCAGGACGGTCGGCATTCCCGGCGGTCGGACCCCCCGCCAACCGGGACCCGCGCGATACGGTGCGCGGCCGGTCCTGCCTACGGGTCATGCCCACGCTGAGTGATCCGCAACCGGCGTCCGACGTCACAAAGGCGCTAAAAGAGTTTCGGGGGGTACGGGGGATACGGGGGCGCCTGTCACGGGGTCCGGGTGAGCAGATCCCGTACCGCCTCGGTGACTTCGGCGGGTGCCTCCTCCGCCATGAAGTGGCCGCAGGAGACGGTGCAGTGGCGCAGGTCGGTCGCCCAGGCGGCCCACCGGGCGGCGGCGTCGAAACCGAGCGCCGCGCCCCAGTCCTGCTGAAGGACGGTGACCGGCATCCGCAGCCGGTTGCCGGACGCGCGGTCGGTCAGGTCGTGTTCGATGTCGATACCGGCGGAGGCGCGGTAGTCGGCGACGATTGACGGCACCGCCTCGCGGGAGGCCTTGAGGTAGGCGGCGCGGATGTCGTCAGGGATGGCCGCGGACTCCGAAGCCCGTGTCCACTGGTCGAGGAAGTGGCCGAAGAACGCGTCCGGCGCCGCGCCGATCAGTTGCTCCGGCAGACCCGGCGGCTGGGCCATCAGGTACAGGTGGAAGGCGACCGCGGCGGTCGTGCCGTGCAGCACGTCCCACATGTCCAGCGTGGGCAGCACATCGAGCGAGGCGAGATGGGTGACCGTGTCGGGGTGGTCGAGCCCGGCGCGGATGGCGACGAGCGCCCCCCGGTCGTGGCCGACCAGGGCGAAGCGGTCGTGCCCCAGTGCGCGGGCGAGCGTGACGATGTCGGCGGCCATGGTGCGCTTGGAGTACGTCGTCGGGGCCGCGTTCTCCGTGTTCTCCGCGGGCTCGGCCGGCTTGTCGCTGGCGCCGTAGCCGCGCAGGTCGGGGCAGATGACCAGGTGGTCGGCGGCGAGGTCGGCGGCGACGTGCCGCCACATCAGGTGGGTCTGCGGGAAACCGTGGAGGAGGACGACGGGGGTGCCGCCGGAGCCGCCGACGGCGACATTCAGGGACACGTCGGTGGCGACCGGGATGCGGTGGTAGGCGAAGCCCGGGATGGTCGGGGGTGTGCTCGGGGGCATGGGTTTCTGCCTCTCGGAGGGGTGCGGGAGCAGGACGTCTTGAGCTTGCCGGGCGTGAATCAGCGGTGAATCAGCGCGCGTACGGTGACGGGTGGGCGGCCGGAGAGGGTGGTGGCGTGGAGCAGCGGGTCGTTTTCGGGGTGCTCGGGGCCGTCGTGGCCGAGCGGGACGGGGGCTCGCTCGCGTTGAAGGGGCCGCGGCACCGGGCCGTGCTCGCCCGGCTGATCGTGGCCCGTCGGCGGGTCGTGCCGGTCGTCCGGCTGGTCGACGATCTGTGGGAGGACCCGTCGCCGGGCGCCGTGGGTGCGCTGCAGACCTTCGTCGGCTCGCTCCGCCGGGCCCTGGAACCGGAGCGGCCGCCGCGGGCGCCGGCTCGGCTGCTGGTCACCGAGGGGACCGGGTACGCCTTGCGTGCCGCGCCGGACGCGGTGGACGCGTGGCGGTTCGAGGCGGCTGTCGCGGATGCCGTGAAGCTGCCCGCAGAGGAGGCGCTCGGGAGGCTGGAGGAGGCCCTCGGGTGGTGGCGGGGGCCCGCGTACGTCGAGTTCGCGAGGGAAGGGTGGGCTCGCGCGGAGCGCGCCCGGCTGGCCGAGCTTCGGCTTCAGGCCGTCGAGGGGCGGGCTGCGGCTCAGCTCGCGCTGGGCCGTGCGGGGGAGGCGGTTGCCGATCTCGATGCGTACGTCGCCGAGCATCCCTGGCGTGAGGGTGCCTGGGGGCTGCTCTCCCTTGCGCTTTACCGGGTGGGGCGGCAGGCGGATGCGCTCGCTGTGCTGCGGCGGGCGCGGGTCGCGTTGGCCGACCAGTTGGGGCTGGACCCTGGGCCCGGGCTGCGGCGGCTGGAGGCGGACATCTTGGCGCAGGCGCCGGGGTTGGACGGGTGTGGTTCTTCGCCCCCTCCGCCCCTGCCCGTCCCTTCTTCCTGGGGCTCCGCCCCAGACCCCGCTCCACGAACACCGGAGGGGCTGACTCCAGCCCGTCCCGCGTGTGAGGACCAGGTCGTTCAGGCCGAACGGGGGTCTGGGGGCGGAGGGGGCGAAGAACCCCGCGGCCCGCACCTCGACGCCGCCGCGCAGGTCTGGACACAGGCCTCCGCCGCCTACGACCGTGCCGTCGGTGCGGGGCCGCGGGCCCGGCTGGAGTCGGCTGTCGGGCTGATGCGGAACCTCGCGGTGACCGGCGGCGGGGGGTTGGAGGCGGCGCGGGAGCACCGTATGGCGGTGGTCGCGGCGGCGGAGGAGACCGGTGACGTGGAGCTGACCGCCCGGGTGATCGGCGCGTACGACGTCCCCGCGATCTGGACGCGAGCCGATGACCCGGAGCTCGCCGAGCGCCTCGTCGCGGCGGCCGAGCGCACCCTCGCCGCCCTGCCGAGGGACCCGGCGTACGACGGGGCGCGTTGCCGCCTGCTCGCCACGATCGCGCTGGAGATGCGCGGTACGCACGCGCCCCGCGGACCGAAGGCCGCCCGCGAGGCGGAGGCGATCGCCCGCCGTCTCGACGACCCGGCGCTGCTGGTGTTCGCCCTGAACGGGACGTTCATGCAGTCCTTCACCCGGGCCGGCCTCGCCGCACGGCGGGACGGGATCGGCGCGGAACTGATCGCCCTGTCCGCCCGGCACGGCCTGACGACCTTCGAGGTCCTCGGTCATCTCATCCGGGTCCAGTCCCGCAGTGCCCTCGCCGACTTCCGTACGGCGGACGAACACGCCGCCGCGGCCGACCTCCTGGCGGAGCGTCATGACCTGCCGCTGGTGGGGGTGTTCACCGAGTGGTACGCGGCACTGCGGCTGGCGGCCTCGGATCACCGGGAACGGGCCGAGGCCGCGTACCGGGCCGCCGCCGCGCGGCTGGACGGCGCCGGGATGCCCGGCCTGGACCGCGGGCTCCTCGCCCTGGCCCTGCTGAGCCTCCGGGTGCCGCCGAGCGGCGCGGACCCGCACGCGGACTGGGGTCCGTACCGCCCCTGGGTCGAGCCGCTGGCCCTCCTGGAGGCCGGCCGCCGGGCGGAGGCGGCCGTCGCGCTGGATGCCGTGCCTGAACCGCCCCGGGACCTGTTGTACGAGGCCCTGACCTGCCTGGAGGCCAGCGCCGCGCTGGCCCTCGGCGACCACCGGGTTCTGGCCCGGACCCACGCCCGCCTCCGCCCGGCCACCGCCGAACTCGCGGGCGCGGCAAGCGGCTTGCTGTCACTCGGTCCCGTCGAGCACTGGCTTGCGCGGATCGAGACGGCACTGCGCGCTCCGGGGCGCCTACCGGACACCGGTGACGAAGGATGACGCCGGAGCTCGCGGCCCGCCCCCTTCTCGTCCGGAGCGTCAGTGCTCGGCAGAGTCCTCGGTGAACAGGTTCCAGTGGTCGGGTTTCCGGAACCTGGAGGGATCTTGGGCAGGGTGCCCGGCCGAGGGACTGGGATCACTCTTTCGTGGGTCGAAGAAACGTTCAGACCCGCGGTGCTCAGTCCCGGGAGTCGATGAGTCGGAAGTCCGCGTAGTCGAAGCCCGGCGCCACGATGCAGCTGACCAGGACCTCCTGGTCGGTTGCCGGGTGGGCGGACTGCCAGGTGCCGCCGGGGACGAGTGCCTGGAGGCGTTCGCCGTTCTCCACGTCCGGGCCGAGGCGGATGACTTCGGGGGCCTGGTCCGGCTGGTCGGCGTCGCCGCCGAGGAGGAGTTCCAGCGGGCCGCCGCGGTGCCAGAGCCAGAGTTCGTCGGAACGGACCGTGTGCCAGGCGGAGGTGTCGCCGGGGGCGAGCAGGAAGTGGATCGCGGTGGCCGCGGCGCGGGGGCCGGGGTAGCCGTCGGGGCGGAAGGTCTGCGGCGACCGCCATGTTTCGACGAACCAGCCGCCTTCCGGGTGCCGTTGCATGCCCAGCGCGGTGGCCAGCGCCGGGGTTTCGGGGGCGGGGGTCTCGGAATTGAGAGGGGTCGGTGTCACAGGGTCTCTTTTAGCGGATCGCGGGACTTGAGGGGGATGTTCCTGGCCGCTCACGCCGGATACGCGTGCGTCTGCGCTGCCTTCACGGTCGCCCAGACGGGCGCGCCGGGGTGCAGATCGAGTTCGGCGGCGGCGACGGTGGTGAGGTCGGCGGCCAGCGGGAGTTCGCCGGTGAGATCCGCGCGGATCTGGTCACCGTGCGTTTCCAGGCCGCCGACCTCGCAACTCCACAGATTGCGTGCGCTGGAGCCGGTCGGGCGTTCGCGGTGGAGGGTGACGGCGCTCGGCGGGAAGGCGACGAAGACGGGACCGGTGAGGTCCTCGGTCGTCGTGATCGCCGGGCCCGCGTCCAGCCGTACCGTGTGGCCGTCCGCCCGGCCCCGGTAGAGGTTGAGACCGACGAGCTGGGCGATGTAGTCGGTGCGCGGGTGGCGGGCGATGTCCGACGGGGTTCCGTCCTGGACCGCGCGGCCGTCCTCGATGACGACCAGCCGGTCCGCGAGCACCATCGCGTCCAGCGGGTCGTGCGTCACCAGTATGGCCACGGCCTCGAAGTCGGCGAGATGGCGCCGGAGTTGGGCCCGTACGTCCAGGCGGGTGCGGGCGTCGAGTGCGGCGAGCGGTTCGTCGAGCAGGAGCAGCCGGGGGTGGGTGGCCAGCGCGCGGGCGAGGGCGACGCGCTGGGCCTGACCGCCGGACAGCCGGCGGGGTTTGGCGCCCGCGTGGTCGGCCAGGCCCATCCGGTCCAGCCAGTCGGCGGCCTGGGCGCGGGCCTCCGCCTTCGACACGCCCTGGCAGCGCGGCCCGAAGGCGACGTTGTCGAGTGCGGTGAGGTGCGGGAAGAGCAGATAGTCCTGGAAGACGACGCCGACGGGACGGGACTCGGGCGGCGTACGGTCCAAGTCGCTGCCGTCCAGGCGTAGATGGCCGCCGGTCGAGAGCGGCGTGAGTCCGGCCAGGGCACGTAGTGCGGTGGTCTTGCCGGCGCCGTTCGGGCCGAGGAGCGCGACGACGTCGCCGGGGGCGGCGGTGAGCATGACGTCGAGGTGGAAGGAGCCGCGGTCGACGACGAGTCGGGTGTCGAGCCCCTTGTCGGACACGAGGGATACGTCGGTTGTCATGACGTCCCTGTCGTCCGGTGGTTGTGCGGGTTGGTCGGTACCGTGATCGGTGCGTCGGTTGTCATGACGTCCCTGTCGTCCGGTGGTTGTGCGGGTTGGTCGGTACCGTGATCGGTGCGTCGGTCGTCATGACGTCCCTGTCGTCCGGTGGTTGTGCAGGTAGGTCGGTACCGTGATCGGTGCGTCGGCTGTCATGACACCCCCGTCATCCAGCGGTCCCGCAGCCCCGCGAGGACCGCGATCGATACGGCGAGCAGCACCAGGCTCAGCGCGATGGCGGCGGCCGGGTCGTTCTGGAGGGCGAGGTACACCGCCAGGGGCATGGTCTGCGTACGGCCGGGGAAGTTGCCGGCGAAGGTGATCGTCGCGCCGAACTCGCCGAGCGCGCGGGCCCAGGCCAGTACGGAACCCGCCGCGACGCCGGGCGCGATCAGCGGCAGGGTGACCCGGCGGAACGCGGTGAAGCGGGAGGCGCCGAGGGTCGTCGCGGCTTCCTCGTAGCGCGGATCGGCGGCCCGCAGCGTGCCCTCCACGCTGATGACCAGGAACGGCATCGCCACGAACGCCTCGGCGACCACCACCCCCGCCGTGGTGAACGGCAGCGTGATCCCGAAGGCCGAGTCCAGCCACTGCCCGACGACACCGTTGCGGCCGAGGGCAAGGAGCAGCGCGACACCGCCGACCACCGGGGGCAGCACGAGGGGCAGCGTGACCAGGGCTCGTACGAGGCCGCGTCCCGGGAAGTCCGTGCGGGCCAGCAGCCAGGCGAGCGGCACGCCGAGGACGAGGCTCACCGCGGTCGCCGCCGTCGCCGTGATCAGCGACAGCTGAAGGGCCTGCCAGACCGCCGTACTGGTCAGCTGGTCGGGGAGGCTGCGCCAGGGGGCCCGTACGAGGAGGGCGACCAGGGGGAGCAGCAGGAAGGCCAGCCCCACGAGCGCGGGCAGGAGGAGAGGAAGCGGCACCCGGCCCCGGATGCCGGGCACTCGGGGGCGCTTGCCCGGTGGCCCGCTCCGCATCCCGCCCCGGACACGCCGGCGCCGCGGCCCACCGGTCAGGGTGTCGGTCGCGGCGTCGGAGCTGTCGGGGGCGGGCTCGGTCACGGCTTCAGGAACCCCGCCGTCGTCAGCACCTGCTGGCCCTCGGCGGACTGGACCAGCGCGATGAACGCCTTCGCCGCGGCCGCGTTGGGCGCGTCCTTGAGCAGGGTGATCGGGTAGTCGTTGATGGCCTCGGCCGACTCGGGGAAGTCCACGCCCTCCACCTTGTCACCCGCCGCGTTCACATCGGTCTTGTAGACGACGGCGGCGTCGGCCTCCTTCAGCTCCACCTTCGTCAGGGCGCTCTTGACGTCCTGCTCGTAGGAGACCGGGGTGAGCTTGAGGCCACTCGCGTCCAGCGCCTTCTGCGCGGCGGCGCCGCACGGGACGGTCTCGTCGCAGAGCACGACCTTGAGGCCGGACTTGGTGAGGTCCTTCAGGGAGGCGATCTTGTCGGGGTTGCCCGGCAGGGTCGCGATCTCCAGCTGGTTGCGCGCGAAGGTGACGGGGGTGCCGGACGCGTCCTTCGCGTCGGTCACGACCGCCATCGTCTTGGGGCTCGCGGAGGCGAACACATCGGCCGGGGCACCCCCGGTGATGCTCGCGGCGAGCGTGTCACTGCCGCCGAAGCTGAACGTCACCTTCGTACCGGGGTGGGCCTTCTCGAAGTCCTTGCCCAGCGTCGTGAAGCTCTCCTGGAGCGAGGCCGCGGCGAAGACGGTGACCGTCCCGGAGAGCTCAGGGGAGGCGGAGGCCGAGCTGTCCGACGACGACGATGACGACGTGTCGGAGTCGGAGCAGGCGCTGAGCGCCAGGAGCGCGGCGACGGTGCCTCCGGCGAGGCGTACGGAACGGGTGATCACAGGACTACTCCCTCGGGAAGGTATGTGCGGATCATACTTCCGCATATGCGAGCCATAAGTCTCCTGTCACTTTGCATGAGCCGTGTGATCAGCAGGTAGTCCTGGTATGTGCGTTCGTACCGAGGTCACCGTCGGCCGGGTACCGTCGTAGCGGAGGTGACTGATGCTGCTGCGTCAGCTGGAGTACCTGGTCGCGCTCGCCAGGGAGCGGCACTTCGCGCGGGCGGCGGCCGCCTGTTTTGTGTCGCAGCCGTCGCTGTCGGCCGCGATCCGGCGCCTGGAGCACGAACTGGACGTGCCGATCGTGCGGCGGGCCAGGCGATACGAGGGGCTGACCCCGGAAGGCGAGGTCGTCCTCGCCTGGGCGCACCGCATCCTCGCCGAACGGGACGCCCTGCGCCAGGAGCTGTCGGCGCTGCGCGGCGGTCTGACCGGCACCCTGCGGCTGGGCGTCGTCCCGACCGCGCTGCCCGCCGCCTCTCTCCTCACCAACCCGTTCTGCGAGCGCCACCCGCAGGCCAGGGTCAGCCTGGAGTCGCTGTCGTCCGCCGAGATCACCCATGGTTTCGCCGAGTTCGAGCTGGACGCGGCGATGACGTATCTGGACGACGACGAGCTGCGTCACGTACGACGGATTCCGCTGTACGAGGAGCGGTACGTGCTCCTCACTCCCGTCGACGGCCCGCTGGCCACCGCGTCGACGGCGCGCTGGGCGGACGCGGCGGCGCTGCCCCTGTGCCTGCTGAGCTCGCGGATGCGCAACCGCCGGATCATCGACGAGTGCTTCGCCGCCGACGACGCCAAGGCCGAGCCCGCGATCGAGTCCGACAGCGTGGCCGGCCTGTACGCCCATCTGCCGGGCGGCCGCTGGTCCAGCGTGATCTCGCACGCCTGGCTGCACATGTTCGGCGTACCGGAAGGGATGCGTGTGGTGCCGTTGAAGGGCCCAGCGCACGGACCGCGGGTGGGGCTCGTGGTGGCCGAGGGGGATCCGCAGTCCGTACTCGCGGAGGCGCTGCTGAAGGTGGCGCGGGAGGCGGGCGTGCGCGACGCGCTGGACACGCTGCTGCACACGTACCTGGAGGTACGGGAGTGAGACAGCGGCTGCCTGGACGGACCGCGGAGGCGGAGCGGCTGTCTGGACGGATCGCGGTGGGGGAGCGGCTGCCTGGGGGTACGGCGGTGGCGGAGCGGCTGTCTGGGCGGACCGCGGTGGCGGAGAGGCCGTCTGGAGGTACGGGTGGCGCAGCCGGCGCCTGGAGGTCGGCGGTGAGATAGCCGCCGGCTATCTCGGCATAGCAACGTTCGCTTTGACCTGCGGATTCGACCCCGAGGATGGTGAAGAGCACCTTCACACAACGGAGTTGAGGAGAGCCGCGACATGGCCAAGGTGCTCTGCGTTCTGTACGACGACCCGACCGACGGATACCCGAAGACGTACGCCAGGGACGATCTGCCCGTCATCGACCACTACCCGGGCGGCCAGACCACGCCGACCCCGAAGGCGACCGACTTCACCCCCGGCCACCTGCTCGGCAGCGTGACCGGCGAGCTGGGTCTGCGCCGCTTCCTGGAGGAGCGCGGCCACACCCTCGTCGTCACCTCCGACAAGGACGGCGAAGGCTCGGTCTTCGACCGTGAGCTGCCCGACGCGGACATCGTGATCTCGCAGCCGTTCTGGCCGGCCTATCTGACCCCCGAGCGCATCGCCACCGCCAAGAACCTGAAGCTGGCGGTCACGGCGGGCATCGGCTCCGACCACGTCGACCTCGACTCGGCCATCGCGCGCGGCGTGACGGTCGCCGAGGTGACGTACTGCAACAGCATCAGCGTCGCCGAGCACGTGGTGATGATGACGCTCTCGCTCGTACGGAACTACCTCCCCTCGCACCAGGTGGTCCTGGACGGCGGCTGGAACATCGCCGACTGCGTGGAACGGTCGTACGACCTCGAAGGCATGCACGTCGGCACGGTCGCCGCCGGGCGGATCGGGCTCGCGGTGCTGCGCCGCCTGGCGCCCTTCGACGTGAAGCTGCACTACACCGACCGCCACCGGCTGCCGCGCGAGACCGAGGAGGAGCTGGGTCTGACCTGGCACGAGAGCTCGCAGGACATGGCCCCGCACTGCGACGTCGTCACCATCAACGCGCCGCTGCACCCGGAGACGGAGGGGCTGTTCGGGGACGAGCTGCTCGGTGCGATGAAGCGCGGCGCCTATCTGATCAACACGGCCAGGGCGAAGATCGTGGACCGGGACGCGGTCGACCGCGCCCTGCGGAGCGGTCAGCTGGCGGGGTACGCGGGTGACGTCTGGTATCCGCAGCCCGCCCCGGCGGACCACCCCTGGCGCACCATGCCGCACCACGGGATGACCCCGCACATCTCCGGTTCCTCGCTCTCCGCGCAGGCCCGTTACGCGGCGGGCACCCGGGAGATCCTGGAGTCGTTCTTCGACGGCACCCCGATCCGGGACGAGTACCTGATCGTCGACGGGGGCGCGCTGGCGGGCACGGGGGCGCACTCGTACTCGACGTCGACGACGACCTGACGACGACCTGACGTCGACCTGACGGAGGCGTGCCCTGGGCGGATCCTGGGCGTGCCCTAGGTGCGGTCGATGTGCACGTTGGTCGACTTCACCCTCGCGGTGGCCTCCATGCCGACCTCCAGGCCCAGTTCCTCGACAGCCTCCCGGGTGAGGAGGGAGACCAGCCGGTGCGGCCCGGCCTGGATCTCCACCTGGGCGGCGACGTCACCGAGTTTGACGGCGGTGACGATGCCCGCGAACGCGTTCCGGACGGAGGTGTAGGAGGAGACGTCCTCCTCGCCGCCGGTCTTCGCCAACTCCACGGAGAACGCGGCCAGATCCCGGCCGTCGATGAGCCGCCGCCCGCCGTCGTCCCGGTGGGTGGCCACCCGCCCGGCGTCCGCCCACCGCCGGGCGGTGTCCGGGCTCACGCCGAGCAGCCGGGCGGCCTGGCCGATTGTGTAGGACTGCATACGCGTCACGATACGGGGAGCCGGCTGCCCGCCTCGCGGAGCGGTCGGGCAACTTGCCGAGACGGTCCCGCAACCTTTGCCGGTTATGGTGACGACGCGAATCGAACACCACAAAGCAGAGAGAACGTAGAACACCGCACAAAGCACAAAGCACAAAGCACAAAGCGCGTGGCGCAAAGCACGTGGCAGGTGGCACGGAGAGAGTCGGCGGGGGCGCGTTGTGTCGGACGAGGGGCGGCTGATCGCCGGGCGGTACCGGTTGGCCGAGCAGATCGGGCGCGGGGGTATGGGCACCGTGTGGCGGGCCCAGGACGAGGTTCTCAGCCGGGACGTCGCGCTGAAGCGGCTGCATGTCCAGCGGCACCTCACCGACGACGAGCTCGCCACGCTCTACGAACGCACCCGTCGTGAGGCGCGCAGCGCCGCCCGTATCGCCCACCCGAACGTGGTCGTCGTCCATGACGTCGTCGACGACGAGGGGCTGCCCTGCATCGTCATGGAGTACGTGCCCTCGACGACTCTCGGCGCGCTGCTCAAGGGCGGCGGGACCGTCCCGCCCGGCGAGGCCGCCCGGATCGGGCTCGGCATGGTCGCCGCGCTGCGGGCCGCCCACGCGGCCGGGGTCCTGCACCGTGACGTCAAGCCCGGCAACGTACTCCTGGGCGCCGGCGGCCGTGTCGTCCTCACCGACTTCGGTATCGCCCTGGCGAGCGGCACCTCGACGCTGACGAGGACCGGCGAGATCATCGGGTCGATCGACTACATCGCGCCCGAGCGGATGCGGGGCCAGAAGCCGGGGCCCGCCGCCGACCTCTGGGCGCTGGGAGCGACCCTGTTCCAGGCCGTCGAGGGGCGGCCGCCGTTCCGTAAGGACACGGCGGTGGAGACGGCGTACGCCGTCGTCGCCAACCCCCTTGAGCCCATGAAGCTGGCCGGACCGCTGGAACCCCTCATCGAAGCGCTGCTGGCCAAGGACCCGGACGCACGGCCGTCCGCGGAGGCGACGGAACGGGCGCTGGGGGCGGTGCCGGTGGTGGCGCCGACGCCGTTCACGGCCGGTGCGCAGGCACCGGCTCAGGCGCTGCCCGCGCCCACCCGGCGGGAGCCTTCACCGGCGCCGATCCCGGCCCCGGCGCCTGCGGGGAGGAAACGGCGTGCGTTGGGCTGGAGCGCGGTGGCCGTGACGGTGGCCGCCGTCGTCGTGGCGGGAGGGTTCTACGTCGTGACGCGCCACGACGAGGACGGCGGTGCGGGCGGCACCGCCCAGGGCACCGGCACGGCGACCGCGTCCACCCCTCCCCCCGTCCCCGCGGACTTCCACCTGGTCACGGAGAAGACGCTGGGCATCGCCTTTCCCGTCCCGGACAGCTGGAAGCGCGGCAAGGCGACGAGCGAAGAGGTCAACTACGCCGACCCTTCAGGCCTCGCCGGTCTCACGATCGACATCGTGGACCCCGCGGGCCCCAACCCCGTGTCGCACTTCACGAACATCGAGGCGAACACCAAGGTCAACTACCCCACGTACCGGAAACTGCGGATGCAGCGCACCACCTTCCAGGGACAGCCCGCGGCCGTATGGGAGTTCACCTTCGAGGGACGGGTCCGGGCGTTCCGTGCCATCGACTTCGGCTTCGGGCGGGAGGGCGACAGGGAGTACGACATCTATCTCTCGGCGCCCGACAAGCAGTGGGACACTTTCCGACCGGTCTTCGACAAGGTCAAGGCGGGCTTCCGCACGCTCCGTTGAGGGCTCCCCGCCGAGTGCGCGCGCCCTCGCCGCCGGGCGCTCGCGTCTCCCGGCGAAGGCGTCGTCCACCGAGGTCTTCCAGCGCTCCGCCAGTACGTCCTTGACCTGTTCGACCGCGGTTCCTCGCTTCGGTATGGGTCGAGTGCACGTCCGAAGAGCCATCTCCTGGCCGGATACCGATGGTTCGGAGGCGGAAGCTGCACGCGAGGCGGCCGGCGGACGCCGACCCGAGGATGCCGGGCTGTGGACGCCCGCCCGCGGATGCCGGGCTGCTTATGCCGACCCGCGGACGCCGGGCTGTGGACGCCGGCCCACGGATGCCGAGCTGCGGACGCCGGCCCCCGACGCCGGCCCGCGACGCCGACCCCCTGACGGCTGCCGCGCTCACCGACGGCTGGCCGAGCTGAACGATCCGTGTTGCCGAAACGGCAACATCACTCGCCGCGGGCCTGTCATCATCCGCATGATCGAATCGCAGACCGAAACCTCTGGAGGACTGATGCCGCACCCGGTCATGGACGTAACGCACCGGCTGGTTCCCGCCCCCGCGGGCCGGATCCACCTGGTGGAGCAGGGCACGGGCCCGCTGGTGCTGCTCGTGCACGGCTTCCCGGAGTCCTGGTACTCCTGGCGCCACCAGCTCCCGGCGCTCGCGGCGGCCGGGTACCGGGCGGTCGCCATCGACGTCCGGGGCTACGGCCGCTCCTCCAGGCCCGCCGCCACGGAGGCGTACCGCATGCGCGAACTGGTGGCGGACAACGCGGCGGTGGTGCACGCCCTCGGCGAGCGGTCCGCGGTGATCGTCGGCCACGACTGGGGGTCGCCGATCGCCGCCAACTCCGCCCTGATCAGGCCGGACGTCTTCCGCGCGGTGGGGCTGTTGAGCGTCCCGTACGCGCCGCGTGGCGGCCCCCGGCCCACGGAGATCTTCGCGGGGATGGGCGGCGGGGACGAGGAGTTCTACGTCTCCTACTTCCAGCGGCCCGGTCGCGCCGAGGCCGAGATCGAGCCCGACGTACGCGGCTGGCTCGCGCGTTTCTACGCCGGTCTGTCCGCCGACACCATGCCCGAACCCGGCGCGCCCGACCTGCACTTCGTCGGCCCGGGCGGGGAACTGCGCGACCGGTTTCCCGTCGACGGACGGCTGCCCGGCTGGCTCGGTGAGGACGATCTCGACTTCTACGCCGGGGAGTTCGAGCGAACCGGTTTCAGCGGAGCGCTGCACCGCTACCGGAACATGGACCGTGACTGGGAGGACCTCGCCGACTTCGACGGCGCCCCGATCACCCAGCCCTCCCTGTTCATCGGCGGTGGCCTGGACGCCTCGACCACCTGGCGGGCCGACGCGATCAAGGCCTACTCCACCACCCTGCCCGGCCTGTTCTCCTCCGACATCCTCGACGGCTGCGGCCACTGGCTCCAGCAGGAACGCCCCGACGAGACCAACCGGCTCCTCATCGACTGGCTGTCCGCACTGCCCGCCGCCTGAGGTCACCCAGGTCACCAGCGGCCGGGCTCGGTCCCCACGATCGGTTCGGAGGGCCTGCCGTCCACGCCGACCGGGATGTCACCGGTGAGCATGACGCGGTGCATCACGCGCGGGAAGTCGAGATGGGCCAGGTCGTTCGGGGCCAGGTGGATGGTGGCGCGGTTGTCCCAGAAGGCCACGCTGCCCGGCTCCCACCGGAAACGGACCGTGTACTCGGGCCTGGTCGCCTGTTCGAGCAGCATCTCCAGGAGCAGCCGGCTCTCCGCGCGGGACACGCCCTGGATCTGCTCCACGTAGTAGCCGTTGACGAACAGCACCCGCTCGCCCGTCTCCGGGTGCACCCGGACCAGGGGATGGCCGGAGGCGACCTGCCGGTCCAGCAGATGACGTGCGTACGCGTCGTCGCCCGGCCGCGGCTGATACCCGACGCCGAGCCGGTGCTCGGCGCGCAGCCCGTCCACGAAGTCCCGCACCGGCTCCGACAGTCCCGCGTACGCGGCCGCCAGGTTGGACCACGTGGTGTCACCGCCGTACGGGGGTACGGTCTCGGCGCGCAGGATGGTCGCGGCCGGCGGGTCGATCCGGGCGCCGTGGTCGCAGTGCCAGCCCCTCAGCAGGGTGTGCCGGCGCCGCTCCAGCCACTCGGCCTGGTCCATGCCGTACCGTCCGCCCAGCTCCAGCCGGTCGGCCGTCGTCTCCACCTGGGGAAACCCCTCCGGCGACGCGCTCCCGCGCTTGCCCGGCGTCACCGGCTCACCGAACCGCCGCGCGAACGCGATGTGCGCCGCGTGGTCCAGCGGCTGGTCCCGGAAGAACACCACCTTCCAGCGCAGCACCGCCGCCCGGATCACGGCGACCACCGCGTCGTCCAGCGGCCCGGCCGCCAGATCGACGCCCGTGATCTCCGCGCCGATCAGTCCCGCGACCGGCTTCACCTCGACATCGTCTGCTGTTGTCATCTGCGCTCCGTCGACTGTGATTTCGCCCCTGCTTCCGACCCCGTCCAAAGAATCATGGACGGTCCTCGGTTCGTTCGGGCGTGCGTCGTGGGTCATAGTCTCGATGAGACGAAGCGAGCGGTCAGGAGATGTCCATGGAGATCCTCAAGCAGCAGCCCACCGTCAAGGCCCCGGCGGACTGGTTCACCGGCGATGTCTGGTTCGACGTCATCTACGCGGGCCAGGAACCCTCCCGGATGCGCGCCAACATGGTGCGCTTCTCCCCCTGCGCCCGCACCGCCTGGCACGCGCACGCCGTCGGCCAGACCCTGCACATCGTCTCCGGGACCGCGCTGATCGGCACGCGCGACGGCACGGTCATCGAGGCCCACCCCGGCGACACCATCCACACCCCGGCCGGGCAGGAGCACTGGCACGGCGCCGCTCCGGACCGCTTCATGGAGCACCTCGCGCTGTGGGAGGGCCTCGGCGACGGCACCCCCGAGACCGAGTGGCTGGAGAAGGTCAGCGACGAGGTGTACACCGCCCCGCGCAGCAGCACGCGCTGAGCCGGGCGCGGCCCCGGACGAGTACGGGGGAGCGGCCCTGCCGGGATGCGCGCCGGGCCCGCAGTCGGGATGCTCGTTGAGGGCCCCTGTGCAGGTGCCCCTGGCCGCCCCGCCGCCCCGCCGCCTCGTCCCCCAAGGAAGCCCCCCTCATGACCACCATCGCCATCATCGGAGCGGGACCCGGACTGGGCGCCGCCGTCGCACGGCGGTTCGGCCGGGAGGGCCATGACGTCGCCCTCATCTCGCGCAGCCGTGAACGCGCCGAGGCCCTCGCCGCAGGCCTGGCCGACGCCGGCGTCACAGCGCGCGGCTTCGCCGCCGACGTACGCGATCCGGAAGCCCTCGAAGCGGCGCTGGCCGCCGCGGCCGCGACGCTGGGCCCGATCGAGGTCCTGCAGTACAGCCCGATCCCGCATCGGGACTTCATGCGGCCGGTGCTGGAAACCGCCGCCGCCGATCTGGTGGGCCCGATCGAGTTCTCCCTGTACGGGGCCGCCACCGCCGTCCGTGAGGCGCTGCCCTCGATGCGGTCGTTGGGGCGCGGCACCATCCTCTTCGTGAACGGGGGTACCGCCGTCGTTCCCCACCCCGACAGGGCCGGCACCTCCATCGCCTTCGCCGCCGAGAGCGCGTACGGCCACCTGCTGCACGACAGGCTCGCCGCCGACGGAATTCACGTCGCGCAGCTCGTCATCCCCGGCGCGATCATCCAGGGCCACGACAGAAAGGACCCCTCGGCGCTCGCCGACACCCTGTGGGGCATCCACCGGGAACGGCACGGGTTCCGGCACTACGCGGACGACCTCGACAGCTGATCAGTCTCCGGCAATCCGTCTCCGGCAATGCGTCTCAGACGATCCGTCTCCGGCGATCCGTCTCGGGCACGGCCCGTGTCCAGGCGCTCGGTCAGCTGGAAGTGTCAGTCGTTTCCTTCGCGGCGCGGCGGTACTCGGCGTTGATGCGCTGAGCCTCCTCGAGCTGGTCCTCGAGGATGACGATGCGGCAGGCGGCCTCGACCGGGGTTCCCTTGTCGACCAGCTCGCGGGCGCGGGCGGCGATCCGCAGCTGGTAGCGGGAGTACCGCCGGTGCCCGCCCTCCGAGCGGAGCGGAGTGATCAGGCGGGCCTCGCCGATGGCCCGGAGGAAACCGGGCGTGGTGCCGAGCATCTCGGCGGCCCGGCCCATCGTGTAGGCGGGGTAGTCGTCGTCGTCCAGATGGCCACTGAGCGGAGTGTCTGCAGTCATTTCACCTCGATGTGCAACGCGTCGAGGGGCCCTGGTGCCGTACGGCACCAGGGCCCCGAAGGAAATTCAACACCATCGGTCGGCCTTAGCGTTGCGCCGACCTTCTGTTTCCGCTGCCCGGTCTGAGACAAGGACGGGACTGCGGGGATCGCGGATGCGTGACCGGGGACCACCTTCCAATCCAGGGGTCTTGCGGTACCCGGGCCGGATACATCGCGGCCCGGGCGATCCAGATGGCGTCTGCTCCTCCGTCCTTCCTCTGGTTCGGTCTGTCCGTTCGTGTCTGCCGGGTCTCGCTCGACCGCGGCTACGAGAGAAACCTTAGCCACGGCGCCAGCCAATGTCTACTCTTGCCAGAGTAGATTTCGGCGCGCAGGGAAGGTCAATATTCTGCTCCTCCGACCGGTGGGAAGCGGTGGGGAACTCGTCGGGGATCCGTGGACAACCCGGTGGAACGCGAAGAGGGCCCTGCCGACGCGCGTCGGCAGGGCCCTCAATGCTGTACGAGCTGTACGTACAGCTCGCTGAACTGGTGTGGCGTGTGGCGGGGCGTGGGTTCCGCTCCCGCCCGTCCTCAGACTTCCAGCGGAGCCGGGCTGCCGAGCAGCGCCGACGCGTTCTGGAGCGGGGTCAGGGGGCGCGGGGCGGGTGCGGCGGGTGCGACCGCCTCCTGGCCGCCGCGGCAGGTGAAGCCGAGGCGGGCCATGGCCCGGGTGACCTCGCCGCTGGTGAAGTCGCGGCGGTCCTGCCGGGTGATGACCTCGCCGACCTGCTTGGCGGGGTAGTGGCAGCGGCCGATGATCACGGACTCACCCGTGATCGGCTCGGGCTTGACACCCTTCATCGTTTCCAGAACCCCGCTCTTGGTGAGGTCGAACGGGAAGCGGGCGATGACACAGCGCATGATGCCTCACATGGGAGGGGGAGGAAGGGGACGAGCTGCTGACCGGGGCCAGGGCCGGGGTGGGTGGAACGGTCCACCGGCGCCGCTAGGCCGCCGGGTTGGCGGCGGGCCGCCGCTGCCCGGTGCGGCCGCGACGACCACGGGAGGACGAGGACGACGAGGAGGAACCGCCGCGTCGGCTCCGCTCCACGACCGGCGCCTTGATGACGACCGGGATGCCCGAGGGGGCCTGGGCGCCCGTGATGCGGTTCAACTCCGCCTCACCCGAACGCACTTGCGTGTTCTGCGGGGTGATGCCGGCGGCGGCCATCAGCCGGGTCATCTCGCGGCGCTGGTTGGGCGTCACCAGCGTGACGACGCTGCCGGACTCGCCGGCACGGGCCGTACGACCACCGCGGTGCAGGTAATCCTTGGGGTCGGTCGGCGGATCCACGTTGACGACGAGGTCGAGGTTGTCGACATGGATGCCGCGCGCCGCGACGTTCGTCGCCACCAGCACCGTCACATGCCCGGTCTTGAACTGGTCCAGGGTCCGCGTGCGCTGCGGCTGGGACTTGCCGCCGTGCAGGGCGGCGGCACGGACGCCGCTGCTCAGCAGGTGCTCGGTCAGCCGGTCCACCGCGTGCTTGGTGTCCAGGAACATCAGCACCCGGCCCTCGCGCGCCGCGATCTCGGTGGTCGTCCGGTTCTTGTCCGCGCCGTGCACGTGCAGGACGTGGTGCTCCATGGTGGTGACCGCGCCCGCTGACGGGTCGACGGAGTGGACCACCGGGTCGGTCAGGTAACGCCGGACCAGCAGGTCGACGTTCCGGTCCAGGGTGGCCGAGAAGAGCATCCGCTGGCCCTCGGGACGCACCTGGTCGAGCAGTGCGGTGACCTGGGGCATGAAGCCCATGTCAGCCATCTGGTCGGCCTCGTCGAGGACGGTGATGGCGACCTGGTTCAGCCGGCAGTCGCCACGGTCGATGAGGTCCTTGAGCCGGCCCGGCGTGGCGACGACGACCTCGGCCCCGGCGCGCAGCGCACCGGCCTGCCTGCCGAGCGACATCCCGCCCACCACCGTGGTCAGCCGCAGCCGTACGGCACGGGCGTACGGGGTGAGTGCGTCGGTGACCTGCTGGGCGAGCTCGCGGGTGGGGACGAGGACGAGAGCCAGCGGCTGCCGCGGCTCGGCACGCTGACCGGCCGTACGGGCGAGCAGCGCCAGCCCGAAGGCGAGGGTCTTGCCCGAACCGGTGCGGCCACGGCCGAGTACGTCACGACCCGCGAGGGAGTTCGGCAGGGTCGCCGCCTGGATCGGGAAGGGCACGCTCACGCCTTCGTTTCCGAGCGCGGCCAGCAGCGGCGCCGGCATGTCGAGATCGGCGAACGCCTCGACGGCGGGGAGACCGGGTGTGATCGTCTTCGGCAGTGCGAACTCGCCCTGCAGCGCGGCCGGCCGGCGTCCGTAGCTTCCGCCGCGGCTCGGAGCACCGGAGCGGCCGCCGCCGCTCCTTCCGGAGCCGGAGCCGCCGGAGCCGTATCCCCCGGAGCCGGAGCCGCCGGAGCCGTATCCCCCGGAGCCGGAGCCACCGGAGCGGGTGCGCGCGAAGCGATCATTTGTGCGGGTACGTGTGCGGTCGCGATTCAATGCGGAACCTTCCTTGATATGGCACGTATCAAGGAATTCCCGCAGCGAATGAGCAGCGCAGAGAATCGCAAGAACGAGCCGAAGACAATGCGAGACCGAAATCGGTCGGCAGTAAGTACTCACCGGATACGGCACCGAATTGAATGGCGCGATCCTGGTGGTGGGACCGGGTATTGCGTGCGGGCGGGTCCAACTGAACTCGTGAATCCCGCGGATCCGACGGATATCAATCCGGTTCGACAGCGGGTCTGGCAGGCGGATTGATATCCGGTGCCTGTCCGTCATGGTGTCCGGATGGCATCCGGAGCGGGTCCGTGTACGGGAACGCAGCGAGCTGGGGCCCGCACCCCAAGGTGCGGGCCCCAGCTGCGAAGTAAGCGTCAGCGTCAGGCGGGAACGATGTTCTCGGCCGTCGGGCCCTTCTGGCCCTGCGCGATGTCGAAGGTGACCTTCTGGCCTTCCTGGAGCTCGCGGAAGCCCTGGGCGGCAATGTTCGAGTAGTGGGCGAAGACGTCGGCGCCGCCGCCGTCCTGCTCGATGAAGCCGAAGCCCTTTTCCGCGTTGAACCACTTCACGGTACCAGCAGCCATGTTGAAATCTCCTTCGGGGCGGTGCTCGGACTGCACACTGTGCGCACTCCGTGTCGCCGTGATGATTACCCTCAGGATTTTCTGGGGACCACAACTGCAACTGAGATCAACAGTAGCACGCTGCGACCGGCGATGTGTGATAGGTAAATCTGTTCCGCCGGTCGACGGAAAAACCCTCATCGTGCCTCGCGGCAAATTCTCACTTTGCTGTCACAGATATTGCCTCCCTCGGGCCCCAACGTTTCTGTCGGGGTGTGGGCCGGCGACGGAGGCGGGGTGCCGGGCAACTTTGCGATCCCTTTACACTGGACGCGACCTACGACCACGAGTACGACCGAGGAGCGACGGTTCCGCGATGGGTGAACCTCCCAGTACCAGCCGTGCCACATCCCGCCCGCCCGGCATGCGCAGGGGATCGGGGGTGGCACGGTGACCGAGATCCTGCTGTTGCTCCTCGCCCTGCTGCTCACGCTCGCCTGCGCGCTGTTCGTGGCGGCCGAGTTCTCCCTCACCACCGTCGAGCGCGGTGATCTGGAGCGCGCCGCCGAGGCGGGTGAGCGCGGCGCGGACAGCGCGCTGAAGGCGGTACGCCGGCTGACCCTCCAGCTGTCCGGCGCACAGCTCGGCATCACCGTCACCTCGCTGGTGATCGGCATGCTCGCCGAGCCGTCGTTCGCCACGCTGCTGCGCGGTCCGCTGGAGGCGGTCGGCCTCGGTGGCGCGGCCGCAACCGTCGCGACCCTGCTCGGCGTGGTCATCTCCACCGTCGTGCTGATGGTGGTGGGCGAGCTGGTGCCGAAGAACTGGGCGATCTCGCGTCCGCTGGCCGTCGCGAAGGCGGTCGCGGGTCCGCAGCGGGGGTTCACGGCCGCGTTCGGGCCGTTCATCCACCACCTCAACAACACGGCGAACCGTTTCGTACGCCGAATCGGCCTCGAACCCGCCGAGGAACTGGCCACCGCCCGGGGACCCGAGGAACTGGTCGCGCTCGCCCAGCACTCGGCCGCCGAGGGCGCGCTGGAGGCGGACTCCGCGGAACTCTTCGTCCGCACCCTGCACCTGAGCGAGCTGAACGCGGAGAACGTGATGACCCCGCGGGTGGACGTGCGGGCGCTGGAGGCGCGCGCCACGGCCGCCGACGCGGCCAACCTCACCCACGCCACCGGACTGTCCCGCTTCCCCGTCTACGCCGACAGCCTCGACGAGGTCGTCGGCACCGTCCACATCCGCGACGTCCTGGCCCTGGAGCCCGCCGAGCGGGCCGTCACGCCGGTCACCGCGCTGGCCACCGCCGCGCTCCTGGTACCCGACAGCCTGCCCGCCGACCGGCTGCTTGAGCGGCTGCGCGAGAGTCGCACCATGGCCGTCGTCATCGACGAGTACGGCGGCACGGCGGGCGTGGCGACGGTGGAGGACATCGTCGAGGAGGTCGTGGGCGAGGTCCGCGACGAGCACGACCCGATCGAGGCCCCCGACCTGCTGCCCGCCACCGCCACCGAGGACGGCCGCGCGGTGTGGGAGGCGGACGGCAGCGTACGGATCGACGAGCTGACCGGCATGGGGCTGACCGCGCCCGAGGGGCCGTACGAGACCGTCGCCGGACTCATCGCCACCCGCCTGGCCCGTATCCCCGCCGAGGGAGACACCGTCGACCTCGACGGCTGGCGGCTGACCGTGCTGGACGTCGAGCACCATCGGGCCGACCGGGTCCGCATCACCGAACCGGCGGCGGCAGCGCGGCGGATCACGGAGGAAGCCCGATGACCGTCGTCCAGCTCGCCATCGGCGCCCTGACCCTGCTGACCAACGCGTTCTTCGTCGGGGCGGAGTTCGCGCTGATCTCGGTGCGCCGCAGCCAGATCGAACCCCGCGCCCAGGAGGGCGACAAGCGGGCCAGGATGACCCTGTGGGGGCTGCGGCACATCTCCGCGATGATGGCCACCGCCCAGCTCGGCATCACCGTCTCCTCGCTGGTGCTCGGTGCGGTCGCCGAGCCCGCGATCGCGCATCTGCTGGAGCCGGCCTTCAAGACGGCGCACATCCCGCACGGCCTGGTGCACCCGATCGCCTTCGTCCTCGCGCTGACCGTGGCGACGTATCTGCACATGCTGATCGGCGAGATGGTCCCGAAGAACATCGCGCTCGCCGCCCCCGTGACCACGGCGCTTTACCTCGGCCCGCCCCTGGTGGCCCTCACCCGGGCCCTGAAGCCGGTGGTCTTCGGGATCAACGCCTTCGCCAACGTGCTGCTGAAGCTGTTGCGGGTGGAGCCGAGGGACGAGGTGGAGTCGGTGTTCACCGACGACCAGCTCGCCCGTATGGTCGTCGACTCCAGGGCGGCCGGACTGCTCACGGCCGCCGACGGCGAGCGGCTGCGCGACGCGCTGGAACTGGGCACCCGCCCGGTCGGCGAGATCCTCGTGCCGGTGCCGAAGATGCGCACGGTCGACCACACGGTGACCCCGGCGCGGCTGGAACGGGCGGCCGCCGAGGCGGGCTTCTCGCGCTTTCCGGTCACCGGCGAGGACGGCACCCTGCTCGGCTATCTGCACATCAAGGACACCCTGGGCGCCGTCGACCGCGACCGCCCCTTCCCGCCCGCCACCCTGCACCCCGTCACCCGGGTCCGTATCGACACCCCGCTCGACGACACCCTCACCGCCCTGCGCGCCATGGGCAGCCACCTGGCCGCCGTCACCGGCGAGAAGGGCGCGGTACTCGGCTTCGTCACGATGGAGGACGTGCTGTCGGAACTGGTCGGCCCGGCCCCGGCCACGCGCACGTGACCGGAACCGGGCCGTCAAGAACCCTTGCGGGGCGGGCTAGTTGGAGAAGTACAGGTACTTCCAGGAGCCGTATGTCGTCGAGTTCACGGTGTCGCCGGACGAGCCGTTGATGTACGCCGACCGCATCCGCGCCCGGATGCCGGACTCGCCGGGCGCTCCGAGGCTGACCGCCGACTTGCCGTTCGTGGCGAGGGCGAAGTACTCCGAGCCGGACTTGTACCAGGAGCCCTGGTAGTAGACCTCGAGTTCGAGGCGCTGCTTGCGGCCCGGGTAGTACGACATGGTCGTCGTCAGCACCGGGTCGGTGTTCTTGTGGAACCAGTAGTACGACGTCGAGCCGATCTTGGCCGTCTTGTAGTGCTTGGAGACGGAGGTCGAGATCTTGACCCGGGCGAACGCCGTCACCTTCACGGTCCTGGGCGCGTAACGCGCGTCGCCCTTGAAGACCGCGGTGATCTCCGTGTCCCGCGTCATGTCGACCCAGGCACCGATGTCGCCCTTGGAGTTGACCTTCCCGGTCTTCAGCAGCTTCTTGGGCTTGTCGCTGCCGAAGGGGTTCGCCCAGATCTCGACCGTGCGGTTCTTGTACGTCGAGCCGAGGTGCGCGGTGAAGGCGACGTCGGTGCCGTAGTTGTAGACCTTGCCGTTCTTGTTCAGGCTCAGCGCCGGCTTCGCACGGGAGACCGTGACCTTGTCGGACGCCGTGGCCGTGATGTGCTCGGCGTCGCCCGCGTAGGTCACCTTGTAGGTGACCGTGCCGCCGGCCGGCGGGGTGTCATTGAAGCTGTACGTGCCGTTCGACTTCACCGTGACGGCGGGCAGCGCCTTGCCGTTGGGGCTGTCCAGGTCGGTGCGGGTGACGGCCAGCTTGGCGCCGGCCGGGAGCGGCACGGTCGCCGAGAGCTTGCCGGTGACGGTGAGCTTCTTGGCGCGGGTGGCTGTCGCGGGGGCGCTCACCGTGAGGGTGGGGTTGTTCATCGTCGGCTGGGTCAGGATCTTGACCGTGTAGCCGTTGCTGCCCAACACCAGGGCGAAGATCCGCGAGGAGTCCGGCGACCACGTCACCGTGGACGCGACCTGCGTGCCGGTGCTGTAGGTGCGGACCGGCTGGGTGGCGTTCGGCCGGTAGACCGCCACCTTGGTGCCGTTGACCTGGGCGACCAGGCCGTTCGCCGCGACATCGGCCTCCTGCCCGGACGGGTAGGAACCGGACTCGGTGAACTTCCCGTCCGCGTAGGCGTCCCGGACAGCGCCGTTGACCAGCACCTCGTCGGCGCCGGCGACGAGGTCGATGTCCCCGATGCCGTCGTTCAGCGTGTAGTCGCCGTTGTACCAGGCGGTGAGCCGCGCCGTGCCGTCCGAAACGTCGACGACGGCCATCGAGTCCGTGGAGATGCCGGTCTCGCCGATGGCCAGCACGCCCGGCCGGCCCGGGTCGGTGTCCAGCAGCGCCTGGCCCCAGATCCCGGACGAGGTTCCCTCGGTCGGGAACTGCGTCATCGTCACCGGGTCGGTCTCTCCGGCCGGGTCCACCGCCGGGTCGACCGAGCCCAGGTCGCCGTCCCACTGGTCGCCGTACGTGAACCACACCTTGCCGTCGGCGAAGGCGAGCGAGCGGGGGCCGGTGTCGGTGGGGACGGTGTAGCGGGTCTCGATGTCGAGGGTGGCCGCGTCGATCGCCACGATCTCGTGGCTGTTGGGCAGGGCCGCGTAGAGGGTGGCGCCGTCGTCGGACACCGTCAGGCCGGCGACCGTACCGAGGCCGCTGACGGTGTCCAGAAGGGTGCCGGAATAGTTGGCGGCGTGGATCCTGCCGTAGGTGCTGTCGGCGACGAAGACCCGCTGGAGGGGGCCGTCGGCGACCAGCGCGCCGGGCGAGGAGGTGGTGACCGGGACGGCCGCCGAGGCCGCGCCGGTCGTGGCGACGCTCAGCGCCGCCGAACTGAAGAGAACCGCGAGCGCCGTCGCGGTCGAAATGCTGCGCCTGCGCACAGTGATGTACCCCCACAAGAAAACCCGGTGGATGGCCGGGAGTTGAGAACGCCGCGCAACACCCGGACCTGACCGCCGAAATGCGGTGACGCCGGGGCGCGGCTGCTGTCAGCAGCGTATGGCATGCCTGTGACAGATGAGGAGGGAGTTTCCGGTGAACAGGTTCGAGCCGGGGTCGGGAGCGCCGCGACCGTCGCATTCCCGGCGATGTGCCGGCGCGGCTGAACCGCACGGCCGCCTCTCCCGTCTGACAGGCCAACACGTGGGCGGCGTACGGCTGTTCACTCACCAGGCACCGCGCAACCGCTGGAGGCACCCCTTGGCCATGGTCGGCCTGTTCTGGATCACCGAGGACGCCGTGTACGTGGGAGCCGAGCCCGTCGGGACGGCGTCCGGGGTGCGGCTGACGGAGGGCGGGGTCGAGACTCTGGGAGAGGGCAACGGCGCGTTCTGGAGATGGGACGAGGTGCAGGGGATCGCGGTCAGCGACCTCGTCGTACGGTCCGCGGGCCGGCGGCTCGTCTCCATGGCCATCGACTCGCTGGTCGTGCTGGTGACCGGCGACGGCGAGTTCCCGCCCGCCTTCACCGTGCACGTGGAGGCGGCCGACGACACCGTCGCGGTGAGCGCTCTCCCGGCTGTCTCCGGTGGGATCTACCTCCAGGTCGAGCGCGAACTCTCGGGCATCGTGCTCGACCGCCTCGCCGACGGCGGCGCGTCCGTCGGCGACCTCCTCTCCTGGCGGCGCGAGCAGGCCGACGACAGCACCCCGCGCCGCGAGGAACGCGAGGCGCTGCTGCGGAAGTGGTCGGGGGAGTAGCTCCGGCCGGAGCTTCCGTGGTCGTTCTCCAGGTGGAGCCTGAGCGGGCCCACGCCGTAGGCACCACCGTTCGGGGCCTTGCTGAGCAGCGCGTGGCCGAGGTTCGCGCTCCTTCTCCGTGCCACCGCGGTGCGCGGATCATGTCGTACCGGGCACGAATCGGTTGCGGCCCGGGCTTCCCGCCGCGGTCCCCGTCGGCACTGCGGCAACATCACGACGTATGAGCAGAGACCGCTACGTCGACTTCCTGCGCGCGTGGGCGATCGTGCTGGTGGTGCTCGGCCACTGGCTGATCACCGCGCTGGTCCGGGAGCCCGGCGGGGAGATCGCCGCCCCGGAGCTGCTGGCGACGATTCCCTGGACCCAGTGGCTGACCCTCGGGTTCCAGGTCATGCCGCTGTTCTTCCTGGCCGGGGGCCATGCGGCGGGCGGCTCCTGGGCGCGGACCCGGGCGGCGGGCGGGACGGCCTCCGGGTGGGTGGGAGGACGGGCGCTGCGGCTGCTGCTTCCGACGGCCGCCTACAGCGCGTTGGTGCTGTCGGCCGTCGGGATCTGCTCGGCGGTGGGCGTGGACCGGGACACCCTCGCGCTGGTGGGCTGGGCGATGGCGATGCAGTTCTGGTTCCTTCCGGTGTATCTGCTGCTCAGCGCCCTGACCCCGGCGCTGCACGCGGCACACCGCCGCCGGGGGCTCGCCGTTCCCGTGGCGCTGGGCGTGGTCGCGCTGGTGGCCGACGTACTGGTCGTGAAGGCCCACACGCCGTACGTCGGACTCCTCAACTACGTGCTCGTGTGGGGTGTCGCCTACCAGCTGGGCTTCTGCTGGCGGGACGGCCTGCTGACGGCGGGGCGCGGGCGCACGTCGGTCGTGATGGCGGCGGGCGGTGGGCTTGCCTTCGCCGCGCTGATCACGCTCGGGCCGTTCCCGGTCAGCCTCATCCTGGTGACGGGGCAGACCCCCAGCAACACCAATCCGCCGTCGGCCGCGATGCTGGCGTGGGTGGTGGCCCAGGCCGGGCTGTGCCTGCTCGCCGCACCGGCCCTGCGCCGGCTCCTTGCCCGCGAGCGGGTCTGGCGGTCGGTGCGGCCCGTGGGCGGCGCCAGCATGACGCTGTACCTGTGGCACATGCTGCCGGTGCTGGTCGCGGCCGCCGCCTTCTACCTGACGGGGCTCGCACCCCGGCCCGAGTTCGGCTCGGTGGCCTGGTGGGGGCTGCGGGTGCCATGGCTGCTGGTGCTCGGCGTGATCCTGGCCGGTGTGGTGACGGCACTGCGGCCGCTGGAGCGCGGGCTGACACTCCTGTACGAGCGGACCAGGCCGGACGCCGGCCCACACCGCCCCTGGCCGCTGTGGCTCGGCCTGGCGGCGAGCATCGCCGCGCTGACCCGCTTCGCCGTGCGGGGGTTCGCGTACGACGGCCGGTTCCCCGTCCTGCCCGCGCTCGGCCTGGCACTGGGCACGGCGCTGGTGATGGCCTCCGGACGGACGGCGGTGCGCCGAAGCCCGGGCAGGCCCAGGAGCCCCGAGGACGTGCTGGAAGAAGCCGCCTGACGTCGGGCCGCCGGCCATCGACCGCCGAGGCCCGGCTCCCTTCGGGCACCCAGGAGTACGGTTGAGTCGCGAGGACCGTTCGTCTGCCGGTGCTCAGGCCGGTGTCGGCCTCGCGGTTCTCCCGCATCGACCACCCGGGGTGCTTCGCGCTCGGGGCAGCTTCCGCCCTGCGACCACCGAAGCCCTTCCCTTCCCCTCCCCGACCGGCGTGGCTCCGCCGGCTCTTCGCCTGTGACGACGGCCCAGCCCTCAGCCACCCGGCCGCCGCACATCACCTGTCGTTTCACCGGAGCAGCCCGTGACCCCGGCCGCACCACTCGCACCGAGGTCAAGGAGTTCCGATGTCGCTCAGTTCCACCACGTCGAACACGGCCCAGCCTGTCCAGGAACAGGACCCGGGTCAGGAACACGAACAGCAATTCGTGTACGACGGGCACGTCCCCTTCCCCGACGATGTTCCGGCGCCGCCCCGCGACAGGGGTGCGCGGATGTACGTCAGCGTGACCGCGGCGATCGTCGTCCTGCCGTTCGTGGTGCTCGGCCTGGCCGGCTGGCTGCTGTGGGGCAGGCTCATCCACCCCGTCGACATCGTCGTCGCGGTGGTCTTCTACACGGTCACATGTCTCGGCGTCACGGTCGGCTTCCACCGCGGCCTCACCCATGGCGGCTACCGGGCCGTCCGCCCCCTGCGCATAGCGCTCGCGATAGCCGGTTCGATGAGCTTCCAGGGTGACGTCATCGGCTGGGTCGCCACCCACCGTCGCCACCACGCCTTCACCGACCGGCCCGGCGACCCGCACTCCCCGTACCGCTACGGCACCCATCTCTCCGGCCAGCTGCGTGGACTGCTGCACGCGCATGTCGGCTGGCTGTTCCGCAACGACGTGACACCCGCCGAGCGGTACGCCCCCGACCTGCTGGCCGACCGCGACATCCAGGCCGTCTCCCGCGCCTTCCCGCTGCTGTGCCTTCTCACCCTCGCCCTGCCGTTCGGGCTTGGCTGGGCCATCGGCGGCAGTTGGCTGTACGGCGTAACGGCCTTGCTGTGGGCGGGACTTGTCCGCATCGCGGTGCTCCACCACGTCACCTGGAGCGTCAACTCGCTGTGCCACATGATCGGCGAGCGCCCGTTCCGGACCCGGCGCCACGACCGGGCCACCAACCTGTGGCCGCTCGCTCTGCTCTCGTTCGGTGAGAGCTGGCACAACCTCCACCACGCCGACCCCACCAGCGCACGGCACGGCGTCGACCGCGGTCAGATCGATCTCTCGGCCGAGGTCATCCGCCTCTTCGAACGTCTTGGCTGGGTGAGCGAGGTGCGCTGGCCGGCGCCGGAACGCGTGGCCGCCCGCCGGGCGTGATCACCCGGGCCCACCGATCGTCGTACGGCAGTCCGTCGCCGTACGGAAGCCGATAGCCGTACGGCAGTTCGTGGCCGTACGGATTCCGTAGCCGTACGGGCAGTTCGTCGCCGTGCGGCAGTCACCAGGAGCCCTCATGGCCATCGCACTGCAGGACCCGCTCCCCCCGCACCCCCTCCTCCGCCTGCGACTCGCGCCCCGCGGTGGCCTGCCGCATCCCATCGACGGTGCCTGGTGGCCTCGCTCGTACGACCTGCTCGCTGAACTCCCGAGGCTGCTCGCCGGGTTGCCGCGCGCCTGGGGTCACATCGGCAGCGTCACGGTCAACGGGGCGACCTGGGCCGCGACGCCCGGCCGGACGCTGGTCCTGGACCGGGTGGTGCGGCTGCACAGATCCACCGCCGTGTCCGCTCCGCACACGGTCTGTCTGCTCGCCCCCGGGCGGGGGCGCTGGGACCTGCTGGTCGTACCGCCCGACACTGCGCCGGACACCGCCGAGCCGCTCATGGCAGCAGCCGCGGGATCTGCTGGGCGCTGAGGGCCACGGCGGCGGCCGGGTAGGGCGAGGGTCCGTCCTCGTCCTCCGCGATCTCGTCGGTCCCCTCGGATTCATGGCCCCGGTCGGCCTCGGGGCTGCCGTGGAGGGCCAGTTCGGCCGCCATGAGCGCGCTCGCGGTCGTCGCGGGGCCGACGCCCGTGCTCGCGGCGGCCATCAGGCGTGCCGCTGCCGGGGCACCGGTCTCCGGCGGGATCACCAGCAGGTCCCAGGAGCCGGCGGTGTAGGACAGCAGCAGGATCTTGTGCGGGTCCAGCTCCCGGGTGAACCAACCGATCTTCACCGCATGGCCGTTGACGGGCACCATGCGCGGGATGACCGGCCAGTGGGTCGGGTTGACGGCGATCCGGGTGATCCGCCCCCACAGGGGGTCCAACACCTCGGCCAGAGTGGAGAGTTCGGCTGTCAGGTCCCGCGAGCGGGGCCACCAGGCGCCGTCCAGCAGTCCTTGGGACGCGCCCACGGGCTTCAGCGCGAGGCGGGCGGCCGGAACCCTGAAGGGCACGATCCGCAGCGGGGGATGGTCGGTGGTCGCGGACATCGCGCGAACCTGTCTCCCGGCCGGCGCTCTTGGGCAGCGGCCCGGTGTTGTCACTCGCCGAGAACGACACCGGCGTGGCGGCCGGTGCGCGGCATACTCTCGATGCGCCCACGCTACTCTCCCGGGCCGCCGAAAGGACGCCGACGGGAGACGGGTTGCGAACCGTCCTTCTTCGGTCGCCGGGACCGGTCAGCGCAGCGGACGCCGCCGGGTGCGCCGGGACAGTCGCACGGTGGCGAAGGACACGTCGGCCACGAGTACCAGGATGCCGATGATCAGCAGATAGCCCAGACCGTCGGCCGCCGCGCCGATGATTCCCAGCACGACGGCCACGAGCGCGAGGAGCAGGAAGAGCACCAACTCGAACACCTCCCTTGGGCCGGACGGGCGATCAGCGGCGCGCGAGCTGCCGCTCGCCGCCCGCGCCGGGCTGATAGGCCAGGCCGTAGTACTCGAAGATCCCGGGTTCCTGCTCGGCGGGCAGGACGTCGTCCGTGCCGATCGAGGGAGCCTTGCGCACCTGGTTCCGGTCGTAGGAGACCTTGACGTAGCCCGGCCCGAGGAGTGCCTTGTCGAGGGGGACGAAGACCAGCCGCCGTCGGGTCGGCAGCCCGGTCAGGACGGTGACCACGGACGGTTCGTCGGTGGCGGTGTCCACGTAGACCGCTTCGAGCACGCCGATCTTGTGCCCCTTGGGGTCGACGACGTCATGGGTGCGCCACTCGCGGATGTCGGCTGCCTGGATCATGCCGTCTCCCTCCTGCCGAGCCCACGGCTGCGGCAACGACTCCGGCGCGGACACACCGGAGTCGACCTTCCGGGCGGCCGCACGTGAGAGTGCGCCGACCCGGTGTCCATTTTACTGCGGATAGCGCCTCTCGGTATATTTATCTGTTTCTTCCCATTTACCGGAATTGATGCAATCGGTGGGAATGCCGGAACCGGAATTCCTTGTACGGCTACGGCTCGAATGCCGGCCGCCTAAATGCGCAGCAGCCGCTGTGTGATCTCCCGGTACTGCCTCAGCGCGAGCCGGAGCTCGGTAGCCCGCGCCTCCGGGTCCTGACTCCGGTCCTGACCTTCGCTCTGACCTTCGCCCTCTTCGTGTGCCCGCTCCTGCTCCTGCCATGCGGCGTGCAAGTCGCGTCGCCGTTCGGCGAGGGTGGTCACGAGCTGGGCGGTGGCTTCGTCGAAGGCGGCCTCGGCCTCTTCCAGGGCCTGGGTCGGGTTGTCGGCGAAGGTGTTCAGGGCCTTCTGGAGGCGCAGGGTGAGCTGGTTGCGTTCGTCCGAGGGGAGGAGCGGTTCGGGGCCCGGGGTGCGGCGCTCGGCGCGGCCGGGGAGGTTGCTGGCGGGCTGCTGGGCGCGTGTCTGGTCGTACATCGTCGTGTGCCACTTCCCTGTGCTTCGTGCCGGCGAGTGCCCACGAGGTGTGGTCGCGGCCGGGGTGCGGGCGGCTGGTGGACGGCGGGCACGCCGACACTACGCCTGAAGGCCGGCCGGACGAGCCGGGCGAAGCGGCCGGTGCGGTCCTGCGGGGCCGGCTCCCGTCGGCTATTCAGGCCGTTGCGTCCGGGCATTGTGGGCCAGGCCGTCGGGATGGGCGGGCGAACGCTCCCCGAGGGGGAGGACCAGGACGCGCAGGACCGCGGGACCGGGCGTGGCCGGCCGGTGGATCCGGCCCACCTCCTGCCAGCCCCAGGTCTCGAAGGCGGCACGCGCCGGACGGTCGGACGGGTCCGCGAGGGTGGCGCCGAGGGACGCCTGGTGGTCGTCGAGCAGTCGCTCCTGGAGCCGGCGGGCGAGCCCGCGGGTGTGTTCGTGCGGGTGGACGAGGGTTTCGAGGATCGCGAAGACGTGCCCGGAGGCGGTCAGCTGTTCCAGGTTCCGCGGAAGGGGTCCGTCGAACCCCTCCCACCAGGAGCCGTCGCGCGGCACCGGGTATCCGAAGACACAGCCGGTCAGGGCCCGCGCCTCGGCCACCAGCATGTCGAATCCCGGCAGTTGTACGCCGTCCGCCAGGCGTTGCAGGAAGTCCTCACGGCCGCGGAACCCGTCGCCTGGCCGGGTCTCGGAGGACTCCACGTACAGATCCGCCAGGTCCTCCCGCATTCCCTCGGCCTGCCAGCGGTTCAACCGGCGCAGGCGCACGACGTCCATGGGGGAGAGCGCTGAGCTTTCGGGGGTGTTGTCCGGTTGCCGGGAAGTGCGCATGGGCGCCTCGGTTCAGGAGCCGTACGGGACAGCCATCAAGGCCGACTGACGTGGTGGCGCCGGGGTCCGGGACGTCCGCTTACCAGCGTACTCCCGAACGGGCGCCGCGCCGGGGCCAGTTGGGCCGGTGGACTTCGGGATGCCTGTCAGGGCACCAGGCCGGGGAGGGGCTCGGAGTTGTCGATGAAGGCGCGGGCCACGTCGGACAGCCGGCGGTTGTGGGAGCGGGCGTAACTGCGCAGTGCGGTGAAGGCGCGTTCCATGTCGATGCCTTGGCGTTCGGCGAGCTTTCCCTTGGCCTGCTCGATCAGTACGCGGCTGTTCAGGGCCGACTGCAACTGCTCGTTGAGGACGGTGTTGCGGTGTGCGGAGCGCTGTTGCAGCAGGCTGATGGTGGCGACGTCGGCGAGGGCCTGGGCGAGGGGTGCGGCGGCCGGGTCGAAGGGGCCGGGGGAGGCGCGGAAGAGGTTCAGGGCACCCACGACCTCGTCCCGCAGGCGCATCGGAAGGGCCTGCACCGCCCCGAACCCACTGAGCCTGGCCTGGACGGCGAAGCGCGGCCAACGGGCGGTCTCCGCGGCGAGGTCGGTGACGATCACCGGTGCGCCGGTGCGGAAGCAGTCGAGGCAGGGGCCGTCGTCGTTCTGGAGCTGGAAGAGCTCCAGCAGGCGTACCTCCTCGTCGGAGGCGGCCATCACCCGCAGTTCGCCGTCCCGGTCGGCGAGCAGCACCCCGGCGGCGCTCACGCCGAGCAGACCCACGCAGCGGTCGGTCAACAGGCGCAGGAAGTCGATCAGATCGAAGTCGGCGACCAGGTTGTCCGCCAGTTCGACGAAGGTCCTGGCAAGGAGCTGCTGATTCATTCTGGGCACCCTCAGTTGGGACTGTTCCCGCCGGGACGGGGCGGGAGGTGCGGCGCGTTCCTCGGTGGCACCGGTGCGTCAGGGTTCCTCGTCGGTCCGGTCCGCCACCGGCCCGGTCGCTGTTTCGGCCTCGGTCCCAGTCTCGGCCTTGTGTGTGGTTCTGTCTCCTGATTCCGGCGCCGTCCCTGTCTCTATCCCTGTCCCTATCTCTATCTCTGTCTCTGTCCCTCTTACTGTCCCCGTCTCGTGGGAGAAGAGGAGCCGGCGTGCCACCACGTCGGCGGCCACGTCAGCGAGGCGGCGTTCGTGGGCGTAGGCATGGGCGCGGAGCCGGACGAAGGCATCTTCGATGCCGACGCCGAGTTGGACGGTGAGCATGCCGGTGGCCTGGTCGATCTCCGCCCGGTACGCGCCCAGGTCCTCGATGGGGCCGAGCGGCCCGCCCGTGGCGTCGATCCGCGCGTCGAGCAGCACGAGGGTCGCAAGATCGGCGAACGCGAGCGCGTCGGCGAGTTCCTCCGCGTTCAGCCGTACCGGGTCGTGGGCGTACAGGTCCAGAACTCCGGGGCTGATCGCCCCCACGAGCAGGGGGAGCGCGAAGACGGCGGCCGCGCCGGCTGCCAGGGCCGCTTCGACGAACACGGGCCAGCGGCCCTGCAGTTCCGCGGCGCGCAGATCGGACGTCAGGACGGCCGAGCCGCGGTTGAAGGCGTCCACGCAGGGGCCCTCACCCAGAGTCAGCTGTAGCTCCTCCAGCTGCTCGCTGATGGCGTCGGTGCTCCACAGAGGGTGACTCGCCGCGGTCCTGGACATCGCCGACACCCCGGCGCCGCCGACCGGCAGTGCGATCACGGCAGCGGTGCACACGTCCACCACGCCGACCCGGCCGCCCCGCAGGGCCGCCTGTTCGGCGACGAGCGACTGGATACGGGCCGACCGGCTGTCCGGCATCACCCGGGCCGCCGGGTCCAGGCATGGTGGGCCGGTTCGTCCGGCCGTGCGTCCGTCCGTTCCCCGACGGGACCGGGTGGGGGCCGGGCGGTCACAGCACGCCCCGGGCGGCGGAGATGGCTGTGACGAGTCGGCGCAGACCCTGGAAGGAGGGCAGGGTGGGTGAGGCGGCGGGGGTGGTCGGGTGGGGAGACGTTTTCGGCGTGGACGGAGGGCGCACGAGCAGGAAACCCGTGTCGGTGACGTCCACGATCACCAGCAGTGTGTACGGCGGGTGGTGCAGTCGGAGGGAGCCGCCGGCCTCGACGGTGTGCTGCCACGCCTCGATGAAGACGTTCAGTCCGCTGCAGTCGCAGAAGGTGAGGGAGGCGAGGTCGACATCGATCGTGCGGACGCCGTCACGCAGGCATTCCTCCAGCGTCTCGCGTACCCGGGGGGCCGTTCCCAGGTCGATCTCACCGGCCAGGGTGATCAGAGACCGTTTCTTCCTGTCGTGCCGATGGACGTTCAACTGGGACAGGGGCATGACGCCTCGGTTCGGATGACCGCCCGGACGGCGAACGCGGTGGCGGCGCCGGACTCCCGGCACCTCTTGGCGTGCTCCGGAACGGTCGGGTGTACGTTCGGCGGAGAAGGGTCGGCGGCCGGTCCGGCAGTCTCTGCACCGGACGGGTGAACGGCCCGCCTGCCTCCAGGGCGATACGCCGGGCGACCGGGCCAAGGGCTCGTCCCCCACAGCGATCTGTGCTCAGCAACAACGCGCCGCCGAGGTCTGGAACGTCTGCGCTCACCATAGCTCTCCCCCATGCCCGGGTGGCCGTCTGCGGAGGACGGATACATGCCGGCTCCCGAACGACGGTGCCCGAACGACGGTGCCCGACGGCGAGGGGGACACCGTCGGGCACTGGTCTTCGGGCCGGAGGGATCCGAAGTTCCCTGAAGTTCCCTACTGCACCGTGGACTTGAGGGTCGCCTCGACGTTCCCCCGGGTGGCGTTGGAGTACGGGGGTACGGGCACACCTCGTCAGGAGGAGGGCCGGTGCCGCGTGCAGACCTGCACCTGGGCGGGCGCCCTCGCCGATGTCGGCGCCTGGACCCCGGGTGACGGGCGGGGCACGCCGAGGCCACAGGACCAGCGCGGGCGCGGTGGACAGCCCGCGCCGGACCGCCTGGCGGAGGCTGTCAGTCCTCCGGCTCTGAGGCGCGTTGGAGGTCGGCCCGGCCCTCGGCGGCGCGGATGAAGCGGGTCATGCCGAACTGGCTCGTTCCGGGGGTGTCCTGGGGGGTGCCGGTGGCGGACTCGGTGGAGCGGGGTGCGGTCGGCAGGACGTAGGGGCGGCGGAGTACCTCGTCGAGGATGATCACGGTCTCGGTGGCGCGGACCGCGGGGATGGTGGACAGCCGGTCGGTGACCAGGCGGTGGACGGCGGAGACGTCGGCCACCCGGATCTGGATCATGGCGTCGTGCTGGCCGGTGGTGACGGCGCAGTACTCCACCTCCGGCATCTGGGCGAGCGCGGTGCGGAACTGCTTCCACAGCTCCTGGCGGACCGTGACGAAGATCAGGGCGCAGATCTCGAGACCGACCCGGTTGTGGTCGACGCGGGCGCTGAAGCCGTTGATCACGCCGTCGGCGCGGAGGGCTTCGAGGCGGGTGTAGGCGTTCGCGCGGGAGACGCCGACCCGATCCGCGAGGGCGGCGACGGAGATCCGGCCCTGCGCGCGGAGGACGTCAAGGATCTTGAAATGCACCGAATCCAGGGCAAGCCCGATGCCGATCCGTCCAGTGCGCCGTTCATCCGGGGGCTCCAGAGTGGACTGATCTTCCATGTTCGCGCCTCTCCGTTGATTTTCGTCTCGCACTGGTCCCGTCGGCCGAGAGTCCTGGTTAGTTTCAGGCCACCCTACTGGCGAATCGTCCAGGTCCCCGCCCGGCGCCCGCCTGCTCTCGCCCGGCCTTCTTCCGCTCGGCCCTGCTCACGGAGGCACGCATGCCCAGAATCAGTGCCGGGTCGTACCCGGCGGCCCTCTCCCTCGTCGCGGTCGCGGCGCTCGCCCTGAGCGCCTGCTCCGCCGGTACGAGTGCCTCCGGCTCCGCGGGTGGAAAGACCCTGGTCGTCGACACCTCGTTCAACCTGAAGACCGCCGACCCGGGTCGCGAGTTCGAGCCGACCGGGCAGATCGTGGACAAGGCGCTCTACGAGACGCTGCTGACCTTCAAGGGCTCCGACGTCACCAAGCCGGTGCCCGGCCTCGCGTCCTCCTACGAGCAGTCCACGGACGGCAAGACGCTCACCCTGCACCTGAGGGCGGGCGCGAAGTTCGCGGACGGCAGCGCGGTCACCGCCGACGACGTGGTGTTCTCGCTGAACCGGGTGATCGCGCTCAAGGGCAACCCGTCGTTCCTGCTCGACGGCGTCACGGTCACCAAGACGGACGCGTCCACCGTCACCCTGGTGTCCAAGAAGGCGAACCCGGCGCTGCCCTTCATCCTCCCCAACCCCGCGCTCGGCATCCTCAGCGCGAAGACGGTCCAGGCTCACGGTGGGACGGCGACCTCGGCGGACGCGGCGGAGAAGTACCTCAACACCACGTCGGCCGGCTCCGGCCCGTACACGCTCACCTCGTTCAACACGAACACCCAGGTCGTCCTGGCGAAGAACCCCAACTACACGGGCTCGGACAAGCCGACCTACGACAAGATCGTCCTCCGCAACGTCCAGGCGCCCACCCAGAAGCTGAACGTGCAGCGCGGCGACAGCCAGATCGCCCTCGACCTCACCTCCGACCAGGTCAGCGGGCTCGGCGGCGGGCTCACGGTGGACAGCGGCGCGTCCTCGGACGTGATCTTCCTGCTGCTCAACCAGGACACCAAGGTCAGCAGTACGACGGCCAACGCGAAGTTCGCCGAGGCGGTACGCAAGGGCATCGACTACAAGAGCCTGCTCTCGCTCGCCGGTACCGGCTCCGTCCAGCCCGCCGGAATCATCCCCTCGACCTTCCTCGGCGCGCTGCCCGCCTCGGAGGCCGCGGGCCGCGACCTGGCTGGGGCGAAGGCGGCCCTGAAGGCGAGCGGGATCGGCAAACCGTCCGTGACGCTCGGCTACGCCAGCGACCTGACCGTCGACGGCCTGTCCCTCCAGACCCTCGCCGAACGGGTCCAGGCACAGCTGAAGGAGGTCGGCATCACCGTCACGCTCGCTCCCGCGCCGACCACCACGGAACTGGACAACTACCGCAACGGCAAGGAGCAGTTGGGCCTCTGGTACTGGGGCCCGGACTATCCGGACCCCAGCGACTACCTGGCCTTCCTGCCCGGCAACCTGGTCGGCCTGCGCGCGGGCTGGAAGGCGGGCGCCGACCCCGGCCTCACCGCGCTCGGCGACAAGGCGGCCACCACGATCGGCGACGACGCCCGCAAGACGCTGTACGAGCAGATCCAGACCCAGCTGAACGCCGATGGTCCCTTCATCCCGCTGATGCAGCCGAGCCGGAACACCGTCTCCGCCGCGTCCGTCACCGGCGTCGCCTACAACCCCGTATGGACGATCGATGTCGCCGCGCTGGGTTCCAAGTAAGCGGGTGAGCGGCGAGGGCGAGGCGGGAGGAGAGGGCGCGAGCAAAGGCGCCGGTACGGGTGCGGGCGGCGGTGACGGCGATCGCCTCCTCGCGGGCCGCCCGACGGCCCGCCGCCTTCCCGGCCTCCTCCTCCCCCGCCGCCGTCTCCTCGCCCACCACCCCCTCGCCCGTTTCCTGCTCCGCCGCACCGCCACCGCCGTCCTGCTCGCCCTCGGCGTGACCCTGGTGACGTTCGTCCTCACCAACCTGGTGCCGGGCGACCCGGCGGCGGCCAACCTGGGCCAGCGGGCGATCGGCGACCCGGCGATCGTCGCCCAGTGGCGGCACCAGAACGGCCTCGACAAGCCACTGCCCGTCCAGTACGTCACCTACCTCGGCAACCTCCTCCAGGGCGACCTCGGCGAGTCCCAGCAGAGCCACCAGGCGGTCCTCACCGACCTGTCCACCGCCGTCCCCGCCACCCTGGAACTCGCCGGGGCCGCGATCGTGGTCTCGCTGGTCGTGGGCGTGGCGTTCGGTGTCATCGCGGCGCTGCGCCGGGACCGCTTCACCGACCAACTCCTGCGTGTGGTCAGCCTGTTGGGGGTGTCGGTGCCGACCTTCTGGCTGGCGCTGCTCGCCTTCTACGTCTTCTTCTACCGGCTCGGCTGGGCGCCGGGCAGTGGCCGTCTCGACCCCGGCATGACCGCCCCACCGCACGTCACGGGCCTGTACACGGTCGACGCGGCACTCGCCGGACAGTGGCCGGTGTTCTGGAGCGCGGTGGGCCATCTCGCCCTGCCCGCCCTGGTGTTGACGGCATACACCGTCGGCCTCCTCACCCGCTTCACCCGCTCCGCCGTCCTGGAAGTGCTGAACCAGGACTACGTCAGGGCGGCCCGCGCCAAGGGTCTGCCCGGCCGGACGGTCCTCTTCCAGTACGTGCTCCGCGCGGCCCTCGTGCCCGTCATCACCGTCGCCGGACTGGCCTTCGGGGCCCTGCTGTCGGGCACCGTCCTCGTGGAGTCGATCTTCGCCTGGCCGGGCCTGGGCGCGTATGCCTACCGCAGTGCGACCACCCTCGACCTGCCCGCCGTGATGGGCGTCGGACTGGTCGTCGGCATCGTGTACCTGACCGTCAACCTCGCCGTGGACGTGCTGTACGGCGTGATCGACCCGAGGGTGAGGGTGCAGTGAAACGCAGTCCTGAGGGTGCGGCGAATTCGAGTCTTGAGGGCGCGGTGGAATCCGGTCATAAGGGTGCAGTGAGGTTCAGCCTGTTGAAACGGCTGCCGCCCGCCTGGCGCCGCCCGCTCGCCGTCACCGGCGGCCTGGTCGCGGTGGTCTGGCTGGTCATCGTGATCGCCGCTCCGCTGCTCGCCCCGCACGATCCCCTCGCACAGGACCTGCCCCGGCTGGCCGCCCCCGGCGCCGGGCACTGGTTCGGCACGGACGAACTCGGCCGGGACGTGCTCAGCCGCGTCCTGTACGGCGCCCGGGTCTCCATCCCGCTCGCGCTCCTGCTGGTGGTCATGTCACTGCTGGTCGGCGGGGTGCTCGGGGCCTGCGCCGGGTTCTTCGGGCGCTGGGTGGACGAGACCGTGATGCGCATCGCGGACCTGGTGTTCGCCTTCCCCACCGTCATCCTGGCGATGGTGGTCGCCGCCGCGCTCGGTGCCAGCCTGCAGAACGCGGTGCTGGCCGTCCTGGTCGTCTCCTGGCCGTCGTACGCCCGCGTTACCCGGGGCCTGGTCATGGGGCTGCGGAATCGCGAATTCGTGCTCAGCGGACGGCTGTTGGGCTTCTCCGCCTGGCGGTCCCTGCGCGTGGACATCCTGCCCAACGTGCTCGGCCCGCTGCTGGTCCTTGCCACCCTCGACATCGGCACCGCGACACTCCTGCTCTCCGGACTGTCCTTCCTCGGGCTCGGTGCCAAACCGCCGACCGCCGAGTGGGGCGCGATGGTGGCGGACGGCACCCAGCAGTTCGACAAGTGGTGGATCGGGGTCTTCCCCGGCCTGGCCATCCTCACCGTCGTCCTCGCCTTCAACTTCCTCGGCGACACGCTCCGGGACGCCCTCGACCCCGGCACGGCCCGCACGATCGGCGCGGAGAAGGAGCGGGTCGCATGACCGACGGCAACGTGCTGGAGATCAGCGGCCTCACCCTCGACCTCGGCGGCCGTCGCATCCTCGGCGGCGTCGACCTCGCGGTGCGGCCCGGACAGGTGCACGGGCTCGCGGGCGAGAGCGGATCGGGCAAGACCATGACCGGTCTTGCGGCGCTCGGACTGCTGCCGCCGGGCGCCCGGACCGGCGGCCGGATCGAGCTGGAGGGTAGGGACCTGCTGACCCTGCCACCCCGTCAACTGGCCGCGCTGCGCGGGCGATCGGTGAGCATGGTGTTCCAGGACCCGTCCACCAGCCTGCACCCCATGCTCAGCATCGGACACCAGCTCACCGACCACCTGCGCCACCACCTGAAGCTGAACCGCAAGGCCGCCAAAGAGCGGGCCGCCGAGCTGCTCACGCAGGTCCGCATCCCCAACCCCCTTGAGGCGCTGGGGCGTTACCCGCACCAGTTCTCCGGCGGGATGCGCCAGCGCATCGCGATCGCCATCGCGCTGGCCTGCGAGCCGAAGGTGCTGATCGCCGACGAGCCGACCACCGCCCTCGACGTGACCGTGCAGGCCGGCGTCCTGCGGCTGCTGCGCGGCCTCTGCGACGACCTCGGCCTCGCCGTCCTGCTGGTCACCCACGACCTGGGCGTGATGTCCGCGATCGCCGACGAGGTGAGCGTGATGCGCCACGGCCTGGTCGTCGAGACCGGCCCACGCGGCCGGGTCCTCACCGACCCCCAGCACGCGTACACCCGCCAGCTCCTGGACGCGCTCCCCGGAAGGAGCACCGTATGACGACCCCTGTGACCCGCCACCCGACCGCCCCCCTCCTCTCGGTGGACGACCTCGTCGTCCAGTACCACCGGCCGGGCGCGCCGCCCACCCGCGCCGTCGCCGGGGTCAGCCTCCAGGTGCGGGCCGGTGAAGTCGTCGGGCTGGTCGGGGAGTCGGGCTGCGGCAAGTCCACTCTGGCCCGCGCGGTCTGCGGTCTCACCCCGCCCTCGGAGGGCCGGATCAGCTACGACGGCACACCGGTACGCCCGCTGCGGGTGCGCCGTCGCGACCCCGCCCTCACCGCCGTCCAGATGGTCTTCCAGGACCCATACGGCTCCCTCAACCCCCGGCGCCGGGTGGGCGCGCAGATCGCGGACGGCATCCGTACGGCCGCCGTACGCGGTGAGGCGTCGGAAGGCACCACCCCGGAGGATCTCCTGACCCGGGTCGGGCTGCCGGCGAGTGCGGCACAGGGCTACCCGCAGGAGTTCTCCGGCGGCCAGCGGCAGCGCATCGCCATCGCCCGCGCGCTCGCCGCCCGCCCCCGGCTGCTCGTCGGCGACGAACCGATCTCCGCTCTCGACGCCTCAGCCCAGCTCCAAGTGGCCACCTTGATGCGGTCGTTGGCCGTCGAGTCGGGCGCCGGGCTGCTGTTCATCAGCCACGACCTGTCCGTCGTACGGCTGATCGCCGACCGGATCGCCGTGATGTACCTCGGGCGGATCGTGGAGACCGGCCCCACCGCCGAGGTCTGGGCCGACCCACGGCACCCCTACACCCGGGCGCTGCTGGCCGCCGTACCGCAGCCCGACGGGGCGGGAGTGCTGCCCGCCGAACTCCCCGGCGACGTGCCCGACCCCGCCGACCCGCCGAGTGGCTGTCGTTTCCATCCCCGTTGCCCGCAGGTCTTCGACGGCTGCGACCGCGAGGAACCGCAGCTGATCGCCGGGGGCGTGGCGTGCCGGTTGTACGCGGTCTGACCAGGTGGCGTTCCACGGTGGTGCCGCCCGGTGTCCGGTCAGGCCCCCAACTCAACGCGCCCATGCCGTGATCGCGGCACCTCCCGTGGGTGCCCCACGCTTCCAGGAGACCCGATGCCCGAAGACGACCGCCCTCGTCCCGTCGAACCGGCCGCGGCCCTGTACCCGGCCGGCCGCCTCGACGAGGCCAGAAGAGCCACGGCCCGAGCCGGTCTTGACGCCCTGCTGATCTCGCCCGGTGCGGACCTGCGCTATCTGACCGGCTACGACGCCCTGCCGCTTGAGCGGCTGACCTGCCTGGTCCTGCCGGCCGAGGGCGACCCCTTCCTGCTCGTACCGGCCCTGGAGGAACCGGCCGCCCAGGCGTCGCCGGCCGGTGACCTGGGCATCGAGATCACCGGCTGGCACGAGACCGACGACCCCTACGCCCTCGTCGCGGCCCGGCTGCCCGCCCGGACGGCCCGCGTCGGCGTCGACAACCGCATGTGGGCGGAGAAGACCATCGCCTTCCGTGCCGTACTGCCGGGCGCCGAACAGGAGTTGGCCGGGAGCGTGCTGAACGGGCTGCGGATGCGCAAGACCCCGCAGGAGGCCGCCGCCCTGCGCCGGGCCGGCGCGGCCATCGACCGGGTGCACGCCCGCATGGGCGAGTGGCTGCGGGCCGGACGCACCGAACGCGAGGTCGGCCGGGACATCGCGGACGCGATCATCGCCGAGGGGCACGCCCGCGTCGACTTCGTCATCGTCGGCTCCGGACCCCACAGCGCCAGCCCGCACCACGAGGTGTCCGACCGTACGATCCGGCCCGGCGACCCCGTGGTGGTCGACATCGGCGGCACGACCCGGGACGGCTACTGCTCCGACTCCACCCGGGTGTACGCGGTGGGCGAGCCGCCCGCCGACTTCCGTCGGCTCTACGACGTACTGCTGCGCGCCCAACGTGCCCAGACCGACGCGGTACGGCCCGGCATCACCGCCGAGCGGCTGGACTCCATCGGCCGGGACGCCATCTCCGACGCCGGATACGGGCCGTACTTCATTCACCGCACCGGACACGGCATCGGCCTGGAGAGCCACGAGGAGCCCTACATCGTGGCCGGCAACCCACTCCCGCTGGAGCCCGGCATGGCCTTCTCCGTCGAACCCGGCATCTACCTGCCCGACCGGTACGGAGCGCGGATCGAGGACATCGTGATCTGCACGGAGGACGGCGGGGAGCGCCTCAACCGCAGGCCCCGCGACCTCGTCGTACTCCCTTGACCCGAGCCGCGACCCAAGGAGACGAGGCGAGCCGCCCCTCGCTCCACCACTCACCCAAGGACCCCGTCATGCCCGCTTCGCCGTCCCGTTCCGCCCGTCCCGCACCCGACGGCGGCGCCCGCCCGGGTGCCGCACCCGCCGACCTGGCCGAGGTGTGGGCGGTGATCACGGGCATGTACGAGGGCTACACCGCGGGCGACCGCGAGCGCATCGACTCCTTCCTCCACCCCGAGGCCACCGTCTGGGACTCGGCGACCCCCGAACTCCTCTGCGGAAAAACCGAGTTGGACCGCATCCGGGACGGCCGCCCGACGACCGACGGCGCCCCCGCCGAGACCGGCCTCACGGCATACGACCAGGTCGTCGACGTCTTCGGAGACCTCGCCGTGGCCCGCTACTGGCTACGGGTCGACTTCCGCACCGCCCCACCTCAACTGGCCCGCAACACCGCGGTCCTGCGACGCGCACACCCCGACGGCCACTGGCTCGTCGTACACCTTCACGAGGACATCCAGATTCACGAGGAGTCGGTGCGGGGCCGCGAGCGGAAGGTTCGGCGGTAGGTGTCCGGAGGCACGCCGATCGTGCGGTTGAAGTGTCGGCGCAGTGTGGTGGCGGTGCCCATGCCGGTGGCCGTCGCGATGGCGTCGACCATGTCGTCGGTGGTCTCCAGCAACTCCTGTGCGTGGCGGATCCGTTGGGTCAGCAGCCATTGCAGCGGAGTGGTGCCGGTCACCGCCCTGAAGTGGCGGCCCAGATGGCGCGAGCTCATCCCTGCCCGGTGTGCCAGGTCCTCCACGGTGAGCGGTTGGTCGAGGCGTTCGATCACCCAGGGGAACAGCGCGGCGAGCGGGTGGTCGTCCCGGGCGGGCACCGGGGCGGCCACGAACTGCGCCTGGCCGCCCGCCCGGTGGGGCGGCACGACCAGTCGGCGGGCGACGGCGTTGGCGACGGACGAACCGTGGTCGAGGCGGACGAGGTGCAGGCACAGGTCCATCGCGGCGGCCTTGCCCGCGGAGGTGAGCACGCTGCCGTTGTCCACGTAGAGCACGTCCGGGTCGACCTCCACCCGTGGGTAGCGGGCGGCCAGGACGTCGGTGTGCGCCCAGTGCGTGGTCGCGCGCTTGCCGTCCAGCAGTCCGGCGGCGGCCAGCACGAACGCGCCCGTGCACAGCGAGGCCACGCGCGCCCCTGCCTCGTGGGCCGCCCGCACCGCGTCGACGAGATCGGCGGGCGGCTCCTCGTCGACGTCCGCCCAGCCGGGGACGATCACGGTGTCGGCAGTCCGGAGCCGGTCGAGCCCCTGGTCCGGCTCCAGCCGGAACCGGCCCACCCGCACGGCGTCCGACCCGCAGACCTGGACGTCGTACCAGGAGACGCCCACGCCGACCGGAGCGGCGCCGAACACCTCGTACGCCATGGACAGTTCGAAGTGCAGCATTCCCTCGGTGACGGCCAGCGCGACGGTACCCATGTCCGAAACTGTACGGGGTACGTCGTTCCGGACACTCACGGTGGGCCGCTCGTTCTCGCGAGGATGTTCTCAGCGGGGCAAGCGGATCATTCGACCAGTTCGATTAGTGCGGGGGAGTACCCATGGGATCGGTGTCGGAATCGGTATCGGGGCAGATGGTGACGGTGTTCGGTGCGTACGGACACACCGGGCGCTTCGTGGTGGCAGAGCTGAGGGCGCGCGGGTTCGTCCCGGTTCTCTCCGGCCGGGATGCCGGCAAGCTGCGGGAGTTGGCGGCGTCCACGCCCGGACTTGAGGTCCGCCCGGCGTCGGTGGACGATCCCGCCTCGCTCGACCGTGCCCTGGACGGGGTGGACGCGGTGATCAACTGCGCCGGACCCTTCGCCGTGACCGCCGCTCCCGTGATCGAGGCGGCCTTGCGCGCCGGGATTCCGTACGTCGATGTGGCGGCCGAGATCGAGGCCAACCTCGACACGTTCACGCACTTCGCGGACCGCGCCCGCGCGGCGGGAGCGGTGATCGTCCCCGCGATGGCCTTCTACGGCGGCCTCGGTGACCTGCTGGCCACGGCCGCGATGGGGGACTGGACGGCGGCCGACGAAGCGGACATCGCGTACGGACTGAGCAGTTGGCACCCCACTCCCGGGACGCGCACCGCGGGCACGGTCTCGCGGGAGCGGCGCGGCGGCCGGCGTGTCCGCTTCACGGACGGGCGGTTGGACTACCACGACGACGAGCCGACGCTCCTGAAGTGGCCCTTCCCCGACCCGATGGGCACCAGGGCGGTCGTCGGGGAGTTCACGATGGCCGACGTGGTCACCATCCCCAGCCACCTCGCCATCCCCGAGGTGCGGACCCACATGACGACCGAAGCGGCCGGAGACCTCTCGGCCCCCGACACCCCGGCGCCGACCGCGGCCGACGACAACGGGCGCTCCGACCAGACCTTCCTCGTCGACGCCGTCGTACGCTCCGGCGGTACCGAACGGCGCGCTGCGGCAAGCGGCCGGGACATCTACGCCGTCACCGCACCGCTCGTGGTGGAGGCGGTCCAGCGCATCCTCACCGGCCGGACCCGCACCGTCGGCGTCGCCTCCGCGGGCGAGATCTTCGACGCACCCGACTTCCTCCGCGCACTGTCCCCGCACATCTCCTACGCGTACTACGGGACGGGTGGCGTCTCCGTGCTCTGAGCACGGGGGCCCGTGTCCTTGGAGAGTTCCGCGGCGAACTGCGCTCCGGCGAGCAGCGCCAGGTTCGACAGCCACAGCCAGATGAGGAAGACGACGATGCCGGAGAGCGAGCCGTACAGCCTGCTGTAGGCGCCGAGTGTCGAGGCGTACGACGAGAAGCCCGCGGAGACGGCCAGCCACAGCGCGGCGGCCAGCGCACCGCCGGACAGGCTGTGCCCGCGTCGGCGCGCGACGGGCGGGCCTGTGTGGAAGACGACCACGACCAGGAGGGCGACCAGGCACAGCAGCACCGGCCAGCGCAGCAGGCTCCACGCCCAGGTCGCGGTGGCGTCGATGCCGAGGGTACGGCCGACGGCCTCCGCGAGCGGGCCGGTCAGCAGCAGGGTGAGCGAGCCGACGAGCAGCAGACCGAGGAGTACGAGCGCGGTGAGCACGATGCGGTGCGCCTTGCGCCAGGTCGAGCGCTGGTCCTCGACGCGGTGCATACGGTGCAGGGCACGGCGGAAGACGGCGAGATAGCTGGTGGCCGACCACAGTGCGCTGGCCGCACCTGTCACGAGCAGTGGCCAGACCGTCCCGTGCGCGTCCAGCGCGTGGGACAGGACGGTGTGCAGTTCGGCGCCCGACTGGGCCGGGGCGTAGGCGGTGACGTGGCTGATGAACTCCTCGGCCGTGTCCGGGCTGATCAGACCGAACCCCAGGACCGTCGCCAGCATGGCGGGGAGTACCGCCAGGATCGCGTAGTACGTCAGCGCCGCCGCGTAGTCCGTGATGTCGTCGTTCCACAGCGACACCGGAGTGCGCCGCAGCGCGCACCGCCAGCTCGCGGCCCGCCGTGGCCATCGGGGCCGACGTGCCCGGCTGACCTCGCGGGCCACCTCGACGTACGGCTCAGCGGACACGGGGCAGGCGGTGCGAGGCCGCACTCGGGCGGAGTCGGGTGTGTAGTACGGCGTGCGGGGGAGGGCCGGGTTCCAGCCGGAGACGCAGGTCCACTTCCAGCCGTCGGCCGTGCCGGGGCAGTACCCGGGTGTGTTCCACCACATGCCGCTGAACGTCCCGCTCGGAGAGGGTGATGCAGCCCGGCTGCACGGCGGCGTTCATCGACGGCTCCGCTCGGAAGCGTCCCGCATGTTCCGCATATCCCCTATGTCCCTCGCGTCTCCGAAGCTGTCGGCGAACGCCAGGGCCATGCCCGCGATCATCCCCAGGAACGGTGTGCTCGTGCTCATGCCCATCCACCTCTCACCCGCCTCCCCTTCTGCCCCTGCCCGGACGTGCTACTCCACGCGCGCCTCGGATGCGCTCGCGGACTCCTGGTGCGGAGGCGGCCTGGAGCCACCGGACAGAATCTGGCCCGGTGGCCGTTCCGCCCCGTGGTGTGGGTGGGACGGCGGGCCCAGGACCGGGGGTGGTACTGCTGTTCCTACCCCCGAGGCTGGCGGCTGCCGTGTCCTGTGGAGGAAGATCAGGCACGCGAAGGTTCCGGCGAGTTCGACCCCGAACCGGAGACAGTCAGAAGCCGTTGTCCAAGCGGATCCGGGCCCTGACTGAGCCAACACAGACCCCCCAATGGCGGCCGCACTCCTCATGGAACCGACCAACAGTCCTGGAGCCGCCCTGCGCCCTGCGCGCGGCACTCGGCCCGGCGCGCCTTGGACAGGGGCCGCTTCCGGGCCCGACGGCGGGCCGATGACGCCGATCCCGGCGCCGGACGGTGCACCGCTTCAGCCGTGCACCTACAGCCGCGCTCCGCGCTCTCGGTATCCACCGGGGCTGCGGGGACTCGCCGCTCTCCTCGTAGGCCCCTTTCGATGAACGACATCGATGAACGACATCGATGAACGACATCGATGAACGACATCGATGAACGACATGAGGGATATCGATGCGGGGGCGTCACCTGGCCAAAGCATGATCGCTCCCTTCGGGTGATGACAGCGCACTCCTCAACACGCCGTACCCGAGGGGCCGTTGGTCGTATGGTCGGTCGGCGGAGCCCTGTCGCGCCGTCGGCCCGATCGGTCCTGAAGCAGTGGAAAGGAACCCCACGGTGTCCGACACAGGACGGCTGATCGTCGGCCGCTACCGTGTCCTCGGCCGGATCGGCCGAGGCGGTATGGCCACCGTGTGGCGCGCCCACGACGATCTCCTCGGCCGCGAGGTCGCCGTCAAGAAGCTCCACCCCCAGCCGCATCTGGACGCCGACGAACTCGCCACCCTCTTCGAGCGCGCTCGCCGCGAGGCCCGCAGTGCCGCCCGGATCAGTCACCCCAATGTCGTTGTCGTCCACGATGTCGTGGAGGACGAGGGTCTGCCCATCATTGTGATGGAGTACGTGCCTTCGATCACCCTCGCCGACCGGATCAAGGCGCATGGCCCGGTCCCGCCCGAAGAGGCCGCCCGGATCGGCCGCGGTGTACTCGCCGCGTTACGGGCGGCGCACCGGGCCGGGGTCCTGCACCGGGACGTCAAGCCGGCGAACGTACTGCTCGCCGAGGGCGGCCGGGTGGTCCTCACCGACTTCGGCATCGCCCAGGCGGCCGAGACCTCGGCTCTCACCCGCACCGGCCAGTTGGTCGGGTCGGTCGATTTCATGGCCCCCGAGCGCCTTGTCGGCGGGCCGCCGGGCCCGGAGGCCGACCTGTGGGCGCTGGGCGCCACGCTGTTCCAGGCGGTGGACGGGCGTTCACCGTTCCTCCGGGACACCGTGACGGAGACGATGTACGCCATCGCCATGGAACCGGCTCCCGAGGTAAGGGCCGCCGGGCCGCTCACCTCACTGATCCAGGGTCTGCTCACGAGCAAACCGGCCGAGCGGCTGTCCGCCGAGGACGCCGAGCGCCTCCTGCGGGCGGTGGATGCCGACCCGCGACGAATACGGCGAGTGGGCTCCTCCACCACTCCGCCCGCCGCCCGTGCGGCGGCGGCCGCCACCGCTCCGGCTCCGGCTCCGGCTCCGGCTCTGGCTCCGGCTTCGGCGGCTGCGAAGCCGCAGTCGCGCTCGCAGCCGGAACAGGACTTGAAACCGGAACCGAACTCGAAGCCATCACGGGCCTCAAACTCATCACCGGCCTCGGAACCATCACCGAAGTCACCGCGCAGTCCACGCAAGGCATCCGCCGCCGACATGGAAGCCCCGGCAGCGGAACGCCCCCAGCCCGCCCCGACCGACTCACAGACGCCGCGTCCCTCCAGCGGCCGAACGGTCCGTTCGAAGAAGCTGCTCGTGCTCGCCGCAGTGGTCGCCACGGCGGCACTGATCACGACCGCGTTGCTGGTCAACACGATGACGGAGAAGGACACCAGCGACGTCACGGCGTCCGGCACGCTCCCGACCGACGGCACCACGCCGTCGCAGTCCACGGACACGCCGACAACCTCTTCCCTCTCCTCCTCACCGTCGAGCTCCACGAGTTCGGGCGGCACGTCGTCGACGGCGCACCCCCCGTCGCAGCAGTCGGCGACCAAGGCCGGACAGGAGGATTCCGCCCCCGAACCCGGAGACGAGAACCCGACCACCGACAGCGGATCCGGCTCATCGGACGCCCCCGCCACCGGCCAGACCCTGGTGGTCCCTGCCACGGAGAAGTGTCTGAGCGGCGGCGCCGGGACCGAGGGGATCCAGCTCATCCAGGCCACGTGCGACGGCTCCGCGACGCAGCGATGGCAGATCGGATCGGACGGGAGCTTCCGGTCGTCGGGGAAATGCATGACCGTGGCCGGAGGGGCCAGCGATGACCGGACCGAGATCCAACTGACTGGGTGCAGCGGCGACGCCAGCCAGCAATTCCACTTCTCCGGTGCGGAACTGCTGGGTGATCAGTCAAAGAAATGCGTCACCATTTTCGGGGGCACGAGCGGAACGGTGGTGGTCCTCTGGGAATGCAGCGGCTGGGACAACCAGACCTGGACGATTCGGTGACCATGACCATGACCATGACCATGACCATGACCACGGCCACGGCCAACGTCACCTCGGCCAACGTCACCTCGGCCCGACCCGCTGCACCGGCGGAGTACCGGCCGGACGGCCGGACGGCCGGACGGGGAGGTGCTTGCCACGGCCCGGCGATCTCCGAAGCCGCCGACACACAGGACGGCCCGCGCGTAACCCTGCCGGACGACGCCGCACGCTCGGCGGGCCGCCCCACCGAGCACGACGTCCATGTCGAACTACAGGTCTCGCCTCAAGTCCCGCACGTTTTAAGGGCGTTATTGGCGCCTCTCGGCGAGACCACCGCCGCGCGGCGGACCGTCACCTTCACGCGGGAGCACTGGGCAGCCATGCCCGACGCGTCCGGCGACGCTCTGTCGGGCGGCGCGCCCTAACCCGACACCGATGGCCAGAGCTCGACTCTGTGTAACGAATCCACTGTTCGGCCAAAGAAGCTTCGTGTCGTCCGCGGCGCCTGGACGACGATGACCCGCATGGCAACGATGAATCACTTCGGCATGGCTCTGCGCGGCTGGCGTGAGCGTATGTCACCGCTGGACAGCGGGCTGGAGGCAGGCGGGGAGCGGCGCATCCCTGGACTGCGCCGCGAAGAACTGGCCAGTTTGGCAGGCATATCGGTCGACTACCTGGTGCGGCTGGAACAGGGCCGCGCTCGCAACCCCTCGGCCCAGGTGGTCACCGCCCTGGCCAGAGCGCTGCGTCTCGACCCGTCCGAGCGTGACCACCTGTTTCGCTGCGCCTACCTTGCACCGCCCTCCGCCGGGAACGTCTCCAGGCACATGCCCATGAGTGTGCAGCGACTGGTACACGGATTAGGAGGGATTCCCGCCGGGGTCTTCGCCGCTGACTGGACCATCATCGGCTGGAACAAGATGTGGACGGCCGTAGTCGGCGATCCCAGTGCGTACGGCTGGGCCGAGCGCAATCTCGTCGCCGGGATGTTCCGGGCGGGAGCCGGCCGAGACCGGGATCCCATTGCGGCATGGCCCGTCCGGTCATGGAAGGGCAGCGAAGCGCAGGAGGAGGACCTCGTCGCCGACTTGCGTGTGACAGCGGCCGCCCATCCCCATGATGTACGTCTTTCCGCACTCGTCGAAGGCTTGCTTCGACGCAACCCGCGCTTCGCCCGTCTGTGGTTCAACGGCACCGCCGGTCCCTATGTCGGCGACCGCAAGACCATCGAGCATCCAGTGGTGGGTGACATCGCCCTCGACGTCGATGTCCTGATGCCTGCCGGCACCGGCCTCAGGATCATCACGTATGCGACTGCGGCCGAGACCACCGACGTAGAGAAGATGGATGCTCTACGTGCGGCTTGTCATCTGCCGCGAAACGGTCTGTCCCGTCCCGATTCAGAGATCTCCAGCCTCGACTGAAGATCGTGCCCCGGGCAGCCGGGCAGCCTGCCAGCCGGGCAGGAGGACGCAACGGCCGGCGGGCTGAGCGCCGACGAGCGCCACGCGCCGGCATGGCCGCGCGAGGTGCGGATCTGGGCGGCCTGCGGCCAGGCGACTTCTCGGGGAGTGGCGCGAACGCGCACTCTCAGCCTGGGAAGCGACGACGCTTGGGCGGTCATATTGCAGGTGACCTGCGGGGGTTCATCGTGTCGGTGTCGTCGTGCGGGTCCGTTCGCCCCGCTGTCGGCCGTGGTTGCCCGCTCCACGGGCACGCGGTGGGCACGGCTTCGAAGTACGACGGGGAGAGCGAGTGAGCGAGCCCCGTCGCCGCACCCCGTCGCCGCATTCCGGCCGGCCCGCGGCTCAGTGGTCGTCGGTGATGGTGGTCGCGATGCCGTTGCTGATCTCGACCTCGGCGGAGAAGCCCTTCTTGGCGGCCGTCTCCAGTTGGGCCTCGGTGCACTCGACGCCGCCCTCGCCGCCCGGTCCGGTGTTCACGGCGTCGCAGATGTCGTCGTAGCCCATGATCTTGGTGTCATCGGCGACGAGGAACTGCTGCTCGGTGCCCTTCATGTCGGAGACGGTGTACTTGCCCGGCGCCAGGTAGGACACGTTGCCGAACCAGGTTCCGTTGACACCCTTGCCCTGGTCGATGCCCTCGATGACCGACTCGTCGCCGCCGGAGGACGAGTCGGAGTCCGACCCGGAGGAGCCGGAACCGGAGTCGGCGTCCTGCTGGGCGGCGCGGCGCTCGGTCACCAGGGTCGCGGCGCCGTTCTTCATCTCCACGTCGGCGTTCACAGCACCCTTCTTGAGGGCCGCCTCCAACTGGTCCAGCGTGCACGGCGCATCCACCTTGGAGCCGGCCTGGCCGCATATGGTGCCGACGCCGTAGACCTCGGTGTCTTCGGCGACCCAGAACTGCTGGTCCTCCTTGCCCGGTACGGACACGATGTACTTGCCCGGGGCGAGATAGGTGACCTTGCCGCTCTTGAACGAGCCGCTGACGCCCTTGGAGCTCTTGGCGTCCGACGTATTCTCCGCGGCCGCCACCGGGCTTGCCGTGTCCGTCGGGCTCTTGCCGGACGAGCTGTTGTCCGTGCCGTTCTGGCATGCCGTCATCAGTAGTCCGGCGGTGAGCGTGGCGGTGGCGACGAGGGCCTGGCGCAGGTGGCGGTTCAGCACGGGAGATTCCTTCCGGAGGCGGGGTGGCAGGGAGCCGGCGACGTTTCCGCCCCTTCCCGCTCTGTGATCACTATGAGGAGGCCCAGCTCCCACAGGTCACGCCTGTCCTCGCTTCAGAACAGTGCGGTCACACAGCCGTGACACAGCAACACATCGGCGGTGAAAGCCGGTTGTCACCGTTGGCGGCGGTTGGAGGGGACCGGCGTGTGCTGTTCGGCGCGCTCCTCCTCATCCCGGCCCGGCGCGCTGTGGGGGTTCTGGGCGGGTCCGCGCGAAGTCCGGTGAAGCAGATCACTGCCAAGTCCATGCTGAGTACACTCCGTCACCTGTCAGGAGGGTCGGCTGTGGGGCGAGGGGTGGGGCGGTGCTGGTGACGCCGGAGGCCGGGGACAGGATCGCTGACCGGTATCTCTTGCAGGAGCCCATCGGCAGAGGCGGAATGGGCGTCGTCTGGCTGGCCTGGGACGAACGGCTCGAACGGCCGGTCGCGGTCAAGTGCGGGCGCCTGGACGACGATCGGGCCACCCGACGGCTCATGGGCGAGGCGCGCAATGCCGGGCGGCTGCACCACCCGAACATCGTGGGCGTCTTCGACTTCGTCGACGAGGGCGCCACTTGCTGGATCATCATGGAGTACGTCCCCTCGCGCAGCCTTGCGCAGATCGTGACGGAGAGCGGCCCGCTCACGCACGAGGAGGCCGGGTCGATCGGCTGCCAGATCGCGGCCGCGTTGGTGAAGTCCCACCACGCGGGCGTGGTGCACGGCGATGTGACGCCGGAGAACATCCTCGTCACCGGCGAAGGCATCGCGAGACTGACCGACTTCGGGATCTCGCGGGCCCTGTGGAGCGACGTCACACACAGCGCGCCGGGCAGTGTGCGCGGCAAACCCCGCTATCTGGCACCGGAGTTGGCCAAAGGGCAGCCCGCGGGGGAGAAGTCCGACGTGTTCTCCCTCGGCGCCTCCCTGTTCGCGGCGGTCGAGGGCCGGTCGCCGTACGGGGAGGCCGAACACCTCATGGCGTATCTGGCTCGGGCCGTCGAGGGACACATCGAGCCCATGCACAGGACCGGCCCGCTGGACGGGCCGCTCACCGAGCTGCTGGAGGTGGAGCCCCGGCGCCGGCCCGACGCCGCCAGGGCGCAGCAGCTCCTGACGCGCGCGGCGCCCCCGCCCCCGTACATCCAGGAGCAGTTGCACGACAGCCGTACGGGGGACCGCACGCTACGGCTGCCGCGACTCCTGCGCCGCGCTGGGGACTTCACGCCCTTCATGCTTCAACCGCCACAGCCCGTACGTCGACGACGCCGCCGCCAGCCCTTGGCGATCGCGGCAGTCGCGGTGGTCGCGGTGGGCGCGATGACGGCCGGTCTCGTCGTCTTCGGCCCGTGGGCCTCCAAGGACGATGGTGACAAGGGGAGTCGTACCGGCGCGGCCGACGCGAAACCGTCGGCCACGGCGCGGGCCGGCGCCATCGGCGACGAGCGCACGGCGGACCCCTGCGGGCTGCTCGACGCGGCTTCGCTGAGCCGCTTCGGCGACACCGCACTGGACCCTGACTACGGGGAGATCGACCGGTGCGACGTCCTGGTGCGCAACAACAGCGGTGACGACAACGCGGATGTTCAGGTCAACCTCGATTCGGACCGGGACGATTTCGACGACATCCAGTCCACCCGCCTGGTCGGCAGCCTCACCGTCGTGACGCTCAAGCGCGACGGGACGGCCTGCGCACGGGCCGTCCTGACCACCGACGGCAAGCAGGTCCGCGTCATCGGGAAGCAGTTCGACACCCCGTCGCCCGACCCCTGCGAGATGGCCGACGCCGCCACCGACCACGTGGTCGGCGTACTGGCCGAGGGCCCGGTGCCCCGGCGTTCGTCGTCGCCGGCCGCGGACTCCCTGGCCCGGCTCGACACCTGCACGCTGCTCGATGCCACCGAGCTCAAGCGGCTTCCCGGCGTCGAGGTGGACAACCGGGACCGTGGCTTCGGTTCCTGGGACTGCGACTGGTCGAGCGATGACAGCGACCGCGCGGTGGAGATCCAGTTCAGCCAGGACAACTCGCTGGACGCCGACGACGGAACGCCGGTGAACGTCGCGGGCACGAAGAGCTACTTCATCGCGGACGAGGCCGAGGACGACAGCTGCACCGTACGGACCCCGCACCGCACCTACACGGACCCGGTCGGCGACCGCACCACCGAACTCTTCCAGCTGACCGTGTACGCTCCGCAGCCGACCGGCCAACTGTGCGACACCGCCACGGAGTTCGCCGCCGTCGTCGTACAGAACATCGCAAAGCGACTGCCCCCGACGTGACATGACCGAGCCGGGGACGGCACGGAGGCACGGTCTCGGCGGAAGCCGTTACGGATACCTTGCGTACGCAACCCGGCAACCCGGCAGCCAGCAACCGGCAGCCAGCGGGAGGTTGTCCGTTCTTACCGGCACGTCTTACCGGCACGCCAAGGGCACGGCTGCGAAGAACGGGCTCTGCCCGTCAGCGCGACGTCCGGTCGGCGACACCGGGCGGAGGAGCGGAAGGAGCCGCCCCCAGGGGCCGATCCGGCGCGTCCGTGCGTTCGGTGCACGGGACCGGAACCGGAACCGGCACAGGGACGCAGGGGAGAGGGGCGTGAGCGGCGGGGACTTGGGGATACGCGGCGGAGAAGGGCAGCGGCGGCGGGGCCGGTGCCGGTGTCGGCGCGGGGACGGCGCGTGTCGGAGTGCGGCGGCGCGCCAGCCAGAGGACGGCCGCCGTGTACAGGGCGATGCCGGCCAGGTCGATGGCCACCAGCTGCCAGGGAGCGTCCGCGGCGGTGTCGTCGCTCTTCAGGCCGTCGACGACGGCGGCCGAGACACCGAAGGCCAGGAGGTTGTTCACGGCGTGCAGTCCGATCGCCGCCTCCAGGCCGCCGGTGCGTACGGTGAGCCAGCCCGCGGCCACCGCGAACACGGCCAGGTCGGCGAAGCCCCACGCGGTGCCCCAGCCGTGGGCGGCGGCGAACAGGACGGCCTGTGGCACGAGCGCCCACCAGGGGGAGCGAACGAAGCCGCCGACCGCCTGCGTGAGCCAGCCGCGGAAGACGTACTCCTCGGCGGCCGCCTGGAGCGGCACCAGGAGGACCAGCATGGCGAGGGCCGGGCCGAAGACCTCCCAGCCCGCCCACCGCGACGGCGTGGCGTCGTCCATGGGCAGCAGGAGCATGGCCCCGGCGGTCACGGCGAGGACCAGGAGGGCTGCCAGCACGCACAGTCCCAGCCAGCGCCACCGCAGTCCGCCGGTCACGGACGAGACCGTGCCTGCCGGGCGGCGGCCGGTCCAGCGCACCGCGAGCAGGACGACGGGCAGGGCGGAGGCGATCACCAACAGGTCGAGGGCGGTGCCTGTGACGGGACCGAACTCGACGGTTCCGTCGGGGGCTTCGGGGTACCCCCAGGCCGCTCCCAGGGCGAAACTGAGGCCGTAGAGCAGTGCGGCCACGAGCACGCACGCCACGGCCACGAACCCGGTGCCCAGCACGGGCCGCCACCATCGATGGCGTGCTGAGGCGCGGGCCATGCGGTGGTAGGGGAGCAGTTCGGGGAGGGGCGCGGGTACCGGTGCAGCGAGCGAAGTCGTCATGGAGACAAGCCTCGCCGCGGGCCTGATTCCCCACATCGGCCGCGGGCACGAACGGCGCCTCTGTCGGAGGGTAGAGAGCGGCCTCGTACCTGGGGCCGGTGTCGCGCCGCAGTACCCGGCCCTACGCTCGTGCCGAGATGGAGACGACACGCAACTGGCTGCTCCCCGCGCTGCTCGCGGCCGCCCAGATCGCCTGGCTGTGGCCGGGAGCCGGCTTGGCCGGCGCGGAGGTGCCCGGGGCGGCGGCACTTGTCGCGGTCCTGGGCGCGGTGGTCGCCGAGACGGCCGCGCTGGGCCGTCGACGGCAGGCGCCGGTCCGGGCCCTGGCCTGGTCCCTCGGCACTCTCCTGCTGGGCCAAGTGGCGTGGCAGGACGGCTACTCCGGGGCGGGTGCGCCTATCGCGCTGTATTCGGTCGCGGTCCGCTGTCCGGTGCCCGTGACCGTACGCGCGCTCGCCGCGGCCGTGGGCGTCGAGTGGTTCCTGTCGATCGTCCATGTCGGGGTCCGGCCCGCGCTCGCCTCGGAGTGGGTGCTCGGTGCGCTCCTGTACGCCGTCTGCGCGGGGCTCGGTGAGGCCCGACGGCAGTGGCTCAAGGGGCGGTCGCTCGCGGCCCGTCGGCTGGCCGGCGCGGAGGAGATCCGGCGGCGGGCGGGCGACACCGAACGGCGGCGGCTGGCCCGCGAACTGCACGACGTGAGCGCCCATCACCTGACCTCCGTCGTCATCACGGCCGACGCCGCGCGCAGACTCGGCGGCAGCAGGCCCGAGTTGACGGCCGAGGCGCTGTCGTTCGCCGAGCGCACCGGTACCGAGACCCTGACGGCGCTGCAACGGCTCGTCGGTCTGCTGCGCGCCGTCGACCGTTCGGATCCACGTCCGATGACCGCGCGTATCGAGGAACTCATCGCCGGATTCGGCCGGTTGGGGCGTCCGATCGATGCCGTGCTCCCCGCCGACCTGGCCGGTCCGGCGGCCGAGGCGGTCCACGGAATCGTCCGCGAGGCCCTGACCAACGCCTTGCGGTACGCCCCGGGCTCCGCCGCGCACGTGAGCGTCCTGCGCGGTGAGGGCGTCCTGGAACTGGGCGTCGACAACGCTCCTCCGCGCGGCGCGGCGCCGGACGGAGTCGGCGGCGTCGACGGCCTGGGGTCGGGACGAGGCGTCGCGGGGATGAAGGAGCGGGCCGCGGCCGTGGGCGGGGAACTGTCGGCCGGCCCCGCACCCGGCGGTGGCTGGCGGGTCCGGGCCACGCTGCCCGACGTCACGGGGCCGTGGGGTCCGCCCGAGGGCGCGGGTCGGCGTGACGTGCTGCGGGAGCAGCGGCTTGTCGACCCCGCGCTGGTGTGCACGGCGACGCTCCTTCCTCTGTTGCTCGCCCTGGTCACCGCGGAGGAGTGGACCGGCGCGAGCCTGTGGACCGCGGTGCCCGGCCTGCTCGTCGTGGCCGTGCTGCTGGCCGCGCACGCGGCGCCGCTGCTGTGGCGGCGGCGCGCTCCCTGGCCGGCGTTCCTCGGCGTGCTGGCCACGTCGTGGCTGTGGCCGGCGGCGGTCGTCGGGGTCGGCCTGCCGTCGCGGGTGTCCGAGTTCTTCGCCGGCGGAGCACTCGTGGAGCTGCTGGCGGTGTACGCGGTGGCGGTCTACGGCCGGGGAGCCGCCCGTACCTGGCCCGCGTGGTGTGCGGCGGCGGTCTCGCTCTCCGGGACCCTTGTCGCGACGGCGGGCGCGGACGGCGAGTTGTCGGGCGAGGACTTGATGGGGCCCGCCGCGGTGGTGATGTTCGTGCCGTTGGCCGTGGTGCTCGCCGTCGTGTTCGCCGGCCTGTGGGGTGCCGGGCTCGCCGTGCGGCGCCGACGGCTGCGGATCCTGGCCCAGGACGACTTCGCGCTGGCCGGCGCGCTGTGGCATGCGGAACGGGCCGCGGACGCCGAACGGCACCGGCTGGCGGCGAAGTTGCGCGACGCCGTCCTGCATCCCACAGCGGCACTGGTCGAACGGGCCCGGCAGGGGCGACTGGAGGAGGTTGCCGCCGGTGCCCGGTCGGCACTCGCCGCCATGCGTGAACTCCTGCACAGCCTGGGTGAGTCGGAGGACGGTGCCGGGCCAGGGCTCGCTCCGGCGCCCACCGCCGCGGACCTCGACACGCTGTGCCGGACCGTACGCGCGGCCGGTCGGGACGTGACGCTGCGGGGCCTGCCGGAGGCCGCACGGAATCTGCCGCCCGCTGTGACCCTGTCGGCGTACCGGATCGTGGAGGCGGCGCTCGGCGCGGGCGACCAGGGGCCGGCGCGGGTCACGCTACGCCGACGGCGGGACACCCTGCGCGTCACGGTGACGGGCGTACCGCTGGCCGTGAACGGCCCCGTGGCCGAACGCCTGAAGGTGCAGGTGGGGACACGGCCCGGACGTATCACTCTCGAACAGGCAGGTACCGTACGGGTGTTGCTGTCGACCCGGCCGAGTCCGCCGGAGTCCGTCCAGGAGGTGTTCCCGTCACCACACGCGTGATGGTCGTCGACGACCAGGCGGTGGTGCGCGCCGGATTGGCCGCCATCGTGGACGCCGAACCCGATCTGACGGTGGTCGCCGAGGCCGGTGACGGGGCGTCGGCGGTGTCGCTCGCCGCCACCGAGGCGCCCGACCTCGTCCTGATGGACATCCGCATGCCCGGCATGGACGGCCTCACCGCGACCCGTCTCATCACCGCGCAGGAGCGCCCGCCCCGAGTCCTCGTCCTGACCACCTTCGACCTCGACGCCTACGTGTACGAGGCGTTGCGCGCCGGAGCCTCGGGGTTCCTGCTCAAGGACGCCCTGCCCGAGGACCTGCTGTCCGCGATCCGCGTGGTCGCCACCGGAGAGGGCATCCTGGCCCCGACCGTGACCCGCCGGCTCATCGACACCTTCGCCCAGGGCGCCCCGCAGCCGCCGTCCGTGACGGGTGCGCTGTCCTCCCTCACGCCGCGCGAGAGGGAGGTCCTGCTGCACATCGCGTCAGGCCTGACGAACGCCGGGATCGCCTCCGCCCTCGGAGTGACCACGGGCACCGTGAAGACCCATGTGAACGCCCTGCTGTCCAAGCTGGGCCTGCGGGACCGGGTACAGGCCACGATCCTGGCCTACGAGAGCGGACTGGTCAGGCCGCGCGGAACAGCCTGAGCGCGGAAGCCACGCCCGGCCCCGCCCCGACTGAGGCACAGGCACAGGCACACGGATGGCACGCCGTCCCAAAACGCATCGGGGAGCGTGCCCCCTCGTCGGCGTTGCTGCGGTCGCGTGCGGACAGGGGGGACGGTGGTGGCAGGGGTGACGCTGCCGACAGGGGTGACGGTGGTGGTGCCAGTGGCGGCGTCAGACCTGTCGGCCGGTCAGGTGGGCCCGTCCGGACTCAGGGAGAAGGCCGTGTCGCCGGCCATCGCCACGATCGCGTCCTTGACGAGCAGCACTTGCGGCGGGGTGTTCTGCGCCTTGTCCCCGGGGTCGTCCAGTGCGGAGGTGCGCCATATTTCCGCTCCGGTGCGGCTGTCCAGTGCCAGCAGGCGGCCGAAGCGGTTGGAGAAATAGACCCGCTTGTACGTCGCCGACACCGCGGGCGCGGACAGGCTCTCCATGTCCGTCGCCTTCTGCCAGAGTTGCTTGCCGCTGTCCGCCGACACCGCGGTGACCGACCCGTTGGACCGGACGAAGTAGACGACGCCGTCCACAAGGGTGGCCGCGCCGGTCAGCGGACGTGCCAGCGGTATCCGTCTGACCTGCCCGGTTTCCGGGACCACTCGCAGCAGCGCGTTGTACGGCCGTTCGTACCCGGCCTCGTACACGTCCTTCGCGGTCTGGGGGGCGAGGAACACGGGTTGCCCGCTGACGGCACCGAGCGCTTCCGCCTTCTGGGGCAGTGCGGCGGTTTCGGTCATGCTGTCGGCTTCGAGCCTCATCAGCTCGACCGGGGCCTGGCCGGGCTCGGTGCCGGCCGAGCACAGGGCGTAAGGGACGCCTCCCAGCGCCGACGGAGTGCAGTACTCGTCCAGCGAGGGCGCCCGCCACAGTTCCTTCCCGGAAGGCCCGTAGGCGACGAACGACGAGTAGTCGGGGGAAAGGGTCAGCAGTCCGCCGTCGTACAGGACCGCGTCCTCGGACTTGCTGATGTCGCGTTGCCACCGCCGGTCCCCGGTACCGGCGTCGAGGGCCACTACGCGCCTGTTCGCATCGTCCGGATCCTCGTACACGTAGACCAGCCCGTCGCGGACGCCGATCGGTTGCGTCCCCTGAGGGCGGGTACCGGCCCGCCACACGGTGCGGCCGGAGGCCGGGTCGACCCTGGCGACCGTGACGCCCGTACCGCCACAGAACAGGGCGTTTCCCTCCGCCACGCACCCGGGGTTCTGGTAGTCGAGAGGGATACCCGTCACGTCGTACCGCAAGGCCGTGCGCCACGGCTGCCAGCCGTCGGGCAGCGACGCGGCACGGGTCGTCGTCGTGGCGGTGGCGGTGACGTCGGAGGCGGTGGTCGTGTCCCGGCCTGACAGGGAGACGCCCACCCCGACACTCAGCCCCGTGACGGCCAGCGCCGTGCCGAGGCCGACGAGCACCCTCCGGGCTCGGCGTCCCTTGCCGGTGCCGGTCGCGACGTCCGCAGAGGTGGTGGCCGCGCCCTGAGGAGTGGGGCGGGGCCGGGGCTTCGCGGACTCCCTGGCCGTCCGGGGCGCAGCGGAGTCGGAATCCGGCAGCGCCTGGAGCATGCGATGCAGATCCGCCAGTTCCGGCCGTGCGGCCGGGTCCTTGTCGAGGCAGCGCTCCACGATGCGCAGCAACGCTTTGGGTACGCCGTCGAGGTCCGGGGCCTCGTACATGACCTGATAGCCGGTCAGGTACGGGCTGTCGCCGTCGAACGGTCCTGTGCCGACGGCCGCGAACACCATCAGAGAACCCAGCGAGAACACGTCCGAGGCCGGGGTGACGTCCCGGGGAGAGGAGAGCTGTTCCGGCGACATGAAGGGCGGAGTGCCGATCATCCGCCCGGTCACGGTGAGTCTCTGGTTGTCGGCAGCACGCGATATGCCGAAGTCGATGACGCGCGGCCCGTCCTCGGTCATCAGGACGTTGGCCGGTTTGAGGTCCCGGTGCACCAGGCCCGCCCGGTGGATGTCGCGTAGCGCCTCGGTGAGCCCCAGCCCCAGCGCGCGCAGGTCCCGCGGGCTCAACGGGCCGTCCTTCTTCACGACTTCGGCAAGATTGAACCCCGGCACGTAGAGCGTCGCCATCCACGGCCGGTCGGCGTCCGGGTCCGCGTCCACGACAGGCGCGGTGAAGGCGCCGCTCACTCTGCGCGCCGCCACGATCTCCTGCCGGAAGCGCGTGCGGAACTCCTCCTCCTGGGCGTACGGCCCGTGCACGAGCTTGACCGCAACCTGCCGCCCCGAGGCGGAGACTCCCAGATAGACGACTCCCATGCCGCCCGCCCCGAGCCGATCGAGAAGGGTGTACCCACCTATGGACTCCGGGTCCCCGGTGCTCAGGGGCGTCATCGCCGATCATCCTTCCCAGCGCCTGCCTGCCTCACGGGGATCAGAGTAGGGCCTGCCACCCCGGAAGCGGAGCGGCGGCTGTCACGGATCGGTGCCCTGAGCCCCACGTGCCCACGTGCCCACGCCTCGCCCATGCCTCGCCCATGCCCCTGTGCCGTGCGACGTCGCATCCGTCCTAGGGGGGCTCCACTTGCGGCCGCCCAGAGGGTAGTTGTGCCAGGACGGCCAGGACGGCCAGGACGGCCAGGACAGGGAATGAGGCGGGGCCGCCACCACGAGGTCGCCGTCATTCCATTCGCCTTGGGGACGACGAAGGTGGCCCGGGTGAACAGAGGCGGATCGACGCACGCCCAGCCGATGTGGTCGGGTGGAGGTGGGTGAAGGCCACCGTTCCGATGCCGTTGGGCGACCGCCCGAGCAGGGCCAGACTGCCGCGCAGCGAGCCGCCGTGCACCACGCCCCGGTCGGGGTGGTCAGGGTCCTCCGGCTACCGCGCGCGGGCAGAACCCGGCGTCGATCAGCAGAGCCCGGGTGCCGTGCTCGGCGAGCAGGCCGCCGGTGTTGGCGACGAGTCGGCGGGTGTCGTTGAGGTAGGCGCCGTACCTGTTCCAGTGGCCGTCGACGGCCACTGGAAGGCTGCCGGCCGGCTTCAGCAGCATCACCCCGTCGGGCACATGGCTGACCTTCATCTCACCCACGCGCAGGGTGCACCGGACGGTTCCGGCGGGCGATGCCGTAGGCCGAAGGCCGAACACGAGACGGCTTACGCCGTGTCGGGAGGATCCGTGCCCAAGTCCCGCTGTTCCCCGTGAGGCCCCGCAGGTTCTGGCACGCGAATGGCACGACTCACCCCCTCTCGCACGAAGCTTCATGGGCGGAGGCTGGTCTCTCTCTTGACGTCTGAGCCTCAAAGCCGTTTCAGGTTGTGGTCCAGGATCGCCCGGAGCCGATCAACGTCCGCGGGATCCTGGGCTCCCCTCTTGGGCAGTACCGCGACTCCGGCCGCGCGGTCGCCGCACAGCAGCACGAAGAGTCCGGGTGTCTCCAGATACTCCCGGAACGCCGTCCACTCGATGGTGAGAGACGCCCGCTCGCCGGTGATGGCCGTGCCATGGTCGTCGGCCACCATGCGGCACTGCCCGTACGTCTCCATGACGCTGAACATTCGGCGGGCCATGGTGCGCAGCCCTCGTACAGCACCCCAGGACGTGGCTACCACAACGAGCACCAGCGTGATGATCAACACGGGCAGCGTGGCATCTTGGACGATCGAGAAGACGACCCCAGCGACTACCGCGATCAGCGGCCCCATAAGCAGCTGAGCCCGGGCCGCCGGCGACCGACGGGCTCGCGCACGGAGCGCCTCCTCGAAGTCCGCAGCCGTCAGCCGGTAGGTGAACTCCACCGCCGGACCACGGTCTGTGCCTTGTTGTGAGGAATCCCCGCCCTTGGTGTCCATGACAGGGATCCTAGCGAGGGCGCCTCGGCCGGATCGGGCCGCTCTGCCAAGATCGGCAGACGCCCCTGCTCCACTCCGAACCCGGTTGCCGTCAAGGCATAGGCCAACTGTGCGCAGTGGCCGCTCGAGATCACGCAAGACCACTTGGGCGCCGCGCAGTCCCTCCGAGTCCGCCACGGCGCGCTCGACCTGGACCTCGCCGACGCGGTGAACGTGGCGCTCGCCGCCGACTACGACACCGACGCGATCCTCACCGTCGACCGGCGGGACTTCCGGGCCGTACGGCCGTGGGGCCGTCACAAGGCGTTCCGGGTACTACCCGACGACCTCCCGCTCTGACACGAGATTCGGCTGTGGCCAAGCGCGCGCACCTGCAAGGGGCTTGGGTCCTGACTGTCGGAGCGTGATGCGGGAGCGTGCGGAGCCGTCATGGAACGGCGGGCTGAGTGCTCTCCCCGCGCGAACTCCCTTGATGGCCATGTGAAATCGCAGGTCAGCGACGTGCTGCACCGTGAACGAACTGCACCCGCAAGGCGCTCGTGCCCTCCGCGTGCCACATCCTCCGGCCCGGGGGTGCGGGCAAAACGCCGAAACGACCTCTCAATAGACAACCCCCAGGCCTATGACCTGGGGCTTCAAGAAGAGCGGGTGACGAGAACCGAACTCGCACTCTCAGCTTGGGAAGCTACGGCGCTTGGGCGGGCTCTGTAGCTCTGACCAGCACAGATGTCGTGCAAGTGCGGCGCCGCGAGGCCCGTCTCGCGCCCGTGTTGACCGTGGTTGTCCGCGCTTACGGGCACGGATTGGGCACGGATTGGGCGCGGCTTCGGCCCAGGCGGTTCGGCAGCTCTGCCTCGCCCTTGGCGAGATGCGCTGGGCGCACACCCGGCAAGGCGTGTGCGGCCGCCATTGCATGCGTATCCAGGTGGCGCAGTCTCCGGAAACCCCACGCTCGCTCACCGTCTCAGGGCGCCAACGAGAGGGGTACGAGCAGGTGTCGTGCCGACCAGGCGGCAGCGGTGCGGAACGTCGCCGCGATGATGGGCGCTCTGGCCGGCTCACAGACGCATCGGCTCTTGGTCGCGCAGTTCCAGGTCAGCCTTGCCTTCGAGGATGTGGATGAAGTCCTCCCTGGGGTGCTCGAACCAGCAGCGCTCGGACTTACGGGCCCAGCCGAGGAGACGTCACCGGCCGAGATCCTCGTACTCCGTCTCGGGTACGCCGATGTCCGAGAAGATGTCCCGTGCCTGTCGCCTCATCAGGTCGACGGTGGCGCTGTCGGTCTTCCGGTGGGCGCGGGCGAGTGCCATGAGGGTGCGGGCCTCGCCGAGTCGGTGGCCGGTCTCGCGGTGTACGGCGAGGGCCTCCTGGCCGAGCTCGACGGCTGTGCCATGTGCTTCCTCGGCCTCCGCCGTCTCGCACAGGGTTGTCAGTGCCTGGCCCTCCACCACGCGGAACGAGTGGGCGCGGGCCAGGGCCAGCGCCTGTTCGGCGTGGGTGCGGGCCTCGTCGTACCGGCCCGCTTCCTTGTAGGTGAGGGAGAGGCACAGGAGGCTGTCCGCTTCGGCCCGTCTGAATCGCGCCTCGCGGGCCAGGGCGAGAGCCTGCTCGCCGGACTGAAGAGCCCGGTCCATCTGTACCAGGCGTCGGTGGGCGGCGGCGATCGTGTTGAGGATGCTGGCCTGAACCCAGTGTCGTTTCGTCTCCTGGACCAGGGCGAAGGCTCGTTCGGCCTGTTCCAACCCTTCGCCGTGGTGGCCGAGTTCGACATTGATCTTCGCGAGGGCGTCGAGCATCATCGCCTGGCGGCCGTGGCGGTACGTGGCCCTCTTGTCGGAGGCCACCTCCGGGCCGAGGAGGTCGAGTCCGTCGGTGAGACGGCCGAGTTCCCAGTACACCCCTCCGAGGACCTGCAGGGCCGTGTCGGCGTCCCAGGAGCTGACCTTTGTCTCCAGGCCGACGGCACGTTCCAGGTGGTCCGCGGCCTCGTGCAGCCGGCCCAGATCCCGGCAGGTCAAACCCAGGCCGACCATGCCGAATCCTTCGAAGTGGCGATGTCCGATATCCCGGAAGATGCGCAGGCCGACGGTGAAATCGTCGTGCGCACTCTCGAGGCACGCCATGCTCCACCGCGTGAAGCCTCTGAGGCCGAGACCCGACGCTTCGCCCATCGTCCAACCGAGCTCCCGGCTGATGTCCAGTGCGCGTGTGGCGTGTTCCATCGCCTGTAGGACCTGCCCCCGGTCCCATCGTGCCGCCGCAACGCTGGAGTGCATCGCTGACTGGCCGAACATGTCCCCTTCGGTCTCGGCCGCGTCCAGTGCTGTCTGCGCGATGGTCCGCCAGGTCTTCCGTGGCAGATGGATCCAGAAGTCGCCGAACAGTGCGGAGGTCAGGTGCCAGGCGACGGGGCGAGGGCCGTGGTGGGCGGCATGGTTGATGACGGCGAGCAGATTCGCCCGTTCAGCATCCAGCCATTGTCCGGGCGCGTCGGCCGACGGCATGCCTGGGTGCCTGCCGGGACGGAGATTGTTGGGCAGCTCCGGAAAGAGTCCGGCCCCCGCGGTGGCGCGGGTGGCGTTCAGGAACCAGACCAGGAGCCGTTCCAGGGCGGCTTTGCGGTCCGACGCCTCCTCCTCCACCAGCGCACACTCCTGTGCGTACTCGCGGAGGAGATCGTGGAAACGGTAACGCCCCACCGTCGCGGGTTCGATCAGGTGGGCTGAGGCCAGTGCACCGATCAGCCGCCGGGCCTGCGGCAGTGGCGCATCCAGGAGCGCCGCCGCGATCTCGGCGGTGAACTCCGCCCCCGGAAACAGGCCGAGCAGGCGGAACAGCCGGCGTGCGCCGGGTACCAGGACCCGGTACGACACCGAAAAGGCCATACGTAAAGGAGAGTTGGCGTCACCGTCCGACTCCAGTGCTTCCAGCCGGTTGCCCTCGGCCATCTCGGCGACGAGGTCGGCCGTCCGCAGGGCCGGATCGCCCGCGAGCCTGGCGGCGGCCACGCGCAGGGCCAGGGGGAGGCTGCCGCAGAGCCGGATCAGTTCTCCCACCGCGTGTGCGTCGTCGACCCGGTCCGTGCCGAGGGTCCGGCGCAGCAGTGCGCGGGCCTCGTCAGGCTGGAGGAGACCCAGGGGCAGGGCGTGGGCGCCGTCGTGGGCGACGAGGTCGCCGAGCCGGTTGCGGCTGGTGACGAGGACGCGGCAGGTCGGGCTGCCGGGCAGCAGTGGTCGTACCTGATCGGCGGAGGCCGCGTTGTCCAGCAGGACGAGCATGCGCCGGTCGGCCAGCAGGGTACGGAACACGCGGCTCTGGGCCTCGTGGTGCGGCGGGATCTCCGACGCCGCGAGCCCCAGGCTGCGGAGCAGCAGTTCAAGGGCCTCGCCGGGTTCGAGGGGCTGCCGGTCGTGGTCGAAGCCGTGCAGGTTGATGTAGAGCTGACCGTCCGGGAAGCGGTCGCGGACCTGGTGTGCCCAGTGCACGGCCAGCGCGGTCTTGCCGATACCGGCCGCACCGCCGATGGCGGAGATGACCACGGTGCTCGCTGTCCCCTGCACCCGCTCGGGCGCAAGCAGCGAGTGGAGTCGGTCGAGTTCGCCGGTGCGGCCGGCGAAACCCGGAGTGTCGTGCGGGAGTTCGGCGGGCACGGCGCTCTCGCGCGGTGCGGAGAGCACCGACGGGGGCGGACGCAGAAGGAATGCGTCGTCCTGGTGCAGTACCGCTTCGTGTACCCGGCGCAGTTCCTCACCGGGATCGGTTCCGAGCTCGTCACGCAGTCGTACGCGCAGGTCTTCGTAGGTTCTGAACGCTTCCGCCTGACGTCCGCGGCCGTACAGGGCCCGCATGCGCAAGGCCGTCAGCGACTCGTCGTAGCGGTCAGCCGCCGAAGACGCCGACAGTCCGCTCAGGTCGTCGAGGGCATCGCCGAACCGGCCAAGCAGAACGAGGCACTTGAGCCACTCCAGCCGAAACGTCCGTCTGCGTTCCTCCAGCCGCTGCCGCTCCTCCAGCGCGAAGGGGCCCGGCAGCCCGGCCAGGGGCTCGCCTCGGAACAGCCTTATGGCTGCGGAGAGTTGGCCCGCGGCGCCGGCCAGGTCGCCCGACGCGACGGTGCGCAGCGCCTCGTCGACCCGTTCCTCCAGATCCGCCGTATCGAGCCTGACCTCCTCGACGACGAAGCGGTACCAGCCCTTGCCGCTGCGGATCACCGACTCCGCGGGCGGGGTGCCTTCCGGATCGAGCACCCTGCGCAGCGAGTTGACGTGAGTGGGCAGCACCTTGCGGCCGCCTGCGGGAGGCTCCTCGCCCCACACCGTGTCGAGCAGCCGCTCATGACTCACCACGGACCCTTGGCGCAGCAGCAGAGCGGCCAGCACGGCTTGCCGCTTGATCGGCCCCAGCTTCAGCGGCACCCCGCCCCGCCATGCCCGTAAAGGTCCAAGCACTTCGAACCGCAGCAGCTGAGGAGATCCCTCGTCCACCCCGAAGCCTCCGCTCCCCTAAGTCATCGGAATTTCATCAGAATTGCAGCACTCCCAGCCATGGTGAGGGACACGACATCGCACAACCCGCACAACCGAAGGGGGTCCCTGTGACCGAAGTGGAGTTCGTGGCCACCGCGTTGGCCATGGGGGCGGCGGCCGGACTCACCGCCACCTCGCGAGGAGTCGTCCGCGGCCTCCACGCCGAGCTGAGGGAGGCGGTCCGCCGACGATTGTCCGGTGGCGGCGACGGCGGGCGGGGCGGATACGGCGTACGGGTTCTGTACGCCTACGAGACGGACCCAGATGTGTGGCGAACCCGGCTGCTCCAGGTGCTGGCCTCCGAGCTGGAGACGGACGAGGAGATCCTCGGGGCGGCCCGCGCAGTGCTCCGCGCGGAAAGAAGGAAAGGGCACATCACCGCGGTCGTCGGTCAATGACGGAGTGGGCGACCTTTCTGGCCATGCTGTTGGGCGCGGGTATCGCCATGGCGGTCTCGCTACTGGTGGAAGCCCGCAGGGACCACCGTGAGCTGGGGCGGGAGGCCGGCAGACACACATACGACATCACGTGTGGCCGGCGCAGGACCCGACCGCAGCTGCGACTCCACATGGAGCTCTACGCGGGCAAGGGAGCCGACGGACTCGTCTTCCTGTGGCGAAGCGACGGCGCGTCGGCGGATTCTACGGCTTTGACCTGCGCAGATACCTTCTCTCCGAGGTGGGCGTCAGGGTCGGATCGCACCGCTGTTGACCGTGGTTGTCTGCACTCATGGGCGCTCATGGGCACGGGCGCCACCAGCGGCCGGGTCACACGTGAGCGCGACGCCTTGCACTGACTGGATCGCATCGCATCGCATCGCCTCGCGGACCGATCTCGGGTGTCCGTCGCGACAGCACATGCCGGGATCCGACACACAGCCGTGGACCTGCGAATGTTGGTGACGTATTCTTCCACATACATCACCAACATTGTGTGGGAGGTGCGGTATGTCTGTGACCCAGATCGACATCGACGACGACGCTCTGGAACGCGCCATGGCTCTGTCCAAGGTCAGGACCAAGAAGGAGGCGGTCAATCTCGCTCTGCACTTCTACGCCGAGCAGCAGGAGCGTGCGGCGCGCATCAGCCGTCACTTCGAGCGTGCGCGTGAGTGGGGTGCCGTCGAGGACGCCGAGCGTCTGCACCGGGCGGAGAAGCACAGTCGGTGATCTACTTGCTCGACACGTCCGGCCTGGTCCGGCTGCTCCGCGACCCGAAACTGCAATCGGCCTGGTACGACGCGATTGATGCCGGAGCCATCGCATCCTGCTACGCGCAGCGCGCCGAGTTCCTGTACGGCGCCCGAAACGGACGCGAGTACGACGAGATCGCGGAAATGTTCACCGACCTTTACCCCGACGCCTCCGTGCCCAAGAACGCGGGGCGCTGGATCAGCGCGGTGCAACACCGTATGGCCCAGGCCGGGGAGCATCGCAGTGCCTCGGCGGTGGACCTCATCATCGCCGCCACAGCGGCCCACCACGGCCTGGCTGTCCTCCACGACGATGCCGACTATGGCGCGATCGCCCGGCACGCATCCGACCTGACCGAGCACAACGTCCACGACATCGCCTGACCCGGGCCCCCGGGCTGTCCGACGTCAGGCGAAGGTGGTGATCAAAGAGCGAGCGGAAGTCACGAGGGATACGAGTCCGGGGGCGCCCTCGCATGTGGCCAGGATCTGTCCCAGCGTGCTGCTCGCCACGGAGCGGCCACCGGTGTCGTCGAGGCGTTGCTGGGCGGCGGGATCGAGAAGGAAGACGCACTGCCGCTAGTCGTCGAGGCGGCCTTGCTCGGCCGCCAGTTGCTGGCGGATGCGGTCCAGCAGGGTGGTGAATTCCTTCTCACGACATGAGGCTGAGCCCCGACCCCAACGTCCCCACATTCCGTGAGCTTCAGGCGCTGCCCACAGACCCCGATGCGCTGCTGGAGAAGATCTACGCCGGCACGGAGGGGGAGGGGCAGACCAAGGAGAGCGCGGCGCTGGAGAAGATCGGCGACATGCTGCCCGACGCCACGCTCCTGCCCGAACTGGACGCCGCGCTCTACCGCGTGGCCGCGAAGATCCCGGGCGTCTCGGTCGTCACCGACGCCCAGGACTACGCCGGCCGCTCCGGCATCGGCCTGAGTTTCCAGGAGCGCGAGGGCCGCACTGTCTGGGTCTTCGACAAGAAGTCCCTCGACTTCCTGGGCTCGGCGGACGAGGCGCTGCTGGATGTCGGGGTCGCGGACAAGGCAGGCGAGACGCCGGCCGCATGACTCCCCGTTCAGGGCACGCCATGGGCACGACGCCATGACGCGGACGAGTCCCGGAGTGGCCGCCAGTACCCTCGGCTACCTTGCACCTCGTCGTAGCCTCGCAGGAAGAACCGTCTCGTCAGCCCAACAGGGCATCAGAGGCTAGGAGTTGACAATGGGCGAGCCGGGCGCGCAGGACACGGCCACGAGGCTGCGGGCGATCAGCGACGAGTTGTCGGACCGCTTCTACGAACGCGCCGACGTGGTGCGGACTTTGATCGTGACGCTGCTGGCCGGGCAGCACTCGCTGGTGCTCGGCCCGCCGGGCACGGCCAAGTCCGAGCTGGCCAGGGAACTCACGGGCCGGTTCGAGGGAGCGGCCTACTGGGAGATCCTCCTGTCGAAGTTCACCGCGCCGACGAGGATGTTCGGCCCCATCGACGTCGCGGCACTGGCCCGGGGCGAGTACCGCCAGGTGTACGAAGGCCGCGCCACGACCGCGCACATCGCGTTCATCGACGAGATCTTCAAGTGCTCCACGGCAGCGCTGAACGAGACCTTGGGCTTTCTCAACGAGCGGATCTACCACCCCGAGAGCGGCGGCGAGCCGATCCCCTGCCCCCTCATCGGCGCCATCACGGCGAGCAACGAACTGCCCAGCGGGGACGATACGGCCGCGATCTACGACCGGCTGCTGGTGCGGATCGAGGTCGGATACCTGGAAGACCCATCGAACTTCGCCGCGCTGGTCCGCTCCGCCGTCAGCCGCCCGGCGGCACCGACACGGACCACCGTCGAACTGGCCGCGTTGCAGCACGCCGTGACCGAAGCCGTCCCGGCCGTGGACGTACCCGACGTGATCGTGGATGCGGTGTGCACCCTGCGGGCCGCCCTGCGCCGCAAGGAACTCGTCGCCTCCGACCGCCGCTGGCGGCAGGCGGTGGGCCTGCTCCAGGCGTCCGCGTACCTCGACGGCCGTCCGGCGGTCGCCGAGACCGACCTGTCGGTGCTGACCCATGTGCTGTGGGACTCCCCCGCCGAACGCCCGACCGTCGAGCGCGAGGTGCTGCACCTGGTCAACCCCGATGGCAAGGAGGCACTCGACCTGGCCGACACCATTGATGAACTGGAGGCCCAGCTCGACGCCATGGCTGGGCAGTCCCGCGAGGCGCTGAGCGAGTGGGTCATCAAGAAGGCCCACAACCAGCTCGCCATGGCGGGGAAGCGGCTGGAGAAGCTGCGCGAGGAGGCGGCGGGCGCCGGCCGCACCACCGCCGCCATCGACCGGGTCACCGGCCGCCAGCGCGCCGTCCGCGCCCGCGTTCTCACCGAGGCGCTCGGGATGGACGCGAGCATGGTTCAGGCGCAGCTTTGAACGCCGGGGGATCAGGACCCATGGACGGGACACGGGGCAGGCTCGACGAACTGGCGAGCCGGGCCGGAAAGTGGCTGGGCGGATCCGCCGCCTCATCCGAGCAGCACACCACGGCCGTGGTCGCGGACCGGTTCGACCGGCTCACCTGGCAGGACACCTATGGGCAGTCGGCCGGACTGCGGGACCTGGCCGAGGAGTTGAATCAGCACTACGACCACACCGCCGATCTCCTGACCGACGCGTTCCTGGCCGCCTACAAGGTCAGACCGCGGTTGCGTGAGCGCGAGGACATGGACCCCTCCAGACTGGTCGATCACCAGGTCATCACCTCACTGGTGGAGTCACCGGAGTTCGCCGAGCTGCACCGGGAGACGGCCGGCGACCCCTACGCCGCCGCCATGGCCGTGCTCGCCCAGGCCGCCGCGCTGCGCCGGATACTGGAGCGCTCCCGGGATGCCCAGGAACAGGCCGAGCAGGCGAAGAAGGCCCGGCAGGCCGCCGAAGGTGCGGCGGCCGCCGTGAGCGAGGCGCTCCAGGAGGCCGCCGATGAGGCCGACGAGGACGGCACCGTGCCGTCCCCCGCCGGCGATGCCGTACAACAGGCGATCGAGGCCGCCGAAGCAGCCGAGGTCACCGCGCGGCAGGCCGCCCGGGCTGCCGCGCAGGCCCTCACGGCAGCGACTCCCGGCATCCGCGCCGTCGCGCGGAACGCGGCGGCAAAGGCAGCCGAGGGCGCACGGCAGGAGACCGCGCTGATGCGGGCATGGGGAGTCGGTCCCGGCGAGCTGGAGCGGATGCCGTTCGACCAGCGGGCCCGGCTCGCCGAGCGGCTGCGGACCAGCCGTCTCGCCGAGTGGGCCGAACTGATCGGCCGTTTCCGGCAGATGGCCGCCGGTGAACGCGCCCACAAGGTCGAGAACGCCACCGGAGAACTGGTCGGCGTCACCCTCGGCAACGACCTCTCCCGCGTCATCCCCTCCGAACTGGCCAACCTCGGCCTGCCCGCCCTGCGCGCGGTGTTCGCCGCGCGCTACGCCGCCGGGGAGCTGATGCTCTACGACAGCCAGGGAGAGCAGACCACCGGCCAGGGCGCGATCATCGCGTGCGTGGACACCTCGCACTCCATGTACGAAGCAGGGCCCGGCGGAGTCACCCGGGAGGCGTGGGCCAAGGCGTGCGCCCTGGCGCTGCTGGACCAGGCCCGCGACGCGGGCCGTGACTTCGTCGGCATCCTGTTCTCCGCCGCGGACAAGCTCCAGGTCTTCCGCTTCCCGGCCGACCGGCCCGCCGGCATCGCCCAGGTCCTCGACTTCGCGGAGACCTTCCTCGGCGGCGGCACCAGCTACCAGAGGCCGCTGTCAGCGGCCGGCGAACTGCTGGAGGAGGAGTTCGACGACGCCGCCCGCATGCGCGGCGACATCGTGATGCTCACCGACGACGACTGCGGCGTCACCGAGAAATGGATGCGCGGCTGGAACGAGGCCAAGCACCGGCTGGGCTTCCGCGTCTTCGGCGTGGCCATCGGCGCCCCGCGCGTCGCCGAAGGCGACTCGGTCCTGGACGCCCTGTGCGACAACCTGCGCTCCATCGAGGACTTCACCGACGTCCACGCAGCCGCCGACCTCTTCCGCGTGATCTGACGCGGGCCGCCTCCCCGGCGACGTGGTGGTACGTGGCTCCAGCCGGGCCTTGGGTGGCAGAGACTGCTCCGCTGCTGACCGCAGTACACGTTCTCCCGACCGGGGCGATCGAATGTGGGAGCGCTGATACCGCGACAACCTTCCTTGGCCAAGAAGACCCCGCAGGACTGGGACATCCTGGAGCAGGAGCTGTTCTCGGCCGGCGTACGTCCTGCCGAGGTGGAAGCCGGATCGCGGCGCCTTCTGGCTGAAGCCCGTGGGCATCAACTGGCTGAAGCGTGCTAGCAGTACGGGCTGGCGCAGAAGAATGTGGCGGCTCTCGTGGGGGTGAGCATTGCTCGTGTCGTCGCCCACTGTGTCGAGGCACTCGGCGGCCGACTGGATTCGGTTGCCGACTTCGGTGACCGAACAGTGCGTGTGCCGGTGAGCGGTGGTCAGAGCAACGCGGCAGCGCCGTCCGCCCCAAGGACTTGGGATGACGCTGTGCGTCGAACCCTCCAACAGCGTTCTTCGGGGAACGGCAGGCTGAGAGCCTCCCCTACTCGAATCTCACCACGCATCGCACAAAGGCGCTGGTCAGCGGTGAACTGGAGCACGATGAGTGCTGCACGCGTGCCCCCCGTCAAGCCCTCGTGCCCTCCAAGCGCCCGATCTCGGGGTGTGTATCGGTGCATAGCGGTGCGAAAAGGCAAGAGAGGCAGCGGCAAAAGAGAACAAGCCCCAGGCCACTGACCTGGGGCTTCAATATGGAGCGGGTGACGAGAATCGAACTCGCACTCTCAGCTTGGGAAGCTACGGCGCTTGGGTGAGCCATATAGCTCTGACCTCCGCGGATTCCTTCTCCTTGGAGTGCTCGTGAGGGTCGGATCGCACCGCTGTTGACTGTGATTGTCCGCTTTTATGGGCACGTCAAGGGCGCGATGCCGTGGAGTGTCAGGACATCGCGCAGGCGTGGCGGTCGATGGCTTGGTTCGGCTCAATCGGCTGTCTTTTCCGTGAACATTGTTGCGAGTGCACACATCAGATTTATTTAGGGGCACGTTGCGGCAGGCACGGCCGGGCCGGAGATCTTTGACCGTGCGAGTTACGGAGGGGTGTGACGGCCTGACGTGGGCCGCGCTGTGCCAGAGGGATGAGGTATGCCGTTGGCGGTGGGTTGACGGTTGAGGGGCGGGCTCGGCGCGAGCAAGTCCGGCTCGCAGCAGCTGACTTGGTCGAGGCCCGGGTCGGTGAGGGAAAGGTGGCTGGGCGGTTCGGGAGGACGCGAATGCGGGCGAACCGCTGACTTCGGGCCCTGGCTGCGGGCGGTCGGCAGGCCGCGGTCTCCAACGGTCCCGGCGGTGTCCGCTGCAAGCTTGATGCGGGTCAACCGGCCGTGCTCGATCTGCTCCCGCACCGGATCGGCCGGAGCGTGCAGATCCCGGCCCGCAAAGCCGGACCGGGGGTGGTACTTCTGTTCCCACCCTTGGGACTTGTGACTGCCGTGTTTCCTGGAAGATGATCAGGCACGCGAAGGATCCGACGGGATCGTTGACCACAATCGTCAGACCTTTATGACGTGAGAGACCGGCGCCACCCGGCTCGTGGCCGGGGCCCGCAGTGCCACGGGCGCGGCAGACCCCGAACCGGAGACAGGCATGACTGATCAACCGGACTCAAACGCACGCACCGTCGACGAGTTCGGGTCCCGGCCACTGATTCGGTGCGAGGCGCTTGAGCGGTTCGACTACCCGCGGAAATATCGGAAGCCACCTTCGGCGGCGACCCGTGCCTCCGCGTCGAAGCCGACCCGGAGGTGTTCGGCGTCCGGCCAGCCCTCCTCGGTGAAGGCGGCGACGACGTCCTGGCGCATGAGCTCGATCTCCGGCAGCAGCGCCGCCTCGGGCAGGTCGTCCCCGGTCCCGGCGGCGCCCGGAAAATACCAGGTGGGCAGCCGAGCGGCGTCGCCGGCCAGGAGCACCCACACCACCAGTTTCGTTGGGTCGATATCGACGGCGCCGTACCACAGTGCGGAGGAGAAGCGATCCCGGCTGCGGACGACGAGTTTTCGGCGCGCGTTCTCGAGAGCACGGTCGCAGCATTCGGCGCGGGTGGAGTGGGTGTTCGGCACCCGAGGACTATCGCAGGCGAAGAACGCCCGGGCAATAGCGGCGGCGTGAGGTGCCGGTTGGATAACACATTGCGAAGACGGAGAGGAATGTTGATGACCAGAACGGCAGCGGCTGCGGCCCGATCGAGACGCTGGGCCAGAACATCCATACTGATGATTCTGGCCTTGATGGCGACGCTTCTCTTCGCGTCGCAGACGGCGGTCGCCGCTGATACGCCGGCCACCGAGGATTACGGCACGGAGGGGGTGATAGCCAACTGCGCGCCGCCCCGGGAGTGCCTCGAACCTACCGTGGCAAACCTGGAGCGAGCCTTGACCACCAGGCCCAATGAGGCGATGTTCTGGACCGGACGCACCGTACTCAGCGGTGAAGAAAGAAGCATGGAGCACGTGGCGGCCGAAATAGCGGCGGCTGAGGGCGGCACGACCCTGGAAATGGCCCTGAACCGGGGGCACATCCTCATGCCGGCCTGGGGTTCCGGTGATGAGGGCCGGGCGGTCTGGGTCCTGGCCTCGAATATTTTCGCCGACAGAGCCATCGGGTCGGTCCGGGTGGCCAGGGGGCAGACCTTCCGGGATGACAATATCTGGGACACTCAGGAGTCCCTACGCATCCGGGGAAACACAAATGTGAATATCCTCGTGGAGATCCGTGTCCTGGCCGATGGCACCCGACCACGGATGCCCGTCCACACTCGGATGAACGTAGGGATAACCGTGTGGGGGCCCACTCCCACTCTCGGGGTTACGAGCCCCTCCACGACCTGCGTTCGATCCGTCGAGGCCCTGCTGACCTATTTCCCCGTCATCGCCACTGCTGCACCCGTCTCGGGCGACGACCAGAACACCATTTCACCGGACGACCTCCAATACGCGGCAACGGGCAATCTTTATGATCGCATCCGGTGGTACACCGGCAGCGGCCAGCAAGCGGCCGCTGCGAATGCCACCGTGACCCAAGCTGCTCAGATGTTCCGCATCACCGGTGATGCCCGCACTGCTGCCGGCCTCTCCGGCGTCATCGAGCAAGCGGGCCTGGAGGCGATGCTCGATCCGGCCAACTGTCATCCGACGGATGGTTCGGGTGGAGCGTGGAGCACCGGTTCGTTCAGGAAGCGTTCGCTGCGGGTACTGGCGATCGGTGAATCCATCACCGCCGGAGTCGGAAGCGCGGACGGCGCCGGTTACCGAAAGGCATTGCAGGACAGGCTGAGGGCCGAAGACAACACGGTCGATTTCGTCGGCACGCAGCAGAACGGTGACTTTGGCGATCCGGACAACGAAGGCCACGCCGATGCCTCCATCGGAACGATCGACGAACTCGAGGACAGTGTCTCGAACCGGTATCGGCCCAACGTGGTTCTGATCAATGTCGGCGAGAACGACCTCACCACCGTGGACGCCGTACCGGACACGATCGGCCGGCTCAGACACCTCGTCCATGACACGCTCGAACACACCGAGAACACGACCGTCGTGGTCAGCACCCTCCCCGCCGACGGCGACGGCCCGACGGACGAGTTCAACGCATCGGTGCACAAGCTGGTTATCGATGAACAGAACGCCGGTTCAAAGGTGTTGGTTGCCGACGTGGGCCGCATCGCCGAGGACGGGATGTCGGACGCCACGCATCCCAACGATGCTGGGTACGCCGAAATGGCCGACACCTTCTATTGGGCGATGGCGACGGCCGAGGACATGATCACGGATGCCCCTGACCTCCCCGGCGACACTCCCGGCTCGACGGCGCTCAAGGTCATGGTCGTCGGCGATTCGATGACCCAGGGCAGCGAAGGCGACTGGACCTGGCGCTACCGCCTGTGGCAGTGGTTCGACGACCAGGACATCGACGTCGACTTCGTCGGCCCCTACACCGGCACCAAGGCTCCGGCCGAGCCGAAGGCCCCCGAGCCACCGGCTTTGCAGGGAGAACCGGCCCCCACCTCAGCGGGCGTCAACGCCTCGGGCGGGTACGCCGCCGGTCAACAGTCCTTCGACAGCGCTCACTTCGCCGTTTGGGGTCGCCAGGCGGCCCAGGACAAGAACCTGATCCGCGAGCAGGTCGCGGAGTATCAGCCCGACCTGCTCCTCGTCGGGCTCGGGTTCAACGATCTGGGCTGGTTCGTCAGCGGCCCCGAAGGAACCCTCGACAGCATGAAAACGCTCGTCGACGTGGCCCGGGCCGCCAAACCGGACATCGACTTCGCTCTCGCCAATGTTCCCCAACGCACCCGCATCGGCGGTCGCGAAGACCTGCCCCTCAACACCGAGACATACAATCAGTTGCTCGCCGACTCGATCCCGCACTGGAGCACCAGTACCTCCCCCGTCAGACTGGTCGACTGGCGCGGCAGCTACCAATGCGAACTCGACGTCTGCCCCGACACCTACGACGGACTGCACCCCAACGCCCAAGGCGAGTACCACATCGCCCAAGCCTTCGAGCGCACCCTGCACAACGGCTACGGCCTCGGATCGGGTGTACCGGCCACCCCCAGTGTGACCCCCGCCCGCCCCACCCCCATACCCGGCAACGTCACCGCCAAGTCCAGCCCGCAAGGCGTCACCGTGACCTGGAACGCCGTCTACGGCGCACACGGCTACGACGTCCGCTACCGAATCCCGGGAGCAACGGACTGGACCGAAGTCGGGGTCGGGGTGAACCGCTACGACACCACCTGGACCGTTGACGGCATCACCTGGGAATACCAGGTCCGCACCGACAACGGCACCCAGATGACGTCCGACTGGTCCTCGGTGGTCGGTGCGGTCGCGCACCCACAGACCGTGGGGGCGCCGCCCGGAATGGTCACCAAGGCCACCGCGACGGGCGTCGACGTCAGTTGGGGCCGGCCGACCGGTGACTACACCGACACGATCGACCGTTACCAGATCATCACCTGGGACAAGGACACCCCCGGAGCCTGGATCGATACCACCGCTGTCAGGGGCCTGTCGGTGCACATCGACGGGCTGATACCCGGTCACCACTACCTCGTCGCGGTGGCGACCTGGAACGCCGCCGGCGGCGGGCTGCCCGGCGTCGCCCGCTCCGTTACCGTCGGGGCGGGAACACCCCCCGCCCCGACCGGCCTCCGGGTTACCTCCACCGACGCCACCACCGTCCAGCTGACCTGGACGGGTTCGAGCGAGGCCGCCGGATACCGGATCTGGTACCGCAACATCACCGACGGCAGCGACTTCGCCCCGTACGAAGGCACCGCAGACAGCCCTCACGAGATCGCCTTCCTGTTCCCCGGGGTCTGGAACTACGAGTTCTGCGTGACCGCGATCAACGGAGCCGCCGAGTCCGGCAAGTCCAACTGCGTCGTCGCCCCCCGGCCGGCAGGCAGTTGATCAGGACCCCTGGTCCGCCCGAAGAGCATCAGGGCCCCGGAGCCGGTCGTCGGTTCCGGGGCCCTGACGTGAAGTGAGTCCGCTCCGGGCCGGGTGATCGGGCCCGGACCGGGCTCACATCGTCGGTCTGAGGATCAGACGTCGTGTGACCGAAGTCCTTGATGGTCAGCTGCTGAGGGAGGGGGCCGAGCGGTTCCGGCGGCTGATCGAAGGTGACGCGGGGGTCGCTGCCAGACGTCCGGCTGATCGGCGGCTTCCCGTGCAGCGCGGCATACCCAGCGGTTTCCGGTTCTACGATCTTCGTCACACCGGACACACCCTGCCGACGCGCTCCGGCGCCACGCCGAAGGACACTACGGTCCGCGCCGGCCAGTCATCCGAGACGGCCGCGCTGATTTATCAGCACTCCGACGACGACCGACAGCAGGAAGTCGCATGCAGACGATCAACCTTGTGGTACGAATCCGGCACGCGACGAGTGATCACCACGCGCAGCGAAAAGGCCCAAATCGTTGACCTGGACCTCTGTGATGGAGCGGGTGACGAGAATCGAACTCGCACTCTCAGCTTGGGAAGCTGATGTTCTACCACTAAACTACACCCGCGTAAGACGCCGGTTCGGCCGGTGTCGAATGCCCGCTCACTCTACCTCATGCCTGGCCCCCGACGCTGAAACCGTGGGGCCAGGGTGCGTTTCGGGGGAGGGGGATGCGGCTGCGCGGGGCCGGAGTTGGGGCGTACGGTGGGGGCGCGGAAGAGGGTCTGTGTGCGACCGGAGTGCCGCCTGGAGGGTCATCCCTTACGTCCCGTAATGTGGGCTTTCGTCGTCAGTCAGACGCGGCTCTTGGGGAAGGGACTCTGAGGACTTGATGGAGCGCACCGTCGTCCGTTGTGCCGAGGGGCACGTGTTCAGCACCGCTTCGTTCCCGATGCAGCAGGCCGAGCGGCTCGGTCCTGGTCGGCTCATCCGGTGTCCGCGGTGTGCGCGGCTCCGGAACGTCGTACCGGTACCGGTCACGCTCGAGAAGCGGTAGGGAAACGGCAGGCCTTGTGTGAGGCGCGGGGGACTGTGCGCAATTGCAGACAGTCCCCGCGTATCCTCGGGGCGTGCTTCTCTCAGACAAGGACATCCGGGCCGAGCTCGATGCCGGACGGGTACGGATCGATCCGTACGACGAATCCATGGTGCAGCCGTCGAGCGTCGACGTGCGGCTCGACCGCTACTTCCGGGTGTTCGAGAATCACCGCTATCCACACATTGATCCCTCCGTCGAACAGGCGGATCTGACTCGGCTCGTCGAGCCCGAGGGGGATGAGCCGTTCATCCTGCATCCCGGGGAGTTCGTCCTCGCCAGTACGTACGAGGTCATCTCGCTGCCCGATGATCTCGCTTCGCGGCTGGAGGGAAAGAGCTCGCTCGGGCGGCTCGGGCTCGTCACGCACTCCACCGCAGGGTTCATCGACCCTGGGTTCTCCGGGCACGTCACCCTGGAACTGTCGAACCTCGCGACCCTCCCCATCAAGCTCTGGCCGGGGATGAAGATCGGGCAGCTGTGCCTGTTCCAGCTCAGCTCGGCGGCCGAGTTCCCGTACGGCAGTGACCGGTACGGGTCGCGCTACCAGGGGCAGCGTGGGCCGACCGCGTCCCGGTCCTTCCTCAACTTCCATCGGACCCACGTGTGACCGACAACAGCACCGGCGACGTGCGCGAGAACCTCACCTACGAGCGCTTCGGCACCGCCGTCCGCGAGCTCGCCCAGGCCATCGCCAACGACGGGTTCGAGCCGGACATCGTGCTCTCCATCGCCCGCGGGGGCGTCTTCGTCGCGGGCGGGCTCGCCTACGCCCTCGACTGCAAGAACATCCACCTCGTGAACGTCGAGTTCTACACGGGCGTCGGGACCACCCTGGAAATGCCCGTCATGCTCGCCCCCGTCCCCAACACCATCGACTTCTCCGACAAGAAGGTCCTGATCACCGACGACGTCGCCGACACCGGCAGGACGCTCAAGCTGGTCCACGACTTCTGCGTCGACGCCGTCGCCGAGGTCCGCAGCGCCGTCATCTACGAAAAGCCCCACTCACTCGTGAAGTGCGAGTACGTGTGGAAGCGGACCGACGAGTGGATCAACTTTCCGTGGAGTGTGTTGCCTCCGGTGCACAGGTCCGGGGAAGCGGCCAAGTTGAATAGGGAAGCGCTCTGACCTGCACGGACTGGGTGCACTGAAGGCGTCGCAAGAACGACGTGGTGAACCGTTGGCCAAAGCCGTACGCTCCCTCTGGTCAATCAAGGACTCCATGGGGGACGTTCATGCGGACAGCCACGCGCCTTTTCCTGCTCGGCACCAGTGTCGCGCTGGTCGCCACCGCAACCGGTGCCACCGCCGCCCAGGCGGATGACGGCGGTTCGGGCGACATCACGATCGACAAGGTCGTGGTCAACGGCGGCAAACCGGTCGTGGTCGGAACCACCAACGTGGTGTCCGCCAAGGTCTCCGTGACCGCGTCGGACGATTCGGGCATCGCCAGGGCCACGTACATCAGCGCCTCCGGTCCGAATCCGAACTTCGCGCAGATCTGGTACGACGACGGCGAGATCAAGTGCGTCAAGGCGAGCGCCACCACGTCGACCTGCACAGGCACGCTGACGTTCGACCCGCAGGCGTCGACCGGCTTCGTCGACAACGGCGCGGCGGCCACCTGGAACCTCGCCACGCTGGTCTCCGCCAACGACTACAACTACATCCACCGGGACGCGGCCACCACGTTCAAGGTGCAGCGCCACTCGAAGCTGACGGTCAACGCCTCGCCGGAGCCGGTGAAGAAGGGCAAGACCATCACGGTCACCGGCAAGCTCTCCCGGGCCAACTGGGAGGACAACAAGTACCACGGCTACACGAACCAGTCGGTGAAGCTGCAGTTCCGCAAGAAGGGCAGCAACACCTACACCACGGTGAAGACAATCAAGTCCAACTCGACGGGCAGCCTCAGGACGACCGTCACCGCCTCCACCGACGGCTACTTCCGCTACAGCTTCGCGGGCACGACGACGACTCCGGCGGTCAGCGCGACCGGCGACTTCGTAGACGTTCGATAGCCCCGTACGGAGAGTCTCTCGGAGACCTGATGCGGGAGAACGCCGATTCGACCACAGGCGACCGTCACACCACGCCTGGTCGATTCGATCGCACTACGCCGCTCTCGTCGAACCGGTTCGCATCAGTACGGGCCGTTACGCGCAGGCACGCGCCCGTATAGACCGTGACGGTCAGGTTCCGAGAACCTTCCCGTCTACTGGTTCCGTCCCGTAGGAATGGCCGGCACACCTGCGGCTCCGGTCATCGAGAGGGGGGTGATGAGGCCCGCTACTACAGCCTGGACGATGACGTCGTTGGCCGCTCGCTCGCTTCCAGTGCCGGCAACGTACAGCCGGGTGGAAACGATCAGGAGGAAGGCCCACCAAGGTGTCTGCATCCAACTGAGTGCGGCCGTCAGACCCAGGAGGGCGTAGGCGACGTTCTTGCGGAACTCCGCCTCACCCACCGCTCGGTCGTACTCGTTGAACAAGTCGTAGTTGGCGATCAGCAGTTTGGTGCGGAGCTGGCGGGTCTCCCCAAGGATGTCTCGTACCGCCAGGTTCACCACGAGGCGTCGGCCGCCCTCGCGCTCCGTTCTCCCGGCCGCGGGGACCTCCGGTTCCGGTGCGGGTACCCGTTCGTGGTCCTGAAGGAAGCTGACCAGGTCGTCGTAGGCAAGCTGTGAGACGCGAGGCGTGAGGTCCGTCTTGGCGCCCCAGAACCTCGCGGCCTTCGGCGCTTCCCTCGCGTTCACGGTGACCACTCGTACGGCGAGCATGGCGCCGATGAGATAGGCAAGGAAGGCGACGGAAGCGAGGACTCCACCGGGGCCTATCAGACCGCCGAGGCGGTACAGGGAAGCCCAGACACCATGTGCCTGCTGTGGCGTCGGAACACGGTCCTCCAGGATCATCCAGAGTGTCAGGAGCCAGATGCATCCCGTCGAGAGTGGCGCCCGGACATCACGAAAGCCCGGCAGCAGATTCGCCAGCAAGTTCTCCCCCTGGTCCAAGGTGCCGCCCGCGGGGCAGCCTGCCTTTGGAGCTTCCCGTTTCTTCTGCGTGAACCCGATCTTCTGCGTGAACCCGACCGATTATCACGATCGCTTGCCGGCTTCACGAACCTCCCCCTCCCTCAAACGCCCTCCCCCTCATGGCGCCAACGGCCTCGGTGGTCGTACGTGAAGGGCCCCGGTCGAGCGTTCGACCGGGGCCCTTCACGTGTGCCGCTGAGGTTGTCTAGAACGTACCCAGCTTGATGATCGACAGGATCGCGATCAGCTGGATCGCGGAGGCGGCGAGGGCCTTCGGCCACGGGAGGTCGTGGGACTTGCTGACCATGAGGGTCAGGAGGGCGCCCGCGGCGACCCAGGTCGCCCAGCCCAGGAGCTGGACGAAGGAGGCGTCGCCGCCGAAGAACATGGCGACGACCAGGCGCGGGGCGTCCGTGAGGGACATGATCAGCATGGAGAGGCCGACCGTGGGCTGCCAGGCGCCGTCGCCGCCGAGCTGGCGGGCCAGGGTGTGGGTGACCACGCCCAGGATGAACGTGCTGAGCACGATCGCGACGGCCGTCGTCAGGACGATCGGGATCGCGTTCGACAGGGTGGCGTTTATCGCGTCTTCGCGGGCTCCGTCGAAGCCGAAGACGGCGAGCAGGCCGTAGAGGAACGTCACGATGAGGGCCGGGGCCCACATCGTGTAGTCGCGCATCTGGAGGAAGGTCTGGTTGGGGCGGGCGATGATGCCCTTCAGCAGGTCCTTCCAGTGCAGGCGCGGGCCCACCGGCGGGGCCGGGGCCTGGCCGGCACGGTAGGTGTCGCCCTGGACGTACGGGTCCTCGCCGACCGAGAAGGCCTGGGTGTGCCCGGGCTGGTTCGCCGCGTACGGGTCCGGGCCCTGCTGCGGGTGCCCGTCACCGAAGTACTCCGGCTCGCCGAAACCCATGCCACCGCCACCGCCACCGCCATTGGCCTGGGGCCAGCCGCCCTGCTGCTGCCCGCCGTACGGTTGCTGCCCGCCGCCGTACGGCTGCGGCGGCGCGGGTGGGTAGCCGTACGGCGGCCGGCCTCCCTGAGGAGGCTGCGGGGCCTGCTGCCCGTACGACGGTTGCTGCTGTTGCGGTCGCCCTTGCGGGGCGCGGTTGTCACGGCCGCGTCCGATCCTGAATCCAGCCACGTTATCGAACGTACCTGGTCCCGGAGAGTGATGTGCCGGGCCCAGCCTTCCTGGCCCGGCTTTGCGGCTGAGCTGTGACATCCCCTAAGGGACGTCCAAGGGACGCCGAAGGGATCGCCAAGGGGAGTCAGGGGGGTGGGGAAAAGCAACGGCCTCCGCCGCCAAGTGGGGGAAGGGGCGGAAGTCCACCCCGAGGAATGAGGAATGAGGGATGAGGAGTCAGGAGTCCATCTCCAGGAACTCCGACGTGGAGAAAGTCACCGTCGGCTTCTTCGCCACCAGGCCGTCCCTCGCCCCCGGATACACCGCGACCGTGTCCTTTGTCTCTCCCGGGTACGTCCGTACCACCAGGTCCGCCCGTCCGTCCCCGGTGAAGTCGGCGACGGTGAGGACGCGGGTGGTGCCCTGGGCGGGCGGCTGGACGGTGACCATGCCCGCCGGGGACGGTCCGGTCGTACGGCCTCGGAGCAGGCGTAGTTCCGAGCCGCTGGAGACGAGTTCGCTCAGGCCGTCACCGTCGAAGTCGCCGGCGTCGAGCACCGAGCCCGCGGTGGCGAGGCTGGAGCGGGCGGTGCCGGGCAGGTCGTAGCGCAGCGAGGTGCCGCCCATCGTGCCGACCGCCGCGTCCAGGGCCTTGCCCTTGCCGAAGCTGCCGAGGGCGACGTCGATGCCGGTGGGCAGGGTGGCGCCGGTGCGGGTGGGGCCCGCCGGGCCGCCGAGGACGATCGCGGATGCGGCGGTGCCTTCCGCCGTACGGACAAGGAGGTCGTCGTAGCCGTCGTCGTTCACGTCGGCCGCGGGACCCATGGGCACGTTGCCCGGGGAGGCGAGCGGCGCGCCCGCCGCGCGCGGGGCGCCCTTGCGGGTGAACGGGCCGCGCAGATAGCTGAGTTGACCGTTCGAGGCATGCACGACGAGGTCCGTCGCGCCGTCTCCGTCGAAGTCGCCGGGGACCGGCTGGTCCGGCCAGTCGTTGCCGAAGCGTGCCTTCGCGGGGATGGCCAGCTTGACGGCCTTGCCCGTCAGGCCCGAGGGGGAGCCGAAGAGGATCTGGAGGGGTACGGGGGGCATGCCCTGTCCGTTGTACGGCGGGTCCGTGGAGACCACGAGGTCGGTGAAGCCGTCCCCGTCCAGGTCGCCGCTCGCCTCCGCGTCGAAGACGGCGGGGAGTTGGCCGTCGGTGGGGGCGGCCTGGCGGCTGGGGCTGAGGAGTTGACGCGCGCCGGGTGTGAGGCCGCGGGCCGATCCGTACACGACGCCGATGCCCGCGTCGTCGCCGTGGGTGTCGTCGGGGCCCTTGACGAGGTCGTTCAGTACGAGGTCGGGGTGGCCGTCGCCGTTGAAGTCGTCCGCGGTGTCGCTGCCCTCGCCACGTGGGACGGGGAGCTGGGCGGGGGCGTTGGCGACGGCGATGGGGTCGTGGGCGGAGGGTGCCGAGGAGTTCCCGGTGCCTCCTCCCGCGCATCCCGTCAGGAGCAGGGCACATCCGAGCCCGGTGACGGCGGCCGCCGTACGTATCCCGCTCCCGTTTTCTCGCACGCGCACCATCCACCTCGAACACCGTCGGCAACAACCTGCACATGATGGCCTTGTTGCGGCGGGGAGTTAAGGGGAGCGACGTGCGGGGTGGGTCACGTGAGGTTCACCGGCTTGATGGCGGTGTTGCTTCAGGCCATCACCAGGGGATCGGTCCGTCGATGTCGAAGTACCCGCCGGTGGGTCCGTCCGGGCCGGTCAGGGCCGTGCGGACGATGATCTCGGCGCCCTGCTCGACGGTCTGCGTGCCGGTGCGGCCGTTCAGGTCGGTCGCGGTGTAGCCGGGCTCGACGCAGTTGATCCGCATGGCGGGGAACGCCTTCGCGTACTGCACGGTGATCATGTTGACCGCGGTCTTCGACGCCGGGTAGGCGACGCCCGGGTAGGCGTATGCCGGGGTGCCCGGGGTGCTGACCTCTGTCAGCGAGGCCAGGCCGCTGCTGACGTTGACCACGACCGGGGCGGCGGAACGATGCAGCAGCGGGAGGAACGCGTGGGTGACGCGCACGAGGCCGAAGACGTTCGTCTCGAACGTCGACCGCATCAGGTCGGCGGTCACGGCCGCGGCGCCGATCACGGCGTTGTTCTCCCCTCGCTCCTCGATGCCGGCGTTGTTGACCAGGACGTCCAGTCCCCCGTCGGCCTCGACGGCCTTCACCGCGGCCGCCACGGAGGCGTCGTCGGTGACGTCGAGCTGGACCGCCCGCGCACCCAGCTGCTCGGCGGCCCGGCGGCCACGCTCGGCGTCGCGGCTGCCGACGTAGACGGTGTGGCCCGCGGCGACGAGGCGGCGGGCGGTCTCGAAGCCGAGACCCTTGTTCGCTCCGGTGATCAGTGTCGTTGTCGTTGTCGTTGGCATGCCTCCACAGTGCGACGGAGCCGCGCGGTCAGCCAGGAGTCCCGTTTTCCTGGGACTGGCAGTACCAGGACGATCCGAGCGGGGCGGTGCACAGTGGATCCATGGCGACCACGGAGTTCGGGCACACGGTGCGGCGCTGGCGCGAGCGGCTCTCCCCGGAGGCGGCCGGACTGCCCGTCGGCGGCCGACGGCGCGCGGCCGGGCTGCGCCGCGAAGAGCTCGCCCTGCTGGCCGGGATCTCGGTCGACTATGTCACCCGCCTCGAACAGGGCCGGGCGGCCAACCCGTCGGAGCAGGTCGTCGAGGCCCTCGGCCGGGCGCTGCGCCTGTCCGGAGCCGAGCGCGAGCATCTGTTCCACGTCGCCGGGCTCGTACCGCCGGGGCAGGGCACGGTGCCCGCGTACATCACGCCGAGCGTTCAGCGGCTGCTGGACAGGCTGTCCGGGACGCCGGTCGCGGTCTCCGACGCGGCGTGGACGCTGTTGCTGGCCAACCCGCTGTACGTGGCGCTGATGGGCGAGTACCACGGCAACGACCGCAACGCGGTGTGGCGCAACTTCCTCGGCTCGGGCAGCCGCGTCCGCCACACGCCCGAGGCCCGGCGCGCGCTGGAGGCCGTACAGGTCGCCGAGTTGCGTGCGACGGCGAACCGGTATCCGGCGGACCAGCGGCTGCGGCGGCTGATCGCGGAACTGCGCGCGAACAGTGCCCGGTTCGCCGAGTTCTGGGACTCAGCCGCGGTGGGCCGGCCCGAGGCGTCGCGCAAGACCGTCGATCACCCTCAGGTGGGCCCCCTGACGCTGGACTGCGATGTGCTGAGCGTCGCGGGCAGCGATCTGCGGATCATGATCTACACGGCGGAGCCCGGCACGGAGGACGCCGAACGGATGGCGCTGGTGGGGGTGTTGGGGACGCAGGCGCTGACCACGCCCTGACGGGGGCCGCCGTACGTCTTGGGGAACCCGGTAGGGAAACGCAGGAGAGGCCGAGGAATCCCGGCCTCTGCGGCGTCAGCCCATGTGGGGGTTCGCCGTACGTCCTGGGGAGCCCGGTAGGGAAACGCAGGAGGAGCCGAGGAATCCCGGCCCCTGCAACGTCAGTCCATGTGGGGAGTCGCCGTACGCCCTGGGAGCCCGGTAGGGAAACGCAGCAGGGGCCGAGGAACCCCGGCCCCTGCAACGTCGACCCACGTACCTACTACCTACTGCGTCACTTCACCGGCTCCGGCTCCGGCACGCTCTCCGTCTCCGCCGGGCCCGTCGGGTCGGCCGGCGTCCTGACGGAGTCGAGGAGCAGCTGGGCCACGTCGACGACCTGGACGGATTCCTTCGCCTGGCCGTCGTTCTTCTTGCCGTTGACGGAGTCGGTCAGCATGACGAGGCAGAACGGGCAGGCGGTCGACACGATGTCGGGGTTCAGCGACAGGGCCTCGTCCACCCGCTCGTTGTTGATGCGCTTGCCGATGCGCTCCTCCATCCACATGCGCGCACCGCCGGCGCCGCAGCAGAAGCCGCGTTCCTTGTGGCGGTGCATCTCCTGCTGGCGCAGGCCCGGGACGGCGGACATGATCTCGCGCGGCGGGGTGTAGATCTTGTTGTGGCGGCCCAGGTAGCACGGGTCGTGGTAGGTGATCAGGCCTTCCACCGGGGTGACCGGGACCAGCTTGCCCTCGTCGATGAGGTGCTGGAGCAGCTGGGTGTGGTGGATGACCTCGTAGTCGCCGCCGAGCTGCGGGTACTCGTTGCCGAGGGTGTTGAGGCAGTGCGGGCAGGTCGCGACGATCTTCTTCGCGGACTTCGGCTTCTTCGTCGCCGGGTCCTCGTCATCCTCGCCGTACGCCATGTTCAGCGCGGCCACGTTCTCCATGCCGAGCTCCTGGAAGAGGGGCTCGTTGCCGAGTCGGCGGGCCGAGTCGCCGGTGCACTTCTCGTCGCCGCCCATGATGGCGAAGGAGACGCCCGCCATGTGCAGGAGTTCCGCGAAGGCCTTCGTGGTCTTCTTGGCCCGGTCCTCCAGCGCGCCGGCGCAGCCCACCCAGTACAGGTAGTCGACCTCGGACAGGTCCTCGATGTCGCGGCCGACGACCGGGATCTCGAAGTCGACCTCCTTGGTCCACTCCAGGCGCTGCTTCTTGGCCAGCCCCCAGGGATTCCCCTTCTTCTCCAGGTTCTTGAGCATCGTGCCCGCCTCGGACGGGAACGCGGACTCGATCATCACCTGGTAGCGGCGCATGTCGACGATGTGGTCGATGTGCTCGATGTCGACCGGGCACTGCTCGACGCAGGCGCCGCAGGTGGTGCAGGACCACAGGACGTCCGGGTCGATGACGCCGTTCTCTTCGAGGGTGCCGATGAGAGGGCGCTCGGCCTCCGCGAGGGCGGCGGCGGGCACGTCCGCCAGCTGCTCCTTGGTGGCCTTCTCCTCGCCCTCGGCGTCCTTGCCGCCGCCGGCCAGCAGGTAGGGGGCCTTGGCGTGCGCGTGGTCCCGCAGCGACATGATCAGCAGCTTCGGGGAGAGCGGCTTGCCGGTGTTCCAGGCCGGGCACTGCGACTGGCAGCGCCCGCACTCGGTGCAGGTGGAGAAGTCCAGCAGGCCCTTCCAGGAGAACTGCTCGACCTGGGACACACCGAACACGTCGTCCTCACCGGGATCGGTGAAGTCGATGTCCTTGCCGCCCGACGTCATCGGCAGCAGCCCGCCGAGCGCCACCGAGCCCTTGGCGTTGCGCTTGAACCAGATGTTGGGGAAGGCCAGGAAACGGTGCCAGGCCACGCCCATGTCCGTCTTCAGCGCGACCACGATCATCCAGATGAACGAGGTCCCGAGCTTGATCATCGCGGTGAGATAGATCAGGTTCTGGAGCGTGCCGACGTCCGTCCCCCGGAAGGCGGCGACGATCGGGTACGAGGCGAAGTACGCGGCCTCATAGCCGTGCACGTCGGCGAGGGCGCCCTCCAGGCCGCGCAGGGTCATGATCGCGAGCCCGATGATCAGGATGACGGACTCGACGAAGTAGGCCTGGCCGGTGTTGGACCCGGCGAAGCGGGACTTGCGGCCGGGCCTGTCCGACTTGGAGAGCTGACGGATGACGATCAGCGTGAGGATGCCGAGGGTCGTCATCAGGCCGATGAACTCGACGAAGATCTCGTACGGCAGCCAGTGGCCGATGATCGGCAGTGCCCAGTCGGCCTGGAAGAGCTGCCCGAAGGCGTTCACCAGGGTCGCGATCAGCGAGAAGAAGCCGACGGCGACGAACCAGTGCGCGACGCCGACCACGCCCCAGCGGTTCATCCGGGTGTGGCCGAGGAACTCCCTGACCACCGTGACGGTGCGCGCGGCCCAGTCGTCGGTGCGGGTGCCCGCGGGGACGTCCTGGCCGAGCCGTACGAACCGGTAGATCTGCGCGATGGCTCTGCTGAACAGCGCCACGCCGACCACGGCGAGTACCAGCGACACAATGATCGCGGCGAGTTGCATTGGGGGCTCCTCGGGCCTGCGAGGTGTTGCTCCGAGAGCTGCCTCGGAGGAGATTGCGGTGATTACTAAGCGGTAACTTATGCAGTCGGTCTGAGACTACCCATATCTTCTGCCGCACTGTAGCCAGCGGTGCGGTGATCTGTGTCGCTGAGGGTTGCCTGAGCGGTGGCGCCCCACAGCATGGCCGTACGGCCGGGCGCACCATGGCTGTACGGCCGGGCACGCAATGGCCGCACGGCCCCGCACGCAACGGCCGTACGCCGGGCAGGCAACGGCCGTGCGGCGACACGTAAACCCGATCGTGTTATTCGCACAATATTGTGACATTTGCGCCTAAATTGGCGAGGTGTTGTACGGAATCGTCGCCGCCCTCGCCGCCCTGCTCCTCACCGCCGCGCTCGCCGCCCTGCTGCGGATGTTCGCCCTGCGCTTCGGGGTGGTCGAGCGACGGCCGCGGCGCCCGCGCGCGGTTCCCCTGCTGGGCGGGGTGGCGGTGCTCGGCGGGACGGCGCTGGTGGCCGGCGTGGGGGAGTGGACGCAGGTCGCTCCGCTGGGGGCGGAGGCCGGGCGGCTCCTTGTGGCCGGGATCGGGGTCGCACTGCTCGGGTTGGTCGCCGACCTGCGGGCCGTGCCGCTCGTGGTCCAGGTGGCAGGCGTGGGACTCGCCGCCGCGCTGACCATGCCGTACGACGAACTCGGCGTGCTCGGCGGGCTGTTGGGCATCGCCTGGACGGTCCTGGTCACCCTCGCCTTCGTCTCGCTCGATCACGCCGACGGGGTGATGGGGACGGTGGGGGTCGTCACCGCCTTCGCGTTGAGCGGGTGTGCGGCGGCCGAGGTCATGGACGGTACGACGGTGCTGCTGAGCGTGCTGGCCGCGGCGCTCGCCGGGTTCCTGATGCAGGGGCGGCCCCCGGCGCGGATCGTTCCTGGGCGGTGCGGGGCGCTGTTCGCGGGGTTCGTGCTCGCCTCGGCTGCGGTGCTGGTGCACGGGGGGCGGGAGACGGGGTCCGGGGTCGCGGCGCTGTTCTCGCTGACGGCGGTCGGGCTGGCCGATCTCGCGCTCGCGGCCCGGCGGCCGGGCGGGCATCTCGCGCAGCGGCTTCGGCGGGTCGGGCTGACGTCGCGGGGGGTCGTGGTGGTGATCGGTACGGCGGCGTTCGGCGGGGCGCTCGTCGGTTTGCTCATCGACCTGGGGTGGGTGGGTGCGGGGGCCGCGTGGTGGGTTGCCGGGGGTGTCGCGTTGGTGGTGCTCGTGGGGGGTGCAAGGCCCGTGAGGGGTGCGGGGATGGTTTCTCGCCCCCGCCGCCCTTACCCGTTGCCGTCCCCTGGGGGCTCCGCCTCCGGACCTCCGTATCGGCCTGGACGGCCTCGCTCCCAAAGTCCTCAAGGGCCGGACAGGCTGAGGACTCAAGCAGCCGGACGACTGAAAAGCTCCAGGTCAGACGCAAGGTGCGCGTGAGAAACAGATAAGAGTTGAGCCTCCTCGACTCAGCTCTGTTGACGATGTGGCGAGCGTCGTGCACACTTGAGTCCGTTCCACTCAAGTCGTTGTTGGAGGAATTGAAATGGCACGTGCGGTCGGCATCGACCTGGGCACGACTAACTCCGTCGTCAGCGTTCTGGAGGGCGGCGAGCCCACCGTCATCACCAACGCCGAGGGTGCCAGGACCACGCCGTCCGTCGTCGCCTTCGCGAAGAACGGTGAGGTGCTCGTCGGCGAGGTCGCCAAGCGCCAGGCGGTCACGAACGTGGACCGGACCATTCGGTCCGTGAAGCGTCACATGGGTACGGACTGGAAGATCGAGCTCGACGGCAAGAGCTTCAACCCGCAGCAGATGAGCGCCTTCATCCTGCAGAAGCTGAAGCGCGACGCCGAGGCGTACCTGGGCGAGAAGGTGGCCGACGCGGTCATCACCGTCCCGGCGTACTTCAACGACTCCGAGCGTCAGGCGACGAAGGAGGCCGGCGAGATCGCGGGCCTGAACGTCCTGCGTATCGTCAACGAGCCGACGGCCGCCGCCCTGGCGTACGGCCTCGACAAGGACGACCAGACGATCCTCGTCTTCGACCTCGGCGGTGGCACCTTCGACGTCTCGCTGCTCGAGATCGGCGACGGCGTCGTCGAGGTGAAGGCCACGAACGGCGACAACCACCTCGGTGGTGACGACTGGGACCAGCGGGTCGTCGACTACCTGGTGCAGCAGTTCCGCTCCGGCCACGGCGTGGACCTGGGCAAGGACAAGATGGCCCTCCAGCGCCTCCGTGAGGCCGCCGAGAAGGCCAAGATCGAGCTGTCCTCCTCCACCGAGACCTCGATCAACCTGCCCTACATCACGGCCTCCGCCGAGGGCCCGCTGCACCTGGACGAGAAGCTCACGCGCGCCCAGTTCCAGCAGCTCACCGCTGACCTTCTGGAGCGCTGCAAGACGCCGTTCCACAACGTCATCAAGGACGCCGGGATCAACCTCTCCGAGATCGACCACGTCGTTCTCGTCGGTGGCTCCACCCGTATGCCCGCCGTCGCCGAGCTCGTCAAGGAGCTGACCGGTGGCAACGAGGCCAACAAGGGTGTCAACCCGGACGAGGTCGTCGCCATCGGCGCCGCCCTCCAGGCCGGTGTCCTCAAGGGTGAGGTCAAGGACGTCCTGCTCCTCGACGTCACGCCGCTGTCGCTTGGTATCGAAACCAAGGGCGGCATCATGACCAAGCTCATCGAGCGGAACACGACGATCCCGACCAAGCGGTCCGAGATCTTCACCACCGCCGAGGACAACCAGCCCTCCGTGCAGATCCAGGTCTACCAGGGCGAGCGCGAGATCGCGGCGTACAACAAGAAGCTCGGGATGTTCGAACTGACCGGTCTGCCGCCGGCCCCGCGTGGTGTCCCGCAGATCGAGGTCGCCTTCGACATCGACGCCAACGGCATCATGCACGTCACGGCCAAGGACCTCGGCACGGGCAAGGAGCAGAAGATGACCGTCACCGGTGGCTCCTCGCTGCCGAAGGACGAGGTCAACCGGATGCGCGAAGAGGCCGAGAAGTACGCGGAGGAGGACCACGCCCGCCGCGAGGCCGCCGAGTCCCGTAACCAGGGCGAGCAGCTCGTCTACCAGACGGAGAAGTTCCTCAAGGACAACGAGGACAAGGTCCCCGGTGACGTCAAGATCGAGGTCGAGGCGTCCGTCGAGGAGCTGAAGGCCGCGCTCAAGGGCGAGGACGCCACCGAGATCCGCACCGCCACCGAGAAGGTCGCCGCGGTCTCGCAGAAGCTTGGCCAGGCGATGTACGCCGACGCCAACGCCGCCCAGGCCGCGGGTGACGCCCCCGGTGCCGAGGCTCCGAGGGCCGACGACGACGTGGTCGACGCGGAGATCGTCGACGAGGACCGTGACCGCAAGGACGGTGCCGCGTGACGGAGGAGACCCCGGGCTTCGAAGAGAAGCCTGACGTCCCTTCCGGCGCCACCCCTGATGACGCCGAGCCGACAGCCGCCCCCGAGGGGGCGGCTGCGGCCGGGGACGAATCAGCAGCAGCACAGGCACAGGCCCAACTGGCCGGTCTGACAGCTCAGCTGGACCAGGTGCGTACGGCGCTCGGTGAGCGCACGGCGGACCTTCAGCGGCTTCAGGCCGAGTACCAGAACTACCGCCGCCGGGTGGAGCGCGACCGGATCGCGGTCAAGGAGGTCGCCATCGCGAACCTCCTGACCGAACTCCTGCCGGTGCTCGACAACATCAACCGAGCGCGGGATCACGGCGAGCTGGTCGGCGGCTTCAAGTCGGTGGGCGAGTCGCTGGAGTCCGTCGTCGCGAAGCTGGGGCTACAGACCTTCGGCAAGGAGGGCGAGCCCTTCGACCCGACGATCCACGAGGCCCTGATGCACTCGTACGCGCCGGATGTCACCGAGACGACGTGCGTGGCGATTCTGCAGCCGGGGTATCGCTTCGGCGAGCGCACCATCCGCCCCGCGCGGGTGGCCGTCGCCGAGCCCCAGCCCGGCGCGCAGGCCGTCAAGTCCGAGGACGCGACGGCCGAGGCGGCGGACGACAAGGAGAGCGGTGGCCCGGACGAGGGCTGACGTTGAACGCCTGAGAGAGGAGGGACGTCGAGGATGAGCACCAAGGACTTCATCGAGAAGGACTACTACAAGGTCCTCGGCGTCCCCAAGGACGCCACCGAGGCCGAGATCAAGAAGGCGTACCGGAAGCTCGCCCGCGAGTTCCACCCGGACGCCAACAAGGGAAACGCCAAGGCGGAGGACCGCTTCAAGGAGATCTCCGAGGCGAACGACATCCTCGGGGACCCCAAGAAGCGCAAGGAGTACGACGAGGCACGCGCCCTCTTCGGCAACGGCGGCTTCCGTCCGGGCCCCGGCGCGGGTGGCGGCGGCAACTTCAACTTCGACCTGGGCGACCTCTTCGGAGGCGGCCCCCAGGGCGGTGGAGCACAGGGCGGCGGCTTCGGCGGCGGGATCGGTGACGTGTTCGGCGGGCTGTTCAACCGCGGCGGCGCGACCACCGGCACCCGTACGCAGCCCCGGCGCGGCCAGGACATCGACACCGAGGTGACGCTCAGCTTCACCGAGGCGGTGGACGGCGCGACGGTTCCGCTGCGGATGACCTCGCAGGCGCCCTGCAAGGCCTGTTCGGGCACCGGCGACGCGAACGGCACACCCCGCGTGTGCCCGACGTGTGTCGGCACCGGCCAGGTCGCCCGGGGCTCCGGCGGCGGGTTCTCCCTCACCGACCCCTGCCCCGACTGCAAGGGCCGCGGTCTGATCGCGGAGACCCCGTGCGAGGTCTGTAGCGGCAGCGGCCGCGCCAAGTCCTCGCGCACGATGCAGGTCCGTATCCCGGCCGGCGTCAGCGACAACCAGCGCATCCGGCTGCGCGGCAAGGGCGCCCCCGGCGAGCGCGGCGGCCCGGCCGGCGACCTGTATGTCACGGTGCACGTCGACGCCCACCCGGTCTTCGGCCGCAAGGGCGACAACCTCACCGTCACCGTCCCCGTCACCTTCGCGGAGGCGGCCCTCGGCGGCGAGGTCAAGGTGCCCACCCTGAGCGGACCCGCGGTGACCCTGAAGCTGCCGCCGGGCACGCCGGGCGGCCGCACGATGCGCGCCCGCGGCAAGGGCGCGGTCCGCAAGGACGGCACCCGCGGCGACCTGCTGGTCACCGTCGAGGTGGCGGTCCCCACGGAGGTTTCGGGCAAGGCTCGGGACGCTCTGGAGGCGTACCGCGAGGCGACCGCGGGTGAGGACCCGCGGGCGGAGCTGTTCCAGGCCGCGAAGGGAGCATGAGGACGCCATGGACGTACCCGGCCGTCGACGCAACCCGTACGAACTGACCGAGGAGACGCCGGTCTACGTCATCTCGGTGGCGGCCCAGCTCTCCGGCCTGCATCCGCAGACCCTGCGTCAGTACGACCGCCTCGGCCTCGTCTCCCCCGACCGCACCGCCGGCCGGGGCCGGCGCTACTCGGCCCGCGACATCGAACTGCTGCGCACCGTCCAGCAGTTGTCCCAGGACGAGGGCATCAACCTCGCCGGCATCAAACGCATCATCGAGCTGGAGAACCAGGTCGCCGCCCTCCAGCAGCGCGCCGCCGAACTCCAGGCGGCGGTGGACGGCGCGGCCGCCGCGATGCAGCAGCGCGAGGCAGCCGTCCACGCCTCGTACCGCCGCGACCTGGTCCCGTACCAGGAGGTTCAGCAGACGAGTGCGTTGGTGGTGTGGCGGCCGAAGCGGACGTCCGAGTAGCCGTTCCAACACGCGGAAGGGGCCGGGAGGGTGCACACCTCCCGGCCCCTTCCGCGTCGCTCAGGTCACTGCGCGGACGCCGGGGTGGAGGCCATGGTGAGCAGGCTGCCGGCGGCTGTCGCCGGCGTCACGGCGAGTGCCGCTCCGCTGCGTCTGGCTGGTGGCATGCTTCGCCTGTTGCGTGAGGTGTGTGCGTGGGTCGACATCAAGACACCTGGTCGGGTGCATGGGTTGTACGCGCGCACTGGGCACCCTGTGAAATGAGTGAAGCGTGTGAATCAGTGGGGATTCCTGGAAGTGGAGACGCGGCCTCTTCCCATCGTGTTCACTTGGGGAACACAGCATGCTGTTGCCATCTCGTTAAGTGGTTAGTCCTTGACGCTGAGGTCATCGCCGCGTTGGCTTTCAGCCACCTGGGTCGCAATGCTGCAACCTCGCCCGGAAGGCACCTGTTGTGAACACTCGTAACACCCGTCGGCGTCGGGCCGTCATAGCCCTGAGTACGTCCGCGATGGCCGTCTCCCTCGTCGGCTGTGGGGTCGTGGACGGGATCGGTGGCAGTGAGACCAAGGCGAGCCCCACGAAGGGCGACGACCTCACGGTGGGTCTGCTCCTCCCGGAGACGGAGAACACGCGTTACGAGAAGTTCGACTACCCCATCATCCGCGACGAGGTGAAGAAGCTCACCAACAACAAGGGCACGGTGGTCTACGCCAACGCCGCTGCGAGCGCGGCGAAGCAGGCCACCCAGCTCCAGAAGATGGTGGACGACAAGGTCGACGTGCTCCTCGTGGACGCCGTGGACTCCAAGGCCATCGCGCCCGGCGTGCAGAAGGCCAAGGACGCGGGCATCCCCGTCATCGCCTACGACAGGCTGGCCGAGGGGCCGATCGACGCGTATGTCTCCTTCGACAACGAACTCGTCGGCGAGGTGCAGGGCAAGGCCCTCATCAGTGAGCTGGGCAGCAACTCCGCCAGCAAGAAGATCATCATGATGAACGGCTCGGTGACCGACCCGAACGCGGCGCAGTTCAAGGCGGGCGCCATGGTCGAGCTCCAGAACAAGGTCACCATCGCCAAGACGTACGACACCAAGGACTGGGACCCGGTCGAGGCCACGAAGAACATGGAGAAGGCCGTCGCCGCCGTCGGCATCGACAACATCGCCGGCGTGTACGCCGCCAACGACGGCATCGCGGGCGCGGTCATCGACGTCATGAAGACCCTGGGCGTCAGCAAGGTTCCGCCGGTCACCGGGCAGGACGCGGAGCTCGCCGCGGTGCAGCGCATCGTCAAGGGCGACCAGTTCATGAGCGTCTACAAGTCCTACCCCCAGGAGGCCAGCGTCGCCGCCGAGATGGCCGTGGCGAGGGTCCAGGGCCGCACGATCGAGTTCGACGCCCTGGCCAGCGACAAGGTCGACAGTCCCACGGACAAGGACATCCTGGCCGCGCTCGTCCCGGTGGTCGCCCTCACCAAGGACAACATCGACGACACGGTCATCTCCGACGGCATCTACAAGGTCAAGGACATCTGCACCGCCGACTACAAGTCCGCGTGCAACGCGATCGACCTCAAGTAGTCCGCGGCCCCCTCGGTCCCCTGACGTGACCCAGCAGAGCGGCGAGCCCCTCCGGGCCGGTGACGATCACCGTGCGGGGCTCGTCCGGATTCCGGTACATGGACGAATACGGGGCGTATCAGGCAAGGGCCGTAACACTCGGGCGACGTCGCGTGTGGATGCCGGATGTACTGGTGGCCGCTGACTCACGGGAACCGGAGCCGCACGCGGACGCCGACGCGGAGGACATCGGTGTCGTGGCCCCGGCCGTGCGGCTGGTTGCCGAGGTGGTCTCCGGTGGAAGGTGCCACCAAGACCGGGTCTGTAAGCGCCGCGAATACGCCCGAGCCGGTATTCCTGTCTACGTGATCGTTGATGACTACGACAACCAGGGCACCGTCACCGTCCTCACCGAGCCCCAACCGGAGAAGGCCGACTGGGTAGGAGTCCACCGTGTCCCCTACGGCACCGAAGTCACCATCCCCGAAGGACCCGCAAAGGGCTTCGTGATCGGGGAGACGATCACCGGGCCCAAGCGGAAGGCATAAGCCCCCGCGCCCCCAAGGTGTCGTGCGGCATGATCCGTTCATGACCGAGATCGTGTTGATGTCAGACCCGAAGATCGCCGCGATACCCGTTGTGGACTGCGGGGAACTCCTTCTCGACGTGCGGGAGAGAGAGCTGTTTCCTGTCGATGCCCGCCGTCGGGACGACTCGGGAGCCTTCGCGCATCTGCGGGTAGGCGTGCTGGACAGGCTTGTGAGGGCCAGGGCCCTGCTCCCCCGTGGAGTAAGGCTGTTGTTCGTCGAGGGGTATCGGCCGCCGGCCTTGCAGCGGGAGTACTTCGAGCAGTACGCCGACGAGTTGAGGGCGGGCAACCCCGGCTGGGATGCCGAGCGCGTCCGGAACGCGGCCAGCCGGTACGTGTCCCCTCCGGAGATCGCCCCGCACAGCGCGGGCGCCGCCGTCGACCTCACCCTCGTCGACGCCGACGGACATGAGCTCGACATGGGGACGCCGGTGAACGCGAACCCGGAGGAGAGCGACGGCGCCTGCTACACGGGCGCGAGCAACATCGGCCCGCGGGCGCGCGCCAACCGGCGGCTGCTCGGCGACGCGCTGACCGCGGCCGGTCTGGTCAACTACCCCACGGAGTGGTGGCACTGGTCCTACGGCGACCGCTACTGGGCGCTCGCCACCGGAGCCGACCACGCGATCTACGGACCCCGGGAACACGGTGTCGACCTCCCCGTCCACCAGTGAGTTCAGGCCACCCGTGTGAACTCCACCGTCACCTCGGGCGGACCCCCGGCGACTCCTCGGTACACCCCCTTGTGCGGCGTCACGTCGTCGTAGTCGCGTCCCCGTCCCACCACCACGTGGGTCTCGGCGGCGCGGGTGCTGTTGGTGGGGTCGTAGCCGTTCCAGTCGCCCGCCCAGTACTCGATCCAGGCGTGGCTCTGGCCCGCGACGGGGCGGTGGAGTTCGGCGTCGCGCTCGGGGTGGAGGTAGCCGGAGACATAGCGGGTGGGCAGCCCGAGGCCGCGGAGGAGGGCGGCGGTGAGGTGGGTGATGTCCTGGCAGACGCCCGCGCCCTGTTCCCAGGCCTCCATGGCGCTGGTGTTCACGCCGGTGGCGCCGGGGATGTACGAGACCTGCCCGGTGACCAGGGACGAGACGGCGACGGCGGTCTCGTGCGGGTCGAGGCCCGCGGCGATCGCGCGTGCCCGTTCCACCAGCTCGGGCGAGACGATCGTACGGCCGGTCGGTGCCGCGTACTCCAACAGGCGGGAGTTGGCGATGAGTTCGGCGATCTCCGCCCAGGTGGGCGCGGCGGCCTGCGGGTCCGGCGGTGCCGTCTCGACCAGGCTCGACGCCGTGATGGTCAGGTCCGCGTGCGGTTCCATCAGGTCGAAGCCGGTGACCTGGGTGCCCCAGTAGTCCCAGTACGACCAGGTGGCGGTGGTGGGGTTCACCGTCACCCGGGCGTCCAGGGTGGTCTGTCCGGGGAGCGTCAGCGGGGTCATCCGGACCTCGTTGTGCGAGGAGACGGCGGCCTGCGCGTACGAGACGCGGGTGGTGTGCCGGATCCGGAGCCGACGGGTCGCCGTGTGCGTGTTCCCGGTCATGGTCACGCTCCTTCCTGAGCCCACTCGACGGGCCCCTGGTTCGGGAAGAACTTCTCCGCCACCGCTTCGGCGGACGCCATGCACGCCTGCTGCAAGTCCCTCAGGAGGAGAGGGAGTTGCTCTTCCAGTGCGGACAGGTCCAGGTACTCGAGCCGGGTCCGCATCCGGCCTATCGGGCGGCGTGCCGGGTCCTGTCTGGGCCGGCCGAGCGCCGCCAGGCACTCCTCCGCCGTGGTCAGCGCGTGCAGCGCGGAGCGCGGGAAGTCCCGGTCCATGAGGAGGAATTCAGCCACCCGCGGGGTGTCGCCGAAACCGCCGTAGACACGGGCATACGCCTCGTCGGCCCCGCTCGCACTGAGCAGCGTCGGCCAGTCGGGAGCATGGGCGGCGTCCAACACCCGTACGGACAACAGCCGTACGGTCATGTCGACCCGCTCCAGGCTCCGTCCCAGGACCACGAACCGCCAGCTGTCGTCCCGGCTCATCGTCGAGTCGGCGAGCCCGAAGAAGAGGGCGGCCCGGCGGCGTACGAGTTCCAGATAGGCGTACGGGCCGGTGCGCCGCGAGGCGAGGCGCTGGTCGGCGAGCGCGTGCCAGGTGGAGTTGAGGCACTCCCACATCTCGGAGGAGACCGCCTCGCGGGCACTGCGCGCGTTCAGCCGGGCGGCGCCGATCGCGCCCTCGATGGCGCAGGTGGAACGGGCGTCGAAGGCCAGCTGGTCCAACACCTGCTGCATGTCGACGCGTTCGTCGCCCGCGTCGACGCCGAGGATGGCGTACAGCGACCGGCAGGCCACGTCCTCGTCGCGCCAGGGGTCTTCCAGGAGCCGGTGCAGATAGGCGTCGAGGATGCGGCCGGTGGCGTCCGCCCGCTCCACATACCGTCCGGTCCAGATCAGGGCTTCGGCTATCCGGGAGAGGATCACGTCGTTCACGGTCGTACCTCCTGGGCCTTGGGAACCAGCGAAGCAATCACTGTTGCTGTGCCCCTTCCTGTACGGCGGTGCGGTCGCCGTCGGGGCCGAGCTGGCGGGGGACGACATCCGGCACGGAGCTGTTGATCTCGGGAGCGGGCTGATCGAGGGGCCCCTCTGCCAGTACCCAGGTGTCCTTGGAGCCGCCTCCCTGGCTGGAGTTGACGATGAGGTTGCCCTCCTGGAGCGCGACCCGGGTGAGCCCGCCGGGCAGTACCCACACATCGCTGCCGTCGTTGACGGCGAACGGCCGCAGGTCGATGTGGCGCGGCGCCATCCGGTCACCCGCGAGGGTGGGAGAGGTGGACAGCGCGACCGGCCGCTGCGCGATCCAGCCGCGCGGATCGGCGGCGACGGCCTCGCGCGTACGCTCCAGGGTCTCCCGGTCGGCCTTCGGCCCGATGACGATGCCCATGCCGCCGGCGCCGTCCACCGGCTTGATGACCAGCTGGTCGATCTGGTCGAGGACGGCTTCCAACTGGCCGGGCTCGTCGGGCCGGAAGGACTCGACGTTGGGGAGAATCGGTTCTTCGGAGAGGTAGTAGCGGATCAGGTCGGGGACGTACGTGTAGAGCAGCTTGTCGTCGGCGATGCCGTTGCCGACGGCGTTCGCGAGGGTCACGGTGCCCGCCTGCGCGGCGTTCATGATCCCCGGGCAGCCGATCACCGAGTCGGGCCGGAACTGCAGCGGATCGAGGAAATCGTCGTCGAGCCGCCGGTATACGACATGGACGGGCACCTCGCCGCGAGTGGTCCGCATCCACACGCGGTTGTTGCGGCAGACCAGGTCGTGGCCCTCGACCAGCTGCACGCCCATCAGCCGTGCCAGCAGGGCGTGTTCGAAGTAGGCGGCGTTGCTGGGACCGGGGGTGAGGACGACGACCCGGGGGTCGGTCACCCCGTCGGGAGCAGCCACCCGCAGCGCGGCCAGCAGCTTCTGCGCGTACCCGTCCACCGGCACCACGTGCTGCTCGGCGAAGAGGGACGGGAAGATCCTGGTCATCGCACGCCGGTTCTCGATGACGTACGAGACGCCGGACGGTACGCGAACGTTGTCTTCGAGTACCCGGAACTCCCCCGCCTCGTCCCGTACGAGATCGATCCCGGCGACGTGGATCCGTACCCCGCCCGGTGGCTCGATCCCGTGCGCGGCTCTGTGGAAATGAGGTGAATTGAGCAGTAGTCGCCAGGGCGCGACCCCGTCCTCGAAGGCGCGGCAGGGCCCGTAGGCGTCGCTGAGATAGGCCTCGAGGGCCTTGACCCGCTGGGTGACTCCGCGCTGGATGAGGTCCCATTCGAGTGCGTCGAGGATGCGCGGTACGAGATCCAGCGGCCAGGGCCGCTCCTCGCCCGCGAAGGCGTAGGTGACACCCCGGTCGGTGAACGCCCGCGCCATCTGGTCCGCTCTGAACCGCAGTTCAACCGGCTCGATCGGCTGCAACGCGGCCAGCACCGGCTCATAGGCGGTCCTGACCACACCAGGCCGCTCAAACATCTCGTCCCACGCATCGGCCAACGCGTACGCGTCAAATATGTCCGCCATGGACTGACGTTAAGTGCGGTAGGTAACACGCTGATCACTCGGTTATTTCCGGCAGTTCACGTGCTGTGCCGCCCGCTTCCGGGTGAGTGCCGGGGCCCTGGCCGAATGGGGGATATCCGGCCAAGGCTGTCAGGGGCGCCGGGGCGCCCTCGGGAAGCGGTTCCACGATGCACCGGGGGGATGGGGGCCGGCAGCGTCAGCTTGTTGCAATGGTCAGCACTGAGGCGGGGATTTTTACGGACTTACAGGGTCAATTGGGGGCAGCGGGGCGGCGCCGCCGTGTTGCGATGGCGGACGGGGCCGCGCATAGTTGCGCTGCGGAAGCGCGGAGTACGGAAGCGTGGAATCGCGGAAGCGCCGAGTACGGAATCGCGGAAGCGGAAGCGCGGAAGCCGAATACGGAAGTGCGGAAGACGAAAGCGCGGAAGTCGAGTACGGAAGCGCTGACGATGGACGAACGCTGGAGCCGACGGCGGGGAGATGGCCGGGCGGGAGTGGGGAGATGGCCGGGCAAGGCGCGGACACGCATCCGCACGGCGCTGACCAGCTGTGCGCGGCAGGGGACCGGGTGTACTCCCGGGCCGTACGGCGCGGACGTGTGCCCCGCGAGGACGCGGACGCGGTGCCCTGCCTGGTCGAGCTCGCGCTGTTGCACCCCGACCCCGACGACATGGGCTGGCTGGTACCGACCTCCCCTCAGGAGGTCATGACGCGGCTCCTGCGGGAGGTGTACGCGGAAGTCAGCGCGAGCCAGGCGCGGGTGGGCGACGCGGTGTCCGCGTTCGAGTGGTACGCCGGGCTCGGCGGGCGCGTCCAGGCGCCGGCCGAAGGCGCGGCGATCCGCGTCCTCGACGGACTGCCCCGCATCCGGGCCGCCATGGACGCGGCGACGGAGGCGTGCACGTCCGAGGTCCTCACCGTCCAGCCGGGCGGCATCCGCCGCGAGGACGAACTCTCCGAGGGCCTGCACCGCGCCCTGGGCCTGCGCCGCCGCGGCGTCCGCATGCGCGACCTGTACACCCACGTGGCCAGGCACGGCCAGGGCCTGCTGAACTACATGGAGCTGATGGGCGAGGCGGCCGAGGCCCGCACCCTCGACGAGGTCGTGGAACGCCTCATCCTCTTCGACCGCACGGTCGCCTTCATCCCCGCGAACTCGGACCGCACGATAGCGCTGGAGCTGCGCCACCCGGCCCTGGTCGACTACCTGGTGACGGTCTTCGAGCGCCTGTGGCGCCTGGCGATCCCGATCGCCTCCACGCTCCCCTCGACAGGCATCGAGGGCATCACCCACCGCGAACGGTCCATCGCCGCGCTCCTCGCGGAGGGCCACCAGGACGCGGTGGTCGCCGAGCGCCTGGGAATCAGCGTCCGTACCTGCCGGGCGCACATCGCCCGCCTGTCGGAGACCCTCGGCGCGGCGAGCCGCACCCAGCTCGGCGTCCGCATCGCCCAGGCCGGCCTGGACGACCCTCCACGCTCCCCGGAGCTCGAGCCGGTCACGGTCCCCGGCGTGCCTACGGTTTCCGGCGTGCCTACGGTTCCGGGCGTGCCTACGGTTCCCGGCCCTGCTGTTCCTCCTGCTTGAGGATTCCTGACTGCCCGATGAGGTAGCCGAGCTGGGCCCGGCTTTCGCTGCCGAGGGTGGCGGCGAGTTTGGCTATGTGGACGCGGGCGGTGCGGATGTTGAGGCCGAGGCGTTCGGCGATCGTCGCGTCGGTGTGGCCTTCGATGAGCAGGGCGGCGATGGCTTGTTGGCGGGGGGTGATGCCGTTCAGAGAGGGCTGCTGGGCTGCCTGGGGGTACATGGGGGTGGCCAGGCGCCACAGGCGGTCGAAGGTGGTGGCGAGGTAGGCGACCATGGCGGGGTTGCGGACCTCGACGGCCATCGTGCGGTCGGTGTTCGCGGGGATGAAGGCGACGGAGCGGTCGACGATGAGCAGTCGCTCGGTGACTTCGTTGAGGGAGCGGGCTTCCAGGTCGCCCTTCAGCAGTTCATGGCGTGCGGCCACCGCGGGCGAGTGGCGGAGCGTGTGCTGATAGAGCGTGCGGATCCGTCCGCCCCGGTCCAGTAGTGCCTGGTCGCGTTCCATGGACTCGGCCAGGGCCTTCGTGGGGCGACCGTTGTAGGGCTGGATGGCGAGGAGTTCCGTGCCGGCCTGGGCCATGGCCTTTGTGATGGCCAGGTTGATCTGCTGGAGACTACTGAGGACCTCGATGGTGGGGGTGTCCGCCCCAGTCGTGCGCCGGCCGTCGATCCGCATGAGCGGTTCGAACACGGCGGCAAGCCGCTCCTCACGCCGCCGCTCGTCCGCGATGCGGTCGGCGGCGCTTCGCAGGAAGCGGTGCAGGGCCACGGCGGGAGCCACAGGTTCCAGCCAGTGCGCGTCCTCCACGTGCGGCTGGAGCAGTCCGAGGTCGACGAGGCAGGGCGCGCTGTTGGCGGCCCCTTGGGGTACGCGGCCTTCGCGCAGGGCGCTGGTGTACAGCTCCGTCCCCGCCGCGCAGAGGTCCTCCAGCCCGTGTTCCTGGTGTGCCGTGGTCATTCCGCTGCGCCCTCATCCTGTTTGAGGATTCCTGACTCGGCGATGAGGTAGCCGAGTTGGGCTCGGCTTTCGCTGCCGAGGGTGGCGGCGAGTTTGGCTATGTGGACGCGGGCGGTGCGGATGTTGAGGCCGAGGCGTTCGGCGATCGTCGCGTCGGTGTGGCCTTCGATGAGCAGGGCGGCGATGGCTTGTTGGCGGGGGGTGATGCCGTTCAGAGAGGGCTGCTGGGCTGCCTGGGGGTACATGGGGGTGGCCAGGCGCCAGAGGCGGTCGAAGGTGGTGGCGAGGTAGGCGACCATGGCGGGGTTGCGGACCTCGACGGCCATCGTGCGGTCGGTGTTCGCGGGGATGAAGGCGACGGAGCGGTCGACGACGATGAGGCGCTCGGTGACCTCGTCGAGGGTGCGGACCTCGACATCGCCGTTCAGGTTCTCGTAGTGCGAGAGAGCCACCGGGTCGTGGCGAGAGGTGTGCTGGTAGAGGGTGCGCATCCGGCAGCCCCGCGAGAGCATCTCCTGCTCCAGCAGGAACGCAGCTGCCAATATTTCAGCAGGACGTTTGCCGCCGGGCTGGATCGTGAGTACCTCGCGTGATGAGGCGGCCATGGCTCTGGCGATCGCGGCGTTGATCCGCTCGATGTCGACCAGCACGGTGTTCGCGGGTGCGTCCGAGGGTGATGCCTGCCCGGCGTCCAGGGCCATGAGCGGCTCGAATGCCTCCGCCAGGCGCGCTTCTCGCCGACGCTGCTGGGCGATGTCCTCGGCGGTGGCGTGCAGCAGCCGGGGAAGGGCTATGGCGGGGGCTACGGGACGCAGTCGGCGGATGTCTGCCAGGTCCGGCTGGAGCAGGCCGGAGTCGATGAGGCAGGGGGCGGCGGCGTCCGCGTCCTCCTGGAGAACATGCCCTTCGCGCAGCGCACGGGTGTACAGGTCCAGGCCCGTCTCACAGAGCTCGTCGGCTCTGTGCCCGTGTACACCGGTGGTCACCTGTGGCTCCCTTCCCGCGACATTCAGTGCTCCTGGTCCAGGATTCCCGACTGGGCTATGAGAAAGCCGAGCTGCGCCCGGCTGCCGCTGCCGAGAGCTGTGGCCAGCTTGGCTATGTGGGCACGGCAGGTGCGGACGTTCATGCCGAGTCGGCGAGCTATGGCCTCGTCGACGTGGCCCTCTATCAGGAGCTTCGCGATGGAGTGCTGGATGTCGGTGATGCCGTCGGGGGCGGTTTCGTAGGGGGCTCCGGCGCTCAGTGGCACCGCGCGGTCCCACATGAACTCGTAGACCTTGATCAGGTAGCGGACGAGGCCGGGGTGACGAAGTTCCAGGGCGACCTGCCGGTCGTCGCGGACAGGGATGAAGGCCACGGTCTCGTCGCAGATGATGAGGCGCTCGACGAGTTCGTCGATGGTCCGGTACTCCGCTTTTCCGGCGGTGAACTGGTCCACATAGGCGAGCCTTTCAGGGCTGTACCGAGCGGTGTGCTGGTAGAGGGTCCGGATCCGTACCCCTCGTTCGATCAGTGGCTTGTCGCGTTCCAGTCCCTCAATGAGTCTGGCCTCCGGGTGGCGGGCGCTCGGCTGGACCGTGAGCACCTCGACCTGGCACTGGGCCGTCGCCAGATCGAGTGCCGCGTTGATCCGGTCGAGCCCCTCCAGAACAGTGATGGAATGCGCGGATCCCATCACCTGGGCGCTGAGGGCCATGAACGGCTCGAATGCATCAGCCAGGCCGGTTGACAAGCGCCTGCGCTCCGTGATCTCGCGCTCGATGGGATTGAGGCGCTGGGCCAGAGCGACCGACGGAGGAACGGGCCGTAGCCAGTTCGCGTCGTCGGGATCAGGGTGAAGGAGAGCGAACTCCATCAAGCACGGAGCGACCTCCACATCTGCGCGTGCGATACGCCCCGTGCGCAGGGCGTTCGCGTAAAGGCGGCCCCCGTCCTCGCACAGTTGCGTCAAGGCATGGGGATGTGTCTCTTTAGTCCTGTTTGTAGCCAAATTTCCACCCCCCAGGGTCCTGAACATGCAGGAACATGATGCACCGATTGTGTGGCCATGATGTGCCCGAATGAGCCATCGTCTTTCTCGACGGGGGAAGAGGGACCTTCAAGTGAGGACGAAGCCAACTATGCGTAAGAGAATGCTTCGCTCGGTGCTTGTCGCCGCCTTCTCCGCCGTCGTGGCCTTCGGAACGCTGAGTGGCCTCTCCGGAGCGGAGAGTAGCGCTCAAGCAGACACGGTCTGGTCGCTGCCGGCGGACACGGTCTGGTCGTCGCCGCCGGTCGAAGTCCTGGCTGGTGATGATGACACTCCCGCCGTCCCAGATGACACTGTGTGGAGCTGACGTGACCACCCCTCCTGACGACCGCTCCTTCCGTAGAGAAATGGCCACCGCATACCGCTCCGGCTGGCACTTCATCGATCTGGTCACCGCCATCCCCCACAGTGGTGACTCGTTGATGGTGACGGTATTCGGAGAGCCTGTCGTCGTCACCCGGGACGATGACGAGGATCTGCGGGCGTACCGGTGTCTGCGGCGGCCTCGGGGGGCGCCGCAGCCAGTACGGTGCGCCATTCGGTACGGAATGATCTTTGTGAACCTGGACCAGCGTGACCACCAGCTGGTCGAGCCGGAGGATGCTCCGGACGTGCAGACCATCTCAGCCACCCCCCGCAGTGCCTGACGCGATTCCCCCGTCGTAACAAATCGCGCAGGTACTTCCCCCCGCAGCGGCGTCACCGTGACCTGAACACGGTGACGCCGCTGCAGTTTTACGTGAAACCTCCAGGTGTGGGCGCATTCCAGAGCGGCTGAAATCAGCCCCGCCCCAGTGCCGAGGTCAGCTCGATCTCGATCACCACCCGGGACGGGTTGGGAGAGGGTGCCCGCCCGTACCGCTCCGTGTAGCGCCGTTCCGCCTCCGTGATGTGCCCGGGGTCGGCGGACACCGTCGCAAGTCCCTCCAGGGTCGCCCAGCGCCGCCTGTCGACCTGGCAGGCGGCCACCCGCACCCCGTCGGGGCCCGCTGCCAGCACGTACCCCACCTTCGCGCTGGACTTGTTCGCGATCACCCGAGCCAGACCGGCCTCGGGATCGTATGTAACCCCGACCGGCACCACATGGGGGCTGCCGTCGGGTCGAAGGGTCGTCAGCGTGCACAGGTGCCTCTCCCGCCAGAAGCTGAGGTAGGCGGCGTCCGGCCGTCGCGGGTCCACTGGGTACGAGGAAGCCATGAGACACGAATCTACTTCCCGGTCCGGACCTTTGCCCCGGATTTCTGCTCGGTCCGGGTCCGCTTCCCGAGCAGCCTTGAGTGGAATAGACTCAACTTTGTGCTCGTTGGCACACTCAGCATGGAGATAAAGGCTGACCAGCCCAGCAACCCCAGGAGGAGAGCGCGACCGTGGACGCAGAGCTGACCAACAGGAGCCGGGACGCGATCAACGCGGCCAGCACCCGGGCCGTCTCCGGGGGCCATCCGGACCTCACCCCCGCCCACCTGCTGCTCGCGCTGCTGGAGGGCGAGGACAACGAGAACATCCTCGACCTGCTGGCCGCCGTCGAGGCCGACCAGGCCTCCGTGCGGGCCGGCGCCGAGCGCGTGCTCGCCGGTCTGCCCAGCGTGACCGGATCCACCGTTGCGCCCCCGCAGCCCAACCGTGAGCTGCTCGCCGTCATCGCCGACGCCGCCGAGCGGGCGAAGGAGCTCGGGGACGAGTTCATCTCCACCGAGCACCTGCTCATCGGAATCGCCGCGAAGGGCGGCCGGAGCGGCGACGTACTCTCCCAGCAGGGGGCGAACGCCAAGAAGCTCCTCGACGCGTTCCAGAAGAGCAGGGGAGGGCGCCGGGTGACCACCCCGGATCCCGAGGGCCAGTACAAGGCGCTCGAAAAGTTCGGCACCGACTTCACCGCCGCCGCCCGTGAGGGCAAGCTCGACCCCGTCATCGGCAGGGACCAGGAAATTCGGCGGGTGGTGCAGGTACTGTCCCGGCGCACCAAGAACAACCCCGTCCTCATCGGCGAGCCAGGCGTCGGCAAGACCGCCGTGGTCGAGGGGCTTGCCCAGCGGATCATCAAGGGTGACGTCCCGGAGTCGCTCAAGAACAAGCGGCTCGTCTCGCTCGACCTCGGTGCCATGGTCGCGGGCGCCAAGTACCGCGGCGAGTTCGAGGAGCGGCTCAAGACCGTCCTCGCCGAGATCAAGAACTCCGACGGGCAGATCATCACCTTCATCGACGAGCTGCACACGGTGGTGGGTGCCGGCGCCGGTGGGGATTCCTCGATGGACGCGGGCAACATGCTGAAGCCCATGCTGGCGCGCGGCGAGCTGCGCATGGTGGGTGCGACGACGCTCGACGAGTACCGCGAGCGGATCGAGAAGGACCCCGCCCTGGAGCGCCGCTTCCAGCAGGTGCTCGTCGCCGAGCCGTCCGTCGAGGACACCATCGCGATCCTGCGCGGGCTCAAGGGGCGGTACGAGGCCCACCACAAGGTCGTGATCGCGGACAGCGCGCTGGTCGCCGCCGCCACGCTCTCCGACCGGTACATCACTTCCCGCTTCCTCCCCGACAAGGCCATCGACCTCGTGGACGAGGCCGCGTCCCGGCTGCGCATGGAGATCGACTCCTCGCCCCTGGAGATCGACGAACTCCAGCGCCAGGTGGACCGGCTGCGGATGGAGGAGCTGGCGCTGGAGAAGGAGACCGACCCCGCGTCCAAGGAGCGCCTCGAACGGCTGCGCCGCGACCTCGCCGACCGGGAGGAGGAGCTGCGCGGCCTGACCGCCCGCTGGGAGAAGGAGAAGCAGTCCCTCAACCGCGTCGGTGAGCTGAAGGAGAAGCTCGACGAACTCCGCGGCCAGGCCGAACGTGCCCAGCGCGACGGCGACTTCGACACCGCCTCCAAGCTGCTGTACGGCGAGATCCCCACTCTGGAAAGGGACTTGGAGGAGGCCTCCGAGGCCGAGGTGGAGGTCTCCAAGGACACCATGGTGAAGGAGGAGGTCGGGCCCGACGAGATCGCGGACGTGGTCGGCGCCTGGACCGGGATTCCGGCCGGACGGCTCCTCGAAGGCGAGACGCAGAAACTCCTGCGCATGGAGGAGGAGTTGGGGCGCCGGCTCATCGGACAGTCGGAGGCCGTGCAGGCGGTGTCCGACGCCGTACGACGCACCCGCGCCGGAATCGCCGACCCCGACCGGCCCACCGGATCCTTCCTCTTCCTGGGCCCCACCGGCGTCGGCAAGACCGAACTCGCCAAGGCGCTCGCGGACTTCCTCTTCGACGACGAGCGGGCCATGGTCCGCATCGACATGAGCGAGTACGGCGAGAAGCACAGCGTCGCCCGCCTGGTCGGCGCGCCGCCCGGCTACGTCGGGTACGAGGAGGGCGGCCAGCTCACCGAGGCGGTGCGCAGGCGGCCGTACAGCGTCGTGCTCCTCGACGAGGTCGAGAAGGCGCACCCCGAGGTCTTCGACATCCTTCTCCAGGTCCTGGACGACGGGCGCCTGACGGACGGTCAGGGCCGGACGGTCGACTTCCGCAACACCATCCTGATCCTCACCTCGAACCTGGGCAGCCAGTTCCTGGTCGATCCGCTGACGTCCGGCGAGGAGAAGAAGCAGCAGGTCCTTGAGGTCGTACGGGCCTCTTTCAAGCCGGAGTTCCTGAACCGTCTTGATGACCTGGTGGTCTTCTCGGCCCTGAACAAGGAAGAGCTGGAGCGCATCGCCAGGCTCCAGATCGACCGGCTCGCGGGGCGCCTCGCCCAGCGGCGGCTCACCCTGGAGGTCAGCGACGAGGCCCTGGCCTGGCTCGCCGAGGAGGGCAACGACCCCGCCTACGGTGCCCGCCCGCTGCGCCGCCTCATCCAGACCGCCATCGGCGACCGCCTCGCCAAGGAGATCCTCGCGGGCGAGGTCAAGGACGGCGACACGGTCCGGGTGGACGCCTTCGGGACCGGGCTGATCGTGGGGCCGGCGACGGGCAAGACGCTGTAGCCCCTGGCCCTGCCATGGAGCTGCGGGCTCCAGGGGTTCCGATGGGTTTCGACCCGGAGCGCCGCAGCTCACAGCGCTGAATCCAGCCCCTCGGCGGCAGCCGGGGGGCGAGGCTGTTGCAGGTTGGGTGCGAGGCGAGAGAGGGTGGGGTGCGAACGTCTGGTCTCAGCGATGGCCGGACGAGCCAGACGACTGCAGGAGTGTCACAGATGTCCATCGACCCGTCTTCGATTCCGAACTTCGGGGGCCAGCCCGAGCCGCAGCCCGGCGGACCGGCGGGCCCCGTCGTCCCGGATCAGGACCTTGTGAAGCAGCTCCTGGAACAGATGGAGCTGAAGTACGTCCTGGACGACGAGGGTGACCTCGCGGCGCCGTGGGAGCAGTTCCGTACCTACTTCATGTTCCGTGGCGAGGGCGACCAGCAGGTCTTCTCGGTACGGACGTTCTACGACCGGCCGCACCAGATCGACGAGAAGCCCGCGCTCCTTGAGTCCATCGACGACTGGAACCGCCGCACCCTGTGGCCGAAGGTCTACAGCCACACGCACGACGACGGCACCGTCCGCCTGATCGGCGAGGCCCAGATGCTGATCGGCACCGGCGTCAGCCTGGAGCACTTCGTGTCGTCGACGGTCAGCTGGGTGCGGGCCGCCATCGAGTTCGACAAGTGGCTCGTCGAGCAGCTCGGCCTGGAGCAGGAAGTCAACGAGGCGGAGAAGCCCGGCGACGACGAGGAGTAGCCTCCCCGATACGTGACGTGACGTGTGCGCGGCCGTGCCCAGGCGCGCGCCCTACGCGAACGAGAGCCCGGCCAGGGCGCCGACCACCACGGTCGTGCGCCCGGGGCCGGGCTCTCGCGTCCCGCCTCCGTACCGCTGCTACCAGGCCGCCTTGAGCCGCTTGACGGCCTCTTCCAGGACCTCGGTCCGCTTGCAGAAGGCGAACCGTACGAAGGGGGCGCCGGCCTCCCGGTGGTCGTAGAAGACGGCGTTCGGGATGGCGACGACACCGGCGCGTTCCGGCAGGGCGCGGCAGAAGGCGAAGCCGTCGGACTCGCCGAGCGGCCGGATGTCGGTGGTGATGAAGTACGTGCCCGCCGGGCGGAAAACCTCGAATCCCACCTCCGTGAGACCCGCCGCCAGCAGGTCGCGCTTGGCGAGCATGTCCGCCCGGAAGTCCTCGAAGTAGGAGTCCGGCAGCGCGAGCGCCTCGGCGACGGCGTACTGGAAGGGCCCGGACGACACATACGTCAGGAACTGCTTCGCCGACCGTACGGCGGTGACGAGATCCGGGGTCGAGGTGACCCAGCCGACCTTCCAGCCCGTGAAGGAGAAGGTCTTCCCGGCCGAGCCGATCGTGACCGTCCGCTCGCGCATCCCCGGGAACGAGGCCAGCGGCAGGTGCTCGGCGGCGTCGAAGACGAGGTGCTCGTACACCTCGTCGGTCACCACGAGGAGGTCCCGCTCCACGGCGAGCCGCGCGATCTCGGTGAGCTCCTCGCGGGTCAGCACGGTGCCGGTGGGGTTGTGCGGGGTGTTGATCAGCAGCAGCCGGGTGTTGTCGGTCACGGCGTCGCGCAGCTCGTCCAGATCCAGGCGGAAGCTGCCGTCCTGCGGGCGCAGGGTGACCGGGACCCGGGTCCCGCCGGCCATCGCGATAGAGGCCGCGTACGAGTCGTAGTAGGGCTCGAAGGCGATCACCTCGTCGCCCGGTTCGAGCAGCGCGAGCAGGGCCGCGGCGATGGCCTCCGTGGCGCCCGCCGTGACGAGGACCTCGCGGTCGGGGTCGTACGACAGCCCGTACCGGTGCTTCTGGTGCGCGGCGATCGCCGTACGCAACTCCGGTACGCCAGGACCCGGCGGGTACTGGTTGCCGCGCCCGTCGCGCAGCGCGCGCACCGCCGCCTCGCGGATCTCCTCGGGCCCGTCGGTGTCGGGGAAGCCCTGGCCGAGGTTGATCGAGCCGGTACTGAGGGCCAGGGCCGACATCTCCGCGAAGATCGTCGTGCCGAACTCGGCGAGCCGGCGGTTGAGCAGGGGGCGGCGGGCGTGGATGGTCATGCCCGTCATCCTGCGCCCAAGCTCTGGAGTTCCTCAACTCTGCTTTGGCGCGTGCGGCGCGGGGGCATCCCCCTCTCACGCAAGAAGCGAGGCGCCCACGGGGGGTCGCTTCGGGGGAATGAAAGGAGGGTGGCGCCATGATCTTCGGCATCATCCTGGCGGTCTTCGGCAGCACGCTCGTCGCGGTCTTCGGCTTCCGCGGCCGGAAGAACAAGGCGGACAAGAAGGTCGCGCTGACGAAGGCGTCCAAGGCGATCAAGGAGATCAGGGCGTCGCAGCCGGCCAGGCGGAGGCGCTCCCGCTCAGGCGGCGACTCCTCGGGCGGCTGGTGGGCCGGCGCGGGAGGCAGCGCGTCGACCTGCGGGGGTTCGTCGTCCGACGGAGGTGGATCGTCCTGCGGGGGCGGGTCCTCCTGTGGCGGCGGGGGCGGATGCGGCGGAGGCAGCTGACACGGGGCAGCTGAGCTCCTCCGGGGGAAACGCGTCCGGAGTACGAAGAAGTGCCCGTCGGCGACGGCTGCCGACGGGCACTTCCGTGCGCCGGGGCGTACGCCGTTGTTGAACAGTTGAGCTGTGGAGCCCTCGGGGGGATGGAAACCCCACGAAGTTGGGTAAAAACGCTGTGGTGGCGCCACAGTTCATGATTCCCTCTAAATCACCAAAGCAGCCCCAAGGTCCTGTCGTCTCCATGACGTCTGCCGGGCGACGCCTGGCACCGCCCTTCCGGCGGACGACGCCAAGGTGAGGTCAGGGCCTCGGATCGTCCTTCCCGACCGGGCTGACCAGGCCGATCCCCCGGTACCCACCGGGTGCGCCGGACCCCCCACCTCCCTTTGCGTGCTAGCGGAGCCGACCCATGCTCACGAACCTCAACACCTCGTACACCGACACGCGCGCGGCCGACCTCGCCTGGACCCTGGGGCGCGAGCCGCTGCCCGCGCTCGCCACCCTCGACCTCGAACTCAGCGGGGCGAAACTGCAGTTGAGACTGCTCGGCGCGTCCCACCAGGTACTCCTGGAGGAGGCACGGGGCAGCTGTTCGGAGACCGTCGCGTGCATCCCCGGCAGCAGTACGCCCCTTCCGCTCGGCGTGGCCAAGCGGGTCGGCGACTGGGAGTACGAGTTCGCGGCGCGCGTCGAGACCCTCTCCCATGGTTCCTTCGCGGGCCGTGCCCAGGAGTTGCTGGCCCTGGTCGCCGACCACCCCAACGGCCTCGCCGGCGTCTTCCCGGGGAGCCCCCACGCCTTCACCGCGATGCTGGCCCAGCGATACGAGGGGCAGGTGCACTGGCGTACGTGGCACGCGTACCCACAGGACGGGCAGTTGGTGGCGACGCGGACGAGGGTGGGGGTGCGGGTACCGGCCACGGCGGATCTGCTCAGCGCGTAGCCGCGCCGCCGCTGGGATGGTCCTCGATACCTGCGCGCTGCGGTGGTCCACATCAACTCCGGTCACACCTGAGCGCACCAGTTCCACACGTGTGGGTGACGAGGCGTAGTACCGGTGTGACGTACCGTTCGCAACGTGATCGATCCGCACGCGCCCGCACCCCCAGGCGCGCCCCCTCCCTGGGGTGGCGTCCAGGGCCAGGCGCGGCTGCCCGTCCGCCAGGGCACCGGGCGGTTCCTCGTCCTCGCCGGCGTGTTCGTCTGTGCGGCGTGCGGACTCGTGTACGAACTCGAACTCGTCGCCCTCGCCTCGTACTTGATCGGCGACTCGGTCACCCAGGCCTCCGTGGTCCTCTCCGTCATGGTCTTCGCCATGGGTATCGGCTCCCTGGCCGCGAAGCGGCTGCGCCCCCGCGCCGCGGCCGGCTTCGGCGCGGTCGAGGCGGCGCTCGCCCTGGTCGGCGGCTACAGCGCGATAGCGCTGTACGCGGTGTTCGCGTGGACCGGCGACTGGGGCGGTGCATGGGCGGACGGCTCCCGCTACCTCCTCGTCGCCTTCTCCCTCACCATCGGCCTGCTGATCGGCGCCGAAGTCCCCCTCCTCATGGAGCTGATACAGCGCGTTCGCCGCCAGGACCCCGGCGGCGCGGTGGCGGACCTCTTCGCGGCGGACTACGTGGGCGCACTGGTCGGCGGCCTGGCCTTCCCCTTCCTCCTGCTGCCCTGGCTCGGCCAGTTGACCGGCGCGCTGCTCACCGGCGGGGTGAACGCGGTGGTCGGCGGCGCACTCGTACTCGGCCTGTTCCGCAGGGACCTGACCCGGCGCGCACGCTGGACCCTGGTCGTCGCCAACCTCCTGGTCCTCGGCCTCCTCGCCTCGGCGGCGGTGCTGGTCGACGACTTCGAACGGGCGGCGCGGCACGCGGTGTTCGGGGCGGAGGTGCGGGTCGCGCTGCAGACCGGGGTCCAGGAGGTCGTCCTCACCGGCGGCACCCACGGCCACCCGCTCGACCTCTTCCTCGACGGCCGCCTCCGCGTCAGCGGCCGCGACGAGCGCCGCTACCACGAAGCCCTCGTCCACCCCGCGATGAACGGTCCCCACGCGCGCGTGCTCATCCTCGGCGGCGGCGACGGCCTCGCCGCCCGCGAGGTGCTGCGCTACCCCGGCGTACGCCATGTGGACGAGGTCGAACTCGACGCCGGAGTGGTCCGGCTGGCCCGCCAGGACCCGGCGCTCTCCCGCCTCAACGGGCACGCGTACGACGACCCGCGCGTCCACGTGACGACCGCGGACGCCTTCCACTGGCTGCGCGGCGCCCCCTCGACGTACGACGTGGTGATCTCCGACCTGCCCGACCCCGGTATCACGGCGAGCACGAAGCTGTACTCCCAGGAGTTCTACGGCCTGGTACGCCGTGTTCTGGCCCCCGGCGGCCGTCTCGCCGTCCACGCGGGCCCCGTGACGACCCGCCGCCGGGTCTTCTGGACGATCGACACGACGATCAGGACCGCCGGACTGCGCACCGCGCCCTACCGCGTGGGCGGTCGCGACTCCGGCTTCGCGGCCGGCCCCGACCGCACGGCGGGCGCGTCCCTCGCTCCGCACGACTGGGGGTTCGTCCTGGCCTCCCGTGCGGAGACCTCCGGTACGTCGGTTACGGGTCCGTCCCTGGGCCTGGAGCCGGGCGGGCCGCGCCCGCGCACCCTCACCCCCGCCGCGCTGGCCGCGGACGCGCGTGCGGCCTCCCGCACCCGGATTCCCGGGCTCCCGCCCTCCACGCTGGTGCATCCGCGGTACACCGACTGAGCCGGAGGCGGGGGAATCCCACCTGAATCCCGTCATACGCGGGTGCGGTCCGGGTCGTGCTGGGTAGGCTCGGCCGACATGGAGCATGAGGTGTACGTTCCGGTTCCGGCCGAGCGGCTGCGGGAGGCGCTGGGCGATTCCGCGCTGGTCGCCCGGGCGGTTCCCGGCCTCCAGCAGGACGCGGGGACGCCGCCCGTCTCCGGGCGCCTGAAAGTCCGCTTCGGCGGCCACACGATCACCTATCGCGGCACGCTGTCCGTCGTCGCCCAGGAGGACGGTTCCTACGCCGTCGGGGGCGACGCGACCGAGGCCCGCGGCAGCGGTTCGGTGAAACTCGCGCTCGCCGTGCGGCTGGCTCCCGCCGAAGGCGGTACGACGGTCACCGTCGGCGGTACGGCGTCCGCCGACGGGCGGGTGGCGGAGCTGGCGCCGGAGGCCGTGTCCGCGGCCGTGGTGCGGCTTGTGGAGCGGTTCGTGGAGAACCTGGGGGCTGCTGCGGCGGCTTCTGCGTCGGTGCCCGAGGAGGAGCCGGGTGCGCCGGGTACGGAGGCCGCGCCCGCTCCCTCCGACCTCGACGTCGACATTCCGTCGCCGTCGGTCGAGGACGACCTCGTGGCCGAGGGGTTCGTCGGGGAGCTCGTGGACGAGGAGGAGGACGAGCCGGGTGCGGGGGATCCACTCGACTCCCTTGACTTGATCGACTCTCTCGATTCCCTCGACTCGATTGAGGAGGACTCCATCGCCGAGGCGGCGCACGCGCGTCGGACGATGATCGGCCGCAGCGCGGAGGAGGTCGACCACGCGCCACCTCGCGGGCGGTACGCCCCCGTCCCCGCGCCGGAGACCACCGCCGCCCGCGCCACCCTGCGGTGGGCGGCACCGGCCGCGGCTCTCGCCCTCGCGTCGGCGATCGTCGTGACGCGGGCGTTGCGCAAGCGGCGCTGAGGGCTGGGGTGGTTTTTCGCCCCCTCCGCCCCTGCCCGTCCCCTCCTTCCTGGACTACGCCCCGTTTCCGCCTGTCCGGCGTTTGAGGACGAGCGCGTTCAGCGCGATGCGGGGGTCTGGGGGCGGCAGCCCCCAGGGGCAAGGGACGGGCAGGGGCGGAGGGGGCGAAAAAAACACTTCAGGCCCCCGCCCCAGTAGGGTCAACTCCGTGAGTAACGAAGACATCACGCTGACCGCGGGTGACGCGGAGGTGACCGTGCTGCCGGGGAACGGCGGACGGGTCGGGAGTCTGCGGGTCGGCGGCGTCGAACTGCTACGGCAGGGCGAGCGATTCGGGTGCTTCCCGATGGTCCCGTGGTGCGGAAGGATCCGCGACGGCCGCTTCCTGGACGGCGCCACCGTCCGGCAGATGCCGCTCAGCTCCCCACCGCACGCCATCCACGGCACCGCCCGCGACGGCGCCTGGCGCACCGCCCACACCACCAAGAACGAGGCCGTGATCACGTACGACCTCGTCGCCCCCTGGCCCCACCCGGGCCGCGTCACCCAGGCGTTCGCCCTGACCGAGGACGCCCTCACGCTCAGCATGTCCGTGGAGGCGTACGACTCCTCCTTCCCCGCCCAGATCGGCTGGCACCCCTGGTTCAACCGGAACCTCGGAGACGCGGACGCGCGGGTCGACTTCACTCCTGCCTGGCAGGAGGAGCGGGGCGAGGACCATCTCCCCACCGGACGGCGCATCGAGCCGCTCCCCAGCCCCTGGGACGACTGCTTCGGCATGCCCGACGGAGTCGACGTCACGCTCACCTGGCCCGGGCAGCTGGAGCTGAACATCGCCAGCCGCGAGTCATGGGTCGTCGTGTACGACGAGCAGGAGGCGGCCGTGTGCGTCGAACCGCAGACCGGGCCGCCCAACGGGCTCAACACCCTCCCCCGCCTGGTCACTCCCATCGAGCCGCTGGAGGCGGCCACGACCTGGACCTGGCGGCGCCTCTAAGCTGGCTGCCATGAGTGACGTACGCGACGCGCTGTTGCAGCAGATCAAGGACAAGGCCGTGGTGCACGGCAAGGTGACCCTCTCCTCGGGTCTCGAGGCGGACTACTACGTGGACCTGCGCCGCGTCACGCTGGACGGCGAGGCCGCGCCGCTGGTCGGACAGGTGCTGCTCGACCTCACCGACGGACTCGACTTCGACGCGGTCGGCGGGCTCACCATGGGCGCCGACCCGGTGGCCACGGCCCTGCTGCACGCCGCCGCCGCGCGCGGAAAGCGCCTGGACGCCTTCGTCGTACGCAAGGCCGCCAAGGCGCACGGGATGCAGCGGCGCGTGGAGGGTCCGGAGATCGCGGGCCGGCGTGTACTCGTCGTCGAGGACACCTCCACCACCGGCGGCTCTCCGCTGGAGGCCGTGGCGGCGGTGCGCGAGGCCGGCGCCGAGGTCGTCGGCGTCGCGACCATCGTCGACCGGGCGACGGGCGCCGCCGAGAAGATCGAGGCGGAGGCCGGGGTGCCGTATCTCTTCGCGTACTCGAAGGACGAACTGGGCCTCGACTGAGCACCCCGCCCCCATGCGCACGGCCCGGACCGCGGGTTATCCACAGGATGGACACGATGTCCGGAGCATCTGGGCAAGTCTGGAAAGATGGGGACGACGATGACGTCACCCCCTAGGTCAGGGCCGTAAGCAGCAGAACGCCACCCGCATATACAAGGAGCGGACAGATGCCCATCGCAACCCCCGAGGTCTACGCCGAGATGCTCGACCGGGCGAAGGCAGGCAAGTTCGCCTACCCGGCCATCAACGTGACCTCGTCGCAGACCCTGCACGCTGCGCTGCGCGGCTTCGCGGAGGCGGAGAGCGACGGCATCATCCAGATGTCCACCGGTGGCGCCGAGTTCCTGGGCGGCCAGTACAACAAGGACATGGTGACCGGCGCCGTCGCGCTCGCCGAGTTCGCGCACATCGTCGCCGCCAAGTACGACATCACGGTCGCGCTGCACACGGACCACTGTCCCAAGGACAAGCTGGACACCTACGTCCGTCCGCTGCTCGACATCTCCGCCGAGCGTGTCGCCAAGGGCGAGAACCCGCTGTTCCAGTCACACATGTGGGACGGCTCGGCCGAGACCCTCGCCGACAACCTGGCCATCGGTCAGGAGCTGCTCGCGAAGGCCGCCGCCGCGAAGATCATCCTTGAGGTCGAGATCACCCCGACCGGTGGCGAGGAGGACGGCGTCTCGCACGAGATCAACGACAACCTCTACACCACGGTCGACGACGCGATCCGCACCGCCGAGGCCCTCGGCCTGGGCGAGAAGGGCCGCTACCTGCTCGCCGCGTCCTTCGGCAACGTGCACGGTGTCTACAAGCCGGGCAACGTCGTCCTGCGCCCCGAGCTCCTGAAGGAGCTGAACGAGGGCGTGGCCGCCAAGTTCGGCAAGCCGTCCCCGTTCGACTTCGTCTTCCACGGCGGCTCCGGCTCCTCGGCCGAGGAGATCGCCACCGCGCTGGAGAACGGCGTGGTGAAGATGAACCTCGACACCGACACCCAGTACGCCTTCACGCGCCCCGTCGTGGACCACATGTTCCGCAACTACGACGCGGTCCTGAAGGTCGACGGCGAGGTCGGCACCAAGTCGAAGTACGACCCGCGCACCTGGGGCAAGGCCGCCGAGGCGGGCATGGCCGAGCGCGTGACCGAGGCGTGTGCGGCGCTGCGCTCCACGGGCACCAAGCTGAAGTAACTGCGGATCGAATGCGAATTCGGGCTCGGCACCTGCTCGGTGCCGGGCCTTTCCGTATGCTCCGAAGTATGGCTGCCACCCCGAAGGATCCGCAGTCTCCGCAAGATCCGAGGTCTCCACAAGATCCGAGTTCGCCGAAGCCTTCGCAGTCGCCGCAGTCGTCTCAGTCTCCGCTGGCGAAACCGGCGGAACCGGGCGTCAGGATCTCCAGTCCCACGGGGAAGTGGATCCTGCTGACCACCGTCCTCGGTTCCAGCATGGCCATGCTGGACTCGACGGTCGTCAACGTCGCGCTGCCGCGCATCGGCCGTGACCTGGACGCGGACCTCGCGGCCCTCCAGTGGACCGTGAACGCGTACACGCTGACTCTGGCCGGGCTCATCCTGCTGGGCGGCTCGCTCGGGGACCGCTTCGGACGGCGGAGGGTCTTCGTCATCGGGGTGGTGTGGTTCGCCGTCGCCTCGCTGCTGTGTGGACTGGCCCCCAGTGGGGGAGTCCTGATCGCGGCCCGTGCGCTCCAGGGTATCGGCGGGGCGCTCCTCACCCCCGGTTCGCTCTCGCTGATCCAGGCCTCCTTCCACCCCGACGACCGGGCCAGGGCCGTCGGCCTGTGGTCGGGGTTCGGCGGTGTCGGTGCGGCGGTCGGGCCGTTCCTGGGCGGCTGGCTGGTGGACGGTCCCGGCTGGCGCTGGGTGTTCCTGCTGAACATCCCGGTGGCGCTGGTGTGCGTGCCGATCGCCCTGCGCCATGTCCCCGAGTCCGCGGACGGACGTACCCACCGCGGCTTCGACGTACTGGGCGCGGCCCTCGGCGCGCTGTCGCTGGCACTGGTCACGTACGCCCTGATCGAGGCCCGCAGCGGTTCCGCGCTCGTGTGGGTGACCGCGGTCGCGGGCGTGGCCGCGGGGGTGGCCTTCGTGTACGTCGAGCGGGGCCGCCGCGATCCGATGATGCCGCTGGACATCTTCGCGTCGCGCCAGTTCACGGCGGTCAACGCCGTCACGCTGTGCGTGTACGCGGCCTTCAGCGGCTTCTTCTTCCTGGCCGCACTCCAGCTCCAGGTCGTGGCGGGTTACTCGGCCCTCGGCGCCGGTACGGCGCTGCTGCCCACGACCGTCCTCATGCTGCTGTTCTCCGCCCGCTCGGGCGAGCTCGCCCAGCGCATCGGGCCACGGATTCCGCTCACGGTGGGACCGCTGCTGTGTGCGGCGGGGATGCTGCTGATGCTGCGGGTGGGCGAGGGCGCCTCGTACGTCGCCGATGTGCTTCCCGCGCTGGTGGTGATGGGCCTGGGCATGGTGACGCTGGTCGCGCCGCTGACCGCCACGGTTCTTGCCTCCGTGGACACCGGTCGGGCGGGGCTCGCCAGCGGTATCAACAACGCGGCGGCCCGCGCGGCGGGGCTCATCGCCGTGGCCGCGCTGCCGTTGCTCGCCGGCATGGGATCGGAGGCGTACCGGTCGGCGGACGCCTTCGACTCCGCGTTCCGGCGTGCGATGCCGATGTGTGCCGGGGTGCTTGTCCTCGGTGCGGTGGTCGCTTTCGCGACGGTGCGCCGGCCGGCCCCGGACTGCCGTCGCCCGGAGTGCCGGACGCATGGGTGGGTTACGGCTCCGCCGCTGGAGGCGGGGAAGCGCGCTGTCTAGCCCGTCCGGCGTTCGAGGACGAGCGCCTTCGGCGCGATACGGGGGTCTGGGGGCGGGAGCCTCCAGGAACGAGGGACGGGTAGCGGCGGAGGGGGCGAAAAACTCCGACCCCAGCCCGGCACCGAGTGCCCTCCCTCCCCAGGGGCACAACCCGCGCCCGGGAATGCCGCAGACTGGAGCCCATGACGATTCACGAGAACCTCCTCGGGGGACCGCCCCCGACCCACCTCCCTGATGACCCGGAGCCCCGCGAGCTCCTCGCGAACGGCACGGCCCCCGCAGACGTCGCCGCCAAGTACCCCACCTCCTCCCTCGCCTGGGCGCAGCTCGCCGACGAGGCGTTCGAGCGCGGCAGCGTCGTCGAGTCGTACGCCTACGCCCGTACCGGCTACCACCGAGGCCTGGACTCCCTGCGCCGCAGCGGCTGGAAGGGCCACGGCCCGGTCCCCTGGGAGCACGAGCCGAACCGTGGCTTCCTGCGCGCCCTGCACGGCCTCGCCCGCGCCGCACAGGCGATCGGCGAGCAGGAGGAGTACGAGCGCTGCAGCCAGTTCCTGAAGGACTCCTCCCCGACGGCGGCGCACACGCTGGGCTAGCGCGACCGCGTTTGTGCAGGTCCGCCTGGTGTGACCAGGCGGGCCTTGCGTTTTCGGGGGACGATTGCGGAGGATGCCGGTGGGGACCGGGGCCCCCGTGTCGGAATCGGCAGGGGCGGACCGCTACCCGGAGTACGCATCAGGAGACAGCGATGTCGTCCCAGCAGGCTCAGCCCGCAGAGGCCCACCTCGCCGAGGTCCATCCCACCGAGGTTCATCCCACCGAAGCCCCTCTCGCAGAGGCTCAGGAGCCCGAGACCCCGCATCTCGACTTCCAGGGGACCACCCCGTACGAGGACTACGTACAGGCGGATGTCCTCACCCACCTCCAGCAGACCCGCTCCGACGACCCCGGAGAGATGGTCTTCCTGGTGACCACCCAGGTCATGGAGCTGTGGTTCACGGTCATCGTCCACGAGTGGGAGACGGCGGCGAAGGCGCTCCGCGAGGACCGGGTGCCGGTCGCGGTGGCCGCGCTGAAGCGGTCCGTACGGGAGCTGGAGGCGCTGAACGCGTCCTGGCGGCCCCTCGCGCAGCTCACGCCGGCCCAGTTCAACTCCTACCGCGCCGCCCTCGGCGAGGGCTCCGGCTTCCAGTCCGCGATGTACCGCCGGATGGAGTTCCTGCTCGGCGAGAAGTCCGCGTCCATGCTGGTCCCGCACCGGGGCGCACCGCGCGTCCACGCGGAGCTGGAGAAGGCGCTGCACGAACCGAGCCTGTACGACGAGGTGTTGGGGCTGCTGGCGCGGCGCGGGCATGCGATCCCGGCGGCGGTGCTCACCCGCGATGTGTCCTTGCGCTACGAGTCCTCGCCGGAGGTGGAGGAGGTGTGGACGTCGCTGTACGCGGGCGACGAGGACGCCGAACTCGCCCGTCTCGGCGAGGCGTTGACGGATGTCGCCGAGCTCGTGTGGCGCTGGCGCAACGACCACCTTGTCGCCACGCGCCGTGCGATGGGCGCGAAGACCGGCACGGGCGGCTCCGCCGGGGTCGCCTGGCTGGAGAAGCGGGCGCAGAAGAACGTGTTCCCGGAGCTGTGGACGGCGAGGTCCCATGTCTGAGCCGCGGAGCAGGGCCGAAGAGCTCGACTCCGCCGACGTACCGGCCGGGCTGCGCAGTGTCGCTGAAGGGCTGGGCTCCGCAGAGGAACTGAACAAGTTGCGGAGCAGGGCCGAAGAGCTCGACTCCGCCGACGAACTGGCCGGGCTGCGTGAGCGGTTCGTCCTCGACGACGTGGTGTACCTGGACGGGAACTCGCTCGGCGCGCTGCCCGCGAACGTACCGGGCCACCTCGACGACGTCGTACGCCGTCAGTGGGGCGAGTTGCGGATCCGGTCCTGGGACGAGAGCGGCTGGTGGACGGCGCCGGAGCGGATCGGTGACCGGATCGGGCGGCTGGTCGGGGCGGCGCCCGGCCAGATCGTGGTGGGCGACTCCACAAGTGTCAACGTCTTCAAGGCGGTTGTGGGCGCCGTGCGGCTGGCCGGGGACGACCGGGACGAGATCCTGGTCGACGCGACGACGTTCCCGACGGACGGCTACATCGCCCAGTCGGCCGCGCGTCTGACGGGCCGCACGCTGCGTCCCCTCGCGCCGGGCGAGGTGGTGGACGCGCTGGGCCCTCGTACGGCGGCGGTCCTGCTGAACCACGTCGACTACCGCACCGGTCGGCTGCACGACCTCCCGTCGCTGACCTCCGCGATCCACGCCGCGGGCGCCCTCGCCGTCTGGGACCTGTGCCACAGCGCGGGCGCCCTGCCGGTGGGCCTCGACGCCCACGGGGTCGACCTGGCGGTCGGCTGCACCTACAAGTACCTGAACGGCGGCCCGGGTTCACCGGCGTACCTCTATGTGCGCGAAGAACTCCAGGACCGCTTCGACTCCCCTCTCCCGGGCTGGAACTCGCACGCCGACCCCTTCGGCATGGACCCGTCGTACGCCCCGGCCCCGGGCGCGTTGCGGGGCCGTGTCGGCACCCCGGACATCCTGTCCATGCTGGCCCTGGAGGCGGCCCTGGAGGTGTGGGAGGGCCTCTCCATCGACGCCGTACGCGCCAAGTCCCTCGCCCTGACGGACTTCTTCCTGGAGTGCGTCGCGGCGTACGTTCCCGAGGGCCGATTGGAGCCCCTGACCCCGTCCGCGCACGCGGAGCGCGGGAGCCAGGTGGCCCTGCGGTGCGCGGACGCGGGCGAGGTCATGAAGGGTCTGATCGAGCGGGGGGTCGTCGGCGACTTCCGGCACCCGGACGTCCTTCGGTTCGGTTTCACTCCCTTGTACGTCGGCTTCGCGGATGTGGAGCGGGCGGCGAGGGTGCTCGCGGGGGTCCTGGGATGACCTGCCGGTCACGGGAACGGCGACCGGTTCACCGGAACAGTGACGGTGTCACAGGAACCGCGAGGCGAACTGGGTGAGTCCGGTGACGGCGGCGAGTACGGAGGCGAGTTCGGCGGCGAGTACGGAGGCGAGTACGGCGGTCACGCTGCCGGCTCCCGCCGTCAGGGAGTCCAGCAGGCTCTGTACGACGGTCCGGTTGGGCTGCGGATCCTGAAGCTGGTTGCCCAGCTCCCGCGTTACCTCGCTCAGCCGCTCAGCCGCTCAGCCGCTCAGCCGCTCAGCCGCTCGGCGTCGGGGAGGGCGGCGGCGTGCTGGGTGGGTCACTCGGCGGTGACGTACACCCCGGCCACGGCCGCGGCGACGGCGGCTTCTGCCGCGCGGTCGGCGGCGGCCGGGTCGGGGGCGATCCCCGTGGTGAGCAGGGTGTAGTAGAGCGGCGCCGACACCGCGCGCACGACCAGTGCGGAGTCGGTACCCGGCGGCAACTCCCCCCGGGCCACGCCCTGTTCGACGCAGGGCGCCCACTCCGAGACCCGGACGTCGTAGAACCGCCGCAATGCCTCCGCCGTACGCCCGTCGCCCGTCGCCGCGGCGATGACCGCCCGGAACAGCGCCCCCTGCCGGGGATCGGCGAGCGTCCGCCGTACCAGTGCGGCGTTGGCGCGCAGGTCGCCCAGCACCGACCCGGTCTCCGAACGGGGCAGCGACTGCTCCGCCATGTCGCTCAGCAGATCGGCGACCAGCCCGGTCACGGACCCCCACCGCCGGTACACCGTGGTCTTGCCCACCTCGGCCCGCCGTGCCACATCGGCGAGGTCGAGATGCGCGAAACCCTGCTCGGCGAGTACGTCACCCGCTGCGCGCAGTACGGCCGCACGGACGCGGGCGGTGCGACCTCCGGGGCGTACGGTGCCGGGTTCGGCGGGTTCGGTGAGTTCGGTGGGTTCGTCGGATTCGGTGGGTTCGTCGGATTCGATGGGTTCGGCCGGTTCGTTGGGCTCCGCGGGCACGGCGGGTTCGGCGGACATGGCGGACTCCCTCATGGACATGGTCGCTGCCCGCCAGCGTAACGAAACAGCAGAACCGTTTGGCCTTTACCGACAGTGACATCCCCGTGTCGACGCACGTCACGGGCCTGATAGCGTCCCCGCCAACGGCCGAATTCCCCCCTGGTCCGCCAAATCCGTTTCACCGCTGAGAGGTTGGAGCATGCAGGACGACGCCGCAGCCCGGGACGACGCCGGGCACGCGGGAGCAGGCGACGCCGCCGTGAGCCGCGAGGTGGCCGCGAGCCGCGACGCCGCGGAAGAGGCGTCCGCCTTCTCGCACCCGCCCGTCGACCCCGACGTCACCGTTGCGTACGGCGACCACCCCGACCAGGTGATCGGCCTCTACGCCCCGCGCGAGCCCGATCCCGCCGTCCTCGCCCCCCTCGTGGTCGTCCTGCACGGCGGCGCCTGGCGTGCCCCGTACGACCGCCAACACATCACCCCGTTCGCGGACTTCCTGGCCCGCCGCGGTTTCGCCGTGGCCAACGTCGAGTACCGCCGGGGTGGTGCGGTACCCGGGCAGGGTGGCGCGGTTCCGGTGCAGGGCGGTGCGGTCCCGGCGCGCGGGAGTGAAGTACCCGCGCAGGGTGGTGCGGTCCCCGCTCAGGGTGACGACGCTCCGGTCGCCGGCCGCTGGCCGGACACGTTCGACGACGTGGCGGCCGCGCTCGACGCCCTGCCCGAGCTCGTACGGGAGAAACTGCCGCAGGCCGACCCGCGCCGCATCGTGGTCACGGGCCACTCGGCGGGCGGCCATCTCGCCCTCTGGGTCTCGGCCCGGCACCTCCTGCCGGCCGACGCCCCCTGGTACACGGACCGCCCGGCCCCCCTGCGCGGAGTCGTCGCCCTCGCCCCGATCGCCGACTTCCAGGTCGCCGAGAAACTCGACGTGTGCGGTGGGGCGGTGCGCCAACTCCTCGGCGAGGAGGGCAGGTTCGCGGAACGCCTGCCGTACGCCGATCCCGCGCGCCTTCTTCCCACCGGCATCGCCACGACCCTCGTACAGGGCCGTACCGACATCGTCGTCCCGCAGGCGGTCGCCGAGTCGTACGCCGACGCGGCCGCGAAGGCGGGCGAGGTCGTCGGCCTGACGCTCCTTGAGGACGTCGGGCACTTCCCGCTGATCGATCCGGCGGCGGACGCGTGCGCGGTGGTGGCCGAGGAGATCGCCCAACTGGCTTGGTGACGGCTGGCATGAACCATCCACGTGCCAAGATCGAACCTCAGCAGTCGCAGCAAGCCCCAGCAAGCCCCAGCAAGTCGCCGTAAGTCGTTGTAAGTCGCAGCGAGTCGAAGCAAGCCCCCGGGATAACTGCGCGGCACGCGTTTGGCTGCCCGGTCATACCCCTAATACCTGAGAGCTACCTCCCAAGTGAGCTCCCTGGCGGGACGCCGACGACACGTGATGATCCGTAACTTCCCATCCAGTGGCGCCTGATGAGCGGGCGTACGGGAGGGAAGATCTGCATGAGGTTCGAGGCAAAGGAGAGTATGGCGGGCAGAGGGGTATCGCCTGCGGAGTCGGGGGCGGAGATAGGGCTGGAGTCGGAGTTAGGGCCGGGGCCGGAGTCGGGGTCGATGCCGATGTCGATGTCCGTGCCTGTCGTGGTGCCGGTGGTGGCGGGGCCGACGCCCGGTGGGCGTGCCGGACGAGTGGTCCGGCGGCTGCGCCGCACCCTGCTCGCCGCGCTGGTCATGGGTGCCGTCGTCCTCCCCGTGGCCGCCGCGGCTGCCCGGCCGCGGATCCCCGCCCCGGCGCCCGCGGCGCTCGCCCCCGTGACGGCATCGACGCTGGATGGGGCGTACGCGGCCAACGCTGCGAACGCCGCGGAGGCGGCCCGAATGGCCGCGGACCGTGGCGACAGCACCCGAGCCGCCGCGGACCGGGCCATGGCCGACTCCTCCCGCCACTTCCTCTCCTTCGACGGCCGGGGCCCGGGCCAGGCCGTTGAGGTGTTCGGCGACCTCGCCGAGGCGGACCGCGTCGCGATCCTGGTCCCGGGCTCCGACACCACACTGGAGACGTACGGCCGGTTCCGCGCCGGAGCCCTCGCCCTGCACGAGCGCCTCGGCCCGCGTACGGCCGTCGTCGCCTGGCTCGGCTATGAGGCACCCCGCACGGTGAGCACCACGGTGCTGACCACAGACCGGGCCGACGCCGCGGCCCCGCGCCTGAAAGCGTTCATACGCGAACTGCGCGGCGTCGTCAGCGAGAAGACGGCCGTCTCTCTGCTCTGCCACTCCTACGGCACGGTGGTCTGCGGACGTGCGGCGCAGGGCCTGGACGTGGACGACATCGTGCTCGTCGGCAGCCCGGGCACCGGCGTGGACTCGGTCGCGGCACTGCATACGTCCGCCCGCGTCTGGGCTGCCCGCGGCGCCGACGACTGGATAGCGGGCGTCCCGCACACGCGCGCCGACGTCTTCGGCACGATCATCGGTTTCGGCACCGACCCGGTCTCTCCGGACTACGGCGCCCATGTCTTCGCGGCGGGCAGCGTCGGCCACAGCGACTACTTCACACCGGGCTCGGTGTCCCTGGACAACCTCGCCCGAATCGTCCTCGGCGACACCTTGGAGGTAACCCGTGCGTGAGTCACACCCGGCGGACCTGTTGAATCCCGCGCACTTGTTGCATCCATTGAACCCATCGCATCCATCGCATCTATCGAACCCGTCGAACCCGTCGAACACGGCGCATTCGTCGCACCCGCACGTCATGCGAACTGCCGGGCCCGGCACCGATATACGGGCGGCGGCGGCAGCGCACGGCACCAGCACCGGCGCCCGTCGCCGTCGCATCGACGAGGCGACCCCCGTTGAGCGGGACCGCGCTGTCGACGCCCTGCGCGTCCTCGCGATCGTCGGTGTCGTACTCGGCCACTGGCTGGTGACGGCCCTGGTCGCGGACGGCGGCGCGCTGCGCGCGGCGAGCCCGTTGCAGCACATGCCCTGGCTGGCCCCCCTCTCTTGGGCTTTCCAGACGCTCGCCGTGTTCTTCCTGGTGGGCGGCCATGTGGCCACCAAGGGCTACGCGTCGGCGCGGGCCCGTGGCACGACGTACGGACAGTGGCTGCGCGCCCGCCTGACCCGCCTCTTCAAACCGGCGGCGCTGGTGCTGGCCCTCTGGACGGTGGCCGCGGCCTGTCTGCTTGCATCGGGCACGGACTTCGAGACGGTCCATACGCTGGTGAAGCTGGCGCTGTCCCCGCTCTGGTTCCTCCTGGTCTTCGCGGGACTGACCGCGGCGACGCCCCTGTTGACGCGGCTCAACCCGCTGTGGCCGCTGGCCGTCGTTCTCCATGTGGATCTCATTCGCTTCGGATTCGGCGGTCCGGCCTGGCTCGGCTGGGTGAACGTCGCGGCGGGCTGGCTGGTGCCGTTCACGCTGGGCGCGGCCTGGACGCGCGGTGAGGTGGACAGTCGGCGCGCGGGCTGGGTGCTGTTCGGCTGCGGGACGGCGGCGACCGCGGGGCTGGTGATGGGGGCGGGATACCCGGCGTCGATGGTCGGTGTCCCGGGCGCCGCGGTCTCCAACCTGAACCCGCCGACGCTGGCCGTCGTCACCTTCGGGCTGGCCCAGTGCGGTCTCGCCCTGCTGCTGAGGGGGCCGCTGCGCCGGTGGATGAGGCGCCCCGCTGTCTGGGCGGCGGTGGCACTCGCCAATCTCTCCGCGATGACGATATTTCTGTGGCACCAGACCTCCCTGATGGCGGTCACCGCCCTGGGCCTCCTCGCGGGCCGGCTCCCCGGCCTGCACACCGTCCCCGACAACCTCGGCTGGGTGGCGGCCCGTCTCGCCTGGCTCCCCGTCTTCGCCCTCGCCCTCGCCGTCTGCTGCTCCGCCTTTCGTATCTACGAACAGGGCCCCCGCCGTCGCACCGGCGGACCCTCCCGAGTCGTCCGCGTCCACCGCCGCCCTTGCTCCGCCGGAGTGAAGTCGGTTCCCCGTGCCTAGGGTTGACCCCGTGAACGGGGCGATCGACAACGGCATCACGCGCGCCGAAGACTCCGCCCCGCCACCTCCCTCGATCGAGCAGGTGGTCGCGCAACGACTCCGAGCAATGCTGCGGATCTTGTTGGAGGACGGGGGAAACGTCGCCCGGCTGCCGTTGCCGCCGCTGTCGCGGCCCCGGCGGCTGCGGTGGTTCCCGCATGTCGTGGTCATCGTGGCCGCGGTCGTCGCGAGCGTCGCCAACACGGACCAGATGACCACCGGCTACGGCGTGAGCCCGGAGCTTGGTGTGCTGACCGCGCTGGCCCAGGGCATCGGCGTGGGGCTCGTGCTGTGGCGGCCCGTTCCGGCCTGGTGGCTCTCGCTGGTCGCCACGTTCGTGGCCGCCGAGGCCGCACGCCCCGGCCTGACCTTGAACCCGGCGGGCAACCATCACGAGAGCGACGTCTCCTGGCCATGGGGTGGGCCCGGCATCATCGCCCACGCGATCGTGCTGTTCCTGCTCGCCCTACGGGTGCCCACCCGGGTGGCCTTGGAGGCACTGGCCTTCACCGCGTTGCTGACGTACGTCTTCCAGGGACTCCTCGGCGCCGTGTCGTACTCCTCGACGGGCGTGCCGGCGGTCCTCGTCTTCGCCGCCGTCGTCCTCCTCGGCACCGCCCTCCATGGCCGCCGCGAGGCCCGCAACCAGCTCGTCGAGCAGGCCTCGCTGACCGCCGAAGAGCGGGCCCGCCGCACGCTGTTGGAGGAACGCAGCCGTATCGCGCGAGAGCTGCACGACGTGGTCGCCCACCACATGTCGGTGATCTCCATCCAGGCCCAGGTCGCCCCGCACCTCGTCGAGAACCCGCCACAGGAGCTCAGGGAGAACCTGGAGGGAATCAGGCAGAACGCCCTGGAGGCACTCACCGAGCTGCGCCGCGTCCTTGGCGTGCTGCGCTCGGAGAACCCGGAGGACCCGTACGGCCTCGGGGCCGGCACCGGCGCCACCCCGAACTCCCCGCAGCCCACGCTCGACCGCCTTGACGCCCTCGTCGAGAACACCCGTGCCGCCGGCCTGGCAGTGACCACCGAGATCACCGGCGAGCAACTGCCCCTCCCGCCAGGTGTGGAACTGTCCGCGTACCGGATCATCCAGGAGGCCCTCAGCAACGCCCTGCGGCACGCTCCCGGTTCGGTGGTCCGCGTCGAGCTCTGCCACTTCCCCCGTGGACTCCAGGTACGGGTCATCAACTCCAGACCCGAGCGCCCGGCGCCGCCGTCACCGGGCGCGGGCCACGGTCTGCTCGGCATGCGCGAGCGCGCCGCGATGCTCGGCGGCACCCTCATGACCTCGGAGACCTCGCACGGCGGCTTCGTGGTGGCAGCCTTCTTGCCTCGCGGCGACGGCGCGAATCCCGACGCCGCGAACCCTGACGCCTCCGCCGTTGCGAACTCCACAGCCACCACGGCCATAGCGAAGTCCACGGGCACCACGGGCACCACAGCCATCACAGCCACCACGCCCATCGCGGCCGTCAAGAACTCCACAGGCACTCCAAGCACCGCAGATTCCACAGGCACCGCAAGCACCACAGGTTCCACAGACTTCGCAGGAGAAGAGAACCCATGACGAGCAGCGGCACCATTCGCGTACTGATCGCCGACGACCAGCAGATGGTCCGGCAGGGCTTCACCGTGCTGCTCAACACCCAGCCCGACATCGAGGTGGTCGGCCAGGCGGTCGACGGCCTGGACGCGATTGCCCAGGTCGCCGAACTCACCCCGGACGTCGTCCTGATGGACATCCGCATGCCCGAGCTCGGCGGCATCGACGCCACCAGACGCATCACCGACGAGACACCCCGGATCAAGGTGCTGGTGCTCACCACCTTCGACCTCGACGAGTACGTGTACGACGCCCTGCGCGCCGGTGCCTCCGGGTTCCTGCTCAAGGACGCGTCCGCGGACCAGCTCGCCGAGGCGGTACGGGTGGTCGCGGCCGGCGACGCCCTGCTCGCGCCCGGGATCACCCGCCGCCTCATCGCCGAGTTCTCCCGGCTCGACTCCACACCCCGCTCCCCGCTCAAACAGCGCGTGGGCGAACTGACCGAGCGCGAGACGGAGGTCCTCGCCCACATCGCCCAAGGCCTGTCGAACGCGGAGATCGCCGAGCGCCTCGTCGTCGCCGAACAGACCGTGAAAACCCACGTGGGCCGCATCCTGGTAAAGCTCGGCCTGCGCGACCGCACCCAGGCGGCGGTCTTCGCCTACGAGTCAGGACTGGTACGCCCGTCCGGCTATTGAGCCGCGACTGTCCAGCCCGCTATCCCTTCAGCTCCCCTCTGCCTCCGAGGCTTCCCTCCGCTTCCCTCCGCCTCCTCCGCTTCCCTCCGCCTCCTCCGCGTCCCTCCGTCCCCTCCGCCTCCTCCGCTCTCCTCCGTCGTACGCACCGCAGCGATACCCGTAGTACCTGAGACGGACCCCGAAGGACCCTCCTCCCTGGTGACGACCGCGACCCCGCAGTCGGCCTACCTTTTCAATGTGACCGAGACGACCCAGACGCAGATGACGCCGCCGGGCAGGGCAAAGCCGCGCAGCCCGGAGTTCCGGCTGGCCGCGGACGCCCTGCGCGGGCTGCGGCAGGACCTGTTCCATGACGCCTTCGCCTACCGTCCGCTGCCGCGCATGCGGGTGGACGGCCCACTCACCCGACGGCTACCGACGGGCATACGGAAGTACGCGGCCTGGACCCCGCACGCCGTGGTGGCGGTGGCCGGACTGTTCGCGATGTCCATCGCGGACGCGGACAGCAGCGGAGGCGGCAGCATCGCGACGCTGGTGTGCACCCTCCTCGCCCTGTTCCCGGTCCTGCTGACGCTGGTCCGGCCGGTCGGTGCCTTCTGGTTCTCGTTCGCGGCGACGCCGGTAGCCGGCCTCTTCGGCGACAGGTGGAGCGACTGGCCGTGGTTGCCGGGCAGCTTCGCCACCCACCTGGTGGTGCTGACGGTCGTGGCGCTGCGGACGAGGCCGCGCACCGCAGGATGGATGTGGACGCTGACGGCGGCGTACGGGATCGTCGCCGAGACCTTCTTCCACGGGGGCTACTACATCGGCACCAACACCGTGCCGCTCCTCTTCGTCTCCGCCGTGGCTCTCCTGGTCGTCACTGTCCTTCATGTACGTCGGGATGCCCAGCAGGAGGTGACCGCCCATCAGTCGGAGACGGCGCACGAGCGTTCCCGGCGCACCCTTCTCGAAGAGCGCACGACGATCGCCCGCGAGCTGCACGACGTGGTAGCCCACCACATGTCGGTGGTAGCGATCCAGGCCGAGGCCGCCCCCTACCGGGTGGAGAACCCGCCGCCCGAGTTGGAGCAGGCCTTCGTCACGATCCGGGAGAACGCGGTGGCGGCCCTGACCGAGCTGCGCCGCGTGCTCGGTGTCGTCCGGGCGGAGGACTACGAGGCGCCGGACGCCCCCCAGCCCACCCTCGCCGACCTCGACGCGCTCCTCGCCAATGTGCGGGACGCGGGCCTGACCGTCGACAAGGTGGTCACCGGCGCGGTGCGCGGGCTCCCGCAGGGCGTCGAGCTGTCGGCGTACCGCATAGTCCAGGAGGCCCTCAGCAACGCCCTGCGGCACGCGCCGGGCGCGGCGGCCCGCGTCGAGATCGGCTACGTCCTCGGCGGGCTCGGCCTGCGCATAGTCAACGGCCCCGCACCGACGACGAGCCTGGCGAAGTCGTCGCACGGCGCGGGGCACGGCATCACCGGCATGCGCGAGCGCGTCACGATGCTGGACGGCGAGATGACGGCGGGCGAGACGGACGACGGGGGATATGAGGTGGCGGTGTTCCTGCCGGTGCCCGCGACGGCGGAGGAGACAGGATGACGAGCGGCACAGGCGACACCAGGGGCTCGATTCGGGTGCTGATCGCCGATGACCAGGTGATGGTCCGCGAGGGCTTCTCCGTGCTGCTCGGCGCGATGCCGGACATCGAGGTGGTCGGCGAGGCGGTCAACGGCCGGGACGCGGTCGAGCGGGTCCGCGAGCTTGCCCCGGACGTCGTGCTGATGGACATCCGGATGCCGGAGATGAACGGGATCGAGGCGACCCGGGAGATCGTCGCGGCGGACGACGCCGCGAAGGTGCTGGTCCTGACGACGTTCGACCTCGACGAGTACGTGTACCAGGCGCTGCGTGCGGGAGCCTCGGGCTTCCTCCTCAAGGACGCCTCGGCGCGCCAGCTCGCCGACGGGGTGCGGGTGGTGGCGGCCGGGGAGGCGCTGCTCGCCCCCTCCGTGACCAGGAGGTTGATCACCGAGTTCGCCAAGCTCGCGGATGCGCCCAGGCTCTCGGCCACGGCGCAGGCGGCGTACGGCGACCTCACCGACCGGGAGACGGAGGTGCTCGTCCTGATCGCGCAGGGCCTGTCGAACGCCGAGATCGCGACGCGGCTGTTCGTCGCCGAGTCCACGATCAAGACCCATGTGAGCCGGATCCTGGTGAAGCTGGGTCTGCGGGACCGTACGCAGGCGGCGGTGTTCGCGTATGAGGCACGGCTGGTCACGCCCAGGTGATCGGGGGGTGCGTGCGGTGGTCCGATAAGGGCTGTCGGTGGAGACGGCCCTGGTCAGGGAGGGGCGGGTCGGGCTAGCGTCCGTTCATGGCAGCTTTGGAGACTCCGCAGGCCTTCGACCCGTGGGACCCGGCGTTCTTGGCGGACCCGTACCCCGTGTACGAGGAACTGCGTGCCCTTGGCCGGGTGCAGTACTTCGAGCCCACCAAGCAGTGGCTGGTCCCGCATCACGCGGACGTGTCGGCGCTGCTGCGGGACCGCCGCCTCGGGCGGACGTACCAGCACCGCTTCACGCACGAGGATTTCGGACGCACGGCGCCGCGGCCGCAGGACGAGCCGTTCCACGTGCTCAACGACAACGGGATGCTCGACCTGGAGCCGCCGGACCACACGCGGATCCGGCGGCTGGTGTCGAAGGCGTTCACGCCGCGCACGGTGGAGCGGCTCAAGCCGTATGTGGACCAGCTGGCCGGCGAGTTGGTCGGCCGACTGGTCGCGGCCGGCGGTGGTGACCTGCTCACCGATGTCGCCGAGCCGCTGCCGGTCTCGGTGATCGCCGAGATGCTGGGGATCCCGGAGTCCGACCGGGCGCCGTTGCGGCCGTGGTCGGCGGACATCTGCGGGATGTACGAGATGAACCCGTCGCAGGAGACGGCGGCGAAGGCGGTCCGGGCGTCGGAGGAGTTCACGGAGTATCTGCTGGGGCTGATCGAGGCCCGCCGCAAGGAACCGGGTGAGGATCTGATCTCGGGCCTGATCGCCGCGTACGAGGAGGGGGAGCGGCTGACGGAACAGGAGATGATCTCGACCTGCGTCCTGCTCCTGAACGCCGGGCACGAGGCGACCGTCAACGCCACGGTGAACGGCTGGTGGGCCCTCTTCCGCAACCCCGGTCAGCTGGCCGTCCTTCGTGCCGACCACTCGCTGGTTCCTACGGCCGTGGAGGAGCTGATGCGGTACGACACCCCGTTGCAGCTGTTCGAGCGCTGGGTACTCGACGATGTCGAGATCGACGGTACGACCATCCCCCGCGGCTCCGAGATCGCCATGCTCTTCGGCTCCGCCAACCACGACCCGGCCGTCTTCACCGCCCCGAAGGAGCTGGACCTCTCCCGAGCGGACAACCCGCACATCTCCTTCAGCGCGGGCATCCACTACTGCATCGGTGCGCCGCTGGCCCGTCTCGAACTGACGGCTTCCCTGCGTGCGTTGCTGGCTCAGGCCCCGACGCTCAGCCTCGCCGCCGAGCCGCAGCGCAAGCCTGCCTTCGTCATCCGGGGGCTGGAGGGGCTCAGCGTCGTGCTCTGACCCGTCGGCCGAGGGCCCAGAGTCCCAGTGCGGCAGCCACCCCGCCCAGAACCATCAACGGCAGCTCCGCGTAGACCACACTCCAGTCGGGCCCTTGCTCGAACCGCCGGAACCGTCCCTGCAAGCCGATGGTCCATACCGCCAGCCCCGCCCCCGCACCGACGACGGCGATCAGACATCCGCCGGCGGCCTGCATCCGTTGCCCCATGCCTGTCATGGACGTGTGGCCGGGGGCTCGGGGTTCCCGGGGCACCCGCGGCCAAGGTGAATCGCGTGGGTGAATCGCTGCTGCTTGACGTCTACGGTGTCACGGACCGAGGAGGTCCGTCGGGAAGGGCCTTGTACGAGTGACTCGACGTGAGGTCGGCCGTTGGGTGCGTGCGTGCTGACGTCGACGATCTCTTCCCAGTGCTCCTCCGCCGGCGTGCTCGGCGGACCGTCCTGAGCGAAGGCAGCCATCCGCACTTCGCACATATACCGGTGTTGATTCCCGTGCGGATGACGGCACCCTGCGTCATGGGCGCGGCGAGGCCGTTCGACCAGTCGGCCGTCTCGATGGCGACTTCCCAGCTGTCCATGACGCCGAAGATGGCCTCGTTGACGAACACGTTGTGCGTGGGGGTCATGGCGGATCTCCTTGCTCGTCCCACGGGTCGTGGCGCGCAGGCGCCGCATCGGTCGCGGGGCGGTCATCCCCGGATACGGGAGGGTAGGGCGGGGTGGGAGTAAAAATCCTCAGCCGCTCAAGTCCCGCCTCCGCAACGCCCCCAGCCCCGCCCCCGCCAGCGCTACCGCGACCCCCGTCAGGATCAGCACCGGCGTCCAGGCCATCTCCCCGCCCGGCAACTTCGGAAGGTGCCCGAAGGGGGAGAGGTTCATGACGGTCTGCGGCATGTTCAGGGCGGGGCCGATCCAGCCGAGGAGGAGGGCGAGGCCGGCCGCGGCCCAGGCGCCGGGGGCGAGTTGGGGGGAGAGTCCGTACAGGAGGACGGCCAGGGCGCCCAGGGTCCAGATGGCCGGGATCTGGACGAGGCAGGCGCCGAGGATGGGGCCGAGATCGGCGCCGTACCCGAGGCCGAGGCCGAGCCCGCCGAGCAGCATGATGAGGACGGCGCCGCCGAAGGCGATGACCAGGTGGCCGGAGGCCCAGCGCAGTCGGCCGACGGCCCCGGCGAGGACGGGTTCGGCGCGCTGCGAGGTCTCCTCGCCGTGCAGCCGTAGCACGGAGGAGACGACGTACAGCGCGGCGACCATGCCGAGCATCCCCACCATCGTGGCGAGGAACGCGTCCGTGATCCCGGTCTGCCCGCCCATGCGTTCGATGATCTCGCGGGTCTTGTCGTTGTCCCCGACGAGATCAGCCGCCCCCTTCGTCATCCCGCCGAAGGCGGCTCCGGCGGCCAGGAACCCGAGGCTCCAGCCCAGCACACTGCCCCGTTGGAGCCGCCGGGCCAGCCCCCCTGCGCTGCCCAGGCGTCCCGCCGCGGGTCCCGGCCGGGTGGGCAGGAAGCTCATGCCGACATCGCGCCGCCCGGCGAGTTCGTACGCGACCGCGCCCTGCACGGCGCACGCCGTGACGAACAGGAGCAGCACCCACCAGTGTTCGTCCGCGAAGGCTCTCATCTCCTCCAGCCAACCCACCGGCGAGATCCAGGTCAGTACGGACGAGCCGTCGGTCGTCGCCGAGTCGCCGGCCGCCTTCAGGACGAAGGCCGCGCCGAGCAGGCCGCCGGTCAGCCCCTTCGCGAGCCGCGCGCTCTCGGTGAACTGCGCGACGATCGCCGCCATGGTCGCGAAGACCATGCCGACACCCGCGACCGCGAGCCCCAACGCCAGTGCTCCGGCGCCGCCCTGGCCCGCCAGGCCGCCCGCGATCAGCAGCGCGAGCGCGCCGTTGGCGACGAACGCCGCCAGCAGCGCCGCGGTCAGCGGGGCGCGCCGCCCCACCATCCCGGCGGAGAGCATCTCCTGCCGCCCGCTCTCCTCCTCGTCACGGGTGTGCCGTACGACGATGAGCAGGCTCATGATCCCGGCGAACACCCCGGCGTAGCCGCCGATGCGCCAGGCGGTGAGCCCGCCGAGCGAGTCGCTGAACACCGGTCCGTACGTGGCGCGCAGGGAGCTGCTGGTGAGCATCTGCTGTGCCACGGCGGCGCGTTCGGGCGGGGTGCCGTAAACGGTCTCCAGGGAGTTCGGCATGGAGAGCACCAGCAGGGCGATCACGCCGACCCAGAGCGGGATCATCACCCGGTCGCGGCGCAGCGCGAACCTCAACAGGGTTCCGGTGCCCGCCAGTTGGTCGGATCCCCCGGCCCGTACCGCGAACGCCGATGTGGTGGTGGCGGTCATCGTGCCATCGCCCTCTCCGAAGCGTGTACGTCCTCCTGGTAGTGCCGCAGGAACAACTCCTCCAGCGTCGGCGGGGTCGAGGTGAGTGACCGTACGCCCGAGTCGGTGAGGGAGCGCAGTACGGCGTCGAGCTTGTCGGTGTCGACCTGGAGCTTGACCCGCCGGCCCGTGACGTCGAGGTGGTGGACCCCGGGCAGTGCCGCCAACCCGCCCGGCGGGCCCGCGAGTTCGGCGGTGACGCTGGTACGGGTGAGGTGGCGCAGGTCGGCGAGCGAGCCGGTCTCGACGGTCCGGCCCTTGCGGATGATGCTGACCCGGTCGCAGAGTTCCTCGACCTCGCTGAGGATGTGTGAGGAGAGCAGGATCGTCCGGCCGCGGTCGCGTTCCTCCTCCACGCAGGCCTGGAAGACCTCCTCCATCAGCGGGTCGAGGCCGGAGGTCGGCTCGTCGAGGATCAGCAGGTCGACGTCCGAGGCGAAGGCGGCGACGAGGGCGACCTTCTGCCGGTTGCCCTTGGAGTACGTGCGCCCCTTCTTGGTGGGGTCGAGTTCGAACCGTTCGACGAGATCGGCCCGGCGCGTCCTGTCGAGGCCTCCGCGCAGCCGCCCATACAGGTCGATGACCTCGCCGCCGGAGAGGTTGCGCCACAGGGTCACGTCTCCGGGGACGTAGGCGATCCGGCGGTGCAGTTCGACCGCGTCCGCCCAGGGGTCGCGGCCGAGCAGGTGCGCCGCGCCCGAGTCGGCGCGCAGCAGGCCGAGGAGGATCCGGATGGTGGTGGACTTGCCGGCACCGTTCGGGCCGAGGAAGCCGTGCACCTCACCGGTCTCGACGTCCAGGTCGAGGCCGTCGAGCGCGTGCGTCCTGCCGAACGACTTGTGCAGTCCGGACACTTCAATGGCGCGGTTTGCCTTCGTCATGATCCAGCTTTCGTCATCGCCGTGATGCAGCCTCCGTCACGATTCAGAACGTACGCTTCTTTCAGAAATTTGTGAAGTTAAGGAAACGTATGAACGGCCGATACACTTGAGGGTGGCGCCTGAGCAGGGGAGATGATCCAGGGATGACCGAATCCAGCGGAGCCGGACGGGACCCGGAGGCGGTTTCGAAGTTCGTCGAGGGATTCGCGGCGCAGCTCGTCGAGGCCGGGATGACGCGTATGCCGGCCCGGGTCTTCGCGGCGCTGCTCGCCTCCGACGCAGCCACCCTGACCTCCGCCGAACTCGGCGAACAGTTGCAGATCAGCCCGGCCGCGGTCTCCGGTGCGGTGCGCTACCTCGCGCAGGTGCACATGGTCTCGCGCGAGCGTGAACCCGGCTCACGGCGCGAGCGCTACCGCGTGCACAGCGACCAGTGGTACGAGGCGCTGACCAACCGCGAGGCGATTCTCAAGCGTTGGGCATACGCGCTGCGCGAGGGCGTCGAGAACCTCGGCGCCGACACACCCGCGGGCCGCCGACTCGCCGAGACCCAGGCCTTCTTCGAGTACCTCGACGGCGAGATCGCGCTGATGATGGACCGCTGGCGCGTCCACCGTGACAAGACCTTCGGCCCGGGCTGAACCACCCGCCCGGGCCGAAGGTCGTTGAACTCCGTTACGGAGCTTTGCCGTTGAGCGCCCGTCTCGGTGTCAGACCCGGTTCCTGCGCCGGACCGCGAGCACCAGCGCGCCGCCGATCAGCAGCGCGCCCGCGCCCGAGGCGGCGGCCGCGAGCACGGCGCTGCTGCTGCCGGTGGCGGCGAGGGAGCCGGTGTCGTCGGCTGTGGCGACCGTCTGCGTCCCGGGGGTGTTGCCGCCGGTCCCGGTTGCGCCGGACGGCGAGGCCGAGGCGCTGGGCGTCGGGGTACCGCCGGCGCCGCCCTCGACCTCGACCTTGATGGCCGCGGTGTCGTTGCCGTGCGTGTGGTCGAACGTCATGGTGTTGCCGTAGGCCGTGGTCGCGCGGGCCTCACCGGTGCTGGTCGCGGCGTTCGTGCGGATCCGCAGACCGAACTCGAAGGATCGGGTGTCCCCGACGGCGAACTCGGTGGGGCGGGGGTTGCAGATGTACTGCGGTGCACCCGGCGTCTGTTCGCCGGTACCGGACTGCGCCTCCGCGTTCCACACGCTGCAACGGTCGGGGATCTCCTCCGCCTTGGTCCCGGTGGGCACGGTCACCAGCAGCGCGGGCTGGTCGTCGCTGGCGTTGTAGCCGACCCAGCCCGGGCCTTCGTTGCTCAGGGAGACGGTCACCTGCACCAGATCGCCCGGTTCGCCCTCGGTGGTCTCGCCGCCCGCGACCATGTCGGCGGTGTTGTCGGCGTCGATGTGCTGCCGGTCGATCGCTGTGCCGTCGGTGGCCGCGTCTCCGGCGGCGACGAGGGAGAGCGCGGGACCGTCACCCGACGGTGCGGTGAGGCCGGCACCCGACAGGGGCAGCGCCTCGTGGCTGAAGTACTCGAACAGGGCCTGCTCCGTCACGTCCAGCCCTACCGGCTGATCCAGCCGGTAGCTCTTGCCGGGCTCGATGACCGTGTCGAACGTGCACAGCGCCTGTTCCGTCAGGCCGTAGGCGTCGGCGCTCTCCGTGGAGTACACGCAGTTCGAGAAGCGCTCCGCGTACGCGAGGCCGATGGTGGTGCGCAGTCGCAACCGCACTCCGTCGGAGGGCAGGGTGCCGACGTTGCTGATCGTGACCGGGTTGTCGATCGTGGACCCGGGCTTGTCGCCCTTCCGGGTCGCCAGTCGGTTGACCGTCAACTCGGTGGTGCCCACGGTCACCTTCGCGGTGGTGGAGACCACGGTGCCGTTGGAGGACGTGCCGCTGAGCGTCACCGTGCCGGTGGTGCCGAGCGGGGTGCCGGGCTTGGCGCTCAGGCCGATGAGTGAGCCGGCCGCTTCGCCCTCGGGGACATCGCGGGCGGGCCAGGTGTAGATGTGGTCGGCCGGTACGGGCGCGTCCGTGGTGACCCAGTCGATGACGTTGCTCAGGTCCGCGCTGATGGCGACGTCCTCCGCCGTACCGGGACCGTCGTTGGTAAGGCCCCAGTTCACCATCGCCGGGTCGTCCGTGGTCGGCGGCACGGGCAGTCCCAGGTCGTCGTCCTGGAGATGGATGCGTACGACCGGGCCGTCGGCGGCTTGGGCGGACGTTGCGGGCAGCCATACGGCGATCGCGGCCGTGAAGACTGCCAGCGCGGCCCCGACTCGGTGCCGGCGGTGGGTCACGGTGGCTCCTCTCGGCGGAGCGCCCGTCGCCCCTGCCATGCCACTGAGACACCTCAGGGACGCGAATGGTTGCCCGGGAGTTCACCATCCTGCCGACGTCACATCAGTCACTGGTACCGCACCGGCCACCGGCAGCCCCCACCCCTACCGCTCCTTGGTCTCCTCCAGCACCGTCCGCCCCAGCAGCGCGTACCGTTCCGGAGCACGTCGCTTCAGATAGGTCGCGTACCCGAGGCCGCCCACCGCGACCAGCGCCACGATCCACGGGGTCGCCTTCAGGACCAGCGAGCCGGACTCCGCCCCCGCCGCCGCGCCCATGTTGGAGAGCAGCAGGACGACCACGCCGAGCATCGCGAGGCCGCCGATGAGGGGGGCGGTGAAGGTCTTGAACCAGTGCCTGCTTTCGGGGTGGTGGGTGCGGAAGTAGGCGAGCACCGCGAAGGAACAGACGGCCTGGACGACCAGGATGGCCATGGTGCCGAGGATGGCGAGGAGGACGTACGTACCGGTGTACGGGTCCTTGCCGGCGATCCAGAACGCGCCGATCAGGACGGCGCTGACGACGGACTGGACGAGACCCGCGATGTGCGGGGAGCCGTGCTCGGGGTGGGTCCGCCCGATCGTCCGCTGGAGCGAGGGCAGCACACCCTCGCGCCCCAGGGCGTACATGTAGCGGGCGGCGCAGTTGTGGAAGGCCATGCCGCAGGCCAGCGAGCCGGTGATCATCAGCCACTGCATGACGTCGACGGCCCAGTGGCCGACGTACCGCTCGGTGGGGTTGAAGAAGAGCGCGAGAGGGTTCGAGGAGGAGGCGGCGGCGACCGCTTCGGTCTCGCCGTTTCCGATGATGGCCATCCAGGAGACGAAGACGTAGAAGACGCCGACACCGAGGACGCTGATCATCGTCGCCTTGGGGATGATCTTCTTCGGGTCGCGCGACTCCTCGCCGTACATCGCCGTCGACTCGAAGCCGACCCACGACCAGAAGGCGAAGAAGAGGCCGAGGCCGGCGCTGGTGCCCTGGAAGGCGTTGACCGGGTTGATGGGACCGAAGGTGAAGCCGTGCGGGCCGCCGCCGTGCAGGGCGACGGAGATCGCCATCGCGGCCAGCACCGTCACCTCGGTGGCGAGCAGCACGACCAGCAGCTTCTCCGCGACCGAGACACCGAACCAGGTACCCGTGGCGTTGACCACGAGCATCACGATCGCGAACGCCCACCACGGGATGTCCAGTCCCGTCTGGTCGTTCAGCGTCGTCGTGGCGAAGGTCGAGAAGATGCCGATGAGCGCGGGCTCGAAGACGACGTACGCGAAGGTCGCGAGCAGCCCGGACGCCAGTCCGACGGTGCGGCCGAGACCGTAGGAGATGAAGCCGTAGAAGGCACCGGTGGACGTGATGTGCTTCGCCATCGCGGTGAAACCGACCGCGAAGACGGCGAGTACGGCCATCGCGACGAGGTAGCTGGCGGGGGCGCCTATGCCGTTGCCGGCGGAGACCATGAAGGGCACGTTGCCGGTCATGGCGGTGATCGGGGCCGCGGTGGCGACGGCCATGAAGACCACGCCGAGCAGGCCGATCGCGTTCGGCTTCAGCCGGTGGACGGTGCCTCCGGAAGCCTCGGCGGTATCCGGACCTCCGGGGGCTACGCCCTCTTGAACCGCCATGGGGTGGCCCCTCTCCTCGATCACTGTCTGCTGGTCACTGCCCGCTACTGCTCGTGCTCAATGGGCCGGAATCCTGCTGGCCGAATGATTCGCCCCGCAGGTCGGGGCGTTAAATGTTTGTCAAATAGACCTTTAGACCGGCTGAGGATCGAACGTCTGCGTAAACTCTCCGGCCTGCCATGGACCCCGAGTCCCGGCCCTTCGTACGGTCGCCGACATGACCACCTACACCGCGGCCCTCGGCGGCCGGAGCTACCGGTTCGACGGACTGGCCCGGCTGCTCGCCGCCGCGAGCCCCGAGCGGTCCGGCGACCGGCTCGCCGGTCTGGCCGCCGAATCCGCGCAGGCCAGGGTCGCGGCGCGGTGGGCTCTCGCGGATGTGCCGCTCGCACGGTTTCTCGCCGAGCCGGTGATCCCGTACGAGGACGACGACGTGACCCGGCTGATCGTGGACACGCACGACGCGGCGGCCTTCATGCCGGTGGCCGGGCTCACGGTCGGCGAGTTCCGGGAGTGGCTGCTGTCCGCGACGGCGGACGCCGCGGCCCTCGCCGCCCTGGCTCCCGGTCTGACACCGGAAATGGTCGCCGCCGTCTCCAAACTCATGGGCAACGCCGACCTGGTCGCCGTCGCCCGCAAGGTGCGCGTGGTCACCGCCTTCCGCTCCACCATCGGCCTGCCCGGCCGCCTGGCGACCCGCCTCCAGCCCAACCACCCCACCGACGACCCGGCGGGTGTCGCCGCGGCGCTCCTGGACGGACTCCTCCTCGGCTCCGGCGACGCCGTCATCGGCATCAACCCGGCGACGGACAGTCCCAAGGCGGTACGGGATCTCCTGGACCTCCTGGACGGTGTGATCGCCCGCTACGACATCCCCACCCAGTCCTGCGTCCTGTGCCATGTGACGACGAGCATCGACCTGATGGAACGCGGCGCCCCCGTCGACCTCGTCTTCCAGTCCATCGCCGGTACGCAGGCCGCGAACGCCTCCTTCGGCGTCACCCTCGGCCTCCTCGACGAGGCGCAGGAGGGCGCGAAGGCGCTGGGCCGGGGCACCGTCGGGCACAACGCCCTCTACTTCGAGACCGGCCAGGGCAGCGCGCTGTCCGCCGACGCGCACCACGGTGTGGACCAGCAGACGGTGGAGGCACGCGCGTACGCCGTGGCACGCCGCTACGACCCCCTCCTCGTGAACACCGTCGTCGGCTTCATCGGCCCTGAGTACCTGTACGACGGCCGCCAGATCCTGCGGGCGGCACTGGAGGACCACTTCTGCGGCAAGCTCCTCGGCCTGCCGATGGGCCTGGACATCTGCTACACCAACCACGCCGACGCCGATGACGACGACATCGCGACCATGCTCACGATGCTCGGCGTCGCGGGCGCCTCCTTCGTGATCTGCACGCCGGGCGGCGACGACATCATGCTCAACTACCAATCCGCCTCCTACCACGACGCGTTGTACCTGCGCGAAGTGCTCGGCCTGCGCCCGGCACCGGAGTTCGAGGCGTGGCTGGAACGGATCGGGCTCCTGGACGGCACGGGCGGCATACGCGATGTCTCCGGCACGGCCCATCCCCTGATGACGATCGGCAAGGAGCTGGCGGCGTGACGGATTGCGAATCCCTTGCTGGGAGTGGGCGGCGTGACGGGTTGCGTATCCCTTGCTGGGAGTCGGCGGCGTGACGGGTTGCGGATCTCTTGCTGGGAGTGGGCGCCTGTGATGGGTTGTGGATCAGTTGCTGGGAGTGGGAGCGCATGACGGACCGTCAATTGGCTGAGCTGGTACGGGCCTTGGTGGCGCCCGAGTCCGACGCCGCGATGTGGGCCACCCTGCGCCGGCACACCCAGGCCCGGATCGGCCTCGGCAGGGCGGGCTCCGCCCTGCCGACACGGCACCGTCTGGAGCTCCAGGCCGCGCACGCCGCCGCGCGGGACGCGGTGCACTCACCGTTCGAACCGGAGGTGGTGGCGGCCGCGCTGACGGGAGTTCCGACCGTACGGGTCCGGAGCGCCGCCCCCGACCGGCTCACCTATCTCCAGCGCCCCGACCTGGGCCGCCGTCTCGACGACCTCGACCGGGCCCATCTGCCCCGGGACGACTGGGACGTGGCGTTCGTGGTCGCCGACGGGTTGTCGAGCCGGGCCGTGCACGAGCACGCGGCGCCGGTGATCCACAAGACCACCTCGCTGCTGCCCGGCAGCTGGCGAGTCGCCCCGGTCGTCCTCGCCGAGCAGGCCCGGGTGGCTCTCGGCGACGACATCGCCCACGCGCTGGGTGCCGCGATGGTTGTCGTCCTCATCGGTGAACGCCCCGGTATGTCCGCGGCGGACTCGCTGGGCGCGTATCTCACGTACGCCCCCGTGCCGGGCACCACGACGGACGCCGACCGCAACTGCCTCTCCAACATCCGGCCGCCGCTGGGGCTGTCCCATGCGGGGGCTGCCGCCAAGCTGGCGGCGCTGATGCGGCGGGCGCGCGAGCTCGGGGGGACGGGGGTGGCTCTGAAGGACGAGTCGGACGGGGTGACTGCAAGCCTTTAGCCCGTCCGGCGTTTGAGGACGAGGCCGTCCAGGCCGAAGCGGGGGTCTGGGGGCGGCAGCCCCCAGGAACAAGGGACGGGTAGGGGCGGAGGGGGCGAAAAGCTCCACCGCCCCAGCCCCCAGAAACAAGGGACGGGCAGGGCGGCGGGGGCGAAAAACTCCACCCCCCCAGCCGCCCGCGCCGCCCACTCCCTCACCCCGCCGGCAACGTAAGCCCCCAAGCCCCCTCCCACACCACCCACGTCCGAGTCCGCACCGGCCCCCCGACCACCGCGTCCGCCCGATACCGGAAATCCGCCCCGGAGACGGTCACCCGTCGCCCCACGACCCGTATCGGCGCGACCGCCGCCCCGACGGACACCGGCCGGATCTCGACCTCCGCACCACCGAGAACCCCCGGCGTCACGGAAACCGACTCCACGGGCTGGTCGAGGTCGACGAGGAGCACCCCGTCGACCTCGACCCGCAGCCGCGAAGGCCGCGCGTGCTCGGGCGCGGGAGCGGCGACAAGACGCCCCGGCCGCGAGGCGAGCGTGCGGACCAGCGACTGGCAGGTCCGCAGCCAGGGCGGCCGGACGGCGTCCGACTCCTCGGAGACGGAGAACGGGACCGCGCCCGGAGAGGGCAGGGCAACCGACGGAATCCGCAGCGCCCCCACCACCACCCCGTCACTGTCGTCCACCAGCAGATCCATGCGCCGCTCCACCCCGTCGAGCACGGCGCGAGCCGCCGCGACGGCCCCCATGGGCACCCCGAGCGACCGGGCGAGCGACAGCACACCCCCCACCGGCACGAGGGACACCGCGCACGCCCCCAGCGCCCGCTGCCGGTGCAAAAGCGACACGGCACGCAGCAGCGCCCGGTCGTCCCCGACGACAACGGGCCGCCGGGACCCCCGACGGGCGAGCACACGAGCAAATTCCTCAGGCCCGGCCGGGAGGCACACTTTCGTGGCCGCACCCGCGCTGAGCACGTCTTTTGCGATCCGTACCGACTCACCGTCACTGCGATGGGCGACCGGGTCGATGACCACCAGGAGCTGGTCGGAAGGCGCCACCTCGGTCATGCCTCGCTTCCTCGGGTAGCATCTTTGTGCAAGAGCCCCTTGCGCTATTGCGCCAGGGGCTTGGTCTATTCCGGGGCATCCGGTCCGAAGGTCGCGGCCAAAGAAGGTCGCCGGCATACGCAGCCGTGCACACACATCGGTCGCGTACGTCCCCGACCTTGGACATGCCCCGCCCGGAAGGGGTGTACGCGCGTGCCCGCACTTGTGCTGCTCGGTGCTCAGTGGGGTGACGAAGGTAAGGGAAAGGCCACGGACCTGCTCGGCGGTTCCGTGGATTATGTGGTGCGCTACCAGGGCGGCAACAACGCCGGCCACACGGTAGTCGTGGGCGACCAGAAGTACGCCCTCCACCTTCTCCCTTCCGGAATCCTCACACCGGAGTGCACTCCGGTCATCGGAAACGGAGTCGTCATCGACCCGTCGGTCCTGTTCTCCGAGCTGAACGGACTGAACGAGCGAGGCGTCGACACGTCCAAGCTCCTGATCAGCGCAAACGCGCACGTCATCACGCCGTACAACGTGACGGTGGACAAGGTGACGGAACGCTTCCTCGGGAAGCGGAAGATCGGCACCACCGGACGTGGCATCGGCCCGACGTACGCGGACAAGATCAACCGCGTGGGCATTCGCATCCAGGACCTGTACGACGAGTCGATCCTGACGCAGAAGGTCGAAGCGGCCCTCGACGGCAAGAACCAGCTCCTCACCAAGGTCTTCAACCGCCGCGCCATCGAGGTCGACCAGGTCGTCGAGGAACTGCTGACCTACGCGGACCGCCTCAAGCCGTACGTCGCCGACACCGTGCTGCTCCTGAACAAGGCGCTCGACGACAACAAGGTCGTCCTCTTCGAGGGCGGTCAGGGCACGCTGCTCGACATCGACCACGGCACGTATCCCTTCGTCACGTCCTCGAACCCCACCGCGGGCGGCGCGTGCACGGGCTCGGGCGTCGGCCCGACGAAGATCAGCCGCGTCATCGGCATCCTCAAGGCGTACACGACCCGGGTCGGCGCGGGCCCGTTCCCGACCGAGCTCTTCGACGCGGACGGCGACGCGCTGCGCCGCATCGGCGGCGAGCGGGGCGTCACGACGGGCCGCGACCGCCGCTGCGGCTGGTTCGACGCGGTCATCGCCCGCTACGCGACCCGCGTCAACGGCCTGACCGACTTCTTCCTCACCAAGCTGGACGTGCTGACCGGCTGGGAGGAGATCCCGGTCTGCGTGGCGTACGAGATCGACGGCAGGCGTGTCGAGGAACTCCCGTACTCCCAGACCGACTTCCACCACGCGAAGCCGATCTACGAGACCCTCCCGGGCTGGTCCGAGGACATCACCAAGGCGAAGTCCTTCTCCGACCTCCCGAAGAACGCCCAGGCCTACGTCAGGGCCCTGGAGGACATGTCCGGCGCCCCGATCTCCGCGATCGGCGTCGGCCCGGGCCGCGACGAGACGATCGAGATCAACTCGTTCATCTAGTACGGCGGTTCATCCAGTACGGCTGGTACGACTGTTGGACGCGCCCCCGGTTAGGCTTCGGCCGACCCGGGGCGCGGTCGTCGCCCCGACCGCCAAGGGGGGTCGACCAGATGACCGCGCCGTTTGAACCACCGAAAACGATCCCGGTGCCACGCCGCGTCCTGATGGTGCTCTGGACACTTTGGTTGAAGGCTGGGCGCTGTGTCCGTTGAGTTCGCCACCTGCACTTACCAGTATCGGCGGGGCCCGGTCGTCCTTGACAGGCTCAGCTTCGCCTTCCCCGCGGGCCGCACCGTGTTGCTGGGGCCCAACGGTGCGGGCAAGACCACGCTTCTGGCTCTTGCCGCCTCTGCCTTGAAGCCTCGGTCGGGCACCGTCACCTTCGCGGGACTAGACCCCGCCGTGCGGTCCCAACTGCGTGGCTATCGGCGCCAGGTCGGTTGGATGCCCCAGCAGATCACTCCCGTTCCCGGTATGACGTGCCAGGAACAGGTTGCCTATGCCGGGTGGCTCAAGGGCATGTCACGACGTGACGCGTGGGACGGAGCCTTGGAGGCACTCGAGCGCGTGGGGCTCGCCCAAAAGGCAGGCCAGCAGACGGCATCGCTGTCCGGCGGACAGTTGCATCGGGTCGGCGTGGCCCAGACGCTGGTGCACTCTTCTCGACTCGTTCTGATGGACGAACCGACAGCGGGTCTCGACCCCGCGCAGCGGGGCACGTTCCGGAAGGTCGTCGAGCAGCTCTCCGAGAGCGCCGACGTCGTCGTCTCCACACACCAGACCGAGGACCTTTCCGAGGTCTATGACCACGTCGTCGTCCTGTCGGACGGGATGATCCGATTCAGCGGTACCGTCAAGGAGTTCTACGCCCAGGCCCCGAACGACACGGCGGCGGGCCGAATTGCGGACGGCGCCTACGCGGCTGTTCTCGGCGGGGGCGAAGCGTGGTGATGTTCCGCCTCCACCCACGTGCCAATGCGGCTGTTCTCGTCGCTCCCCTCCTTCTTGGCATCGTTGTCCTCTACGTCTCCTCGGACTACGTCGCCGGGGATCTGGACGGCTACTGGACCGCGGCCACCGCCAAGGCGGCCTCGGCTCTGAACTTCATCGCCCCGGTGACCGCGGCGTGTGCCGCCTGGGAAGCCGGAAGACTCCGCCGCGCCGGAATCGGCGCCGCGACCCCGACCCGTAACGGATGGCAGATCGCCGTAGCGTCCCTCGCGCCGGTCGTGCTGCTGGGTTTTCTCGCCCTCGCGGCGGCACTCGCCGTAGCCCGCCTGCACATGGAGTCGGCTCCGGGGTGGCCGGATGCCCGGATCCTCGCGTCGGCCGGCGTCATCCTGTGCGCCCATGTCATCGCCGGATACGCGATCGGAATGTGGCTGCCCCCGGTGGCCGCCGTCCCCGTGGTGCTGGTCGGGGACTACTTGTGGAACGTGTACCCGCCCGCGCTGGAGCCTCTGTGGCTGCGCCATCTCACTCGGCCGGCCTCCGGCTGCTGTATGAACACCTCCGCAGCCGACCCGGGGGGCATCGTGGCACCTGCCCTCCTGGCTGTCGGCCTGGCCGCCGTGGCCCTCGCTGCCACGGCTGCTTCCCGGCACGCACCCCGTCTGGGGAGCCTGCCCAGATCCGTCCCGTACTTGGGGGCCGCACTGGCGGTGATCGCTGCCTTGGCCACCACTGCTGAGGGTGTCAGCCTTGTGGACAGACTCGGCCCGGATGCGATCGAGGCGCGTCCGCTGTCTGATCTGGTCTGCGCCAACCCCCAGGGCACGCGGGTGTGTGTCTGGCCCGAGCACGCGCCCCGTCTCACCGAGACGGCCCGTACCGTGAGCGCGGCGGTCGAACGCCTCCGTCTCGTCGGAGTGACGCCACCGGATGTCATCACGGAGAGCAGCCAGCAGCCCGGGCAGAAACAGTGGACGGTCACGGTCAGGCAGGATCCCGGCTTCACCAGCCAGGACATCATGACCAGTCTCATCGCCGATCTCACCGTGGTCCTGGTCAACAGCCCACACAACGAGGGCAACGCGAACTGCCCGGTGGACCCGGCCAAGGCCGCACAACAGGCGTTCGACTCCCAGGATGAGCTCAGCAACTGGCTTGCCGTGCGGGCCGGTATGAGTCCGCAGGAAGTCCGCCTCCGCTCCGACCCACGGACCTGGGAACCCGTCGGACACGTCCTCGACTCCAGCCTGACCAGCCAGAAGGATTGGTACCGCGCCACCCTCATTAGGGTGCGGTGCATGCCGCGATGACATGGTGGCTCCACACGCGGCGCGTGACGCTGCTCATGATCGTCACAGTCGGATTCTGGGCCGTGACCCTTGTCCTGGGAAACAGCAGTCTGCCGCTGCCCCAGCTGGGCGGGGCGACATCGGCGAACGTCCCGTTCATCCTCTTCGCCCCACTGGCGCCGGCCATTGCCCTGAACGCGTGCTACGGCACGCCCACAGCCATCGAGATGACAGCGCTACGACGAATCGCCGCTCTCGATTCCCTGCTCGCCGTCGCGATGGTGGTGGTAACGGCCGCTGTGGCAGCCCCGGTCACGGCAGGATGGATCAGCGGTTTCGATGAGTCCACAGTCGAGTCGGCTGTCCGGAACCTGGTCTGTTACACCGGGCTCGCCCTCATCGGCAGAGCGGCTCTCGGCACCCACGCTTCAACAGTGATTCCGACGCTGGTCGCCTTGGCCGTCTCAGTCTTCGGCTACGGACCGGAACAGGCAGCCCACTGGTGGGCGTGGCCTGCGGCGGAATCCTCCGACCTGCTCTCCTGGGCGGGATCCGCCGCCCTCCTCTCGATCGGCCTGTATCGCACGGCCCAAGGAGACTTTCCCCGCCGTTCGTGAAGGAAGGGGCACAGCACCGCTGTCATCTCAACCGCGGTCGGCGAGAAAGGCGGTCCAGGCTTCGCCGGAGACGGTGAGGTGGGGGCCGCCGGGGTTTTTCGAGTCGCGGATGTGGATGGTGTGGGGGCAGGTGGCGACCTCTACGCAGTTGCCGCCGCCGTCGTCGCTGTACGTCGACTTGTGCCAGTCGAGGGCGACTTCCACGCAGTTGCCGCCGCTGCTGTCGCTGTAGCTGGACTTGAACCACCGCAGGGTTCCGGTGCGGGTCATCGTTCTTCTCCTGCCAACCGCTCGATGAGGCTCAGTGACTCGTCGGGACTGAGCGTCTGTGCGCGGATCTTCGCATAGCGGTGCGCCAGTTGGGACACTTCCGGCGGATCGCTGACGAGGATGCCCTGGTCCTCGATCTCCATGTAGACGACGTGGTCGTGCTCCTTGGTCACCACGAGCTTCATGGCGCCACGAGCGCCCGCGTACGTTCCGCGCAGCCCGCGGTCCAGCGGCAGCACCTGCACACAGACATTGTCCCTTGCGGCGTCCTCCACGAGCGAGCGCAGCTGCCCGCGCAGGACCTCCCAACTGCCGAACGGCCGCCGCAGCACACTCTCTTCGAGGATCAGCTCGATCATCGGGGCAGGCTCGCGCTCGAAGAGCCGCCGGCGGACCAGCCGCGCCTCGACCAATTCCTCCCGCTTCTGCTCGGACACCGGCGGATAGCCACCGCCGATCAACGCTCGCGCGTACTCCTCGGTCTGGAACAGGCCGTCGACCACCAGCGTCTCGTACGAGGAGATCGTGACCGCCCCGGCCTCCAGCTCCGAGAAGCCACGGAAGCGCGACGGATACTTCTCCAACAACACGAACCTGCGCGCCTTCTCGAAGACCCCGAGCCCGCTCCCGATCGTCTCCTCCAGCTTGACGAGCATCTTGTCGCTGGCGGGCTGTGCGCAGGTCTCCATCGCGCTGATCGCCGAAGCCGTGTAGCCGGTCTTCTTGCCCAACTCCTCCTGCGACAGCTGATGTTTCTCCCGCAGTGCCTTCGACAGGGCGGCCACCATCTGGGCCGTACCGCTCGCTCCCGCTTTGTTCTCCGTCCGCGCCATCGCGGTCACCCCCGGAACTCGACCGACCTCAACCGAACTCAACCGGACACAACTGGCCTTCAGTGCCCGCGTCGATACGCACACCGTTCCCGATGGTCGACGCAGAGTCATGGAAAACGCTAGCTCCGCCTGCGGAAACTGTCCCCATGGATACACAAAGTCACGAAACAAACCTCGACGAGCCCCCATTCATCCCTGACTGGATCCCGGTCACCGGCATCCAACTCCGCAAGGCGGGCGTCCAGTTCGACGCGGTCCGGGTGGACGGCGACGAAGGCCGAACCCTCGCGGACACCCTCGCGCGGATGACGGGCGGTGACCCCGGCCCGGTGGTCGAGGAGGCGAACGGGCGCCGGGCGGTGTACTTCCTGGTCCCGGTCGGCAGTACGTCGCACCGGGCGTGGCCGGACGGAGTCACCCGCCTCACCGCCGGCCCGAACCACGTCTCGTACGTCCCCGTGCCCGCCCTCAGCGGGCAGACCTGGCCGCTGAGTTGGCGCCATCGGCCAGGCGCCGACGGCCGCCTCGTACACACGCTGCTGCTGCGCTCCGCGCTCCAGTCGCAAGAGTGGGCGTACCTCACATAACGGGCATAGGCTGAAAACGCAAACGCACGTGCGTCGACTGGAGAAGTCGATCAGAAGAAGGTGAGTGCGATGCGCGTCCTGCTCAAGGCCACTCTCGACACGGAGAAGTCGAACGAAGCGATCCGCAGCGGCAAGATGCCGGAGCTGATCAAGGAGATCCTGGACCATCTCAAGCCAGAGGCGGCGTACTTCGCGCCTTTGGACGGCAGCCGAACCTGCCTCCTGGTCTTCGACATGAAGGACAGTTCGGACCTGCCTCCTGTCGGTGAGCCGTTCCTCACCCAGTTCAACGCCAAGGTCGAGATCAGCCCGATCATGAACGCCGAGGACCTTCAGAAGGGCCTGTCCCAGCTCCGCTGACCGCGGGGGCGTCCGATTCACCCCCAGGGATGAAGAACGCGAACTTCCACCTGGGAAAAGGCAGTTGCGGCTTGCTTTCGTCGCTGTGCGTGCCCATAGAGTCACGCCAACGAAACGCCCCCGCGGTGCGCCAACACCCGGGGGCTCGGCACCAGGAGTAAGCCGGAGCTCCCAATGCGCATTCATCGTACGACGCCCACGCGCGCCTTTTCAGTCTTCGCGAACGCCCTCCTCCGCGACCGGAGCATCTCCTGGTGCGCGGTCGGCGTACTGACGTACCTCCTGAGCCTCCCGAACGGCGCCCGCGCCACCATCCGTACGCTCGCCGAGCAGCGCAAGGAAGGGCGGGCGCGGATCGCGGCCGCCCTGCATGAGCTGGAGGAATCCAGGTATCTGCGGCGGGTGCTGCACAAGAACCCGGAGAGCGGCCAACTCTTCACCGTGTACGAGGTGTTCGACACTCCGTACGACGACGAACCACCCTCGGGTGAACCCGAAAAAATCCAGAACCTGGCCTCCGGTGAGTCGGAATCCGCCGCCTCGGGCCCGCTCCCTTCGGGAGAAAAAACCAGGGAACAAGAACCTCCCTCCCCGCCGACGTCGGAGTCGGCAGCGGAGCCGACGCTGACTCCGACGTCGGAGTCGGCACCGCCGCCGCAGAGCGAGCGCACCGCGCTCGCCGCGAAGCTGCTCGGCTCGCTCGGCCGCGCCGAACCCCGGCTCGCGCTCGGCGCGGCGGAGGCGTTGCGGCTCGCGCCGCTGGTGGAGGAGTGGTGGGAGCGGGGCGCGAGCAGCGCGGCGGTGCGGGCCGCGCTGACGCAGGGGCTGCCGTCCCCGGTGTACTCACCCCGGGCTCTCCTCGAGGATCGCCTGCGCCGCAAGCGCCCGGCCGGCGTCCCCGAGTCGGCAGGGTCTCCGGTCACGACCGTCGAGATCCGCAGCACCGTCGAGATCCGCAAACCCGGCGCGCCCGCCTACCGGGACGCCGCGCGCCGGGGCGGCGCACTGGCCCGCGCGCTGCTGAGCGGGCGGGCGGCGCCCGCGTAGGCCCACCAGGACTCCCGGCCGTGCGTCCGTGCGGCCGGGTCGCTCAAGAGAAACGGAGTGTCGATGACCGTCACACTCGTACGCCCAGAGGTGGTATACCGCGAGTATACTTTCCTCATGGCTGACACCACGCTCAAGGTCGACCCCGCTGTCCGAGACCGCCTTCAGGAGCTGGCCCGGGAGCGCGGGATCAGCATGCGGGACCTCGTGGCGGAGCTGGCCGGGGCCACGCCCACCAAGGAAGAGCTGCGCAAGCGGTACGAGGAGACCAGGGCATACGTCGAGGAGCACTTCCTCGGCAGGCCCTACACGGAAGAGGACGAGAAGGCCGGCGAGAAGCTGTGGGCCGACCTTGAGGCGGGGCGTATCGGGGAGGTCCAGTGACGGACGAGGACAGGTACCCGCTGCCGCGTGCCGTCATCTTCGACGACACCGCCGCGCTCGCGCTGGGCGCGGGGAACAGCATGGCCTCCCGGCTCGTCGTCGAGGCCGAGAAGGATCCGGCGCTGCGGGTCTACATCCCGGCGCTCAGCCTGGCCGCCGCCGAGCGTGAACGGGCGGGGGTTGCCGAGCATGTCGGCGCACTGCCGTCGGTCAACATCGAGGGGCTCGACTTCGCGGCGGCGACCGCCGTGGGCAAGCGTCTGCGGACGGCGGCTTCCGGGGACGAGGAACAGAGCGGCAAGGACGAGCCGGACTGGAGTGGCGCCCATGTGCTGCACCTCGCCCTGCCCACTCTCGAGTGGCCGCGTGGCCGTCCTGTCCTGACCCGGACGCCCACCCGGTACCGGGGCACGGGGATCCGGACGATCCGCATCGTCGAGCAACGCTGACGGCTGCCGACGGATGGTGTGGTGCGGTCCAGGCCGCTTACAGCCCGGACCGCACCGCACCACGCCGCCTCAACTGAAGATGATCATCGACCCCTGTGCCAGGCTGCGCGTCGCGGCCGCGTGCAGGCCCAGCCAGACGTGGCGTTCGCGGGCGAAGGGGCTGGCGTCGTAGGGGGCGGGGGCCGCCGGTTCCTCCAGGTCCGTGGGGGCCATGGGGGGCTGGGGGGCGGCAGGCGGGTTGGCCGGGTCGATGCCGATCGACTGGGCCACGAATTCGAGTTCGCGCAGCAGCGTCTGGGAGGAGCCCAGAGGGCCGCCGCCCGCGAGGAGTTCGTCGTTGGCGAGAGGGTGCGGGAAGTCCACCGGGACATACGCGCCCGCGTGGTCGTAGTGCCAGACCAGGTGCGACTGCTGGGCGTTCGTCCCGAACATCTCCAGCAACTGCTCATAGTCGCCGCCGAGTTCGTCCACGGGCGTCACCGCGAGGCCGCACATCTGAAGCAGGTACGCACGGCGCAGGAAGTGCAGGGCGTCGTAGTCGAACCCCGCGACCGGGGCCACGTCGCCGGACAGGCCCGGCATGTACGCGTACACAGGGACCGGCGGGAGTCCTGCCTCCGCCAGCGTCTTGTCGTACAGCGCGAGTTCTTCGGCGAAGGGATTGTCGGGGGTGTGGCACAACACGTCGACAAGCGGGACCAGCCACAGGTCACAGGCCAACAGACGGCTCCTCTAGCTCTTGGTGTGCACGGTGGTCAGGGAAGCGTAATGCGCGCGGCGGTCTTGGTCAGGCCCCCGAGCGCAAGTTGGCTTCCCGGTGGCGGCCCGGGCGGGTCCCGCTCCTCAGTGCTGCGCCCCCCCAAACCCCCGATCGCCCGAAGGGCTCGTCCTCAAACGCGGGACGGTCAAAAGATCTCCGGCCGCGGGCCGCGCAGCCCCCTCATTCGGCGGCGGGGCGCGTCACTCGGCGCCCGGGAGATTCACCGGGCGGCCAGGCGCTCGATCAGCGCGAGCGAGTGCGCGTTGTACGACGTCACGATCGCCTGCGCCTCGGCCGAGTCGCGGCGGGCGAGGGCGTCCACCAGTTCCGTGTGGGCCGACCACAGATGGCCTTTGAGGTCGGCCACCTCGCGCAGGTGCTGGACCGCGCAGGCCCAGGACTGGATGCGCAGCCGGTGCAGGAAGTCGGCGAGGTAGGGGTTGCCGAAGAGGCCGCTCAGCTCGCGCCAGAAGCGGAGGTCGTAGCCGATCAGGATGTTCAGCTCGCCGGCGGCGGCGGCGCGCTGGGCCTCCTCGCCGCGGCGGCGGACGCCCGAGAGGGCGGCGGTGATGCGGGGGTCCTGGGGCCGGGTCATGACGCCGACGGTGATGGAGCGGAAGATGCCGTCCGTGACGAGGCTCCGCGCCTCGATCATGCCGCGGTAGTCGGCCGGGGAGTACTCGTGCACCCGGAAGCCGCGGTGCTGGTCCGCCTCCAGGAGGCCCTGCGCCGACAGGTCGACCAGGGCCTCGCGGACCGGGGTCGCGGAGACGCCGTACTGCTCGGCGATCTCCTTCACCGTGAACGCCTGGCCCGGCTGGAGGCGGCCGGCCAGCACCTCGTCGCGGAGCGCGTCCGCGAGCTGCTGGCGCAGGGTGCTGCGGGTTACGGCGCCCTTGGCGCCGGTGCCGGGCATGGTGTCGGGCTCCCCTTGTCGCGTATGTCTCGGAGTCAGTCACCATACGCCGTGGGGGGTGAGGGGAGAGTTCCTCGCCCCCTCCGCCCCTACCCGTCCCTTGTTCCTGGGGGCTCTGCCCCCAGACCCCGGTATCGCGCTGAACGCGCTCGTCCTCAAACGCCGGACGGGCTGAAACGGGGCGGCGGGGGCGACTGCATCCATCAGCGGCTCCGCCGCGGGCCACCCCTCACACCACGTACGCGTCCGCCACCGCCAGCGCCTCGTCCAGCACCGCGAGCCCCTCCTTGGCCTCCCCCTCGGTGATGTTGCACGGCGGCACGACATGGGTGCGGTTCATGTTGATGAAGGGCCACAGGCCCCCCGCCTTGGCGGCGGCGCCGAACGCGGCCATGGGCGCGTTGTCCGCCCCGGTGGCGTTGTAGGGCACCAGCGGCTCCCGGGTCTCCCGGTCCCGCACCAGCTCAAGGGCCCAGAAGACCCCCGTACCCCGCACCTCGCCCACGCTCGGATGCCGCGAGGCAAGCTCGCGCAGCCCGGGCCCGATGACCGTCTCCCCGACATACGCGGCCTGGTCGACGATCCCCTCCTCCTCCATCACGTTGATCGTGGCGACGGCGGCGGCACAGGCCAGCGGATGCCCCGAGTACGTCAGCCCACCGGGGTAGGGCCGCCGCGCGAAGGTCTCCGCGACAGCCCCGGAGATGGCGACACCGCCCAGCGGCACGTACCCGGAGTTCACGCCCTTCGCGAAGGTCATCAGGTCCGGTGTCACGCCGTAGTGATCGGCGGCGAACCACTTGCCCGTACGCCCGAACCCGGCCATCACCTCGTCCAGGATGAAGACGATCCCGTACCGGTCGCAGAGCGTGCGCACTCCGGCGAGGTAGCCCGGCGGCGGCGTCATGATGCCCGCCGTACCCGGAATCGTCTCCAGGATCACGGCCGCGATCGTGCCCGGTCCCTCGAAGGCGATCGTGTCCTCAAGGTGCTGAAGCGCCCGCTCGGACTCCTGGAGCTCGGTCTCCGAGTGGAAGGGGGAGCGGTAGAGGAAGGGCGCCCAGAAGTGGACGACACCCGCCGCGCCGGTGTCGCTCGGCCAGCGTCGGGGGTCGCCGGTGAGGTTGATCGCGGCGGAGGTGGCGCCGTGGTACGAGCGGTAGGCGGAGAGGACCTTCGGGCGCCCGGTGTGCAGTCGCGCCATCCGCGTCGCGTTCTCGACGGCCTCCGCACCCCCGTTGGTGAAGAAGATCTTGTCCAGATCACCCGGGGTCCGTTCGGCGATCAGCCGGGCCGCCTCCGAACGCGCCTCCACGGCGAAGGCGGGCGCGAACGTGACCAGGCTCGCGGCCTGCTCCTGGATCGCGGCGACGACCTTCGGGTGCTGGTAGCCGATGTTGGTGAAGACGAGCCCACTGGTGAAGTCCAGATACCGCTTGCCGTCGAAGTCCCAGAAGTACGACCCCTCCGCACCGGCGACGGCGAGCGGGTCGATGAGCTCCTGCGCGGACCAGGAGTGGAACACGTGCGCACGGTCCGCGGCCTTCACGGCGGCGCCGACCTGGGGGTTGGGCTGAGGGGTCATGCGGCGAGCGTAAATGTCCACGGTACGGGCGCGACATCGGCGTCTTGTCTGCGGTCGGGGGCTTTCCGCGACAGTCTGTCGGGCTTCGGGCTTCGGAGCTTCAGGGCTTCGGGGCTTCGGAGCGAGGAAGCCCCTCGGGATTTATTGACAGCATGCTGTCGAAATGACAGCATGCTTACATACTCACTTGCGTACCCGGTCAAGGAGGAGCGATGAACCGCAGCACGCCTGAGGTCAAGCCGTTCGAGCCGTTCAAGCCCGTCCACCTCGCCGTGTACGACACCTACGCCGACTGGGAGACCGGTCACACCACCGCCTACCTCGCCCGCGCCGGCCGCGAGATCCGTACCGTCGGCCCCACCCGGGAGCCCGTGACGACGATCGGCGGCCTCCGTATCCAGCCCGACCTCGCCCTCGACGAGCTCCGGCCCGAGGACAGCTCGCTGCTGATCCTCACCGGCGCGGACCTCTGGACTGAGACATCAGCCGCTACCGCGGCGGGCGGCGGCGACCTCGCCCCCTTCGCCCGCAAGGCCCGCGCGTTCCTCGACGCGGGCGTCCCCGTCGCCGCCATCTGCGGCGCCACCGCCGGTCTCGCCCGCGAAGGCCTGCTCGACGACCGCGCGCACACCAGCGCCGTGTCCTTCTACCTCGCCGCCACCGGATACAAGGGCGGCGAACGGTACGTCGACACCGACGCCGTCACCGACGGCAACCTGGTCACCGCGGGCCCCACCGAACCCGTCGCCTTCGCCCGCGAGGTCTTCGGGCTCCTCGGTGTGTACGAGGGCGAGGTCCTTGACGCCTGGTACCGGCTCTTCCACGACTCCGACCCCGCCGCCTACGCCGTACTCGAAAAGGCCGGGCAGTGAGCCGAGCGCGCCAGGACCTGCTGAGCCGCAGCGCACTCGGCGTCTTCCGGCTCAACGGACAGTTCCTTTCCGTGGCCGAGGAGTTGGCCCGGCCCGCCGGACTCACCGCCGCCTGGTGGCAGGTGCTCGGCGCGGTGCTCCGCGAGCCGCTGCCCGTCTCCGGGATCGCCCGCGCGATGGGCATCACCCGCCAGAGCGTGCAGCGCATCGCCGACCTGCTGGTGGCCAAGGGGCTGGCCGAGTACCTCCCCAACCCCGCCCACCGCCGCGCCAAACTCCTCACCCCCACCGAGGAGGGCCGCGCCGCCATCACCAAGGTCGGCCCCGGCCACGCGGACCTGGCCGACCAACTGGCCGAGGCCCTTGGGGAGGACGAATTCGCGGAGACCGTACGGGTGTTGGAACGCCTGTCCGCGACCCTCGACGCCATGACCACGAACAGCGCTCGGGATGTCACAGAAACGGAACACCCCGTTACGGAACCGTAGACACCGCCCCGCCCACCTCCCCGTACGACCGCACTATCCTCAGGCTGTCGCACTGGTACGGGGGAGGGTGGGCGCAGCCATGGACAAGCTGGGAGCGGGGGATCCGCAGCGCATCGGCGCGTATCGGCTGCTGGCGCGGCTCGGTGCCGGCGGGATGGGGCACGTGTATCTCGCCCGGTCCGACCGGGGGCGTACGGTCGCGGTCAAGCTGGTGCGCAAGGAGCTCGCCGAGCAGGAGGAGTTCCGGGCGCGGTTCCGGCAGGAGGTGCTGGCGGCGCGCCGGGTCGGCGGGTACTGGACGGCGCCCGTCCTTGACGCGGACACCGAGACCGAGATCCCCTGGCTGGCCACGGGTTACGTCGCGGGTCCCACCCTGCAAACCGTCGTGGGCCACGACCACGGGGCCCTCCCCGAGCGGTCGGTACGCATCCTCGCGGCCGGGCTCGCCCACGCACTCCAGGACATCCACGCCGCCGGGTTGATCCACCGGGACCTCAAGCCCTCGAACATCCTCGTCACCATCGACGGGCCCCGCGTCATCGACTTCGGGATCGCGCGCGCCCTGGAGACCGTGACCGAGAGCGGCCTCACGCGCGCCGGCGCGCTCGTCGGCTCGCCCGGGTTCATGGCCCCCGAGCAGGTCCGCGGTGACCGCATCACGGCCGCGTGCGACGTGTTCTGTCTGGGCTCGGTCCTCGCGTACGCCACTACGGGCGCCCTTCCCTTCGGCAGCGCCGACTCCGGTGCGCACGCGATGATGTTCCGCATCGCGCAGGAGGAACCCGACCTGGAGGGGATCCCGGAGGGCCTCGTCGACCTCGTACGCGCCTGCCTGCACAAGGACCCCGCCGCCCGGCCCGGCCTCGGCGAGATCCTTGAACTGTCCGGCGCGCAGGACACCGTCTCGGACGGGCGGTCGCGCGATCCCTGGCTGCCGAGTGCTCTGGTGGCTCAACTCGGGCGGCATGCCGTGCAGTTGCTGGACACGGAGGACCCGGACGAGGGGTCGGGGTCGGGTGCCCCGACGACACGACTGGGACGCGTCCCGGCCGCCCCGGCGTCGACTCCGGCTCCGGCCCCGACATCGGCTCCGGTACCGGCTCCGGACCTGTCCAAGCCGCCGAGGTTTGCGACTCCTCCCCAGACCCCTCCGGAGCACGCCCCCGCCCCGTCCGACGAAGGCCCGATCCCGCCTCCGCCGGGAAGGCCGACTCCCGTGGAGCACCAGCCCACGATGATCGCGGGTACGGGTACGGGCCAGGCGTCGCCCCCGCCAGCTCCGCCGACCACCCCGCACCCCGCGTACGGCTATCCCCAGCAGCATCCCCAGCCGTACCCGCATCCGCAGCCGTCGGCGCCCCCCGCCCAGGCCCCGCACCCCGCGTACGGCTATCCGCAGTCGGGCGGCTGGATCCAGCCGCCCGGGACAACACCCCCGTACGGCCCCGGCCCCGGAGTTGCCCCCTTCTCGCCCTTCGCCCCCCAGCCCGACCGCTCGGGCAGAAGCAGTCGCTCCACGGCGGCCCTGATCGTCGTGGCGCTGGTCGTCGCGCTCGGCGCGGGCGGCTCCGTCTACGCGCTGATGAGCGGCGGCGGAGGCGACACGACCGACGACTCCAAGCGGTCGCCCGACTCCAGCGCGCCCGTGACGTCCGGCCCGGCCACACCCGAGCCGTCCGCCACCACGGCAAGCGCCTCGCCGACGACGCAGGCACCCGAGGGCGGCGCGATTGCGGAGGTGTACCTCGGCACCTGGAGTTCCGGCATAGACAACGACTCGGGCTCCAACACCCGCCAACTGGTCATCCAGCAGGGCGAGGTGGGTGACACGGTCCTCTCGCTCACCGCGGACGGCCCGGCCGGCAGCGGCACGTACCACTGTGTCTTCCAGGCCGCACTGGCCAAGACCCCGACCGCCGACGGACCGCTGGAGATCGGCCCCTCCGAGGTCACCGTCGGCGAACCGGCCACCGCCTGCTCCCCGGGCGCCGCCTCCGAGGTCACGCTCCTCCCGGACGGCAGCCTGCGCCGCGTGAACACGGACTCGGGCGAGGCGCTGACGTACACGAAGAGCGGATGACGGCGCCTCAGTAAGTTCACCTGGCGTCTTCCGGACGTTCCCGCTTCGCGCCGTACCGTTTCCGCACCATCGGGCTCGGGGGAGTGGCTCAAGTGGAGTGGCTGAGCGCAGAGAATGTGGTGGCTGTCGGGACCGCCGTGATCGGTGTCGTCGCCTCCGCCGTGATGGTCTGGTACGAGCGCCGGATACCGCGCCGTAAGCGCATCGGCTACCGGGTGCAGATGGACAACCCGGTGGGCGACGACGTGCGTTCGGGGCGCGCGAACGTCCGGCAGGGATGGTTCGACGAGGCGCCCGGCATGGCCGACGCCACACTGGTACTGCTGCGCATAGAGAACGACGGCTCGCAGAGCATCGCGGGCGACGACTACACGAGCCGTGAACGGCACGGTCTGACCGCGGTGTTCACGGACCGCACCATCCGGGGCGTGTCCGTCACCCAGCCGCCCGGCACCGACCATCTGATGGACCACTTCACCCGTGCCGCGGGCCTCGCCTACGAGGGCAACACCCTGCTCATCCCGCGCGTCCCGCTCAACCGGGGCGAGCACTTCAAGCTGCTGGTGCTGCTGTCCGGCGGCGACGTGGGGTCCCCGATACGGATCATCGGCGGTATCAGGGACGGCGAGGTCCGGCCCAACCGCAGTACGACACCGGACGACCGGCCGCCGCTGTTCAGCCGTGCGGCCCGGCTGATCACCGTGCTGCTGACCGTGTGCGTCGTGACGCTCGCGCTGATCGTCGTGATGCGGGACGACACCCGGCCTCCGATCGGATGCGAGACGGGCAGCCTGACGGTCACCGGCTCGACCGCCTTCGCGCCCGTGATGCGCGAGCTGGCCGAGAGGTACCAGGACGACTGCGAGGGCGCCGACATCGCGGTGGACGCGCACGGCAGCCAGGCGGGCATGCGCGAGCTGGACACCGCCGGAGCGCAGTCCAAGAACGGTTCGCCGCCCGTTATCGCCCTCTCCGACGGGCCCAAGCCGAGCGGACTCGACAAGCTGCGCGAGAACCGCGTCGCCGTTTCGATCTTCACCCTGGTCGTCAACGACGAGATCCCCCTCATGAACCTCTCGATCGACGACGCACGCCGCCTCTACCGCGGCGAGATCAAGAACTGGACGGAGCTCGGCGGCCCCGACCTGCCCGTCCTCCTCGTCAGCCGGGACGCCAACTCCGGTACCCGGCAGGTCTTCCAGCGGCGCGTTCTCGGGCGCGGCGAGATCGCGAACTCCTCGCTGGACTGTGTCCACAAGGACGACCCGACCGCTCTGGTCGTGCGCTGCGAACTCGACTCCACCGACCAGGTGTTGAGCACGGTGGCCAAGCTGCCCGGCGCGGTCGGCTACAGCGAGCTCAACAGCGCCAACGACTACGACGGCCTGCACCGGATCGGGCTCGACGGACACGACGCCTCCGTCGAGGACCTCGAACACGGCACCAGCGAGTATCCGTACCGCGAGATCGAGTACGCCTATACCTACGGCGCCCCGCCCGCCGACTCCCTCGCCTCCAGCTTCCTCACCTACATCAGGGGCGCCGGCCAGGACGTGATCCGCACGCACGGACACCTGCCGTGCGACACCCCGGTGGGGTTGAAGATCTGCGGTGCGGGCTGAGCCCGGCTGTCCCTCAAGGGCCGCCTCGACGCCCCCTTGCCCGAGGCTTGTCGCGTACACAACCATTGCGGTGGCAGCCCAGCGGTTGACCTGAGCCCCAGGAGGACGCATGCGCCACAGCAGGAGATCGATCCTGACCGCGACGGCAGCGGGTGCGGTGACGCTGGGGGCGACGGCGCCTCCGGCGCAGGCGGCTTCCCCCGGCCCCGATTCCGGCTCCCGGCCGCCCGCGACCGCCCAGCCTCCCACTCGCGAACTCCACGCCCTCCTCAAGGAGATCGACCGCGCCCGCATCGAGGCGACCGTCCGCAAACTGGTCTCCTTCGGCACCCGCCACACCCTCTCGTCGCAGGACGATCCGGTACGGGGCATAGGCGCGGCGCGCGACTGGATAGCGGCCGAGCTGCGGACGTACGCGGCGGGCTCGGGTGGCCGGATGACGGTCGAACTCCAGTCGTACATCCAGGAACCGGCATCCGGTGTCCCCGCCCCCACCCGCATCACGAACGTCGTCGCGACCCTGCGCGGCTCGGTCACACCGGAGCGCGTGTACGTCGTCTCCGGCCACTACGACTCGCGGGTCACCGACCTCATGGACGCCACTTCGGACGCGCCGGGCGCGGACGACGACGCGTCCGGGGTGGCGCTGGCGCTGGAACTCGCCCGTGTGCTGGCCAGGCGTCGCCCCGCCTCGACGATCGTCTTCGCGGCGGTCGCGGGGGAGGAGCAGGGCCTGTACGGATCCACCTACATGGCGCAGCAGTACAAGGCGGCCGCTGTGGACGTCCAGGGCATGTTCACCAACGACATCATCGGCAGCTCCACCGGGGACGACGGCACGCGGGACCCGTACACCATCCGCCTCTTCGCTGAGGGCGTGCCCAGCTCCGAGACCCCGGCACAGGCCGCGACGCGCCGCTCGGTGGGCGGTGAGAACGACTCTCCCTCCCGCCAACTGGCCAGGTTCGTCAGGGATGTCGCTGACAACGACGCGACCGGGATGCACGTGCGGGTCATCTACCGCCGCGACCGCTACCGCCGGGGCGGCGATCACATCCCCTTCCTCGAACGCGCCTACCCCGCCGCCCGTTTCACCGAACCCGCCGAGGACTTCGCCCACCAGCACCAGGACGTACGCGTCGACGAGAACGGCCAACAGTTCGGCGACCTCCCGGAGTTCTGTGACTTCGCGTTCATCACGCGGGTCGCGAAGGTCAACGCGGCGGCTCTGTGGACCCTGGCCCAGGCCCCGGGAACCCCGCGCGACGCGAAGATCATCACGTCCACCCTGACCAACTCCACCAAGCTGGTGTGGACCCGCGGCACCGAACCGGACCTCGTCGGCTACGAGGTGGTCTGGCGCGAGACGACAGCCCCCGAGTGGACCCACGTGATCCCCGCGGGCGACGTGACGACCCACGAGGCCGACCTCTCCAAGGACAACGTGTTCTTCGGCGTACGGGCGGTAAGCCGGGCGGGGGCGAGAAGCCCGGTGGCGTTCCCGGCACCGCAGGTGTAGAGCTTTCAGCCCGTCCGGCGTCTGAGGACGAGCCCTTCGGGCGACCGGGGGCCTGGGGGGCGGAGCCCCCAGGCACGGGACGGGCAGGGGCGGAGGGGGGCGGGAAAACACCCCACCCCTCACCGCGGCTCCGGCGGCCGCTGCCGAGGCATGTTCGGCCGCGTCCCCGGCGGCAACGGCAACCGCCCAGGCGGTGCCCCCTCGGGCCGGGGAGACCCGGCCAGGGCCGACTGGATCCCCATCGGCGCCGAGCCCGTGCGGAACTCCACCATCCAGTCCGCCGTCTCGGCCCGCACCAGCTCCGTCACATCGTCCGAGAACCGCCGCAGAACCCCAAGACACCGATCGGCGGCCTCACTGGCCGTCCCCTCCGTCGGCCCCAGAACCTCCCGCACACTCTCGGACGCCCAGTCGAACTGGAGCACCTGAAGCCGCCGCTGCACCGCCTGAGCCGTGGCCACGTCCCTTATCCACCCGGACGTCACCCCGAAGAACCGGTCTCCCGCGACGCACGCGCCCGCGAGCAGCAGCGCCAGATACCCCCAGAGGGCCACCCCGCCGACCACGCCCGTGAGGTCGAGCAGCGGCAGCGCGGCCCCGGCGACAGCGCCCAGCGCCGCCCCGCACCGCAGCAGCCGCGCCCCGTGCCGCTTGCGGACCCGGTCCGTGAGATACCAGGAAGCGGTGTCGAGCGCCCCGCGCTCCACCCACCGGTACAGCTCGTCGAGCCGCTCCGCGGGCTCGCCCCAGTCCCCGAGCGGAAACGGCCGCCCGGTCAGGTCGCCGCCCGGCCGGGCCCCCGCGGCGCCGTCGTCGCGCCCGCCCGGCCCGCCCCGGCCGTCCTGGGGCGGCCCCTCGGGCTGCATCTCCGGCTGGCTCACCCGGCACTCCCTACTGACGACGGTGATGACGTTCCGTGACGCCACGTGACGCATGATGCAGGAGCGTCGCACTCTTCTTACCGCCCAATGGGTGGCGATGGCCCTGGTTTCACCGCTTTTCTGATCGGAAGTGGGGCTTGATCAGGTATAGGCTTCCGGACCGTCTCACTCGAAAGAGTGCTTGAGCGACGGGCCCGCGGACCACGTAGGCTCGTGCCGAGAGGGAAAACCCCGTACTCGCAGCCGTACTCGAAGCGGTATGACAACCGCACTCACAGCCGTACGAAACCAGGAGCTGATCGTGATTCCCGGTGGTGGCCAGCCCAACATGCAGCAGTTGCTCCAGCAGGCCCAGAAGATGCAGCAGGACCTCGCGAACGCGCAGGAGGAACTCGCGCGCACCGAGGTCGACGGCCAGGCGGGCGGCGGCCTGGTGAAGGCGACGGTGACGGGCTCCGGTGAGCTGCGGGCCCTGGTCATCGACCCGAAGGCCGTCGACCCGGACGACACCGAAACCCTCGCGGACCTGGTCGTCGCGGCGGTCCAGGCGGCGAACGAGAACGCGCAGGCGCTCCAGCAGCAGAAGCTCGGCCCGCTCGCCCAGGGGCTGGGCGGCGGCAGCGGTATCCCCGGCCTGCCGTTCTGAGACAAGGCGTGCCGATTGAGACACGGCATGCGGTTCTGAGACGTGGCCTGCCTTTCTAAGAAGGGCAAGGGCCAACTACGGTACGTACGTACCGCCGAAGCACGCACGTGAGGGCCCAGGAAAGGCAGTCCGTTGTACGAAGGCGTGGTCCAGGACCTCATCGACGAGTTGGGGCGACTCCCCGGCGTCGGTCCCAAGAGCGCGCAGCGGATCGCTTTCCACATCCTCCAGGCCGAGCCGACGGACGTCCGCCGTCTCGCGCAGTGCCTGATGGAGGCCAAGGCGAAGGTCCGCTTCTGTGCGACCTGCGGGAACGTCGCGCAGGAGGAGCTGTGCAACATCTGCCGCGACCCGCGCCGCGACCTGTCGGTCATCTGCGTGGTCGAGGAGTCGAAGGACGTCGTGGCGGTGGAGCGCACCCGCGAGTTCCGGGGCAAGTACCACGTCCTGGGCGGCGCGATCAGCCCGATCGAGGGTGTCGGCCCTGACGACCTGCGCATAAGGGAACTGCTGGCCCGTCTCGCCGACGGTGTGGTCACGGAGCTGATCATCGCCACGGACCCGAACCTGGAGGGCGAGGCCACGGCCACGTACCTCGCCCGCATGATCAAGCCAATGGGCCTCAAGGTCACCCGCCTGGCCAGCGGCCTCCCGGTGGGTGGCGACCTGGAATACGCGGACGAGGTCACGCTCGGCCGCGCCTTCGAGGGGAGACGACTCCTAGATGTCTGACGCCACGCTTCACGCGACCAGCCAGGACCCGGACGACTTCGTGGTCCAGATCGCGGACCAGGTGGAGAGTTTCCTGGTCGCCGTCTCCGAGGTGGCGAAGGGCGACGAGCCGGACTCGGCGGTCCCCTTCCTCCTCCTGGAGGTCTCCCAGCTCCTGCTGGCCGGCGGCCGCCTCGGCGCGCACGAGGACATCCTTCCCGACGAGCGCTACGAGCCCGACCTGGGCCCGGAGCCCGACGTGGACGACATCCGCGAGCGCCTGGCGGTGATGCTGGAGCCGATCGACGTGTACTCGGAGGTCTTCGACCCCTACGAGCCGCGCAAGGCCCCGGTCCCGGCCCGCATCTCCGACGACCTCGCCGACGTCATCGCCGACCTCCGCCACGGCATGGCCCACTACCGCGCCGGCCGCACCACGGAAGCCCTCTGGTGGTGGCAGTTCTCCTACTTCTCCAACTGGGGCTCCACCGCCTCCGCCACCCTCCGCGCCCTCCAGTCCGTGGTCGCCCACGTCCGCCTCAACCAGCCCCTGGAAGAACTGGACGGCCTCGACACCGACCAGGACCTCGGCGAGGAAGCCCTCGCGGAGGAGGCCGGCAAGGTCATGGCGGAGGAGATCGCGGAGCCGCTGGGGCTGCGGACGGTGCAGTAGCGGTCGTCTTTGATGCGCTGAGGCCCGACCTCCCGATCTCAGATCAGCGCGAGCAGCCGCCCCGCCTCCACGTAAGGCGCCGTAGCCGTCGGTTCGCTGTACCAGCGCAGCGGCCAGGTGTTCCCGTCCAGCGCCGGGATGCCGATGTACGTGAGGGTGAGCGTGCTCCTCCCGCCGAACTGCTGCACGCCCAGGGGCCAGTCGTGCCGTCGCACATCCCCCGGAGCGAGCAGGAAGTACATCCACCGGTACCCGGTCGTCTCGCAGATGATCGGTCCCGCGTCACCATCGGTCGTGTCGATGAGCCGCCCGGCGACCCGTTCCCCTCGGGGGCCCTCGATTCGTACGGCGTCGAAGTAGACGCCGGTCACACGGAGTTGATGCCCGGAGGCGGGGATCCAGTCGGGCGGGTGAATTGCGTTCGTCATGGTCACACGGTGACAGTCGCGAGGCTACGCTCGGTAGTGACCGAGGGGATACACGCCGGGGTGTATCAGTCGGAGGTGGCCGCTGTGTCAGTCCAGTACAACTCCGCTTCGCCGGCGCCGATCAACTGGCGCTACAGCGGCAACCAGTTGAAACGCTGGCGCACCAAGGCGAACGTGACCCGCGAGGAGCTGGCCGCCGCCTCCAATTATTCGCCGGACACGATCAAGTCCATGGAGCAGGGCGTACGGATGCCGACGCCGCGCGTGCTGGACGTGGCCGATGAGTTGTGCCGGGCGGAGGGGTTACTCAGTGCGGCCAAGGAGTACCTCCAAAGGGAGAAGTTCCCAGCGCGGGCGCAGGACTACATGCAGTACGAGCACGAGGCAATCAACCTTTGGTGGTACGAAGTCGCCCTGATCCCAGGGCTGTTGCAGACCGAGTCCTACGCGAGGGCTCTGATCGGCAACCACACTCCAACCCTCGACGAGGAGATCGTCGAGGAGCGGGTTATGGCGAGGCTGGAGCGCCAGGGCATCCACACGCGTAAGCCGTTGGCTGCCTGTAGCTATGCGTTGTACGAGGCAGCACTGCGCGGACCGTACGTGCACAAGGAGCAACTGCTGCACCTCTTGGAAATGGCGAAGGTGCGCAACGTCTCTATCCAGGTGTTGCCCTACGGCAGGGCCATGACCGCCGCGCTCCACGGACCGATGGTGCTTCTGGAGACCAGGGATCACGAGCGCTTCGCCTACACGGAGGCCCCGTCGACAAGCCAGCTGACCTCTGACCCGGCAGTCGTCAGCGCGCAGACCGAGCGGCTTAGCATGATCCGCATGATGGCCCTCGACCCTGACGAGTCGGCCCGCTTCATCGAGCGGATGGTGGATGAGCTATGAACGACGAGCTGAAGTGGTTCAAGGCCAGCTACAGCGACGGTGAGGGCGGCGCCTGCGTCGAAGTCGCTCTCCCTGCACCGACGATGACGATCCACGTGCGCGACTCCAAGGTCCCCTCCGGCCCCGAACTCCGCATCGCGGCCCCCGCCTGGACCGCCTTCATCTCCGCAGTTCACCCCGGAGCTTGAGCCCCGGGACCCGAGCTCTTCCCATGGGTTCCGGGGGAGGTTCGCCTGCAACCTTCCCCCACCAGCCCCTCACGTTCGCCACTCCGGCACGTCATCATGGACGTATGAGCTCAAAAGCAGTGCTGTGGACCGGGATTGGGCTGTGTGCGGCGGGGGCCGTGGGACTGGTCGTCGGGGGTTTGCTCGACGTCGATGCGGCTGATCCGTGGGCGAGTGTGGCGGGAGGGGCCGCGGGGCTGGTGGGGCTTGCGCTCACGTTGTACGTGCTGGTCATGCCGTCGTCGGCGCCCGCGGCGTCCACGTCTTCGGTGACCGCTGGTGGTGAGCGGTCCGTTGCCGCGGGCGGGAGCATTGGATCCGCGACTACCGGAAACGGCACCGCGGCCGCGACTCCACCGGCCATGCCCGGTCCGCCACCGGCCCCCGGCGGGACCGTCACCGCCTCCGGTGAGCGTTCCGTCTCCGCCGGCGGTGACATCGGCAGCGTGTCGACGGGCGACGCGTGAGCGGCGGTTCGGTGGAGGCGTCCGGGGAGCGGTCGGTTGCCGCGGGCGGGGACATCGGGCAGGTGGTGACCGGGGACTTCGTCACGCTGGCCGAGCGGGCGACGGTGTTGCCGGCGGAGGCGTTCACGCTGGGGCCCTGCACCTTTCCGGTGCGGAACGTGCCCCCGCGGGGTGCGCAGTTCGTCGGGCGGGCGCGTGAACTCGCCCTGCTGGACGGGTCGTTCGGCGCACCCGGCGGCGTGGTCGTGCATGCCGTGCACGGGCTGGGCGGGATCGGGAAGTCGACGCTGGCCGCGCACTGGGCGAGCGGCCGGGCGGCGGACTTCAACCCGGTCTGGTGGATCACCGCCGAGTCCCGGACCGACGTGGAGGCGGGCCTTGCCGCCCTCGGCCGTGCTCTTCAGCCCGCCCTGGTCGACCTCCTGTCCGAGGACGCCTTCCGCGAACGTACCCTCCAGTGGCTGGCCGCCAACGACGGCTGGCTGCTCGTCCTCGACAACGTCTCCGACCCTGCCGACATCCAGCCCCTGCTCGCTCGGGTGCCGGGCGGGCGCTTTCTGATCACCACCCGCCGGGGCGCGACGAGTTGGCGGGGGATCGCCGAGCCGCTGGACCTCGACGTGCTCGAACTGGCGGAGGCGGTCGAACTGTTCACGGGCGTCCACCGGGGACGCAACGCGGGTGTCGAGGAGCTGTGCCGCGAACTGGGGTGCCTGCCGCTGGCGGTCGACCAGGCCGCCGCGTACTGCCGGGAAGCGGGGATCACTCCGCGCAAGTACCTGAAGCTGCTCGCCAGTTATCCCGCGGACATGTACGCGGCCACGGCCGAAGGCGGTGACGCGCAGCGCGCGGTGGCCCGCGTCTGGCGCATGACGCTGGACCGGCTCGGTGACACCCCCGAGGCCCGGATGATCCTGTTGGTCACGGCCTGGTGGGCGCCGGACGGCATTCCGCGTACGTACCTCGAACCGCTCGGGAGCCCGCCCCAGGTCACCGAGGCGATCCGGCGTCTCGCGGCCCACAGCATGATCACGCTGCGCGGCGACGGCACGATTTCGGTGCACCGGCTGGTGCAGGCGGTGGCGCGCACGCCGGAGCTCGCCGGGGCGCACCGGTCTCCCCGGCTCGTCGACGCCGGCCGCGAGATCGCCGTACGGCTGCTGGAGGACAGGGAGGCGGCGGACGAGGAGGACGGCGAGCCGGTGGGCTCCCATCGCGTCTGGGCGACGCACGTCGAGGCTCTGGCGTCCCGGTCCGCACCGGAGACGGACACCGAGGTGACCGCGGAGCTCTACGGCACCGCCGGGGTGCAGTACTCGCTGGACGGTCACGGCGTCCGCGGGGTGACGCTGTGCGAGCGGGCGGCGGACACCGCCCTGCGTCTTTGCGGACCGGACCACGAGAGGACCATTGCGTCCCGGAGCCGGCTGGCCCTGAGCTACCGGGCCGCGGGGGAGCTGGACCGGGCTCTCACCCTGATCACGCAGGTGCTGGCGGACTCCGAACGGGCGCTGGGCCCCGATCACCTACAGACCTTCGAGGCTCGTGGCGTCACGGCCGACATGCTCGCGGCGTCCGGCGACCATGAGCGCGCGCTGACGCTGGCCCGCGAGAACGCCGAGGCTGCGGCGCGGGTGCTGGGTGAGGATCACCCCGAAACCCACGACGCCCTGCTGACGTTGCGCTCCATCCAGCGGGACTCCGCCAAGGAAGCGGGAACGGAAGCGGGAACGGAAGCGGGAACGGAAGAAGGAACGGAAGAGGGAGGGGGAGGGGAGCAGGAGGGGGACACCTTCGTTCGTACCCTCACCGACCAGCTCTCCCGTGCGGTGGCGACGTTGGGGGAAGACCATTCCACCGTCTCCGACCTGAGGATGGAGCTTCTCTTCGCGTTGCGGAAGGCCGGTGAGATCGACGAGCCCCTCAGGCTGGTCGCGGAGGCCGTGGCCGTGAACCGGAGGATCCTCGGTGACACCGGCATGCCGACCCTGCACGCCCGTGCTCTACAGGTCGTGCTCCTGCGGGCGGCCGGGGACGAGGCGCGTGCCCACGCGCTGGTACCGGACATCGTGGCGGACATCGAGAGCGCACTCGGCGACGGCCCGTTCGCGGGGACGCTGCTCAGGTCGCTCTTCCCGCAGCCCACTGAGCCTCCCGAGCCACCGGCGCCGTCGGCGGCGCCTCCGGCGTCCCCCGAACCTCCCGCAGCAACTCCGGCATCGACACGGGGCTTTACGAGTTCACCGTGAACCATCACTCCGCTCTGCTTCCGCCCGTGGGCTGACCGTCACGGTGGGCCGCGCCGGCCGGGACTCCCGCTGAATCCCCGGGAAGTCTTGGCCATGCGCTGATCGTTTCCTGGGCGGGTCTTTGCCTGCACGAGAGGAAAGTGGAACCGCTCCCGGAAGGCACCAAGCGGGAGCAACTAACTTAACCTGCACAGGAGTTGTGATGCGTCACATACGGACTCGCGCGGCCATAGCCGCCGCCGCGGCCCTGATCGCCGCGGGCACCATCACCGCCGGTGTCAGCACGGCCAGCCCTGAGGCGAAGAGCACCAAGCCCACCACGGCGGAGATCGCCGGCCTCTTCGACGGCTGGAGAGCCGCGCTGGCGACGGGCGACCCGGAGATCGTCGCCGACCGGTACGCGAGCGACGCGGTGCTGCTCCCCACCCTCTCGCCCGAAATCCGTACGGACCGCGCGGGGATCGTCGACTACATGACGAGCTTCCTCGCCAAGAAGCCCGTGGCCTCGAAGGTCCAGACCGTGATCAAGGTTCTCGACAACAACGAGGCCATCGACACGGGGCTTTACGAGTTCCAACTCACCGACCCCGATACCGGCGTGGTGAGCACGGTCGAGGCGCGCTACACGTTCGAGTACGAGAAGCTCGACGGCCACTGGCTGATCGAGAACCACCACTCCTCTCTGCTGCCCGCCGCAAGCTGACCGCCCCGCACAGGCCGCTCCCGACCCCGGTCGCGTTCCGCAACGTAAGGCCACGGTCCCGCCGTCGTCGGTCATTGGCTGTTTGACGATGGCGAGGCCGAGACCGGAGCCGGAGCGCCCGGTCAGGCCCTGGCCGCGCCAGAAGCGGTCGAAAGCAGAAGCGCTCGAAGGCGCGGGACTTGTCCGCGTCCGACATGCCGGGGCCTGGTCGAGGACCGCCGGCTCCACCGAGTCGGCGCCCGCTGACACCCGTAGGTACGGTGATCGTGGTGCCGTCGGAGGACACCTCCAGGGCGTTGGAGAGCACCTACTCGGCACCTCCGCCGCGGACACCTTCGGCTTGGAGTCCTCCGCCGCGGACACCTTCGGCTCGGACACCTCCGCCTCGGGCACCCTCGGCTCGGATACCTCCGCCTCGGGCACCCTCGGCCCGGGCGGACATGAGCAGGCCGTTCACCAGGCGGCCCATCCCGTACCGCCTCGGTAGTCGCCTGCTCGCCTGCTCACCTGCTCCACATCCTCGTGTACGAAGAAGCCGCCGACTTCCGCCGCAGCGCGCTCGGGTGTGACGCGGCGCACTTTCCGAATGGTGGGTCCCGGCCGCGGGCAGGTGCCGTGCGGAGCGGCCGGAGGACTTCGCCGACCTGACGGACCGGGTGATCACTTCGTGGGCGGGACATCTCACGATGCGATACCCCGGAGGGGAATTCCGGCCGCTCGTTAGACTGAGCCGACCGCAGTTGTGCGGTGCAGAGACGGATTGATCGAGGAGCGCACGTGGGCCTTGTCGTGCAGAAGTACGGAGGTTCCTCCGTAGCCGATGCCGAGGGCATCAAGCGTGTCGCCAAGCGAATCGTGGAAGCGAAGAAGAACGGCCACCAGGTGGTCGTGGTCGTTTCCGCGATGGGCGACACGACGGACGAACTGATCGATCTCGCCGAGCAGGTGTCTCCGATGCCCAGCGGGCGGGAGTTCGACATGCTGCTGACCGCTGGAGAGCGGATCTCCATGGCGCTGCTGGCCATGGCGATCAAGAACCTGGGCCACAGCGCCCAGTCGTTCACAGGCAGCCAGGCGGGTGTCATCACCGACTCGGTCCACAACAAAGCGCGGATCATCGACGTCACGCCGGGCCGTATCCGTACGGCGCTCGACGAGGGCAACATCGCCATCGTCGCCGGCTTCCAGGGCGTCTCGCAGGACAAGAAGGACATCACCACGCTCGGGCGCGGCGGGTCCGACACGACCGCCGTCGCGCTGGCGGCGGCCCTCGACGCCGAGGTGTGCGAGATCTACACCGACGTGGACGGCGTGTTCACCGCCGACCCGCGGGTGGTCAAGAAGGCCCGGAAGATCGACTGGATCGCCTTCGAGGACATGCTGGAGCTTGCCGCCTCCGGCTCCAAGGTGCTGCTCCACCGCTGTGTGGAATACGCGCGCCGCTACGACATCCCGATCCATGTGCGCTCGTCCTTCAGTGGACTACAGGGCACCTGGGTCAGCAGCGAACCGATTCAGCGAGGGGACCAGAAGGTGGAGCAGGCCATCATCTCGGGTGTTGCGCACGACACCTCCGAGGCCAAGGTCACGGTCGTCGGCGTCCCGGACAAGCCCGGCGAGGCCGCCTCGATCTTCCGCGCGATCGCCGACGCCCAGATCAACCTCGACATGATCGTGCAGAACGTGTCCGCGGCCTCCACCGGCCTCACCGACATCTCCTTCACCCTCCCCAAGACCGACGGCCGCAAGGCCATCGACGCCCTGGAGAAGGCGAAGGACGTCATCGGCTTCGAGTCCCTGCGCTACGACGACCAGATCGGCAAGATCTCGCTCGTCGGCGCCGGTATGAAGACGAACCCGGGTGTCACGGCCGGCTTCTTCGAGGCCCTGACCCAGGCCAACGTGAACATCGAGCTGATCTCGACCTCCGAGATCCGCATCTCGGTCGTCACCCGCGCCGACGACGTGAACGAGGCCGTGCGCGCCGTGCACTCCGCCTTCGGCCTCGACTCCGACAGTGACGAGGCCGTCGTCTACGGAGGCACCGGACGATGACCGTCCTCGCGTACGACCTGTACGACTCGTACGGAGGTACGGGCCGCTGATGGCCCGTACCGGTGCCCATACCGGGGCGCGGACCGAACGGCCGACGCTCGCGGTCGTGGGTGCGACCGGAGCCGTCGGCACGGTGATGCTCCCGATCCTGTCCCAGCACGCCGACATCTGGGGCGAGATCCGTCTCATCGCCTCTCCGCGCTCGGTCGGCCGCAAGCTGGCCCTGCGCGGCGAGGAGGTCGAGGTCGTGGCCCTCACGGAGGAGGCCTTCGACGGGGTCGACGTCGCCATGTTCGACGTACCGGACGATGTCGCCGCCCGGTGGGCGCCGATCGCCGCCGCCAAGGGCGCGGTCGTCGTCGACAACTCCGGCGCCTTCCGGATGGACCCGGACGTGCCCCTCGTCGTACCGGAAGTGAATCCGCACGCGGCGCGCGTCCGTCCGCGCGGGATCATCGCCAACCCGAACTGCACGACCCTCTCCATGATCGTGGCCCTCGGCGCGCTGCACGCCGAGTTCGGGCTCCGCGAGCTGGTGGTGTCCAGCTACCAGGCGGTGAGCGGGGCGGGCCGCGCGGGCATCGACACCCTGCGCCAGCAACTGTCGCTGGTGGCGGGTACGGAACTGGGGACCAAACCCGGTGACGTACGGCGTGCGGTCGGGGACAACACCGGGCCGTTCCCGGAGCCGGTGGCGCTGAACGTGGTGCCGTGGGCCGGGTCCCTCGCCGAGGACGGTTTCTCCTCGGAGGAGATGAAGGTACGCAACGAGTCCCGCAAGATCCTCGGGCTCCCCACCCTTCCCGTCGCCGTGACCTGCGTACGCGTCCCCGTCGTCACCACGCACTCTCTCACCGTCCACGCCCGCTTCCAGGGTGAGGTCACCGTCGCCAAGGCGCGGGAGATCCTCGCCACCGCGCCTGGTGTCGTGCTGTTCGACAACCCGGCCGCCGGTGAATTCCCCACGCCCGTCGACGTGGTGGGCACGGACCCGACCTGGGTCGGACGGGTACGCCGCTCGCTGGACGATTCGACGGCACTCGAACTGTTTGTCTGTGGGGACAACCTGCGCAAAGGTGCCGCATTGAACACGGCGCAGATCGCGGAGCTCGTGGCGGCGGAGATCACGCGGGCCTGAGTTCTGCGTTCTGAGTGTCCGGAAGTCGGAATCCTGGTGGCGACAGAAGGATTCGTTTGTAGGATCTGTGTTGGATGTGTGGTGCGAGCATCCGGATGGGCGCGCCGGTCTTCAGGTGACCGGTGGGTCTGGTTGGGCACGCCGGTCTTCAGGTGGTCGGTGGGTCCGGAGGGGCTTTCCGGTGTTCGTGTGGCCGGTGCGGTCGGCCGGATGTGTGGTGAGGGTAATGGTCCACACCACTTGAAACGAGTCATCAAGTCGTTCGAAGATTTTCCTCCCCGTCCTCCGCAACCGTGCGGAGGGCGGGGAGCGTCTTTGCGGTCGCCGTTCAGGGGTGGTCGGACGTCGCGGTAAAACGGGACATAGGGGATGAGCTGGTCGCATGAGGGCATTTGACGCATTGTCAAAAGGGGTGCCTGACGCAAACGCGACGCCTGATGCGTACAACCCTGGCGGGGGGACGCGTGTCCAACTGGCGTGGCAGAGGTACTCGATTTCACAGCGGTACAGACAAGGGGCAGCGCCCTGCGTCCGCCCCGCCGACTCCGTGGCTCCGGTGCGCCCGGTGGCATGCCGGTGATCGCGCCCATGCCTTCAGCGCGGCCCACCCGCATTCCGGACCAGCGCGACGGCGCCGAGGACAGCACGGCCGCCGGAACCACCGTCGACCATCTGACCGAGACCTACCGCGCGCACTACCGCTCGCTCCTGGGTCTCGCGGCACTCCTGCTCGACGACACCGCCTCCTGCGAGGACGTCGTCCAGGAGGCCTTCATCCGGGTGCACTCGGCGCGCAAACGCGTCCGTGACCCGGAAAAGACGCTCGCGTATCTGCGTCAGACCGTGGTGAACCTCTCGCGTTCCGCCCTGCGTCGGCGCATCCTCGGTCTCAAGCTCCTCTCCAAGCCGATGCCCGACATGGCGAGCGCGGAGGAAGGCGCCTACGACCAGTTGGAGCGCGACGCGCTGATCAAGGCGATGAAGGGACTCCAGCGCCGCCAGCGCGAGGTCCTTGTCCTGCGCTACTTCGCCGACATGACCGAGGCCCAGGTCGCCGAGACGCTCGGGGTGTCGCTGGGATCGGTCAAGGCGTACGGCTCGCGCGGTATAGCGGCGCTCCGTGTTGCCATGGAGGCGCCGGTATGAGTGGGTACGACGAGCAATGGCGTCCCGGGGAACCCCGGCGCCCCGAGGACGAGCACAAGCAATCGCATGCTGGGAACGGAATTGTGAACCACGGCCCCGAAACACATGGCCGCGACGGAGCCGGCCCGGAGGAACGGGGCTCGGAGGAACGGGGCTCGGCGGGACTGGGCTCGGGAGGGCTCGGTCCTGACGGACCCGCCTCCGGAGGACTTGGCTCCGTAGGGCAGGACCTCGAAGGGTTCGGTTCGGACGAGCAGGTGCTGCGGCTGTTGCTGCGCCAGGCCGTTCAGGAGATCGAGCCCACCGACGGAACCCTGGACCACCTGCGCCGTGCGGTGCCGGTCAGGCGAGCTCGCAAGCGCCAGGCCGTGGTCGGCATGGCGGCCGCCGCGCTCTTCATCGGCACCGCGGTGCCGGCTCTGCTGCACGTCTCGAACGCCTCGGGATCGAACGACAATCCGTACATCGCGGGCAGCAGCTCGCAGACGCAGGGCGGCTCCGGCGAGGGCAAGACCGCGGACGGGGGGGAACGCGCGGTGGGCGGTTCCTCCGGCACGGCCAGGGACCCGGGCAAAGGAGGCACGACGAGCACGCCGGAGGCGAGCAAGGACGCGGGGAGCGAGGCAAGCACCGGTGGCACCGACGAGACGGTGCCCTCGACGCTGAGCGCGCCCCTGTGCACCGCGGCCCAACTCGGCGGGGCCACCAGCAGCCTCGGCGACCCGGACTCCACCGGCACGGTCTACGGCTCCTTCGCCGTTTCGAACGTCTCCACCACGGCGTGCGCGGTCAGCGGGGCGGGCAGCGTGGGCACCGCCACGCAGGGCGCGGCGGACTCCGCCAAGGTCAGCGTGGTGAACCACGTGACGGGCGACGCGGCCACCGGCCTGCCCGACCCCTCCACGGAGGTCACCTCGCTGGTACTTCAGCCGGGCACCTCGTACGTCGTGAGGTTCGCCTGGGTGCCCTCGGAGACCTGTCCGATCACCAGCGAGCCCTCGCCGGACCCGAGCCCGACGGGCGAGGGCACCACCGGCGGCACCTCCACGGACTCCGGCGGCGCCTCGACGCAGATGGTCACGGAGGACGGGGCGACCGACGGCAGCGTCACCGTCTCGCACACGGATCAGACGGGTACGGCCACGGTGGCCACGACGATCTCCAACGCGTGCGCGGGCACGGTGTACCGCACGGGGGTGCTGGCGGCCGGCGGGACCTGAGCCGGCTCCCACGGGTCTTCGCGAAGGACTGGGGTGAGGACTGAGGACCGGGACTGAGGACCGGGACTGAGGCAGGCCTACGAGACCGGTGCGACTGTGGACCGGGGAAGGTCTACGAGACCGGTGTACGGGCGGTGGTGTCCGGTACCGGCTCCTCGGCCGGGACATCCCGGTCCGGGCCCGGGTCCGGGAGCAGGCCCAGTTCCGAGTCCCGCGCGAACTCCACCTCGCGGCGCAGCAGCCGGAACCACATGAAGAGCACGAAGCCCGCGAAGACGAACCACTCACCGGTGTAGCCGAGGTTCTGGAACGCCTTCAGGTCCAGGCCGGTGTCCTGCGGGGCGGTCGCGGGCACGGCCGTCATCCCGCTGTCGGCCTTGTCGAGAGTGATCCACGCGTCGTACACCTTGTACGGCACCAGGTTCACCAGCGACGCCGCGCTGATCGCGCCGGTCTGGCCCTCGGGCAGCCCGCCGACGGCACTCACCCCGTTCGACCCCGGGCTCTCGGACGCCTGGAGCGCGCCCGTCACCGTGACCTCGCCGCTCGGCGGGGCCGGGACCTTCGCCGGGTCCGCTTCGCCGGGCAGCCAGCCCCGGACGACGGGGAGCGCCCTGCCGTCGTCGGTCCGCAGCAGCGTCAGTACGTAGAAGCCCTGCTTGTCGTCCACGTCGCGGTCCGGCACGAGCAGTTGGTCGGCGTAGTGGCCGGTCGCGATGGCCTGGTTGCCGGACGTGGTCTTGTCCACGGGGAGCAGCTCGGCCAGCGGCCGCGGCGCTTCCGTCTTCGCCGCCTCGACCTGCTTGTTCGCGTCCCTGCTGCTCTGCACCCGGTCCTCGAACCGCCCCAACTGCCAAGAGCCCATGAAGATGCAGAAGGGGATGGCCAACAGCACGAAGACGTTGATCCCCCACCAGCGGGGTGTGAGCAGAAACCGGTACACGCCTTCAAAGGTACGGGGCGGCGGGGCGGGGCCGGGCGTCGGGGTACGGCGCCGTTTCGCAGGACGGCGTCCACGATGCCGGGAAGTTATCCACAGGCTGGGGACCCCGGCAGCGGATTGCCGGGTGGGGCAGGCACTATGGGGCCATGACTGAGAGCAACGGGCCCCTCCAGGGGAAAGCGACCGCAGCGCAGGACGGATCCACGCCGGACTGGGAGAAGCGCTTCAGGGCGCCGCGGGTGTCGCTGCCGGACTGGGCGGAGGACGCACCGCACCGCTCGCTGTTCGTCTCGAACGCGACGGGGACGTATGAGCTGTATGCGTGGGACCGGGCGACGGGGGAGCAGCGCCAGGTCACGGACCGGGCGAACGGCACGACGGACGGGGTGCTCTCGCCCGACGGCGAGTGGATCTGGTGGTTCGACGACAAGGACGGCGACGAGTTCGGTATCTGGCGCCGCCAGCGCTTCGAGGGTTCCGACGCCTCCGGCGGCCCCGACGAGCCCGCGGCTCCGGGCCTTGAGCCCTCCTATCCCGGGGGACTCGCGATCGGCCGGGACGGGCGTACGGCTGTCGTCGGGCGTTCCACCGACGAGGACGGCTCGACGATCCATGTGGCCAGGACCGGCGAGGACCCTGTGGAGATCTACCGCCACCGCGAGTCCGCGGGCGTCGGCGACCTCTCGCACGACGGCTCGCTGATCGCCGTCGAGCACACCGAGCACGGCGACGCGATGCATTCGGCGCTGCGGGTGCTGCGCCCGGACGGTTCGCCGGTCGCGGAGCTCGACGACACCAAGGGCGGCACGGTCGAGCTGGGCCTGGAGGTGCTGGGCTTCGCCCCGGTCGACGGGGACACGCGGCTGCTCATCGGGCATCAGCGGCGCGGCCGTTGGGAGCCCCTGGTGTGGGACGTGGCGACCGGCGAGGAGACGGAGCTGGCCCTCGACCTGCCCGGCGACGTGGGCGCCGAGTGGTATCCGGACGGCTCCGCACTGCTCGTCGCCCACAGCTTCGAGGCCCGCAGCGACCTGTGGCAGTACGACCTGGCGTCCCACGAGCTGATCCCCGTGCCGACCCCGCCGGGCTCGGTGTCGGGGGCGACGGCCCGGCCGGACGGAGCGGTGGAGTACCTGTGGTCGTCGGCGGCCGAGCCGTCGCTGGTCCGCTCGACGACGGGCGCCGTGGTCCTGGACCCGCCGGGCCTGAAGTCCCCGGGATCCGTCCCGGTGGAGGACGTCTGGGTGGAAGGCCCCGGCGGCCGCGTCCACGCCCTCGTCCAGAAGCCGGCGGGCGCCAGTGGCCCCCTCCCCACGGTCTTCGACATCCACGGCGGCCCGACCTGGCACGACAGCGACTCGTTCGCGGCGGGGCCGGCGGCATGGGTGGACCACGGGTACGCGGTGGTGCGGGTCAACTACCGCGGTTCCACCGGGTACGGGCGTGAGTGGACGGACGCGCTCAAGCACCGCGTCGGTCTCATCGAGCTGGAGGACATCGCGGCCGTCCGCGAATGGGCGGTGACGTCCGGGCTCGCCGACCCCGACCGGCTGATCCTCACCGGCGGTTCCTGGGGTGGGTACCTCACGCTTCTCGGCCTGGGTACCCAGCCGGACGTCTGGACCCTCGGTATCGCCGCGGTGCCGGTCGCCGACTACGTCACGGCGTACCACGACGAGATGGAGGCGCTGAAGGCCATGGACCGTACCCTCCTCGGTGGCACCCCGGAGGAGGTCCCGGAACGCTTCGCGGCGTCGTCCCCGCTGACATACGTCGACGCGGTGAAGGCGCCGGTCTACATCTCGGCCGGGGTCAATGACCCCCGCTGCCCCATCCGCCAGGTCGAGAACTACGTCGACCGTCTCGCCGCTCGCGACGCCGTCCACGAGGTGTACCGCTACGACGCGGGCCACGGGTCCCTGGTCGTGGACGAACGCATCAAGCAGGTCCGGCTGGAACTGGACTTCGCGGAGCGGCACCTCGGCGGGTAGCGGGCGGATTTTTCGCCCCCTCCGCCCCTTCCCGTCCCTTGGTTCTGGGGGCTGCCGCCCCCAGGCCCCCGCTTCGGCCTGGACGGCCTCGTCCTCGAACGCCGGACGGGCTGAAAATCTTCAGCCCGTCCGGCGTTTGAGGAGCGGGGTCTGGGGCGGAGGGGGCGAAAAAACCACCCCCACCCCCACCCCCCTCATGCCCCCGCCCGCTCCCGAGCCCGCCTCCCCAGCAACTCCGCCAGCCCCCGCCGCGTCGCCGCCAGCACCACCCGATCCTCAGCTCGCAGCACGTAGGTGGAGGGAAGGTCCCACACCAGCCCAGAGGACGACCGAGGGGACCTCGGCGACGACGGGGGCCTGGCGGACGACGCGGGCCGCGGGTCGGTGTCCAGCGCGAGCACCCGCCACGCCCCCGCCCGAAACGCCTCCCCCACCGTCCGCCCCTCCAACTGCGCATGCCCGCCCACATCCAGCGCCGCGAACAGCAACACCCGCCGCTCCACCGGAATCGCGCCGAGAATCTGCCGCCCCATCATCGCCCCGGCGAACGCGGGCGCCGCCAGATGGGACACACTCCGGCTCCGGGTGAGAGCACCCGGATGCGCGGCCCGCAGCGTCCGGTACACGGCGGTCGCGAAGTCGTCGTCGTACAGCCGAAGCACCACCCGCAGATCGGGCCGCACGGTCCGGGCGTACAACGCGGCCTCCAGATTCGTCGTGTCCGCGCTGGTCAACGCCAGCAGCGCGTGGGCCCGATGGATCTTGGCGGCCTCCAGTACCCCTTCCTGCGTCACATCACCGAGTACCACAGGCACCCGCAAGCGTCGGGCCAGCGCCAGCCCCCGCGCCTCGGGGTCGGCCTCGACGCAGACGACAGGAATGTGCAGCTCACGCAGGCGCGCCAGGACGCGCGTGCCGATCTTGCCGACCCCGAGCAGCACCACGTGCCCGGAGAGACCGCGCGGCGGCCTCCGCAGCGCGGACCCGCTGCGGAAGGTGCCGAGCGCCTCAAGGACGGCGGCGAGGAGCACCGGAAGGAGCAGCAACCCGACGAGCCCGGAAAGGAGTTGAAGGACCTGCTCCCCCATCGGCCGCCCGATCGCGGGGTCGTTGATGCCGAAGAGATCGAGCAGCGTCAGATACGTGGCATGCAGCGGATGCTCCCCGGTGACGAACATCGACGCGACCGCGAGGCCGATCACACACGCCACGAGCCCCGCGAACGACCACCGCAGCCGCCGCGACATCAGCGAGCCGAAGGGCACGACGCTGCGTCCCGGGGACGAGGAGGGCCCGGAGTACGAGACGGTCTCCAGTACGACCGTGCCGCGCCCGGTGGCGGCGGCGATCGCACTCTCGTCGGGCAGCAGTCGGGGCCCCTGCGCGCCACTGCTCTCGGACCCGTCGGCGCCCGCGGGATCGCTGGCGGTGGCGGACAGCAGCGCCAGTGTGCACAGCCCGGGGTCGGCGACCTCTCCGGGAGCGGGCGGCGGGCGTTCCACCGCGCGCAGCATCAGCCCGTCGGTCTGGACGACCTTGCTGGTGCCGGCCACGGCGGTCGCGGCCAGTGCGGGCGCGGCGGTGTCGGCGTCGGACAGGACGGTGGTGGACGCGTCGAACCCCCCGGTGTCCCCGCCCTCGCCGGCGGCGGCCAGTGCCGAGGCCTGGTCGAGGAGGGCCTCGATGTGCTGGCCGAGGCGCCGGTTGTAGAGGCGCAGGACCAGTCGGATCCGGGGGTTGAGCCGCCGGGCGGTGAGCGCGGCCCGGATGTTCCTCTCGTCGTCGTCATGGACCAGCGCCAGCGCGGCGGCGCGCTCGACTCCCGCGTCGGAGAGCACCGCCTCGGTGAGCTCGGCGGCCTCCAACACACGCTCGGTGCCCGGGGGTTCGGCCGCCCGGGCGTTCGCCGGATCGCCGTTCCCGGCGGCCCGGTTCACCGCCGCGGACACCCGGTCGAACAGCGCGGTGGTCCGCGTCCGCCCCACCACCGGCGGAAGCACGCTGCGATGGGCGGGCGGCACGACCAGGGTCACCTGCTCCCCGTACACCGCGCGCAGTTCGGCGGCCAACCGGTGCGCCAGGGCGTCGTCCCCGGACACGATCATGTGCGCGGTGACGTCAGTTGACGAGCCCGATGAGCCCGATGAGCCCGAGGGGCGCGATGTGCCCGGTGCGTTCGATGCGTTCGATGCGCTCTGAGACGGAAGGTTCACCACGGGAGAGAAGACTGCCTCACCTGTACGAGCGGTTCCACCAGGCCTGCCGACGACGACCCCGCACAGAAGGGGCGACACCAACGCGGCATGCCGAGGCCGAGGGCGGTACGCGTACGGCGACGGGCTTCAGGTTCGTCGACCCGGGTGCTGTGGTGGACGCGGCAGGTCTGTGACGGACGTACCGACGAGGAGCGGTCCGGTGGCGGCTGTCCCCGTACCTCAGGCCCGGGCGCGGGCAGTCAACTCCTGCTCCCGGCCGCCCGCGACGGAGACGATGTACTCCCGCAGCCCCTCGGCGTAGAGCCGCATGTTCTTGTACGCGATGTCGGTGGCCGGGTAGCGGCTGGCGAACTGGAGACCCTCGTGGACCCGGGTGAGCCAGACGCACACCTGGTCGCCGTACGAGATCCGGATCAGCCCGTACGCCTTCAGCTCCTGCCACCGCTCCGAGCCCGGGGTGGCGCGTGAGTCGACGAGCGAGACGATCGAGTACAGGTCGGGGGAGGTGGGCCGGAAGTCGGAGCCCAGCAGGCGGAGCACGCGGGCGATGGGCATCCGCGACAGCGGCCGGCTCTCCCGCAGTGCGGCGCGGACCATCCTCAGCGCGCTGTCGAAGTCCGTCGCGCGGGCCACCGGAATCTCGATCGGCGCACCGCCCACGTACCAGCCCATCGAGTCCGACCACGTGGACTTCGCCCGGGTGTGGAACGGCACGACGGTGCGGTACACGTCCTGCCCGCCGATCTCGCGGACGATGAGGGCGGTGGCCGCGAGGATGCCGACCAGGCTGCCGCCGTACGGGCGACAGTAAGCCTCGAAGGCCGCCGCGTCCGCGTCGTCCGCCAGCATCTCGTGCATGAACTTCTGTGCGGGCAAGGGTCCTTCGGGGTCGAGGCCGAGGTCGACGGGGAAGCCGGGCAGTTTCCCGTCGCACTGGGCGATGAACTCCCGCCAGCGGGCGACGATCGCGTGCGTGTCGTCGATCCGGTCGGCCTGCGCGCGCTCGATCGCGCAGAAGTCGACGTAACTGGCGACCGGTGCCGTGTCCAACGCGCGGCCTTCGAGGCCGGCTTCGTAGAGTTCGTGGATCTCGGCGGCGATGCGTTGGAGCGAGTACGCGTCGACGTTGCTGTGGTCGAACGCCATGTAGACGCTCGCGCCGTCCTCCCGTACGACCGCGGTGTAGATGAAGTTCGGCCAGCTGAGCGCGTCGGCCGCGACGTCGAAACGGTCCTGTAGGTACCGGGTCAGCGTGGCCGCTTCGGCGAAGTCGCCGACGTCCTCGCGGTGCAGGGCGACCGCGTCGGCGTCCAGCGTGAACCGGCGCATGTCGTCGCCGACCCAGCGGAACCCACTGCGCAGCGTCTCGTGCCGAAGGGTCCAGTCCCTCAAGGCGTGTTGGAGTACGTCGAGATCGACCTTTCCCGGGATGTCGAACGCGGTGCCCAGCCAGGTGGGCACGAACAACCCGTCCTCTCGCACTGTTCGTGCCGTCCGGACATGCGACTCCTGCACGTACGCGGGTGGTCGGCCGTCCTCCGGCAGTTCGGCCGCTGTCTCGACGGCCTTCGGATGCAAGGTCCACTCCACGAGACATCCGGGCCGGATCTCGCAACGCTGGATGTCGGTCAATCGCACAGAGCTCTCCGTTCGCATGCCCTCGGGATGCTGACAGGTCAGTGGAGGGGCGGACACGACTGGACCAACGATTCGGATGATCGGAAAGAAACGCCGTGGCCGAGCGGGAGGTGAACGAGCGGGCTGACCAGTGGATATGGAGAGGGCGTCGAGGAGGGCCCGAGCCGTGTGGGGGCGCGAGGAGATCAGAGCCGTGTGGGGCGTGGGCCCTTGCTCTTGCTGTCGGGGGAGTGGTCGCCTAGCCTGGATCCGTGAATCTGATGGACCGTCAGATTCGCCGGATTCGAGACGAGGATTCGACGGGCAGGGACAGTCAGCAGGGGGTAGGACGTGGTCAGTACCGAGAGCGGCACCGGGGACCTTCCCAGGGTCATCAGCGTGGACGACCACGTGATCGAGCCCGCGCACCTCTTCGAGACATGGCTCCCGGGCAAGTACCGCGACCTGGGGCCGCAGCCCTTCACCGCCGGTATCGGTGACCTTCAGTACGTCGGCGGGAAGTACCGGTTCACCACGGACCCGAAGGGCCAGATGACCGACTGGTGGAGGTACGAGGGCGAGGTCTTCCCGTACAAACGCATCATCGCGGCCGTCGGCTTCTCACGGGACGAGATGACCCTCGACGGCATCACGCGCGAGCAGATGCGGCGCGGCTGCTGGGACCCGAAGGCGCGCCTGGAGGACATGGACCTCAACCACGTCGAGGCCTCGCTCTGCTTCCCGACCTTCCCGCGGTTCTGCGGACAGACCTTCGCGGAGGCCAAGGACAAGGAGGTCGCGCTCGCGTGTGTCCGCGCCTACAACGACTGGATGGTCGAGGAGTGGTGCGGCGACAGCGGAGGGCGGCTGATCCCGCTGTGCCTCATCCCGCTGTGGGACGTCGACCTCGCGGTCGCGGAGATCAGGCGCAACGCGGCCCGTGGCGTGCGGGCGGTGACCTTCAGCGAGATCCCGACGTACCTGGGGCTTCCGTCGATCCACTCCGGCTACTGGGATCCGTTCTTCGCGGTGTGCGAGGAGACCGGGACCGTGGTCAACATGCACATCGGCTCGTCGTCCCAGATGCCCGCGGCGTCACCGGACGCACCGCCGGCCGTCCAAGCCTCGCTGAGCTTCAACAACGCCATGGCGTCGATGATGGACTTCCTCTTCTCCGGGGTCCTGGTGAAGTTCCCGCGCCTCAAACTGGCGTACAGCGAGGGCCAGATGGGCTGGATCCCGTACGCCCTGGAGCGCGCCGACGACGTGTGGGAGGAGCACCGGGCGTGGGGCGGGGTGAAGGACCTGATCCCGGAGCCTCCCTCGACGTACTACTACCGGCAGATCTTCTGCTGCTTCTTCCGCGACAAGCACGGCATCGCGTCCATCGAGACCGTGGGCGTGGACAACGCGACCTTCGAGACGGACTACCCGCACGTCGACTCGACCTGGCCGCACACGAAGGAGGTGGCGGCGGACCATGTGGCCGGGCTCTCCGCAGAGGTGACGTACAAGCTCTTGCGGGGGAACGCGATCCGGATGCTGCAACTTCCGTTTGACCAGGGCAAGTAGACGGCGGGGCGCGCCGTCGATTCAGTTGATTGCCCGGCCGATTCAGTTAATTGCCCGGCGGGCAGTCAAGTGGGGAAGCCGGAAGTCCGCCGGCTCCCGACCGGCTCGTCGGCCCGCTCCCAGGGACGGCGCCCCCTGGCAACTGGAGTACAAATGAAGGTCTCCGTCGACCGCGACGTCTGCTACGGCTCCGGCGACTGTGCCCACCGAGTCCCCTCCGTCTTCGCCCTGGTGGACCCCGGGTACGGCTCCGTCCTGCCGGGCCGCGAGGACAGCGGCGACGATCCACAGGTCCGGGAGGCGGCCGACTGGTGTCCATCCCAGGCCATCGTGATAACTGAGTAGGACCCGGGGCGCCGGGCTCCGCCGGTGATCCGGGACACCGGGCTCCGCCGGGACCTCGGAGGATCGGCGCGCTACGGTTTCCGCCGGACCTGCGGAGAGGTGAGCGGATGAGCAGTCCCCTTTCGGAGACCCTGGTCACCCTCGGTCGCGGGTATGTGCGTGGCGCCCCGGGCTCGTTCGGCAAGGCGTTCCTGGCCGCGCGCCTCCTCAACCCCCACCTGAGGGAGCATCCGCGCCGCAGGGTCGTCGAGACGCGCTTCGGCGCCCGGTTCGCCGTGGACACCCAGGATCTGATCCAGCGGTATCTGTATCTGTTCGGGGTGTGGGAGCCGCACCTGACGAGCTGGCTCCAGGGCCGGTTGGAGCCGGGGGACGGTTTCATCGATGTCGGAGCCAACATCGGTGTGTTCAGCGTGCTGGCCTCGCAACTCGTGGGCGAGGAGGGCCAGGTGGTCGCGATCGAGGCCTCGCCGGTGTTCCACCAACGGCTGTTGCAGGAGTCCCGGCTCAACGGGTGCCGCAACCTTCGCGCGGTCAACGCCGGGGTCTCGGACAGCCGCCGGACGCTGACGTTCGTGCTGGCGAGCTCGCGCAACATGGGGGCGAACAGCATCGTTCCCTACGACGGCCCGGCGGAATCCACGTTCGAGATCGAGGCACGTCCGCTGCCCGAGCTGCTTGACCCCTCAGAGGTCGCCAGGGCCCGGGTGATCAAGATCGACGTGGAGGGCGCGGAAGGAAAGGTCGTCCGCGGCCTGGCACCCCTCCTGGACAGGCTCCGGCCGGACGCGGAGATCTCGATCGAGGTCACGCCCGACCGGATGGCTCAACTCGGCGACTCGGCCGATGAGTTGATGAAGACGATGGTCGGCGCCGGTTTCCACGTGTACCGGATGGAGAACGACTACGCCTCGTACAGCTACCCGCGTGCGCTGAGCGGCACGCCGCGTGCTCCGGTGCGCCTCCGGGGGCCGCTGCTCGGCGAGAGCGACCTGGTCTTCTCCAGGCGCGATGTCGAGGTGCTGGGCTGAGGGTCGGGCCGTGGGGTTTTTCGCCCCCTCCGCCCCTGCCCGTCCCTTGTCTCTGGGGGCTGCCGCCCCCAGGCCCCCGCTGTCGCCCCCGGGCCCCCGCTGTCGGCCTGGACGGCCTCGTCCTCAAACGCCGGACGGGCTGAAGACCTCTAGCGCCGGCCAGGGGCGGAGGGGGCGAGGAAACACCCCCCGGGGCCCCCTCCCCCTCCCCCTCAGCCGGAGGCCGGGAAGCGCCAGTCGAATGAGGCCAGCGCTCTGGCCCTGGCCTCCACCACGGCCATACGGGCTTCTCGTTCGGCGGGGTCGATGTGCGAGGCCTGTCCCGTCGCCTGGCCTTCCCACTTCCGGTAGAGGAGTCCGACCTCCTGCGAGAACCATCCCCGGCTGACGGCGTTCAGCGCGAGGAGCAGACCGGTGTCCTCGGAGGCCGGCAACGCCATCCACCCGCCGAGCGCGAGGACCAGGTCACGTCGTACGAAGAGCGAGGCCGGGTGCACCTGCGCGCGGAAACCGTTCGACTTCCAGAAGTCGAGCACGGCCCCGCGCTCGACCGGTCCGTTGTCGGGGTCGCCCGGAAAACCGGCGGTGGAGCCGTCGGGAAGGAAGTCCAGGGCCCGGGAGGTCGCCCACCCGAGGGTGCGGTCACCTTCGAGGGCGGCCAGGTCGCGGGCGAGTACGCCCGGAGCGAGCTGGTCGTCGGCGTCCAGCACCTTGACGTACTCGCCGTCGGCATCGGCGAGGGCAAGGGTCCGGGCGATGCCGGGGCCGCCGGGACGGCCTTGGCGGCCCTGGCGGAAGGTCACGCGCGCGTCCTCGGGCACGTGTGGGGCGACGGCGTCGGTCCGCCCGTCCTCCTGGATCACCCAGTGCCACTCCCAGCCGTCCGGGAGCTCCTGTTGGCGCAGCGACTTGTGGGCCTCCGGCAGGAAGCGGGCCGAGGGCCCGTGGACGGCGGTGACGATGATGATGCGCCGGCTCACGGCAGCGGTCACCACCTTTCCGGGGGAGTGGTGAAGAGAGGCTCCGACTCGGGCCTCAGCCTATGACCTCCTCCGGAGGTCCTGGTGAGTGAAAAATTCACGCGGAGGCTGAATTCTTTCGGAGATTTGTTCTGAAATTGATCGGTGACACGCGAGATCGAGGACAGCGGCAGCGACCGGTATCGAAATTCATGGTCGACATGGAAGAACCCGATCGCTGGAGACGGGGGATGCACCAGCGATCGGGTCGGGCACCAGCTTAACAAGGGTCATTGAGGAACGGGAGCCGACTGCGCCACCGTATTGAGGAGTTGTGATCGGGATCACGTGGCACGGCCGGTCTCCGGAGCGTCGGCCGGTGCGGCTCCGCTACTGGTCACACGGGGGATCGTACGAGAGGCGCGGTAGATACTCATGCCATTTCGCCGATGTCAGAACACCCCGAGTGGTCAAGCAAATACGGTGAATTGCCTCGTCGACGTCGAGGTCCCACAGCCGGACGGTATCGGCGCCACTCGATACCCCGAGCATGTGGCTTTTGGGACTGAACGACAAGAAATTGCCCGTCTTGGCGTTGGGGCTCATCGATTGACCGATGGGAGAGGCATCGGAGGGGTCGGCGACGTTCCAGAGCCGGACCGTGTTGTCGTTGCCGCCGCTCGCCAGGGTGTGGCCGTCCTGGCTGAACGTCAGTGACACGACGGCTTCGGTGTGACCGGTGAGGGGCGAGCCCAGCGGCGTTGTCCTGAGGGGGTCGGCGACGTTCCAGAGCCGGACCGTGTCGTCGTCGCTGCCGCTGGCCAGCGTATGGCCGTCCGGGCTGTAGGAGAGCGCGTTGATGGGGCCGAGATGCCCGGTGAGCGGTGCGCCGAGCTGGGTGGCGTGGCGGGGGTCGGCCACGTTCCACAGCCGGATCGTGTCGTCCGCGCTGCCACTGGCGAGGGTGCTGCTGTCCGGGCTGAAGACGAGGGAGTTGACGTAGCCCTTGTGGCCGGGGAGTGGCTTGCCGAGCGGGAGGAGGTGGGAGGGGTCGGTGGCGTCCCAGAGCTGAATGGTGCGGTCCTCGTAGGCGGTTGCCAGTGTGCGTCCGTCCGGGCTGAAGGCCAGCGTGTCCGGGCCGGCGAACCGTGTCCGCAGCTCGACGGGCCCGTACGAGACGGGCCGGGACGGGTCGGTGACGTCCCACAGCTGTACGGCGCCCGCCGTCAGGGCCGCGAGGGTGCGGCCGTCGGGGGAGAACGCCAGTGAACGGACCTCGGTCTCCGCGGGAGTGAGCGCGTCGCCCAGTGCCGCCGGCCGGTCGGGGGGCGCCACGTTCCACAGCCGGACCCTTCCGTCGCGCGCGGCCGTGGCCAGCACCTGACCGTCCGGGCGGAAGGCGCCGATTCGGCCGATCATGTCCGACGTCGGGATCGACCACAGGCGGACCTTGCTGTCACCGCTCCCGGTGGCGAGCGTGCGGCCGTCGGGGCTGAAGCCCAGGGCGTACATCTCGCCGCTGCTCCCCGCGAGGGGCTCGCCGACCTGCGAGGGGTAGGCCGGGTCGCTGACGTTCCACAGGCTCGCCGTACTGTCCGCGCTCGCGGCGGCGATCATCGTCCCGTCGGGGCTGAAGGCCACCGACCAGATGGGACTGGTGTGGCCGGTGAGGGGCGAGCCGAGTTGCGCGGCGTGCCGGGGGTCGGCCACGTCCCACAGTCGGACGGTGTTGTCCGCGCTGCCGCTGGCGAGCGTGCGGCCGTCGGGGCTGAACGCCACGGAGTGCACCAGGTCCGTGTGCCCGGTCAATACCTTGTCGATCCGCTTCGCCCGGCGCGGATCGGCCACGTCCCACAGCCTGACCGCGTCATCGTCGCCGCCGGCCGCCAGCGTCCGTCCGTCCGGACTGAAAGCCACCGAGCGTACGGCGGCCGTGGCACCGGTCAGTTCACCGAGCTCCTTCGCGCGCGCCGGCTCGCGCACGTCCCACAGTCGTACGACGTGATCCTCGTTGGCGGAGGCCAGCGTCTGTCCGTCCGGGCTGAACGCGAGCAGGTAGATCGTGCCGCCGTGGCCGGCCAAGGGCGCACCGAGCGGCTGCGGGTGGCCGGGATCCCGTACGTTCCACAGCCGGATCGTGCCGTCGTCGGAGGCACTGGCCAGGGTGCTGCCGTCAGGGCTGAAGACCGCGCTGCTCACCCAACTCGTGTGTCCGGTAAGGGGTTTGCCCAGTTGCTTGGGTCGCGTCGGTTCTGATACGTCCCACAGCCGTACGGTCCTGTCGTAGCTGGCGGTGGCCAGGATCCGCCCGTTCGGACTGAACGAGGTGAGGTAGACCGCGCCGGTGTGGCCGAGGAGCGGTGTGGCCAGCGGTGCGTTCACGATCGAGATCAGCCGGTTGTTCGCACCCTCGTCGTCGGGCCGCAAGTGGTGGGCTACCAGATCGAGTTGAGCGGACAGCGAGGGGTCCGTGTACTGCACGCGATCGGCTTCTGCGACCACCTGCTCGAACACCGCGTCGTTGCGCTGCTGCCAGGCGACCACCGCCGAACCGACGGCCAGCATCGCCAGGACGACCAGAGCCGCCACCGCGCCGCGGCCGATCCAGACCGTGCGCTTGCGCAGCCTGACCGAAGCGGCCAGGAACTCCACCGCGCTCCGCGTGAGGAAGGTGTCCCCGGCGGACTTCGCCCAGGCACGGGCCTGTTCGAGACGCGAACCCCGGTAGAGGAGTGAGGTGTCGCGGCTCGAACCCTCCCAGGCCCTGCCGTCCTCCTCCAGCCGCTGACGCAGCAGGTTGCTGTTCTTGTCCTCGTCGATCCAGTCGCGCAGGCGCGGCCAGGCGTGGAGCAACGCCTCATGGGTGATCTCCACGGTTTCCGCGTCGAGCGTCACCAACCGCGCCCGGACCAGCGCCTCGAGCGACTCCTCCGTCTTGCCGGGGTCCGTCGACTCCGCCGCCAGTTGACGCCGCGTCCCGCGTCTACGGGTGGCCTGCGTGTCCTCGCCGAGCCGGACCAGCCGCAGCAGGAGCAGTCGTGCGGCCGTGCGAGCCGCCGGGTCGAGACCGGACCAGGCCCGCTCGGCGGTCGCCGCGACCGCTCCCTGGATGCCGCCCGCCGCGCGATAGCCGGCCAGCGTGAGCCGTCCCGCCTTCCGGCGCTGCCAGGTGGCGAGCAGGGCGTGGGAGAGCAGCGGCAGCACCCCCGCGTCGTGCGTCCCGCGGGGGCCGTCGGCGCTCAGCTCGCGGACGATCAGCTCCGCGAGTCCCGGTTCGAGTTCCAGACCGACGGCCCTGGCCGGGCCGGTCACCGCTTCGCGCAACTCCGCGGTGGCCAGCGGCCCGAGCACCATGTGGCGGTGCTGGAGCGCGTCGGCCAGTTCGGGATACCTGAGGCACTGCTCGTAGAAGTCGGCGCGTATGCCCAGGACCACGAGCACCGGGGCGGGGTCGTCGGGGTCGGCGGGCGAGCAGGCGGCGTGCAGGACCTGGATGAACGCGCGCCTTTGCGCTTCGTCGGAGCAGAGGGTGAACGCCTCCTCGAACTGGTCCACGATGAGGACCGGACGGCTGCCGTCGGCTGCCTCGCGTCGGGCCCACGCCGTGACGGCTTCGCGCACGCCGTGCGCGAAGCGCCGAGTGCCGGGGTCCTTGGCCGCCGGTTCCTGCGTGGGGGGCACGACCTGCGCGAGCTCGGGGATCCGGTCGGTCAGCTCCGCGAGGGGATCGCCTCCCGGCACGAGTTGCAGGACCACCCTGGCCGGGCTGTCGTCGTCGCGTGCGCCGTCCCGAAGTGCGGGCACCAGGCCGGCGTTCAGCAGGGAGGACTTACCCGCCCCCGAGGCACCCACGAGCATGACCAGGCCGCCCGTGTCCTCCGCGGCGCCGAGCTGAGCGATGAGGGCGTCCGTACTCCGCTCGCGGCCGAAGAACCACCGCGCGTCTTCCTGACGGTACGAAGCCAGTCCCCGGTACGGGCACACGCCGACGCCGTTCGGGGCTTCGAGGCCGGACTGCTCATCTCCCTCAGCCGATGCCGCCGATGCCGCTGACGTCGCGGCTGCCGAGGCGCGGTCGCCGACGGGGTCGGCCAAGGCCTGCTCCCACAGCCGCTGCCACTGGACGAGGTCGTACAGGCCCGGCGACACCGGCGCGGACCGCGAGCGCCGTGCCTCGGGGATCAGGATTTGCAGCACCGACGCGAGGGCGGCGAACTGGGCGGGCACGTTCCTGGCCCGTCGCCAGTCGCTGATGCGCTGCGCGGACACCCGTACGGGCCGCCCCTTTTCGTCGATCCGTTGCAGCCGTACGACCGCCTCGGCCACGCGATTGAGGGGAGGGTTGCCGGCTTCCCTGTACAGCAGGGCCAGACGCTCCGCGAAGGCCGTGCGTGCCCCTGAGTCGGAACTCAAGGCCTCCACCCCTTACTTTCCCCGCACCTGAACATCCGGACCGGAAAACTCACCTTATATGGCTGACCTGCGGTTACGTAATCACGCCGGTACCGGAACCTCCTCGTCGGCGGTCACAACTGGCAGGATCACGCTGCACCGACGAAACCACCTCGCACCACCCGGACAGGCCACCAGCACGGCGCTCGGAGAGCACCTCATGACGCTGCATGTTTTCGGTCAACTTCGCTTGGACTGACGAGACGGCGCAGAACACCTCGTCGCGTGGCCCGAGAGACCCGCGAACCGCCATCGCACCGACCACGGGCCCGCCCCACTCCTCGATCCGCGCCGGCACGCCACCACGGCAACCCGGCTCGGATCCACCCCGCCCGCACCGTTCGGTACCGGTCCCCACGTGGGGAGGGACCGGTACCGAACGGTGCGGCATTTCGAGCTCGGGCAAGGAGAGGAAACCGGCGATCGCCTGTCCTTGCGTGAGCGCGTCCAGCGAAGTCCCGCGAAAGAACACGACGTGACGTTGGCGTCCTCGCGGTGTGTGAGTGGTTCGTGCAACCAACTCTTTGTCGCGAAGCGACTTGGGTGGGGGTGCTTCCTCGGGGCGGTGGGGCCGCGGGCTGCTGGAATGGTCCGGGGTGTGCGTGGGCGTTCGCCGGTGTCCGTCGGCGTCGTCACGCAGTGAGACGCTCACCCCGCCCGCCGTCCGTCACTGCGTGGTCGGTGGCCCGGAGAACTGGTCGGGTACGGCTGCACTCACCGTCGAGTCCCGCTGTTACCCGCCTTATCCGGTGCGCTTGTGGTGTGGCCCGGTTCGGGAGTCGTTGCAAGGGGAGACGTCTGCGGCCTCGTCCGGCGCCGACGCCTGTGCCAGCGATCTGACAGTTCCCCTGTTGCGACGGACACGGCGGCCATGCCGGCGCAGGTCGGCCAGCTTTTGAGGTCGGCGATGATGATGCCGAAGAGTCGGAGCGCCACTGTCGCCAGACCCCACGAGACAAGAAACCCGGCCAGCGTGCCGATCCATGCGTTTCTGCCGTGCATGGGGGAAGAGTAGCTGTCGTGCCGACGCCCGTCACCAGGTTCCTGGCCTGCAGGGTTCTGATCCGTATCTCTACCGTTGAAGGTCATACGGTCCGAGCTTCGGGTCGACAGGAACGCTGCGGGACGGGTCGCCGCCACCGCCTCGTCGAGGGCTGCCGCGTGCTCGTCCTCAGTGACGGGGCCGTGTTCTCAGATGTGCGTCTGCCAGCTGTGAGGGGCGTGAAAGGGGTCGGGGCGCCAGGGGCTGGAGTGGGGGGAGTCGGGGTCGGGGTCGGTAGAGGGGGTGGTGGGGGTGGAGCGGGTGAGGAGGAGGACGGTGAGGGCGGCCAGCTCCTCGTCGGTGGTCTCGCCCTTTTCGATGCGTATGCCGGGGGTGGTCATGGGAGCCTCCGTCATTGAGGGGGGTTGCCGTGTTTGCGGGAGGGCAGGTCCGCGTGCTTGGAGCGGAGCATCGCCAGGGAGCGGATCAGCACCTCGCGGGTTTCCGCGGGGTCGATGACGTCGTCGACGAGGCCCCGCTCGGCGGCGTAGTAGGGGTGCATCAGCTCGGCCTTGTATGCCTTGACCAGTTCGGCGCGCTTGGCCTCGGGGTCTTCCGCCTCGGCGATCTGGCGGCGGAAGATGACGTTGGCCGCGCCTTCCGCGCCCATCACGGCGATCTCGTTCGTCGGCCAGGCGAAGGTGAGGTCCGCGCCGATGGACTGGCTGTCCATGACGATGTACGCACCTCCGTACGCCTTGCGCAGGATCAGCGAGATCCTCGGCACCGTCGCGTTGCAGTACGCGTACAGCAGCTTCGCGCCGTGCCGGATGATTCCGCCGTGCTCCTGGTCGACACCGGGCAGGAACCCGGGGACGTCCAGGAGGGTGACGATCGGGATGTTGAAGGCGTCACACATCTGGACGAAGCGCGCAGCTTTTTCGGAGGCCTCGATGTCCAGCACACCCGCGAGGGACTGCGGCTGGTTGGCGACGATGCCGACGACCTGGCCGCCGAGACGGGCCAGCGCGCAGATGATGTTGCGGGCCCAGCGTTCGTGGACTTCGATGTGGTCGCCGTCGTCGACGAGTTCCTCGATGACCCTGGTCATGTCGTAGGGGCGGTTGCCGTCCGCCGGGACCAGGTCGTGCAGGACGTCCGAGCGGCGGTCGGCGGGGTCCTCGGACGCGACGCGTGGGGGGTTCTCGCGGTTGTTCTGCGGCAGCATCGACAGGAGGTAGCGGACCTCCGCGATGCAGGTCTCCTCGTCGTCGTAGGCGAAGTGCGCGACACCGGAGGTCTCGGCGTGGACATCCGCGCCGCCCAGACCGTTCTGGGTGATCTCCTCGCCCGTCACCGCCTTGACGACGTCCGGGCCCGTGATGAACATCTGCGAGGTCTCGCGGACCATGAACACGAAGTCGGTCAGAGCGGGACTGTAGGCCGCGCCGCCCGCACAGGGGCCGAGCATCACGCTGATCTGCGGGATGACCCCGGACGCCCTGGTGTTGCGCTGGAAGATGCCGCCGTAGCCGGCGAGCGCGGACACGCCCTCCTGGATACGGGCTCCCGCGCCGTCGTTCAGGGAGACCAGCGGTGCCCCGGCCGCGATGGCCATGTCCATGATCTTGTGGATCTTCGTGGCGTGCGCCTCGCCCAGCGCACCGCCGAAGATACGGAAGTCATGCGCGTACACGAAGACCGTCCGGCCCTCGACCGTGCCCCAGCCGGTGATCACACCGTCCGTGTACGGCCTCTTGGCCTCCAGGCCGAACCCCGTCGCCCGGTGCCGGCGCAACTGCTCGACCTCCTGGAAGGAACCCTCGTCGAGGAGCAGGCCGATCCGTTCGCGGGCGGTCAGCTTGCCCTTGGCCTTCTGTGCGGCGGTGGCCTTCTCGCTGGGGCCGGCGTGGGCCCGCTCCCGTATCTCGGCCAGCTCCGCGACTTGGGACTTCATCTCTCTCCCTGTCGGTTGGCGTTGCCGGGTCGCCGGATGGCAGGGCGGCCTGGCTGATGCGGTGGGGTGTCAGCGGCCCAGCGCGCGCAGGCTGTTGAACTGCAGGACGGCGAACGCGGCGACGACGGCCGCCTGGAGCGGGATCCACACCGTGCCGACCGTGTTCGGGTCGAACCAGCCGAATACGGCGGTGGCGACGCTCGCGACCGCCCACAGAACGTTGGCCTCGATCACTGCCTTGGTGGCGGTGGCCGACGGGACCGGGCGGGACGCGAGCAGGGCGACGAGGGCGCCGTACACAGTGAGGAAGACGCCGATGCCGCGCAGGAAGCCGGGGCTGAGGTCGAGAAGATCTCCGACAGGGCCGGCGGCGACCAGGTAGATCAGGCCGTTCGCGGCGGTGACGGCGGCGTCGAGTGCGAGGAAGGTCCGCAGGGGGCGTGCCGCCGCCGTGCGGTCCGCCGTGGCCGCGAGGGGTGCTGAGGTCTGGCTCGTGGTCATGGAATCTCCCGGTGAGTGGGGGCAGTTGGTGTCTGCTTCCACTGCGATCGTCGCAATCCGGGCTGACCGGGTGCTGACGGCCGGCTTACACGCTCGGGAGCTGGGACGGTTCTGGCGTGTCCGCGGGCGGGACGGCGTCTCAGGCCGTCTGGAGGGCGAACGGGGACACGACTCCGGGCGACAGGGACGGGTCGTGGGAGAGGATCGCGTGCTCCACGCGGCGCAGCGCGGGCGACGGTTCGATGCCGAGCTCGTCCGAGAGGTGCAGCCACACCAGGCGGTAGACGTTGAGGGCGTCCGCCTGGCGGCCGGAACGGTAGAGGGCGATCATCAGCTGCTCGCAGAAGCGCTCGCGCAGGGGGTGGTTGCTGTGGGCCTCGTGGAGTTCGGCGAGGACGGCGGCGTGCCGGCCCAGGCGCAGTTCGGCGTCGAAGCGGAGCTCCATGGCCCGCATGCGGTACTCCTCGTAGCGGGCGCAGGCGAGCTGGCAGAGTGTGCCGCCGGTGAAGTCGCCGAAGACCGGGCCGCGCCACATGGACAGGGCGGTGCCGAGGAGCTTCGCGGTGGCCGCCGGGTCGGTCTGGGTGGCGAGCTCGGCCTGCCGGACCGCGTTGATGAACTCGGCGGCGTCGAGTTCGCCCTCGTGGACGGTGAGGCGGTAGCCGGAGGGGTGGATGGTCACCCGGGCTAAGGTCCGGTCGGGCTCCAGGCTCTTCAGCTTGCGGCGGAGCCGGCTGATGTGGGCCTGGAGCGCGTTGGCCTGGTTCTCCGGTACGGAGTCGCCCCACATCTCCTCGACGAGGCTCTCGCCGGAGATGGACTGTCCCTCGTTGACCAGCAGGGTTTGGATGAGGGTGCGCTGGAGATCTCCGGAGATCTCCGCTGGGCCCAGTACGGTGCGGATCTGGAGCGCACCGAGAATCGAGAAGTTCAGCATGCCGTTTTCCCCCTTGGCGTTCGTGCTGCGTGAACGACGGAACACGGTGGGGGGTCGTCTTGGCCGTCGCGCTGCGGTGGGGCGCGGGCGGGGGCGGCGTCTGGCGATCTCCGGGCTACCTGATGGGGCGAGGGCCTGGAGTTTCCTCCCGGCCAGGATCCTCTCACAAAATAATTCGTTTGAGAAGGTATTTTTTCTTGGAAGGGGGTGCGGTGCGGGTGGGAGGTGTGCTGACCTGTGGAGTGGTCGCCGAGTCGGTCCGTGGGCGGTGGGCGGGGGCGGGGTGTGTCGCCCGACGGGGCGCGCGTCACACCCCGGCGGGCCTCGTCCCTTGGCGGCCCGCCGGGGTGCTCGCTCCGTCGGGAAGGGGGGCTGCCCGGCGGATCCGATGACATCGGTGGCGTGTTCGGGCGGGAATTCAGGAACCCGAAATCCGTAACCTGAAATCCGTAACCCGAAATCCGTAATTCGGCCGTCATCGGAATATGTGTTGCGGAGAGGGCAGGATTCGAACCTGCGTGGGCTTTTGAGGGCCCGACCTTTGAGGCGTGCTCTTGGTCCCCGATTAGCCGCTCCGGGCACCTCTCCTGGTTTGGGGTGGCCGTTGGGTGCGGCCACTTTGCGGAGAGGGCAGGATTCGAACCTGCGTGGGCTTTTGAGGGCCCGACCTTTGAGGCGTGCTCTTGGTCCCCGATTAGCCGCTCCGGGCACCTCTCCTGGTTTGGGGTGGCCGTTGGTGGCGGTCACCTTGCGGAGAGGGCAGGATTCGAACCTGCGTGGGCTTTTGAGGGCCCGACCTTTGAGGCGTGCTCTTGGTCCCCGATCAGCCGCTCCGGGCACCTCTCCTTGTTCCCGGCTTCCGGTTTCCCGTGCCGTTCACGAGAACAACATTGCCAGGGGGTGCTGATGAAGAGCTGACATGTCTCTGACGCGGTATCGGAATTCCTTTGTGCTCTTCCCCTTGACGGGCCGCCGGTGCTCTACTCGCACCTACCAAAAGAGCTTCCGAAAGGGGTACGGGCATGCCCGCAACCGTTACGGACAACCCGATATTCGGGGCGGTCCGAAGTCACACACACAGCGAAAATCCCAGTGCTTTCCTGGCGCTCAACAGCGGTAACAGCACCTTCACCCTCCCCGGCCGGGACGGGGTCGTCGTGTACCGCCGCACCGGCCGGTACGCCGTCCAGCTCGGCGGCCCCTTCGCCGCCGAGGAGGACTATGACACGCTCCTCGACGGCTTCCGCCGGTACGTGCAGGACGAGGGTCTGCACCTCGTCGGCGTACAGCTCCAGCGCGCCGACGCCGAGCGGTACGCCCAACGCGGCTTCACGGTCAATCAGGTCGGCGCCTCCTGGGCCGTACAACTCCCCGACTTCTCGCTGCGCGGCACCCGCTTCATGCAGCTGCGCAACAAGATCTCGCGGGCGCACCGCAACGGCCTGAAGATCCAGGAGGTCGCGGCCGGCGACTGGCAGGACGCGATCGCGGCCATCGACGAGGCCTGGCTCGGCTCCAAGGGGGGCGCCCACGCCCTGGAGTTCCTGGTGGGGCAGATAGGTGGCGAGGCGCAGGCGGAGCGCCGCCTGTTCGCCGGGACCATCGAGGGCACACCGGTCGCGTACATCTCGTACGCGCCCGTCTACGGCGGCAGGGCCGGCTGGATGCACGACCTGAGCCGGCGGATACCGGACGGCTCACCGGGACTGATGGAGGCCATCAACGCGCACGCCATCGAGGTGTTCCGGGCCGAGGGTGTCGAGTGGCTGCACTTCGGGTTCACGCCCTTCACGGGGCTGGACGCGCGTCATGAACTCGACGGTCACAGCCCGGCGTTCCAGTGGCTGATGCACGCCCTGTGGGCCGAGGGTGCGGCGCTCTACCCGGCGCAGACCCAGCTCTCGTACAAGCAGAAGTGGGCGCCCGACGAGCTGATCCCGGAGTACGTCGCCTTCGACGGGTCGCAGGCCTCGCTCGCCGGCTTCGCGCACATCTTCCGTGCCTGCAACGCGTTCTGATCCACCGTCAGGTCCATCGGCTTCCCGACTTGGAGTTGAGAGCAGTGAGTGACAGCGAAGAGACCGAAACCCTCCAGCACGCGATGGTCGAGCAGCTCATGGCCATCATCGGCGCCCCCGACGACGAGGACGTCGCCCGCGCCGCCGACGGCATCGTCCAGGCGCTCGACACGCGCCTGCGCGAGGCACCGACCGCGGCCTGACCGGCCTGACCGGCCTGACACGGCCCTGGCCGGTCCCGGTCCGGCCCTGGCTGTCGAGGTCCGGACAGGGCCCTGTCCGCCCCGGATCGGACCCGCCTGTCGCGGGCCGGACCCGGCTGTCCTGGACCGACCCGGCCTGTCGCGGGCCTGGTCCGGCCCGTCCGTCGTGGTCCGCCCCGGCCGTTCGGGACCGGACACGGCCCCGGCAGTCCTGGACCGGACCGACCCGGCCTGTCGCGGGCTGGGACCGTCCCCGGCCGTCCTGGTCCGGCCCCGTCGGTCCGGGACCGGACACGGCCCCGGCCGTCCTGGTCCGGCCCCGTCGGTCCGGGACCGGACACGGCCCTGGCCGTCTCGGTCCGGCCCGGTCCAGGACCGGGCACAGCTCCGTCCGGGACCGGGCACAGCTCCGTCCGGGACCGGGCGCAGCCCCGCCCGTCCCGGGCACAGCTCCGCCCGCCCCACCCCGTCCCGGACCCGATCAATCAGCCCAGTATCAGTGTCACATCAGCGCGGCACGGAACGCTGGACACACGTTCGCTCGGCGGTCCGGGCGGTGGGGCATCGCATGGTGCTTCGGCGGTCCGGGCGTGCCGGGTGGGTACCACCGCGCCCCGGGAACGCCCGAGCGCGCACCGTCGACTCGTGGCGCCCGCACGTCTGTCGGGCAGCGACGCCGCCGCCCGCTTCGGGCACTTCTCCCAAGGAGAGCAACGTATGCAGCGTCCGCACGTCCAAGAAGCCAAGGACACCACCGACCAGCAGCGCACCGGGGCGTCGGCCACCTTCGCCGAGCTCCTCAAACGCGTCAAGGCGGAAGGTCTCCTCGATCTCGATCCGCGGTACTACATAGGCAGGTTGACCCTGAACACGGCACTGCTGGTGGTCGGGTTCGCGGCCTTCGTTGCCCTGGGCGACTCGTGGTGGCAGCTCCTGACGGCCCTGTGGATGGGCCTGTGCGGGGGCCAGTCCGCCTTCATGTGGCACGACGCGGGCCACAAGGCCATGTTCCGCAGCAAGAAAGCCGCCTCCGCCGTCGGCTACTTCCACGCCAACTTCGTCAACGGGGTCAGTTTCGGCTGGTGGGTCAACCACCACAACCGGCACCACAGCAACCCCAACCACCTGGACATGGACCCGGACATCGGCCGGCGCACCGCGATCTTCGACATCAAGCAGTACCCGACCCGCAGCGGCGTCCAGAAGTTCGTGGTGCGCTACCAGAGCGTGCTGTTCTTCGTGCTGCTGGTCCTGGAGTCCTTCAAGATGCACAAGACGGCGGTCCAGTCGATCGCCCAGGGCAAGACCAAGCGACCCGTACTGGAGTCGTTCCTGCTGGTGGTGCGCGTCGCGGTCTACCTGGCCCTCGTGTTCACGATCCTCTCGCCGGTTCTCGCGGTCGCCTTCATCCTGGTCCAACAGGCCGTCCTGGGCGTCTACTTCGGGCTGATCTTCGCACCGAACCACAAGGGCATGGAGGTCCGCAGCGGAGACGAGGAGACCCTGGACTGGCTGGAGCGGCAGGTCCTCACCTCCCGCAACATCCGTCCGTCCCTGGCCATCGACTTCCTCTACGGCGGCCTCAACTACCAGGTCGAGCACCACCTCTTCCCGGCCATGCCGCAGAAGAACCTGCCGCGCGCCCGCGAACTCACGCGCGCCTACTGCGCCGAGCGCGGCGTGCCCTACCACGAGGTCGGCTTCTGGGCCTCGTACCGCGAAGTCGCCTTGTTCCTGCACGAGGTCAGCGCGCCGGTGCGACGCGGCGACGTCGACGAGCGCATCCGACAGGAATCCGGCCGAGCCGTCTGACCCCATGAGGTGCCCCTCCCCGCACAACTGCCCCGGCCCCCGGGCCCGCATGCCCGGGTCCGCCGGCGCCCGGGCGGCCCCTTCCGACAGGACCTAGGAGCCTCGCCCATGCTTGACACCGCCAAGGCGGTGAGCGGAGTTTCCGCTCCCGCCTCGATCGGGGTCCGTCTGGACCGCATGCCGATCACCCCTACGCATCGCAGACTCACGCTGGTCGTCGGTGTCGGTCTGCTCTTCGACACCTTTGAGAACAACCTGTCGGGCACCATCGCCAAGGTGCTCCAGAGCGACTTCGCCTTCGGCGCGAACGAGCTCAAACTGGTGCTGGCCTCCGCGTTCATCGGCCAGTTCTTCGGTTCGCTGCTGCTCGGCAGGATCGCCGACCGGTACGGCCGGCGCCGCGCCTTCCTGGTCAATCTCGCGATCTACTCGGCCTTCTCGCTGCTCGGAGCCTTCTCGCCCAACGCGGCCTGGCTGATCGCGACCCGGTTCCTGGCCGGTGTCGGCATCGGCGCCGAACAGACCCTCTCCGACACCTATCTGGCCGATGTGCTGCCCGCCGCCAAGCGCGGCCGGTTCATCGCCGGGGCCTACACGCTCGCCTTCTGCGGGGTGCCCGCCGTGGGCTTCGCGGCCCTGTGGCTCGTACCGCTGTCGCCGCTCGGTGTGGACGGCTGGCGCTGGCTCTTCGTCGCCGGGTCGCTGGGGTCAGCGGTGGTGTGGATCCTGCGGCGGCGGCTGATCGAGTCACCGCGCTGGCTGGCGTCGGTCGGCCGCGAGGAGGAGGCCGAGCAGCTGGTGTCCCGCATGGAGGCCGAGGTGCCGCCCGGTACGTCGGCGGCCGGAGCGGACGTCGTACCGACGGCCGGGGACGCCAAGGAGGTCGGTACGACGTCCGGGGTGGTCCGGATGCGGGACGTCCTGAAGCCCGGGCTGCGGCGCCGGACGGTGATGCTCTGGATCTTCTGCGCGCTCTCCGTGGTCGGCTACTACGGATTCGGCTCACTGGCGCCCCAGATCCTGGCGGCCAAGGGGTACGGCATCGTCGCGGGTCTCGGCTACACCGCTCTGTCGTTCCTCGGCTACCCGGTCGGCTCGGCACTGTCGCTGCCCGTCATCGACCGGGTCGAGCGCAAGACACTGGTCGCGGTCTCGGCCGCCGCGATGGCCGCGGCCGGCATGGGCTTCGCCCTCGCGGGCTCCGTCGCACTCATCGTGGTGTTCGGCTTCGCCTACACGCTGTGCAGCAACGTCTTCTCCAGCGTGTCGCACGTCTACCTCTCCGAGCAGTACCCGACGGCCATCCGTGCCACCGCGTCCGGCGCCGCCTACTCGCTCTCCAAACTCAGCGCCGCCGCGCTGCCGTTCGTCCTGCTGCCCGTTCTGGATTCGCATGGACCCGGAGCGCTGTTCGCCGTCATCGCCGCCGCGATGGCCGTGCTCACCGTCACCGTCCTCGCGCTGGGCGACCACACCACCGGCGCCTCGGTCGACCGCGCGCCGACCCCGTGAACCCCTGGACCCCTGGACCCCTGGACCCGAAGAGGAACTAAGGAGTTTCGGATGACGTACGTCATCGCCCTGCCGTGTGTCGATGTGAAGGACAGGTCCTGCATCGACGAATGCCCCGTGGACTGCATCTACGAGGGCCGGCGCGCCCTCTACATCCAGCCCGACGAATGCGTGGACTGCGGTGCCTGCGAGCCGGTGTGCCCCGTCGAGGCCATCTGCTTCGAGGACGACATCCCCGCCGAGTGGGGCGACCACCGTGCCTCCAACGCCGACTTCTTCGCCGAACTCGGCGCACCGGGCGGCGGTGCGGCGCTCGGCGCTCTCGACCACGACTCGCCGCTGGTGGGCGCCCTGCCGCAGGCGGTGACCCGGTCATGAGCGGACTTCTCGCGGGCAAGCGCGTCCTGGTGACCGGTGTCGTCACGGAATCGTCCATCGCCTTCCACGTGGCGCGGATCGCCCAGCAGGAGGGCGCAGAGGTCGTGCTGACCGGCTTCGGCCGGCTCTCGCTGATCGAACGCATCGCGCAGCGGCTGCCCAAGCCCGCTCCGGTGATCGAGCTGGACGTCACCGATCAGGAGCACCTGGACGGGCTCGCGGGCCGGGTGCGGGAGCACGTCGACGGTCTCGACGGGGTCGTGCACTCCATCGCGTACGGACCGCGCGGCGCCTTCAGCTTCCTCGACGGCGACTGGGCGGACGTCTCGACCGCGGTGCACGTGTCCGCGTACTCCCTCAAGTCGCTCACCACCGCCTGCCTTCCGCTGATGGCGCGGCGCGGCGGCTCGGTGGTCGGGCTCACCTTCGACGCGACGGTCGCCTGGCCGCGGTACGACTGGATGGGCGTCGCCAAGGCCGCGCTGGAGTCGACCAGCCGCTATCTGGCCCGCGACCTGGGCCCGAGCGGGATCCGCTGCAACCTCGTCGCGGCCGGGCCGCTGCGCTCCATGGCGGCCAAGTCCATCCCGGGCTTCTCGGAGCTCGCCGACATGTGGCCCGGCCGGGCCCCGATCGGCTGGGACCTCACGGACCCCAAGCCCGCGGCGCGCGGTGTGGCCGCGCTCCTGTCGGACTTCTTCCCGCGCACCACCGGGGAGATCGTCCATGTGGACGGCGGGGTGCACATGACGGGAGCGTGACTCCGGTACGGGACGGGAGCGGGAGTCCGGTACCCGAAAAGGGACGGGAGCCCGGTACGCGAAAGGGGCGGGAGTCCGGGTGTCACACCCGGACTCCCGCCCCTGTCACGTCCGTTGGGGCGGGCCGCTCAGTCGGGAGCGGTCTCGCCGCCCGGCAGGATGCGGCGGAAGCCGGTGTACGGGGCGAGGGCCGCGGGGAGCAGGACCGAACCGTCCGGCTGCTGACCCTGTTCCAGGAGTGCGGCGACGGTGCGTCCGATGGGCAGCGCCGAGCCGTTGAGGGTGGCGACCGGGGCCTTGCGGCCGTCCGGCGACTTGTGGCGGATGTCGGCGCGGCGGGCCTGGAAGGTGCCGCAGTCGGAGACGGAGGAGATCTCGCGGTAGGCGTCGCTGCCCGGCAGCCACACCTCGATGTCGTACGTCATCCTGGCCGAGAAGCCCAGGTCGCCGGCCGGCAACAGGACCACACGGTAGGAGAGTTCGAGGCGCCGCAGGCATTCCTCGGCGTGCTCCACCATGAGTGCGAGCTGTTCCTGGGCGTCCTCCGGGGCACAGACACGCACCAGTTCCACCTTCTCGAACTGGTGCAGCCGCAGGATGCCCCGGGTGTCCCGTCCGTACGCCCCGGCCTCCGCGCGGAAGCAGGGGGTGCGGGCGGTGAAGGCGTACGGCAGGGCGCGGGCGTCGAGCAGCTGCCCGGCCAGCAGGTTGGTGAGCGGTACCTCCGCGGTGGGGATCAGGAACAGCTCGCGGTCGCCGACCTGGGTGCGGAACAAGTCCTCCTCGAACTTGGGGAGTTGGCCGGTGCCCGTCATGGTGTCCCGGCTGACGAGGAACGGCACGGAGTGCTCGGTGTAGCCGTGCTCCTGGGTGTGCAGATCGAGGAAGAAGTCGGCCAGGGCCCGTTCCAGCCGGGCGCCGGCACCGCGGCTGACGCTGAAGCGGGCGCCGGAGAGCCGGGCGGCCGCCGGAGCGTCCAGGATGCCGAGCGACTCGCCGATGTCGGAGTGGTGGCGGGCGTCGGCGGCGGCGCGCGGGGACGGGCCGCCGCGGCGTATCTCCACCGCCTCCTTCTCGGAGTCGCCGTCCGGGACCGTGTCCAGGGGGACGTTGGGGATGCCGAGCAGCAGGTCCGTGAGGTCCTGGCCGGTGGTCCTGGCCGTCGCCTCGGCCCGCTGGACCTCGGCGCGCAGCGCGCGTGCGGCCTCCTTGGCCTGCTCGGAGGGCGGACCCGACCGCCCACCCCCGCGCGAGGTCCGGTTCAGTTCGGTCCGCAGCCGGGTCACCTCGGCCTGGGCCTCGGCCCGGCCGCGCAGGCCTTCGGCGAGGGCGGGCAGGTCGAGGGCGTAGCGGCGACGGGCCAGCCGCCGTGCGGCGGCCGGCCCGTCGTCGAGCAGCTCACGTGGATCGTGCATGACGGTCTCCTGAGGCGCGTTCGGGAAGGCGGGCGGTGGGTATGGACGTGCCTGTTGCCGTGCCCCGTTCGATCGGAGGGACGGGGCCGGGGTCGGCGGTGGTGAGGTGGCGGGCGCCCAGTTGCCGGTAGCGGTCGGGGCGGGCGGAGCGCAGCACGCCGGCGTAGGTGAGGCCGAGGGCGGCCACCGCGACCAGCAGCCACGGCAGCTTCGCGATGAGCGGGTCGGGAGATCCGGTGAGCATGGCGAAGTTGCCGGTCACCAGCCAGACGGAGGCCGCCAGCCCGGCGAAGCCCAGCAGCGGTGCGACGACCTCCCGCCACCAGTGCCCCTGCGGCTGCCCGCGCCGTTGTCGCAGTCGCAGCCCCAGGACGGACAGCGCGGCCATCGCCTGGAGGACGACGATGCCCAGCGTGCCCAGGCCCAGCATGCTGGTGGTGAGATCGGCGTACGGGTCGAGGCCCGCGACCGCGAAGCCGCCGACGACCAGGGCCGTCAGCACGCTCTGGGCGATGCTCGCCCGGTGCGGGGAGCGGTGCCGGGGGTGCTCGACGGCCAGCGCGGCGGGGAGCAGACCGTCCTCGGCGAGCACCTGGGCGTACCGGTTGGCCGCACCGTGCAGCGCCAGGGTCGCGGCGAACAGGCTGGTGCAGAGCAGGATCTGGAGACCGGTGTTGCCCGTGGTGCCGAGGAAGTCGTCACCGAGGACGAAGAACAGGTCGCCCATCCGCTCGGTGGCGGCCTCGCGCACCTTGCCGGTGCCGAGCGCTCCGACCGCCAGCCAGCTGGTGAGCGCGTAGAACACGGTGATCAGCAGTACGGCGGCATAGGTGGCCCGGGGGACACTGCGCCGCGGGTCGCGTGCCTCCTTTCCGTACAGCGCCGCCGACTCGAAACCGATGTAGGAGACGAACGCGAACATCACCGCCACGCCCAGTCCGGGGCCGGTGGCCACCTGCGGGGAGAACGAGGCCGTGGGCAGCGCGGACAGGCCGTGGCGGGCCAGAATCGCCACGTCCAGGGCGAGGAGGATGCCGATCTCGCCGAGCATCAGCAGGGCGAGCACCCGTGCGCTGACCGCGATCTCGCGGTAGCCGAGAACGGCGACCGCGAGCAGGCCGACGGCGGCGCACCACTGCCAGGACACGGTGAACCCGTGGGCCGCAAGCACCAGTTGGGTGAAGTAGCCGAGCGCCCCGGCCAGGCCGATGGTGGCGCAGTTGTAGGCGAGCAGGGCGACGAAGCCCGCGGCGACGGCGGGCGGGCGCCCCAGACCGTCGGCCGTCGAGGCGTAGAAACCGCCGGACCCGCCGGTGCGGCGGGCGCTGACGGCGTACCCCACGGAGAAGCAGAACAGGGTGACGCCGGCGAAGAGGAAGGCGGCCGGGACGCCCGCGCCGTTGCCGAACGCGAATGCGAGCGGCACGGTGCCGACCATCGCGGACAGCGGGGCGGCCGCCGCGACGATCAGGAACAGGATGTGCCGGGTGCCGAGCCGCCCCCGTGGGATGGCCGCGTCGGCGACCGGCCGACCGTCCGTTGGAGGGGAACCGCTCTTGGACATGGGGACTCCAGGTCAGGAGAGGTGGGAGAGCACGGGAGAGCGTGGGTACCGGGGGACGCGGGGCGGCCACCGGGCGGAGGCCGGGGCGGGCCTTTGGCCGGTGGCCGCTGGGGCGGGTCCTCAGGCCGGGGCGAAGGCCAGGACGGTGTTCTGGCCGCCGAAGCCGCACGAGTTGCTGAGGGCCAGGTCGATGGGCATGGAGGTCGCGGTGAGGGCCAGTTTCACTTCGATTCGCGGGTCGGGGATGGACAGGTTGGCGATCGGCGGCACCAGCTCGTGCTTGATGCTCAGCAGCGTGAACGCCGCCTCCACCGCGCCGGCCGCGCCCAGCAGATGACCGGTGACTCCCTTCGTCGAGGTGACCAGGGGATCTCCCTGGAGGGTGCGGCGGATCATGCGGCCCTCGGCGAGGTCGTTGAGCGGGGTGGAGGTGCCGTGGGCGTTCACGTGCTGCACGTCGTCCGGGTCGGCGCCGGCGTCGGCGAGGGCGGCGCGGACCGCCGCCTCGACTCCGGCGCCGTCCGGGTGCGGCGACGTCATGTGGTGGGCGTCCGCGGTGGCTCCGTAGCCGACGATCCGGCCGTGGATGTGCGCACCCCGGGCCCGGGCGTCCTCGACGCGTTCCATGACGAGGATCCCGGCGCCCTCCCCGGCGACGAACCCGTCCCGGTCCGCGTCGAAGGGACGGGACGCGGTGGCCGGGTCCTCCTCCCGCCGGGACAGGGCACCCATCTGTGCGAAGCCGGCCATGACCAGGGGAGTGATCATCGCCTCGCTGCCGCCCGCCAGGACGATGTCGCAGCGCCCCAGGGTGAGCAGGTCCCGCGCCGTGCCGATGGCGGTGCCGCCCGAGGCGCAGGCCGTGGTCACCACCAGGTTGGGCCCGGTGGCCCCGAACTCGATGGCCGTCTGACCGGCCAGCATGTTCGGCAGCTGCATGGGCAGCAGCAGCGGGGACACCCGGGCGGCGCCCTGCTCCCGCAGCACATGATGCTGCTCCTCGACCGTGCCGGGTCCGCCGTCGGCGCAGCCCAGCACCACCCCGACGCGTGCCCCGTCCCAGGTCTGCGGATCGAGGCCCGCGTCGGCGACCGCCTCACGGGCGGCGACCAGGGCGAACTGTACGAACCGGTCCAGGCGGTGGGCCCGCCGGGCGCTCAGCAGCAGCTCGGGGTCGAAGCCCGGCACCCGGCAGGAGATGCGTACCGGATTGTCCGCCAGCGCGGGATCGAGCGCGGCGGCCGACCTGCCGTCACAGACCGCCGCCCAGCTCGCCTCGACCCCGACGCCGCCCGGGGTGACCAGACCGAGTCCGGTGACGGCGATGTCGATGCCGGCCATCAGACCTTCGCGCTCCGCTCCTCCATGAGCCGGACCATGTCGGCCACGGTGGCGGCCTCAAGGAGGTCGTCGTCGCTTATGTCGAGGTCCAGTTCGGACTTGAGCAGCAACGAGAGCTCCACCACGGCCAGCGAGTCCAGCTCGATGTCCTCGCGGGTGGCCTCCGGGGTGATGGACTCGGGCGACACCTTGAGCTTGGTGGACAGGATTTCCTTGAGCTGCTCCAGCATGACGGTTCCTTTCGGGTTGTGTGATGCGGGCGTGCGGTGTGCGGTGTGCGGTATGCGGTGTGCGAGGGGTGCGGCTGTGCGTGGCGCGGGTGTGCGGTGGGTGACGAGGGGTCAGACCGGCTGTACCTCCGGCCAGACCAGCGTGGTCGCGCCCCAGGACAGGCCCCCGCCGAACGCGGTCAGCAGCACCCGGTGCCCGGCGCGGAGCCGGCCGTCGGCGGTGGCCTGCGACAGCAGCAGCGGGATCGAGGCGGCCCCGGTGTTGCCGACCCGCTCGATGTTGGTCAGCTGCCGCTCGGCGGGAACGGCGAGGCGCTCCGCGACCGAGTCGAGGATGCGGGCGTTGGCCTGGTGCGCCGCGAACCGGTCGACGTCGTCGAGCCGCCAGCCGGCGAGCTCGGCCGCCTGCCGTGAGGCGGCGGTCATGCGCTCCACGGCGTGCCGGTAGGTGTCGCGGCCCAGCATCCGGAAGTACTGGTCGTCCGGGTCGGCCGGGGGGCCGGTCGAGCGCTGTCGCGAGCCCCCGGCCGGCACCGTGATGAGATGGCTCAGCTCGCCGTCGCTGCCGAGGACCTGTGGGCCGATCGCCCCCGGCTCGTCCGGCGTACCGGCCCGCAGGACCACCGCGCCCGCCCCGTCCGCGAAGATCACCGCGGTGGTGCGGTCGGCGGGGTTGATGAGCGTGGTGAACGCGTCGGCGGCGATGAGCAGTACGCGGTCGGCCACCCCGGCGGCGATCAGCCCGGAGGCGGTGGCCAGGCCGTAGAGGAACCCGGAACAGACGGCGGCCACGTCGAACGCGGCGACCTGGCCGAGACCGAGCCGGGCCGCCACCTGCGGTGCGGTACCGGGGCAGGGCTGGTCGGGTGTGGTGGTGGCCAGCACGACCGCGTCCACCCGGTCGTCGCCCGCCGACTTCAGCGCGCGCAGCCCCGCCTCGACGGCCAGGTCGGAGGTGGCGGTGCCGGGCGACACCACGTACCGCTCGGCGATGCCGGTGCGCGAGCGGATCCAGGCGTCGGAGGTGTCCAGGCGCTGGGCCAGGTCGTCGTTGGTCACCAGCCCCGGCGGTACGTACGCCCCGATCCCGTCGATCACGGCCGCCCGCCCGGTCGCCCCCGTGCCACCGCTCATGTCCCGGTCCCGGGGCTGCTCAGGACGTCCACGGGCAGGCCCATGTACGCCATGCGGGACTCGGCCATCTCGTCCGTCCAGCGCTCGGCCATGTCGTAGCGCTGGTCCGGGGTGGTGTCGAGCATCCGTACGCCGGGCCAGATCTCGTAGTCGCCGATCCTGTCGGCGTGCTGGGCCATGCCCTGCTGGAAGAGTTCCTCGCGGTGGATGACGAACTCGCGGTCGGGGACCTCGTCCCACAGCTGTACCCCGGCCCGCAGGATCTCCAGGAGGCGCGGGCGGTACTCGGGGTGGCGGGTGGTGTGGTCGCGCAGGATCGTGCTGGCCACGGTCAGATGGCGGATCTCGTCGATGGCGGTGCCGCGGGAGATCTCGCCGGTGGCCGGGGACAGCGGGGTCCACTTGCGCTCGCTGAGCTCGGCGGCCGGGGCGAGCACCCCCTCGATGACGATGGCGAACACGGCGACGGCGCCGGGGAAGTCGGCCTGGTCGCGGACGATGTCGAGGGTGAAGTTCTCCACCGGGTCCAGGACGCGCTTGCGGTAGTCCGCGGCCATGTCGTCGATGTCCGCGAGCAGGGTGTCCGCGGACATCCCCAGTTCCACCAGGTGGTTGCGGAAGACCCGGGCGTGCCGTGCCTCGTCGATCAACTGGGTTGCGTAGAACTCCAGTTCGGGTATGCCGGGGGCGATGGCGACGTAGTGGCCGAGCAGCCGGGTCGCGATCTCCTCGGACAGGCTGCGGAAGCCGAACTCAAGGATCAGCGCGTCGCGCAGTGGACCGGGCTCCCGGAGGAAGTCGGGAACCGTCGCGTCCACGTGGTGCCCGGTCTCGCCCCGGTCGCGCAGCGTGCCCTGCGCCACCGAGGTGAACCAGTAGGCGAGGTTGCACTCCTCGGGGCCGAGCGTGAGCTCCTTCGCGCCGTCGAGCAGACCGGGCGCCTTGTCCCAGTCGGCCTCGGGTGCCACAGAACCGGTCATGATGCCGATGCCTCCTTCGCGGGGCGCAGGGAACCGGCGAACAGCGCGCCGGCGTAGCTGAACAGGGGCGGCACCTCGTCGGCCGTGGCGCGGACGACGTGACCGAGCAGCAGCTCGCTGTCGCCCGCCGGGTGTGCGGAGTGGAACCGGCAGGTGTAGTGCGCGAGCGCGCCCGCGATCAGCGGGGCGTGCGCGTAGGAGTCGCTCGTCCACGCGAGCCCCGCGAACTGCTCCGGGCCATCGGGGCGGCCGCTGTCCGCGAAGTGCCGTGCCACATCGGCCTGTTCGGCGGAGAGTACGTTGATCGCGAACCGGCCCTCGGCGGCTGCGAGCCGTGCGAAGGACGAGTCGGCCCGCAGCACGACCCCGACCAGCAGGGGCTTGCGGGACACCAGCGTGACCGTGCTGGCGGTCGTGCCGTGCGCGGCGCCCTCGTGGCCGACGGTCAGCACCGACACGGGTGATGCCAGGTGGTACAGCGCCCGGCGGCGCTGTTCCGGGTCCTGCCGCACCGCGCGGCGCGCGGTCCGAACCTCGGTGACGGTGGTCATCGCACGGCCTCCGGACTCTTCTGGCGGACCTGCGGCGCGGGGATGTGGCCGACCGCCACCGGGTCCGTGGCGTGCCCGGCCGGCTTCGGGTGGGCGATCCCCAGGTCGTCGAGGAGCCGCAGGTAGCCGGGCTGCCGGACCGGCTCGAAGGGCAGCGCGAAGGACTTCATGAAGTTGCCGAACAGGCCGCGGTCGCCGAAGAGATGGAAGGGCAGCACCAGCAGCGCCCACTCGGGCTTCACCAGCCAGCACCACAGCGCGGCCACCGCGCCCTGCGTGATGAGGCTGTGCATCGTGTTGTAGAGGACGTAGTACGCCTTGTGGATCGGCCGGCCGCCGCTCTGCTTGAAGGCGATCGCGCCGGGGATGTAGCCGATCAGGTCGATGTAGAGGAACAGCGCGATCGCCGGCAGCCAGCGGATCTCGCCGAAGTGGGCGATGATCAGCCCGGTGGTGACGGCGAGGCCCACCAGGTACTCGGCCCGGTGCAGCGAGTACGTCCTTGGTGTCTCGAAGGGGTTCGCCTGGTCCATGGCCGGTCAACTCCCCACGGTGGCGGGTGTGGTGAGCTCGACGCCGCCCAGGAGCCGCACGGCGGGGAACAGTCCGGTCAGCGCCCAGGCGACGGTCTCCTTGATGACCCGCTCGGCGATCGGGTCGAGGATTCCCTCCAGGCTCGGGATACCGAAGTCGAAGTCGGCGGTGAAACGTACGGCGACATCCGCGCCGTCCTGGAGCAGGGACCAGGTGCCGACGAAGGAGTCGAAGTCGCCGTCGGTCTGCTCGAAGCGGATCTCGCCCTGCTCCGGCACGAAGACATCGGACTCGGTCCAGCGCAGCAGACCGCTGCGGAAGTGCAGTTCCCAGCTGGAACTGGCGTTCTCAGCGGGGTAGGTGGCGTGCACCGTGGTCGTGTTCACATGGGGCGCAAGGTCCGGGTACCGCTCCCAGCGCCGTACGGAGTCGTAGACCGCGTCGGCCTGCTCCGCGGGTATCAGGGCATCCAGTTCGACGTGCCGCACGATCAGTTACCGCCTTTCGGCATGGTGGCCGCGCCGCGCACGAGGTCGCGGGTGGCCAGGTCGAAGGAGTTGAGGAGGAACTCCACGTCGGTGTCGCTGAGCACGGCGGGCGGCGTGAACCGCACCACCGAGCTGCCGTTCATGGAGTGGTTGGCGACCACACCGTGGTTGAAGAGCTCGATCAGCAGCTCGCCCGCAAGGCCGGCCTCGACGAGCTCGATCCCGATGAGCAGACCTCGGCCGCGGACCTCCACGACGAGTTCGGGAATGTTGCGGTAGGCGATCTCGGTGATCCGGGGCAGCAGCGCCGCCCCGAGGTCGGTGGCCCGGGTGACCAGCCGCTCCTCCTGAACCGCCCGGATGGCGCCCCGTACCGCCGCCATCAGCACCGGCTGGCCGGAGAAGGTCGAGGTGTGGACGTAGGGGTCCTTGTCGAAGGGGCGGAAGGCCTTGCGCGTCGCGATGGCCGCGGAGACCGGCAGCACGCCGCCGCCGAGCGCCTTGCCTGCGAGCAGTACGTCGGGCACCACGCCCTCGATGTCCGCTCCCCACCACTCGCCGAGCCGGCCGAAACCGGACTGCACCTCGTCGAGGATCAGGAACCCGTCGTGGGCGCGGACCAGTTCCTCGACGCGCTTGAGGTAGCCCCGGGGCGGAATGATGACGCCGCCCTCGCCCTGGATGGGTTCGAGGATGACGCAGACCTCGCCCGGGTGGGCGGCGAGCTCCGCCTCCAGGGCGTCCGCGTCGCCGAACGGCAGATGCAGGAAGTCGGGCACCAGGGGCCTGAACGGCCGCTGGTAGACGTCCTTCGCGGTGGCGGACAGCGCGCCCAGCGTCTTGCCGTGGTAGCCGCCGTGCATCGAGACGGTCCGCTTGTAGCCGCCCGCGCGGGCCAGTTTGAGGCCGGTCTCGACCGCCTCCGCGCCGGACAGCGCGAAGTGCACGCGGTCCAGGCCCTCGGGCATCACGGAGACCAGCGCCTCGGCGGCGCGGGCCACGGTGGGTTCGAGCAGGATGCGGGTGGCGGTGGGGTGGGTACGCAGCTGGCGCTCCACCTCCTCCATCACGATGGGATGGCGGGCGCCCATGATGAACACGCCGTAGCCGCCCGCGTTGAGGAAGCGTTCTCCGTCGCTCGCGGTGAGCCAGGCGCCTTCCGACGCCACCTCCATGTGGCTGCCGAAGAGTTCGGCGAGGGTGGCCCGGCCCTTGCTCAGATGGGCCCGGTACAGGCCGAGGATCTCCGCCTCGGTGTCTGCCGGGGCCTCCTGGATCACGGTCATGGGTATCTCACTCCAAAGAACGGGGTCGGTGGCTCAGCGGTCACCGGGGGCACGACAGCAGGGCGTCCGCTCAGGCCAGCACCAGCGGGCCGCCGTCGAAGTAGCGCAGCAGCGGTTCGGCGGCGGCGCCCCGGGACGGCGGATGGAAGGCGAGGGCGCGCACGGCGGCCGCCGCCAGGGCGTGCGCGGAACCGCTGATGAAGTCCAGACCGCCGAGCAGCTCCAGGGCCCGGGAGGCGATCCCCGGCAGCGCGTTCTGCACGGCGTAGCGGGCGACCAGGACGCGGGCCACCGATTCCTCGTCGCCCGGCTCGGGACCGATCGCCCGCGCGACCCCTTCGAGGAGTGCGAGGGCGGCCTCCAGGTCCACGGCGAGGGCGGCCCGTTCCTGGACGCTGCCGCGCTCGCGCTCAAGGACCTGCTCGACGAGGGCCGCGGCACCGCCCGCGTAGCCGGCCGAGATGAGCAGCTCGAACCAGACGAACCCGGCCGTCTGTAGGTCGTCCAGGCGCTGCGGGTCGTCCGCCCCGGCCCGTACGACCATGTCGGCCGGTACGAACACGTCTTCGAGGCGCACCTCGTCGCTCTCCGCACCCGCCAGCAGGTCGTTGCCCCAGAACGGGTGGACGGAAAGGCCGGGCGCGTCGGCGGGCACCAGGGCGAGTGCCAGCTCGGGGACGCCTTCGTCGCCGTGGATGGCGATGCTCGCGGTGAGCAGGCTCATCGAGCGCGAGAGGCTGCACGGCTTCTTGGAGCCGGACAGCAGATAGCCGCCCTGGACCGGCCGGGCGGACACCCCGGGAGTGAGGATGTTCTGCGCGGTGCGGCCCTCGGCCCAGCCGGAACCCATGACCTGCTGCTCGGGGACGATCCGGTGCAGCAACTCGGTCTGGGCGCCGGTGAGCCGGCCGGCGTTGACGGCCAGGGAGTAGAGCATGGCGGCGGTGAAGTGGTGCATGGAGACGGCCGCGACCAGCGAGGGGGACTCGGCGCCCAGCGCCAGCTGTGTGCGCAGCGCCTCCAGCGGGGTGGCGCCGTGACCGCCGTACTTCTGGGGGATCAGCAGGCCGACGCCGCTGTGGATGCGGAACAGGTCGATCACCGGGCTGCCGGGGTGCTCCCGTGTGGCGTACGGGATCTCCTTCAGCTCCTTGATCAGACCGGGATGGAAGTGCTCGCAGACGGCCCGAGCAGCATCGAGGGAACGCACGGGGAAACCTCCGGTGAGGACGGACGGCGGTGGGGCCCTCAGGCGCCGAAGACCGCGTCGTAGGGACTGATGTCGCGGGCGATGCTCACTCCCTGGACGTGCGAGGTCTTGAGCATCGGGTAGTTGGCCTCGCCGAAGGCACCACCGGTGCGGCCGGTGCCGCCGTGGCTGGGCAGATACGGCAGGAAGCCGATGTGCGAGTCGTTCACCTTCAGCAGACCGCCGTTGACGACGCGCCGGACGAAGGTCTCGATGACGTGGTCGGAGCGGGACCACAGGGAGTTGCGCAGCCCGTATTCGTTGGAGTTGACGAACCGCAGGAACGCCTCCAGCAGGGCGTCGTCGTTCTCGTGCTCCGGCACGATGACGGGGATGAGCGGGAAGAAGGTCTCCTCGCGGACGACGTCGTAGGTGCGGGCGCGGTCCAGGCCGTCCACGCGCAGGACGGTGGGCTGGAGGAAGACGCCGGTTTCCGAGGGGGTGCCGTCGACCTCGGTGCGCCGGCCGCCGGTGACGAGGGTGGCTCCGTTGTCGAGTGCCTGGCGCAGCAGCCGGAAGAAGCGCTCACTGCGGCGCACCGGCGACAGCAGGACGTCCTCCTCCTCGGGCAGACCCGGCCGGATCGCCTTGACCTGCTCCTTCACCTCGGCGATGAGCGCGTCGGCGATGTCCGGGTGGACCAGCACATAGTTGGGCACCATGCAGATCTGGCCGGAGCCGAAGAAGGACTCGGTGACGGCCTCGGCCGCCCACTTCACGTCGGCGTCCTTCCACACCACGATGCCGTCGTTGCCGGCCAGTTCCAGGATGGGCTTCTTGCCGTGCGCGACGCACTGCTGCTCGAAGCGCAGGCCCTCCTGGCTGCCGCCGATGTAGAAGATGTCGTCGATCAGCGGGTCGGTGATCCAGCGGTCCATGGTCTGCTTGGGGTTGCTGCACACCGCGTTGAGCACACCGGGCGGCGCGTCCAGTTCCTCCAGCAGCGGGGCAACGATGTCGCGCAGCAGCCACATGGTGCTCAGCGCGATACTGCGCGGTGCCCTGACGATGACGGCGTTGCCGGCCATCAGCGCCAGTACCGAGAGGGCGGCACTGGGCAGCGGGGCGTTCTGCGGGGGGTTGAACGCCACCACGCCGTCGGGCTGGCGGTGCAGAATCAGCTTGCGGCCCGCGTACTCCTTCTCGACCCGCATCTGCTTCGTGTACCAGCGCAGGCTTCCCGGGGCGTAGATCTGAAGCAGGCAGCTGAGTTCCCAGCGGGCCAGCTTCACCGGGTGCGACTCGGCGACCAGCATCTCGAGGAACTCGTCCTGGTGCTTGAGGAGTTCCTCCCTGAACCGGGTGCCCAGGCGCATCCGCCGCTCCAGCGGAACGGCCGCCCAGTCCGAGGCGGCGGCCGCGGCGGCCTGCGTCGCCATGTCGATGGCGTTGTCGTCGGCGATCGCGCAACGGCCCACCACATAGGGGTGCTGGGCCGCCTCGGACTCCGGGTCCTGCTCCAGCTGGCGTTTGAGGCTCACACTGGTGAACACGTCTTCCAGCAGGGATCGTCCGCTGACGGTGTAGACCCATCCGGCACCGGCGACATCCTTGCCCGCGATATAGAGGTCGTAGCTCCTGAATCCGGAATGTGCCGGAGCACTTTCTTCCTGCGCAGCTCCGTGAAGCATCATCAGCCCTTCCGAGCTTTCCTTGGGGATATTTCCGGGCGGTTCTCTTCCGGTTCGCGTGGCCGTCCGATCCCGGCCCGCTTTTCGGTTAATTGCCTTTCGAAGCAACTCGATCGTGGCAGCCGAATCTGACTCGCCGCTGACACCGGACTGATCCAGCCAACTTCCCGCAGGCTGTCAGCGGGATGTCAGCCGCTGCTGTTTGCATGGCGGCCATGTCATCCACCGACACGACGCTCCAGCGGCTCCGAGAGCTGCCGCGGAACGAACTCGCCGAGGAAATAGAGACGCTGGTCCTGAAGAGGTTCAAGTCAGTTCTCCTCATGGACGAGTCGGAAGACCTTCCGCTCGACATCAGCTATTTCGACCTCGGTCTCACCTCACTGCGACTGACCGAGATACGGCAGAACCTGGAGCAGCTCCTCGATCTGTCTATCAACGCGAACGTGCTGTTCAACGAGCCGACGGTCGCCTACCTCGTGGACTACCTGGCCGACGCCCTGGCCACTTCGCCCTCCCGCTGATCAACCAGGCCCAGGACAGAAGGAGTTGCTCCATGCCGCCTACGGAATCCGGGACGGACCCGGCCCCCGAGCCGATCGCGATCGTCGGAATCGGTCTGCGATTCCCCGGCGGCAGTGACACGCCGGAGGAGTTCGACGCATTCCTGCGTGAGGGCCGCAGCGGAATCGGCCCGATCCCCGAAGACCGTTGGGACGTCGCCGCGTTCACCCCGCAGAGCCCCGACGAAAAGGGGAAGATCCATACGTCCGGTGGCGGTTTCCTCGACCGTATCGACCTCTTCGACGCCGCATTCTTCAATATCTCCCCGAAAGAGGCCCAGTACATGGACCCCCAGCAGCGGATGCTGCTGGAAACGGCCTGGCAGGCGCTGGAGCACGCCAACATCGACCCGACACCCCTGCGCCGCGGCAACGGCGGCGTGTACATCGGCGCCAGTTCCATCGACTACGCGCTGGAGCTGGACTCACTGCCGTACGAGGAGCTGGACGGCCATCTCGCCTCCGGCATCACCATGTTCCCGCTGTCGGGCCGGCTCTCCTACTTCCTGGGCTGGCGCGGTCCGAGCATGAGCATCGACACGGCCTGCTCGTCCTCGCTGGTCGCCCTGCACCTCGCGGTGCAGGGGCTGCGCGCCGGCGAGAGCGACATCGCGCTGTGCGGCGGCGTCAACGCCCTGCACCACCCCCGAATACCGGTGATGTTCTCCAACGCGCAGATGCTGTCCCCCGACGGGCAGTGCAAGACCTTCGACGAGTCCGCCGACGGCTACGCGCGCGCCGAGGGCTGCGGTGTCGTCGTCCTGAAGCGGCTGAGCGACGCCACCCGGGACGGCGACACCGTCCTCGCGCTGGTCCGCGGCACCGCCGTCGGACAGGACGGCGACAGCGCGGGCCTGACCGTGCCCAACGGCCCCGCCCAGGAGAAGGTCATCCGCGGCGCGCTGGCCGCGGCCCGCCTCGCGCCCGAGGACATCCAGTACGTGGAGGCGCACGGCACCGGCACCCCGCTCGGCGACCCCATCGAGTTCGGGGCGATCGGCGACGCCTTCGCCACCTCGCACACCAAGGACGCCCCGCTGCTCGTCGGCTCGGTGAAGACCAACCTGGGCCACATGGAGCCGGCGTCCGGCATCGTCGGAGTCATCAAGACGGTGCTCCAGCTCAGGTCCGCGACCGTCTACCCGCACCTCAACCTCAACACGCCCTCCGGGCGCATCCCCTGGGACCTGTACCCGGTGCGCGTGCCCACCGACTGCGAGCCGTGGCCGGCCGAGGTCCGCCGCGCGGTGGTCAACAGCTTCGGCTTCGCGGGCACCATCGGCGCGGTGGTCCTGGAACAGTCCCCGGCGCCCGCCCTGTCCGAAACGGCCGCGGACGGGGATACGGCCGCGGACGGGGAAACGGCCGCGGACGGGGAAGCCCGCGCGGAGGGGGAATCCCCCGCGTCCCCGGTGTTCACGCTCTCCGCGAAGAGCGCCGCCGCCCTGCGCGAACAGGCCGAGTCCTACCGCAAGTTCGTGTCCGAGCGGCCCGGCGCCGCGGTGGACGCGCTCTGCTACACCACAAACGTCGCCCGCGCCCACCACCCGTACCGGATCGCCGGACCGGTCGCCGACCGCGCCGCCCTCGACACGCTCCTGACGAAGGCCGTGGACACCGACCACGAGGGACCGTCCGGCATCCGCAAGACCGCGTTCATGTTCAGCGGCCAGGGCTCGCAGTACGCGGGCATGGGCGCCGCGCTGTACGAGGGGTTCCCGTTCTTCCGCGACCAGGTGGACGAGTGCGACCGGCTGTTCGCGCCCCACCTCGGCCGCTCGGTCCGTGAACTGGTGCTCGGTACCGCCGCCGACCCGGAGGCCATCGACCGCACCGAGTACACCCAGCCCGCCCTGTTCACCCTGGAATACGCGCTCGCCCGGCTGTGGATGTCCTGGGGCATCCGTCCGAACGTGCTCATCGGGCACAGCATCGGCGAGGTGGTGGCTGCCGCGGTGGCCGGACTCTTCAGCCTTCCGGACGCCGTGACGCTGGTCGCGGCCCGGGCACGGCTGATGCAGGCGGTGCGCGCCGAGGGCTCGATGGCCGCGGTCTCCGCCCCCGCCGAGGAGGTCGAACCACTCCTGGCCGCCCACCCGGACCTCACCCTGGCCGGCATCAACGCCCCTGACCAGGCAGTGATCTCCGGCGGCACGGCCGCCCTGGAGCAGGTACTGGCAGAGCTGCGGGAGCGGGGCGTGCGGGTCGACCGGCTGGCCGTCTCGCACGCCTTCCACTCGCCGCTGATGGCCGAGGTGTACGACGACTTCCGCGCCGCCCTGGACGGCATCACCTTCCACGAACCGTCCATCAGCCTGATCTCCAACGTCACCGGGCGGCTCGGCCGGTTCGCGGAGATCGGCAACCCCGACTACTGGGTGCGCCACATCGGTGAGCCGGTGCAGTTCCTGGCCGGCATCCGGGCGGTGGCCCAGCGCGGCCGGCACGCCCTGATCGAGATCGGCCCCTCGACCGCGCTGACCGCGCTCGCCCAGCGCTGCCTGAACGCCGAGGACCACCTGTGGCTGGCGAGCCTGCGGCGCCGCGACCGCGCGGGCGACACCACGCTGACCGCGCTCGCCGCGTACTACGCCGCCGGGCTGCCGGTGACCTGGACGGCCTACCACGCGGGACGGATCACCCCGGCCAGGACGCCCCTGCCCCCCTACGCCTTCCAGCGCAAGCGGTACTGGCTGCCCTCCGTCAGCCCGAACCGCAAGGGCGCCTCGGGCGGCGCGGCCCGCCATCTGCTGCTCGGCACGGAGGAGCGGTTCGCCAGCGGGGTAAGGGAGTTCACGGCCGAGTTCACCGCCGAGGGCCTGGGCGCGCTCGCCGATCTCGGCGACGGGGAACGGACGACGCTGCCCGCGGGCGCGTACATCGACCTGCTGCTGGCCCTCCAGGACGCGGCCTGGGGGCACACCCGCGCCGCGATCCACGAGCTGCGGCTGCTCGCACCGCTGCACGTGCCCGCCGAGACCACCGTGGCCCTGACCACCCGCCTGCGGCCCCGCGCCGAGGGCGGAGCCGACGTGGAGATCTTCACCCTCGTCGGTGGCGAGGAGGACCTGCACGCCACCGCCAGGATCGCCGGCGAGCGGGAACCGGTCGTGCCCGTCTCGGAGCTCGCGGAGCTGGACGCCGCGCTGCCGCCCGCCGGGCAGGAGATCGACGACGAGGACATCTACACCGACCTCGCCTCGGTCGGCCGCCCGCACGGGTCGCGCATGCGGCTGCTGCTGCGCGCCTCGCGCCACGAAGGCGGCCTGGTCACCGGGGAGTTGACCGGACGGGACGCCAACGCGGTCGAGTACGTGCCGGCGGAGCTGCTGGAGGCCGCCGTACAGGCCGCCGTCGTGCTCGACCCCGAGGGACCGGTGTTCGCGGTCCGCCGGATCGCCTCGGTACGCCACTTCAGGAAACCGCGTGGCGAGCGGCTGCGGGTGCTCGCCCGCGTCCACGGGGACCAGGACCGCCGCGTCGCCGACGTCCTCCTGCTGGAGGGCGGCAGCCCCGTCACCGAACTCCTCGGCGTCGAACTCGCCCGCCCCGAAGGCCGGGTCGGCCGACGCCAGTTCCTGCACCGCCCGGGCTGGGTACGCCGCGCGCTGCCGACCGCCTCCGACACCGCCGGCGCCCGTCATGTCCTGTTGCTCGCCCCGGAGCCCGGCAGCAGCGCCGACGACCTGGCCGCGGCGCCCGGTATCCAGGTGACACGGATCGCGGACACGGACGATCTCAAGGCAGCCCTTGAGGATCCGTCGGTCACCGACATCTGCCGGGTCTGGCGCGGCAGCGACGGTGCGATGTCCGTGGCACGGCTGCGCGCGGAGTGCGAGGACAACTATCGCGAACTGCTCGCGCTGATGGCCGCGTTGGACGCCGCCGCGCGGCCCAGGCCGCCGCGGCTGTGGCTGGTCACCGAGGGGGCCCAGGCGCTGCCGGGCGACCGGCCCGGCGACGGCGGGCACCTCGCCGCCGCCACCCTGTGGGGCTTCGGGAGGGTGCTGCTCACCGAGTACCCGCAGTACCGGGCGAGCCTCGTCGACCTCGCCCCGGGCACCGGCCGCGCGGCCCTGCTCGACGAGTGGCGCGCGGAGGTCCCCGGCGAGTACCAGGTCGCACTCCGGCCGGAAGGCCGCTATGTACGCAGGCTGTTGGCCGGTGACGCCACGCGCACCTGGCCCGGCGGCTTCGAACTGCGCGCGCCCGAGTCCGGCGACCTCTCCGACCTGGCCCTCGTGCCCGCCCAGGACCGGGCGCCGCGCGGTGACGAGGTCCAGGTACGGGTGCGCGCCGTCGCCCTCACCGCCGAGGACGCGCGCACCGCCCTGGACACCGGCCGCGCCGAGCGCGAGGAGGAGGAACCCCCGCCGGTGCTCGGCGCGCTCGCCCACGGCACGGTGGCCGAGGCCGGGGAGCGGTCGGGGTTCGCCGTCGGAGACGAGGTCCTGGTACGCCACCAGGGCACCCTGCGCTCCACCCTCACCGTCCCCGCGGCGACGGTGGCCCTCGCCCCGCAATGGCAACCGGCCGACAGCGCACGGCACTTCCGCCTCGACGAGACGGGCGAGGCTCTGCGCACCGCCGCCGCGGGCCCGGTCCCGGAGGTCTGGGTCGACCTGTCGGGCGACCGCGCGCCCGAGCCGTCCGGCGACGGCACGTCGCAGCCCTCGGGCGCCGGCGTCCGGCCCGACCGTACGTACCTGATCACCGGTGGTCTCGGTGGTCTCGGGCTGGTCACCGCGCGCAAGCTGGTCGCGCTCGGTGCCCGGCATCTGACACTCGTCAGCCGCAGCGGACGGCCCACCGAAGAGGCCGCGCCGGTGCTGGCCGAGCTGGCCCAGGACGCCGAACTCGCCGTCGTACGCGCCGATGTGAGCCGTCCCGGGGACGTCGGCAGGCTGGTCCGCGAGGTGGCGGCGGGACCGTATCCGCTCGGCGGCATCGTGCACGCCGCCGGGTCCTACGACAAGAAACTGATCGCCGAACTGACCTGGGAGTCCATCGACGACCAGCTCGCCGCGAAGGCCTACGGCGGCTGGCTGCTGCACGAGGCCGCCCAGGACTCCTTCCCGGAGCTGGAGTTCTTCGTGACGTACTCGTCGATAGCCTCCGTCCTGGGCGGCGCGACCCAGGGGCACTACGCCGCCGCCAGCGCCGCCCTCGACAGCCTCGCCGAGTGGCGCACCCGCCAGGGGCTGCCCGGGCTCTCGGTCAACTGGGGCGCCTGGGCCAGGGTCGGCATGTCCGCCCGCCTGGAGGAGTACCTCAGCCGGGAGATCGAACGCAGCGGCGTCCGCTTCTTCTCCCCGACCAGGGCCCTGGACACGCTGGCCCGGCTGTGGGGGCGGCCGCGCACCCAGCGGGTGGTGGGCGAGTTCGACTGGGACCGGTATGTCGCCGGCAGTGCGACCGGCGACCAGTTCTACGACCGCCTCGCCCGACGGGAGGAGGCGGAGGACGGCGGGCTCGACCTCGCCGCGCTGGCTGGCCTGCCGAAGCCGGAGCGTACGGCCCTGATCGGCGGGGTGGTCCGCGAGACGGTCGCCGCCGCGCTGCACCTGGCGGCCGACGACGAGCTGGACCCGACGGCCGAGTTCGTCTCGCTCGGTCTGGACTCGCTGATGGCGATGAACGTGAAGTCCGGTCTGGAGCGGGTGTTCCGGCTGCCGCTGCCGGCCTCCCTCACCTTCGACCATCCGACCGTACGGCAGCTCACCGACTTCCTGGACGGGCTGCTCTGCCCGGTGCCCGCGGCATGACGGACGAAGACGAAGGGAGGACGCCATGACCACCGCACCCAAGACCACCGCGCCGAGGACCACCGCACCGAACGCGAACTGGACGCTCACCCACACCTCCCGGGCACACGCCGGGAGCCGCCCCGACCACGCGGCGATCATCTGCGAGGACCGCGTCACGACGTACACGAAGCTGCACCGGGACAGCAACCGGGCCGCGCACGCGCTGCGCGCCCAGGGCGTGGGGCGCGGCGACCGGGTCGCCTACCTGGGCCGTGAGTCGGAGAACTACTACCTCGTGATCCTCGCCTGCGCCAAGGTGGGCGCGGTCCTGGTCCCGGTCAACTGGCGGCTCACCCCGTACGAGGTGGACCACATCCTGCGGGACTCGGGCGCGTCCCTGGTCTTCGTCGACGACGAGTTCTGGGACACCCTCGAAAAGGTCCGCCCGCAGCTGCCCGCCCTGCACACGGTGATCCGGACCGACGGCATGGACAGCGACGGCGAACCGGCCCGCGGCACCGGGCTGCCCGCCTGGTACGCGGACCGGCCGGACACCGACCCGGCACAGGCCGCGGAGCCCGACGACGCGGTCGTGCAGATCTACACCAGCGGGACGACCGGACTGCCCAAGGGCGCCGTACTCGCCCACCGCAGCTTCTTCACCCTGCCGGCCGCCATGCGCGAGCACGGTGTCGCGTGGATCGACTGGCTGCCCGACGACATCAGCCTCATCTCACTGCCGGGCTTCGGCATCGCGGGCATCGGCTGGTTCATGCACACCTTCAACGCCGGTGGCACCAGCGTCGTCATGCCGCAGTTCGACCCGCAGGAGGCGGTGCGGCTGATCCGTACCTACGGCGTCACCACCACCTTCGCCGCGCCCGCCATGCTCCAGGCGATGGCGGCCGAACGAGGCGCCGGGCCCGAGGCCTTCACCTCCCTGCGCAAGATCGCGTACGGGGCGGCGCCGATGTCCGAGACGCTGCTGAAGCGGTGCCTGGAGACGTTCGCCTGCGAGTTCGCGCAGATCTACGCCAGCACGGAGACCGGGAGCGTCGCCGTGTGCCTGCCGCCCGCGGCGCACCACCCCGGCAGCACGGTCCTGGAGTCGGTCGGCCTGCCCTGTCCCGGCAACGAGATCAAGGTGATCGGCCCGGACGGAGCCGAGCTGCCACCCGGTGCCATCGGCCAGATCTGTGTGCGCGCCCCCTCCCGGATGCTCGGCTACTGGAACCTGCCGGAGGCCACCGGCAGGACGCTGGTGGGGGAGTGGCTGTACATGGGCGACGCCGGATACCTCGACGAGCACGGCTATCTCCACCTGTGCGACCGCATGAACGACACGATCATCGTCGCCGGGCAGAACATCTACCCGGCCGAGGTCGAAAAGGCCCTCGCCGCCCACCCGTCCGTCGCGGACGCCGCCGTCGTGGGCCTTCCCGATCAGCAGTGGGGCGAGGCCGTGCACGCCTGCGTCGTGCTGCGCCCCGGAGCCCGCGCCACCCCGCGCGAACTCTTGCTGTCGCTGCGCGGCCACCTCGCCGACTACAAGATTCCGGGCGCGTACCACTTCGTGGAGACGCTGCCCCGCAACCCCACGGGCAAGATCCTGCGCCGCGCGGTGCGCGAGGAGTTGGCCCGACCCCTTTAAGGAGCACTCCATGTCACTCCGGCAGACGGGACACGCCCCCTCAGGGGCGCTGGGCCGCGACGAACACGGCTCCGCCGCGTGGGCGCCGCCGGCCACGCACGGTCCGCAGCCGACGCGGCAGCTGCGCATCGGCGTCCTGCTCCCCACCCGGGAGCAGGCCATCAACGGCACCTTCGCCGCGGCCCCCCTCCTGGAATTCGCCCGCGAGGCGGAGCGCCTCGGCTTCGACTCGCTGTGGGCGGGCGACTCCCTGACCGCCCGCCCCCGCCTCGACCCGCTCGTCGTCCTCGCCGCGGCGGCCGCCGCCACGGAGCGGATCACCGTGGGCACCGCCGCGCTCACTCCCGCCCTGCGCCACCCACTGATCGGCGCCAACATGGTCGCCAGCCTCGGCCATGTCGCCGCGGACCGGCTGGTCCTCGGCCTCGGCTCCGGCTTTCCGATGCCGGAGACGGAGCAGGAGTTCGCCTCGGTCGGCGCCTCCTTCGCCGGGCGCGTCGGCCGTCTCGACGAGATCGCCGACCTGTGGCGCACGGCGTGGCGGGCGGGCGAAGCGGGCCGGCCCACGGACTTCCAGGGCAAGTACTGGCAGGCCGAACGCCTCGACCGGCTGCCCGCGCCCGCCACCGCGGGCGGTCCGCCCCTGTGGCTGGCCGGCAGCGACACACCGAAGGTGCTCGCCCGGGTGGCCACCCGATACGACGGCTGGCTGCCGTTCCTGCCGGACGCCGAGGCGTACGGCAGGGCCCGGCGGCGCATCGCCGAGCTCGCCGAGGAAGCGGGCCGCGGCCCGGACGCGGTGACCCCCGCGCTGTACGCGACGGTCACCGTCAACCACGACCGCGCCGCCGCCAAGGCCGAGCTGGAGCACTACATCACCCACTACTACGGACGCTCCCTGGAGCAGATGTCGGCCCTCCAGGCCTACGGCTGGGGCAGCGCCGAGAGCTGTGCCGAGTGGCTCGGCGGTTATGTCCGCGCCGGCGCCCGGCACCTCGTCATCCGGGTCGGATCGCTCGACCCGCAACCGCAGTTGAAGGAAATCGCCGAGGTGCTGCTCCCCGCGGTACGCGCACTCGGCCAGGCCATCACCGTTGGAGGAGCTCAGTCGTGACCAGCCCCAGTGTCAGCGCCATAGGCCAGGAGATGTCCCGCGCCGGCCAGTGGTTCCACCCCGTGGAGCCCTCCCCGGAAGCCTCCGTACGACTGTTCCTGCTGCCGCACGCGGGCAGCGGCGCCATCATCTACCGCGACTGGGAGAGCCTGCTCCCGACCGACATCGCCCCGCAGGCCATCACCCTGCCGGGCCGCCACAACCGTCGTGACGAGGAGACGTACGAGGACTGGGACCCGCTGCTCGACGCCCTGCACGACGCCGTGCTCGACGACCTGGACCACCGGCCGTTCGCGTTCTTCGGGCACTGCCTCGGAGCCCAGCTCGCCTTCCGGCTGACCATCCGTCTGGAGGCGGAGGGCGGGCCCTCGCCGATCATGGTCGGCATGTCCGGCTGGTCACCCGAGGGCTTCTTCCAGCCGACCGAGGAGCAGAGCCGGATGCCGCAGGCCGAAATGGTCGAGTGGATCAAGAAGTTGGGCTCGTTCCCCTCCGAGATCTACGACAACCCGGAAATGCTCGCGCTGGTCGTACCGGCGCTGCGCGCGGACCTCAGGGTCGCCGCGCAGTACGTCGACGACGGGGCGGCGGTCCGCTGCCCGCTCGCCTCCTACGGCGGCAGGTCCGACCCGCTCCAGGAGCACCCGGACGCCATGACGCACTGGGCCGGGCGCAGTCCCGGGTACCTGGGCCACAGCGAGTACCCCGGCGGCCACTTCTTCATCGACAGCCACGCCCAGTCCGTCACCACGCACTTCGCCCAGCGGCTCCAACGCCTGATCCAGACACCGACGTACTGAGCACTCGGGTCCGGAGCGGAGCCCCGGGGACGGGACCGGGCAGGGGCCGGCGGGCGCGAAAACCCCGCAACACGGTCTTCGCCCGTCCACCCCGACCGCCTCCGCCGCCGCCCCGGGACAGTCGTCAGTCGCGCGTCAGAGTCACGTCAGTACGTCCTGTCACAGTCGTGAGTGCCGTCCCCGAGCCGGTCCGGCCCGGTCACGTCCGAGCCCGGCCCCGTCGCGTCCGGGCCCCGTCCGAGCCCGGCCCGGACCCCGCCCGAGCCCGCTCGATGACCGCCCGGCGCCCCCGAGAAAACGAGGAGTACGCCTGCCATGGCAGCCAGCGCCGCAGTACCCGGCCCCCTCCGCGCCCTCGTCCTGGCCAACCCCGCCTCCGGCAGCCACAGCCCTCAACTGGTCGGTGAGGTCGCCGAGTTGTGCGCCTCCTACCTGGAGGGCACCGAGGTCCACCTGACCACGGCACCGGGGGACGCCACCGTCGCCGTACGCCGCGCCCTCGAACGGCCCAGCCGCGCCCCCGGCCTGATCGTGGTCATCGGCGGCGACGGCACCGTCCGCGAGGCGATCCAGGGGATGGCCGGCGCCGCCGGGCGTGCCGCGCTCGCCGTGGTGCCCGGCGGCACCGGGAACTCCGGCTACAAGATGCTCTGGGGCGAGCGCCCCTGGACCGAGTCCCTCAAAGCGATCCTCACCGACTCGGGCGTGGGCGGCAGCGCCCGGCTGCGCCGGCTGGACCTGGCCCGCCTCGCCGAAACCCGGCAGCACGTGTATCTCGGCGCCTGCTCCGGCGTGATCGCGGACGCGCTGATCACGGCCCGGGACATACCGCTGACCGGCCGGGAACGGTACGCCCGCGCGTTCGCCGAGACGGCGGCCGGGTACGTGCCCTACCCGGGCCGCGTCACCGTCGACGGACGTGTGGTGCACGAGGGCCCGACCGTCCTGGCCAACGTCGGCGGCGGACGCTACCGCGGCGGCCGCTTCCTCGTCCTGCCCGACTCGCTGCTCGACGACGGGCTGCTCGACGTCTGCGTCATCGGCGACGGCGTACCGGCCACCCAGGTGCCGGGGCTGACGCTGAACGCCGACCACATGCGGCATCCGGCGACGGTGTACGCGCGCGGCCGCACCATCACCGTCGAACGCACCGACGGCCACCGGCTGCCCCTGGAGCACGACGGCGAGTACCAGCACGGCATCGGTTCGTCGGCGACCTTCGAGGTGCTGCCCGCCGCGCTCGCCGTCTGGGCCCCGGCCGACCCCCCCGACCCCCGGCGCGCCGAACTGATCTGACGGCATGTCGGCCCACCCGCAACGAACACAAGGAGACATCGTGAGCGACCTCACCAACACCGTCACCCAGTACCTCGCCATCTGGAACGAGGCGGACGCGGACAAGCGCGCGGCGACCATCGCCGAGCTCTTCACCGCGGGCGCCCCGTACGTCGACCCGCTCGCCGCGGTCGAGGGCCACGAAGGTGTCGGCGCCGTCATCACCGGCGCCCGCGACCAGTTCCAGGGCCTCTCCTTCGAGCTGCACGGCGCGATCGACACCCACCACAACCTGGCCCGCTTCCAGTGGGGCCTGGTCACCGAGCCGGGCGCCGAGCCCATCGCGATCGGCTTCGACGTCCTGGTCACCGGCGACGACGGCCGCATCACGGGCGTCTACGGGTTCCTCGACAAGGTTCCCGGCGCCTGATCGGCGTGTGCGGCGGGGGCATCCACCGGGGGCGACCGGTGGGCCTCCGCCGTACGCGTCCGCCGACACCGGCAGGCACACCGACACGGACAGGCACACCGGTACGGACAGGCAGGCACCGGTATGGAAAGGCAAGGTGCGTCGCACCATGACGGCTGTACTCGCCGAGAGCGTGGCCCGAGCCCTGTGCGAGGGATGGGAACCGACACGCCCCGCCCGCTCCCCGGCCCCCACGGACACCTCGCTGCGCGAACTGTCCCACTGGGCCGCGACCCTTCGCCCCGAAGACGTCCCGTGCCGCGTGCTGAAGCTCGCGGCCAGCCAGGTGCTGTCCCAGATCGCCTCCATCCGCGCCGGCCTCGAACACCCGCTGGGCCGCAGGCTGGTGGCCGCGTTCGGCCACCCCATGCAGCGCGACCCGAGGGGCGCGGCGGGTGTCTTCGCCGCCCTCGGCTCCTGGCTCAACCTCGACGACACCGCCTATGCCGGGCACCTGTCCAACTCCACGGTCGCGGTGCCGCTCGCCTTCGCCTATGCACGGCAGCTCGACGGCCTCTCCTTCCTGACCGCCGTCGTGGCGGCCAACGAGTGCGCGGCGCGTATCACCGCCTCGGCGACGCTGGGCCCGTTGCGCGGGCAGAGCGCGGTGCACACCCATCTCGCCGGCGCGGTGGCCGGCCGGCTGCACTGCGACCGGGCGCCCGCCGACCAGTGGGAGAACGCCTTCGGGCTGGCCTTCGCCATGCCCAACTGGCCGCTGATGCGCGCCTTTCTGGCCAGTGACGCCCGGCTGTTCAACACCTTCACGCCGGTACGGACCGCGATGGACGCCTGTGACGCCGCGGCCGCCGGGCTGCGTGGCGCGCCCGACATCATCGAACACCCCGATGGATTCCTGGCCCGGTTCGCGACGGTGCCGCTGCCCCAGGCCGTGGCGAAGGGGCTCGGCAGCCGCTGGCACACCGACACCCTCTCCTTCAAGATGCACCCCGGTGGTCCCGGCATCGACGCGGCGGTGGACTGCGCCGCCGAGATCCACAAGGAGCTGGGTCCGATACGCCCGGACGACGTGACGGAGATCGTCGTGGAGGCCTCCCTGTACACGCTGTTCGCGGGGGAGCGCGCCGCCCCGTACGTCAATGGCCCCAGCTCACCGCTCGGCGCGCTGGTGCTCGACGTGCCCTACCCGGTCGCCACCACCCTGCTGACCGGCGACTTCTCGGTGGACGACTTCTCCCCGCCCCACCTGGACGACCCCGCGCGCTGGTCACTGGCGAGCCGGGTGCGCCTGGAGCACGACACCCGGATGACACGTGAACTCTTCCTGTCCGACGCTCCGTTCGGCGAGGCGGTACGCGAGGCGGGCCCGTTGGCCGTGCCCTGGCTGCGCGGCTTCGGCGGCGAGGAACTGGTCGAACTGCTCGGTCCGATCGAGGCGGCCGGCCGGGACTTCTCCCGCTCCACCAAGGCCACCGGCGCCCGGGTCACCGTCCGGCTGGCGGACGGCCGTACGGTGTCCCGCTCCCGCCTGATTCCGGTGGGCGCGGCGGGTCCGGACACCCGCTCCCGCCACTCCGAGCTGGTCCAGGAGAAGTTCCTCTCTGCCGGCGGCCCCCGCCAGGTCGCCGACACCGTCGGCCGACTGCACCGCATGCGCCCCCGCGGCGTACGCCGGTGGATAGAGGCGGCGTTCCTGGACTAGCAGCGCACCGGACGAAGGACTGCCGACGCCCGTCAGCCCGAGGTCAGCGCCGTGTCAGCGCGCCCTGCCAAGGTAAATGGAAGGTCAAATTCCCTAGTCTCCGGAGGGTTTGCATGTCACTTGACGCCCGGACCGACGTGGTGGACTGGCCGTTCCACCGCACGGAGGACGGTGAACCAGCCCCCATCCTGCACGAGTTACGCAAGTCCCCACCCTGTCCTGTGCGCATCCCGGAGGGCGCGGCCGAGTCCCGGCGGGCCTGGCTGGTGACCCGGTACGCGGATGTGCGCCAGGCGTTGATGGACCCCCGGCTCAGCGCGGACGAGACGCTGCCCGGGGCGCCGGTGCGTATCCAGATTCCGCCCGGCCAGAACCCGAGTTCGTTCCTGCGCCTCGACGACCCCGAGCACGCCAGGCTGCGCGGAATGATCCAGACCGAGTTCACCGCGCGCCGGGTACGGAGGCTGCGGGAACCGGTCCAGCGGCTGATCGATGAACTGCTGGACGAACTGGCCGGGCTCCCGCAACCCGCCGACCTGCATGCGGTGTTCTCACGGACCCTGCCGACACTGGTGATCGCCCGGCTGCTGGGCGTGCCGGAGGAGGACTCCGCGTTCTTCATCGAGAAGACCCGGACCACCATCTCCCAGGAGAGCCCGGCGGTGTCCTACGTCGCGTTCACGGAGATGTCCGACTATCTCGCGGAGCTGGCGCGGCACAAACTGCGGACCCCCGGGGACGATCTGATCAGCCGGCTGGCCGCGCAGCACTACGCGACCGGTGCGATCTCCCTGGACGAGCTGGTCGGGATCGCCCGGCTGGTACTGGTGGCCGGGCACGAGACGACCACCAACCAGATCGCCCTGAACATTCTGGGCCTGCTGCGTGACGACACGCTGCGCGCCCAGGTGGCGGCCGACGACGGGGCCCTCGTACCGAACTACATCGAGGAGTCGATGCGCTACTGGTCCATCTCGCAGGACGCGATGGTCAGGCAGGCGCTGGAGGATCTCGACCTCGGCGGGGTGGCCGTCGCCAAGGGAGACGCGGTGGTCATCTCGGTGCCCGCGGGCAATCACGACGAGTCGGTGTTCGCCTGTCCCGGAAGGATCGACCCGCACCGGGACACCAGCGGGCACCTCCAGTGGGGATACGGCCCGCACTACTGCCAGGGTGCCCCGCTCGCGCGCCTGGAGATGGAGCTGTCCCTGCGGACCCTGCTGCGGCGCTTCCCGGACCTCCGCTCGGCGGCCGACCCGAAGACGGTTTTCCGCAGAGGCACCGTCTTCCACGGTGTGACGCACCTGCCGGTGACCTGGTGACACAAGAACCCGATGAACAACACAGGAGAGCAGTCGGAATGACTTCAGAAGCAAGCCCGCGCGCCGCCGTCGAGGAGCGTGAAGCGGGACCCCCGGCAGAGACCGGCGTCCCCTCGCCCGGTGCCCTTGTGGTGGTGCTGGTGGGAACCTTCATCACCGTTCTCGACTTCTTCATCGCCAATGTGGCCGTCCCCGCCATCCGGACGGACCTGCACGCCGGTTCGACCGAGGCCCAGTTGATCGTCGTCGGGTACGGGGTCGCCTTCACGGCGGGTCTGATCACCGGCGGTCGGCTGGGTGACATCTACGGCCGGCGCCGCATGTTCGTCCTGGGCATGACGCTGTTCATGCTCGCGTCCGCGGGGTGCTCCCTCGCGCAGAGCGTCGACGTCCTGATCGTTGCCCGCATCGCGCAGGGCGCCTCCGCGGCCCTGATGGTGCCTCAGGTTCTCGGCATCATCGGCACGGTCTACACCGGCGCCGCCCGCGACCGCGCCTTCAATGTCTACGGCCTGGTGATCGGACTCGCCGGCGTCTTCGGGCAGTTCATCGGCGGTGCCCTGATCACCATCGACGTGGCAGGACTGAGCTGGCGGACGATCTTCCTGATCAACGTTCCGCTCTGCCTGGCCTGCCTCGCCTTCGTCCGCCGCACGGTTCCCGAGTCGCGCGGCACGGGTGGCGCGCGACTCGACCTGACCGGAGCCGTGCTGATCACGGCGGCCCTGGGGCTCATCGTGTACGCGCTCGTGGAGGGGCAGTCGCGCGACTGGCCGGTGTGGGTCTGGGAGTGCCTGGCGGGCGCCGTCGTGCTGCTGGCGCTGACCGTGCTGCACCTGCGCAGGCGAGCCGCCGCCGGCCGGGGGCCGCTGATCGAGCCGGTGCTGTTCAGGGCGAGGGTCTTCTCCGTGGGGCTCGCCGCCACGGTGGTCTACTTCCTCGCCATGGGCTCCTTCTTCTTCATCCTGGCCCTGTACCTACAGTCCGGCAGGTCACTGTCGCCCCTGGAGTCCGGTCTGGTCTTCCTGGCGGTGGGCGCGGGCTACTTCGGGGCCTCGATCGTCTCGGCGCGGTTCGCCGCCAAGGTCACCGCCAAGACCGTGGCAGGCGGCCCGCTGACGCTCGCCCTCGGCTACGGCCTGGTCGCCTGGACGGCCACCGAGCTCGGTACCACCGGGTCCGTGCTGTGGCTGCTGCCCCCGCTCCTGCTCGCCGGGCTCGGCATGGGCCTGACCACCGGCCCGCTGACCAATCTCGTGCTGAGCGCCGCCGTACCGGAACACGCGGCCTCCGCGTCCGGGCTGCTGAACACCGCACAGGAGGGCGGCGCCGCGGTCGGTGTGGCGATCGCCGGCACGGTCTTCTTCCCCGCGCTCACCGACGCGGGCTCCGCCGATGCCTATCCGCACGCGTTCGCCGTCACGCTGGTCCCGCTCATCGCCTTCTGCGTCGCCGCGGCGGTCATGGTGCTCCTGGCACCCGGCCGAGCCGCGCGGCACTGACGGCGTACCCGCACCGGAGAGACGTCCGCCGACACGACAGGGAGGAAGCACCATGCCGTACGTCAGCACCAGGGACGGTACGCGGCTCCACTACACCGACTGGGGCGACGGACAGCCCGTCGTCCTGCTGGGCACGGCCATGATGGACTCCCGCATGTGGGAGTTCCAGGCGCCCTTCCTCGCCGAGAACGGCCTGCGCTGCGTCACCTACGACCGGCGCGGCTGCGGACGCTCGGACGCACCCTGGAACGGCTACGACTACGACACCCTCGCCGCCGACCTCGCGGACCTCCTCGACCACCTCGACCTGAGGGACACGGTCCTGGTCGGCTATGCGGTCGGCGGCGGGGAAGCCGTACGGTATCTGTCCCGCCACGGCGCCGAGCGGGTGGCGAAACTCGCCCTGGTCGCCTCGACGACACCGTTCATGCTGCGCACGCCGGACAACCCCGACGGGCTGGACCTCGACCTGTTCGAGCAGATGGCTGCGGCCATCCGGCAGGACCGGGCGAAGTGGCTGAGCGGGCTGGCCGTGCCGTTCTTCGGCGGCGGCGGAGCCGACCCGGACGCCCTCCCGGTCTCGCCCGAACTCGCCCGGTGGCTGGTGAGCACCTGTCTGGACGCCTCACCGCGGGCCGGGGTGGAGATCTACCGCACCCTGTTCACCACCGACCAGCGCGCCGAGACCGCCAAGGTCGAGGTGCCCACGCTGGTGATCCACGGTGCCGCGGACCTCGGAGCGCCGTACGCCCTGTGCGGCCCCCGGACGGCGGAGCTGATCGAGGGCAGCACCTTCCTGTCGTACGAGGACGCCGCGCACGGTCTGTTCGCCACGCATGCCGAGCGTCTCAACAACGATCTGCTGGAGTTCGTCAGGAGCTGACGACGACGGTGCCGTGAGGCGGCACCCATGCCGTCGTGCGACCGCCCGGCCCTTTTCTGGGCCGGGCGGTTTCTCAGTGCAAAGGAACGAAGGCCTCGACGACTTCCTCGACCCGCTCCACGACGTCCTCGCGACCGTTCAGCACCCAGGAGATGTGCTGAGCGCCGAACACCGCGGCACCCAGTGCGCGGGCCAGGGCCGCCGGATTGCTGCCCTCCGGGAGCCGTCCGGCCTGGCTGCACTTCTCCAGGAGTTCGGTGAGCACGTCCAGCGTCCCGGTGTAGGGGACGGGCAACTCGGCCTTGATGTAGGCCTGTTCGATCTGTAGCCGGGCCCCGGCGTGGATGAAGGTGTCGTCGTGGAAGGCGTGGGCGAGGCGCATCACCGTGTCCACGACCGTGGCGGGCGAGGCCGGGTCGCCGTTCTCCAGGGCCCCGTCGATGACCTTCTGCATCCGCCGGTAGAACTCGTCCGTCACGGAGACGGCGAGCATCTCCTTGTTGGCGAAGTGGAAGTAGACGGCGCCCTTGGTCATCCCGGCGCGATCCGCGATGTCCTTGATGGTGACCTGGGGAAAGCCGTCCTCCGCGAAGGCGGCGGCCGCCGCGTTGAGGATCGTGGCGCGGGTGTTGATCGCGCGCTGCTGCTTGAGGTGTGAGGTGTCATCGAAGGGTGTGCCCACGGGCAGGTGGGCCGCCGGTACGTTGCGCTCGTTACTCATGACATCCAAATCGTGACGGGCTGATCTGCTGCGACTGAGAGGATCTCTCGGACCCAACCGCCTTACCAGTAAGGAGAGTTGACCACGAAAGCGTACGACGCCGAGGCTTGTAATATACCTTCGCGTAGGTATATTAATGAATCGCCAGAAGGCGCCGCACGTCTGTTCGCTCGCATGGTTGGCTCCAGCCCGGGGAGGCGAAGTTACAGATGTACGTTGTACTCGGTGAGTCCACGCTCGGTGACTCCAGGCTCAATGATTCCAGGTACCCGCAGCCACTAGCAATGGTGTCCGCGAAGGAGACGCTCCGGTTCCTCCAGCCCGTCACACGGGAACTGGTGCACCGCAGCTCCGTGTCCGAGGTGTTCGTCACCGACGGCTTACGCACGGGTGACAGCACGTTCGTGATCGCCGCCCAGTGGCCGCGTGACCACGCGCTCTATCACCCGGACGAGAACGGGCTGAACGATCCGCTCCTGTTCGTGGAGACGCTCCGCCAGGCCCACTTCTACGCGGCCCACACCTTCTTCGACGTGCCCCTCGGGCACCACTTCGTCGGACAGGACATCAGCTTCGAGATCACCGACCACGCCGCGCTGCGGGTCGGAGGGGCGCCGCTGTCGGTGCTGCTCGACGGGACGTGGGAGTGGCAGGGGGGCACCCCCGCGCGCCGGGCCGGTGCCCGCATGAATGTCTCCCTCGTGGTGGACGGCCGGGTCTGCGGGCGCGGCCACGCACGCGGCCTGATCGTGGACGACCGCAGGTACGGCTTGCTGCGCAAGCGCGCGGCCGAGGCCGCGGCCGCGGCCTCGGGGGCAGCGGTGGGTGCGGGGGTGACCGAGGGTGTCGCTGTCCCTGCCCCTGCCCCCGCCCCCGTCGCCGACGTCGAGGTCGTGCCGCCGCACCGGGTCGGCCGGCAGCGCTGGAGGGACTGCGTGCTGGAGAGGGATGTGCCGGAACGGGAGGTGCAGGGGCGGGAGGTGTTGGAACGGGAGGTCCAGGGGCGGGAGGGGCCGGAACGGGAGGTCCAGGGGCGGCCGGACCGCGTGTGGCGGCTGCGGATCGACCGGGATCACGCGGTCCTCTTCGATCACCCCACCGATCACATCCCCCTCATGGTCATGCTGGAGGGCTTCCGGCAGCTCGGGCATCTCACCGTGCACGAGACCGCCCAAGGGGCGCCGCTCGACGGGGCGTTCGTGCTGGCCGGGCTGGCCCTGGACTGCGCCGCCTTCGGTGAGCTCGGGGCGCCGGTCCACCTGACGGCCGTGGACAACACGCCCGACACCGTGCGGGACGGGAGCCGTCGGCTTCGTGTCGAGGCCCATCAGGGCGGCACGCGGCTGGCCGTCGCCGACACGGCGTGGCGGAGTGTGGGCCGGCGGGACCCGCGCCGCCTTGCCGCGTCCCAGCCGCTGTCTGCCGCCTCCCACTAGGGTGTCCGCCTCCCTGTGGGTCGTCGGCGTTCAGCGCGGTGGGGTCGCTCCCAAGGCGTGTGTCAGGGCGTTCCACATCGCCTCGACGAGGTCGCCGGGTTCGGCACGCTCGCCGCCGTACCTCGTGCAGATCACCCCGAAGAGCGCCGCCACGATGAGGTCCGCGAGGGGCCTTGGTGACACCGCGGTGTCCAGGTGCTCCTCCTCCTGCGTCTCGCCCACCAGCTGGAGTACGACCCCGTGGGTGTGCACCAGCAGCGGGATCGGCACGGAGTCGGCCCAGGCCGCCTCCACCGCGAGTCGGAGGGCCGCCAGGGCCCGCGCGTCCGTCTGGAAGAGCCGGCCGAGGGTGAGGACGAGGGCGCGCAGCCGGTTCAGTGTCGGGGTGGATGGCTTGGTGGCATCGGTGAGCAGGGCTTCCATGGCGCCGTCCAGATGGTCGGTGAGCGCGGCGGCCAGCTCCTCCTTGCTGGCGAAGTGTCCGTAGAGCGCTCCCTTCGTCACCCCGATCCGGTCGGCGATCTTCTGCAGATTGGTGTTCGCGTATCCGTACCGGGCGAACTCCTCGGCGGCCGCATCGAGTACGCGGTCGTACGTGCGCATGGCGCGTGCCTGCTTGGCCACGACGCTCACCTCCTTCACTGAGAGCCGCGGTGGGGGCCGGCCCCAAGAAAAATACGTTCAGGAACGAATTCTAATCACCGGGTGAGGTGCTTACCAGACATGATTCAGCTTCAAAACCCGAAGTCCGAGCGGCGAGAAGCCCTTGAGGCGACGTCGGTCGCGGTTCTGACAGCCGCCGAATCGGCGGCCGCGTACGCCTCGACCGCCGACGCCACACGCCGACTGAGCCACCAGACCGTCGCTCTGCTGACCAGTGCGGGCTTCGCCCGCCACTTGGTGCCCCGGGCCTGGGGCGGAACGGAAGGCACGTTCGAAGCCCTGCTCGCGGCCGTGGCCGCCCTCGGCGAGGGCTGTGCCTCCGCGGCGTGGTGCGCGGCCCTGTGGTCGGCCCACGGCCGGTACGCCGCCTACTTACCACCCGACGGACAGCACGACCTGTGGGCGGCCGGCCCCGACGTACGTATCTCCGCGTCGGTCAAGCCGTCCGGCGAGGCCCGGCGCCTCCCCTCGGGCTGGCTGCTGAGCGGCGAGTGGGAGAACGTCAGCGGGGTGGAGTTCGCCCACTGGCTTCTGCTGGCGGCGATGGAGCCCGGCGCGGACGGCCCACGGTGCCGCCTGTTCGCCGTGCCCAGGGACGACATCAGCGTCCGGGACACCTGGCACAGCACCGGGATGCGCGGCACCGGCAGTCACACCGCGGTCATGGAACCCGCGTTCGTGCCCGACCACCGCACCTTCCTCATGGCGGACCTCGTGTCGGGCGTGTCGGGACCGGGGCGGGCCAGGTGCCACACCGTGCCGGCCCACCTCGCGGGCGGCCTCCTGTTCTGCGCCCCCGCGGTCGGCGCCGCCCGCCGCGCCCTGGGCGAATGGTCGTCCTGGGCGGCACGGACCCAGGCCCTGCGGCGCCCGGACGACGACGGCAGCCGTCTGCACCACGCCCTGGCGCGCTCGGCGGACGACATCGACACCGCCCAGCTGCTCCTCCAGGACGCCGCCCGGCGCGCCGACACGGGCACCCGCGCCGACCGGGACGTCCTCAGGAACCGGCGGATCACGGCCGCCGGAGCGGATCTCCTGGTCGACGGGGTCGAACGGCTCTTCCGCACGGCCGGAGCCCACGCCGGCACCGGCGTCCTGGAACGCAGCTGGCGCGACGTCCACATGGCCGCCGCCCACCAGTTGCTGCGTCGCGAGTCGGCGGGGGTGGCGTACGCGACGTCCGTCTTCTCCGAACTCGTCCAGGAGCAGGCCGCCCTCACCGAGCCCGCCACGCTCCAGGAGGTGTCCGCCGGTGAGTCCTGAACGGGGTCGTGAGCAACGTGGTGGGCCGGGTCCGGTGGGTCTTGAACGGGGTCGTGAGCAACGTGGTGGGCCGGGTCCGGTGGGTCTTGAACGGGGTCGTGAGCGACGTGGTGAGTCGGGTCCGGTGGGTCTTGAACGGGGTCGTGAGCGACGTGGTGGGCCGGGTCCGGTGGGTCTTGAACGGGGTCGTGAGCGACGTGGTGAGTCGGGTCCGGTGGGTCTTGAACGGGGTCGTGAGCGACGTGGTGAGTCGGGTCCGGTGGGTCCTGAACGGGGTCGTGAGCGACGTGGTGAGCCGGGTCCGGTGAGTCTTGAACGGAGTCCGGAGCAAGGCTCCGATCCGAGTCCGCGGCGGCTGGTGTTCTGCGATGTGGACGACACCCTCATCCGGTGCACGAGCCCAGCCGATTTCCTCCGCTACTACCTGGCCGGCCGCCACGGCCCCGAAGGGGCGCGGCAGGCCGAGGAGTTCCTGGTGGACCTGTACGGGCGGGTGGCCCGGGGCCTTCCGCGCGAGGAGGCCAACCGGGAGTACCACCGGGCATGGCGCGGCCGGTCGGTCGTGGAGCTGGAGACCTGGGCACGCCGCTGGTACGCGGAACGCAGTAAGGCCGCGGACTTCTACATCGCGGCCACCGCCGCCGAACTGCGCCGCCACCGGGCCGAAGGCGCGGCAGTCGCCCTGGTCTCCGGGACGTTCCCGCCCCTGCTCGGTCCGGTCGCCGAAGAGGTCGGCGCACGGTTCGTGCTCTCTGCCCGGCTGGAGCGCTGCGGCCGGGTCCTGACCGGAGGACTCATCGGCCCACCGGCGATCGGCGAGGGAAAACGAACCCTGGCACGCGAACTCCTCGCCCGCCACCCGCACATCGACCCCGCCGACTGCCACGCCTACGGGGACCACCCGTCCGACCTCCCGATGCTCCGCACCGTCGGCCACCCCGTCATGGTCGCCCCCGACGGCACCCTCGCCCCGCCGGTCTGCTGAGACCCCCGGGGCGAGAACCTCGGGGCGAGAATCCCGAGGCGAGAATCCCGTACCGGCTCCGCGACGCGCGTGTTCCGTCGCGGAGCCCGAAACGGCGCGGTCTGCCTGGGAGGCTTCCGGCCGGCGGAGGCGGATATCGACATCCGTGGTGACGGCGGACAGGTGCTGTGCATCAACTACCGCAACGCGAAGAAGATCCTGGATCCTGGATCCTGGACACGGCGCTCGCCGTCGTCGCAGAGGACGCCTTCGAGGACATCGAAGGCACCCATACGCCAGGGCACCGGGAAGCGGACCTGACCCACCCGGCCGTGGAGGGAACTGCCGACCGGAATGAGTAACGCGCACGACCGCCACCGCTTCCTGCCGGACTGTTCACACGTCGATCGAAGAGGTGCCGAGCTCACAGTCGATCGCCGCAGCTCGGAGGTCGGGTGCTGGTCGGTGCGCCAAGTGGCAAGCACATGAGGGAAGTCGGTCATGGTGACTCCGTCAAAAGTGCCCCCCGGGGCGGTGGCCGGCGTCGGCATCGGTCTGATACCGAACCACGTCACCTTCAGCGACCCCCTCCTGAAGGAGGGGATGTTCTGCACGATGGCCGTGTCATCGCCGAGCTTCGTTGCCCACAGACCCTCTGTGCCCTGCGGGAACCAACCCTCGCGGGGAACGAACCGGAACCAGACCTTGATCTTCTCGACCGTGCTTTCGATGACGGGCATCATGCGCCGCCCGGAGACGGCACTTCTCACTGGGGCCGAGTTGGTTGATCAACCTGCGACTGTCCTCGGTCAGGGTCCATGGGCCGAGGACAGTCGAAGCTGGCCTCAATCGGCCCTGGTGCGGGGCTAGCTTGCGAGTTGGGCTTGGAAGACGGCGTGGTTGAAGTACGCCTTGGCGTCCTGGATGAGGCCGTCCTCGCCGAGTTCGTAGATGTTGATGCCGGACCAGTTGACCGGCTTGCCGTCAAGGGCGACGGCGGCGCCTCGCCAGGAGACGGCGACCCGGTTGCCGACCGTGTGCGCCTCCACGGGGGTGAGGCCGAGGAAGGGCTGGAAGTTGGGCAGTACGGAGGTGATGAAGTCGCGGATGGCGGTGCGTCCGGTGAGGGGCGGTGTGCCGACCGGGTCGTGGAAGACGCCGTCCGCGGCGAATGCCTGGGCCCAGGCATCGGCATCGCCCTGCTGGGAGGCGCGGAAGAACTGGAGTACTGCCAGCGGCATGGCCGGGTATGTCATGAAGGATCCTTCGAATCGGAGGGTGGAGGGGGCGGAGTGATTCGAGGTGGCCGGAGGGGCCCGCGCTGGGGGCCGGTCGCCGCTCACCGGGCCGGCAGTTCGGGCTGTGCCGCAGCGCGTGCCTGCTGCCGACGGGCACCGGTGACGTAGAGGGCGAACGCGAGGAGAGCGAGTACTCCTATGAGTGCGCACACGCCCAGCCAGCTCAGCCGGGCATAGGCACGGATCCCGAGCCAGGACCCGGCGCTGCCGCCGAGGAACGAGCAGGTCATGTACGCGGTGTTCAGTCGGCTGCGGGCCTCGGGATGCAGCGCGAAGATGCGGGCCTGGTTGGCGACTTGGCTGCACTGCACCGCGATGTCGAGCAGTAACAGCCCGGCCACCAGGGCCGCCAGTCCCGTCCAGGAGCCGGCCGCGCCTCCGGCCAGGACGGCCGCTGCGGTGAGGGTGGCAAGGATGCACCACAGGTTCACCCGGTCCGCGCCGTTGCGGTCCACCCACCGTCCGGCGGCCGGGGCGCAGAACATGCTGGCCGCCCCGATCAACGCCAACACGCCGACCACCTGCGTATTGAGGGCGTAGTGAGGGCCGGTGATCAGCAGGGCGAGCGCGGTCCAGGCGGCACTGAAACCGCCGAAGAGGGTGGCCTGGAAAAGGGCCGAGCGCCGCAGGTCCGGCTCGGTGCGCAGCATCCACAGGCCGGCCGCGAGCAGGGCGCTGTAGCGTTCTCGTACGGCCGGAGCGGTGTCCGGCAGGGCGGTGTGGAGCACGATCGCCAGCAGTACGGTGAGCGCGGCCGCGACCAAGTACGGGGCGCGCCAGCCCAGTTGCTCTCCGAGGGTGGCGCCGAAGGTGCGGGCCAGCAGGATCCCGCCGATCAGCCCGCCTTGCAGGGTCCCGATGACGGCGCCGCGCCGGTCGGCCGAAACCAGCCCCGCGGCCATGGGCAGCAGCAACTGTGGCACCACGGTCGCCACCCCGACCACCGCGCCGGCCGCGAGCAGGGCGCCGGTGGCCGGGGCGAGAGCGGCGGCCAGGAGGGCAAGGGCGGTCACGGCGAGCAGCGCGGTGATCAGGGGGCGGCGCGGGAGCCGGTCGCCGAGTGGGACCAGAAAGAAGATCCCGACCGCATACCCGAGCTGCGTCACGGTCGCCACGGCCGCGGCCGCATCCGCCGTGGTGCCGAAGCTGTCGGCAATGAGCGGCGCCAGGGCCTGCGGGAAGTAGACGTTCGCCACGCTGACCCCGCAGGCCAGCGCCATGACCAACGGCAGCCGACGGGACAGGGCCGGTGCGGAGGGTGGTGGCGGATCAGGGCAGGGCATCACAACTCCAAACGAACGAACTAGATGGTTCGGATGCTGAGGAGAGAGTTGCAGACGGCTCTGCGATCGGTCAAACGAACTGGTTCGTTAACATCAGTGCATGGCGTACGACTCGAAGGCGACCAAAGAGCGGATCCTGGCGGCTGCGACTGCGGAGTTCGCCCAGCACGGCATGGCCGGCGCCCGAGTGGACCGCATCGCCGCCGAGGCCAAGGCCAACAAGCGGGCCATCTACGAGTACTTCGGCGACAAGAACAAGCTCTTCGCCGCCGTCCTGGAACGCCTCATGGCCGACCTCGCCCAGGCCGTCCCGCCCGGCGACGAGGACCTGCCCGCCTATGCCGAGCGGCTCTTCGACTACCACCGTGCCCACCCCGAAGCCCTGCGCCTGCTCATGTGGGAGGCGCTCGAACTCGGCGACCAGCCCGTACCCGGCGAAGAGGCCCGCACCCAGCACTACGAGGACAAGGTCCGCGCCACCCAGGCCGCCTCGGACGGCGAAGCCCGCGGCCGGCTGTTCTTCACCCTCGGCCTGGTCGGCTGGAGCCTGGCCATGCCCCAGCTCCGCCGCATGATCCTCGGCCCCGACGGCACCCTCGAACAACTCCGACCCGCCATCGCCGAAGCAGTCCGCACCCTCCCCGGACACAGCGAAACCCCGCCACAGAACTGACGCCACGCAGCGCCCCTCCGCGACAGCGGTCTGCTTGGAAGCCGCACCCCGAAGTTGGCTCTGCTCAGATATTCGAGCAGTGGGGCACCGCAGCGATATCGATTGTGTGCCGCAGCCACAGCTCGCCACTGAGGGGAGGGGCCGTTCGTGTCCGCCCGGCGGGACAGAAGATGCTGCCCGTCATGACGTTGATCTGCGAGGCGAGGCGCAATTGGCCGCGGCCAACGCCCTCTCGGGGTCGATGAAGGCCGCCGTCATCTTGGCTCCGGACATCTCGACCAGGACCGGTTCGTGGGGTCGCATGATGTCGGTTACGCCTTGGAAGACAGCCCGGTGGAAACCCGTACATCGCTGTGGCGGTCGATGGCATGCACCATCAGGTCACGACAGACACGGAGGGCCGCCTGTACGCGGAAGGCGTTTCCCTGGAGGACTACCCCTTCTCTCAGCCGCACCCGCATCCCCTCCCTCAGACATGGCACGCGTGGTGGCAGTTCGCTGTCGAAGACCCGTTCCGGTACCGGGACCAGCGGCAGGGTCTGGGGCAACCGCGCCGCCTCGCAAGACCAGCCCGCTGACCGGCTTTTCAGACGCCCTCTAGCTGCCTGCTCCACGAGTTGGCCAGGGGTGCCCGTCGGGGGACTGGTCCGAGGGCTGGCCCGCTCGAACGAAGTCGCCGTATTCGTCCTGGACGATGTTTTCGTTGACCCACCGCTTCCGCACTGCGCCCGTCGCCTCCTCGGCAGCGGCCACCGCGTTCGACGGGTCCTCGGCCACGGCAACGAGCCGGCCGAACTCTTCTTCGCCCGCGTCGGCGTCGAGCGGTGGAAACTCGCCCAGGTCGAGGAACGCTGGAGATCCGCCGTTCCCAGGATGCGCAGCTGCTGCACTATGGATCGGAGCTGGGCGTGTTCACTGTCGATCTTGCCAGTCTGGTCGTCTCGGTCCGTGACTCGGTCAAGGCGACGGACCAGATGAACGAGCTGCCGCGCCGAGGCGGCACACTCCTTGCATAGGCCGTGGAGCGGCGCGTCCCAACGCACTGCCAGAGCGTGCCGCTTTTCCCAGGTCAAGTGGTGGGTGCGGGTCGGTCCGGCGTGGTGTCGCGGGCGTTCGGGGAGCGGATTGGCTCCCGAACGGCTCCCGGGAGTACTGCGGTGGGCAGCGACGGTCCCACTCCAGTGTCACACCTTTTTGACGACGATCGTGTCCGGCACCAGCTTCTCCAGGTCGTCGACGTCCGAGGTGAGGACGGTGACCTGTCCCTTCTGCTGTCGTGCGATGACGGCGAGTACGGCGTCGATCGCGTACTTGTGGCCGTGCAGCTTGGCGTCGGCCAGGAGCCGGCGTGCCTGGCGGGCCTCGTCCTTCCCGATGTCGACGACCTGGAGCCGGGACACGACCCAGTCCCAGCGCTGTTCGGTCGTTCTGCCGTCGTACGCCTCGACCAGTGTCATCGGGGACGTCACCACCTCGGCTTCCCCTCGCGCCGCGAGGTCGAGCCAGGCGATCATCTTCCGATCACCGCGCACTGCCAGGGAGAGGGCTTCACAGTCCAGGACAAAGACACGGAGCGGCCGCTGTCCACGCTCACCGGCTCGCTTCTTCACGCAGCCTCTCCGGCGTTGCGCTTTCCGGCGCTTCGACGCCGCTCGTGTTCGGCGTCGAGTTCCTCCAGCTCGTCGAGGGCTGCCGCATGCTCGTCCTCAGTGACGGGGCCGTGTTCTTCCTGTAGCCAGCCGACCAGTTCCTGGAGCCGGTCCCGGTCACGTTTGAAGCGCAGAGCCTCGGCGACGTATGCCGACAGGCCCCGCTCTGCCGCGTCCGCTCGGATCTCGTCCAGGAGATCCTCGGGGATCGTCACGGTTACCTTTTTCGTCGCCATACAAGAGACCATACTCTTGGTGTCACGCTCCTTACCGGCGGGTCGCGCGATCGACGCTCGGCCTACTCGGTCAGACGGCCCGCCGGCACGGCGGGAACGATGCACGTCCACCCCGGGCCGACGCCGAAGTGCGACGGGGGAGGCCCAGTTCGCCGGGCGCCCACCAGCGCACATATGCGGCCTCCGTCCGACCGGCACCGCGCCGATCCTGCCGTCGCATCCGCAGAAGGTGCACCGGTACTCATAGGCCGTCGGAACCAGCTCCCGCATCCCGCATCTGTGGATCCCGCCGCCTCCGCCCGGCCGGGAACTGTCCGGCCTCCGTCGGCTCCAGTTCCAGGCCGTCGGCTTCGCACAGGTCGCTGTGGGGCGAAGGCGGGAAGTGCAGGTCGAGCAGGACCCGTGCCATCCGGCCGAGCAGCGACGGCTCGCGCCGAAGCATCTGCACACAGGCAGTGGAAGGTGATCCTCGACGATGGTGCCCTGCTGCTGGTCACGCTGGTGATGTTCTGGTCAAAGATCTGGCCGTACCTCATCGGAACACTCGACTGTCCTGACGGCAACTCGCTACGACGGCTACCTGGCACTGGACTCCGGCGCGGTGTCGCTCGCCAACTACCAGCCGATGCTCGTACGGGGCCCCTCCTCCAGACCGAGGACTACACGCGGGCCGTCATCTCCCAGAATGCGTATGGAACTCACGCCCCTCCGGTGGAGTCCCTGGCCAAGGTCCGCATGGAGCGGCAGAACAGCCGCCTGGGCGGCGAGCACCCCGCCAAGCTCTGGGCGATCCTCGACGAGGCGGCGCCGCGGCGCACGGTCGGCTCGGCGGACGTGATGCGCGACCAGCTGCAGGCGCTGACCGAAGCGAGCGAACTGCCCAACGCCACGGTGCAGTTGCTGCCCATCTCGCTCGGCGCCCACCCCGGCCTGTACGGCCCGTTCGTCATCCTCACGTTCCCTGCACCCACCCCAGCCCTGGTGTGGCTGGAGAACCCCAAGAACTCCGTGTACCTCGAGGCCGACGACGACGTCGACAACTACACGGAGATCTGCGACCAGTTGAGGGCCTGTGCCCTCGGCCCTTCGGAGACCCGCGCTCACATCGCGCAGATCAGCGAGGAGCTCACCCGGTGAACAGCCTCCACCCCGCAGCCCACGCTCAGCACGACCTCGACCTCTCGGGGACGCGGTGGCGGAAGAGCTCGTACAGCGGGGGTGCGAACGACTGCGTGGAGGTGGCGGAGTTGGGGGCGTATGTGGCCGTCCGGGACTCGAAGCGGGTTGGGCTTCGGGCGTTGGTCCTTGGGCGGGGTTCAATGAGGGTGTTGGTGGCCGGGCTGGTTGGAGGAGACGTCTGACGCCGCGGCAGGGCCTCGTCGCGGCTGTGCCTGCCGCCCACCGTCAAGCGGCGTTAAAGTGCGCGTTGGCAAATGAGCGATTCGCATTGAAGGGCTGATGGCTTCCTGCCGGGACTTCATAGTTACCCGATCCGTTCATGTTGATTACATCGGGTGCGGAACGATGTCATGTATTTCAGAACAAACTACGCATAGAGCCGTTCCTGCTTGACGGAAACCCCACTGGTGTCATCACGTGCCCCACAGATAGCGTTGGTTCGCTTGAGTTACCCCCCCACCTCGCCAGGAGTCCAGAGTGAACCGCCCCGCCCGGCTAGCGACAGCCGCGCTCACCGCATCTGCGGCCTTGCTGTTGACCGCCTGCGGCTCCGGAGGGGGCGACGACGCGTCCTCGGGCAAGATCAAAGGGGCGGACGTCGTTGGCGGGAATGCGTCGACGAGCCCCTCCGTGTCACCTTCGCAGGATGGCGTCAGGCGCCCCGAGATCACGCTTCCCAGCGAGTTCCAGGCGGACTTCGAGAGCTGGACGAACAGCGACGCGAAGCTCCAGGCGATCCTGGACGACGGCCGCGAGGAACTGCGCTCGAAGTACGCGGCCGTGATCGAGGCGGATCCGGACTCGGACGCGGTCGCCTTCTACAACTCGGAAGCCACCCTGGCGTCCGCCCGCACGTGGATCAAGCAGTTCACCGACGATGACGACAGTCTCATCGGCAAGGTCACCGTCTTCGACCCCGAGGTCCACATCAACGACACCGGATCGGGCGTGCTCTTCTACTGCGTCGACGAGCGGAAGGCGTCCACGAAGAACCGCAGGACAAGCAAGGTCGTCACCACTCCGGACAAGCCCGAGTCGCTGATCCAGTACCGAGTCACGTTGGACAAGACCGCCCAAGGCGTGTGGAGGTCCGTCTCCCTGACCACCGTTGCGGGAGCGTGCAGCTGATGCCCTCCATTGCGAAGGCATGTGCTCTCCTCGCAGCATCTGTCTCGACCATGATCCTCTCGGGCACGTCGGCCTACGCCATCGGCGATGACAACAATCAGGCACCGCCGCCGGCCGGCCCTTCCGGCGGCACGTCCGGCAGCATGCTGACCGCCGCGGCCACCACTACCAACATCAAGGTCACGCAGGTCAGCGGCGGATCCTCGGGCAGCTCCCTCAAGACGCTCGCCCCCGCCGACCCCAACTGGGAGCCGCCGGCGTGCTGGTACGAGCCGGTGGCCACTCCCCAGCAGCTGAAGGGTGCGGTGGACTCCCTCAAGCAGGGCGGGGGCCTGGTGCCCGTCACTCCCACGCTCAGTTGGGCGAGGAGTTGATGGTGGATCACTACGAGAAGGGCAAGGCTGAGACCGGCAGCGGGGCGGGTTACGAGAACTTCAACCTCGGTGAGGATGGCAAGTTCTGGCGAGGGGTCATCAACACGAACCGGGAGAACGACCCCGAGGCGTACGACTGCGAACGAACCCTGTTCTGGCAGACCGCCAACACCCTCCCCGACAATGACCACGCCCCCACCCCCGGCGTCCTCGCCGCCTACGCCTACGCCTACGACAAGATCAAGGTGCCTGACACCGAGGTCGAGCGGAAGCCCGCGGCCAACTCCACGGTGAACCTGCCGACCTGGGTATGGCTGGACAAGGCCACGTTCACGGAGGTCAAGGTCCGGGCCGAGCTGGCGGCCGCGGGTGTGTGGGCGGAGACCACCGCCAAGCCGGTCGCACTGCACCTGGAAGCGGGAACCGACGACGCCGAGACGTACCCGGCCTCCGGCGACTGCAAGATCAATGACGACGGCTCGATCGGCACCCCCTACACCGAGGGCGATGCGAACAAGACTCCGCCCTGCGGCATCACCTATCTGCGCGCGAGCAGTGGCGAGCCGTACGAGCTGACGGCGTCGATCACCTGGGAGATCTCCTGGGAAGGTTCTGGCGGCGCACAGGGCGACCTACCAGACGGCACCTTCGAGACCACCCAGGACATGACGGTGCAGGAGATCCAGTCCGTCAACCGCTGACAGTCGACACGTGAAGGGCCAACGGCATGTCGAAGGGATCCGATCTTCAGGTCGACTACGACCTGCTGGCGACGAGTGCCAAGCAACTCCGGCAGATCCGCGACGAGTTCAACGGTCTGGAGGAGTGGAAGAAGGACGTCAAGGCGCTCGTCGGTGACTCCCGTGTCCAGAAGGCCATGGTCGACTTCGTGGACAACTGGGACAAGAACCGCAAGCGGTTGATCAAGGAGATTGAAGAGGTCGGGTCGATGGTCAAGACGACCAGTGACGCTTTCAAGGGCCTCGACGACGACCTGGCCAATGTCAACAAGGGGAAGAAGTAGCGCCTCGGGCGTGGACGGACCGACGACTCTTCGCAGGGGGAACATCCATGGCGCGGCCCGCTGACTGGGCACCGCTCGCCGAGGCGGATCCCGTTCCGGGTGACCCGGAGGGGATCCGCGACGAGGTCGAGCACATGAAGAAGATGGCCGAGAAGCTCCGCACGCAGGCCGCGGCGATGAAGGCGATCGGGGACAGCGACGGCCTGAAGGGCAAGTACGCCGACACCTTGGGTGAGAAGGCGCGCGGCCTGTCCAAGAGGCTGGACTTGGCCGAGGACCGCTATCGAGAGGTGAAGGGTCACCTCAAGGGCTGGGCGGACGACATGGACACCGCCCAGAAGAAGGCCGACCGCGCGTTGGAGGACGCGAAGGACGCCCAGCGGATCCTGGACAGCCACAAGCCGGAGAACCAGGGGAAGAAGGGTTCCGAGGAGGAGGGTTCGGACCCGGCAGACGACCCGGCCGTCAAGCAGGCCAAGGAAGACCTGGAGACCGCCCGCGGAAAGTTGAACTCCGCGGTCTCCTTCTACGACGAGCGTGCGGACCACTACGCCGGCAAGATCCGGTCGTCGATCGACGACGACATGGAGGACAGTTGGTGGAACGACTTCAAGGCGTGGGTTGGTGACGCTGACTGGCTGGGGACACTGGCCGAAGTGCTGAGCAACATCACCACCCTGCTCACCTTCGCCGCGATCTTCTTCCCCGCCCTCGGCGTGCTGGCCGGAATCCTCACCGGAATCGTCTTCGGCATCCATCTCCTCATGGCCCTGACCGGCAACGGCTCCTGGTTCGATGTGGTCACCGACATCGCAGCGTTCAAGATGGCCAAGAACGGCATCAAGGCAGCCAAGGCGGTCAAGGCGCTACAGAAGGAAGGGCGAGGCATCTCGAAGGACCTCGCGGAGCAGCAGGCGAAGCGCGCGGCCCGAATGAACCGTGCGGCCGACGGACGGGGTGGCAGCGGACGCCTGGGCCGACTCCGCAGAACTGCGGACAATCAGCGGGGGCGGGCGGCGGGCGTGAAGACCCGGGACGAGGCCGTGCCGGAGGTGACGCGGAAGGAGACGTACAGGGCCCTCGGGGACAAGCGCATGGCGGAGCAGGTGAAGGACGTCGAGCGCATGAGCGGCAGATATCCGGACAATCAGCGACTGAGCGAAATCGCCTCGGAAGCAGCCCGCCAGAAGGGTGTCTCCCAAGCCTACTGGGGGACGAGTACGGCACTTGACCTCGGCGGAAGAGCCGGAGACGCATGGTCTCCTACTTATGTGAATGCCAAGGGAAACATGACGGCGCCAGGAGCAGGGATCGGGTCGCAATGGTGAGATCGAAACCGGAGAAGCGGAGAAGCGGCCTCACGGAGAGCGCTCGCACCCGGCAGGCGCGTCAGGCTCAAGAGCGCGTCCGTGCCGCAGCAGATCAAGACCTTCGCGGGTCTGCGCGGCCTCCGCGTCGAGTGGAAGACCATGCCGGAACCGATGCCGCCAGCTCCGGAACAGATGCGTCCGGCTCAGGAGACGAGAGGTTCCTCAGGCAGGCAGCCCAAGTGCGCTACGTGCTGCTCGCCATCGCCCTCGTCATGCTGCTGTGGTTCATCGTCGCGATGCAGAACCACACGACATGGGGACTGGAACTGCCCATGCCCACATGGGCGTTGGACATCGCAGCGCTCAGCCCGCTGCTGGTGCTGATCCGGTTCTGGAACGCGGAGATCAGGAGGAAGAGCGACACCCTGGAATTCGACCTACGGGTCATCAGCGGTCTCTACTTCCTCATGGCCCTCCTCGGAGCCGCACTCGGCGGATACTGGCAGCTGTGGTCAGGGGTCGCGATCAGCGCCGCGGTACACGCGGGCATCTGGTACACGACCAGGCGGACCCGCAGCCATGACTGACCCCGTGACCGAACCGGCCTCGCCGCCTACCAGCTACGGGTTCCTCCTGCCCGAGGACTGGGTGCAGATCCCACTCCGGCAGGGGGACGCAGAGGACGCCGTACGTTCCATCGTCACGTCTGCCTTCGCCCGCGTGCCGGCTGACGTGCCGCGCGACAAGCTGACGCCGCTCCGGCTGGAGCTGGAACGCAGGCTGCGGGCAGCCGTTGCCGAGGCTCGCAGGGCCGAGGCGCTGGAGATGTATCTGCCGGTGAAGCTGGCGGGGGAGGTGAATCTCGGGGCATCGTTCACCGTTTCCAACGCGCGCCTACCGGCGCGCTCCGGGCCTGATGGTGCCTCGAGTGAGGTGTCCGACCCTGCGGAGATCGCTGTGCAACTGCTCTCCGCTGACGGTATGGCGAGTGCCTCGGAGATGGACCTGAGCAGCGGCGAGGTCGATGGAACCCTTGCGGTTCGCCGAGAGCGTGTCGTTCCTGCGGCCCCGGAGCGTGGTGCGGAGCTTGGCAGCCGCAGGGTGGAGTACCTCGTGGCGGTACCCGGTGACCCCAGCCAGTGGCTCGTGGCCGCTTTCTCCACGATCGGCGCTGGGAACCCCCGAGACGACCTGGCTGATGCGATGGTCGAGTGGTTCGACGCCCTGATGACGACCTTCCGGTGGAGGTGGACATGACTGAGCCCCTGGTTGAGCTGGAGCACGAGTTCAGCCTCGACATCGACTACGACCCGAGCCGATGGCTGGAGCTTCCTCCGCGCTGGGACACCGAGGAGTGGCAGGACATCGACGTCTGGACGCGTTCGTGTGCCGAGCTGTTCTGGCGGTCGTACGGACAGGATCCGGGCGAGTCAGGTATCGCCTTCCTCGCGGGTGTGCTGCGGCGCTTCGCGGAAGCCTTCGCGCCGGAGCCCTTCGATACGCGGGTGCTGCTGCGTATGTGGGAACCGACGAGCATGCCTCTCCAGGTCTTCACCATGGTCAAGCCCGCGCAAGGTGGCCGCGAGGAGACATTGCGCTTCCTCGTCGGAGCGGAGGACCCGGACGCCGTTGAGGCGCCGGTCGTCGAGCCCTTTCACACGGAACCACTCGGGGAAGGGCTGCGGGCATTCCGCTATCTCCGGCAGGACGACACCCCTGAAGTGATCGCCGCACTCCGCTACGCCTGGCGCGACGAGGAGGTCGGCGCCGATGTGGTGCTGTGGACCGTAACCGACGACACCGCACGGGTGATCCGCGCCGCCCAGGACATCGAAGAACTGGCGCACAAGGTGAGCGTGGCGGTCTGGGATCTCGAACCGGAGGAGGGCGCCGCCTCGCCGGACGCGCCGTCCTAGTCGCCGCCACCTCGCGTTCGCCACGCCCCTTGCCGAAACCCCGAGCCCCCTCCACGGTGCTATGCAGCCCTTCGGAGAGGTCAGCCTCTGATGCTTCTTCTTCGCGCACCGTGATGTCCGAGAGCGGATCCGCATCGGGGAGGCGCGGCTGCCGGGTTGGCGAGGGCAGTATCAGGCTCCGCCGATGACGGACCCGAACCGATTCAAAATGTCCTTCGACGGGCGCTCGGACACCCTGGAGATCGACGGTGTCGACGTAAGCGAGTACGTCGCTGCCATCGACGTTCATGCCGATGCCAGAGTCCAGCCCAGCGTCGTACTGCACCTCTCGCCGACCAGGACATGGCCCGCCGAACTCGATCTCCCGGCGCACGTCCAGGTCGGCGTTCCGCCTGAACCCGGTCCCGCTGCCGCGTCATTCCTCGAAGCCGTGGACGCGCAGGAGGTCGAGCGGGCCGCCCTCGCTCGGCCTGACCTGGAGTCCGTGCCGGGTGGCGACACCGCTGCCGTGCTGCGGCAGCTCGCGAAGTGGGCATGTGACGCTTGACCTCTCCGGGGTGCAGCGCGTGGTGGAGGGCCTTCCTGGCCGACGCGGTGGAGTTGTGGCGGGACGTACGCGGGGAGGCCGATGACGTGCTTGATGAGGTGTCTCGAGCACTGGGGCCCGGGGAGCGTGCGGGAGTTGATCTGGCAGGGGGCCGGGGCGGTGGTGCTGCCAGGAGGCCCGCCGATCGCGTCGCCTCCTCTGGACGGCGCCGTAGCGCAACTGCCTTCGGATGCCGTGTACCAGGGGATGCTGCCGCTCAGGATGCCCGCCGTACGGGTCGACGATCACCTCACGGTGGTGAAGTCGGCTCGGGACGCCCAACTCGATGGCTGCCGCTTTCGGGTCACAGGAGTCGCTTCGGGCTCTTTCACCGTGGTGCGAATCGTGCGATTGCAGTTGCTCGGCCAAAGTTGCCGTCCAGGGCTGGAGCAGTAGCGGAAGGGGCGCCGCAGGAGCCACAGTTGAGAGCGAGCGCGGCGTCTGGTGGTGTCAGGGCACATTCCACTGGCCGGTGTTGCCGGAGAATCCGCTGTTCAACGCGAACTGCACTTTGGCGATCTTGGAGGCTGTCGGAACCTCGAAGGTGATGAACCCTAGCCCGGTGTCGCCTGACGCGACAGTGACACTTCCGGGGAATGAGGGGCCAGCGGTTGTGTCCTCGATCGTTGCGTCGAACTGCTGGCCCTGGGTGTCCACGACCTTCGCGCCGTTGCTTGGAGAGTCGTCGTAGACCGCGGTTCCGGTGTTCTTCAGCCGGAACTGGACCGCCACGAACCGCGTGCCTGCCTCCGGAGTGGAGAACTCGTTCTTTGCACCAGCCGGATCGACCACCTTCACCACGGTGACAGCCAACTGCTCGCCGTCGCCGTTGCCGGTGAGGTCGAGAGTGTCTCCCACGGCGGCGGAGGATGCCGGTGACGGCGTGGGACTCTCCGTGGATATCGGTTGTTCCGTTGCAGGCGTCTCTTGTACCGGTGCGCTGCTCACCGGCGTAGTGGTGACCTTCTCGTCCGCGGAGCAGGCCACCGCGGCGGCAAGGAGCCCGGAGAGTACAAGGGCGAGCGCGCGACGCATCGGACCTCCCCTTGGGGCAACGCGCCCAGAAGCGCGCGGACAGTAGAGGCGAGATAAATGATCCCGCTGATCACCAGGATGCGCACTTCGAGAAGTGAATGCTTGACGTCGACCTTCGAGGGCAAAGCTCTTAGGCTCCGCCAACGACGACGCTGGTAAACCCCCGTCCCCACGCCCATCCGGACGCAACCGCCTTCCGCGACTTCGGTCGTGCTGGCCACCGCGCTCACGCGGATGGGGCCGGCAGTACCTCCCGGACGCGGGCGATCACGCGGCATCACGCCATGTTGCTGCGGGTCCGCATCCAGAAGAACTCCGCGGGGCGGCCGGGACCGAACGTGCCGCGCTGCCGTTGGCCGTACGGGAGTCGGGCGCGGCCGCCCAGATCACCGCCGCCCGTGGGCAGGGCGCCGCGGGCGCGATGACGCTGCTGGAGAAGCAGACCCGGCAGACCGCTCGCGCTGTACGACGCGATGGCACCGGGCCCGGAGTACGTGACCCGGCTCATGACACGAGGTCTGTCCAGCGCGACGCCGTACCTCGTCGCGGCGATCGAGTACGGGCGTGACCTGGCGACTCCTACGACATGCCCTCGCGGAGAACCTCTGGATGCTCATCAAACCCGAGTGCATCCGCAGCTGTACCTTCACCACCCGGCTGAAGCCAACCTTGCGCTCTTCGAGTACATCGACAGCTCCTACAACTCCCGGCGCATCCAGAAACGGCTTGGCTACCTCAGCTCCATCTAGTTCGAGGAGAAGCACTACGCCCACCAGGCAACGGCCGAGCGAACGAACCTGAAACCCCGTCAACCCTCCCTGACCAGCTGACCAGCACCTCCCACACGCCGGGGGAACCTCGACCCGCAGCGGTGAACCGCTTGATGCGGCCCGCGTCCGGCGCGACTTCAAGGCGATCGTGAAGAGGACGGGGCTGAACCCGGAGTTGACCCCACGGGAGCTGCGCCACAGCTTCGTGTCTCTGCTCTCCGATCACGGCATCCCCCTGGGGACGATCGCCCGGTTGGTCGGTCACAGCAGCCGGGCCACCACGGAAGCGGTCTACCGCAAGCAGCTCCGACCCGTGATCATGAAGGAGGCTGAGGCGATGGACGATATCTTTGCCGAAGATCAAGAAGAGGGTGAGGCGGTGGCCCGACTTAATTCGTTTGGCCCCCTGTTTGGCCTCCCGGGCATGAAAGAGGCCCATTCGCGATCATGCGAATGGGCCTCTGACCAGTGTCGGGGTGGCGGGATGTGAACCCACGACCTCTTCGTCCCGAATGGGGGTCGTTGCCGTTCTTGCCAGCGAGGATCGTATTTGCGCTGGTCAGAGGCATGGTTCCGGTTGGTCTCGGGTGGCGTGGAAGGGCGCTTGGGAGCAGGTCGGCTCCCAAGCGGCTCCCAGAGCACTTTGGTGGGGGAGCGCAGTCACACATCAGCTGCTGAACGCCCCTCGGTGCGGGCCCGCATGGGCGTCTTCCGCCTTGACGACACAGGGCAGGAAGGCGCCGAAGGTCTGTCATGCCCCAGCGATCTCCACGCCGGGGCATGACACACATCACGACGTGGCTAGAAGATGCCCTTGTAGCTCTGCCAGCCGGTGGCGATCTTCACGCGCGTGGCGAAGGACCCGTTGCCGTTACCGGCCTGCCGGAAGAGATTCCCGGCGGTGTCCCGTGCGATCAGGTCGGCTTTGCCGTCGCCGGTGATGTCCCCGACGCCGACGACCCCGTTGTATGAGGAGCCCCAGCCGGTGGCGATCTTCACACGCGGGGCGAAGGTGCCGTTGCCCTTCCCGAAGTACCGGTACAGGTTGTTCGACTTGTCTTGCGCGATGAGATCGCCGATCCCGTCACCGTTCAGATCCCCGGCCCCGACGACCTTCTTGTACGTCTTCCAGTTGTCGTACAACTTCACGCGAGCGGCGAGCTTGCCGCCGCTCGCGCCCTTGTACAGGTACACCGCCCCGGTGGAAGCATTGCGGGCGATCACGTCGGGGCGTCCGTCCTTGGTGATGTCACCGGGGGAGGTGAGGACGTCGTACTGGTTCCAGCCGGTGCCCAGCGTTGTGTACGACGTCGTCGGCTTCAGCGCCGCCCCGCAGGCCGGCTTGTACAGCCGCAGGGTGCCGCTGCCCAGTCGGACCAGGACGTCGTTGCAACGATCCCCGCTCAGGTCCCCGACGGGCACCGGACGGATACTGGTCGCCCAGCCACTGCCGCTGACCACCCCAGAGAACGTGCCCTTGCCCGTGCCTTGCTGGAACGTCAGCGTGCCGGAGGAGTTGAGCGTGAGCAGGTCGCCGATGCCGTCCCTTCCTGCGTGGTCCCGCAGGACCGGCGCCGCGAGGGAACCGGCGGTGAGGATATGGATGCGCTCGTCGGCGTCCACGAACGCCACCTGGTTCCCGTACGGGTCGAGGGTCCAACGGATCCGGCGGTCCGAGGTCGTGCCCTCCGGCCAGAGGCTGGACGGGGCGGGCAGATCGGCCACGTCGCCGGTGACCGCCTGCCCGGAGCGGACGTCGGTGCGCACCAGCTTGCCGCGGGCGTTGTCGTGGCGGACCAGGAAACCGTTGGCCAGCAGGGCGTCACCCGTCGGCACGGCCATCGATCGCCCTCGGGAGCGGTCGAACACTCCGGCCTTACTCTGCGCGGCGCAAGCCCAGTACACAAAGCGGCCGTTGACCTGCAACTCGCTGGGTACGCACGCCGAGCCGATGTTGACATCGACCGCCGCAACAGTCGATCCGAGGCGACTCATCGACAGGTGCCCCGCGGTGGACGTCGTGGTCCACAGCTGCCCGTCCCACAGGGCGGCGGCGTTCGCCGTGCGCGTCGCCACGACCTTGGACTGCGTCCAGTCGACGACGAACTGCTTCCTGTTCGTGCCGCCGGACAGAAGCGCGTACCGCCCCTCCGCGGCCTCGACCTCGCCGTAGAAGCCGGGCACCGTCAGCGTCTGGACCTCACCCGTGGGCGTGCGGCGGTGGACCCACTGGGTGGGGTCCAGGTCGTTGTAGACGACGGATCCGTCACCGGCCCCGACCAGCTGGACGCAGCCGTAGTTGACCTGACACGGCTTCACCCATCCGCCCGCCTGCCGGACCGGTCCCACCTGGGGGACCGCGTCGGCGGACACAGTGCGCGTGTTGAACATGACGTCGTAGGCCGGGGACGAGGTCTGGTCGGTCCAGGCCAGGGTGCCGCCTGCCAGGGACAGTCCGTCGACGGGCGCGGGCACCGGCGGCAGGTCCATCAGCTCCTGGGCGGCGATCTGTCCGTCCGGCGCCTCGGAGAGCCTGTGCACGCCCCAGTCCGCCTTGTCAGGACCGCCCGCCACGATGGCCGATCCGTCCGCCGAAGGCCAGATCCAGCCGTCCATCTGCGGGAGCAGCGTGCGCCACTCGCCGGCGTCGGTCAGGGGTCTGGTGAGCACGGCACGGGTGTCGCCGCCGTACGTGGCCACCACGACGTCGTCGCCGATGACCGTGAACTCGGTCTTCCCTTCGGTGCCCTGGCCCGGAACCGCGGTCATCGGTCCGTCGAGCGCGTCGCGGCGCAGCAGCCGCGCGCCGCTCCCCGGGTACCACCAGCCGACGTAGTCCGCGCTCAGGAAGAGCGACCGGGCCGAGCCCGCCTTGTAAGGGCTGAATACCTTGGCCCAGGATCCGTCGCGGACGTCGACGAGGACGAGTTGGTCGAGGAAGACCGCGGGGTCCTCCGTGGGCACGCGGTAGCGCATGAGCAGCGAGCGGTCGTCCCGCTCACTCACTGCGAGGAGCTTCGCGTCGGCGGGCCAGCCGGTCAGCATCGTGTCGCTGGTGCCGCCCTCGGCCGCCGCCTTCAGCAGGTGCACTTCGCGCACGTTGGCGGAGCTGCCCAGGTAGGCGACGACGACGCCCTCGCCCGCGGTACCGGCGTAGGTCAGGCCGGTCGGGACAATCACCGTGCCCTTGTCCGCGCCGGAGCCGATCGCGCGGAACTGGACAACGCGTCGCCCCTCGGCGTCGGTCGACAGGCTGTAGGTGGTGTCCGACTGGGCGAGCCCGTTAGGTGGCTGCGCGCCGGCGAACTCGGTCACGTTCCTGGTCTGGCCCGTCGCGTAGTCGGTCCAGCGCAAGCCGACAGTGCCTTCGGGGTTCGACAGCACACCGGTGTCGCCGAAGCCACCGAACGCCGGGTTGCGCGTGGCGGTCCGGTCCGCGGCGGGCAGGACGATCCCGTCCTCGCCCACGGTCGGCGCCGCCCCCGCAGGCACGGCAGCCAGGGCACCTGCGGCCAGAGCAACGGCCGCCGCCATGGCCGTGCCCCCTCGGCCGAACAGACGACGGCGTACGATCTTGCAGCCCTGCACGGAACCCCCCGGTCCCTCGACTCTGATAGCTGTGACCCCAACAGCCCCAAATGACCTGTGCATGTCTTGTGCGCTGGGAGCGTATCAGCGTGCGGTGGTCCGAAAGCGCGTGCCGAGGGGCCATCCAGTACAGACGACGACGTCGCCCAGCACCAAGCAGCTGCGACAGACGATCATGTCCTGGTTTCGGGGACGACTTGTGGGGGCCTGGTTCAAGTTCCGAGAGCTGGCTGCGTGCTGTAGTTGCCGATCTCGCGTAGTTTTCTACTTCCCCGGACGCCTGGCAGGCAACTGACCGAGGAAGCCAGTTTCGTGACGGTCAGGCCGCGTTCCTCGGTCCATTCCACCAGATCCAGCGCGGCACGCTGTCGTGTGGTCCCGGGGCCCGCAGACCGCACACCTCGTGCAGTGCGGTTCCCCGTTTGGAGCCCCGTTCCAGGAGTGCGGTCAACTCCTGCTGGATCATTTCGGGATCGCTGCTGTTACCGATGAGCCAGACACCGGCGGGCGACGGCTCCGGGTCTCGGCTGGAGACCTCCTCCCGCACACGCGGTCTGCTGTACGCGGCGGGCGCGATCCGCGCCGCCACCGCGCACGGGGTGGGTACCGTCCACATCCCCGAGAACGGCCAACTCGCCCTCAATCCGCCGCTGACAGCAGCACGTTCGGCCGCTTGCTCCACGCGCTCCGTGCACCCGCGGACGCTGGCCAGTCTCAATGCCTTGGTGACTGCCGTGAGTGACACGGAGAGTGCGGTGCAGGTGGTCAACCCCTTGGCACAACTCACGAAAGGCGAGGTGTGCAAGGCCGGACGTGACGCGGGGCTCACCCCGTCCGACCTGGAGTCCACCCTGAGCTGCGGCAAGCCGCCAACCCGCCGAAGCGGCGGCCCTCCCATCGCCAACTGCGGCGTTTGCTTTCCGTGCCTCGTGCGCCGCTCCGGGCTACTCCACGCCAACGGCATCGACGGCACCCAGTACGAGGCATTGGCGTGGGCGGACGGCCTACCGCTTGACCGGGGTGCCGACTGGCGCGCACTGCAGCGGTGGCTGCTCGGCCGATACACCCTTACTGATGTCTTCACCGATACCCCGCTGCCGCCGGACACGGACCCGGCGGTGGCGTTCGATTTGATCAGGCGCGGGCGGGAAGAGTTGGCCCGGCTGCTTCAGATTGCGGATGCGACGGAGGCAGCTGCCGCGGCGTAGGCGGCGCAGGCGAGATCCGGCTCGCACCAGACCGCTTTGGTGGTCACGGGACGGCATCGTCGAGGTGTCGTGGACGCAGTACCTGCGCAGAGCGTCCACTGATCTGGGTCAAGGCTTTCACCTACCCATTCGGATTGGGAGTCGAAGGCCCGGACACACCTCCTCGCCGACTCGCTGTCTTGAATCCCAAACGACGTGCACTCGCTCAAAGTGCTTGAATCCTGAGCGCGCGCCTAGAGAAATCCCAAACGGCGTGCACCCCGCAGCGCGCGGCCTACGTCTTCTACTGTCCTTCCTGAAGCCAGGGATCACCAGCTCACTCTCCACTGGGAGATCCCCCGACCTCAGGAAGGAACCACGTGCAGCTAAGGCTGATGTACGTGATCATCGCGGTCCTCGCGGCGCTTGTCGCCGCTCTGGCCGGCAGCGTCGTGACCGTCGTCGAGGGAGGGCGTCCCACGGCGGCCTTCAAGACCGGAGCATTGACCTTCGCCGGCTCCCTGACGCTCCTCATCGTGGTCATGTGCGCCCTGGGTGTGGTGGGCTCGTGAGTGACATGAGTGCCCTTGGAGGGCACGTGCAGGCCGAGGGTGCCTCCTCGCTCGACGAGGTGCTCGCGAAGGTGCGCCGACACCGCACGCACCTCTCGCGGCTGATGAACGCCCACGACGCGACTCGCCTCGTCCTCGGGCTGCTGTACCTGAGCCGGACCGCGCACGCCGCTCCCGGCGCCGGCGTACCGACATGGTCGTGGTTGCTGGGTCAGCCGGCAGGGCGCGATTCGGGAATCCGCGCTGCGGTGAGCAAGTGTCTGAGCCACTGGCTTCCCGCAGCCGATGAACAGGGCGCCGATGCGGGCACGGGGAGCCTGATGCCCGTTCCGCCCTCCGGTTCCGAAGGATCACTTCACGCTCTCGTCCAGGCCATCGGTTCCACCCAGCGGGTCGGGTCCCTGCTTGAACAGTGCCTCCGTGACCTCTCGGCGAACCAGCCCCAGGCTGACGGCAGTCACTACTTCACGCCGGGTGACATGGCGCGTCTCATGGTCGGTGCGGCTGTCCCCCGCGACGGGCACAGAGTGCTGGACCCGGTCTGCGGTTCAGGGGGACTGCTCGTCGAGAGTTACTGCTATGTCCGCGAACGCGTCGAGCTGCACCCGACTATGTCCCTGCAGGGGAAGGAACAGCACGCCCACACCTCACAGGTGGCCCGCATGAACTTCGCGGTGCGGGGGATCACGGCTCACGTCTTCCCGCCCGGGGACAGCCTCGCGGAGCCCGAACCCGAGCCCCACGACATCGTCCTGGCCAACCTTCCCTTCAACCAGCGCGACTGGGCACCGGAGGACAAGACGGAGCAGAGTACCCGCCGGTCGGATCCCACGCTGCCTGTCGATCCCCGGTGGACGGAGGAACCGCCGTCCCGAGGGTCCGCCAACTCCGCCTGGATCCAGCACATCGCGCACGCGCTGGCTCCGACCGGACGTGCCGTCTTCCTGATGGCCGACAGCGTGGCCAACAGCAGACAACCCGTCACCCGAAGGTTCCGCGAACGCCTCCTGCGTGACGATGTAGTCGAGTGCGTGATCGCTCTGCCGCCTCGCGTGTTTGGTCACACCAAGGCCCCCGCCTGTCTGTGGGTGCTCAACAAGGACAAGCGCGCGCGCCCCGGCTGGGGTGTCCGGGACCGTCGCGAGCAGGTGCTGTTCGTCAACGCGCGGCGAGCCTTCGAACCGGTCCCGGATTCGAGAGCACGGAGGCTGGGCGACAAGAACACGGCATTGATCCTGGCCACCCTGGCGGCCTGGCGTGGCCTCTTCGAGAACGGTGCCACGGCCGCGCCGTACAACGACGCAGCTGGCTGGTCCCGAAGCTGCTCCACCAAGGAGATCGCCGACCGCGAGTCCAGCCTGATGCCGACTTCGTACGCCGTGGAGCCTCCCAGCACCGAGCGGGACACACGGAGCCGGGTCGAGCTGCTCAAGCTCGAACTGGCCGATCAATTCGACCAGATGCGCGACCTGGAAATCCGACTGCTGGACATCTTGGAGGAGATCTGATGGAAGCCAATGCCGACCAGGTCGCCTCGGGTAAAGCGGCTTGGCAGACGACCTCCATCAAAATCGAGCGGATCCGCAGGCGCATCCACACCACTTCCGGTTTCCTCGACGACGCGGCTGCTGATCAGGCTGGGGGAGTCGTCAGCTCGACGTTCGTCCAGGACGGCAGGATCCTCTCGCCCAGGGCCAACGAGTGTCGGCCGGGCGCGTCCCCGCCCAACCGGGCAACCCTCAGGGAGGGCGACCTGGCTGTCGTACTCGTCCGACGGGTGGGCGATTCCGCACTTGTCACCGCCGAGCACGCGGGATGTACAGCGACCAGGTCGATCGGCATCATTCGCGCTGAGCCGCACATAGTGCGGTGGCTGCGTATCTGGCTACAGACACCCACGGCGAAGGCCCACATCGACGAGGACGTGACGGCACATGTCGAGCCCACCATCAGTCTCGACACCCTCCACCGCATGCTGTTTCCGCTGCCCCCGCCAGACATCATCACTGCATACCACCGAGCCTTCGGCCTCATCGAGGAGATGGCCGCCCTCTACCAAGAGACCGCGCGCAAGGCGGTGGAACTGGCCGACGCACTCCATGACGACTGGGCGTCGACGATTCCACAGTGGGAGACACGACCGCTTGCGAAGGTCGCCAAACCGAAGACGGGCAGAGGTTCCGAACGCTCGCTTCCCCCGTTGCCCACAGAACCCAGCACCGATGTGACCGATGTAATCGCCCCTAAAGATCTCTACGACCTTCCTGTGCCCCATGTCCAGAGGTTCCGTCTGAGCAGTCCAGTGAACGACGGCGAGGTACATCCTCCCGGCACCTTGATGCTGAGCACCCGTTCTGACGGCGCACACATCGCTGTTCCGCGCCGACCAGCGACACCTCTCAGAGGCGTCGTGGCCGTACAACCTATTGAGGACGAGGACAGTTGGTGGCTGCTCCACGAACTCAGGAGTAGGAGCAGCGACATCGCACGGCTGGCGCAGGGCCAGAACGGCCGGGAAATCTCCGCCGGTGCCCTCAAACGCCTGGAGGTCACCTGGCCGGATCGGTTCACGCGCACCGACTTCCACACGATGGCCGACCCCCTGCACGCCGTTGCGCGGCTCCTGGTCGCCAAGATCGCGACGCTGCACACCATGCGGGACGCGCTCCTGCGCGACATCTCAGCGAAGGCCGGCGTCCTCCGGGAACCGACAGCCGAGCCGGAGGAGCAGGGCACTCCTGTTCCTCGCCCACCGCGGGCCCGCGCCACGGGGCATGACCGGCAATGAGCTCGGATGGTCCCCGGAGACGGACAGGCACCCGCGTGAGAACTGTGGAGATATGAACGCCAGGCCGCTGCTGAACCGATGGCTGGGCGGACTCGGGACGACGATCTTCGCGGAGATGTCGGCACTGGCGACAGTGACGGGCGTGATCACCTGGGCTAGGGCTTCCCTGACACGGACGGCCCTGAAGAGATCGGGGAGGCCGCCGTCCGCGCCCTGCGGGAGGGGAAGGGCAACCAGTACCCGCCCGGACCGGGCATCCCGGAACTGCGCGCCGCGATCTCCGACCACCAACAGGGCTTCTACGACCTCTCCTTTAACCCCGACACCGAGGTCCTGGTCACCGCCGGCGCGACCAAGGCCATCGTCGCCACCATGCCAGCACTGCTGGAGCTGGACGACGAGGCCATCGCCTTCGACCCTGCTACGACTCCTACGCCGCCTGCATCGCGATGGCTGGTGCGAAGCGCGTACCGCCCACCCTGCGTGCGCCGTCCTTCCGCCCGGACCTGGACGTGCTGCGCGCCAAGATCACCCCACGGACCTGTCCGTCTCACCGTCGACCTACTGGCCACGCTAAACGTGTGACGCCTCCCGCCGCATACCCGATGTGGCGGGAAGCCATGACGACCACCCGGCTCAGGGCCGGACGGTGGTCCTTCTGGTGCAGGGCCGGCAGGAAGGTGCGTCAGTCGTCCGGCATACCGGGATGGTCGGCGCTCACTCAGTCTTCTTGTCGCCTTGCTCGTCGTTCCCGCGCAGACGACGCGCTCGCTCGGCGATACCGCTGGAGAGCTTGTTTTTCACCGAGTTGGCCCGGTCGAGAGTCTCGTTGCCAAGGCTTCGGGCAGCACCAACACCATTTACTCCCTTTTCCAACGCTCTGTCCCTCACCTCCAGGGCAGCTTCCGTCCATCGCCTCGCCTCAGATGAGTCGCCACCGGACTCGATTCCGAGCCGCACGTGAAAGTCATGGACGCCGGTCGCGACCTGTTTGCTCGACTGGACCACAGCCGGGGATGTGGTCGGGTGCAGCAACACCTTCGCGTTGGCCACGCCAGCAGCGGCGTTCATCCTGGCCAGCAGAGTTTCGGTGCTCCGCGAGATGTGCTCCAGCCGGCCCTGCCGGGCGGCCTTCAGGCCCAGGCGATGCCCGTTGAGCTCATCGGGGGACGCGTCCAGCACCCTGTCGAGTTCGAGTACAGCGACCGCGTCCTGCAACTGGAAACAGCGAGCCAGAACGGCGAGCCATTCTCGAACGATGCCCTCAGCCTCCTTGACCATCGTGGCGAGATCTCCGATCTTGGTCTGACGCTCCATGTTCTCCGCGAGCGCGTCGAGTTGACGCAGCGCGTACGCCTGCGTCTCCGCGATCGTCGCCGGCGCGGTGTGCACCTTCGACCAAGTGACTTCGTCGACCCTGCCCCGCTTCTCTCGGATGGTCATGGCCTCCTCGATCACGAAGCCCACTCCGATCATGCGGGCCAACACAGCGTCCCTCTGCGCACGCAGTACGTCGTCGACCTTCTTGTCGATCGCTGCGAGATAGTCAGTGATCTCGTCCATGGTCTGTTGCATCGCAACCTGCGCCATGAACTTCCCGGCGTTTGCAAGAGTCGCCGGGTTGGACAGGAGCGATCGGGGCGCGTGCGCGAACTCGAGGAATCCCTTGATCTGACCCTTCTGCCCCTTCAGCACACCCGTGCTGAGCCCCGTCTTCGCGCTCTCCCTCAGGCCATACCTCTTGAGAAGCAGCGCCGACTTCGGGGTCAGCTTCACCCAGTGAGCGGAGTTAGCGGTGATCTCCGATCCTGCCTCGGCGACTGCAGCACCCGTGGCGAAGACGGACTTATACCATCGCGGTCCGAGGCTCTTGGACGGCAGTCCCTCCGAAGCGAGGAAGTTTTCGACATCCTTCGCGCTCCCCATGACTGTCAGCCCATCCCCGTCGCTGATCAGCTGAATCTCGTTGTCCATGGTCCGCTCCTGCAGTGGCTTCTCGCCGTCGAAGGTGCTCGGGGTTCGCAGAGTGATCGCCGGGCCGTGGCCGAGGTCTTCCGAAGGCGGGAGACCTTGGCCGCGACACGGTCGGGATGTAGGTGCACTGCTCTTGCGCCGACGTGGCCGCGCGGGCTCAGCTGTCCGGCATACCGGTAGTGGCCCACTCGTCGGCGGCTCCATCTGCTTCAGGACCAGCTTCACCGCCTCCGCACGGCGGTCCGGCGGGTATCCGTGGCGGGCCAGCAGGCGCTTGATGGCGCTCCGGAGACCGGCACGGACCGGCTCGCGGGCGATCCAGTCCGGCTTGAGCTTCTTCTGGACCTCCGCGACGAGGTCACGGGCGATGCTCGCCAGGATCTCGTCGCCGGTGAGTTCCTGAGCCGTGCCGTGCTCGGCCACAGCGTCGTAGAAGGCGAGCTCGCGCCAGTTCAGCGGCGGATCGAACTTCTCGCCGCGCCGAGCGTCTTCAACCACTTTCTTGGCCATCTCGACCAGCTTGGCGATGAGTTCGGCACTCGTGTACTGCTGCCGCGTGTACCGGATCATCAGGTCCTGCAGACGGTCGGAGAAGGCCGTGCGGCGGACGATGTTGTGACGCGTGACCTCGCGCATCTTCTGCTCGATGAGCCGCCGCAGTGCCTCCGCCGCAAGGTGGGTTGAGACGCTCGCATCTGTGCAAGGCGTACCCCTCCTCGACGTGGTAGACGTGCTACTTGAATGCATGGCTGAAGACCACCCAGTACCTAGTTACTCCTCGTCCATCCGCTCAGGCATGGGTTCAGTCCTAAACAGGATCCTCGACGAAGGCGGCTCTGCATACCGGGTCAACGAAAGCCTGGACGGTCTCGAAGAACGAGTTTCCGCCTCCATGCGTGACGCGGTCCGTCAGACTCCCGCCGATGCATCGCGTAGTCCCGCAGCTGACCATCTCGCGGCAGCGTGGAAGGCAGCGTACGGGCGGAACCCGGAACCCGAGAGGGCATACAGCGAGGCGATCAAGGCGGTTGAGTCCGCCGCGCACGCCATCGTCGAGCCAAACAACACGAAGGCGACGCTTGGGACCATGTTGAGGGCTATCCGCAATGCCCCTACGAGGTTCGACACCGTGCTCTTCGCCCCGGCGGGGAAGGAACCAATCACCCCGGTTGAGGCGATGATGCGGGCGTTGTGGGAGGGGCAAACATCCCGACATGGCGCGCAGACCGGCACTGTGCCGGAGACTCTTGAGTCCGCACGCGCCGGTGTCCATCTCGCCGCTGCGCTTGTGCAGTGGATCACGTCGGGTGCAGTCAGCCGCAAGCCTTGAGGCAACGGTAGGGGAGCAGGAGGAGGGCGACGCGGTGGCCTGACTCAATCCCTTTGGCCCCTTGTTTGGCCCCTCGGGCATGAAAGAGGCCCATTCGCGATCATGCGAATGGGCCTCTGACCAGTGTCGGGGTGGCGGGATTTGAACCCACGACCTCTTCGTCCCGAAGCAACTTGGGTGGGGGCTCTGCCTAGGGTTGCTGTGCCTGTCGCCTGCGTTGATGGTCCGCTGACGTCCGCCGTTGTTCGCGGTTGTGCGTCGTGGTTGTCACGCAGTTAGACACTCAGCGCTGAGGTGGTGGTGCCGGCGCTCTCAACCTCCGTAGCGGTTGCGTAGGTCAGTCGTGACGCCCGACATGATGCTCATTGCCTGATGTGGAGAGGTCTTTGCCAACGGCATCATAGGCAGTAAGGCCAGTCTCCTTCTCCACTAGCGCGGAGAGAGCGAAGAGCTTGCCGAGCACTGTTGCAGCACGATCACCGGTGTGCCAGTAGGGCACCGTGATGCTGACTTCGTCATCGAAATGTTGGGCGGTGCTCAACAGCGTCTCGCGGTGTACCCGCAGCCAGGGTTCATAATCGAGCAGCAGATCCCCCGTGACGTGACGGGGGCTTACGAGTGGTTGCGGGCAGAAGGGTTCACGAGCCGCCTGGTATCGACACCGGCACCTTAGAAACTTCAACCTAGCTAGGTGGGGCGGCCGACGAGTTCCTCGTAGTAGCTGACCATGTCTCGAACCCTCTCGTCTTGAGGAGTTGGATCATGTGACGCACTATCCAGCAGTTCACGAGCCTTAGCCAGGTCGCCGTCCTTTAGCGCCAAAAAAGCAAGCATGTGAGAGGCAGGCTCACCCGATTTAGTTGCCTCCGTCAAGTATTTACGTGCTTTCCCGTAATCTCGCTGATTGAGATAGAGCTGTCCCAGGTGATAGAGCGCGTGGGTTTCGCCATTATGGGCTGCTTGAGCGTACATTTTAGCTGCAGCCTTGGTTTTACCTTGCCTTTCGTATAGATACCCTAGAGCTGTAGCCCCTCGATATTGATCAGAATCTATGGCGCGTCGGTACCATAGCATGGCCTTATTCGGCTCCTCGAGTGCCTCTTGAACCATGCCCATCTCGATGAAGTATTCGGGCTTTCCGGAAGATAGAGCTTGGTTGATCCACGAAAGAGCTTCGCGCGGTTTCCCCCTCTTGCGACAGCGAGTAGAAAGATTGGCCATTGCTCGCCGGTCTCCGCCCGCAGCCGCCTCACGAAATAGAATGTCAGCTTCCTCATCGCGGTCGACCTCTTGCAACATTAGGGCCAGGTTATTTTTGGCGTACTCCGAGCCCATTGCAATTGACTTTTGGTACAGCTCTTCTGCTTCAGCGAAGCGCTTAGTCTCTGATAGCAGGTTGGCTAGGTTGAACGCAGCATACTTATCGTCTTCCTGAGCCAGACGCTCCCGGTAGAGAGATTCCGCCTCCTCTCGCTCACCTAGCTTATCGAGGACCCCGCCCAAGTTATTGGCCGCTTCACCGTCACCCGCCCTTATCGCGTGCCGGTATGAAGAGGTAGCTGACTCCAATTCATTATTTTTTTCTTGCGCGACACCCAAGAGAAACCAGGCTGCATCGTCGCCTTCGTCGACCGCTTGCTGTAGCCACTCTTTGGCTTCTCGGTAATCCTTTCGATGCACGCAAAGTCGCCCCATCATGGTCTTTGCGGCGGGCGATTCTTTCTCTATAAAGGTAAGGAATAGCTCTTTCGCCTCGGCCAATTGGTCGTGCGTCAAGAGATAATTTCCGAGGTTTCGCATCGCGTAAACGTCGCCCTCTTGGGCGGCTTCTAGAAACCAATACGATGCGTCGTCTTCGCGGCCGGAGCGCGCCAATACAAGGCCTAGATTATTCTTGGCTTTAAAACTCCCTTGTGATATAGCCTTGCGATACCAAAACTCGGCATCCTCCAACTCGTCGCGTTTGGCCGAGATGTAGCCCAAGTGGAATGAGCCGTCGGGAATTCCAGCAGCAGCTAGACGCTCATATGCCTGCAAGGCGAAATTATACTTCTCCGCCTTTTCGGCGCGATGTCCTACACTGTGAGTAACCTCCAGCGAGAATTCGTCGACAGCCGAAGCCCACACCTGATCCGGTAGCGAGCGGTCTTTTCTGTCGCGGGCAAGAGCTCCCGCAAGGTATTCGAAAGCCCTGAAAGTATCGTCCCCTACTGGCACTAACAAGCTGCTAGTCGCATGCAAGGGTTCAAGTGCCCAATGAATCGCATCAAGGAGGGGCTCGGGACGTAGGCGAGATCCGCCGCGCTCATCAAGATAGATGCCATGCAAGCGCTCTATTAGTTCCCTAGCAACGGGTTCCTGAATCCCGGCGCGTCTCAGATCTACCGCGGCTGAAACCAGGGCAGCGCCGCGAGGGTGAAGGCCTGGCGACCAAGCGTTCTGCCATTCCCGATATAGTTGTGGACCGGCAGCCAGATATTCTGCGATGCCGTACTCGGAAGCATATTGACTTGCGTCTTTTACTCGCGGATCTTCAGATCTACCCGCACGCGCTACCTCGTCAGGGCTCCACTGCCTATCTATATAAAGAATGTGCGCCCTTGCAGTGACGCCTCTGGCTGCTCTGACGAGGGTTCTAGTCTCGGAGTTGTGCCCTCTTTCGTGCCGAGGTGATAGCACATCCAATTCATCCGCGCGCATAGTCCCAATCAAGATGGCGCCAGATCGCAACGCATCATCTAGCGACCCTGTTGAGATAGATGGGCGAGTTAGGAATCTATCGAGTTCGTCAAGCCAAATTACTTTATCGCGAGAACGCGCAAAAGCCACACATTCTGCAAACTCCAGCCCATCCTCGGGTTGAAAAGCCAGATGTCCAGGAAATTTGGTTCTGACGGCTTCGAAAGCGGTTCGCGACTTCCCGGACGTAGGATCGCCTACGAGCAAGACGAACGCGCCCGGCCGCAACACGGCATAAAGATCCTCGTCAATGTCCCGGCGTACGTACTCAGGATATTGAGTATTATTCCACGTGGAGGCCGGATGCACGCCAAAAATCACAGGATCACGGTGCTCGTGGAAGCTGAGCGTTCTATCCAGCGCCAGCAAGTGCGCAGTATTGGTCAGCTCTTCCGGTGAACTGGTACCGCGGCTGGCGTAGTAAATTTGAACGCCGTGATTTTGCTGGAATGCTGTTCCGTGATCGTGAACGTCAGCAGATTGAGATAAGTTAGCGGGCTCGGCAGCTTCCAATTCGACTCCAGATTCCATTCTAACTCGAACCGTAGTTCTGGGTGCCGCTAATCTGCTGAAAATTCACGCCATTGTCGCGAACCGTCGCATTCTGATGAATCTTCTCAGCGTCAATCGACGCGGAATTGGCTTCCACCTCGTTTAGAAGTTCCCTTAGGGGCATAATTGCATCGGGGTCTCTAGAAATGACTGCGCACAGTAGGGCAAAGACTTCGCTTCTTCTTTGCTCGCGGGCTTCCGGCGAATCGTCCGCGATTGCTCGCTGGCGAAGGTCATCAAGGCTCTGCCCGGCCGATTGGGGGTCCCCTCCCCTTCCGGAAACGATGCGAACAAGACGCCCTTTAACGAGCTGCCACCCGTCAGTGAGCATTGTTGTCAGGAGTGTTTGTGCTGCTGGCGCTGCAAACTGAGCAAGTTCCAACTCGTTCACGCTTCCCCCTACCTACACGGCTACCTAGACGAGGCTAGCGCCGAGGTAGCGGCGTGTCGCGTGATCGGGCAAAGATACACAGTCCGCCGGGCCGGGCTTCGACTCACCATCGGCGATTCGATACGTTGCCCAATCAGATCCGGTCAGACTCCAACTGAACTGGAGATCACTCAACACTTGATCCCTCCCCTGTGATCGTCTGCGGAGACGGTACATAGCTCCCTGACCCACCACTCACCCCCAGCTCCCATCCCGTCTGCCGTCGACCCACACACCGTGGAGCGGGCGTGGTTCAGGGCGTCAAGGTGGAGCGCGCCACTGTACGAACGACCTTGACGCCCTGGGCCGCGACTGCTCGGCTCTGCCTGGGTCGATGGCGGACGGGATGGGAGCACCCCACGCACGCCACTACGCGGCCGGCACTCGCGAACGGCGCCCCCGCCATCTCGGAGCCTGAGCGCCCCCGCCGGAGGCACTCCTTTGCCCGCGGTCGTGCCTATGCGGTGCTCGACTCATGGCTACCCGGCCCTATCCATATGTGGGCGCGCGTCGGCGGCGGCAGCGCCGAGCGGGCCGAAGGCAGGAGCGCGGGAGCAGCCAGAGCCGGGAAGCGCGCCCGGCGGAGCGGAGCGCAGCCGGGCCTTGAACCAGTAGAGAAAGTTGTAACTCAGCTGGACGCGTGGGGCTTGAAGTCGTATGCGCAGGCTGGGAGTTCGGCGCCCTGTCGGTGAGCGAGTGGTAGGAAGAGCACCGGTCGGATCGTCCACGTGATGCGGGTAGTCCCGTGGGTCACGGCGACCGTGCAAGGCTCTCCACGCAGGAGTGCGTGCCGTGTGGCGATACGGCCTTGATAGAGCCAGACCCACGCTTCGTCGGAAGCCTCGGGGTCGAGCGCTGGTGAGATCGTCCGCAGTGCGACAGCAACCCACCTGTCCGCCTGGGGAGGCGAGTACGCGTCGAAGGACGCCCGGAGTGCGGGTCGAGCCTCCTGCGCTTCGAGGTTCTGAGTCCAGCACTCGCACCAGAACCCTGGCCGCATGCCGTTGGTCAGCATGGGTGTCCTCCCCGGTGCGTGTCCGTAAAGAGCTCCGCGGTGACCGTGTGGCCGCCGTCGCTGTCGTGGACCACGACCCGGTGTGCGATCGCGCTGACCATGCCCAGCCCCCGCCCGTGCTCCGCCTCCTGGTCTTGGTGCTCGACCTTCGGAGCCGTACCGACTCCCCCGGCATCCGTCACCGACAGGGCAACCACCTGCGAGGACACCGCCAGGGCCAGATGGAAGCTGCCCGCCTCCCGACCGCTCGCCGTGTGCAGGATCGCGTTCGCGCTCAGCTCGCTCACGATCAGCTCGGCGTCCTCGGCCAGCGGTGAACCGCACAGGATGTCGCGCGTCCAGCGGCGGGCCCGGCTCACCTCTTCTGGGAAACCTGGGCAAGTGAGGCCCCAGACCCGCGCAGTGCTCGTATACTCGTGCATACAAGTTCCTTTTTGCTGGTAGGCCGCCATGTGTAGCGGGTTCGGGCTAGACGAGTTTCACGCCGTCGTGGGCGCGGATGGCCGGCGGGGATGCCCCGTCGAGGGAGTCAAGTGCGTCCAGGACGCGGATTGCGTATGCCTCGTCGGCGAGTTCGATGACCTCTTCGCGGGTGGCCCAGCGCAGCGCGCGGGTCTCGTCGCCGGTGGTGGGCGTGCCGTTGGCGGCTTCGCAGCGGAAGACCAGGGAGACGATGAGGCCCGTCATGTTCTTGTAGACGCCGGTGAGGGTCGCGGGAAGTGCGATCTTGATGCCGGTTTCTTCGAGGACTTCGCGTTGGAGTGCCTCGGGGATGGTTTCGTCGCGTTCGAGGACGCCGCCCGGGGGTTCCCACTGGCCGTTGTCGCGACGCTTGATCAAGAGGGCCCGGCGCTGGTCGTCGATGATGACTCCGGCAACGCTCACGGAGTGCGGACGGTCAGTGCTCAAGTTCCTCGGCCCTCTCGGATGGCTAGGCTCTCCACCGTAGCAACAACACTCGCCCACTCGTCTAGATACCTAAAGGAGTAAACGTGACCTCACTTCCGACCAGCCAGCTCGGCGATCTGGACCCCACGAGCGATCGTGCGGTGTTCCGGCAGATCGCCGACCAGCTGCGCGAGGCCATCGACCGTGGGCGATTCACAGAGGGTGAAAAGCTGCCCTCGGAAGCCGAGCTCGTCGACCATTACGGGGTTTCCCGTATGACGGTCCGAAACTCCTTCTCCATCCTCCAGGGCGAGGGCCTGGTGCACGCGGAGCACGGCAAGGGCGTCTTCGTACGGCCGCGCCCGCCTGTCCGCCGGCTGGCCTCCGACCGGTTCGCCCGGCGCCACCGCGAGCAGGGGAAGTCCGCGTTCATCGTCGAAGCGGACGCCGCGGGCAGTCACCCCCAGGTCGACGGCCTTGAGGTCAAGGAGGAGAAGGCCAGCCAGGACATCTCCGCCCGGCTGGGTTCCGTACGACGCGTGCTTGCGCGACGGCGCCGGTACCTGCTCGACGGGAAGCCGGTCGAGTTCGCCACCTCGTACCTCCCGCTGGACATCGCCCGGGACACCCCGATCGCCGAGCCCAACCCAGGCCCCGGCGGCATCTACGCCCGCCTTGAGGAACTCGGCCACCGCCTCGACCACTTCGAGGAAGAGATCAGGGCCCGGATGCCCTCGCCCACCGAGGTAAAGACGCTCCGGCTGGCCGCAGGCGTGCCGGTCATTCACCTGATCCGTACCGCGTACGACACCGAAGGGCGGGCTGTGGAGGTCTGCGACACGGTCATGGCAGCTGACGCCTACGTGCTGTCGTACCAGCTCCCGGCGACGTGACCGCATGACCGGCGGTGGTGCGCGAGGCTCCTTCTCCGAACTCGTACGCCCCAACAGGCATACTCGTATAGACGAGTGGGCAAGTTGTGTGGCAGGGTGGTTGTCGTTCCCGGAGATCGGGTTCGAAGGCTGCATCTTGTATAGACGAGTAGATAGGAAGAAATCTTGCGCACCATCCGTGTGGAGACCTCCGCCGCGACGATCCTGCTGACCGAGGCTCCTGAGCCCAAGGTTCGCGACCGTCAGACCGGTGAGATCGCCAAGGACGTCGTCAGCGGCGAGGCGTTGATGACGCTCGGCGTCGTCTACATCGAGGAGGGGGAGTCCTCGCTCATCAAGGTCACCGTTCCCGAGAGCGGTGTCTCCGAGGGGCTCGCCCTCGGAGCTCCCGTCTCGCTGCCGGGGCTGGTCGCCCGGCCGTGGGAGAGCGTGTTCAACGGGCAGCAGCGGCACGGCATCGCGTTCCGCGCCGCCGCTGTCACTCCGGCGGCCTTCCCGGCCGGCATAGGGGCCACGGCCTGATGACCGACCTGACGACGCTTCTGGAGGTGGGTGGTCCTGTCGCCGCGCTCGGCGGCGGGGCTGCCTACGCCCGGGCCCAACACCCCGGCATCTACTGGTCCACGGTCGGCCTGCCGATATCAACGGCCCGGCTGCTCAGCTCCTACAGCTCGGTCATGGAAGCATGCGGCCTGACCGTGGCTCCGTCCCGACTGCGAGTGATGGCGGTCAAGGCCACCACCCGCCGCGAGGTCCGCCCCGTACCGCCCCGTCGGGGCATCATCCGGCCCACCTCGACCGGGCTGCGGTTACGTCTGCGGCTCGCCCCCGGGCAGGAACCCACCGACGTCGCCGCCTCGGCCGAACGGCTGCGGCACGCCTGGGGAGTTCACGCCGTCTACGTCACGACCGTCAAGCCGGGTGTGGTCGAGCTGCGGCTCGTCGGCTTTGACGTGCTGCGGAACGTGAAGATGCCGCGTAAGGCCGTGTCCGGGCTCCTCAAGGTCCCCGTAGCTCTGCGCGAGGACGCCACCCCCTTCGTACGGGACTACCGGACCGTTCCGCACCAACTCACCCTCGGCGCAACGCTGTCCGGCAAGTCCATGTACCTGCGCCATCTCGTCACCGGACTCGCCCGGCAACCCGTTGCCCTGGTCGGCATCGACTGCAAGCGGGGCGTGGAGCTGGCTCCGTTCGCCTCGCGGCTCTCGGCACTGGCCACCGACCCGGAGCAGGCGGCCGAACTGCTGCCCGCCCTCATCAAGGAAATGGAGGACCGGTACGACCTGATCAAAGCCCGGCAGGGCATCGCGTCCAGCATGCCCGCCGAGGAGATCACCTCGGACGTCTGGGGCCTGCCCGAACACGAACGCCCCGTGCCGATCGTGCTGTTCGTCGACGAGGTCGCCGAACTCTTCCTCGTCGCCACACGCAAGGACGAGGAACGGCGGGACGAGATGGTCACTCAGCTCATCCGGCTCGCCCAGCTCGGCCGTGCCGCCGGGATCTACCTGGAGGTCTGCGGGCAGCGGTTCGGCGCCGAGCTGGGCAAGGGAGCGACGATGCTTCGGGCCCAGTTGACCGGCCGTGTCTGCCACCGCGTCAACGACGAAGCCTCCGCCAAGATGGCACTCGGCGACATCGCCCCCGAAGCGGTCTCCGCCGCCTGCGGCATCGCTCCCGAGCGGCCCGGCCTGGCCGTGGCCGGTGACACGTCCGGCGGCTGGTCCCGCATCCGCACGCCCTACCTGTCCCTCGGCGATGCCGCCGAGGTCTGCCGGGAGTCGGCGCACCTGGTGCCCGACCTGCCCGCGCTCAAGCCCTTCCGGCCCGACGTGCCCGTACGACCTGTCGAGTCGCCGAAGCCGGTCGTCCAGCCGCGTCCAGTGACCGACTGACCTTCCCCTCCCAACCCCGGTCGGCGTGACCGCCCTCGCGCCAGCTCCCTACCCCTGCCATGCCTGAACCCGGAAGGAGCCGCAGCATGCGCGCCCAACTCGCCCGTGTCGACGCGGTGCTCGTCCAAGCGGTCATCGCCGCAGCGCTGTCCTTCGCCCACCTGCACGACATCGCTGCGGCGGCCGGTCAGGGCGGATGGAAAGCGTGGGCGTATCCCATCTCCGTCGACCTGCTGCTCGTCGCTGCCTGGCGCCGACTGCGGACCGGTGACACGAAAGCGGCCGGGTGGTGCTGGTTCGTCATCGCGCTGACCGCGTCCCTGGGCGCGAACGTCGCCACCGCCGGACTCCTCGACATGAACCAAGTGCCGGCCTGGCTCCGCATCCTCGTCGCGGGCTGGCCCGCGGTCGCCTTCCTCGGCGGAACGCTCCTCGCCCACTCGGCGCCGACAACCGCTGAGGACGCCGTGGCCCAGGAGGACGACGCCGAACCCGTACCCGAGCCACCCGCGCAACCCGCCGTGGATCCGACACCCGTCCCACCCGTCGTGCCCGTCCCGGCCGCCCTGGTCGAGCACGCCCGAAAGGTCGCCGCCGAGCACCAGACCCGTACGGGAGCGGTCATCGACATCCCGACCCTCCGCGCCCGACTCGGCGTCCCCGCACCCATGGCCGAAGCCATCGCCGCTCACCTCTGAAAGGAGATCCGCGTGACCGCCAACCGCCGCTTCCGCTCCGTCACCCGTATCGGCCCCGTTCAGGTCGGCACGTCCTACGACGGCCGGGGCCGTGAGAAACACACCGCTGCCTGCACCGCTCCGCGCTGCGGCTTCTCCGCCGACTACGACAGCCGCGCCGCCGCCGAACTGGCCGCTCGCACCCACCAATGCCGCGTGCGCTGAAAGGACTTACCCCTTGACCGTCAGCCTGCCGCTCGTCGTCGTCCTCGGCTTCTTCGCCTGGGGAGCGGTCAAGTTCCTCGGCGTCCGTACCTGGATCGTCGTCCTGATCGCACTCTTCGGCTTCTGGCTCTCGCAGACCTTCATGGCTCCGGCCATCGAGTCCGGCACGCGCTCCGGCGTGGACGTCATAAACGGTTCACACGACTAGACGAGTAGATGAGAAGGGGTTCGCCGTGTTCCTGCCCAAGTATCCCGACAACCCGACCCCGCCGCCCGCGCACATCCACACCCCGGCCGATCCGGCACCCGTGCGACGTGCGGCCCCGCAGATCTCCATCAGCCCTGGTGCGGTCGCGGCCGTCCTCGCCGGCGGAGTCGTCCTGACCGCGCTCCTGGCGGCCGTCGCCGTCACGGCCATATCGGTCGCCATCGCCGCCGTGGTCCTGCGCTCGATGCTCCGCGACCAGCACCGCCGCTGAAAGCCGCTGATCAGCAGACCCCCGGGACCGCCTCGATACCGCCAAGCATCCGCCGCCCCGGGGGCCCTACCCCTCCTGACCGAAGCCAGAAGGAGAAACCCATCATCACCCGCGCCACCCCGCCCCCGCTGACCGAACTCGGAGAGCTGGCCGTGCTCGGCACCATGCCCGCACTGCTCCGGCAGCTGTCCGGCCTCGGCGGCTGCACCCACCCGATCCGCCTCGACGGCCACCGCACCGAGTACGACGTGAACACCCGAACCGGCGAGATCGGCAACGTCCTCCACCGCCTCGACTCCTCCACCCTCCCGGCCGGTCACCTCCTGGTCCGCTGCAACAACCGCCGTACGACCCGCTGCGCGGCCTGCGCCGAGGTCTACCGCCGCGACACCTTCCACCTGATCACCTCCGGCCTGCGCGGCGGCAAGGGCACCCCGGAACGCGTCGCCGCACACCCTCGCGTCTTCGCCACCTTCACCGCACCCAGCTTCGGCCCCGTCCACAACCGCCCGACCGGCTCGGCCGGTTCGGTCCGCCGCTGCCGGTGCGGCGTCCACCACGACCAGGACGACGCCGCGCTCGGCACCCCGCTCAACCCGGACACGTACGACTACGAAGCGGCCATCCTCTGGAACGCGCACGCCGGGGCCCTGTGGCGACGCTTCTCGACCTACCTGCGCCGGGAGGTCGCCAAACGGGCCGGACTCTCACAGCGAGCATTCCGCGAGCACGCTCGGGTGTCCTTCGCCAAGGTCGCCGAGTACCAGAAGCGCGGCGCCGTCCACTTCCACGCCGTCATCCGCATCGATGGGCCCGAGGGCGGCGACACCCCGCCTCCCGCCTGGGCAACCGCCGAGCTGCTCACCGACGCCATCGGTGCCGCTACTGCCCACGTCCGCGTAGACGGTCCGGTTATCGACGGACGGGCGCACACCTTCACGTTCGGGCGGCAACTCGACGTCCGCACCATCCGCAGCAAGGACTTCGACGGCGGCCAGGAACTGACCGACCGCGCCGTAGCCGCGTACATCGCGAAGTACGCCACCAAGGGCGCCGAGACGGCGACGGGAGCTCTCGACCGCCCGCTGAAGTTCCTCGCCGAGCTGGCCCAGCTCGACATCAGCGACCACGCACGGCAACTCATCCGCACCGCATGGACCCTCGGCGCACGCAAAGAGCTCGAAGACCTCCGCCTCCGGGCCTGGGCCCACATGCTCGGCTTCCGCGGCCACTTCTCCACCAAATCCCGCCGCTACTCCACCACCCTCGGCGCCCTCCGCACCGCCCGAGCCGAATGGCGCCGCGAGCAGGCAACAGCAAACGGCCCCGAGCCGGAGACGACGTACGTCCTCGCCCACTGGGCCTTCGCCGGAACCGGCCTCTCCTCCGCCGAGGCCTGGCTAGCCGAATCCCTCGAACCCGCGCCCGGAACTGAAGGAGAACCGACGCATGCGTGACGACGAACTGCTCACCGTTGTGGAGGTGATGGCCCGGCTCCGGCTTGGCCGCTCCAAGGTCTACGACCTGATCCGTACGGGGCGTCTGTCGTCGGTCACCATCGGGCGGTGCCGGCGCATTCCCGCTTCCGCCCTTGGCGACTTCATCGAGGGACAGATGGAGCGTGCTGCCTGATGACCATGCGTCGGAGTCGTGGTGACGGCGGTCTGCACTGGGACGAGAAGAGGCAACGGTGGATCGCCACCGCGAACCTCGGCTTTGATCCGAGCGGGAAGAGGATCGTCAAGCGGGGGAGTGGCAGGACCAAGACGGAGGCGAAGAACAAGCTCAAGGAAGTGTTGCGGGACCACGAAGACGGTCTCGCCATCGCGCCCACCAACTACACCGTCAAGGACGCGGTGACGGACTGGCTTGCGTACGGCTTGGCGGGCCTCGACCCGAGCACGGTCGAGACCTGCACGCTCCTGAGTCAGAAGCACGTGATCCCATCTCTTGGCGCGCGGAAGCTCCGCGACCTGAGCGCGGAAGACGTAGACCGCTGGCTCGCCGTCAAGGCCAGGGCGCTGAGCACTCGTACTCTTCAGTCGCTCCACTCCTGCCTGAACCGTTCCGTCAAGCGGGCCATGGCCCGGGACAAGGTGAAGCGCAACGTCGTCGAGCTGTGCTCGGTACCCCAGGGAAAGGCTGGGCGGCCGTCCAAGGCGCTCACCTTCGCCCAGGCGGAGGCCGTATTGAAGGGGGCTGAGGGGACCTCCATGCACGCGTACATCGTCCTAGCCTTGCTGACCGGTGCGCGCACCGAGGAGCTACGAGCACTCACCTGGGACCACGTTTTCCTGAGGGCCACGCCGGACGCCGATCCGCCGCAGCCTCCGCACATCGCGGTGTGGCGCTCGGTCCGGCGCGGCGGGGACACCAAGACTCGGAAATCCCGACGCACACTCGCTCTGCCGGCGCGCTGCGTCGAAGCGCTCTGGAAGCAATTCGAAGACCAGGGCTGGGAACGGCTCGCCGCCGACGACAAGTGGGAGGAACACGGAATCGTCTTCTCCTCGGCCGTGGGCAAGCCGCTTGATGCGACCAACGTCCGGCGTGCCTTCCGCCAGGCGCTCAAGGACGTTGACGGGATCAACGTCGATGAGTGGACGCCTCGGGAGCTCCGGCACAGCTTCGTGTCGCTGCTCTCCGACCGGGGCGTCCCGCTGGAGGAGATCTCCCGGCTTGTAGGCCACTCGGGCACGGCCGTGACTGAGGAGGTCTACCGGAAGCAGATCCGGCCCGTGATTCAGACCGGTGCCGTGGTCATGGACGGCATCTTCAAACGCACGCAGGAGCGGTAGTCACGCAGTTAGACACGCAGCAACGTCAGAGGGCCCAGTGCAACTTGCACACTGGGCCCTCTGATCTGCGTTTTCAGCTGTCGGGGTGGCGGGATTTGAACCCACGACCTCTTCGTCCCGAACGAAGCGCGCTGCCAAGCTGCGCTACACCCCGATTGTCGCTGCCGTGGCGGCGACGTCGTTTACTTTAGCCCACCGGTGGCTGGAGACGAAATCCGGTTTTCGGGGCGTCTGACCCGGCGGCGGACCGGGTCGGGGCGTATGTGGTCGAGGGCGACGAGGAGGATGGCGAGGGCGTAGAAGGCGAGGCCGAGGAGCAGGGCGTTGGCGAGAACGCTGGGGTAGCCGTGCTGGTCGACGTCGATGAAGGGGTACAGATAGCGCGCCGGGGTTCCGGGGGACATCATCGCGCCGCGGGCCAGGGAGAAGGTCAGGTAGGCGATGGGGTACAGGAGCCAGGTGGCCGCGTGGCGGAGGGCCAGTGGGGCGGGGCGGGTCAGCAGGAGCCAGTCCGCCGCGGCCGCGATCGGCGTCACCGTGTGCAGGAGGTGGTTGGCCACCGCCTGCCAGCCGGTGAGCGGGGCGGCATCCCCTGTCATGGAGAACACGCTGGACTGGTTCACCAGGATCAGGTGGTAGACCAGGCCCGTGATCGAGATGTACAGCAGGGTGCCGCCGGTCACCGCGCCGGGCAGCGGTCGCCGAGCCGTCCATGCCCGCCCTGCCGACGCGACGAAGACCACAGCCACGAGCACGCTGCTCTGGATCGTGAAGTAACTGAGCACGCGGAGCGGGCTGCCCAGCATCAGGTCGATGGCAACACCCGTCGCCGCCGCGAGGGCCACGAGGATGCGGAAGGTCGCCACCACCGGGCGGCGTATGGGGGCCACCACGGCCCTCGCGGGGACGATGGAGGGGGCCGGCGCGGGGATACCCGGTATCGCGGGGAGGTCGGGTATGTCCTTGGGGATCGGGGCGATCATGGCCCCACGCTAAAGCGGATCGACGAATCGGGCGATACGGGTCACCTGGGTGGGTTACGGATCGGCCTGACGTCATCAGATCTGGACGTCATCAGATCTGGACTCCATCAGACCCCGGGCTCCATCAGACCCCGGGCTCCATCAGAGCGCGGACTCCATCAAACCCTGGCCAGCCCCTTCAAGAGCTAGCCCCCAGACCTAGCCCCTTCCAGACCCAGCCCCCTCCAGATTCACCCGGCAAGCTCCGCCCTGCCCGGGCCCGCCCCCGGCGCGGTCCAGTCAGCGCCAGTCGACCACGACCCCGCGCCACCACCTACGCGCCCGCGTCCCCGCCGACGTACCCCGCACCCCGCACCCGCGCCACCACCCGCACGCCCCGCGTCACCGCCGCCACACCCCCGCACCCCGCGCCCCCAACCCCCTACTTCCGCTCCACCAGCGTCAGCAACGAAGCCTCCGGCGGACAAGCAAACCGCACCGGCGTATACCGGTTCGCCCCGCAGCCCGCCGAGACGTGCAGGTACGACGTCCGTCCCTGCGCCGTATGCGTGGACAGGCCCTTCACGCGGTCCGTGTCCAGGTCGCAGTTGGTGACGAAGGCGCCGTAGAAGGGGAGGCAGAGCTGGCCGCCGTGGGTGTGGCCGGCCAGTATCAGGGGGTAGCCGTCGGCGGTGAACGCGTCGAGCGTGCGCAGGTACGGGGCGTGGACCACGCCCATCGAGAAGTCGGCGGACTCCGACGGGCCGCCGGCCACGCGCTCGTACCGGTCCCGCTTGATGTGCGGGTCGTCGAGGCCGGTCAGCTCCACCGACGCGCCCTCGATCTTCAGCTCCCCGCGGGTGTTCGTCAGATTGAGCCAGCCCGCGGTGTCGAAGGCGTCACGCAGGCCCTCCCACGGGTTGTGGAGGGCGCCGACCACCGGCGTGTTGCCGTTCAGACCGTGGCGGCCCTGGGTCTTCTCGAACAAGTACAGGGCGGGGTTGCGGAGTTTGGGGCCGTAGTAGTCGTTCGAACCGAAGACGTACGCCCCCGGGAACTCCATCAGCGGACCCAGCGCGTCCAGCACCTCGGGCACGCCCTCCGGGTCGGAGAGGTTGTCCCCGGTGTTGATGACGAAGTCGGGGCGCAGGCCCGCCAGTGAACGCAGCCAGCGCTGCTTCTTTCGCTGGCCGCTCACCATGTGGATGTCGGAGACCTGGAGAACCCGCAGCGGTCGCATGCCGGGCGGCAGCACCGGCACCGTCACCCGTCGCAGCCGGAAGGAACGGGCCTCGAAACCCGCCGCATACAACAGACCGGCGGCGCCCACCGCCGTGATTCCCAGGGGTACTCCGTATAGCGCGCGCATACGTCCATCGTGTCAGACCGCGGCAACCCGACGTGCCCCCCTGTGGACAACCTTGCCGCACACGACGTACGCCCCCCGAAATCAACAGGCAACCGTCTCACCACACCTGCGACAATCGACGGCATGACCACGCTTAAGTCGAAGCTCAAGGAAGACCTCAACGCCGCCATCAAGGAGCGCGACGAGCTCCGCTCCTCGACGCTCCGGCTGACCCTCTCCGCGATCACCAACGAGGAGGTCGCGGGCAAGACCAAGCGCGAACTCTCCGACGACGAAGTGCAGAAGGTGATCACCCGCGAGGCGAAGAAGCGTCGCGAGGCCGCCGACGCCTTCGCGCAGGGTGGGCGTCCGGAGTCGGCCGAGCGCGAGAAGGCGGAGGGCGAGATCCTCGCCACGTACCTTCCCAAGCAGCTGTCCGACGACGAGCTCCGGCAGATCGTCGCCCAGGCTGTCGAGGAGGCGAAGGCGGCGGGCGCCGAGGGGCCGCGTGCCATGGGCCAGGTCATGAAGATCGTGAACCCGAAGGTGGCCGGCCTGGCGGAGGGCGGCCGCGTCGCCGCCCTGGTCAAGCAGCTTCTCGCGGGCGCCTGAGCGACCTCGCTCACCGTACAAAGCGAGCGCACGTACAAAGCGAGCGCACGCACCCAGCGAGCGCACGCACCCAGCGACCTACCCAGACGCCGGTGGGGGCGCCCCTGGTAACCAGGGACGCCCCCACCGGCGTATCAAACCCAGGGCCCGAAACCGTCAGGTACGCAGGCTAATCCCGCCCACCCGTCCCGTTCCCACCATTGCTCTGCCCCTGGAGGAAGCCCTCCGGGACGGAGAAGGACGGCGTCGGGACGGTGCCGCCGCCGGTGGTCGCACCGGTCGTGGTGAGGCCGCCGTTGTCGTTGTTCCCGTTCGCGTTGCCGTTGTCCCCGTTGCCCCCGTCGTCATTGCCCTTGTCCTTCTCCTTCGGGGGGTCGGGGATGTTGACGAGGTTGAAGGACGGGGAGTCCCTGCCATCGAGGGCGCCGGTCATCGCGTCCTTCCAGATGGGACCCGGGACCTGGCCGCCGTAGACCTTGTCGTGCCAGACGCCGCCGATCGTGATGTTCTCCATCTCGACCTTCTGCGTGGCGCTGCCGACCCAGACCGCGCCGGCGAGGTTCGGCGTGTAGCCGACGAACCAGGCGTTCTTGCGGGAGTCCGTCGTACCCGTCTTACCGGCGTTGGCGCGGTCGGTGAGACCGGCCGCCTGGCCCGTGCCGGAGTCGATCACGCCGCTCAGGAGGGTGTTGACGGTGTCCGCGGTCTTCTCGGACATCGCGCGCGTGCAGGTCGACTTCGGTACCGCGAGGGACTTCTGACTTTCGCCGACCTTCTGCGTGATCGACTCGATGGCGATCGGGGTGCAGTACGTGCCGCGGGCGGCGAAGGAGGCGTACGCGGAGGCCATCGTCAGCGGCGAGAGACCCACCGCGCCGAGGGCGATGGACGGGTTCTCCGGCAGCTTGTCTCCGTTGCCCTGCGTGACGTGCAGGTTGTCGGTCATGTCGACCACGGGGCACAGACCGATGTCGGAGATCATCTGCACGAAGTAGGTGTTGACCGACTTGGCCATCGCGTCCTTCAGCCGGTACGGCCCGACCTCCGACTCGGCCTCGTTCTCCACCGTGTCGTTGCCCGTGTTGACCCACGGTTTGCTGTTACAGGTCTGGACGGGACTCGGGTAGTCCATCTCGTACGGCGACGCGTACTCCTGGGTGGCGGGCCGGCCCTCCTCCAGCGCGGCCGCGGCGACGAAGGGCTTGAACGTCGAACCGGTCGGGAAACCGAAGTTCGAGCCGCCCATGTCGTAGTTGACCGAGTAGTTGTACTCGGTCTCGTTCTTGCCGTAGCCGTACGGTGTCGCCTGGCCCATGCCGACGATCTTGCCCGTGCCTGGTTCGACCAGGGTGGCCGCCGCGGTGACCGTGTCCGTCTGGTTGACGTGGTCCTTGAGCGAGGCCTGTACGGACTGCTGTGCCTGCGGGTCGAGCGTCGTACGGATCGTCAGGCCGCCCTGGTTCCAGATCTTCGCCCGCTCCTCCTTGGTCTTGCCGAAGACCGGGTCGCTGAGGAAGACCTTCTCGACGTACTTGCAGAAGAAGGCCGCGCCCTCGACCGCGGTGATGCAGCCGTTGTTCGGCTTGCTGACCTTCAGACCGAGCGGCGCCTTCATGGCCTTGTTGGCTTCCGCCTGCGAGATGTCCTTCGTCTCGGCCATGCGCTGTAGCACGGTGTTGCGGCGCTTGGTGGCCTCCGCCTCGTCGTTGACCGGGTCGTACCGGCTGGGCGACTGGACGATGCCCGCGAGCAGCGCCGACTCCTGGAGGTTCAGGTCCTTGGCGGGCTTGGAGAAGTAGCGCTGGGCGGCGGCCTCGATGCCGTAGGCCTGCTCGCCGAAGAACGTGATGTTCAGGTAGTTCTCGAGGATCTTCTTCTTGCCGAGCTTCTCTTCCAGCTGGATCGCGTACTTGAGCTCGCGGACCTTGCGGCCGAGGGTCTGCTGGGTGGCCTGGGCGACCTTCGTCGGGTCGTCGCCGGCCTCTTCGACGAAGTAGTTCTTCACGAGCTGCTGGGTGAGCGTGGAGGCGCCCTGGGACACTCCGCCGCTCTGCGCGTTCTGGTTCAGCGCGCGCAGGACGCCCTTCAGGTCGACCGCGCCGTGCTCGTAGAAACGTGAGTCCTCGATCGCGACGATCGCCTTCTGCATGTACGGCGAGATGTCCTTGAGGTCGACCACGGTCCGGTCGCGCGAGTAGACCGTGGCGATCTGGCCGCCCTCGCTGTCCAGGATCGTGGTCCGCTGGCTCAGCTGCGGGCTCTTCAGCTCATCCGGAATGTCGTCGAAACTCTGGACCGAACCCTTGGCGGCGAGACCGAGCGCGCCCGCTGCGGGCAACGCGATTCCGGCCATGACCGCACCTGCGAGCACGCTGACACCGAGGAACTTGGTGGCCTGCTGAAATGGCGACAGACCACCGCCCGAGCGCTTCTTTGGCATGGGGGCAGCCTACGTTCTCAATCGCCGGACACGCGTATAGGCCTTGGCCTAAGCTGCTCACAACTGTCACAGCAGTGCGGCCATGTATCAATACGTCCGGCGACCCCGAATCGTTCCGGAGGTGGCCCAACTCTTGTTGGGGGCGTGTCCGAATCCGCCTTGTGTGTCATCCGGTGTCCGTTGTGACTCAGCTGAACTGTCCCGCTTTGCCGGGAAGATCACGCATGTCGCCAGGTCACTCCCCCGGGTGATCTGCCGCTTACGCATAGTCCGTTCGGGCCATTCAAGATTGGGCCCGAAGGGGGTGTTGCGCTGTGCCCACCTTCCGTAACGTCCTCAACTGGCGGCGGTGAATATGCCGCTGCCGCCGTGGGGGAGCCTCGATTCGGGAGAGGACGGCGCCGGTATGGGCTGGGTAACCGACTGGAGTGCGCAGGCGGCCTGCCGCACTACCGATCCAGATGAGCTGTTCGTTCAAGGAGCAGCACAGAACAGGGCGAAGGCAGTGTGCACCGGATGTCCGGTACGCACGGAGTGCCTCGCCGACGCGCTCGACAATCGCGTCGAATTCGGCGTGTGGGGTGGCATGACCGAGCGGGAGAGGCGCGCACTGTTGCGCCGGCGGCCCACCGTCACCTCGTGGCGACGCCTGCTCGAAACCGCGCGCACGGAGTACGAGCGCGGCGCGGGCCTGCTGCCCCTCGACGAGGAAGAGGTGTACGAGCGTTACTTGGCGGTGGGCTGAGGGCGTTTCCTCAGACCACCGCGGGCCTCTCAGGACACCGAGGGCGCCGCGCCAGGTCAGAACACGCAAGGCGCCGCGTCAGGCGCTGGTTTCGGGCAGCTCCGGCCGACCGGCCGCGAGCCGGTTCCCGATGTCCCGCAGCCCTGCCAGGTCGTGTACGTCGCCGGGCAGCGCCGCCACTTCGGCCACCGCCACCTCGGGGTGGAGGGCGGTGAAGCGGTCACGTGTGCGCTGCTCGCGGGAGAGCAGTTGCATGCGCTCGGCGTGCAGCCTCAGCAGGCCTGCGGTGAGTTGTTCGACGGTCCGGCCGGTGTCGGCGGCGGCCCCGTGCGCGGCGACGTTCCCGTTCGCGGTGGCAGTTTTGTCCGTGGTGACGGTCCTGTCCGTGGCGGCGGGGGAGCCTTGGTCGGGATCGTCGGGCGCGGCGGGAGCCGGTGCTTCGGAAGCGGGAGATTCTGAACGGTCGTACGTGTCGGGAGCGTTACGAAGTCCAGCCTTCCCGCCCCCCTGATCGACAATGCGAGCCTCGTCAAGATTTTCCGCGCCTTCGAGGTCGTGATTCTCCGCGGCGACCGGTGCGGCGTTTTCCGCGGCGAGGAGGTCATGATTCTCCGCGGCGACGAGTCCGAGGTTCTCCGCGGCGGCGAGCGCCCGCTCGGCCGACAGCTGAGCGGCGCCGCTTCCGTGCACCCGGTTGAGCACCAGGCCGGCGAACGGCATGTCCTCGGCCGCCAGCCGCTCCACGAAGTACGCCGCCTCACGCAGTGCGTCCCGCTCCGGGGCCGCCACCACCAGGAAGGCCGTGCCGGGTGCCTGGAGCAGCTTGTACGTGGCGTCCGCGCGCGTACGGAACCCGCCGAAGGTCGTGTCCATCGCGGCCACGAAGGTCTGTACGTCCTTGAGGAGTTGTCCGCCAAGCAGCTTCCCCAGGGTGCCGGTCATCAACGACATCCCGACGTTCAGGAACTTCATCCCCGCGCGCCCGCCCAGCTTCGCCGGCGCCGTCAGCAGGCGGATCAGCCGTCCGTCCAGGAAGGAACCGAGCCGCTTGGGCGCGTCCAGGAAGTCGAGGGCCGAGCGGGACGGCGGGGTGTCGACGACGATCAGGTCCCAGTCGCCCCTGGCCCGCAGCTGCCCCAGCTTCTCCATCGCCATGTACTCCTGCGTGCCTGCGAAGCCCGCCGAAAGCGACTGGTAGAAGGGGTTGTTCAGGATCGCGGCCGCTCGGTCGCGGTCCGCGTGCGCCTCGACGATCTCGTCGAAGGTGCGCTTCATGTCGAGCATCATGGCGTGCAGTTCGCCGTCCCCCTCGACGTCCTTCACCCGGCGTGGGGTGTTGTCCAGGGAGTCGATGCCCATCGACTGGGCGAGGCGGCGTGCGGGGTCGATGGTGAGCACGACGACCTTGCGGCCGCGTTCGGCGGCGCGCAGCCCCAGCGCCGCCGCCGTGGTCGTCTTGCCGACGCCGCCCGAGCCGCAGCACACCACGATGCGGGTCTTCGGGTCGTCGATCAGCGGATCGACGTCCAGGAGGCGTGCGGCGTCCAGCCCGCGGGAGGAATCCTGCGCGTGGGCGGATTCCTGCGCGTGGGCGGAATCCTCCGTGTGGGCGGTGTCGTGTGCGCGGGCCGGGTCCGAACTCATGAGATCCCTTGCTGACGCAGTTCCTTGGCAAGTTCGTACAGGCCCGCCAGGTCCATTCCCTCGGCGAGCAGTGGCAGTTCGTGCAGCGGCAGGCCCTGTTCGGTGAGCACGGCCCGCTGTTCGCGCTCCAGGGTGTGCCGCTCGGCGTACTCGGCGGCCTCTTCGAGGAGCGGGTCCACCAGCCGCTCGGCGAGCCCGCCGCGACGGGCGCCGCCGAGTCCGGCCGCGGAGAGCGACTTGGCGATGGCGGTACGGGGGGCGGCGGCCGTGAGTTCCAGATCGGCGTCGTCCAGCAGCGCGGGACGCACCATGTTCATGATGATCCGTCCCACCGGCAGCTTCGCGGCCCGCAGTTCGGAGATGCCGTCGGCGGTCTCCTGGACGGGCATCTCCTCCAGGAGCGTCACCAGGTGAACGGCCGTCTCCTTGGACTTGAGGACGCGCATGACGGCCTGTGCCTGATTGTGTATCGGGCCGATCTTGGCGAGGCCCGCCACCTCGTCGTTGACGTTCAGGAAGCGGGTGATGCGTCCCGTGGGCGGCGCGTCCATGACCACGTAGTCGTACGCGAACCGCCCGCTCTTGTCCTTGCGGCGGACGGCCTCGCAGGCCTTGCCGGTCAGGAGAACGTCGCGCAGACCGGGCGCGATGGTGGTCGCGAAGTCGATGGCGCCGAGTTTCTTGAGGGCGCGGCCTGCGCTGCCCAGTTTGTAGAACATCTGGAGGTAGTCCAGAAGGGCCAGTTCGGGGTCGATGGCCAGGGCGTACACCTCCCCGCCCCCGGGAGCGACGGCGATTTTCCGCTCGCCGTAGGGCAGCGCTTCTGTCTCGAAGAGCTGCGCGATGCCCTGTCTGCCCTCGACCTCGACGAGGAGAGCGCGCTTGCCCTCCGTCGCGAGGGCGAGCGCGAGGGCGGCGGCTACCGTGGTCTTGCCGGTACCGCCCTTGCCGCTGACGACCTGGAGCCTGCTCACGTATTCGAGCCTAACCAGTCGGCCGCGGTACTAAGCAGGAGGCTGTGGACAAGGTGTGGGTAAGGCGGCGTACGAGGCCCGCGGAAGGGCGCCCGTGACAGCCGCTACAGTCGCCCGTATGACCAAGTGGGAATACGCAACCGTGCCTCTGCTCGTCCATGCCACGAAGCAGATTCTGGACACCTGGGGCGAGGACGGCTGGGAGCTCGTCCAGGTCGTGCCCGGGCCGAACAACCCCGAGCAGCTGGTGGCCTACCTGAAGCGGGAGAGGGCATGAGCGGCGCCGTCGAGTCCAAGCTGGCGGAACTCGGGCTGACGCTGCCCGACGTGGTCCCGCCACTGGCCGCGTACCAGCCCGCCGTGCAGTCCGGCGTGTACGTCTACACCGCGGGCCAGCTCCCGATGGTGGAAGGCAAGCTTCCGCTCACCGGCAAGGTGGGCGCGGAGGTCACGCCGGAGGAGGCCAAGGACCTGGCCCGCATCTGCGCGCTGAACGCGCTCGCCGCGGTCAAGTCCGTCGCCGGAGACCTGGACCGCATCGCGCGTGTGGTGAAGGTCGTCGGCTTCGTCGCCTCCGCCTCCGACTTCACCGGCCAGCCGGCCGTCCTCAACGGCGCCAGTGAACTCCTCGGCGCGGCCCTCGGCGACAAGGGCGTCCACGCCCGCAGCGCGGTCGGCGTGGCGGTCCTCCCGCTGGACGCACCGGTGGAGGTCGAGATCCAGGTGGAGCTTTCCAGCGCGTCCGGCGTTTGAGGACGAGCGCGTTCAGCGCGAATAGGGGATCTGGGGGCAGAGCCCCAGGTACCAGGTACGGGTCGGGTAGGGGCGGAGGGGCGAGAAAACTCCTGGTCCCGCCCCGACCGCCGGGCAGACGGATCCCCAAGGGTCACTCGAACATCCGCCCGGCTCGGGATAGCCTCCGCCCATGGCGAATGGGCAGTGGTTCCCACCGGAGTGGCCCGACCGCATCCGCGCGCTCGCGGAGGGCACGCTCACACCGGTCACCCCGAAGCGGGCGGCCACTGTGATGCTGCTCAAGGACGGGCCGACCACCCCCACCGTCCACATGCTGCGCAGACGCGCCTCCATGGCCTTCGCCGGAGGCGCGTACGCGTATCCGGGCGGAGGCGTCGACCCACGCGACGACGAGCAGCACATCCGCTGGGCGGGCCCCACGCGCGCGTGGTGGGCGAAGAGGCTCGGTGGCGACGAGACCTCCGCCCAGGCCATCGTCTGCGCGGCGGTCCGGGAGACGTACGAGGAGGCGGGCGTCCTCCTCGCGGGCGCCACCCCTGACACGGTCATCAGCGACACCACGGGCGACGAATGGGAGGCGGACCGCGCCGCCCTGGTCGCCCGCGACTTCTCCTTCGCGGAGTTCCTGGACCGCAGGGGACTCGTCCTCAGGTCGGACCTGCTGGGAGCCTGGGCCCGCTGGATCACCCCGGAGTTCGAAGCCCGCCGCTACGACACGTGGTTCTTCGTGGCCGCCCTCCCGGAGGGGCAGCGCACCCGCAACGCCTCCACGGAGGCCGACCGCACGGTATGGATCCACCCGGCGGACGCGGCAGCCTCGTACGACAAGGGCGAGCTGCTGATGATGCCGCCGACCATTGCGACCCTTCGCCAGCTCACCGCGTACGACACCGCCGCCGACGCCCTCGCCGCGGCGCCCGCCCGCGACCTGACCCCCGTCCTGGCCAGGGCCCGCCTGGAGAACGGCGAAGTGGTCCTCTCCTGGCCCGGCCACGACGAGTTCACCAAGCACATCCCGACCGGTGGAGCCCCCGCATGACCGACGCAGCCGCTCTCCCCGGCCAGCCGCGGGGCGGGGTGCTCTCCGGCCCCGCCACCACGCGAGCCGTCAACGTCCTGGCCCCCAACGCGTCCGCGATGACCCTGGACGGCACCAACACCTGGATCCTGGCCGAGCCGGACTCCGAACTCGCGGTGGTGATCGACCCGGGGCCCTTGGACGACGTACATCTGCGCAATGTCGTGGATACGGCGGAGAAGGCGGGCAAGCGGATCGCGCTGACCCTGCTCACTCACGGGCACCCCGACCACGCCGAGGGGGCCGTACGGTTCGCCGGACTCACGGGGACGAAGGTGCGGGCGCTGGATCCGGCGCTGCGGCTCGGGGACGAGGGCCTTGGCGCGGGCGATGTGATCACCACGGGCGGCCTTGAGCTGCGTGTCGTGTCCACCCCCGGTCACACGTCCGACTCGCTGTGCTTCCATCTCCCGGCCGATCAGGCGGTCCTGACCGGGGACACCGTCCTGGGCCGCGGTACGACCCTGGTGGCCCACCCTGACGGTCGGCTGGGCGACTATCTGGACTCCCTGCGGCGCCTGAGGTCCCTGACGGTGGACGACGGCGTCCACACCGTCCTGCCGGGCCATGGGCCGGTCCTCGAAGACGCCCAGGGCGCCGTCGAGTTCTACCTCGCCCACCGCGCCCACCGCCTCGCCCAGATCGAGACGGCGGTCGAGAGCGGCTACCGGTCGACGTCCGAGGTCGTCGCGCACGTGTACGCGGACGTGGACCGCTCCCTGTGGCCCGCGGCCGAGTTGTCGGTACGCGCCCAGCTGGACTACCTGCGCGAGCACGGGCTCATCTAGGGACCTACTCCTGGTCGGGCCTCGGGGCTTTGACGCCGTGCACGCGCGCGTACTCCTCGACGAGCCATGGCCCGAGGTCGTCGACGTAGGACCGCAGGACGGCGAGGTCGCCGCTGGGCTCGTACCCGAGGACGGCCGCCTCTCGCATCCCGTCGGCCCGCTCCGGGTAGTACGCGGCGAACGCCTCGGCCATCTCCCTCAGGTCGCTGGTCCAGCCGTTCCAGCGCGGCATGACAAGCGTGAATCCGGTCCGTACGAGATGGCGCGACATGTAGCGCACGAGCGGTCGCCGGGCCTCCTCCGCATCGGCGGCACCGGCGATCCGCTCGCGCCAGCGCGCCAGGAACAGCGCGAGGTCGCCGTTCGTCTCGCGGGCGAGCAGCGAGTCGGGGCGGTAGCGCGGCAGATACTCGGCCAGGTCCTCGCCCAGGAGGCGCGTACAGAGGCATGCGACGAACCAGCCGAGGTCGTACGTCTCCAGGTCGCTCAGCAGCCGTGTACGGCTGACCAGGAGCGTTCCGGAGCCGTCGATCTGTGGGAACTCCTTGTCCAGCGCACCGTCGAGCGAGCGGGCGTCCGCACGGTCCTCCTCGGTGGGCTCCTCGCGCAGGACGAGCAGCAGGTCGAGATCGCTGCGCCCCACGCGCGCGGTGCCGCGCGGAAGCGACCCGTAGAGGTACGTGCTGTTGAGCCGCGCCCCGAAGGTGTCGAGGAGCCGGTCGCGTGCCGTGGCCACCACGGGCCGGAACTCCCTCGGAATCAGTCCGAGAGCGCCCTCGGGCGCGATGTAGCCCTGGGCGTCGAGCCCCTTGTTCCGCATGGCACCACTGTGCAGCCGACCGCGGTAGGGGGTCATGTCATTTCCAGCGGAACACGCGTACGCGCCGGGTGGTGCGCGGCGCTGTGCAGACCACGGCGAGGCAGTCGCCGGAGACGACGAGGCGCGCCCGGAAGCTGTGGCCGGGCAGCGAGCGCTCGGCCACGACCCGGCCGTCGGCGGGATCGAGCACCGTCGCCCGGTCGCCGTAACCGTTCAGGACCAGGAGGTAACCCCGGCGGACCAGCGGGAAGATCGTGCCGCCGTACGTGCTGGACCACGACCAGCGGAACTCGCCCGTGGCGGTGGAGAACACGCGGAGGCTGCTTCCCGTGTGCTCCTGGCCGTCCGGCCGGGGCGGGACGAGTTCGCGACGGCGAGCGCATCGCCGACGGTCACCGGGTGCTCCCCGAACGCCTCGTACGGGGGTACGTGGGCCGGTGGCGGTCCCTTGTGCGGCCGGGGCAGTTCGACAGCCCGCTCCGCGCTCGCGCTCATCACATGGAGCCTGCGGGGAGCGGGATCCGCGGGGCCGACGGTGGACACGACGACGGGCTCGGCCGCCAGGACGGAGGCGTCCGCCCAGCCTTCCAGGAGTGGCCGCTCCCACTGGAGGTCTCCGGTGTGCGCGTCGAGAACCCGGATCGTGGTCTCCGTGTCCCCGGCGCGGCTACGGGCGGTCGCGACGCGGCCACCGCCGAGCACCACTTCGCGGGCGTCCGCGGAGACGGACCCCAGCTCGTCGGCGCGCTGCGCGCGCGTCCAGACCGCCGAGCCCGTGCGGAGGTCAAGCCCGGTGAGGTGGACGTGCCACGCGTCGCTGGTCTCGTCGTGGCCGGCCTTGTCGCCGTGGTGCAGTACGACAGCCACGCCGTCCGCGGTGTCCTGCGAGACGTGGGCGACCACGTGGTCGCCGTCGCCGGGCGGCTGCCGGCTCCACAGGGCTTCACCGGCCGTCAGCCCGTACGCCCGTACGCCCGTACGCCGTCGAGGCGGGCCACCGTGAGGGTCCCGTCCACCGCCCAGGCGCCCAGAGGCGCGCCCGGGTTGCCCTTCTCCCGCCCGCCGCTCCACAGCTGCTTCGCCGCCGCCGGTCCTCGCCGCCACCGGCGTTTCGCCGGCTGCCCCGTCCAGACCGACTCAGGCGCCCTGTCCTCGTGCACTCCCGCCCCCTTGCTCCCCACCCGGCGATACAAGAAGGGCCCCACCGTGCGGCAGGGCCCTTCAGTAAGAAGTCGTGCGACAGACGTACGACAGACGTGCGACAGAAGTACGGCCGGTGTGACGCGTATGGCTAGCGTGACCGCTTCGCGAGCCGCTCCACGTCCAGCAGGATCACGGCGCGTGCCTCCAGGCGGAGCCAGCCGCGGCCCGCGAAGTCGGCGAGGGCCTTGTTGACCGTCTCGCGGGACGCGCCGACCAGCTGGGCCAGCTCCTCCTGCGTGAGGTCGTGCACGACGTGGATGCCCTCTTCGGACTGCACGCCGAAGCGGCGGGAGAGGTCGAGAAGCGCGCGGGCCACGCGGCCGGGCACGTCCGAGAAGACCAGATCGGACATCTGGTCGTTGGTCTTGCGCAGGCGCCGGGCGACGGCGCGCAGCAGGGCGGCGGCCACCTCGGGCCGTGCGTTCAGCCAGGGCTGGAGGTCGCCGTGGCCGAGGCCCAGCAGCTTGACCTCGGTCAGCGCGCTGGCCGTGGCCGTGCGCGGACCCGGGTCGAACAGCGACAGCTCGCCGATCAGCTCACCGGGGCCGAGGACGGCCAGCATGTTCTCGCGGCCGTCGGGTGAGGTGCGGTGGAGCTTCACCTTGCCCTCGGTGACCACATAGAGGCGGTCCCCGGGGTCGCCCTCATGGAAGAGAGCGTCACCGCGCGCGAGGGTCACCTCACTCATGGAGGCGCGGAGCTCCGCGGCCTGCTCGTCATCGAGCGCCGCGAAGAGCGGGGCGCGCCGCAGAACGTCGTCCACGAGTTCTCTCCTTGTCGACCTGCTCAGGGGATCTTGCTCCCCCTTGGTACCAGGGGACCGTGTTCCCCATCTTGCCGGACGGTCCAAACAGTGTGATCAGTCACAAGTCTGCCGCACTGGAGTCCCGGGCAGTGCGGCAGGGGGCCAATTGGGGGCCGATCTTCAGGGTCCGCGGCGGATGTCAGTACCGGGCTTTAGGCTGGCCGGGTGTCCAAAACGCCGGTGAGAGCACAGGCCAAGGGGGCTGGGCGGGTGGTTGTACGTCGTGATTCCGCTGTGGGCGAACAGCCCACGGACGGTACCAAGAAAACGACAAAGGAGGCAAAGCGGGCGCCGGCAACGGCAGACGCGCCCGCCAGGAAGCCTGCCCAGAAGGCGACGGCAGCCGCCAGGAAGGCGACGCCGGCAAAAGCGACCCCTAAGAAGGCGACGATTACGACCAGCAAGCCGGCGGCCGCCAAGAAGGCAACGGTTACGGCCAAGAAGCCGGACCCCGCCAAGAAGGCGACGACTACGACCACCAAACGGGCCTCCGCCAAAAAGGCGACCCCCGCCAAGAAGGCACCCCCTGCCAAAAAGGCGACCCCAGCCAAGTCCCCGCAACAGGCCCCCGCGCCAGACACCGCTCTCGTCCGCCGAGCCCGCCGCATCAACCGCGAACTCGCCGAGGTGTATCCGTACGCCCACCCGGAGCTGGACTTCGAGAACCCCTTCCAACTGGTCGTCGCCACCGTCCTGTCGGCGCAGACGACCGACCTGAGGGTGAATCAGACGACCCCGGCGCTCTTCGCCAAGTACCCGACCCCCGAGGACCTGGCCGCGGCCAACCCGGAAGAGGTCGAGGAGATCCTGCGCCCCACGGGGTTCTTCCGGGCCAAGACCAAGTCGGTGATAGGGCTCTCCAAGGCCCTGCGGGACGATTTCGGGGGCGAGGTCCCCGGCCGTCTCGAAGACCTCGTCAAGCTCCCTGGAGTGGGCCGCAAGACCGCTTTCGTGGTGCTCGGCAATGCCTTCGGGCGTCCCGGAATCACCGTGGACACCCATTTCCAGCGCCTGGTGCGCCGCTGGCAGTGGACCGAGGAGACGGAGCCCGACAAGATCGAGAGGGCCGTCGGCGCGCTCTTCCCGCAGAGCGACTGGACGATGCTCTCCCATCACGTGATCTTCCACGGCCGCCGTATCTGCCATGCCCGCAAGCCCGCCTGCGGCGCCTGCCCCATCGCGCCGCTCTGCCCGGCGTACGGAGAGGGTGAGACGGACCCGGAGAAGGCGAAGAAGCTCCTGAAGTACGAGAAGGGCGGCTTCCCCGGCCAACGCCTCAACCCCCCGCAGTCCTACCTGGACGCGGGCGGCATCCCGGCGCCTCCGCTGGGCACACCGCAGGGCACCGGATGACGGCTCTCACCGGAGAGATCGCACGGCACCGGGGGACGGCCATCACTGGAGACACCCTCCGGCACCGCATGACGGAACGAACACGGCACCGGCAGGCGTTGGGATCAGCAGAACGGGGGTGGCGATGACGCACGCGAGCAACACGCACGACGGTCGCTTGGAGAGCGATACGCAGGGCGCCCCGGTGGCGCTGAGCAAGGACGGCCTGCCCGACTGGCTCGACCCGGTGGTGCGCGCCGCCGAGTCGGTGGAGCCGCTCCAGCTGAGCCGCTTCCTGCCGCCGAGCGACGGCGCGGGGCGCCAGTCCGCCGTGCTCATCCTGTTCGGCGCGGGCGAGCGCGGCCCCGAGCTGCTGCTCATGGAGCGCGCCACCTCCCTGCGATCCCACGCAGGACAGCCCTCCTTCCCGGGTGGCGCCCTCGACCCCGAGGACGGCGACCCGCAGACCGACGGGCCGCTGCGGGCCGCTCTCCGCGAGGCCGAGGAGGAGACCGGGCTCGACCCGAGCGGCGTCCAGCTCTTCGGCGTGCTGCCCAAGCTCTACATCCCGGTGAGCAGCTTCGTCGTCACGCCCGTCCTTGGCTGGTGGCGCCGCCCGACACCGGTGGGCGTGGTCGATCCGAACGAGACGGCGCGGGTCTTCACCGTCCCCGTGGCGGATCTCACGGACCCCGCCAACCGCGTCACCGCCGTGCACCCGAGGGGTCACCAGGGTCCGGCATTCCTGGTCGAATCCGCCCTCGTCTGGGGCTTCACGGCGGGCATCATCGACCGGATCCTGCACTACGCGGGCTGGGAGCTGCCCTGGGACCGCGACAAGCAGGTCCCGCTCGACTGGCGCGCATGACAGGGTGGCCCCCGTGCTGTGTCCTCCTGGGGGACGCCGCACCCGTCAGCGGCTGTGCCGCGGGCCAGACCCCCAGCCGAGACGGAGTGACCGCAGAGCGATGAGGCGAGGCTGGAAGCAGTGAACGTGCTGGACATCCTGTTGCTGGTCGCCGCCGTGTGGTTCGCGATCGTGGGCTATCGCCAGGGCTTCGTCGTCGGCATCCTCTCCGTCATCGGCTTCCTGGGGGGCGGCCTGGTCGCCGTCTACCTGCTCCCGGTCATCTGGGGCGCGTTCACCGACGACGCCGAGGTCAACACGACGGCCGCCGTCGTCGCGATCGTCGTCGTCATCATCTGCGCCTCCGTGGGCCAGGCCCTCACCACCCACCTCGGCAACAAGCTGCGCCGGTACATCACCTGGTCCCCGGCCCGCGCCCTGGACGCGACGGGCGGCGCCCTCGTCAACGTCGTGGCGATGCTTCTGGTCGCCTGGCTGATCGGCTCGGCCCTTGCCGGGACGACGCTGCCGACGCTCGGCAAGGAGGTCCGCAGCTCCAAGGTGCTGCTCGGGGTGTCCCGTGCCCTGCCCAACCAGGCCGACACCTGGTTCGCCGACTTCTCCTCGGTCCTCGCGCAGAACGGCTTCCCGCAGGTCTTCAGCCCGTTCGCCAACGAGACCATCACCGAGGTCCAGCCCCCCGACCCGGCCCTCGCCGACAGCCCCGTCGCCGCGAGCGCCCAGAAGTCCATCGTCAAGGTGATGGGCACCGCCCAGAGCTGCGGCAAGGTCCTCGAAGGCACCGGCTTCGTCTTCGGTGACCGTCGCGTGATGACCAACGCCCACGTGGTCGGCGGAGTCGACGAGCCCACCGTCCAGATAGGCGGCGAGGGCAGGAAGTACGACGCCAAGGTCGTCCTCTACGACTGGCAGCGCGACATCGCCGTACTCGACGTACCGGACCTGAACGCGCCGGCCCTCCGGTTCACGACCGACGACGCGGTCAGCGGCGACAGCGCGATCGTCGCCGGCTTCCCGGAGAACGGCGCGTACAACATCCAGCCCGCGCGGGTGCGCGGCCGCATCAAGCCCAACGGCCCGGACATCTACCACCGGGGCACGGTGCGCCGCGACGTCTACTCGCTCTACGCGACCGTCCGCCAGGGCAACTCGGGCGGCCCGCTGCTCACGCCCGAGGGCAAGGTGTACGGCGTGGTCTTCGCGAAGTCGCTCGACGACGCCAACACCGGGTACGCGCTCACCGCGGACGAGATCCAGGAGGACATCACCAAGGGGCGCACCGCGAACCAGCAGGTGGACAGCGACAGCTGCGCGCTCTGACACCGGTCAGCCGGCGACCGATGATCCACCCGCAGCCCGCAGCCCGCAGCCCGCAGCCCGCAGCCCGCAGCGCGTCCCCGGCCCAGCCCGGCCGAGAGGCTCGTACGCGGTCCGGTCGTGAGGTGTGTCGGTGGTTCAGCCGCGAGGATGGCGCAGCCGCACCGAGACCCAGCGGGCTCGGCGCCGCAGAATACGTGGGATCCCCACTCGGAGGTCCGTGCCCGGCAACGGCGGGGTGCTCCTCTGCTGGGAGCTCAGGCCCGCGGCCGAGCGGCGAGTGCGTGCTGTGTCACTGAAGTCGTGCGTCCAGCCCATACCCCGACGTCTGCCCCCGCCCCAAGGTCGATAACCACCCCCAGGGCCCCCAATTGGCCTATGCGTAAGGCATTTGGCTGTTCGTAGGACAAGCGTTCCGGTTCGGATGCCGGGCACCCGAGCGGCCCAGCCCGGACGGCCTCACCGGTCGGGCTCGGGATCCTTCAGCCAGTTGACCAACTCGGTCGAGAACGCCACCGGGTCCTCCTCGTGCGGGAAGTGTCCGAGCCCGTCGAACAGCCGCCACCGGTACGGCGCTTCGACGTACTCGCCGGAGCCCGCGGCACTGCGCGTACGCATCACCGGGTCGAGCGAGCCGTGCAGATGCAGCGTCGGCACCCGAACCGGCCGCTTCATACGCCGGTTGAACTGGATTCCGTCCGGGCGGGCCATGGACCGCACCATCCACCGGTACGGCTCGACCGCGCAGTGCGCCGTGGAGGGGATGCACATGGCCCGGCGGTACGTCTCCACGGCCTCGTCGTCCGGCAGGCTCGGCCCCGACCAGTCCCGTACCAGACGGCCCACCAGGGCGCCGCCGTCCGCGACGAGTTGCCGCTCGGGAACCCACGGCCGCTGGAACCCCCAGATGTATGAACTCGCGGTCGTCTGCTTGACGTCGGAGAGCATGGCGTTGCGCCAGCGCCGGGGATGCGGCATCGAGGAGACCGCGAGCCGGCGTACGAGCTTGGGGCGCATCACGGCCGCCGTCCACGCCAGATACCCGCCCAGGTCATGCCCGACCAGCGCGGCGTCGGGCTCGCCGAGGGACCGTACGACCCCGGTGATGTCGAGTGCGAGGTTGGCGGGGTCGTAGCCGCGAGGCGTGCGGTCGCTGCCGCCGACGCCTCGCAGGTCCATGGCCACGGCGCGGAAACCCGCGTCGGCGAGCGCCACCAGCTGATGGCGCCAGGTCCACCAGAACTGCGGAAAGCCGTGCAACAGCAGGACGAGCGGCCCGTCGCCCATCTCGGCGATGTGAAAGCGCGCGCCGTTGGCGGCGACGTCCCGGTGGATCAGTTCCTGTCCGCCGGGGATGTCGAGGCGTACGACCGAAGTGGGTTGCGCCGAAGGTGTGGCGGGGTCCGTCATGAGGACGAGCGTGCCACAGCCTCGATGGCCTCGGGCGCACGATCCTGTGCGGGCAGCTCGCGGGGGTGCGGCTTGGCGTTCTGCAGGACGCCCGCCGTCTCCTTCACCGAGGCCGCCACCTTCTGCGGGCCCTTGCTCTTCTTGGCCTTCTTCGCGAAGACCACGCCGATCAGCGCGAGCCCTACGGCGAGGAGTACGTTCGCCGCGAAGGAGAGCAGGAAGCAGAGCGCCAGATTCCAGTGACTCCAGGTCCGGATGCCGTACGCCAGGGCGAAGCTCAGCATCGGCAGCGAGAAGATCAGCACCGCGCCCGCCACCGCGAACGCGCCACCGCTGATCGCCCCGCGCTTCACGTCCTGCTTGAGCTGCGCCTTCGCCAGCGCGATCTCGTCGTGCACCAGCGAGGACATCTCGGTCGTCGCCGAGGCGAACAGTTGGCCGATGCTGCGTTCGGCGCCGACCGGACTGCCGTCGGGTGCACTCATCGCGGTCTCCCTCTCCTGCATGTTTGTACGGTCGTGTCAGATCATGCCGGACCGTCGTCCTCCTCGCTTGCCCCGCCCGTCACTTCGGCAAGCCTTCGGTGCTCGGCGGCCTTGCGCTCGTAGATCTCGGCCATGCGCAGGTGGTACTCCGGCTTGTCCTGCTCGTAGATGTCGGGGATGCCGTCGAGGTCGTCGTCGCGCTCCTCGGCCTCGACCAGCCCCCGGTACTTGGCGTTGCGTACCTTCAGCAGCGTTCCGGCGCACACGGCCGCGATGAGGGAGCCGACGAGCACGGCGGCCTTGACCTCGTCGGTGAGCACCGGGTCGCCGTCGAAGGCGAGTTCGCCGATCAGCAGCGAGACGGTGAAGCCGATGCCCGCGAGGGAGGCGACGGCGAAGACGTCCGGCCAGGCCAGGTCGTCGCTGAGCGAGGCCCTGGTGAACCGGGCCGTCAGCCAGGTCCCGCCGAAGATGCCGACCACCTTGCCGATGACCAGCCCGAGGACGACACCGAGCGTCTCGGGCCGCTGGAAGACATCCCCCAGTACGCCTCCCGAGACCGCGACCCCGGCACTGAACAGCGCGAACAGCGGCACCGCGAGCCCGGCCGACAAGGGTCGTACGAGATGTTCGACGTGCTCGCCGGGGGAGTGCGGCTCGCCCTCGTGCCGGGTGCAGCGGAGCATCAGGCCCATCGCGACCCCGGCGATGGTGGCGTGGATGCCGCTGTTGTACATCAGCCCCCAGATGACGAGGGCGAGCGGAACGTACACGTACCAGCCGCGTACGCCCTTGCGCAGCAGCAGCCAGAAGACGCCGAGGCCGACCACCGCGCCGGCGAGGGCGGCGAAGTTAAGGTCGGCGGTGAAGAAGACCGCGATGATCAGGATCGCGAAGAGGTCGTCGACGACGGCGAGCGTCAGCAGGAAGGCGCGCAATGCCGACGGCAGGGACGTACCGATGACCGCGAGGACGGCGAGCGCGAACGCGATGTCCGTCGCGGTGGGCACCGCCCAGCCGTCCAGGGAGCCGCCCCCCAGCACGTTCGTGAGGGTGTAGACGAGCGCCGGGACGGCCATCCCGCACACGGCGGCGGCGACCGGCAGCAGGGCCGCCTTCGGGTCCCGCAGATCTCCGGCCACCAGCTCGCGCTTGAGTTCGATACCGGCGACGAAGAAGAACACGGCGAGCAGTCCGTCGGCGGCCCAGTGCTGGAGGGAGAGGTCCAGCCCGAGCGCGCCGGGGCCGACGTGGAAGTCCAGGACGGTCCGGTAACTGTCCTTGAGCGGTGTGTTCGCCCAGATCAGCGCCGCGATCGCGGCCACGAGCAGCAGTACGCCGCCGACGGTCTCGGTGCGCAGCGCGTCCGCCACGAAGGTCCGCTCGGGCAGGGACAGCCGGCCGAGGAACTTGCGGTTGGGGCTGTGGGGCGCGGGGGCGGGCACGAGGAGACCTCCGGTCGGGCGGGCAGGGCGAAGCACATGCCGACCAGACTTCCCGGCGCACCTTGAGGATCTTGTCGCGTCGTTGACGCGGTACTCAGCCTACCCAAGGTGCGGCGGGACCTATCCGGTGATCTTCACGGTAGGGGGAAAAGGGGGAATCGGCGCGTCTGTCGCCGGGGGACGTGGCTGTGGGGACGCCGCACGGCGCCCCCACACCAACGAGGCGATCAGTCCTCGGTGGGCGCCGCCGGCAGCTTCGCCTGGATGAGGTCCATCACCGTGGAGTCCGTGAGCGTGGTGACGTCACCGAGCTCCCGGTTCTCCGCGATGTCACGCAACAGACGCCGCATGATCTTGCCGGAGCGGGTCTTCGGCAGCTCGGCCACCGGCAGCACCCGCTTGGGCTTGGCGATCGGCCCGAGGACCGTGCCCACGTGATTGCGAAGGTCCGCCACCAGCCCCTCGTCCTCGGCGGAAGCGGTGCCTCGCAGGATCACGAAGGCCACGATCGCCTGCCCGGTCGTCTCGTCCGCCGCGCCCACGACCGCCGCCTCGGCGACGGAGGGGTGCGAGACGAGCGCCGACTCGACCTCGGTCGTCGAGATGTTGTGCCCGGACACCAGCATCACGTCGTCCACGCGGCCGAGGAGCCAGATGTCCCCGTCCTCGTCCTTCTTGGCCCCGTCCCCGGCGAAGTACTTCCCCTCGAACCGAGACCAGTACGTGTCGAGGAACCGCTGGTCGTCACGCCAGATGGTCCGCAGCATCGACGGCCACGGCTCGGTGAGCACGAGGTAGCCGCCACCCCCGTTGGGCACTTCCTGCGCCTCGTCGTCGACGACGGTCGCCGAGATACCCGGCAACGCTCGCTGCGCGGACCCCGGCTTGGTCTCCGTCACGCCCGGCAACGGCGAGATCATCATCGCGCCGGTCTCGGTCTGCCACCAGGTGTCCACGATCGGCGTCCGGTCGCCCCCGATGTGCTTCCGGTACCAGATCCAGGCCTCGGGGTTGATCGGCTCACCGACCGAGCCGAGTACCCGCAGCGACGACAGATCGAACTTCGCGGGGATGTCGTCGCCCCACTTCATGAACGTACGAATGGCCGTCGGCGCCGTGTACAGGATCGTCACCCCGTACTTCTGCACGATCTCCCAGAACCGCCCCTGGTGCGGGGTGTCCGGCGTGCCCTCGTACATCACCTGCGTCGCGCCGTTCGAGAGCGGCCCGTACGTGATGTACGAGTGCCCGGTGACCCAGCCGATGTCGGCCGTGCACCAGTACACGTCGGTCTCCGGCTTGAGGTCGAAGACGGCGTGATGGGTGTACGAGGCCTGCGTGAGGTAGCCGCCCGAGGTGTGCAGGATGCCCTTCGGCTTCCCGGTCGTCCCGGACGTGTAGAGGATGAACAGCGGGTGCTCGGCCTCGAACGCCTCTGGCGTGTGCTCGGCGGACTGCCGCTCGACGATCTCGTGCCACCAGACGTCACGGCCCTCGGTCCAGGCGACCTCCTGCCCGGTACGACGCACCACCAGCACCTTGTCGACCCCGTCGACCCGGCTGACCGCGTCGTCGACGGCGGGCTTGAGCGCGGCCGGCTTGCCGCGCCGGTAGCCACCGTCGGAGGTGATGACCAGCTTGGCGTCCGCGTCCTGGATGCGGGTCGCGATCGCCTCCGCGGAGAACCCGCCGAACACGACCGAGTGCGCGGCGCCGATCCGGGCGCACGCGAGCATCGCGACGACGGCCTCGGGGATCATCGGCAGATATACGGCGACCCGGTCGCCCTTCTCGACTCCCAGCTCGGTCAGCGCGTTGGCGGCCTTGCTGACCTCGTCCTTCAGCTCGGCATAGGTGATGGCCCGGCTGTCCCCGGGCTCACCCTCGAAGTGAAGGGCGACCCGGTCGCCGTTCCCCGCCTCCACATGCCGGTCCACGCAGTTGTACGCGACGTTCAGCTTGCCGTCCTTGAACCACTTGGCGAACGGCGGATTCGACCAGTCCAGCGTCTCGGTCGGCTCGGTGGCCCAGGTCAGCCGGCGGGCCTGCTCGGCCCAGAAGCCGAGCCTGTCAGCCTTGGCCTGCTCATACGCCTCCGCCGTGACGTTGGCGTCCGCGGCCAGGTCGGCGGGCGGCGCGAACCTGCGCTCTTCTTTCAGCAGGTTGGCCAGGCTTTCGTTGCTCACGACATCTCCCTTTCCCAGGGTGTCCGTTGTGTCCCAGGCCACAGCTCATCAGACCCGGGGGCCCGATGACAAGGGCCGATCGTAAATTGGTTTAGACCTATTGAGGGCCAGCGGGCTGGAGGGGCCGGCGGCCGGGTGCCCTTCAGGAGGCCGCACTCTGGATCACGTACGGCCCAGCGGTCGGGTTCACCCGGTAACGCTTCCCGGGCCTCGGCCCAAGAACAGCCGAAGTGCCCCTGAAGCGAAGGAGACCACGAGTGGAACGGATACGGGGCGGCCCCGCCGCCGCGGCACGTGACCCACAGCTCTTCGAAGAGTTCTACCGGTGCCACGTCGACGCGGTGACACGATTCGTGGCCCGGCGTGTCGCCGACCCGCACACAGCCGCCGACCTGACCGCCGAGATCTTCCTCGCGGTCCTGGATTCCGCCCACACCTACCGGCCGGGCCTCGGCAGCGAGATCGCCTGGCTGTACGGCATCGCCCGCAACGTCGTGTCCTCGGAGCGCCGCCGGATCGCTCGGGAGACCCTCCGTGATCAGCGGATCTCGGGCCGGCGTCTCCTTGACGCCGACGACATCGCCCGCCTTGAGGACAAGCTCGACGCCGAGAGCCCGGGCCGACGCGCACTCGCGGCGCTCGACCGGCTCCCGGAAGGCGAACGGGCCCTCCTGGAGCTGATCACCGTCGACCAACTCACCCTCCCGGAGGCCGCGTCCGCACTCGGCATCCGTCAGGTCACCGCCAGAGTCCGCCTGCACCGAGCCCGAAAGCACCTGCGCGCGGAGGACGATTTCGCCGCTGATCCCACACCCGAGTCCACACCCAAGGCATCACCTACGTACGTATCCGAGGCAACAGGGGGAGAGGCATGAGCACCAGGACGACCTTCGAGGACCGACTGCTGAACGAACTCCAGCGCGAGATCGAACTGCGCGAGGCCGGACCCGGCGAGCTGGGCGCCGGTGAGGTCCGGCTCCGCGCAGTCGGACTCCGGCTCGGCGAGGCCGTGCCGAGTGAGGCGCCCGCCCGGGTGCGTGGTCTGGTCACCCGGCCGCGCATCGCCCTCGCCGCCGGGGCCTGCGCGGCCGCCGCGCTCGCCGTCGTACTCGTACCCGGCTCACCCGCCGACTCCACCGCGTACGCGGTGGAGAACCACGACGACGGCAGCGTCTCGCTCACCCTCAACGACCTCTCTCCCGGACGCGGCGCCCAGCGCGAACTCGCCGAACGACTGCGCGAGAACGGCATCCACGTCGACATCCAGGACCTCGACGACACTCACATCTGCGAGCAGCCGCGCGGCCAGTCCATCCCGGGGAACTTCGACATCCGAGGGGCCACGGAAGGCGGGGCCCACATCAAGGAGGGGGGGCCCGAGGCGGGGGTGCGCGCCGCATCCCACCTGGACGCCTGGAAGATCACGCTCCACCCCGGTGACACCCTGGCCTTCGAGAACCACGCGTACGACGCCCCGAAGGGCAGCATGGTGTTGGCCGCGAACTTCTACGCGGTCAAGGGCACCATCAAGCCCTGTGTACCGGTGGAGACCGCCAAGCCCGCCCTGGAAGGGGTGGACGTCCACTCATCCGCGACCCCGCCGGGACGGTAACCGGTACGTGGTGCGCGACCCCGCAGACCGGGGCGGGGCCGCGCACCACGGTGAGGCCCTGCGGGACTGCGGACGGGGCATCCCTGAGGCGGCGGACGAGGTCACGTGTCGCGGTGGGCGAGCCACCTGAGGCGGCGGACGAGGTCACGTGTCATGGCGGGCGAGCCACCTGAGGCGGCGGCGGAGGTCACGCGGGATGCCGCAGTTCCTCCTCCACCACTCCGACGTGGTCGAACAGCTCGGCCCCCTCGCGGTCGGTCAGCAGATACGCCTGCGCCTCGCCCACGTGGAAGTACATCCCGTGCAGTTCGAGTGCGCCCTCCCGCAGGGCCTGCGCCACGGACTCGTACGCCCGCAGATGCTCCAACTGCTGCACCACGTTGGTCAGACAGAGCTGCTCCACCGCGTCGGCGGGTGCCCGCCCGGCCAGTCGTGCCCACGGCCGGTCCTTGGCGGCCATCCGCTCCAGGCTCGGCAGCCCGTGCCGCAACCACCGCTTGAGCGGCGTCACCGCCCCTCCCGGCTCCGCGTTCATCAGGGCCTGCATCGCACCGCACCCGGAGTGCCCGCACACCGTGATGGACCGCACCTTCAGCACGTCCACCGCGTACTCGATCGCCGCGGCCACCGAGTCGTCTCCGCTCTCCTCCCCGGGCAGGGGCACGAGATTGCCCACGTTCCGTACGACGAAGAGGTCGCCCGGGCCACTGGAGGTGATCATCGACGTGACGAGCCGCGAGTCGGCGCAGGTCAGGAACAGCTGCGCCGGCCGCTGCCCTTCCCTGGCCAGCCGCGCCAGCTCACCCCGCACCAGGGGCGCGGTGTTGCGCTGGAACGCGCTGATCCCGCGCGCCAGTTGGTGCCCACTCGGACCGTTCACCCCGGAGGGCCCGGAAGGTCCAGAGGGCCCGGTGGAGTCCTCCGTTCCAACCGTTCCAACCGTTCCAGCCGGTTCACCCGGAGGCGTGGACTTCGGGCTCGCGGAGGTCTCGCAGTGGTGGTTGCGCCAGGGCGTCCAGGGCCGGCAGCGGCAGTGGGCGGAGCCCGTGGGCTCGGTGATCCGGCTGCCGGTCCGTCCGGTCAGCTCGACCGTGCCGCCCTGTGCGCAGTGTGCGTTCTGCCAGTCCTGCAACGTCTCGTACGCCGCGTGGTCCATGAAGGAGCTGTCCAACTCCACGAACGCGTCGGCCCCGTGAGGCACCTGATGCAGGGCACGGCTGAGCCGCGGCACCGCGAGGAACGTCAACTGCCCTCGTACGTGTACGTAATGGGTTCCCTCCCTCTCTTCGTGCGTGATGCGGGTGCGGGCGAGGCGGTGCATGGCGACCACGATTCCCACCGCGACCCCGAGGACGACGCCCTCCAGAACGCCGAGGAGGACGACGCCGGCGGTGGTGACCGCGTACATCAGCACCTCACGGTGGCGGGTGACCGTGCGGATGTGGTGCAGGGACACCATCTGGATGCCGACGGCCATCACCAGGGCGGCGAGCGATGCGAGGGGGATCAGCTCCAGGATCGGGACCATCAGCAGCGCGGCAATTACTACGAAAACGCCGTGCAGCATCGTGGAGTTCCGGCTCACGGCGCCGGCTTGGACATTCGCGGAACTTCGTACGGCGACCCCGGCGACCGGCAGTCCGCCGAGCGCGCCGGAGACGATGTTGGCGACGCCCTGCCCGCGCAGCTCCCGGTCGAGGTCGGAGCGGCCCACTCGCGGCCGCACCTCGGGCCGCCTCGCCACCAGCTTGTCCACGGCCACGGCGCCGAGCAGCGACTGCACACTGCACACGAGCGTGACGGTGAGGACGGAGGCAGCGATCCCGAGCACCGGTCCCTCGGGCAGCCCGGCCAGTGCGTGGCTGCTCCAGGACGGCAGGTCGACCTTGGGCAGGGTCAGCCCGGCGAGCGAGGCGGTCGCGGTGGCCCCGGCGACGGCGACGAGCGCCGCCGGGATCCTGCGCAGCAGCCGTCCCACCCGCCCGGGAATCCGTGGCCAGGCGAGGAGGAGCGCCAGGGTCAGCGCGCTCATCGCCACCGCCGCGGGATGGACGTTCGCCAACTGGTCCGGCAGTGCGCGGACGTTGGCCAGGACGGAGCTCTGCGGAGTACCGCCCAGCACGATGTGCAGCTGGGCGACGGCGATGGTCACGCCGATGCCGGCGAGCATGCCGTGCACGATCGCGGGGCTGACGGCGAGCGCCGTACGGGCCACCCGTAGGTGGGCCAAGCTCAGTTGGGTGATGCCGGCGAGGACGGTGATGGCACAGGTCGTGCGCCATCCGTAGAGATGGATGAGCTCGGCGGTGACGACGGTGAGCCCGGCGGCGGGCCCGCTGACCTGGAGGGGTGAGCCGCCGAGCCGTCCGGCGACGAGTCCGCCGACGGCGGCGGCCACCAGGCCCGACTGGAGCGGCGCGCCGGTGGCGAGGGCGATGCCGAGGGACAGGGGCAGGGCGATCAGGAAGACCGCGATCGAGGCCGATAGATCGGCGCCCGCGATACGGAATCGGCGGGGCGGCGTCGGCGGGGGGCTGTGGGGCTGGTGGATGCGCTTCGGCCGAGTCGAGTCGGCGGCGCGGGTGGGGACGCAGGCAGTCATGGTTCCCGTCTCCTCCGGGGCAGCGCGGTCGCGGAACAGGTGGTCCTCCGCCGGGGAGGCGGAGGGCGGGTCGCGGCCGTGGGTCACGGCGTGCAGCGGCGGGATTTTCAACGCTCGGTAAACGGATCGTAATGCAGAGTAAAGGCTTCGTGCGGAAAATTATGGCAAATGGGGCATTACTTCACCCCCTGGAGTGAAGCAGGCAATTGATCGGCTTGTCGTACTTATTCAATCTCGGCCTCATGCGACCTTGACGGCACTGTCGGCACATAGCCGCGCAGAACCCCAGAAAACGCTCATCAGCGTTGCCGAGACTGAAGGAAGAAGGCGGGCGGAAGATGGCCGTCACCCAGAGGATCGCCGCGGGCGTAGCACTCGCCGCGGCCTGCGCCACGGCGCTCGCCGGTTGCGCGCTCGACACCACCGGTTCCCAAGCAGGCGCGCACGGCGCGAAGAAGGCGGCGGGTGCCCCGGCACCCAAGAGCGCGGTCCGCCTGATCGGCGACGGCTCCACCGCCTACACCGGCGCGCAGCCGTATCTGCCGCGGCAGGAGCGGCTGAAGCCCGGGCAGAAGCCCCCGCAGTTCGTGGTCTTCTCGTGGGACGGCGCCGGCGAGGACAGCCAGAAGCTCTTCTCGCACTTCCGGAAGGTCTCCAAGGCCAACAAGGCCACGATGACGTACTTCCTGAGCGGCGTGTACATGCTGCCGGAGGACAAGCGTGACCTCTACAAGCCGCCGCAGCACTCAGCGGGCAGCTCGGAGATCGGCTTCAACGACGAAGCGGGCATCGAGGAAACCGTGAAGCAGCTGCGCGGCGCGTGGCTGGAGGGCAACGAGATCGGCACGCACTTCAACGGCCACTTCTGCGGCACCGAAGGCGGGGTCGGTAACTGGTCGGTCGCGGACTGGAAGGACGAGATCGCCCAGGCGAAGTCGTTCGTGAAGTCCTGGAAGACCAACACGGGAATGAAGAAGGCGTCCCCGCTGCCCTTCGACTACGACAAGGAACTCGTCGGCGCCCGCACGCCCTGCCTGGAAGGGCAGAAGAACTTCATGAAGGCGGCCCGCCAACTGGGCTTCCGCTACGACACCAGTGGTGTCAACGACCAGGTCTGGCCCAAGAAGAAGGAGGGCCTGTGGGACCTGTCGATGCAGCTCGTGCCCTTCCCCGGGCACTCCTACGAGCAGCTGACCATGGACTACAACTTCATGGTCAACCAGTCGGGCACCACCACCCAGGGCGACCCCGACAAGCACGAGTTCTGGGGCGACCAGATGCGTGACGGCCTCCTCAAGGGCTTCAGCCGCGCCTACGACGGCAACCGCGCGCCACTGATCATCGGCAACCACTTCGAGTCCTGGAACGGCGGCACGTACATGCGCGCCATCGACGAGGTCATCGAACGCGTCTGCACCAAGTCCGACGTGCGCTGCGTCTCCTTCCGGCAGCTCGCCGACTGGCTCGACGTCCAGGACCCGGCCGCCCTGGACAAGCTCCGCGGCCTCAAGGTCGGCGAGACCCCGAAGCAGGGCTGGGCGTCCCTCCTCTCGGGCCGCCCCGCCCCGGCCCCGAAGGGCGTCCCCGGAGCGCCGGCGGTCAAGCCGTAGCGGTCCCGGTTCCCCTGCGGGCTGTTGCTCAAGCCGTAGCGGCTATCCGCGGGTCGTTGCTCAAGCCGTCGCCACCAGTCCCTCACCGAGTACGAAGCCGGGGTCGACCTGTGCCGCCAGGTCCGCCCCGGTCCTCTCGTTGCCCCAACTTCCGGCGTTCTTCAGGTGGAAGTGGACCATCTGGCGCGTGTAGCGCTCCCAGTCGCGCAGTTCGTACATGGCGTCGGCGGCGCTCTGCAGCGTGTGCAGGGAGCGGCGGTTGGCTTCCTCCAGGAGCTCGAACCGGGGTGAGCGGCCCTTCTCCATGGAGCGCACCCAGTCCGAGTGCCCGACGGTGACCAGAAGGTCGTCACCGACCTCGGCGCGGAGGAAGTCGATGTCGTCCTGGCCCTGCACCTTGTTGCCGATGACCTTCAGGGCGACTCCGAAGTCGCGGGCGTACTCCTTGTACTGGCGATAGACGGAGACTCCCTTCCGGGTCGGCTCGGCGACGAGGAACGTGAGGTCGAAGCGGGTGAACATGCCGGACGCGAAGGAGTCCGAGCCCGCCGTCATGTCGACGACGATGTACTCGCTCTGGCCGTCGACGAGATGATTCAGGCAGAGCTCCACTGCACCGGTCTTGGAGTGGTAGCAGGCCACTCCCAAATCGGCCTCGGTGAAGGGGCCGGTGACCATCAAACGGATGGCGCCGCCGTCGAGTTCCACCGGCCGTGCACAGGCGTCGTACACCGGATTTTCTTCGAGCACCCGCAGCAGCCGCGACCCCTCGCCGGGCGGGGTTGTCTTGATCATCGTCTCGGCGGACGTGATGCGGGCGTTGGTGCCGCGCAGGTATTCCTTGATCAGCGGCAGCCGCTCGCCCATCGCCGGCAGCTCGGCGGCGACCGCCTCGTCGAGGCCCAGCGCTGCTCCCAGATGCTGGTTGATGTCGGCGTCCACCGCGACGACCGGCGCCCCGGAGGCGGCGAGGTGGCGGATGAAGAGCGAGGACAGCGTGGTCTTGCCGCTGCCGCCCTTCCCAACGAAAGCAATTTTCATGTTCACAAAGAATAGTGGGGTGATCGCCCCGGCCGCACTGCTTGCGTGAAGAAGACCACTCCTTCGTGGGGCGGGGTGCAGGGGTGCGTAATGTCGTACTCATGAGTACGACAGACGCGACCGCCGATCCGCTCGCGGCCCTGGGCTCGCTGCCTGGGGTGACGGACTCCGTGGAGTCCGTGCGCAAGGCCGTGGACCGGGTCTACGGACACCGGATCATGCGTCGCCGCAGCAACGAGATCACCTCCGAGGCGGCGCTGCGCGGTGCACGCGGATCCGCGGCGCTGTCCGGCGCCGACTGGGGCCTCGAAGAGGTGCGCCGCCGCACCGACTTCAGCGCGGACCAGGAGGGCCGTACGGTCGGCGCGGCTCTCCGGCTGACCGCCGAAGCGGGCCAACTCCTGTCCATCTGGCGCCAGTCGCCCCTTCGCGTACTGGCCCGGCTGCATCTGGTGGCGGCCGCGGACAAGGGCGACGAGGTCGGCCGTCCGCGCCGGGACGGTGAGCCGGTGGACGAGCCGCTCATCGAGCTCCCGCTGCCGGACGCCGACGAGGTCGCCGGCCGTCTCGAAGGCCTCTCGCGGCTGATCATCGCGGGCAGCTCGGCCCCCGCCCTGGTGACGGCGGCCGTGGTCCACGGCGAACTCCTCGCCCTGCGCCCCTTCGGCTCCCACAACGGCCTGGTCGCGCGCGCCGCCGAGCGCGTCGTCCTGATCGGCAGCGGCCTCGACCCGAAGTCCGTCTGTCCGGCCGAGGCCGGCCACGGCGAACTGGGCCGCGCGGCCTATGCGGCGGCATTGGACGGTTATGCCTCCGGTACCCCGGAGGGGATGGCGGCATGGATCGCCCACTGCGGCAGGGCGGTTGAGCTGGGAGCCAGGGAGTCGACGGCCGTCTGCGAGGCGCTTCAGCGCGGGGCGGCGTAAGACTCGTAAGGTCGCGGGGTCGTAAGGTCGCGGGCCTGAAAAACGCCCTCTCCTAAGAGGGCGGAAAACTCTCTGAACAGGGTTGCGGCGGTACGAGAATTCGTACCGCCGCTGGCATGTTCACCTGGTTACCAAGCGTCCTCGAATGTTGCCCATCAGGCCGGGAGCTGTGGCCCGTTTCCTGGTGCGGCTGGCCCGTAATCGACGGGTCGACGTCGCGTGGGTACCTGGTGTTCATGCTCGGTCCGTGGGGCCTTGATTGCGTTTGAAGGTGATCCTCTCGGATGTCCTTGGTCTCGCGGGCCGTTAACCCCTTTGTACTCCGGGTCCTGAGGAAGCGGAACCCCTGGATGCACTTCTTTACTTTTAGGTTCAAACAGGATGGAAACGGGCGGGAGGGTGCTGCCCTCCCATGTGTGACGTCAGTCGTGGCCCGATCACGCCACCGTCGCGCGCCGCCGGTTCGCGTACCAGACGAGCCCCGCCGTGGCTGCCGCCGCTCCTATCGCGGCCGCCATCACGAGCGCCGGACGGGGCGGTACGGACAGTGTGGGCAGTCGCTGCTTCAGCCGGACCGGACGGTTGAAGTCCAGAATCGGCCAGGAGCGTGCGAGGGCCTCGCGGCGCAGCGCGCGGTCCGGATTCACCGCGTGCGGATGGCCGACGGACTCCAGCATCGGCAGGTCGGTCGCCGAGTCGCTGTAGGCGTAGCACTGCGAGAGGTCGTATCCCTCGGACTCGGCCAGTTCCCTGACCGCCTCGGCTTTCGTGGGTCCGTAGGCGTAGTACTCCACCTCTCCGGTGAAGCAGCCGTCCTCGCCCACGACCATGCGGGTCGCCACCACGCGGTCCGCGCCGAGCAGTTCACCGATCGGCTCGACCACCTCCGCACCGGACGTGGACACGATCACGACGTCGCGTCCGGCGGTGTGGTGCTCCTCGATGAGGGACGCGGCCTCGTCGTAGATGATCGGGTCGATCAGGTCGTGCAGGGTCTCGGCGACGATCTCCTTGACCTGCTGGACGTTCCAGCCGCGGCACATCGCGGAGAGGTACTTGCGCATCCGCTCCATCTGGTCGTGGTCGGCGCCGCCGGCCAGGAACACGAACTGGGCATATGCGGTACGCAAGGCGGCCCTGCGGTTGATCAGGCCGCCTTGGTAGAACGACTTGCTGAACGTGAGCGTGCTCGACTTCGCAATGACCGTCTTGTCCAGATCAAAGAAGGCTGCTGTGCGAGGCAAGGAGTGGTTTTCCACGAGCATGAGCATAGGCGCCCACCATTCGGCGTAAGGTGAGGCGCGTGGGTTTGCCTGAGAGGCCTCTCGGGTACACCATGGAAGTCACGGATCGTTCGCGACCGTGCTAACCCGGTCTGGCTCCTCCCCCCCCCGAGTCGGACCGTGGGGACGACCCCCGCTCTCCCCCCCGGCGGGGGTCGTCGCATGTCCGGATGCGTTTTCTCCCCCCATGCGGGGCCCTCGAACCCTGTGCCCGTGGCTGAGGCCGCGGGCTTTCGCATGCCCATGATTCGTCACCGTGCGTAGCTGTGGGACTGCTCTGTGGAAGTCGTACAGGCGTCACCGGTAAGGGTGAAGGCGATATTCACAGCCCCTGAGTTGTCCACAGAAATCGACCAAGATCCACACGATTTCCTGGATCGCTGCACCGTGATTCCAACGCGCTCCGCTCGCGGCAAGTTCATGGCCGGTTCGGTTTGTTGAGCGCGTTTGGCCGGTTCGTATCGGCCGTTCATATGGAGGCCGGTTGCCGGTTCTCCATACGAGCGGGAATCAGCGGGGCCGAAGAGGGCCCCGCGAAGGAAGCAGCGAAGGGGGCTGGAGATCGTGGCGGGAGCCATCACAGACAACCGGCCGCCCGCCGCCGAGGGGCGGCAGGGCGGACCGTTGATCGTCACGGAGGACGCCGTACTACTGGACGACCTGCTGCGCCTGTGCGCGGCGGCGGGTGCCAGGCCGGAGGTCCATCACGGGGTGCCGGAGCGCAGAGGCAGTTGGGAGGCCGCGCCGCTCGTGCTGGTCGGCGACGACGCGGCGCGGCGGGTGCGCGGCGCCGCGCGCAGACGCGGAGTGGTACTGGTGGGTCGGGATCAGGACGATTCCGGTGTCTGGCGGCGGGCGGTCGAGATCGGCGCCGATCACGTCCTGATGCTGCCCGATGGCGAGCAATGGCTGGTCGACCGCATCGCCGACGTGGCCGAAGGAGTCGGCAGACCCGCGCTCACCGTCGGCGTCCTCGGTGGGCGTGGTGGGGCCGGAGCGTCCACGCTGGCCTGCGCGCTCGCCGTCACCTCGGCGCGCGAGGGGCGCCGCACCCTGCTCGTGGACGCGGATCCGCTCGGTGGCGGACTCGATGTACTCCTGGGCGGCGAGGCCGCCGAAGGCCTGCGCTGGCCGGCGTTCGCCGCCTCGCGCGGCCGGGTCGGCGGCGGCGCCCTGGAGGAGTCCCTGCCCGAACTGCACGCGCTGCGGGTGCTGAGCTGGGATCGCGGCGACTCCGTCGCCATTCCGCCACAGGCTGTACGGGCAGTCCTGGCCGCCGCCAGACGGCGCGGCGGCGCGGTGGTGGTCGACCTGCCACGCCGCGTCGACGAAGGCGTCGCCGAGGCCCTCGCCCAACTCGACCTCGGGCTGCTGGTCGTCCCCGCCGACCTGCGCGCCATCGCGGCGGCCAAACGCGTCGCGTCCTTGGTCGGCATGGTCCTGCGCGATCTACGGGTCGCGGTACGCGGACCGTACGCGCCTGGCCTCGACGACCGCCAGGTGGCACGGCTGCTCGGGCTGCCCCTGGCGGGTGAAGTGCCCGCCGAACCACCGCTGTTGGACGGCGGCGTGCCCCCTGGTGGATCGGCGCGAGGGCCACTCGCCCGGTTCTGCACCGCCTTCTGGCAGCGGGTTCCGGTGGAAGGCGGGGGCGTATGACCTGGGACGCCGGTACGGGGAGGGACTGCGGCGCCGGTCTCGGCGGGAGCACGGGCCTGCTGGACGGCGTACGGCAGTGGCTCGCGGAGAGCGGCTCCGAAGCCACCCCCGCGCGCGTGGCACAGGCGCTGCGTGAGCAGGGGCGGGTGCTCGGGGACGCCGAAGTCCTCGGTGCCGCCGAGCAACTGCGCTCCGAACTGGTCGGCAGCGGCCCGCTGGAACCACTGCTCGCCGACCCGTCCGTCACCGACGTACTCGTGTCGGCGCCGGACCGGGTGTGGGTGGACCGGGGCGGCGGCCTGGAGCTGACGGCCGTCTCCTTCGCGGACGCGGCGGCGGTACGACGGCTCGCTCAGCGCCTCGCAGCCGTGGCCGGGCGAAGGCTGGACGACGCACGGCCGTGGGTCGACGCCCGGCTTCCTGACGGCACACGCCTGCATGCGGTACTGCCGCCGGTCGCCGTCGGTTCGACCTGTCTGTCGCTGCGGGTCGTACGGCCGCGCGCCTTCACGCTCGACGAGTTGGTGGCGGCCGGGACGGTACCGCCCGGCGGGGACAGGGTCTTGAGAGCACTGCTGGACGCCCGGTTGTCGTTCCTGGTCAGTGGCGGAACCGGGAGCGGGAAGACGTCACTTCTGAGTGCCCTGCTGGGGCTGGTCGGCCCGGGGGAGCGGATCGTTCTCGCCGAGGACTCGGCGGAGCTGCGGCCCGACCATCCTCATGTGGTGCGCCTGGAGGGGCGACCGGCAAACCAGGAGGGTGTCGGGCTCGTCGCACTCCAGGACCTGGTCCGCCAGGCCCTGCGGATGAGACCGGACCGGCTGGTCGTCGGCGAGGTGCGCGGGCCGGAGGTCGTGTCCCTGCTGGCCGCGCTGAACACCGGCCACGAGGGCGGCTGCGGGACGGTGCATGCGAACGCGGCGGCGCAGGTACCGGCCCGCCTGGAGGCGCTGGGCACGGCCGCCGGGCTCGACCGGGCCGCACTGCACAGTCAGTTGGCGGCGGCGTTGTCGGTGGTCCTGCATCTCGTACGCGACCGGGCCGGGCGGCGGCGGATCGCCGAGGTGCATGTGCTGGAGCGGGATCCGTCGGGGCTGGTGGTGACGGTGCCCGCGCTGCGGTGGGGCGCGGAGGCGTTCGTGTACGAGCGGGGGTGGGAGCGGCTGCAGGGGCTGCTTCGGGACGGGACGGAGGGGCGGCAGTGAGGGCTCGCAGTCGGGGTGGGAGCAGCAGGGATGGGAGCAGCAGGGATGGGAGCAGCAGGGATGGGATTGGGGAGTGGCATGGCGGTCGGTGAGATGTCCGGGACGTCGTTCGGGGTGGCCATGGTGTGTGCCGGGGCGGCGGCCTGGTTGACGGGCGGGTGGGACTCGGGGGCGCGCAGGGCGCGGCTGATGTTGGCGGGTGGCGAAGTGGTGGGGGCAGGTCCGCCGCCTTGGGAGAAGGCGCTCGTCGGATGGCGGCGGCTGCGTGGGCGGTTGCGGGTCGAGGGGTGGTCGCTGGTCGCCGGACTGGTGATCTCGGTGGTTGGCGCGTCTGTGGTGCCGCTTCTCCTCGGGCTGGCCGGAGTGCCGCTGCTCGGGAGGGTGCGGCGGGCGGCGGAGGCTCGGCGGGAGCTGGAGCGGCGGGGGGATGCGGTGATCGGGCTGTGCGGGGCGCTCGCCGGGGAGGTGCGGGCCGGAAGACAGCCGGGTGAGGCACTGCTCCGGGCGGCGCGGGAATCGCCGGGGCTCGGTGAGGCGCAGGCGGTGGTGCTGGCGGCCGCGCGGTTCGGCGGGGATGTGCCCGGCGCGCTCACCGACGCCGCACGGCAGCCGGGGGCCGATGGGCTGGTGGGGCTCGCCGCGTGCTGGCGCGTGGCCGTGGACCGGGGCGCGGGGCTTGCCGCGGGGCTCGACCGGCTGGAGGGGGCGTTGCGAGCAGAGAGAGACCAAAGGGCTGATCTACGGGCTCAGTTGGCCGGATCGCGGTCCACGGCGGTGATGCTCGCGGGGCTGCCGGTCCTGGGGCTCCTGCTCGGTACCGCCTTGGGCGCCGATCCGCTGCACGTGCTGTTGCACACCGGCCCCGGCTTGGCCTGTCTGCTGATCGGCGGGGTGTTGGAGGGCGTGGGGCTGTGGTGGGCACTGCGGATCGTACGAGGAGCGGAGGCCGCATGAGCACGGAAGTTGTCCACAGGTTGGGGGTGGCCGTGTGTGGAGTGCTGGCCTTCGGCTGGCTGGTGCGGTCGCTCTGGACGGCGCGTCGCGAACGGCGGGTGCGTCGGAGGCTGGCCACGTTACTGGCCCTGGAGGCTACGTCCAGCGCGCGGCGCTTCGAGTTGGGGGGTGTGGGTCGGCAGTGGCTGCCCGTCGTGGGGGCCGTGTGTGTCGGCTGGGTGCTGGTCGGGGGCTTCGTCGGGAGCCTGGTGGGTCTGGCGGCCGGGTTCGGGGTCTGGTGGTGGCGGCAGCGGCGGGGCCCTGGCCCTGTCGAGGAGTACGACGAGGCGCAGGCGGCGCGACAACTCCCGCTTGCCGCTGATCTGTTGGCGGCGTGCATCGCGGCAGGCGCAGGCCCCGTGGTGGCTGCCCAGGCCGTGGGCGAGGCGCTGGGGGGACCGGTGGGGGAGCGGCTCGCACGGGGTGCGGCAGAGGTGCGCCTCGGGAGTGAACCGGTCGCGGCGTGGCGGAGGCTGGCGTCGATACCGGGTGCCGGGCCGCTGGCGCGGCTCCTGGAGCGCGCGGGCGAGTCGGGCGTACCGGCGGTCGTGCCAGTCGGTCGCCTTGCTGCCGAGGCCCGCGCGGAGTGGGGGCGCACCGCCACGGCACGGGCACGCCGGGCGGCCGTCATGGTCACCGCGCCGGTCGGGTTGTGCTTTCTGCCCGCGTTCCTCGCCATCGGCGTGCTGCCTGTGGTGATCGGGCTGGCGGGCGGTCTGTTGGGAGGTGGCGATGGATGACGGGTGGCGGGTGACGGATGACGGATGACCGGTCACCGGCCACCGGCCACCGGCCACGGTGTGCGGTGAACGGCAAGTGAGCAACGGCAAGTGATCAATGGGCATGGACCTTACGGGGGTTGAGATGGGCAAGGCAGTACGGGTGCGGATGCGGGCAGGGCTCCTCGGGCTGGTGCGGAGGGACGCGGGAATGGTCACCTCCGAGTACGCGGTGGGGATCATCGCGGCGGTCGCCTTCGCGGCCGCGCTCTACAAGGTGTTGACGAGTGGCCAGGTCAGCGCGGAGCTGCAGGGGATCGTGGAACGGGCGCTCAATGTCCAGATGTGAACGGCGGGCGGAGGCGGAGCGGATTGCGTCGGTGAGGAGGCCTGCTCCGGCCGGAAGGGTAGTCCGGGGGCCGCTCCGCTGCCGGGACCGGGGATTCGTGACCGCCGAGGCCGCCGTGGTGCTGCCCGCGTTGGTGCTCGTCGCGATGTCGCTGGTGTGGGCCCTGCTGGCCGCCTCCGCGCAGATTCAGTGTCAGGACGCGGCGAGGGCGGGCGCCCGCGCGGCGGCCCGCCAGGACTCGCCCGACGCGGTCCTGACGACGACGCGCCGCGCGGCACCGCGGGGCGCGCGGGTCGAGGTGAGCCGGGAGGGGGACCTGGTCCGGGTGACGGTCACGGCGAGCGCCCCGGGTCCCGACGAGCTGACCCTGGAGCTGAGCGACGAGGCGGTGGCTCTGGCGGAGGAGACGGTGGGGGTGAGCGGAGGATGACGGGAGGTGGCCTGCCCGCGGCGCTGGGGCGGCCCCAGGAGAGTTGGCGGGGCGGGCGCGGCAGGTGGTTCCACCCGTCGGGCACGGAGGGCAGGTTGGCCGCATCGCACAGGTCTGGCATACCGGCTGGGTCGGACAGAGGGTCGGCGACCGTCTGGTCGGTCGGGGTGATCGCCGTGCTGTGTGTGGTGTTCGGGGTGGTGCTGGCCATGGAGCAGGTCGTCCTCGTCCGTCACCGGGCGGCGGGAGCGGCCGACTTGGCTGCGCTCGCGGCGGCGGACCACTGGATGGACGGCGCAACGGCCGCCTGCGGCGAGGCGGACCGAGTGGCACGGGCCCAGCACGCACGCCTCGTCCGGTGCACGCTCGGCGGCGAGATCTCGGACGTCACGGCGGCGTCGGGGCGGGGGCCGTTCGCGGCGGAGGTCAGGTCGAGGGCGGGGCCTGCGGGGCCGGTCGGGTCTACAGGGCAGATGGGATCAGCGGGACCCATGCAGTCTGCGGGGTCTGCGGGGTCTGCGGGGTCTGCGGGACCTGTGGGGCTTGCGCAGTCAGCGGCACCTGCGGAACTGACGGATCTGCGGAACTGACGGGACCTGCGGAACTGACGGCACCTGCGGAACCGACGGCACCTGCGGAACCGACGGGATCTGCCCAGCAAGCGCGACCCGCTGGGCTTGCGGGGTCGGCCGTGCTTGCGAGATTGACCGAGCTTGCGGGGCCGGCGAGGTCGCTGGGACCCGCGCAGCTGGCGGAGGGCACCGGGCCAGTTCGGTGCGGCACTCCGCAGGGGAGACCCGCCGACCCCGGCGCCCCCGGTGGCCGAATCAGCCCGCCCAATACCGATATACCGATCCCGAGTAGTGGATCATGGTCGGCTGATATACGTCGCCACGAACTGGCCGATGCGGAGCGGTAGTTCGTCCGGCTGCAGCTACTCGCCGCAGAGGCAGCCGGGGCGGATGCCCGCCCCGGCTCGACCAGGAGCTCTACAGGCGGCACAACATCGCGGAACGGCGCCTCGACCGCCTCAACCGACTCAGTCACCCCAACCACCCCAACCACCCCCGGCCGCATCGACCCTTCGGCGTCCACACGCAGCAGCCCGCCGGTGTCCGTGAGCCGGAAACCGCCGGGGTCCTCGCTCACCACGCCGAGCATGGTGAGGTAGCGCAGCAGGGTGGCCAGGTTCGGCGCGAAGGCACCGACGTCCCGCGCGAGTTCCGCCACGCCGATGCCCCGTTCCTCGTCCATCGCGTCGGCCACCCCAAGCCGTGCGAACGTGGCCAGGGCCTGTGTCGTCCATGCCCCGGTCAGCAGGCGCAGCAGGGTCTCGGCGGGCTGCCGCTTGCGGTGCTCGTCGAGGTGGGAGGCGAGGATGTCGCGGTGGTCGCCGGGACGTACAGCTCGACGCGCCCGTACCCGGCCTTGGCCGCGGCGGGCGTGGTGAAGTAGAACACCGTGCCGTTCTCGTGCGGTTGTAGCCGCCGCCGTCGGAGGTAGCGCCGTACCGTCCGAAGGCCGTGCAGGCCGCGCAGTACCAACGGGTCCGGTGCCTCGACCTCGAAGGCGACGTGCGCCTCGTGCTGCCGTTCCCGCTCGTGCGCGGCGACCGGGTCGAGGTCCGACCCCGGCGGCACGGTCAGCGTGAACACCTCGACCATGCGCCGCGCCCCGTCCAGGGAGTCCACCGCGGGGCGCAGGATGCGGACGTCGAGCTCCGCCGCACACCGCTTGTGCCGTACGGCGAGACGCTCGCGCACGACGGCGCTCGGCCGCGGCCGAGCGTCCGCGACGAGCCCGCAGTCGGCGAGGGTGGCGTCCAGTGCCGCCTCGTCGGGCGGGAAGACGAGCAGCGCCGCGTGCGAGAAGGCGCAGCGCTCCACCAGCGCCCGCAGCTCCGGGCCGTCGAGCCCGGGAAGCAGGAGCAGGAGCGGGAGCAGCGTGGCGGTGTCCTGTTCCTTGACGAAGTCGACCGTCGCGCGCACGCGGGACGTATCGCCCGACAATGCCGTGACATTGCGGGGGGTCCTCATTCCGGGGTTCGGATGCACGTATGCACACCGATGTATGCACACCGATGTATGCACACCGATGTATGCACACCGATGTATGCACACCGATGTATGCACACCGATGTAGGCATACGGATGTACGCGGGGCGGAGCTGGGCGGGGTGACGGGCTGTACGCGACGGGCGCTACGCGACGGGCTATACGCCGACGTACTGCTCGGCGAACCAGTCCTGGTGGCTGCGCGAGGTGCGCAGCGAGGTGAGGCGGGAGCGGCGCAGGGAGTTGTGGAACAGCGACTCGCCGTCCGCGCCGGACGGGCCGTGCAGCAGCCCGATCATCCAGTGCGAGAACTCCTGCGCACGCCAGATGTGCGTCAGACACCGTGCCGAGTAGGCGTCGAGGCCCTGGGGGTCCGCGGCCCTGAGGTCGTCTGTGAGGGCGTCGGCCAGGACCGCCGCCTCGAGGACCGCGAGATTGGCGCCCTTCGCGGCGGACGGGCTGATCAGACCGGCGGCGTCGCCCACGAGGAACAGCGCGCCGTGGCGCAGCGGTTCGAGCACGTCGGACTCCAGGTCGACGACGGAACGCTGCACGATGCGTCCGCGGCGCAGCGGGCCGTACTCCCGGGCCCGCATCCGCAGCTCCAGCTCGTCCCAGATCCGCTCCTCGGACCAGGCGTCGGCCGGGGTGCCGCGCTCGCACTGCAGGTAGTAGCGGGTGACTTCGCTGGTGCGAGCCATGTGCCCGGCGAACCCGCGCTCGTGCACCGCGTACCCGACGGCGTCCAGACTGGGCGGCGCCTCGGCGAGCAGACCGAGCCAGGTCACGCCGTGATCGCGGTGGTGGCGGACCGCGTCGGGCGGCAGTGAACGCCGGGCGACGCCGTGCCGTCCGTCGCAGCCGGCCACGTACCGCGCCCGCCACCGGTCCGGCCGCCCGTCGGTGTCGCGCACGGTCACCTCGGGCCGCTCGCTGTCGGCGTCGCGCACGGCCACGGCCTCGGTGCCGAAACGAATCTGCCCGCCACGTTCCAGGAACCGCGTCAACAGGTCGGTCACCAGGTCCTGTTGGGGGTAGACGGTGTGCCGCTCCCGCTGCCCGAGCCCGCTGTAGTCGAGCCGGAACCGGCCGTCCTCGGTACGGAACTCGCAGGTGCTGTGGATCTGCCCGTGCCGGTTCAGCCCCTCGGCGAGACCGTGCCGTTGCAGGATCCGTACGGTGTTGGCGGCCAGGAACCCGGCACGTGCCCGCGTCTGCACATGCGTGCGCTCGGCCCGCTCCAGGACGACGCAGTCGATCCCGCGGTCCACCAGGATGTTGCCGAGCACGAGCCCGGCCGGCCCGGCGCCGAGGATGACCACATCGGTCACGTGGTCGGCCGGTCGCCGCAGGCTCTTCCCGTCTGTCACGGAACCAGATACTAAGTAGAAGTAGCTCAACAATCCGTGGTCGTACCGAAATCACCTGAATGCCCGGCCGGAACGGCAAAGAGATCGCCAGGCCGGACAGGCCCCGGGCGCTGTCGCCGTCCACAACCTCCCCGGACGGAAGACCTAGGCCTCCGGTGCTTCCCGCAGTAGTTCCGTGAGCAGTCGCACGGCGCCCCGTTTGTGCAGGGGGTCGTTGCCGTTGCCGCACTTGGGTGACTGGATACAGGACGGGCAGCCGGCGTCGCATTCGCAGGAGGCGATGGCCTGGCGGGTGGCCGTGAGCCAGGCGCGGGCGGTGTGGAAGGCGCGCTCCGCGAAGCCCGCACCGCCCGGGTGGCCGTCGTACACGAAGACCGTGGGCAGCAGGGTGTCCGGGTGCAGCGGGACGGAGACGCCGCCGATGTCCCAGCGGTCGCAGGTGGCGAAGAGCGGCAGCATGCCGATGGAGGCGTGCTCGGCCGCGTGCAGGGCGCCGCCGAGGATCTCCGGGTTGATCCGGGCCGCGTCCAGCTGATCCTCGGTGACCGTCCACCACACGGCTCGGGTACGGAGCGTACGAGGGGGGAGGTCGAGCTTCGTCTCGCCCAGGACCTCGCCGGTGATGACACGTCGACGCAGGAAGGAGACGACCTGGTTGGTGACTTCGACGGAGCCGAAGCACAACCGGCCCTGGCCCCAGGGGACTTCGACGTCCGTCTCCAGGACGGAGATGGCGGTGGTGTCCCGGGCGACCGTCGAATACGGCGGGTTGGCCTCCTCGACCAGCGCGACGGAGTCCTCCAGGTCCAGCTTGCGCACCAGGTAGGTGCGGCCCTGGTGCAGGTGGACCGCGCCCTCGTGGACCGTCGTGTGCGAGGCGCCGGCGTCGACCGTGCCGAGCAGCCGGCCCGTTCCGGCCTCGACGATCTGTATGGGCGTGCCGCCCTCTCCCCTGATGTCGGTCAGGTCGGCGGCCCGCTCCCGGCGCGTCCAGTGCCAGGCCTTGGTCCGGCGGCGCAGCAGCTTGGCGGCCTCCAGTTGGGGGAGCAGTCCGGGCGCCGCAGGGCCGAAGAGCTTCAGGTCGTCGTCCGTGAGCGGGATTTCGGCGGCGGCCGCGCACAGGTGCGGGGCGAGGACGTACGGGTTGTCGGGGTCGAGGACGGTGGATTCCACCGGCTGGTCGAAGAGTGCCTCGGGATGGTGGACCAGGAAGGTGTCGAGCGGGTCGTCGCGGGCGACGAGGATCGCCAGCGCGCCCTGCCCTGAGCGCCCGGCGCGGCCCGCCTGCTGCCACAGGGAGGCCCGGGTGCCCGGGTAGCCCGCGATGACGACCGCGTCGAGGCCGGAGATGTCGATGCCGAGTTCGAGGGCGGTGGTGGCGGCGAGGCCGAGGAGTTCGCCGGAGTGGAGGGCGCGTTCGAGGGCGCGGCGTTCCTCCGGGAGGTAGCCGCCGCGGTAGGCGGCCACGCGCCGGGCCAGTGAGCGGTCGATCTCGGCGAGGCGTTCCTGGGCGATCACCGCGACCAGCTCGGCGCCGCGGCGGGAACGTACGAAAGCGATCGAGCGCATGCCCTGGAGGGTGAGATCGGTGAGGAGGTCGGCGGTCTCGGCGGTGGCGGTACGGCGGACGGGGGCGCCCTTCTCGCCGTGCAGCTCGGTGAGAGGGGGTTCCCAGAGGGCGAAGACCAACTCGCCGCGCGGGGAGGCGTCGTCGGCGACCTCGACCACCGAGAGGCCGGTCAGGCGGCGTGCGGCGACCGAGGGCTCGGCGGCGGTCGCGGAGGCCAGCAGGAAGACGGGAGAGGCGCCGTAGTGGGCGCACAGACGGCGTAGGCGGCGCAGGACCTGCGCGACATGGGAGCCGAAGACACCGCGGTAGGTGTGGCACTCGTCGATGACGACATAGCGCAGGGCGCGGAGGAAGGAGGACCAGCGGGGGTGGGAGGGCAATATGCCGCGGTGCAGCATGTCGGGGTTGGTCAGGACGTAGTTGGCGTACTGGCGCACCCACTCGCGTTCCTCGAAGGGTGTGTCCCCGTCGTAGGCGGCCGGGCGTACGGCATTCCCCAGAGGTTGTGAAAGTTCCTTCACAGATCGGCGCTGATCTGCGGCGAGGGCCTTGGTCGGGGCGAGGTAGAGGGCGGTCGCGCCGCGGCCGTTCGGGGCCTCGGAGCCGTCCAGGAGGGCGGAAAGGACCGGTACGAGATACGCCAGGGACTTGCCGGAGGCCGTGCCCGTGGCGACGACCACCGACTCGCCGTCCAAGGCGTGTTCGGCGGCCAGTGCCTGGTGGGACCAGGGGTGTTCGATACCCGCGGCCTGCACCGCGGCGATGACCTCCGAGCGGATCCGGTCGGGCCAGACGGCATGGCGGCCCGCACGAGGGGGCAAGTGCTCCGTATGAGTGATGCGCGAAGCCCGACTCGGCCCCGAGGCGAGACGGTCCAGGACCGTGCTCGGCGAGGGGCGGGAAGCGGTGTCCGTCGAGGGTCGATCGGATCGGTGATTCTTGGCCATCGGCATCGAGTGTGTCACCGGCATGACGGACAATGGAGCCAAGGCGTCGTGCACGCCTGCCGGTAAGTGATTGAATGCCATCGCGGCTGGCGAACCGTCCCGGGGGCTCCGCCGAGGTGTCCCGTGGGGCGACCGCTCGATAGCAAGGTGCTGGAGGATTCGTGGACCTGTCTCTGTCGACTCGCAGTGTGTCCGGCCCTAACGGCGACCGTACGGTCGTCGAGGTCGGTGGCGAAATCGATGTATATACCGCGCCCAAGCTGCGCGAGCAGCTGGTCGAGCTGGTGAACGACGGCAGTTTCCACCTCGTCGTCGACATGGAGGGCGTGGACTTCCTCGACTCCACCGGGCTCGGCGTCCTGGTGGGCGGCCTGAAGCGGGTGCGTGCCCACGAGGGCTCGCTGCGTCTGGTCTGCAACCAGGAGCGCATTCTGAAGATCTTCCGCATCACCGGCCTCACCAAGGTGTTCCCGATCCACACCTCGGTGGAGGAAGCGGTGAACGCCACCGACTGACCCGTCCGCGGGCCGCGAGCCGGAGAACGGCGGAAGTCGCGCGCCCATGACTGCAGAAGCAACAGAGGGGGGACCGGGCCTCGGTGGCCCGGCCCTCCGACAGCACGCCCGTAGCTGAGGGGGATGCATGGCCACCGTTGAGCTCCGCTTCAGCGCGCTGCCCGAGCACGTCAGGACCGCCCGACTGGTGGCGGCAGCGGTGGCGCGCAGGGCCGGAGTGGACGAGGCCGTACTCGACGAGGTCAGACTCGCTGTCGGCGAGGCCTGTACCCGTGCCGTCGGGCTGCACCAGAGCAGCGGCATCTCGGCGCCGGTGCGGGTGCTGCTGATCGAGGAGGAGAAGCTGTTCTCCATCGAGGTCGGCGACGAAGCGCCGCGTACGGCTCCCGGTGAGTCGGTGCCCGGCGCATCCCACGGCGACTCCGACGCGGAGACCGAGGAGGACGAGATGGGGCTTGCTGTCATCAGCGGCCTCGTCGACGACGTCGAGGTCACCGCCGGGGAGAACGGCGGACTGATCAGGATGAGCTGGCCGACCACGCCGCCGGCCACGCTCGCTCCCTGAGCACCTCCCCGTAGCCCCTCGTACGTGCTCAAGTAAGCAAAAGGGCCCTGCTGAGCAGGGCCCTTTTTGCATGCCCGGTACTCCTGTCGTCCCCTCACGCGCCTTTCGTGAATTGGTTCACGATCAATCGCGCGATTATTTGATCAAGCGTCAACGGTTTTGGGGCATTAGCTCATTTGGGGCCCGTGGGCACCGGGCGATCATTTGCTGAAGAGCATGTGAAGACTAATTCCGTTTACCGCCCACTGTTTTGATCAGGTTCCGGTACCTACAATCCGTCCACATCTTGAGCTCGGTCCAAGCGTCAAGGAGGACGAATGGCGGGGCTTTCTACCCCTCAGAAGTTTGACCAGTCCACAACCTTCGCAGCCGCAGTACTGACCGACGACAACCGTCTCATCGTGATGGTCATCGGGGTCGTCGCGCTCGCGGCGCTCGTGGTCGCCGGGGTCCTGGTACGCCAGGTGCTCGCGGCGGGCGAGGGCACCGACAGCATGAAGGAGATCGCAAAGGCGATCCAGGAGGGCGCGAATGCCTACCTGGGGCGGCAGATGCGCACCCTCGCGGTATTCGCCGCCGTGGTGTTCTTCCTGCTCATGCTGCTTCCTGCGGACGACTGGAATCAGCGGGCCGGACGGTCGATCTTCTTCTTGATCGGCGCGGCGTTCTCGGCGACCACCGGTTATATCGGTATGTGGCTCGCCGTACGGAGCAATGTCCGCGTGGCCGCCGCGGCAAGGGAAGCGACTCCGGCGGAGGGTGAGCCCGAAAAGGATCTCACCGCCGTCTCGCACAAAGCCATGAAGATCGCATTCCGCACGGGCGGCGTCGTCGGCATGTTCACGGTGGGGCTCGGCCTGCTGGGCGCCTCCTGTGTGGTGCTGGTGTACGCGGCCGACGCGCCGAAGGTCCTGGAGGGCTTCGGCCTCGGTGCCGCGCTGATCGCGATGTTCATGCGCGTCGGCGGCGGCATCTTCACCAAGGCCGCCGACGTCGGCGCCGACCTGGTCGGCAAGGTCGAGAAGGGCATTCCGGAGGACGATCCGCGCAATGCCGCGACCATCGCCGACAATGTGGGCGACAACGTCGGCGACTGTGCCGGTATGGCCGCGGACCTCTTCGAGTCGTACGCCGTGACGCTGGTCGCCGCGCTGATCCTCGGCAAGGCGGCGTTCGGCGACGCCGGGCTCGCGTTCCCGCTGATCGTGCCCGCGATCGGCGTACTCACCGCGATGGTCGGCATCTTCGCGGTGGCGCCCCGGCGCTCCGACCGCAGCGGCATGTCCGCGATCAACCGCGGGTTCTTCATCTCCGCGGTGATCTCGCTGGTGCTGGTGGCGGTGGCCGTGTACGTCTACCTCCCGGGGAAGTACGCCGACCTCGACGGCGTCACGGACGTCGCGATCTCGGCCAAGGACGGCGACCCGCGGATCCTCGCGGTCATCGCCGTCGCGATCGGCATCGTCATGGCCGCGCTGATCCAGCAGCTCACCGGCTACTTCACCGAGACAACCCGCCGTCCTGTGCGGGACATCGGCAAGAGCTCGCTCACCGGCGCGGCCACCGTCGTCCTCGCTGGTATCTCCATCGGTCTCGAATCGGCCGTCTACACCGCCCTGCTGATCGGCCTCGGCGTGTACGGGGCCTTCCTGCTCGGCGGTACGTCGATCATGCTGGCGCTCTTCGCCGTGGCGCTGGCCGGCACCGGTCTGCTCACCACGGTCGGCGTGATCGTGGCGATGGACACCTTCGGGCCCGTCTCCGACAACGCGCAGGGCATCGCCGAGATGTCCGGTGACGTCGAGGGCGCGGGCGCCCAGGTGCTCACCGACCTGGACGCCGTGGGCAACACCACCAAGGCCATCACCAAGGGCATCGCCATCGCCACCGCCGTACTCGCGGCCTCGGCGCTCTTCGGCTCCTACCGCGACGCGATCCTCACGGCCGCGAACGAAGTGGGCGAGAAGGTCTCGGGACCGGGCGCGCCGATGAACCTGATGATGGACATCTCCCAGCCCAACAACCTGGTGGGTCTCATCGCGGGGGCCGCGGTCGTCTTCCTCTTCTCGGGGCTGGCGATCAACGCGGTCTCGCGGTCCGCGGGGGCCGTGGTCTACGAGGTGCGGCGGCAGTTCCGCGAGCACCCCGGGATCATGGACTACACCGAGAAACCCGAGTACGGGCGCGTCGTCGACATCTGCACCAAGGACGCGCTGCGCGAACTGGCCACGCCCGGTCTGCTCGCCGTACTCACGCCGATCGCGATCGGGTTCACGCTCGGCGTCGGCGCGCTCGGCTCGTTCCTGGCGGGAGCGATCGGCACCGGCACGCTGATGGCGGTCTTCCTCGCGAACTCGGGCGGTGCCTGGGACAACGCGAAGAAGCTCGTCGAGGACGGTCACCACGGGGGCAAGGGCAGCGAGGCCCATGCCGCGACGGTGATCGGCGACACGGTCGGCGACCCGTTCAAGGACACCGCGGGACCCGCGATCAACCCGCTGCTGAAGGTGATGAACCTGGTGGCGCTGCTCATCGCGCCCGCGGTCGTCAAGTTCTCCTACGGCGACGACAAGAGCGTGGGTGTGCGGGTGCTGATCGCGGTGCTCTCGTTCCTTGTCATCATCGGCGCGGTGTACATCTCCAAGCGGCGCGGGATCGCCGTTGGTGACGAAGGCGACGCGGAAAGGGTGACCAAGCCGGCTGACCCCGCAGTGGTGTCGTAGTGGTGTCGTAGGGGTTTCTGGGGAGTCCGGTGGCGCCTGGCCTCACACCTGGTCAGGGTTCCAAAGGGTTCCCATGGGTTCCGCACAAGGGGCGGGCGGATGGCGCGTACACACGTGCCGTCCGCCCGCCTTGGGCGTGTCCACACCTTCTCCGTGAGCCTTCTCTCGCTTGGTGCAAATGGCTTCAAAGGGTATTCAAGCCGACATTCGACGTGCGAATGTCGCGCGCATGCCGTGTATGTTCCGGGGCCGAGAGCCATGGAAGGGACCAATCCGGTGAACAAGAAGCTCGCGGCCGCACTGTCCGGCGGTGCGGTACTCGTACTGGCGCTGTCGGGATGCAGCAGCGACGACGGCAACGACAAGCTGAACTCCTGGGCCAAGCAGGTCTGTGACGCGGTGCAGCCGCAGATCCAGAAGATCGCGGCGGCCAACGCCCAGATCCAGCAGGAGACCTCGGACGACAGCACGCCGGAAGAGGTGCAGAAGGCCGACTCCACGGGCTTCCAGGACATCTCCGACGCCTACAAGACGATGGCGACCGACATCGAGAACGTCGGGCCCCCGGACGTCGACGACGGCACGAAGAAGCAGGAGGACGCGGTCAAGGAGCTCAACGGCCTCTCCACGTCCTACGCCGACCTGGTGAAGCAGTCGGACGCCCTCGACACCAAGGACCAGGCGAAGTTCGCGGACGGACTCAGCGGGGTCGCCGAGCAGTTGGGTGAGCTGAGCAAGAGCGGGAACGACGCCCTGAAGAAGCTCGAAGAGGGAGACGTCGGCAAGGCGATGGCCACGCAGGAGAGCTGCAAGTCCGCCCCTGCCTCCGCGTCCGCCTCGCCTTCTTCGACCCAGGGATGATTCGGGCGACGCCGGTTCTCCCGGGGTGATCCCGGGAGGGTGATCGTTCGTCAACCGAAAGATGGCCCGGTACGCGCGCGTGCCGGGCCATCGGCGTGGGCTGTGGGGCGCCGGGGGCGTGGGCTGTGGGGCGCGCCCGCGCCGGGGGCGCGGGCTGTGTGCTGCGCGTGGCGCCGAGGGTGTGGGCCTGTGCGGCGCCGGTTGTGTGCTTTGTGTGGCGCCGGCTGTGTGGCTTGCGGGGGCGCCGACTGTCCACAGGCCTACGGCGGGGTCGGTACAGACTTGTCCACAGGTGTGCGTGGCGGTCGGCAAGGCTGTCCACAGCCGCACGCGCCCGTCGGCGCGAGCGGCCACAATGGGGGACGTGAGCCACACCAGCCAGTCACCCTTGCCCTCGTCCGACCGCACCGACGTCGCCACCCGGTTGCGTGACGCCCTGCTCGGGGCGGCCTTCACCGCCGATGGCCTGCTCGATCTGCTCGGCGCTCCCGCGTACGCGGCGCTGGCGCGCAGCGAGACCGTGCCCGCGCTCCGGGCCACCCGGGGGGACACGCCTCTGGAGACGCTCGTACGGCTCTTCCTGTTGCAGCAGCCCGTGCCGCACGCACGCGTGGCGGACGTTCTCCCGGTCGGGGACTGTGTGGAGAGCGGCTGGCTGGCGCGGGTGGGCGGGGACGAGGTCGCCGCGACCGTGGACATCCGGCCCTACGGCGGCTCCGACGGGCAGGACTGGTTCATCGTGTCCGACCTGGGGTGTGCCGTCGGCGGCGCGGGTGGCATCGGCAGCCGGGACGAAGGCGTCGTGCTCGGCGTGGGCGGCGCCTCCACGACCCTCGCGGGCATCACTGTCCGTACGCCGGTGGAGTCGGCCCTCGACCTCGGCACCGGCTCCGGGATCCAGGCCCTGCACGCCGCTCAGCACGCGACCCGCGTGACCGCGACCGACGTCAACCCGCGCGCGCTGCACATCACCGCGCTCACCCTCGCCCTCTCCGGCGCCCCTGCCGCGGACCTGCGGGAGGGTTCCCTCTTCGAACCGGTCGCCGACAAGACGTACGACCTGATCGTCTCGAACCCGCCCTTCGTGATCTCGCCGGGCGCCCGGCTCACCTACCGCGACGGCGGCATGGGCGGGGACGATCTGTGCCGGACGCTCGTTCAGGAGGCGGGGGAGCGTCTCAGGGACGGGGGATACGCGCAGTTTCTGGCCAACTGGCAGCACGTGGAGGGCGAGGAGTGGCAGGACCGGCTCCGGTCGTGGGTGCCGCGCGGCTGTGACGCGTGGATCGTGCAGCGCGAGGTCCAGGACGTCACGCAGTACGCCGAGTTGTGGCTGCGCGACGCGGGCGACCACCGGGTGGATCCCGCCGAGTACCAGGCGCGGTACGACGCCTGGCTGGACGAGTTCGAGGCGCGCAAGGTGAAGGCGGTCGGCTTCGGGTGGATCACGCTGCGCAGGGCCGCGGCCGCCCAGCCCTCGATCACGGTCGAGGAGTGGCCGCATCCAGTCGAACAGCCCCTCGGCGAGGCCGTCCGCGCGCACTTCGACCGGGTCGACTATCTGCGGGCGCACGACGACGCAGCCCTGCTCGCCGAGCACTTCAGGCTCGCGGTCGAGGTCGTCCAGGAGCAGGTCGGGCTGCCCGGCGCCGAGGACCCGGAGCACGTGGTGCTGCGTCAGAACCGCGGCATGCGCCGGGCCACGAAGGTCGACACGGTCGGCGCGGGTTTCGCCGGTGTGTGCGACGGCACACTGAGCGCCGGCCGGATTCTGGACGCCATCGCCCAACTGGTCGGCGAGGATCCGGTGTTGCTGCGGGACCGGACGCCCGCGCAGATCCGGCTGCTGGTGGAGCAGGGGTTTCTTGAGCCTGCGGGGTGATGAGGGATCAGGGCTGAGGGTTGAGGGTGAGCCTGCGGCATCGCGCCCGAGGGCGTCTCCGTACCGCTGAGTTCGTACGACTCCTGATCGTTGGGTACGTACGACCCCCGATCGCCGAGTGCGTACGACTCCCGGGATTCCGGAGCCCGGAAGCAACAAGTTCGAGACGAGTTGGTTCGGCGGCCCGTGACGCACCGTGCCCTACCCGGGGAGCACGCGTGGCGCGGCCGGAGGAGCCCATGGGGTGTCGGCCGCCCGGTGTTCACCGGAGGTTCGTGTGTCCGCCGCCGGGGCCTGTCAGCGTCCCGACCCTGAAGACTCGGGCGGAAGGACAGAACCGTGGAAAGCGGACCGGCGATCTTCGCGGGGGCGGTGTTCGTGCTGTTCGGAGGCGGACTGCTGGCCTGGACCGCGACCAGGCTGCGTCGCGGCGAGCCAGTCGCCGTCGGTGTGAACCACGTCGCATCGGCGGCGCTCGCGAGTGTCGCCGGAGTGGGGGCATTGGTGCTCGCGATCTGGTGCATCACGCGCGCGTGAGGGCGACGACTTCGGTAACTGGGAGGTCACACTCCGGATAGGGCCGAAATGGCTGGTCGACACTCCGGGCGGCAGGAATGGCGGTAGTCGGGTTACCGTTCGAGTGGCCGTTGCGGGCTTTTCCCGTTTGACACGGGGGCGGGATGTACCGTCACACTCCGCAGCGTCAGCACCATCCGACCCCCGGGAGCAAGGCCTGGGGAGATTCCCCGCGTCGACCGGAGAGAAGAGCGAAGTTGTCCCCGACCAGCGACACCGCACACGGCGGCCGCCGACTCGTCATCGTCGAGTCGCCTGCCAAGGCGAAGACGATCAAGGGCTATCTCGGCCCCGGCTATGTCGTCGAAGCGAGCGTCGGGCACATCCGTGACCTTCCCAACGGCGCCGCGGAGGTGCCGGAGGAGTACACCGGCGAGGTGCGCCGCCTCGGCGTGGACGTCGACAACGACTTCCAGCCGATCTACGTGGTCAACGCTGACAAGAAGGCCCAGGTCAAGAAGCTCAAGGACCTGCTGAAGGACTCCGACGAACTCTTCCTCGCCACCGATGAGGACCGCGAGGGTGAGGCCATCGCGTGGCACCTCCTCGAAGTCCTGAAGCCCAAGGTCCCGGTCCACCGGATGGTCTTCCACGAGATCACCAAGGACGCGATCCGCAGCGCCGTCGCCAACCCGCGCGAGCTCAACCAGCGCATGGTCGACGCCCAGGAGACCCGCCGCATCCTCGACCGTCTCTACGGCTACGAGGTCTCGCCGGTCCTGTGGAAGAAGGTCATGCCGCGGCTGTCGGCGGGCCGTGTGCAATCCGTGGCGACCCGTCTCGTCGTCGAGCGGGAGCGCGAGCGCATCGCCTTCCGTTCCGCCGAGTACTGGGACCTGACGGGCACTTTCGGCACCGGCCGCACCGGGGACGCGTCCGACCCCTCGCAGCTGGTCGCCCGCCTCTCGGCCGTCGACGGCAAGCGCGTCGCCCAGGGCCGCGACTTCGACTCGCTCGGCCAGATCAAGGGCGCCAACACGCTCCACCTGGACGAGACGAACGCCCGTGCGCTCGCCGCCGCCCTGGAGAACACCAACTTCGCGGTCCGCTCGGTCGAGTCAAAGCCGTACCGCCGCTCGCCCTACGCCCCCTTCCGTACGACGACGCTCCAGCAGGAGGCCTCGCGCAAGCTCGGCTTCGGCGCGAAGGCCACCATGCAGGTGGCGCAGAAGCTGTACGAGAACGGCTTCATCACCTACATGCGTACGGACTCCACGACCCTGTCCGAGACGGCGATCTCCGCCGCTCGTACGCAGGTCACGCAGCTCTACGGCGCCAACTACCTGCCGGACAAGCCGCGGACGTACGCCGGGAAGGTCAAGAACGCGCAGGAGGCGCACGAGGCGATCCGCCCGTCGGGTGATCGTTTCCGCACTCCGGCCGAGACGGGCCTGACGGGCGACCAGTTCAGGCTGTACGAGCTGATCTGGAAGCGGACCGTCGCCTCCCAGATGAAGGACGCGGTCGGCAACTCCGTCACCGTCAAGATCGCGGGCAGGTCCGCCGACGGCCGCGACGCCGAGTTCAGCGCGTCCGGCAAGACGATCACCTTCCACGGCTTCCTGAAGGCGTACGTCGAGGGCGCGGACGACCCGAACGCCGAACTGGACGACCGCGAGAGCCGGCTGCCGCAGGTGGCCGAGGGCGACCCGCTGTCCGCCGAGGAGCTCACGGTCGACGGGCACGCCACCAAGCCCCCGGCCCGCTACACCGAGGCCAGCCTGGTCAAGGAGCTCGAAGAGCGCGAGATCGGCCGCCCGTCGACGTACGCGTCGATCATCGGCACCATCCTCGACCGCGGCTACGTCTTCAAGAAGGGCACGGCTCTCGTGCCGTCCTTCCTGAGCTTCGCCGTGGTCAACCTGCTGGAGAAGCACTTCGGGCGGCTCGTCGACTACGACTTCACCGCCAAGATGGAGGACGACCTCGACCGCATCGCGCGGGGCGAGGCGCAGTCCATTCCGTGGCTGCGGCGGTTCTACTTCGGCGAGGGCGACGCGCGGGGTGCCGCCGAGGCCGGGAACGGCGACGGCGACCACCTCGGCGGCCTCAAGGAGCTCGTCACCGACCTGGGCGCCATCGACGCCCGCGAGGTGTCGTCCTTCCCCATCGGCAACGACATCATGCTGCGCGTCGGGCGCTACGGCCCGTACGCCGAGCGCGGTGAGAAGGACTCCGAGAACCACCAGCGCGCGGACGTCCCCGAGGATCTCCCGCCCGACGAGCTGACGGTCGAACTCGCCGAGGAGCTGCTCGCCAAGCCGAGCGGCGACTTCGAGCTCGGTGCCGACCCGGTGACGGGTCACCAGGTCATCGCTCGCGACGGCCGCTACGGCCCGTACGTCACCGAGGTGCTCCCCGAGGGCACCCCGAAGACGGGCAAGAACGCCGTCAAGCCGCGTACGGCCTCGCTGTTCAAGTCGATGTCGCTCGACACGGTGACGCTGGACGACGCACTGAAGCTGATGTCGCTGCCGCGGGTGGTGGGCAAGGACGCCGAGGGCGTGGAGATCACCGCGCAGAACGGCCGCTACGGGCCGTACCTGAAGAAGGGCACGGACTCGCGGTCCCTCACCGCCGAGGACCAGCTTTTCAGCATCACGCTCGAAGAGGCGCTGGAGATCTACTCCCAGCCCAAGCAGCGCGGTCGTGCGGCCGCCAAGCCGCCGCTGAAGGAGCTGGGCGCGGACCCGGTCAGCGGGCAGCCCGTCGTCGTCAAGGACGGCCGTTTCGGGCCGTACGTGACCGACGGCGAGACCAACGCGACCCTGCGGTCCGACGACAGCGTCGAGGAGATCACCCCGGAGCGCGGCTTCGAGCTGCTCGCCGAGAAGCGCGCCAAGTCGCCGGCCAAGAAGACCGCGAAGAAGGCTCCCGCCAAGAAAACGGCCACCAAGAAGGCCCCTGCCAAGAAAACCGCTGCCAAGAAGACGACGACTTCGAAGACGGCTGCCAAGAAGGCACCCGCCAAGAAGGCCGTCGCCAAGAAGACGGCGGCTTCGGAGGGCTAGCAGGTGGCGGGAGCCCGGTGCCTTCCTGGCAACCGTCCTTCGTGTGTCTGACGCGTGTGCGCCCCTACACCTTCTGGTGTGGGGGCGTCCGTATGTTCGGCCTCCCCTTCGGGGAGTCAGTGGGTCCGGATAGGCTGTCAGGATGACGCGAGCCGAGCAGCCAACGGCCCACAATCCGGCCCCCGACGACGCCCTGGTCGCAGATTCCCGGGAGCGCGCCGTGCGCGCTCTGCTGCGCCAGCCGCAGCTGAAACGGCTGTGGAGCGCCCAGCTCGTGGGAGGTGTCGGTGACGCCCTGGCCCTGCTGGTCCTGGTCGTCCTGGCCTTGCAGGCGGCGATCTCCGAGGGTTCCTTCGGCGGTGGCTACCGCGGAGTCGCCCTCGCGGTGGCGGCCGTCCTTGGGACACGCGTTCTCGCGACGGTGCTCTTCGGAGCCGTCCTCCTGGGTCCGCTCACCTCGTTGACGTCCCATGAAGGGCTGCTCGACCGGCGCTGGACCATGGTCGGGGCGGACGGTCTGCGGGCCGCGCTCCTGATCGTCGCGCCCCTGTGGATCGACTGGACGCCGGACGACGCGCTCGCCGCCATACTCGTCGTCGCCTTCGTGACCGGTGTCGCCGAGCGGTTCTGGACGGTGTGCCGGGAGAGCGCGGCGCCCGCGCTGCTGCCCGCGCCGCCGCTGGAGGGTGCCACGGTGCGCCCGCTGCCGGACCACATGGACGCCCTGCGGCGCCTGTCGCTGCGTACGGCATTCCTGGCGGTGCCGATCGCGGCCGCCGCCCTCGTCGTCGTGTCCCTCGTCAACAACCTGCTCGGTACCGGAATCGCCTGGTTCGGCCAGCACCAGGCGGCGCTGGCCTCGTACGTCGCCGCAGGGCTGTTCGCCGCCTCGCTGTCCGTGCTCACCTTCCTCGAACTGCCCGACGCACGCACCCCGCGCGCGCGGTCGCCGCTGGAGGGCCTGCGCCGCCCCCGGACGGGCACGGCCGTCGACACGGGCCGTACGGGTGCGATTCCGCTGCTGGTCCTGGCCTGCGCCGCCGTCGCCGCGGCGATCGCGGCCGCCGTCGCCGTCTCCGTGCTGCACGCCAAGGACCTGGGCGGCGGACCGGTGACGTACGGGCTGCTGGTGCTGGGGCTGACCGGCGGTGTCGTCATCGGCATCCGTGCGGCCTCTTCCGTGCTGCCGACGCTGTCGCGGCGGAGGCTGCTCGCGCTGGCGATCGCCTTCACCGGCGTCGCGCTGCTGGCTGCCGGGCTGGTCCCGGATGTCACCACCGTCCTGGTGCTCGTCGGCCTCGCGGGCATCGGCGCGGGCGTCGCGGCCAACACCGGGCACGCGCTGCTCGACCAGGAGGCCGAGGACTACCGGCGGGCGCGGACGACCGAGCATCTGCACGCGGTCGTACGACTGTTCGTGGCACTCGGCGCGCTGGTGGCACCCCTGGTGGCCGCCGCGATCGGTCCGCACCGCCTGGAGAGCGGCAAGTTCGTGTTCGCGCACGGGGGCGCCGCCTTCACGCTGATGCTGGTCGGCGCGCTGCTGCTGCCGGTCGCCGCGCTGGTGCTCGCCAAGGCCGACGACCGCTCCGGAGTGCCGTTGCGGCACGACCTGCGGGACGCGCTGCGGGGCGGCGACGATCCGGTGCAGGCACCGGCCGTCTCCGGGTTCTTCATCGCCCTGGAGGGCGGTGACGGGGCCGGGAAGTCGACCCAGGCGGAGGCGCTCGCCGAGTGGATCCGTGCCAAGGGCCACGAGGTCGTGGTGACCCGGGAGCCGGGAGCGACCCCGGTCGGCAAGCGGCTGCGGTCGATCCTGCTGGACGTGTCGTCGGCCGGTCTCTCGAACCGGGCGGAGGCGCTGCTGTACGCCGCCGACCGCGCGGAGCACGTCGACACGGTGGTGCGGCCCGCGTTGGAGCGGGGCGCCGTCGTCATCTCGGACCGGTACATCGACTCCTCGGTGGCGTACCAGGGAGCCGGGCGTGATCTGTCGCCGACCGAGATCGCGCGGATCTCGCGGTGGGCCACGGACGGGCTGGTCCCGCATCTGACGGTGCTCCTTGATGTCTCGCCGGAAGCGGCGCGTGAGCGGTTCACGGAGGCGCCGGACCGGCTGGAGTCCGAGCCGGCCGAGTTCCACGCGCGCGTGCGGTCCGGTTTCCTGACGCTCGCCGCCGCCGACCCGGGGCGGTACCTCGTCGTCGACGCCGCGCAGGAGCCGGAGGCGGTCACCACCGTCGTCCGGCACCGGCTCGACGTGATGCTGCCCCTCTCCGAGGCCGAGGTGAAGGCCCAGGAGGAGGCCCGCAAGGCGGCCGAGGAAGAGGCCCGGCGGAAGGCCGAGGAGGAGGCCGCGCGCAAGGCCGAGGAGGAGCGTCAGGAGCGCGAGCGCCAGGAGCAGCTTGCCCGCCTGCGCGCGGAAGAAGAGGAGCGCAAGCAGCGCGAGCTGGAGGAGGCCCAGCGACGCGAGGCCGAGCGCCAGGCGGAGGAGGCCCGCCAGCGTGCCGAGGAGGCCCGCCGCCGTGCCGAGGCGGAGCAGGCCCGCAAGCTCGCGGAGGACCAGGCGCGGGCCGTGGAGCAGGAGCGTCTGCGCAAGCTGGCCGCCGAGGAGGCGCGGCTGCGCGCCGAGGCGGAGGAGCGCCGGCTGGAGAAGCAGCGGAAGGCCGAGGAGGCCTTGCTGCGGGCGGAGGAGGCTCGGAGGGGGGCGGAGGAAGCGGCGGCTGCTTCGGCTGCGGCGGAGGCTGCCGCGTTGGCTGAGGCTGCGGAGACCGCCGGGTCGGCTTCGGCCTCGGCTGGGGCTGGGGCTTCTGGGGCGGCTGGGGGTTCCGGTTCGGCTTCGGACTCGTCGGCTGCTGCTTCGACTTCGCCCTGGCCTTCGCCCTCGGACTCGTCTTCGTCATCGTCTTCGCCTTCATCTGCGGCTCCGGCTCCGACTGCGGCTCCGTCTTCGTCCTTGGCGGATAGCGAGACGACCGTGCCTACGCCGGTTGTGGCGCCGCCGGGCGGGTCGGCTGGCGCGGTGGATGACACGGCGGTGCTGCGGCCGGTGCGGGCTGATGAGGGTCCGGGCGGTGCGCGGTCCGACTCCGGGGCGGGTGGCCGTTCCGGGGCCCGGTCCGGTTCCGGGGCGGAAACTCGCTCTGGCTCCCGGCCCGGCTCTGGGGCAGAGACGCGTGGTGGCTCCGGGGCAGAGACGCGTGCTGGTTCCCGGTTCGATGCCGAGGAGACGGCCAAGCTGCCGCAGCCGCCTGCGCCTGAGAGGGATGCGGACGAGACGGCCGTACTGCCGCCGGTCACTCCGGGCGCGGCGGACGAGACGGCGGTACTGCCGCTGGTGGCCCCGGGTGCGGCCGATGAGACGGCCGTGCTGCCGCCGGTTCGGGACGCGGGTGCGGGTGCGGGTGGCAGTTCCACGGGTGATCCTGCGGGTCGGGTGCCTCCGGGCTACTTCCGGGACGAGCGTCCGGCGCAGACGCAGCCGTCCGACGAGTCCACGGACCGTACGCGCGAACTGCCCCAGGTCGATGCCGAGGGCACTCCGCGTCGACGCCCTCGCCCCGACTGGGCGGAGGAGACCCCGCTCGACGATCTCCCGACGCTGGCGGACGAACTGCTGGGCCCGCGTGAGCGCGATGACGACGAATGGGACGAGGAGCGGGGGAAGGGCGGCCGTCGCCGTTGAAATCGGGCGGCCGCCGGTGCTGAAATCCGGCGGTCGCCACCGTTCGTCCTCGGCCCGGGGACCCGTTGTCAGTGGCGACCCGCACAATGGACGCGGTAGGGCGAAGTACGACGGAAGGGCGGTGCCCCATGCCCGTATGGGACGACCTGGTGGGCCAGGAGAAGGTGAGCGAACAGCTCGCCGCCGCTGCGCGCGACGCCGACACCCTTGTCACGGCGATCGCCTCGGGCACCCCGCCGCCCGAGGCGTCCAAGATGACGCACGCCTGGCTGTTCACGGGTCCGCCCGGCTCGGGCCGCTCCACGGCGGCGCGGGCGTTCGCGGCCGCGCTCCAGTGCGTGAGCCCCGACCGCGCGCTGGGCGGCATCCCCGGCTGCGGGTTCTGCGACGGCTGCCACACCAGCCTGATCGGCACCCACGCCGATGTGCAGATCGTCCGCACCGACATGCTCTCCATCGGTGTGAAGGAGACCCGCGACCTGGTCCGGCGCGCGCAGCTGTCCCCGGCGACCGGCCGCTGGCAGGTCATCGTTCTGGAGGACGCGGACCGTCTCACGGAGGGCGCGGGAAACGTTCTGTTGAAGGCCGTGGAGGAACCGGCTCCCCGTACGGTCTGGCTCCTGTGCGCCCCGTCCATCGAGGACGTCCTGCCCACCATCCGCTCCCGCTGCCGCCTCCTCATCCTGCGTACCCCGCCCGTGGACGCGGTTGCCGACATCCTGGTACGGCGTGACGGCATCGAGCCCGGCGTGGCAGCGGTGGCCGCCCGCGCGACGCAGGGCCACATCGGGCGGGCCAGTCGCCTTGCCACGGACCAGCGCGCCCGCGAGCGGCGGGCGGCCGTCCTCAAACTCCCTCTTCGGGTCGACGACATCGGCGGCTGTCTCAAGGCGGCCCAGGAGCTGATCGACACGGCGTCCGAGGACGCCAAGCAGCTTGCCGAGGAAGTCGACGTCAAGGAGACCGAGGAGATGAAGGCGGCCCTCGGTGCGGCCCAGGGCGGTCGCATGCCCCGCGGTACGGCGGGTGTCATGAAGGAGCTGGAGGACAACCAGAAGCGCCGAAGAACGCGGACGCAGCGCGACGCACTGGACCTGGCCCTGATCGACCTCACCGGGTTCTACCGCGACGTCCTCGCCCTCCAGTTCGGCTCCCGCGTGGCCCTGGCCAACACGGAGGCCGAGGACACCCTGGAGCGGCTGGCCCGCGGCAGCTCACCGGAGGCGACCCTGCGCCGCATCGACGCGATCGCCGGCTGCCGCGAGGCCCTCGACCGCAATGTGGCCCCGCTGCTCGCGGTGGAGGCGATGACGATGGCGCTGCGGGCGGGCTGACGGGGTGGGGCTTCTGAGCCCTTGGGGCTCGGGGCTTCTGAGTCGGGCTACCGGCTTTCCGGGCTACCGGCTTTCCGGGCTACCGGCTTTCCGGGCTTCCGGGTTTCTGAGCCTCCGGGTTTCCGGGCCTCCGGGTTTCTGAGTCAGGCTCCGGGCCTCCGGGGTTTCTGAGTCGGCTTCGGCTCTCCGTACCTCCTCCTCTCCGTACCTCCGAGTGCCTCCGGCGTGGTCCGGGTGGCCGGTGATGCCCTCCTGGCCTGCGTGACCAGTTGACCGTGTCACTCGTACGAGCCCCATTGGCAACTGATGGTGATCAATTGATCGCGCAAGGTTACGCTCGCGGGATGTACATCAGGCGCACTCCTCGGTCGGCCCCGTCCGGCCGGCCGATCAGTTCCCCTAGGCAGTCCGGTACACCGTCCCGGACCCTCCGTGTGAGCGGCGTGCTGCTGGCCGCCACCGCGTTGCTCGTGTCGGCCTGTTCCTCGGGGAGTTCGACCACGGCGGGGGCGGCGGACGCGGTGCTGGCCGCGCTGCCCAGTTCCACGCCGTCGACGCTCGCGCCGTACTACGGGCAGAAGCTCACCTGGCGTACCTGCGGTGTGCCCGGCTTCGAGTGCGCCACGATGAAGGCGCCGCTCGACTACGCGAAGCCGGCCTCGGGCGACATCAGGCTGGCCGTCTCCCGCAAGAAGGCCACGGGCCCGGGGAAGCGCCTGGGTTCGCTGCTGGTCAACCCGGGCGGGCCGGGCGGCTCGGCGGTCGGCTATCTCCAAGCGTACGCCGGGATCGGCTACCCGGCGGAGGTCCGCGCCCGCTACGACATGGTCGCCGTCGACCCGCGCGGCGTGGCCCGCAGCGAGCCGGTGGAGTGTCTCACCGGCCGTGAGATGGACACGTACACGCAAACGGACAACACACCGGACGACGAGAAGGAGACGGACCAACTGGTCGACGCCTACAAGCAGTTCGCCGAGGGGTGCGGGCAGCGCTCGGCCGAACTGCTGAGGCACGTCTCCACGGTGGAGACGGCCCGGGACATGGACGTGCTGCGGGCCGTGCTGGGCGACAAGAAGCTGACGTACGTCGGGGCGTCGTACGGAACGTTCCTCGGGGCGACGTACGCCGGGCTCTTTCCCGACCGGGTGGGGCGGCTGGTTCTGGACGGTGCGATGGATCCGTCGCTCAGCGCCCGCGAGCTGACCGAGGGGCAGACGGCGGGTTTCGAAACGGCCTTCCAGTCGTTCGCGAAGGACTGCGTACGCCAGAGCGACTGCCCGCTGGGCGGCGCGGGCACCAGCGCGGACCAGGTCGGCAAGAACCTCAAGGCCTTCTTCCAGCAGCTCGACGCGGACCCGATCCCGGCGGGCGACGCGGACGGTCGTGAGCTGGGCGAGGCGCTCGCGACGACGGGCGTGATCGCGGCGATGTACGACGAGGCGGCCTGGCCGCAGCTGCGCGAGGCTCTCACCTCGGCGATGAAGGAGAAGGACGGCGCGGGTCTGCTCTCCCTCTCCGACAGTTACTACGAGCGCGACGCCGACGGCAGGTACGCGAACCTGATGTACGCCAACGCGGCCGTGAACTGCCTTGACCTCCCGGCCGCCTTCTCCCGCCCCGACCAGGTGGAGACCGCCCTCCCCTCCTTCGAGAAGGCGTCACCCGTCTTCGGGGAGGGCCTGGCCTGGGCCTCCCTGAACTGTGCGTACTGGCCGGTGAAACCGACCGGCGAACCCCATCGCATCGAGGCGAAGGGCGCCGCCCCGATCCTCGTGGTCGGCACCACCCGCGACCCGGCGACCCCGTACCCCTGGGCCCAGGCCCTCGCCTCCCAGCTCTCCTCCGCCACCCTCCTCACCTACGTCGGTGACGGCCACACCGCCTACGGCCGCGGCAGCGATTGCATCGACTCCACGATCGACCGCTACCTCCTCCAGGGCACCCCCTCCGCCAAGGGAAAGCGCTGCTCATAGCCCTGCCGCACGCCCCGGAAGTGACCCCCCGGGGCGTGTTCTGAGCACCCACGGAAACTGTGTAGACTTACCGGCGTTGCTGATCGCACCATGGTGCGGACGGCGCGCCGCCTTAGCTCAGATGGCCAGAGCAACGCACTCGTAATGCGTAGGTCTCGGGTTCGAATCCCGAAGGCGGCTCTGAGGAACCCCAGGACTCACTCGCCGTGACCTGGGGTTTCTTGTTTCAGGTGACCTTGGAGTCGATGCAAATCGGGTGACGGTGGTCTGTGCATCGTAATGCGTAGGTCGGAGATACCGTTTCCGTGACGGCACCCAGGTGCTGAGCCCACCTGACCTGGGGTTTTACGTGTTCCGTCTGCAGCTGCCGGCACATCTGAACGGTCTCCGGTGGACGAGCGGTGGACAGTCGTGCAGCGGGCGTGCAGTCCTGCGCGGATCCCGACGGGGAATGCTGGCCCCTTGGCTCATGGCGGCACCGCTATCCGTGGTCCGACGCTCTCGTAGGCATCCGACAATGATGGTGCCCTGCACCTTTCGCGACGCGTACACCGCCATGGGCCGCCGACGCCCGCTGGGCTGGTAGGGACCGGACGGCACGACCCGGCTGGTGGTGGCTACAGTTGGTCCTGCCGCGCTGCCGGACAAGGCCACCTAGAGCACGGCTTGGTCGGGCGGTCATGCCTGCTATTTGAAGTGCTGGGTGAGGTGCTCGAAGGTGGTTCAGGCCCGGGGGCGTCCCCTGGGATGTAGCGGTGTAGGGCTGAGAGGCGGGTCCGGCAGGGGCGCGGTCGATGGTGCCGGCCCTGTCGCTGCCGACTGTGAACGCGACGGGAATGGGCGGGGCTTCGAAGGACATCGAAACTGTGGGGTCGCGGCGGGCCCCAGGCCCGCTTCCTCCTCGAACGGAACCCCTTCAGCTTCGGACCAACAACAGGCGCAGGTGGAATTCGGCCATTGTCGTGGATGAGGCGTGGGGTCAGCCTGCTGTGACGCCATCTGCGATCGACGTCGCCGCGCAGGCTCCGGATGAGCCGTCGGCTTGCAGAGCTCGACCCGCCCTGGCCCTCAAGCTGCCCCAGATTTGCCGGAAGTTGAGGAGGCAGCCGACTGCCGCGCCGGCTTCGGTAGCGGCTGGCCGCTGCGGCCGGTTCCTTCGTTCGTGCCGTGGCGGAAGGTACACAACGCGCCACCACGCGTGAGCAGCTGCCTCGAAACTCCTTGACGGTGGATGGTCAATTCGAGTTGGCTCATGCGACTTGTGGTGAAACTGTGACTCTGGGGTGGGGACTGTGGAGTTGGGGCGGGGGCGGCGTGTGTGTGCCGTGAAGAAGAGGCGTGCGGGCAGATGTACCGCGGCGATGGCCGTGATCGCGGCCGCGCTGACGGTTTCGGCACTGTTGGTTCCCGTGGCGCATGGGGTGCCCGTCGGCGTGACGGAAGCGCTGCCGGAGGATCAGCAGGCGTTGGTGAAGGCCACGGAGACCGGTGAGCGGGTCGAGGTCGTCGGTGAGCGCACCGAGTACGCGACCGTCTACGCCAACCCTGATGGTTCGTCACTGACCCTTGAACAGTCCGTGGCTCCGGTGAGGGTCAAAGATCGGGACGGGAACTGGGTGAAGCCGGATCCCTCTCTTGAGTTCCGGTCGGACGGCACGGCCGGCCCGAAGGCCGCCGCCGTCGACCTGACGTTTTCTGGGGGCGGAGAAGACGCCCCCCTGGTGCGTGTTGCGCGTGAGGGCCGGTCGATCGCCCTCGGTTGGCCAGGACAGCTGCCGAAGCCGGTACTGGAGGGCGCCAGTGCCGTATACGCGGAGGTGCTTCAAGGTGTTGACCTGCGCATGACGGCGACGGCTGAGGGGTTCCGGGAACTGCTCGTGGTCAAGACGCCGGAGGCAGCGGTCAGTCCGGACCTGAAGCGGATCGAGTTCTCGCTCTCCTACGCCAGGTTGAAGCTCTCCGAGACGCAGGCGGGGGGTCTGTCGGCCACCGACGCCAATGCCACCGAAGTCTTCACTGTTCCCGCTGCCCGGATGTGGGATTCCGCGGGGCAGGAGCCGCAGGCGACGGTCACCTCTGCCGTCTTCACCGGGGCGTCCGAGGCCGATCCGAATCTGCGGAACGATCCGGATGACGGGCCCGGACCTGGCGATGCGCAGGTGGAGCTGCCGGTGCAGATCGAGGACGGCGCGTTGGCCGTCGTACCGGACGTCGACATGCTCAACGAGACCGACAGCTCGGACTTCCCCCTCTACATCGACCCGACCCTGACGTGGGGTGAAAACGAGCGCACGCTGCTGCGTTCGGACGGCTACGAGGACTACGCCTGGGGAAACGGGGAGGACGATCAGGGCAAGGGCGTCGGTGAGTGCGGCACCTGGAACGGCTACTACTGCGGACCGGGCTACGTCCAGCGGCTCTACTTCGAGTTCTCGCCGGCCAGCCTCAAGGGCAAGCACGTCCTGGACGCGACGTTCCGCATCACGGAGCCCTGGGCGTTCCAGTGCGATCCCCGGCAGGTCGACCTGGTCCGCACCAACCCCATCTCCTCCTCGACGACCTGGACCGGCCGTCCCAAGGAACTGGACTGGATGGTGGACGTGAACGTCTCCGCCGGTCGAGGATCGGCATGTGACCCCGACCAGCCGGTAGCGCCGATCAACTTCAACGACAACCCGGCGGAGACGAACGAGAACCTCACCCCCACCGTGCGGGACTTCGCCGCGGGCAAGTTCGCGCGGCTCGCGCTGGAGCTGCGGGCCCACAACGAGAGTGACACCAGCGCCTGGAAGCGGTTCCGCAACGACGCGTCTCTGGTCGTGGACTACGTCGGTCTGCCCGCCAAGCCCACCGGAATCGGCATCAAGGTGGGGGACGCCAGGGTGTGCGAGACGGACTCCGCCGACCCCGCCATCGTCGACAGCCCCAAGCCGACCATGATGGCCACCCCGCAGACCGTCTCGGGAGGCGAGTCAAGCGCCATGCTCAGGGGTGCGATGGCGATCGAGAAGAAGGCCACGGACAGCACGTGGTCGGATGCCTTCCCCACCCTGGAGCGGCCGACGACCGGGCACGTAGGGGACAACGTGCCGGTGTCGACCACCACGCCGATCGCATTGTCGGAAAACGTCCTGTACCGCTACCGGGCATGGACGCGCTCGTACTACCACAACTACGCGGATTGGCTCGCCGGGCCGTCGAACGCGGCGACCATGGACTGGTGCTACTTCAAGATCGATACGAGTGCCCCGAAGGCACCGCAGATCACCATCGGCACGCCCTATACGGCCTGCACCAGCACGAGCTGCCTGTCCAAGGGCGGGCCCGGCCAGGGAGCGGTCTTCACCTTCGCCCCGTCATCGGGCGACACCAACGCCTCGTACGTGTACAAGGAAGACAGCCAGACCAAGTGGTCGTCCCTCATCAAGGGCTCGACCGTCAAGCCCACGATAATTCCCCAGGAGCCGGGGACGTACCGGCTGTGGGTGCGGGCGACGGACGGTCTGGGCCGCCCGGGGGCCATCGGCCAGGTCGAGTTCCTCGTCGCCGAGGGCGATGGGCCGGTGGGTCGCTGGCACTTCGACGAGGATTCGGGGCAGGCCGTCGATTCCTCGACCACCAACGCGGCCGACCAGGACAACGCCACCCTGACCACTGGCGCCGAGCGTGACAACCGGGGCCGTCGGGGCGAGATCTGGTACGCCGACGACGGCACCCCGCTCGACCAGCCGAAGGTCGACAAGGGCATCAGCATGAACGGCACCGCCGGTTACGCCGCCACGACGAGCACGGTCCTGGAGACACGTTCCTCCTACACCGTCGCCGCCTGGGTGAGAGTGTCGCCCACGGCCACCAAGACCGTCACGGTGCTCAGTCAGGCGACAACGGCCAGCCCGTGGAGCGTCAAGTACAGCCCGTTCTACATCTCGTACTCGGCGGGTGGAGCGAAGACCTGGAGCATGCGGATGCTGTCCACCACCCAGGTCGGCGGCTCCTTCACGCAGGAGATCAAGGCCCAGCACCCCACCCCGGTGGGGGCCTGGACCCATGTGGCGGGCGTCTTCGACTCCACGGCCGACACCATCAGCCTCTACGTGAACGGGCTGCTCCAGGGCAGAACCGCCGTGGGTGCCGCGTGGAGGGCGGACGGTGGCCTGCAGATCGGTCGCACCCTCTACGCCGACACGTACACCGACCACCTCAACGGCTCGGTCGACGAAGTGGCCGTCTGGCAGACCGCGTTGACGGACAAGCTGATCGCCACCGAGGCCAAGTCCGCGTCAAGCAGGTCCGGCTTCGAGGACCTGGAGATGGTCGCGTCCTGGAATCCGGCGGCCGCGAGCGGCCGCACGCTCGCCGACACCGAGTCGGGCTACGACGGGTCGTTGACCCTGCAGGGCGGGGCAGCGCTCGACGCGTCGGAGATCGTGCTGGACGGCGGTGACGGCGCCGCCGTCACCGCCGGGCCAGTCGTGGACGAGAGCGGCTCCTTCACCGCCACCACCCGGGTCGAACTGAACAAGGACGAGATCTTCAAGAAGCCCGACGGTTACACCGCGCAGGTGCTCGGTCAGCGCACCGCCGACGGGTCGTCATGGGGGCTGTGGTTCCACCTCACCAACAGAGAGACGGTCTTCGATCCGGAGACCGAGACCGAGGTGACCCGGCCAGTCGGGTACTGGAGGTTCGGTCGTCTGTCGGCGGGCGGCACCTTCACGGCCGTCAGCTCCGCGACGGCCGCGGCCCTGGACTCACCGGTGCGGCTGACCGGGGTGTACGACGCCCTGGGCGACACCGGTCCTGCCATCCGGCTCTACGTCGGCTACACCCAGAACGACGCCGACAAGAGCTACACCGCTCTCGCCGGATCAGGGGACCTGGCCGTCGGCAAGGGCTTCAGCGCCACGGCGTGGAGCCACTTCCTGCCGGCCCGGATCAGCGACATCCGCATCTGGGCGGGTGCGGCCGGCAGCTCCGAGCAACTGGAGACCGTACTGGGCGACTAGGGCGGGCGCCGTACCCGGAGGCGGGACCGCTCCGGGCACGGCGCCACGCTCAGGACGTCCGAGATTTCCTTCGTGTGCACTGCCGAGACAGACGCGTACGCACGGCCGACCGGTCGAGTGTCAGGTGCGCGACATAAGTTCCGTGCGTTCGTGTGGGGGTTGGGTCATGAGTTCCGGTCTGCAGGCTTCCTGGATGACACAGACGCTGACGAGCGGGTTCCCGAGTCGGTGGCGTGCTCGACGGCGTGACGGCGGCCGTCGGGGCTGTATGGTCACAGCCGTACTCGCGTTGGCGTTGAGCGTGCCCGTCGGACTGGCGCCCGTGGCACAGGCCGACGAGCCCGGGCCGGGCGTCCCGGCCGCGGCGGAGCAGCGGGTGAGCAAGGTCCGAGCGATCGATACACCGCAGGCCAAGAGTGCCCGCGAGCGGGTCGCGACGGCCGAGAAACGCAATGACGCGCAGGCCGCGAGCGCCGCGGCCGCGCGGCAGACGTCCTGGCCCAAAGGCGGACGCGCCACCGTCGATCTGACCGCCGGAGCGTCGGACAGGCAGAGCGGCGCGGCCAACCCCGGCGGACTGCCCGTGACCATCCGCCCCACAGGCAAAACCGCGGCGGTCGGAAAGGCCCACATCCAGGTCCTGGACCAAAAGGTCGCGCAGACCGCCGGAGTGCGCGGAGTGGTCTTCACCGTGCGCACCGACAGCCCGGGCACGGCGAAGGTCGACGTCGACTACCAGGCGTTCGCCTCCGCCTACGGTGGCGGCTGGTCCGAACGCCTGCGCCTCGTTCAGTTGCCGTCCTGTGCGCTGACGACCCCGGAGTTCGATCGGTGCCGCACACAGACTCCGCTCGGCTCCCGCAACAGCGCCACAGACCAGACGGTCTCCGCGACTGTGCGGGTGCTCGCCGCACCGACGTCCAAGACGGTTCTGCTGGCCGTGACGGCGGCCGCCGCGGAAGTGCCCACGGGCGCAGGCGACTACAGCGCCACACCTCTGTCCGCCTCGTCCGCCTGGGAAGCCGGCGGCTCCTCCGGCTCCTTCACCTGGTCGTACCCCGTCGACCCGGCCAGGCCCACGGCTGGCCCGACGCCCTCGCTGTCCCTGTCGTACGACTCGGGAAGCACGGACGGACTCAACGCATCCACCAACAACCAGGGCAGCACTCTCGGCGAGGGTTTCCAGTCGGCGGCGCAGTCTTATGTGGAACGCCAGTACGGCGGTTGCGAGGAGGACGGCCACGATAAGCAGTACGACCTGTGCTGGAAGTACGACAACGCCACGCTTGTCCTCAACGGCAAGGCCACCGAGTTGGTCAAGGACGACACCACTGGCAGGTGGCGGCTGAAGAACGACGACGCCTCCGTCGTCCTGCAGGGCACCGGCGCCACCAATGGCGACGACAACGGCGAGCACTGGACCGTCATCACCGGTGACGGCACCAAGTACGTCTTCGGACTCGACAAGCTCCCCGGCGCCGACACCCAGCGCACCAACTCCGTGTGGAGCGTCCCGGTGTTCGGTGACGACTCCGGCGAGCCCGGCTACACCAAGGGAGACGCGTTCGCCGACCGCTGGCTCACTCAGGCCTGGCGCTGGAACCTCGACTATGTCGAGGACACCCACGGCAACGTCATGACCTACTGGTACACAGCCGAGGACAACCAGTACCGCAAGAACAAGGCGACGACGGCCAACACCAAGTACACGCGCTCCGGTTACTTGACCAAGATCCTCTACGGGCAGCGGGCCGGCGCCCTGTTCACGGCCGACGCCCCGTGGAAGGTCGACCTCGCCTACAAGGAACGATGCACCGCCGCGGACTGTTCGGAACTGACCGAAAGCACGGCCAAGAACTGGCCCGATGTGCCCTTCGACGCCATCTGCTCCTCGGGCGAGAGCGACGCCGACTGCCCGGGCGAGAGCCCCACGTTCTTCACACGCAAGCGCCTGGCCCAGATCGAGACGTCTGTCCTCACGGGTACGGACTACTTGAAACTCGACACCTGGGCCCTGTCCCAGCGCTTCCTCGCCAACGGTGACATCGCCAACAGCACCGACCAGAGCCTGGTCCTGGAGAGCATCCGGCACACGGGCCAGGTCGGCACGCCCATCAAGCTCGACCCGGTGACCTTCACCTACCAGATGCGGCCCAACCGCGTGGCCGGCGGCACCCAGCCCGGTGGTGGCAGCATCCTGCCGTTGAACCGTCCCCGCATCGAGACCGTCACCTCCGAGACCGGGGCGATCACCACCGTCTCCCTGAACGAGCCCGAATGTGTCCGCGGTTCGAACATGCCGACCGCCGAGGACACCAACACCAAGTCCTGCTACCCGCAGTACTGGAACATCAACGGGGCCACCGAGGCCTCACTGGACTGGTTCCACAAGTACCGCGTGCTGGCAGTCAACACGGCCGACCCGGTCGGCACCAACGACCTCGTCGAGTACGCCTACTCGTACGAGGGTCCGGCCTGGCACTACAACGACAGCCCCTTCGTGCCAGACGACGAACGCACCTGGTCGATCTGGCGCGGTTACCAGAAGGTCACGGTGTACACCGGCGCCCTCGACCGCACCCGGTCCAAGACGGTCACCACCTACATGCAGGGCATGAACGGGGACCGCAAGAAGGATGGCACCACCCGCTCCGCCACCGTGCCCGGCATTGATCCGCCCGGCCTGAACGTCCCCGACCTTGCCGACTCCGAGCCGTACGCGGGCTTCACCCGCCAACAGCTCGTCTACGACGGCGACATCGCGGTCAGCGCAACGGTCAACGACCCGTGGACGTCCAGAACCGCCACCCAGCACAAGTCGTACGCCGATGTCGAGGCCTACTACCTGCGCACCGGCAAGACGTCCACCCACACGCACCTCACGGTCACTGGCACCTGGCGCACCGCCACCACCTCGACCAGCCACGACTCGTACGGCATGCCGACGAAGGTCGACAGCACCGGCGACACCGCCAAGACCGGCGACGAGACCTGCACTCGCACCTGGTACGCGCGTAACGACGACGGGACCAAGGACACCAAGGGCATCACCAGCCTCGCCTCCCGCACCCGGACGGTCTCCCGCACCTGCGCCACCGCGGAAGCCTCGCTGTCCCTGCCCGCGAACGCCGACACCAACGGCGATCTGGTGTCCGATACAGCGACCGTCTACGACAACCCCAACACCACCGCTTGGTCCGCGTCCCAGACTCCGACGAAGGGCGAAGCAGCCTGGACGGGCCGGGCGAGCGCCTACCCCACGACCGCGACGAACGGCGAGCGGTTCCCCACCAGTTGGCAGCGCACCGCCACGACGACCTTCGACACCCTCGGCCGTCCCGCGACGGTCACCGACGCCGCCGGCAACCTCACCCGCAGCGACTACACGCCGACGGGCGCCGGCGCCCTCACCAAGACCGTCGTCACCGTCCCCAAGACCCAGAAGACCACCACGTTCTACGACGGCCAGCGCGGTCTGCCGCTGCGCACCTATGACCCGAACAACAAGAAGACCCAGCAGACCTACGACGCGCTCGGCCGCCTGACCGGTGTGTGGATGCCCAACCGCAGCAAGGACGGCGGCCAGAGCGCCAACACGACGTACACATACACCCTCGAACGCGGCAAGGCGCCCTCCATCGCCACCTCGACGATCAAGTCCTCGGACACGGTCAGCACCAGCTACGAGATCTTCGACGCGACACTCCGGCCGCTGCAGAAGCAGATCCCCACCCCGCAGGGCGGCCGTCTGCTCACCGACACCCGCTACGACTCCCGCGGCCTGGCCTACGAGACCCACGCCGACATCTTCGACAACACCACCAATCCCAACAGCACCTACACGCGGGCCATGTACGGCGAGAGTCCCAAGCAGACCAACACCGAATACGACGGAGCCGGTCGCGCCACCACCAGCACCTTCCGGGTCTACGGCATCCAGAAGTGGTCCATCACGACCACGTACACTGGCAACTCCACTGCCGCGACTGCCGCCGACGGCGGCCAGGCCCTGCGCACCATTACCGACGCCCTCGGCCGCACCGTCGAGCGCCGCGAGTACGCCGGCACCTCTCCTGCCGACCCCGACTTCGCGGGCACCGGTCCCGGCACCCCGTACACCCGCACCGCCTTCGGCTACACCGCGGATGGCAGGAAGAGCACCGTCACCGGGCCGGACAACGCCCAGTGGTCCTACACCTATGACCTGTTCGGCCGCGAGACCTCGGCCATCGACCCGGACAAGGGCACGACCACCACCCGCTACACCGCCCTCGACCAGATCGACTGGACCAAGGACTCCAGCGGTCATCACCTGCTGTACGGCTACGACGTACTCGGCCGGAAGACCGACCTGTGGTCGAAGGAACGCTCCGACGGCACGAAGCTCGCCCACTGGGACTACGACACGCTTGCCAAGGGCAAGCTCGACGCCTCCATCCGCTACGACGGCGGCGCCACTGGCAAGGCCTACACCAGCCGGGTCCTGGCCTATGACGATCTCTACCGGGCGACGAAGACCGAGCTCACCCTCGACACCGAGGACTCCCTCGTGGCCTCGGGCGTCGTCGCCCCCAGCTACACCACCGAACAGGCCTACAACCTCGACGGCACCCTGAACTCGGCCACCGAGCCTGCCGCCGGAGGCCTGGCCGAGGAGACCGTCGAATTCGGCTACACCACGACCGGGCAGGTCAGTTCGGTCTCCGGTACGAGTGGTTACCTGCTGTCCGCCGGCTACTCCTCACTCGGCCAGGCCGAACGCCTCGTCGTGGGAGTCTCCGCCGCCGCCGACGCCAAGAGGACGTACATAGACAACCACTTCGAGGAGGGCACCGACCGCCTCACCCGCTCCCTGGTCACCACTCCGGCGACCTCCCCCTACAAGCCGCAGGACCTGGCTTACACGTACGACGACGCCGGCAACGTCATCAAGATCGCAGACACCCCGAACGCGGACACCGGCCTGAGCGTCGACACTCAGTGCTTCACCTACGACGGCTATCGTCGCCTGACCGCGGCCTGGACCCCCGCCGCCGGCGACTGTGCCAACACGACGGCAGTTCTCGGCGGCCCCGCCCCCTACCGCAGCACATACGGCTACAACAGCTCCGGTCTGCGAACCACCGAGACCTTGCAGTCCGCGGGAACCACCACCAGCCGCACCTACTGCTACAACAAGCCCGAGCAGCCGCACACGCTCACCGCCACGGTGACCGGCAGCACCTGCACCAGCGCGCCCGTCCAGTACGAGTACGACACCGCCGGAAACACCACCAAGCGCCCGGGCCAGAGCCTGACCTGGAACCCGGAAGGTCGCCTCGACAGCGTCACCGAAGGCACCCAGAAGACCGGCTACCTCTACGACGACGACGGCACCCTGCTCATCCGGCGGGCAGAAGGCGGCGGTGAGAGCGTCCTCTACCTCGGAGCGACGGAGATCCACAGCAAGGCGAGCGGTACCACCACCAAGACCTGGGCCACGCGCTCCTACAGCGCCGGGGGGACCGTCATCGCCGTGCGGAGCAACGAGACCGGCAGTCAGAAGGTGTCCTTCCTCGCCTCCGACGCGCACGGCACCTCCACGATCGTGCTGGACGCCACCACCCAGGCCGTCACCAGGCGGTACTTCACCCCGTTCGGAACCGAGCGCGGCACGGGAGCCACCGGTTGGCCCGACGACAAGGCCTTCCTCGGCAAGCCCGCCGACAAGGCCACCGACCTCACCCATATCGGAGCCCGCGAGTACGACTCCCTCATCGGCCGATTCCTGAGCGTCGACCCGCTCCTGGAAACCGACAAGCCGCAGTCCCTCAACGGCTATACCTACGCCGAGAACAACCCGGTCACCTGGGCCGACCCGTCCGGCCGGGGCTCCATCAAGTGCGGAGGGCCCGGAAACCCGCCCTGCTCCCCGGAGGTGATCGCCTCGGAGGAGACCACAGCTCCGCCCTTCACCCCGACCGGTAACACCAAGACCAACTCGGGAACCAGCGCCACGAGCAGCAGTGGCAACACCTGTGACGCGGCCTGCCTCGCCGCCTTCTACTTCAGGCAGTGGCAGGTCATCAAGATGCAGCGGGAGCGCGCCGCACTCATCGCCTGGCGCATGGGACTCGGAGCCGCCTACCAGAACCCGGGGATCTTCGAACATATGCCGGGCAAGGACTGCAAGCAGAAATGCCTCGCAAAGCTCTCCGATCTGAAGGCGGACTATTTTGACCAGATGTCAGGTCCGGACACCCCGACGGAGGAGACGAAGCACCTGGATGACGTCGTCGGCGATGTGCTCTCCGGCATCGACAGCGTCAACAGCAAGGTGGAAAGCTGGGCCGTCGGCACGTTCTACTACCAGCTCGCCAAGTCGACCGGTGCGAAGTGCGGGGCGACGAAGGACATGATCGTGTGCCAGACGTCGCTGCCGATATACGGCAGAGGCGGCACGACCGTAGGACACACATACGTCACGGGTACCGACCCGGACTATGTCAGCAAGGAACGGCTCAAGCACGAAAGGGTGCACACCGAACAGTGGGACGAGTACGGCGCGGACTTCGGACCCAGGTACTTCAGTGAAGGCGTGGACCCATGCCAAAACAAGTACGAGAAAGAGGCCGGTTGGAAGGACGGTGGGTACCCATGCTGATCGGGAAGCGGGCGGCTAGTGCGGCCATCGGAGCTGTCGGCCTCCTGCTGATGTCGGCATGCACCTATCCAGGGCCCAATCCGCCGGAGTTCGGCTACAACACGACGGGAAGCGGTGACATCGTCATCGCGTACCCGCTGTGCCCTGGGTACACGGTATCCGGCGCTTCGGTCTACGTTCGTGCTGACAGTGACGGGGGGAATTTCGACTTCAGGACTCTGTGGCAGGCCGTCGGTCCTGCCTCGAAGGCCGCCGAATCCGGGCTATTCACCGTAGGGACGTCGGCAAGCTTCCAGACCGTGAAGCTTCCGTTGAAGGGAGACCTGCCCAACGGTTTCTACGTCGAAGTTGGCGAGACGTTCCAGGGTCGGGAAGCTGACGGCAGGGACGGCTGGATCGACTTGAAGCACCTGACGTCCGCGCATCTCAAGAGCGGTGAATTCATGACAAGTAAGGGGAAAGTAATGACGCGGGATCAAATATCCGCCCAACTGACCTGTAGCAGCACCAGCTCGACAGGGTAGGCGTCTCGACAGGGTTGGTTCTCGGGAGCGATCGCGCGCAGGGAGCAGAGTCGGGACTGCAGGGACCAACTGAACTGCGGGAATTTTTCAACGAGCGCCTCGGCGCTCTGCCGCCGACCAGCGAAGCAACCCCGCCCCGGCCACCGACCGCCTTCCAGGGCTTCCTGGACCGGCGCGAGATTCCTCGACTGAAGTCCTGGCGGGCCGTCAGCGGCTGACCTCGACGACGGCAAGATCCCCGACGGAGTCAAGTTAAGGCGAGGCCTACCTGGAGAGCATCCGCGGATACCCCTGGAGGGCGGCCTGTAGAGGTCCGACAGTGACCTCCGCTCGCTTCTCCGGCCGGTCGGCAGCATTGCCGGCGGCCCAGCGACAGTCTCGTCGGCGGGCTGGTGAGAACCCCACCGGTGGACAGCCGGTGGACAGACGCCTTTGGACGGTGCATCACGGGGTGGCACGGACTAACCTGCCGCACACCCTCTGATCAGGCAGAACGTCACTGGGTAGCACGACGAGGCACCACTCGACACGATCACTCACGGTCTCGTAATGCGTAGGTCTCGGGTTCGAATCCCGAGGGCGGCTCTGTAGAAGCCCCAGGATTCTCACTCGCCGTGACCTGGGGCTTTTGCTTTTTCTTGACTTCTAAGCTGGCGGAGCGCTGGGCCGGGAGCAGACCGGGCAGGGCGTCGATGACATCCCCAAGAACGCCGGCCTGGTAGTCGCCCCAGCTGCGTTCGACGAAGACCTGTGCCTGATCCGGCTGAGGCAACTGCCGCTCCGCCGTACGACCGAACAGCAGCTTGGAGAGACGCCGGGGGCTCGTCAGCGCATCGCGGACGGCTGACACGTCGTCCATGTGTTTCTCATCGTCCTCCAGGAGGACGGGCTGACCCATCAAGTCGCCGAGCGGGACCCGCAGTGCACGGGCGAGTTCGGTGAGCTTGTCGATCCTTGGCGGCTTGCGCACACCTCGCTCGATCTTCGGCAGCCAGTCGGTGCTGTGCCCGACGAGCCCGGCGAGCACAGGCTGCGTATAGCCCCGGCGCTCGCGGTAGAACGCGATCCGCTCTCCGACGCTGAGGTGATCCCCAGGACCACGCATGCGCGCTGCCTCCCCGACGGTTGGTCCGTCATCCACGTTAGCGGTCGGGCAGGACCGCGAGATCGGGGAGCGATTCGGGTTGCCGTGCCGTGCTCAACATCCGCTATCGGGCCCAGAATGGGCCGGACACTCTGTCCGGCTACACCAACGAGTCCACGAGCAGTCAGACCGTTGCACGTCCGCGGACAGGTACCTGCACGACAGCCAGGCGACGGACCTGAGGCCCGAGTAGTTGGTGGAGTCATTGGGGAGGCGGTGCCCTGACCGCGCCCCGTCGCCTCGCCCCGTCGGAAAATCACGGGCGCAGCCTGTGTACACGCGGGACCATGAGGCATGCGCCCGGATGACTGGCACCTCATCGATGACGTCGACAGCTTCCTAGCCCGCGCAGGAGACTTCCTGCACTCGCGCCCGGCCCTGCACACCATCCCCCTGACAGTGACCGAGGCGCTACGCACGCGCGGAGCGCACGCATACGGCGCCGAAGCCCCCGCCTTCGGCATGCTGGAGAGGGCGGGTGGGATCTGCGCGACCTTCTTCCGGACCCCGCCCCACCGCTTGAATCTCACCCCTCTCACTCCAGAGGAGGCCGACACCCTCGCCACCCATCTGGCCGGCCTTGGCCGCACCCTCCCTGGAGTCGGTGCAGACCACGAAACCGCCACCGCCTTCGCCGAGGCTTGGCAGCGGCACACCGGCGCGACACCGACGCTCCACGAGCAGCAGCGCCTGTACCGCCTCGGCACGCTGACCCCGCCAGAGCCGCATCCGGAGGGCCGGGGCCGAATCGCTGGCGAACAGGACCGCGAGCAACTCACCTGCTGGTACCAAGAGTTCGTCGCGGACATCGGAGGAACTGCCTCCGCAGACGCCAGCTCTTGGGCCGACACGCGCATCGCTCACGGACGAGTCACGTTCTGGGAGACCCCGGACGGCACCCCCGTCTCCATGGCAGGCATGACCCCGATGGTCGCAGGCCAGATCAGAGTGACCCCCGTCTACACCCCGGCCCACTTACGAGGCCGCGGCTACGCGGGCGCCGCGACGGCCGAGGTCAGCAGGGCGGCACTGGCGGCAGGCGCGGCGGAGGTACTGCTGTTCGCCGACCTGGCCAACCCCACCAGCAACGGCCTGTACCAGCGGATCGGGTACCGCCCCGTGACGGACTTCGCGGTGTACAACTTTTAGGCACGGTCCGGGCGGTCAGCGGCAGCTTGATCTGTTTGCCGATGAGTGACGCGTAACTCAACAACGACGGCACGACGTACGCCCTGTACGACGCGCTGCTGCGCCCGCGCCAGACGCAGACCCCGGCGCCGGGCGGTGGCCGTGTCATCGCCGAAACCAAGTACGACAGCCGGGGGACGGCGGTCGAGGCGGACGCCGACTACACGGACACGAGTTCGCCCTCCGGCACCTTGGCGAACATCACGTCGGCGGTCCCGGCGCAGGCCCTGACCACCTATGACGGCGCGGGCCGCGCCACCGCGGAGGGCTTCTACGCGCTGGGCACCAAGCGCTGGACGACCTCGACGGCGTACGGCGGCGACCGCGTCACGGTCACCCCGCCCAAGGGCGGAATCGCGACGACGACGCTGACCGACACGCTCGGCCGCACGGTCGAGACCCGGCAGTACGACAACGGCACACCGTCGGGCCCGTACACCTCGATCAAGTACACCTACGACCGGAAGGGCCAGCTCAAGGAGGTCGTCGACGACGCGGGCAACACCTGGTCGTACGGCTATGACCCGATGGGCCGCAGGACCAGTACGACCGACCCCGACACGGGGACGACGAACACGGCGTACAACGAGCTGGACCAGGTCGCCTCCACCACGACCGCGCTCGGCACCTCCGACGAGAAGACGCTCAGCCACTCCTACGACATCCTCGGCCGCAAGAGCGACCTGTACGACGGCACGACCAAGGACGCGGCGCACGAACTGGCCAAGTGGACCTTCGACTCGGTGGCCAAGGGCCAGCCGACGTCGGCGATCCGGTACGTCGGCGGCAGTTCGGGCTCGGCGTACGTCACCCAGGTCGGCGCCTACGACTCGCTGTACCGGCCGACGCTGACCCGAGTGGTCAGCCCGTCGGTCACGGGCGAAGAGGCGCTGGCGGGCACGTACTCGTCGACGACCGGCTACAACCTCGACGGCACCGTCCAGGTCACCTCCGACCCGGCCGTCGGGGGCCTGCCCGCCGAGTCGCTGGAGTACGGCTACAACGACCTGAGCATGCCGACCACGCTGAGCGGCGCCACCGGCTATGTGCAGAACACGAGTTACTCGAAACTCGGCCAGATCAACCAGCTCACGCTGGGGGTTTCCTCCTCGGACACCGCCAAGTGGCTCCAGATCATGAACACTTACGAGGACGGCAGCCGCCGCCTCCAGCGCGAACTGGTCACGGACGACGCCCAGAGCGCGCCCGTGCAGGACACGTCGTACACCTACGACGACGCGGGCAACCCGACGAAGGTCGCCACACACGCCGACGGCATGGACGACGTGCAGTGCTACCGCTACGACGGCCATGACCGGCTGAGCGAGGCGTGGACCGGGACGGACGGCTGCTCGGCCGACCCGTCGACGGCGGTCCTCGGCGGCCCGGCGCCGTACTGGCAGAGTTTCTACTACGACGACCTGGGCAACCGCGGTACTCAGACCAACCACGCGACGGCGGCGGGTGGTTCGGACGCCACGACATCGTTCGTCTACCCACCCAAGGGCACGGCGCAGGCGCACACGCTGACGTCGTCGAGCACCGTCGTGGGTTCCACGACGACCACGGACTCGTACACCTACGAGGGTTCGGGCCAGACCCACACCCGCACCCTCAACGGCAAGACCCAGACACTGGACTGGGATTCCGAAGGCCATCTGGCCAAGGTGACCAACGCGGACGGGGCGTCGGCCTCCTACCTGTACGACGCGGACGGCGACCGGCTGCTCTCGCGCGACGACTCGGGTACGACGCTGTACCTGGGCGACACCGAGGTGCACCTGGCCAAGGGAGCGACCACCACCACGGGCGCGCGCTACTACGAGTGGGGCGGCCAGACCATCGCGGTGCGCACGAGCTCGGGCGCCCTCCAGTGGCAGGTCACCGACGCGCACGACACCGCCGAGACCGCGGTGGACGCGACGACGCAGACGGTCACGCGGCGGCGGCTCGACCCGTTCGGCAACACCCGTGGCGCACAGCCGACTTCGAGTACGTGGCTCGGTGACAAGGGCTTCGTCAGCGGGGTGCAGGACGCCGTCACGGGCCTGACCCACCTGGGGGCGCGGGAGTACGACTCGACGATCGGCCGCTTCGTCTCGGACGACCCGGTCCTGGAGCTCACCGACGCCCAACAGATCGACGGGTACACGTACGCGGCGGACAACCCGATCACGGGCAGCGACCCGACGGGCCTGGACGACTAGTACAACGACCCGACGATGAACACGTGCGCCGTCGACTGCGGCAGCACACCCGCCCCGGCGACGACCACCACGACGACGACCACGTCCTCGCACAGCGGTGGCGGAGGCGGCGGTTCCTCCCACCACAGCTGTGGCTGGTCCCTGTCCTGCTACGCCAAGAAGGCGTACCACGTCGTGGAACGGCACCCGGTGATGGCGGCCGTGGTCGCCACGGCGGTGGTGGTCGGCGCGGTCGCCTGCGTGGCGGCGACGGCGGGCGCGTGCGGCGCCGTGCTCGTGGCGGGAGCCGAGGGCTTCACCGCGGGTGCCGAGATGGGCGGCCTCGGGGCGGCGGTGACGGGGGCGGCTGCCGGGGTCATAGGCGAAGGCGGCGCAGTCGTCGCCGGCGCCGTGGGGATCGCGGGAGCGGGGGTGGCGGCCGTTTCCAAGGGCGCGAAAACCGCTGCCACATCCGAAGCCGCTCATGAAACGGGCGCCGCGTCCGCGAGCGCCGACGCCGCTGAGATGTCCGCTGCGCCGCTGCCGACAATTACACCCCTGGTGGCGGCGCCGTCAGCCACACACATACGTCGACATCCATCGGATCGGACTCGGCGACCATGAGCGTACGAGAGCACGCCAAGAACGCGGTCCATCATGACGTGATCGTGCATGGATCGACACGCGGAGTGCTCGGGGTGGACGGGCAGGACACGAATCCCCTCCAGATCGTCGAGGCAGTCAGAGGAAATCCGCATTACGAGGGTGGATGTGTGAGACTCCTTGTCTGTCATTCCGGTGTATCCGGTGTGGGGCAGGATGTCGCCAATGGTCTGGGCGTGCCGGTCTGGGCTCCCACCACCAAGGTCGTCGTCATGCCGAGTCTCGGGTCGCAGGAACCGTTCCTGGAGCCTGGGGGGCCTGGCGGATGTTCCTTCCCATGGCGGGAGGTGCACACTAGTCATGCTGAGAGTCGGGTTTGTACACGAGTTCTTCGAGGTCCCGGTCGACCTTCCGGGGATCCATGAAGTCGCGTGCTCGGACTCCAGGGAATGGCAGGGGATCGCGGCCTTCGTCGGCGCGTACCTCGCCGACTCCCCGGTGGTTGCCGAATTCACCGAGACCGAACAATGCCTGCTGGGCTGTGGCGAGAATCTCGTAGGCTGCTCGTCATTGTTCACCGATGGGTCTTGGGTCTGGCGCCGCGACCTCGGGCATTACGTGGGACGCCACGGCGTGATGCTGCCGTCGGAATTCGTCGAGCGGATGCGAGGGTTCGGCTGGAAGCCGCCTCTGGATGTCGTCGACGGGTCGTTGGCGCGCCTGGCATTGCAGACCGCCTGGCAGGTCGCTTGATGTGTTCATCGGTATGACGGGTCGGAACACGGATATCAGCCGCCACGGGAATTCGTCGGCGAGGTACTGAGGATGGGGACAGGGAAGTGACCGGCTCACCGCGGAACGTCGTTCCGCCGGCACCCAGACCATGCCGGACTTGTTGCTGTGCTGGACATGGGTCCGGCGCCGCACACCCGCGCGGGACATCGCCGACTTCGACGACGGGCAGCCGCTGCGGGTCGTCGGGTTCACGCAGAGCATCGGCGGGGCGGTCAAGGTCTCGGTCGGCAAGGGCAAGCAGGTAGCACGGCTGAGGCAGGGCTACCTTCGGCTCGCCGCGGGTGAGCCGCCGCACTGGAAGGACGCGCGTGGAGACCGGAGCGCGACCCTTCAGGCGCCGTTCCGGCTGAAGTCGGCGGGCGGGAAGGTCCGGCTGGCGCCGAAGTTCGAGCGGTACGAACTCGTCACGGACGCGGGGACGTACGACCTCGCGGTGCCGAAGAAGGACGCGGAACTGGTGCGGCACGCGTTCGGCGGCGGGGCGGGGCCTCGGTGAGCGCCGGGTGAGTCCCGCGCGGGCCAGGGTGGTGGGGGCGAGGCACCGGCGTGGCTCGCGCGGCCGACCGAGGGTGTCCGCGACCGCCGGGCTGGTCGAGCGGGTCACTTGAGCCCGGTGATGGCCGTGCCCGTGATGATGCCGCGCACGATCGACCATGCTCGGGGCACGTGCCCACCTCGCCTCAGTCGCTTCGACTCACCCCAGCGGACCCGGCTCTGCCGTTAACGTGATGCGTTCCGCACGCCGGTCGCGCCTTCCTGTTCCGGATGACACAGGGTGTCACGGTGGAACTGGTCGCATGTGCTCTGACCAGGCAGAACAACACCGGGCGGCAGGCGGGCCGCGCATCACCCTCACCTTCCCCGGCCCCCCCCGGGCGCCCGCACCTGACGGGTGGCATCGGACAGCTCGCGGCGGTTCATACCTCCGATGTCCGAGCGGTGTCGGACGGCTTCGAGCGCGGAAAGGGCACCCGGAGGGGCGTACCTCGGCGCAGTCATCGGAACTGTCACGCCTGCAAGGGGATTGGCGTGGCCCCTGTGGTCGCAATACAGTCCAGGCGTCCTCCTCCCCCCACCTCAGGATGACCCCCTTGCGACGACACGCGCGCTCCATCAAACGTGAGGCGGTCCTCGCGGCCGCCGCGCTGGCCATCGGTACGTTCGCCCTCATGCCCATGCCCTGGGCGTCCGCCGCCGGCAAGCCCCCCGCCTCGCCGGCCGCCACACCTGTCGCCGACGGCTGGAACGGCAGCTGGTCGGTGTCGCCGCAGAGTGGCGGCCCCTCGTACGCCAACCAGACACTCCGGCAGATTGTGCACACCAGCATCGGCGGCACCTCGGCCCAGGTACGGATCTCCAACGTCTTCGGCACCGCGCCGCTGACCGTGCAGAACGTGCACGTGGCGCAGCGCAGCTCGGGCTCGTCGGTGAACACCGGCACCGACAAGGCGGTGACCTTCGGTGGCCAGACCTCGGTGACCATCGCCGCGGGCCAGTCGGCGGTCAGCGACTCCACCGCGTTCACGGTGGCGGCGCTGTCCGACGTGGCTGTCAGCTTCTATCTGCCCAACTCCACCGGTTCGGCGACGTACCACCAGCAGGGCAACCAGACCAATTACGTGGCCAACGGCAATGTCAGCGCCAGCGCCACCCTCAGCGGAGCTGTCACCAACGGCAGTTACTCCTTCCTCACCAACCTGGACGTGCAGAACACTGCCGCCACAGGCTCGCTGGTCACCCTCGGCGCGTCCCTCACCGACGGCGTCGCCTCCGCCTCGGACGACAACCGGCGCTGGCCCAACGACCTGGCGGTCCGCCTGCAGAACAGCGGTCGTACGGTCGGAGTCCTCAACCAGGGCATCAGTGGCAACAGGCTGCTCGTCGACGGTGCCGGGCAGAGCGCGCTGAACCGCTTCGACCGGGACGTTGTCGGCCAGTCCGGAGTGCGCTGGGTGATTTTCTCGGACGACCCGATCAACGACCTGGGCAGCACGAACCCGCCACCGACCTCGGCTCAACTCATCACCGGAATCCAGCAGTTGATCTCCAGGGCGCACTCGGCGGGCCTGCTGTTCCTGTGCTCGACCCTCACTCCCTACCAGGGCGCGAGCTACTGGACGCAGACCGGCGAGACCGCACGTGAGGCGGTCAACGCGTTCATCCGCGGCTCGGGCAGCGGCTGTGACGGCGTGGTGGACCAGGACACCGCCACCCACGACCCGGCCAACCCCACCTACCTCCTGCCCGCGTACGACAGCGGTGACCACCTGCACCCCAACGAGGCGGGCCTACAGGCCATCGCGGACGCGGTGAACCTCAGCCTCTTCGACTCCACGAGCACGCCGCCCGCGAGTTCCACCGTCATGCTGCGCGCGCACGCCAACGGCAAGTAAGCGGCCGCGGACAACGCGGGCGCCGACCTGCTGATCGCCAATCGGGACACCGTGGGTCGGGCGCGTCCAGGCGTGCGGCCTCCCACGAGATCCTCACACCCTCACCCCGGCCGGGGAATCCACCGCGAACTCGTGGTCAGCCCTAGGGTGATGTGCTCTCAGGGAAGCATCCTTGGAGGAACTCACTGGCGGATGGCTTGTATGAATGCCCGAAGCTGCTGCACCGCGTCGCTGATGATGTCATGGGTCGAACTCGGCGTCAGTTTTCTCGATCCGCGTCCGCGATCTGTTCAGCCGTTGAGGATGCCCGGCAGGGTCAGCGATGCCAGGAGGGTCGTGCCCGCCAGCATCCAGGCCACGTAGTCGCCGACGTGACCGGACTGTAGGCGTCGTAGGGGAGCCGTCCATGACCGCTCACGGAGCAGCTTCGGGCGGGTCACGGCGAGGGTGGCAAGGCCGAGGGCCAGCAGCGTCGAGGTGAGGCCGAGGAGTGTCCCGGCGGGGGTCCAGTGCGGCGTGGGGGCGGCCCCGCCGGATACCGCGTGTCCGACCTCGGTGGCGAAGCCGGGTACCGCTCCCACGGCGAGGGACGCGACGAGGAGCACGGCGGGGACCGCGGTCATCGTGTCCGGCACCCGGTTCAGCCGGTGCCGGGTCTCCGGTTCCTCCCCCGTGCCGGTGGTCTCGTACGAGGAATCGTCGCCGGTCTGGGGTCCGAGTCCGAAGAACACCCGTGCGGCGACCCGGAGCACCGCGCCCGCGGTCACCGCCGACACGGCGACGAACAGCGCGGTCATCGGGCCGCTGAGTGTCTCCTCGATCACGGCTTTCCCGAGCCCGATGCCGAGGGGCGGCAGGCCGGCGAGGCTCAGTGCGCCGACGACGTAGAGCACGGCGACTCCGCGCAGCTTGTGGGCGCGCCCGTGCAGGGTGTGTTCGTCCACCGAGCCGTACCGGTCGAGGAGGACGCCGGTGCAGGCGAACAGGGCGGCCTTCACGCCGGCGTGGCCCAGGATGTACAGCGCGACCCCGTCGTCGGCCTCGGGGCTGAGGCTGCCGATCCCGATGAGGAAGAGTCCCATGTGGGCGACGGTGGAGTAGGCCAGCAGCCGTTTGATGTGCCGCTGGTGCCAGCACATGACCGCGCCGACCACGGCGGTCAGCACACCGAGGACGACGAGGCCACGCTCCAGGTCGGACGCCGGGATGCCGCCCGGGCCGGAGAAGACGGTCCGGTAGACCCGCCAGACGCCGTAGGCGCCGAGTTCGACCATCACCCCGGACAGCAGCATGCATACGGGTGTGGGCGCGACCGCGTGTGCGTCGGGTAGCCAGAAGTGGAACGGTACGGCCGCGGCCTTCACCAGCAGGCCGGTCAGGACCAGTACAAAGGCCGCGAGGGTGAGGGCGTCGGGACCGCCGTGCTGGTCGAGACCCTGGCCGATCTTCACCATGGCGAGTTCGCCGGTACGCGCGTACAGCAGGCCGATGCCCATCAACATGGCGTACGCGCCAAGGGAGTTGAGGATCCCGAAGGACAACGCGCCCTGTACGGCCTTTGCTTCCTCGACGCGATGACCGGTCAGTGCGTACGCCACCACGCTCATCAACTCGAAGAACACGAAGGCGTCGAACAGGTCCCCCGCGATCGAGAAACCGCACATGCCGCCCTGGAAGAGCAGCATCAGGGCGGGGAAGGAGCCCGCGTGGCGACGGGGTGGTTCGTCGAAGTAGTGCCAGGAGTACGCCAGCGCCGCCACCGTCAGCAGCGAGGCGAGCGTGGCCATGCCCAGCCCGGCTCCGTCCCCGACGAGAACGATCCCGACGCTCTCGCCGCCTTCGGGAGTCCAGCCGCCCACCCATTCGGTCATGGGCGGCGAGGAGTTGAGGAGCAGCAGGATCGCGAGTCCTGCCGTGCCCCCGGCGAAGACACAGCCCACCGTCTCGGCGGCGACGCGGGACAGATGGCGCCCGCCGGCGACGAGGAGAGTGGCTCCGAGTAGAGGGGCGGTGACGAGTACCGGCAGGAGGTGGTGCATCAGCCGCGCAGCTCCGAGAGTTCGTCGGGGTCGACCGTGCCGTGGAGTTTGGCGATCTGTAGGACGAGGGCGAGCAGCACGGCGGTCACCGTGGCGCCCACGACCACGTCGGTGAGGGCGAGAGCTTGGACCACCGGGTCGACCACAGGGCGGGAGCCGGGCTTCAGGTCGGAGAAGACGGGTGCGGTGCCGCCGTCGCGGTAGCCGACGGCCAGCAACAGGACGTAGGTGGCGGACTGGCAGACCGCCAGGCAGCCCACGGCGTGGATGAGGTTCCGGCTGGTCACCAGCCCGTAGCAGCCGACGAGGAACACCCAGGCGGCGACGAGGTACGGCAGCACCGACATCAGTTCCCGTCTCCCTTCTCGATCTCCACGGCCTGATCCAGGAAACGGGCGAGCAGTACGACGACCGCGCAGGTGACCTCCATGCCGATGGCCGCGTTCAGCAGCGGGACGGTGCCGCCCGAGGACAGGGTGTTGAAGGTGCCGTACGGGAGGAAGTTGGAGAGGAAGGCGGTGCCGGCGACGAGTCCGGAGAGGCCCAGTACGAGGTAGGCGGAGGCCGCCAGGGCGTCGACGACCTGGTAGGAGCCGACCGGTCGGATGCGCTCCAGGGCGCGGTAGTCGGCGCCCAGGTAGAGCAGGTGCAGGGCGGTCGCCACGACGACGCCGCCCTGGAAGCCGCCGCCCGGGCTGAGCTGGCCGTGCGCGATCACGTACAGGCCGGTGAGGACGGCGACGGGGAGGACGAGGAGCGCGTACCGGCGTACGGGGAGCGCGACCTCCTCGGGTTCGGGCGCGGCGCGGTGTTCGTCGCGGGTCTGGCGCAGCAGGACGACGGTGCCGAGGACGGACGCGAAGAGGATGCTCATCTCGCCGAGGGTGTCGAAGGCGCGCTGGTCGAAGTTGACGGAGGCGATCGTGTTCGCGGTGTGCCGGGCGAGGGAGGCACGTACCACCCGGTCCCCGTACGGGTGTCGGTCCCCGCCGAAGCCCGGCAGATCGAAGCAGGCGGCGACCAGCAGCGCCGCGAGGCCCGTACCGCCGATAGCCATGACGATCAGCCGCACCTGCCGGGTCATCGCTGCGTTTCCTTCCGCCGTTTCGGCCGTCGGACCTTGCGTACGGACAGCATCAGCAGCAGGGGAGTGAGAGCGGAGCCCACGGCCAGCTGGGAGAGTGCCACGTCGGGGGCCTGGAGCACGGTGAACAGAACGGCCAGGACCGTTCCGAGGACGGCCAGGACGAGCGCCTGCCGCGAGGGGTCGCGGGTAGCCACGGCGGCGGTCGCGGACGCGGCGACCAGCAGCAGCGCCACGACGATCAGCGGATCATTCACGTCGGCTCCCCGCGAAGCCGCCGGACAGGGCACGGGACGCGGTGAGGTTCCCGCCGATCAACAGGGCGCCGACGACCAGGAGTTTCACCAGCGCACGGCCCGGCCCCGTGGCTACGCACACGGCGACCACGACGGCGGCACCGAATGCCGCGACCGTGTACGTGAGTCCCCATGCCTGCGGGGGATCCTTCGCCAGGTCCTCCGCGAGCAGCCGCGCGAAGACGAGGGTGCCGACGGGGCCCAGCAGGGCCAGGAGCAGGGCGACATCGACGTACGACGGACGGTCGTAGCCCTGGGACAGGAGGAGCAGGGTGGGACAGGCCAGCGATGTGGACAGGTTCTGGGCCACGACCCGGCGCCGCAGCGGGCCCGTGGCGACGCCCCAGACCGTGGCCCCGACTCCCGCGGCGAGCGCGGCCGTCGCGGCGACGGTCCAGCCGTTCACCACTGGCTCACCGCCCGACGCGCACCCCACGCGGCGAACGCGCCGACCAGCGCGGCGGACGCGCCCACCACGAGTTCCAGTGTGTCCACCGCGCTGATGAAGACCAGCCACAACAGGGCGAGGACGGCCCACCATGCCAGGACCTCGCCCGCGCCGAAGAGTGCCTTACGCCGGTTCACATGGCACCTCCGCCGAGACCAACTCACCGCATTTGACTGGTTATTTCGGTTTCGTCATCCAAGCATCGCTGCTCCTCCACCGGGTGGCGGCGCGCGATGACCTGGCATCCGAAGTGCCCTGAGAGGGCGAAAGGAAACCGGTCACGGAGATGGCGAGTGGCACGCAGGGGGTCTCAGGTCGCGCTCCGCATCACCTGATCACGCAGTCGGTCGCAGCAGAGGCTGATCGGACGGGAGGCGCGCCTCTGTGAGATGTCGAGCTGCTTGGCGGTGCTGCTGCTCTGCGTCATGTCGCCGAAGAACCTGAGGCGGGCCGGCGTCGAGAAGCTGGGGAGAGCCGTGTGCGATCGACGGGGCAGGGATTCGGGGCGAGGGTGCGGGACTCCCTGTCGGGACGGGCTCGGTCGGGGCGGCGGCCGGTGCCGGTCGGGCGGTGTCCTGCTCCGCGAGCAGCAGTTCCTCGTATCTCCCCAGTGCGAGCAGCAGGCCGAGCATCAGGGGCGGGATGAGCATGGCGAGCACTGCCATGGCATGTCCTTCTCCGGAAAGGTGCACGGTGGCGGAATGCGGGTGTCCTCGGACTGAGGGGACAAACCTCTGTGTCGGCGTCCCGTCCTCGGGTACGCGATAGCCATGCCTGAAGATCCGGGCAAAGCGTCGCGGGCCGTTGTCGCCGCTGCTGACGGTGACGGCCCGGTGACCTGGGGTGCTCAGGCGGATGTGGTGCGGGAGATGTGGATGTGGTGCGGGAGATCGAGATCGCCGCGCCGTCCGGCCTTCGCCCGACTCGCACGCTCGAACGCTCCAACGCCGGGGAGAACCGTGTGACCTCGCTCCACACCTGCACGGGACCGGCCGAACAGATCCTCTACTGGGAGGCGAAGGCATGAGTGGCCAACGCAGCCGGGTCGCCGGGATCGCCGTCCCGCGTTCGGGATCCGACGTCGGCGACGCGACGACCCACCACCTCCTGTACGGGCTCCTTCCCGGCTGGTTCACGCCGGGCCCGGCCGACGGGGTGACGCACCGGCGCACCCGGATCGAGCAGCACATCCACCGCTTTCTCGGATCCCTGCCCCTCGCGCGCTCACCTCCCTGATGTGCCCGCACAGAGATCAGGCCGAGTGCCTTCTGAACGGCGGACGTTCGGACCCGAGCGGCCGGCGGATCGTGCCGCGCCGACGACCACCCTCGCGCGGACATCTCGCGGGCATCGCCGCCGGGATCGGCGCCGGATCGGCGTGTGCGTGCTGCTGCCGTACGGGGAGGAGCTGCCGCGCTGCCGCCGGGCGGCCGGGACAGGTGGAAAACCGGCCCAGGACCAGACCACATGGCAAACCGCACAAGGAGATCGATCACCATGCGCATCGCATTCCTGATGGCGCCCGAAGGCGTCGAGCAGATCGAACTGACCGAGCCGTGGCAGGCGGCCACCGAACAGGGCCACGAGCCGGTCCTCGTGTCGACGGAGCCGGGGCAGATCCAGGCGTTCGACCATCTGGACAAGGCAGACGTGTTTCCCGTGCAGCTGGTGGTGCGCGAGGCGCCGGCCGAGACGTTCGACGGCCTTGTCCTCCCGGGCGGGGTCGCCAATCCCGACCTGCTGCGCACCGACGAGGACGCCGTGTCGTTCGTACGTGCCTTCTTCGACCTGGGCCGTCCGGTCGCCGCGATCTGCCACGCTCCGTGGACGCTGGTCGAGGCGGACGTGGTCTCGGGCCGCACGCTGACCTCGTGGCCGAGTCTGCGCACGGACATCCGCAACGCGGGCGGGACCTGGGTCGACGAACAGGTACGTATCTGCGGCCACGGTCCCAACACACTGGTCACCAGTCGCAGGCCAGACGACCTGAAGGCGTTCTGCGAAGCCTTCCTCATCGAGTTCGCCAAGGCCAGGAAGCCGGCGTGATGACTCGTGCAACCCCTCCGATCCCCGACCTGACGTTAGCCCCCGCGATCACCGGGAACCCGTCCCACGGCATCCGAGCGGCGTCGGGGCGTCCGTAGAGGGGAGTCGATGGTGGTCGAGGCACAAGGACCGGAGACGGTGCTGGACACGCGTGCCCTGGAGAAGGCGCTCCGCGCGCGGGCCGACGCCGAGGTGCGGTTCGACGCGGGCAGCCGGGGCGCCTATGCGACGGACGGCTCGAACTACCGGCAGGTGCCGATCGGGGTAGTGGTCCCGCGCACGATCGAGGCCGGCGCCGACGCGGTGGCGGTGTGCGCCGAATTCGGGGCGCCGGTGCTCTCCCGAGGGGGCGGGACGAGCCTGGGCGGCCAGTGCACCAACACCGCCGTGGTCATCGACTGGACGAAATACTGCAACAAGGTGCTGTCGATCGACGCCGCCCAGCGCACGTGCGTGGTGGAACCGGGCATCGTGCTGGACGAACTCAACCGCCAACTGTCCGACCACGGGCTCCAGTTCGGACCCAAACCGTCCACCCACAGCCACTGCTCCCTGGGCGGCATGATCGGCAACAACTCGTGCGGCGGATCAGCCCAGGCGTACGGCAAGACCGTGGACAACGTCCGGCGCCTGGAGATCCTGACCTACGACGGCACCAGGTGCTGGGTCGGTTCCACCTCCGACGACGAGTACGACGAGATCCTCGCCGACGGCGGGCGGCGGGCCGAGATCCATCAGGGGCTGCGGCAGATCATCGACCGCACCATGGCAGACGTACGGCGCGGGTTCCCCCGTATCCCGCGGAGGGTCTCCGGATACAACCTGGACTCGCTGCTGCCCGAGAACGGATTCGACGTCGCCCGGGCGCTCGTGGGCAGCGAGGGCACCCTCGTGACCGTGCTGCGCGCCGAACTGGACGTGGTGCCGCTCCCGCCGCACGAAGCCCTCCTCGTCCTCGGCTACGACGACATCTGCACCGCCGCCGACGACGTGCCACGGCTGCTGAAACACAGCAGCCCGACGCAACTGGAGGCCCTCGACGGGCGGATGGCCCAACTGATGCGCGAGGAAGGCGCCTATCTCGACTCGCTGCACGAGCTCCCGGAAGGCGAGAGCTGGCTCCTGGTCCAGTTCACCGGGGAAAGCCAGGACGAAGTCGACGAGCAGGGCCACCAGTTGATCCGGGCGCTCGGACGCGGCGAAGACGACCCGACGGTGGCGTTCTCCGAGGACCCGGCGCGCGAACGCCAGATGCTCAAGGCCCGCGAGGCCGGCCTCGGGGTCACCGCACGGCCGCCCGACGGCCGGGAGACCTGGGAGGGCTGGGAGGACTCGGCCGTTGCGCCCGAGGTGCTCGGCGACTATCTGCGCGACCTGAAGAGGCTCTTCGCCGCCTTCGGCTACGAACACCCCTCCCTGTACGGGCACTTCGGACAGGGCTGCGTACACACCCGTATCCCCTTCGAACTCACCACCGCCCAAGGCGTCGCGAACTTCCGGGAGTTCCTCTTCCGGGCCGCGGACCTGGTGGCCTCCTACGGAGGTTCGCTCTCCGGTGAGCACGGCGACGGGCAGGCACGCGGCGAGCTGCTGCCCCGGATGTTCGGGGAGGACGTGGTGGCCGCCTTCGGGCAGGTGAAAGCCCTGTTCGACCCGGACAACCGGATGAATCCCGGCAAGGTCGTCGACCCGTACCGCGTGGACGAGAACTTGCGCCTGGGACCCCTGTGGCGCCCGCACAGCCACGACACGCACTTCAGCTATCCGGACGACGACCACTCCTTCGACCGGGCGGTGCTGCGCTGCGTCGGTATCGGCAACTGCCGTACGCACGAGGGTGGCGTGATGTGTCCCTCCTACCGGGCGACCGGCGAGGAGGAACACTCCACCCGCGGGCGGGCCCGCCTGCTGTTCGAGATGCTCGACGGGCACACGGACTCCGCCATCACCGACGGCTGGCGCTCCACCGAGGTCCGCGACGCCCTGGACCTCTGCCTCGCCTGCAAGGGCTGCAAGTCCGACTGCCCCGTCGGCGTGGACATGGCGACTTACAAGGCCGAGTTCCTCTCCCACCACTACGAGGGACGGCTGCGCCCGGCGGCGCACTACTCCATGGGCTGGCTGCCGGTGTGGGCGCGGCTGTCCCGGCCGGTACCACGACTGGTCAACGCCGCGCTCGCCGCTCCAGGCATCGCCGGCCTGGGCAAGCGCCTGGCCGGCGTGGCCGCGGAGCGCGATGCGCCCGTCTTCGCCGAGGAGTCCTTCATTGAGTGGTGGCAGGCGCGGAGCAGCGCGGAACCCGATCCGGCGGACCCGCGCACCGTCCTGCTGTGGCCGGACACCTTCAGTACCTACTTCCACCCCAACGTCGCCAAGTCCGCGGTCCGGGTCCTGGAGTCCGCCGGATTCAATGTCGCCGTGCCGACCCGGGCCGTGTGCTGCGGTCTCACCTGGATCTCTACCGGCCAACTCACCACAGCCGAACGAGTGTTGCGCCGTACGCTCGACGTGCTGCGGCCCTGGCTGGAGGCCGGCACGCCCGTCGTGGGCCTCGAACCGTCCTGTACGGCCGTCTTCCGCGCCGACGCCCCCGAGTTGATGCCCGACGACCAGGACGTCCAACGACTGGCCGGGCAGTTTCGGACTTTCGCCGAGCAACTCCTCCACCACGTCCCGGAAGGCTGGCAGCCCCCGTCGCTCACCAGGTCGGCGACCGTGCAGACCCACTGCCACCAGCACGCGGTGACGAAGGACGACGCCGACCGCGAACTGATGCGGCGCGCCGGGATCGACGCCCGTGTTCTGGACGCCGGCTGCTGCGGCCTGGCCGGCAACTTCGGCTTCGAACGGGGCCATTACGGCCTGTCCATGGCGGTGGCGGAGCAAGGGGTGCTGCCCGCCGTGCGGGAGACCGCCCCCGGTGCGCTGGTCCTCGCGGACGGTTTCAGCTGCCGTACCCAGATCGAACAGGGCGGCGTCGGCCGACGCGCGCTGCACCTGGCCGAGGCCCTGGTACTCGCCATGGACGAACAGCACCTGCCCGCCGACCACCCCGAGAAGCTCGCGGACCGGCCCGAGGGTTCCGCCCGTGACGGTCGCCTGCTGGCCGCCGGCGCAGCAGCCGCTCTCCTCGGAGCGGTGGCGGCCGGGGCCTATCGGCTCCGCAATCGACAATCCGCGCGATGAAAGGAATCCCCGTGTCCATCAAGGTGTCCGACTACGTTCTCCAGCGGCTCCGCGAATGGGACGTCGACCACGTCTTCGCCTACGCCGGCGACGGCATCAACGGCCTCCTCGCCGCCTGGGGACGATCCGACAACAAGCCGAAGTTCGTCCAGTCGCGGCACGAGGAGATGTCCGCGTTCGAGGCCGTCGGATACGCGAAGTTCTCCGGCAAGGTCGGCGTCTGCGCCGCGACTTCGGGCCCCGGAGCGATCCACCTCCTCAACGGTCTCTACGACGCGAAGCTCGACCATGTTCCGGTCGTCGCGATCGTCGGACAGACCAACCGCAGTGCCATGGGCGGCTCCTATCAGCAGGAAGTCGACCTGCTGAGCCTGTACAAGGACGTCGCCTCCGAGTACTGCGAGATGGTGACCGTCCCTGAACAGCTGCCCAACGTCATCGACCGCGCCATGCGCACCGCGTACGCCAAGCGCACGGTGACCGCGGTCATCATCCCCGCCGACGTGCAGGAACTGGACTACTCGGCACCCACCCACGCCTTCAAGATGGTGCCGTCCAGCCTCGGCCTGACACACTCCGCGCCGGTCCCGGCCGAGGTGGACCTCGCGCGCGCCGTCGAGGTGCTGGACGCGGGCGAGAAGGTCGCGATCCTGATCGGGCAGGGCGCGCGCGGTGCACGGGCCGAGGTGGAGGAGATCGCCGACGCGCTCGGCGCCGGGGTGGCCAAGGCCCTGCTGGGCAAGGACGCCCTGTCGGACGATCTGCCGTACGTGACCGGTTCGATCGGCCTGCTCGGCACCCGTCCCTCCTACGAGCTGATGCAGGACTGCGACACCCTGCTCGTCATCGGCTCAAGCTTCCCGTACACGCAGTTTCTGCCGGAGTTCGGCCAGGCCCGCGCCGTGCAGATCGACATCGACCCCTTCATGGTCGGGCTGCGTTACCCCTTCGAGGTCAACCTCGTCGGTGACGCGCAGGAGACGCTCAGGGCCCTGCTGCCGCAGCTGAAGCGGAAGAAGCACGGCAAGTGGCGCGAGAAGATCGAGAAGGACACGGCTCGCTGGTGGGAGGTCATGGAGCGCCGTGCGGCCGTCGACGCGGACCCGATCAACCCGGAGTACGTCGTACACAGCCTGGACGCTCTCCTGCCGGACGACGTGATCCTGGCCGCTGACTCCGGCTCCGCGGCCAACTGGTATGCACGGCACCTGCGTATGCGCGGAAACATGCGCGGCTCGCTCTCCGGCACGCTCGCCACCATGGGTCCCGGCGTGCCGTACGTCATCGGCGCCAAGTTCGCCCACCCCGACCGGCCGGCTCTCGCGATCGTCGGCGACGGAGCCATGCAGATGAACGGCATGGCCGAACTCATCACCGCCGCGAAGTACTGGCCCGAGTGGCAGGACCCGCGGCTGATCATCGCCGTCCTCAACAACCAGGACCTCAACCAGGTCACCTGGGAGATGCGCGCCATGTCCGGCGCGCCGCAGTTCCTGCCCTCCCAGGCGCTCCCGGACGTGCCGTACGCCGACTTCGCCCGCTCGATCGGCCTCGGCGGGGTGCGGGTGGAGAAGCCGGGAGAGGTGGAGGACGCGTGGCAGCGGGCGCTCGGCGCCGACCGGCCGTTCGTCATCGACTTCCGGACCGACCCCGCCGTACCGCCGATCCCGCCGCACGCCAGTCTCGACCAGATCGAGGCCGCGGCCTCCGCCGTCGCCAAGGGCGACAGCGACCGGGTCGGCATGATCCGGCAGGGACTGAAGGCAAAGGTGCAGGAAATGCTCCCCGGGGGCAAGCAGCGCCAGGACAGGCCCGGTACCGAGGAGAGCCGGGAGAACTGATGGCCCCGCGCACCGCACGGGGAAGTGAACCGCTCGTCGAGGGGATCGAGACCGCCGTGTACACGGTTCCCACCGACGCACCTGAGGGCGACGGCACGCTGGCCTGGGACTCGACCGCCATGATCGTGGTCCAGGTCCGCGGGGGCGGCGCCACAGGACTCGGGTACACCTACGGCGCGGCGGCGACCGCCCATGTCGTCGAGCAGCAACTTGCCGATGTCGTGACCGGCCGGTGCGCCTGGGACGTCCCCGCCGCCAACGAGGCGATGAACAGGGCGGTCCGCAACGCCGGCCGGCCCGGACTGGTCGCCGGCGCCGTCTCGGCCGTCGACATCGCCCTGTGGGACCTGAAGGCCCGCCTGCTCGACCTGCCCCTGACACGGCTGTTGGGCGCGAGCCGCACCCAGGTGCCCGTGTACGGCAGCGGCGGCTTCACGACGTACGACGAGCACCAGCTGGATCGTCAACTGCGGTGGTGGGCCGAAGAACAGGACATTCCCCGGGTGAAGATCAAGATCGGGGAGTCCTGGGGCCGGGCCGAGCAGCGAGATCGCGAACGGATCACCCAGGCCCGCCGGAGCATCGGCGACGCGTCGCACCTCTACGTCGACGCCAACGGCGCATACACCCTCAAACAGGCGATCCGGATGGCCCGACACCTCGACACGCACGGTGTGACGTGGTTCGAGGAGCCCGTCTCCTCGGACGACTTGGCGGGGCTGGCACAGATCCGGGCAGCCGTCGCACCAGAGGTGACCGCCGGAGAGTACGGCTACACCCTCGCCTACTTCGGGCACATGCTCGGCGCCCGAGCGGTGGACTGTCTCCAGGCCGACGCCACCCGCTGCGGCGGAATCACCGTCTGGCTGCGCGCGGCAGCCCTCGCGGAAGCCGCCGGACTGGAACTCTCCGGCCACTGCGCCCCGCACGTTCACGCGCACGCGGCGGCCGCGATCCCCAACCTGCGCCATCTGGAGTGGTTCCACGATCACGTGCGCATCGAGGACCTCTTCTTCGATGGAACCCTCGCCCCGCAGGGCGGCAGCATCCGCCCGGGTGCCGACGGCGAACCCGGCCACGGTTTGACCCTCCGCGCCGAACAGGCGGAGAAGTACCGAACCGGATAGGCAGGAACAGCAACGGAACCAGGATGACCACGCCGGAAACCGCCGCCCACGACGCCTGCCCGCCGCAGGCGCCGCACGACTACGCCTTCCTCGCGGACGGCGAGCGCGGGCACTGGCCGGCCCGCGCGGAGAGACCTGCCGGCCGTGCGCACCCCGCCGGCACGGTGACGCGGTCTTTTCCACCCTCATCGCCGGAGTCGGCCTCCGCGCCGTCACACCGAGGGGCCGCCGCGTGCCCGGCGGACACGACGAAGAGGGCTCCCTGATCTGGCGCGGCCGCTGCGTCACAGTGGACGGGATCGTGGAGTGCCGGGAAGCACAGGCCTTTCCGGGAGAACGGGGCCGGCCCGTCCTGCTGCGGCGCGTGCGGGCGACGGAGGGACCGGCCCGGGTCCGGGTGGTCCTCCCCCCGCTTGGCGCGTACGGCACGCAGTCCCCGCGCGAGGCACGACGCGACGATCGCGGTGTGTGGACCGCGCGAGTGGGCGACCTGCACCTGCGCCGGCCTGGCGGCGGCGACGTCTCGCGCTCCGAAGTCGGCTCCACGGGAGCGCAGTTCACCCTCGACCTTGTGCTGGACGCGGGACAGCGGCACGACCTGGTGCGCGAACTCGGTGAGCGTCAAGTGTCGGCCGACGGTCTCTGCGCGCCGTCCGACCGATGGTCCCGCACCGAACGCGCGGCTTGCGGCCGACGGTCAGGGTTGGGGGGCCGTGGTCGCAGACCTGCACCTGCTCGTCGACCCGGGTGCCGCCCGCGTCGCGGATGCCGGTGCGCAGGGCCGGCCACGAGGTGAGCACCCGGCCGGAGCGGACGTTTGCCTCGCACGAGGGCGGGTTCACCGACCGGATCGCACCCGTGCCGGAGCCGACGACCGCCGACGGGTAGGCCCGGGACGAGGCGCCGGTGCTCAGAACCGAACGTCGTCCGCGGTCGAGATACGCGCTCCCATGTTGCGTTCCATCATCCGCAGGGCGGCCTCGGCCAGGTCCGGGTGGATGTGGGCCACCGCGTCGCGGGCCACCGTCACCCTCAGATGGCGGATGTGTGCGTCCAGGGCCGAGTACAGCACACACTGCTCGGTGACCTGCCCGCACAGCACGACGTGTTCGACACCCTGCTGGGCCAGCAGATAGCTGAGCGGAGTCTCGTAGAAGGCGGAGTGCCGTGCCTTGACGACGAAGAGCGAGGCGTCGTCGGGTGCGACGGACCGTACGAGGTCGGCGTGCGGTCCCTGTAGGGCGGTCTCCAGGATCTCGCCGTGATGGGACCGCCACTGCCCGAAGTTGTCGTTGACGTAGATCACCGGAATGTCGAGCCGGCGTGCGCGGTCGAGCAGTCTGGTCACGGCGGGCAGTGATGCCTCAACCGAAGGAATCAGCAGGACGGCGTCGTCATGGTCATAGGTGTTGATCATGTCAATGACGATGAGTGCGGTCTTTGCCATGCCTTCCACCCTGCACTGCCGACGGTTTCCCCGCGTCCTGTGGAGAGGCGGCGCGGAAAGTCGCCCGCGAACGTCCCGGCGGGGCGGGTGTGGTGATCAGCGGCCGACGGCCTTTTGCAGCTGGACAGTTCCGTCCCGATGTTCCCGGACCCCCGCGAAGGTGTGTGGGCCGTTGCGGGGAACCCGCCGGCTCCCGTACCCGAGATGTTCGGGTTTGCCGCGCGCAGACCGGGAGAATCGTCAGCCATGACAACTGGCCCGAGCTCCCCGACGCCGACCACCCGCGCGGCCGCCTTCGTGCCCCGTCTGTTGCGTTCCTGCCTCGGTGCGCTTGAGCGGGTGGAGAACGCCGAGGCCCTCGACCGTGTCGTGACGCCCCTGCAGAAGGCCGTGCGGGCCCTCCCACTCGGCTCGCTTCGCGATGTGCTCCATGGCCGCCAGCTCGGCCATCCGCTCCATCCGGCACTGGTGCAGGTGCCGATGGGCGCCTGGCTGTCGTCTGCCGTCCTGGATTTCGTGCCCGGCGCGGCCCGGCCGGCTCGTGTCCTCGTCGGCCTGGGCACGCTGACGGCGCTTCCCGCCGCGCTGGCCGGCTGGACGGATTGGGCAGAGCAGCATGAACAGCAGCTGCGCACCGGCCTTGTGCACGCCGCCGCCAACGCCGGAGCCGTTTCGCTGTTCGGCGCGTCGTTCGCCGTGCGCGGGCGACGCCCGATGGCCGGCCGGGTGCTTGGGCTCGGCGGTTTGGCCTGTGCGGGCGTCGGCGGGTTCGTCGGTGGCCATCTCGCCTACCGGCAAGCCGCGGGAGCCAACAAGACGGAGCCCGTTCCTCACTTGGTGGAGCCCGGCTGGCACCGGCTGGGCCCGGTGAGCGACCTGAAGCCCGGAAAGCCCGAGCGGCACCTGCTCGGCGAAGTGCCCCTGCTGGTGGTTCGCGATGAGGACGGTACGGTCAACGTGCTCGCCGACCGGTGCAGCCACCTGTCGGGACCGCTGTCCGAGGGCGACATCGCCGACGGCTGTGTGTCGTGCCCCTGGCACGGCAGTGTGTTCCGGCTGTCCGACGGCACCGTGGTGCGCGGTCCCGCGACCGCGCCGCAGCCATGCTTCGAAACCAGGACCGAACCGGACGGCATCCTCGCCGTCCGGCTGCCGGGCGCGGGCTGAGACGGCGGCCCCGGCGGGAGGCCGCCGTCCCTCGGCCGAGAGAGTTCCGCGGGCAGCCTGTCGTCCCTCGGCCGAGGCGGCTCCGCGGGCAGCCTGCCGTGCCTCCGCCGAGGCGGCTCCGCCGGCAGCCCGCCGTCGAAGCCCCCGCGTCGTCGGCTCGCCCTCTGGCGATGTCGGCCGCGTTGCCCGATCAGGCTCGGTGGCGCTGTTCCCTTGAGCGAGCCGCGTCGTGTCCGAGCGGCTGCCCGTGCACGGTCTACAGCGCGTCCCTGGGGATCGACTCGTTCCAGGTGCGGGAGGCGACGCGTTGACCGCCCTCGTAGGCGTCCAGGGTGGCGTTGACGTGGAATTCCTCGGCGTCGCAGGTCAACGTCGTGCTCGTACGGACCTGTACGTCCCAGTCCTTGCGCCGGAAACCCATGGTCCACGTCACCTCACCGGCCGGTGAGGTGAAGTCGTCGGCGACCGAGGTGTACCGCTCGTGGGCGCGGCAGCCGACGTCCAGGTCCATCGCGTCGAAGTGGACCGTGCCGCGGTCCTTGACGATGTTCAACGCCGCGCCGTAGTCGATCAGGTCGCGGGTGACCTCCCAGCGCTGCTCGGGCGGCGTCATTTGTGTCGTGGTGATGGGGGCCGTGCCCTCGGGAGCCTCGAAGGGGGCCGAGGTGTCCGGCTCGGCCGCCGGGCGGACCGGCAGGAGGAGGCGGCACGGCTGTTCGTGCACGGTCAGGAGCGTGGGCCGCGGAGGTGGCCAGGCCAACGGCCAGTACGACGTGGACAGGGAGAGCCTTATGCGGTGGCCCGGCGGGAAGGCCTGCGCCACGCCGTTCAGGTGGAGCGTGGCCCGATGGCGCCGGCCCGGTTCCAAGGGGGCGGGCTCGTCCGTGCTGTCCCGGCGGGTCAGGTTGAGGACGCCGTACGTGACCCGGGTGGCGCTGCCGTCCGGGGCCACGTCCGACAGACGGGCAGCCACCATGGCCACGGGCCGGTCAGCGCTGACCTCCAGTTCCACGCGCGGGGCCCCGAGGATCTCCAGCCGGTCCGTCAGCGGCTCGGTCTCGTAGACCAAGGAGCCGCCGTCCTCCTCACGCTGGTCATAGGGCAGGTCCGGCGGGGCGTTGTAGGAGGCCCACTTTCCGGCGAACTGGCCCACGGACAGCGGCGACCGTACCGTCTGGCTCCCCGCGTCGTAGGGGGCCTCGTTCTCGGCGGTGAGGTGCCGGGAGCGCAGCGCGTACGCGGTGTCGTGAACGTGCCGCGAGGGCCACGTGAGCTCGCCGACCCAGCGGCCGGGGCGATCCTCGTACGAGGTGGAGGGCGGCACGCTCTCCTGCATCCACGCCCGGAGCATCGGACCCTCCATCGCCCCGTTGTCCGCGCCCTTCAGCCAGTGGTCCCACCAGCGCACCACCTCTTGGAGATAGCCGATGGCGGGCCCGGGCTCGCCCAGGTGCGGGTACTTGTGGGACCAGGGGCCGATCAGCCCCTTGCGCGGCACGTCCAGGTGGGCGAGCAGGCGGGTCACCGCGTTGGAGTAGCCGTCGGCCCAGCCGCTGGAGGCAAGGACGGGGCAGCGTACGGCGGTGTAGTCCTCGCACACCGACGCGCGCCGCCAGTAGCTGTCGCGGCGCTGGTGGCGCAGCCAGTTCAGGACCCACGGTTCGACGGCGTCCAGACGCTCGTGCCACATCTCGCGCCAGCGGTCGCCGACGGCGGACGGGTCCGGCGGGCACGTGGCGTAGGCGAACATGGTGCCCGCTTCGGCGAGGTTGTCGGACAGCATCGCGCCACCCATGTAGTGCATGTCGTCGGCGTAGCGGTCGTCGGTGAACGAGGAGATGACGATGGCCCGCAGACTCGCGGGGTGCCGAGCGGCCACCTGCAGCGCCGCGAACGCGCCCCAGGAAATGCCCATCATCCCGGTCGTGCCGTCGCACCAGGGCTGCGCGGCCAGCCAGTCGAGTACCGCCTCGGCGTCGCTCTGCTCGATTTCCAGGTACTCGTCGGTGAGTACGCCCTCGGAGTCACCGGTACCGCGCAGGTCGACGCGGACACACGCGTAGCCGTGCCCGGCGATGTAGGGGTGGTGGACCGAGTCGCGGACCGAACTCAGATCGCCCTTGCGGTAGGGGATGTATTCCAGGATCGCCGGGACGGGGGAGTCGTCGCAGGACACCGGGCGCCAGATGCGTGCCGAGAGGTGGACGCCGTCCGGCATCGGGATCCTGACGTGGTCCTCCTGCTTGACGGTGTGGGGGAGGTTCTCGATGTATCGCATGCGTCTCTCAGGCCGTACGGTCGGTCGTGTGGTCGAAGGCGAGTCGTAGCGCGGCGACGCAGCGGTCGTACTTCTCGCGCAGTTCCTGCTCGTCGGCACCGCCGGTGAAGATGTGCGCCACCTCGTAGCTGTAACTGTCCTGCTGGTCGATCTCCGACAGGCGTTGTCCCTCGTCGGGCACGACGTCGATCCGGACGCCGGGTATCTCCTTCTCGACGCGGGCCAGTTCCTCGGGCGGCGGCACCTTGCGCACGACCCCGTCGGTGAACCAGCGGTAGTACCACTTGGCGGCCAGGGCGTACGGGCCCTGCCGGAACGGCACGGCCGGATCCTGGCCCAGGGCGAGGGCGAGCATGCAGTGGTGGTTGGGCACGCCGTCGACGTAGGCGAAGAGCTCCGCGTGCGCCTGGGAGTGGCGGGGGTTGATCTCCAGGATCGCGATCGCGTCGGTGGCCGGATCGTAGAAGAACTCGATGCTGAAGGTGGCCTGCCGCCAGCCGATGCGTCGCATGACCCGGCTCGACACCTCGCGCAGGCGCTGCTGCACCGGATCCGGCAGGGCCGAGGGGTACTGGTGGCGCAGGAAGCTGGTGGAATCCGGGTAGTTGATCGAGTCGAGAACGCCGTACACGGTGATCTCGCCTTCGTGCTCGTAACCCTCGACCGCGACCTGGACACCGTTGAGCGTCTCTTCGGCGAGGCAGACCTGGCCGCCGACCCCGGCCATCTCCTGCGGCAGGTCGAGCTGGTTCAGGATGAACTCGAAGGGGCGGCCGACGCGCTGGATGCCTTGGCCGATGTGCTCCACGGCCGTGTGGAACTCCTCCATGTCCCCTACCCCGTAGGCGAGTTCGGAGGAGTACGACAGCGCGGGCTTGAGCCACATCGGGAAGCGCACCCCCTCCGGCGGCTGCGGGTCGGCCGCGTCGAGATCCACCCGGCCGAAGCGCGGATGCTCGGTGGCGACCTCCTGCTGCACGAGACGGCTCCAGTACTTGTGTTCGCACTTGACCACCGACTCCAGACTGGTGGCACGCGTCCCGTATTCCTTTCCGAGCAGCGCGACGAGCGTGCTCACCGGGAAGTCCCAGTAGCCGACGATCGCGTCGATCGGTCCGTCGAAGCCGTCCAGTACGCGCCGGGCCCGGTCGATCAGGTCCGGTACGGCCACCTCGCCGTGCTGGAGTTGCTGGATGGTCAGGAGGCGATGGAAACGCAGCTCTTCGGCGCGGGGGACAGCCTGCAGGGTCCGCAGATTGGCCTCGTCGAGACCGACGACGAAAACGTTGCGGGGGCGCGGGCTCACGGGCGGCTCCTGAGGTCGGTGTGTGGAGCCGGGCGTGTACCCACAAGACGATGAGGCACACGACGAGTGGCGCAACGGCGTCACCTGTGCGTGCGGGACGCAGAGCGTGGTGACAGCAGCCCTGGGGACAAAGATGCGCGCGGAGACTGCCCGGGTGACGCTGGATACCGCGTGCGCGGAGTTTGCGGTGGCCGTCACGGGACACACGGGCGCGTGTTTGGATCTGTCGCAGCCGAAGGAGCCAGAGGTGATCACGTCTACCGATGTCGCCGATTCCGGCGTCTCGTCCGACGGTGCGGGGAGAACGTACGAGCTGTTCGCCGGTTTCGTCGAACGGGAGGCCCCCGCCGTACCTCTGCCGGGCCGGTCGACGAGCCGCAGATTTGCCGTTCTCGCAGCTCTGGGACGCCGTGACCTGTCGCTGGCGCGTCTGGCCGAGGGGCATCTGGACGCCGTTGCGATCCTCCACCAAGTCGAGGGCTCGCCGCCTGAGCAGGGGGGACGCTGGGGCGTGTGGGCGGCACGGCCGCCGAGCCCTGTCGTGAACGCAACGCGCACCGGGGAAGGATGGAGGCTGAGCGGCGTCAAGCCGTACTGCTCCGGAGCCCGCAGTTGTACCCACGCTCTCGTGACCGCGGAGGCGGACGACGGGTATCGCCTCTTCGCTGTGGCACTGGGCCACCCCGGCGTGGCGCCGGTGCCCGGGACATGGCCGGCGGTCGGCATGGCCGACAGCGACAGCCTGGACGTGTCCTTCACCGATGTGCCCGCCCGCGCCGTGGGCGAGCCCGGGGCCTATGTGGAGCGGCCCGGCTTTCTGCACGGCGGGGTGGGGGTGGCGGCATGCTGGCTCGGCGGCGCCCACGCGGTCGCCGCACCGCTGTACGAGCGCTCCGACGCGGGGCGCCTGAACGACCACGCGGCCGCCCACCTGGGCGCGGTGGACGTGCTGCTCAGCACCGCGGCCACGGTAGTGCGCCAGGCTGCCGAGGACATCGACGCCGATCCCCTCGACAAGCACACGCAGGCCCGGGTGCGTGGTCTGCGGGTCAGGGCATTGGTCGAGAAGGTGTGTACCGAGGTCCTCGGCCACACCGGGCGGGCCATGGGTGCCGGCCCGCTCTGCCATGACGAACGACATGCTCGCGCGGTAGCGGATCTGACCGTCTACATCCGGCAGCACCATGCCGAGGGCAACCTCGCGGAGCTGGGGCACGCGATCCGTAAGGGTGCCCAGGAGACCGCGCGATGAGGTCGTCGCGCGGTCCCCTCTCCGCGGAGGATCGGGACGCCGCCGCTACGGAGATCGACGCGCCGGGCACCGCGGAGAAACACTGGCTCGCAGCACGGCTGCCCGAACGCCTTCCTCACCTGGATCTTCCCGTGGGACCCGTCGTGGTCGTGGCGGCCCATCCCGACGATGAGGTCCTGGGCTTCGGCGGCACCATGGCAGCCCTCGTGGGCACAGGTGCCGCTGTGCATACGGTCTGCCTGACCGATGGGGAGGCCTCGCACGGCGACAACGACGCGCCGGCGCGCGATGCGTTGGCCGCCCTGCGCCGCGCCGAACTCGCCGCGGCGCTGAGCGAACTCGGTTCGCTCAGCGCACCCGTACACACCGGCCTGCCGGACACGGCGCTGGACCAGCACGAGGACGCGGCGGCCACAGCAATCGCCGACCTCCTGTCCGAGGTGCAGGCGAACGTGTGTTTGGCGCCGTGGGACGGCGACCTGCACAGCGACCACGAGGCCGCCGGACGCGCGGCTCGCCGCGCCTGCCGAACGACGAACACCGCGCTGTGGTCCTTCCCGGTGTGGATGTGGCACTGGGCCCATCCTCAAGACCCTCGGGTGCCCTGGCGGCGGGCCGGCGTCCTGCCGCTCTCCCCAGCGGCACTGGAACGCAAGAAGGCGGCTCTGGCGCGATTCGCCAGCCAGCTCGAAGCGCGCGGCCCCGGAATCGCGCCCGTCCTGCCGCCAGGGGAGATGGCCCACCACACCCGCACATTCGAAACGGTGATCCGTTGAACACACCCGCCACCTACTTCGAGGGCCAGTACGCCGACGCCGCCGACCCCTGGCACCTGGCGGATCGCTGGTACGACCGCCGGAAGTACGACCTGACCGTCGCCGCTCTGCCCCGTCCGCGCTATCAGCAGGCCTTCGAACCGGGCTGCTCGGTGGGCGTGCTGACCAACCTGCTGGCCACACGCTGCGACCAGTTGCTCTCCACCGACCGCGTCGCCTCGGCCGTGGCGACGACCGCCCGGCGCACGCGCGGGATGGACCATGTCACCGTCCGGCAGATGGCCGTTCCCGAGCAGTGGCCCGAGGAGCGGTTCGAGCTCGTTGTCCTCTCGGAACTGCTCTACTACTTCGACGAAAGCACGCGTACGCGGCTGCTGCGCCGGAGCATCGAGACCTTGAGTGCGGGTGGCCATCTGGTCACGGTGCACTGGAACCATCCCGTTGCCGAACACACCTGCACGGGCCGGGACATCGCGGACCACCTCGACGCCCTGGCGGACCTGAACCGACTGGCCCGCTACGACGACCCCGACTTCACTCTCACCGTCCACGAGCACAGTCGGGAAGGCGGCCCTGTTCTCTCCCCGGCCCGGGCGGAGGGCCTGGCGTGATTCCCGCGGCAGTCGCCGTCGTCGTGCCCGCGCACAACGAAGAGCACCGTATCGGCGCCTGCCTGCGGAGCGTGCGGCGCGCGGTGGCCCAAGCAGCGCCACTCCCGGTCGTGACGGTGGTGGCAGCAGACGCCTGCACGGACGCCACAGCGGTCACCGCCGCGCGTGCCGGAGCACACGTGGTGCAGCTCGAGCGCCGCAGCGTCGGGGCCGCGCGCGCCGCCGCGACCGCCTACGCACTGCACCTTCTCGCGGACAGCGGCCCGCATGTCTGGCTGGCGATGACGGACGCCGACACGACCGTGCCCGACACCTGGCTCACCGACCAGATCAGTTGGGCGCGGCAAGGGTACGACGTCGTGCTGGGCACCATCCTGCTGGCCAGGGCATCGCGACGACTGGCCGCCCTGCATGACGCCGACTACTTCCGAACCCGGCCCGCCGAGCCGGGGGAGCCGTGGGACCACCCGCACGTCCACGGGGCGAACCTGGGGCTCTCGGCCGCCGCCTACCTGAGGTCAGGCGGTTTCGCCGCGCTACCCACCGGTGAGGACCGCGACCTCGTAGCCCGGCTGGCTTCGCAGGGCCATCGCATCGCCCGTACCGATCGGCACCCCGTCCGTACCGCGGCGCGACTGCGCGGACGGGCACCCGGCGGGCTCGCGGACCTGCTCGCCGCCCTCCGTTCCTCCGCACGGAACAGGCCCGCCCGGACGCCCGGTTCCGCGCCGGCTCAGCTGCCCTAGCGCCTGCGGGCGGGCCCCTGAGCCGGGTCGGCGTTCACCGAGGGGCCGACGGCCCGGCTCAGAGGCCGAGGAGGTCGCGGAGGTCGTCGGCGTGCTCCTCCTCTTCCTCCAGGATCTTCTCAAGCATGCGCCGGGTGGTGGGGTCGCTCTCGTCGATCCAGCGGATCATTTCCTGGTACGTGGTGATGACGATGCGTTCGGCGATCAGGTTCTCCTGGAGCATGCGCTTCAGGTCCGTTTCGTCAGTGGTGACGTATTCGGTGTGAGAGCGCTCGCGGAGTGTCGCGGGGTCGAAGTCGGGACGGCCGCCGAGCTGACTGACACGCTCCGCGGCCCACAGGCCGTGCTGCAGTTCCTGCTGCGCGTGCTCGGTGAACTCGGCCGCCACCTGAGCCCGGTCGATGCCGGAGGCCGCGATGGCGTGCTGGGAGTAGCGCAGATAGCAGACGATCTCAGTGGCCACCACCTGGTTGAGCACCTCGATCAGGCGCTCACGGTCCGCCTCGTAGCTCTGCGTGACAGGGCCCTTGTCCATCTGGGCCCGCGCGTCGTCGCGGATCTTCTTGACGTCGATCTCGAAGGAGTTGTCCATGAAGCCTCCAGCTCAGTGGGCCTGTGCCGGGCCAACTGTTGTCCACGGCACGACCACGACCGGGCTGACACTCCGCGCTCCCCGGCTCAAGGGCCCGGACGGACTCGCGAAGGACCTGAGAATCACCGAGACCAGGCCGGCCGGCTGGGTATTCCGGGCTCACAGGGCCGACGGGGCCGGGCCGGGGTGGTGGGGGAGAGAGCGAGCAACTCGCGCGGCCGCGGCGGGAGAACATCCGGTTGAAGAAGGCGGGAACGCGGTGGCGGCAGCTGCTGTAGTCCGTCGCGTCATGGAGATGTCCGGCTTGAGGACCAGACCTCGCGCAGGAACGCGGCGAGGTGCTCGGCGGTGGCCTCCGGCGCCTCCTCGGGCAGGTAGTGGTCGCAGGGCAGCGCCTGCCCGCGGACGTCCGCCGCGTACTCCCGCCACACTGCCGGCACGTCGTAGCTGCGGCCCACGAAGCTGTGCTCGCCCCAGAGCGCCAGCAGGGGGGCGGTGACCCGACGGCCGGCGGCCGCGTCCGCGTCGTCGTGGACGAGGTCGATCCCGGCGGCGGCGCGGTAGTCCTCGCAGGACGCGTGGATGGCGGCCGGGTCGGAGAAGCAGCGTACGTACTCGTCCTGGGCGGCCGGGTCGAAGGCCGTACCGCCGTGGTGCCTGGCGCCCATCCGGGCCCGGATCCAGAACTCGGGGTCGCCCTCGATGAGCCGCTCGGGGATGCCGTTCCCCGCGGCGAGGAAGAACCAGTGGTAGTAGCCGAGGCCGAGGGCGGCGTCGGCGTGCGCGAAGACGTGGCGGGTCGGCACGATGTCCAGCACGGCCAGCGCGCTCACCGCCCGCGGATGGTCGAGCGCCAGCCGGTGCCCCACCCGCCCGCCGCGGTCGTGCCCGGCCACCGCGAACCGCTCGAAGCCGAGCTCTCGCATTACCAGTAGCTGGTCCCCGGCCATCGCCCGCTTTCCGTACGGGGTGTGGTCGGCGTCGGACGGCGGCTTGTCGCTGTCCCCGTAGCCGCGCAGGTCGGTGAGGACGACGGTGTGGTCGCGGGCGAGCAGCGGCGCGACCTTGTGCCAGATGGCGTGGGTCTGCGGATAGCCGTGCAGCAGCAGGACGGGCGGGCCGTCCCCGGCGGTGCGGACGTGGATGCGGACACCGTCGGCGTCCACGGTGCGCCGGGAGAACGAGGGCAGCAGATCGGGCATGTACCGATCCCAGCACCGGCCGGCCGCGTCGTCCAGGACGGGTTGGCGACCACGCTGATAGGAGCCGCCTATGTGAGGGCGGCGAGGTGGACGTCAGACAGCTGGAGTACTTCCTCGCCGTGGTGGACCACGGCGGCTTCAACCGGGCCGCCGCCGCCCTCTATCTCGCCCAGCCGTCGCTCTCGCAGGCCATCCGGTCCCTGGAGCGCGACCTGGGCAGCGAGCTGTTCCACCGGATCGGCCGCCGCGCGGTGCTCACCGAGGCCGGCAGCGAGCTGATCGAACCCGCCAGGACGGCCGTACGGAGTCTGCGGCTGGCCCGCACCGGCGTGGAGTCCGTCCAGGGGCTGCGCGGCGGCGGGCTCGATGCCGACATCGCCGACCCGGCTACCCGGCTGTCCAGTGGTGAGCGCCAACTGCTGGTGCTGGTAAGGGTGTTCGTCTCTCCCGCGAGCGTGATCATCCTCGACGAGGCCACCTGTCACCTCGATCCCCCGGCCGAGGCCCGCGCCGAGCGGGCCTTCGCCACCCGCTCGGGCACACTGATCGTGATTGCCCACCGGATCGCCTCGGCACGTCGAGCCCGGCGCATCCTGCTGCTCGACGGCGACCGCGCCGAACTGGGCACCCATGACGAACTCCTCACCCACAGCGCCGGATACGCCTCTCTCGCCAGACTCTGGACGCCGGAGGCCGTCCGGTAGGCATCGTCACGCGTCGGTGATTGCGTGGCGTGCGGCTCGTCGCCCCCGCCCTTCGCGGAGGTGACGAGCCGGCGGTCGGTCGGCCGGTCGGTCGGATGCGTCTACCGGGCGAACTGGAACCAGTTGAGGTTGACCAGGTCTCCCGAGCCGCCGGTGGTGACGGTGGCGTAGACGGTGTGCACGCCGGTAGCGGCGGCGGACAGGTTGACCTTGGGGCTCGTCCAGGTCTGCCAGCCGCCGGTGCCGGTGACCGGGACGGTGGCGATGACCGGCCCGGTCGTGCTGTCCAGGCGGTACTGCACCGAACCGGTGGTCGCGGAGGCCGAGGCCAGCCGTGTCGTCACCGAGATCGCGGTCGTCGCCCCGAAGTCCACCGCGCCGTAGGCGAGCCAGTCGCCCGCGGTGAGGTACCCGACGTCCTGGCCGCCGCCGGTGTCCGTCGTCGTCTCCGTCTGCGTACCCGACTGCGACGTGTAACTCTCCGCCTGCGTCACGTCGTACGCGCTGTGGCTGGTCGGTGTTCCGTAGGTGAGGCCGAACCCGTAGGGGAACAGCGGCGTCTTTCCGTCGCCGTCGTTGATGGGCTGCTGGCTCGCCGACTGCATCCAGGTGCTGGGGAGCTTGCCGGTCGGGGCGTAGTCGCCGAAGAGGACGTCGGAGACGCCGTTGCCCTCGGTTCCCGGCAGCCAGGCCGCGAGCAGGGCGTTCCAGTTTGGCAGTTGGGCGGCGATGTCCAGCGGGCGGCCGGAGACGAGCACGACGATCACCGGCACCCCGGACGCCCTGAGCGTGGCGATGGTGTTGAGGTCGGTGCTGTCCAGGCCCATCGCGCCGGGCCGGTCTCCGGAACCCTCGGCGTAGGGCGTCTCGCCGACGACGGCGACGGCCGCCTTGTAGGAGCTGTCGATACCCGTGCCGTTGGCGTTGTACGTGACGGTGGTACCCGTGCCGGCGGCGGACCGGATCCCCTGAAGCACGGTGGTGCCGGGCGTGGTGGCGCCGCTGCCGCCCTGCCAGGACATGGTCCAACCGCCCGACTGATAGCCGATGTTGTCGGCGCTCTTGCCGGCCACGAAGATCTTGTTGTTGGTCTTCGCCAGCGGAAGGATGTTCCCGGAGTTCTTCAGCAGGACCTGCGACTCGCGCACGGCCTGGCGGGCGAGCGCACGGTTGGCGGCGGATCCGACCGTCGGGGTGTAGCTGCGGTCGGTCAACGGCTTCTCGAACAGACCGAGTTGGAACTTCTTGGTGAGGATCCGCCGGTTGGCGTCGTCGATGCGCGACATCGGCACATGGCCGTTCTGAACCTCGGCGCGCAGCGTGGAGATGAACCGCTGCCAGTCCGTCGGCACCATGACCATGTCGATGCCGGCGTTGATCGCCTGGCTCACCTCGGCCGCGGTGAAGCCGGCCTGGCCGTCGATCTCGTCGATGCCGTTCCAGTCGGAGACGACGAAGCCGGAGAAGCCGAGTTCGCCCTTGAGCAGGGTGGTGATGAGGTACTGGTTGCCGTGGTCCTTCACGCCGTTCCAGCTGTTGTACGAGATCATCACGGAGCCGACGCCGCGCCGCAGGGCCTCCTGGAAGGGCGGCAGGTGGGTGGCGCGCAGTTGGGCCTCGGTCAGGGTCGCGTTGCCCGCGTTGACGCCGTTGTCGGTTCCGCCGTCGCCGATGAAGTGCTTGGCGGTGGCGAGCACGGACCCGGGTGCGTTGAGGGCGCTGCCCTGCATACCGTTGATGTAGCTGGTCATCATCGTGGCCACTTCGGGCTTCTCGCCGAAGGATTCGTAGGTGCGGCCCCATCGGTCGTTGCGCGCGACGCACAGGCAGGGCGCGAAGTCCCAGTCGATACCGGTGCCCGAGACCTCCTGTGCCGTGGCCTGGCCGATCTGCTGCACGAGGGCGGGGTCACGGGTGGCGCCCAGACCGATGTTGTGCGGGAAGATCGTGGCGCCGTAGACGTTGTTGTGGCCGTGCACGGCGTCGACGCCGTAGATGACCGGGATGCCGAGGCGGCTGGTGAGCGCGGCGTTCTGGAAGCCGTCGTACATGTTCGCCCAGGACGTCGCGTTGTTGGGCGAGGGCGCGGAGCCGCCGCCGGAGAGCAGTGAACCGAGCCCGTAGGCGGGGACGTTGGCGGTGGTGACGGATGCCCGTTCGGCCTGGGTCATCTGGCCGATCTTCTCGTCCAGGGTCATTCGGGAGAGCAGGTCCTCCACGCGGGTCGGCACGGGAAGTGTCGGATCGCGGTACGGCTCGCCGTCGGCGTGGGCCTGCCCGATCTGTAAGCCCGTCGCGACCAAGGACGCGGCGAAGACCAGCGTCGCCGCCGATCTGGGGATTTTGAGGACGCCTGTTCGCACAGTGTGTCTCCGTCTCATGAGGGAATGGCCCGTCGGGTCGGCACCTCGGGTCGGTATGTCGAGTCGGCGCCTGGGGTCGGCCCGTCGGGTCGGTATGTCGAGTCGGCATCTGGAGTCGGCCCGTCGGGTCGGTACGGCGCGGGAACCGCCCGGGTCTCTGCCTCGCGTACGGCTGCGGGTCCGCTGCTGCCGCCGCCACCGCTGTCGGTCCGTCATCGGACCGTGGGACGCCAGGTCATGGAGGTCCCTTCGTGGGGGATTCTCTTCAGCCCGTGAACGGTGCAGGCGCTCCCGTTGGGGCGGACGAGGCGTCGGATATCCCCGGGAAGCAGTGGTGTGGGGGCATTCGAAAGGTTTTCAGAGGCATTGAACAAGCCCCTCGATACGGGGTCAAGGTCCGTACCAATACTGGGGTGTCATGGCCCGGGGAGCGGGTGGCGGCCGGTGCCGCTTTCAAGACCTGAAGGGGCCGAAGAGCCACGATCCGCGGGTGCCGACAGAGAGTGAACCAAGTCCGCCACGGCACCGGTCGTTCCGGTGGCGGCGTGGAGACGGCGTGTGTCCCCTCGTGTTTGCACGAGGGGACACACGCCGTTGGTCATTGCGCCGGACGGTTGTGCGCGGCGCAGGCCCGGCTACCCGGGCAGGCTCATCCGGCGTTCACCGGCGGTCTGCCGTCGCGTGAGGGTCACGGCCAGGACGATCAGCGAGGCGAGTGCGGCGACACCGGCCGACAGCGCCGGGAGCGGATGGACAACCCCGCCGGGGTCGAGCACGTAGGACAGCGTCGGGGAACCGATCCTGCCGTCCAGCAGGGGGGCGATGGCCAGCGCACCGGTCACGGCGGCGCACGCGGCGGCCACCACCGGTTTTCCGCTGAAGACCAGTACGACCCCCAGGACCAGGCAGCAGGCTGCAACGCCGAGCGCCGCGACGAGTCCGCGGGACGGCGCGTCGGCCCAGTGCAGCGGAAGGTGGGCCGCTGCGCAGAGCAGGACGAGAACGCCGGCCAGACGGCGCATCCACCTGACGGGGTCGGAGCCGCCGGCTGTTCTCGAGGCCAGGGAGCGCCCGGACCGGCTTCCCTCCGTGGCCGCCCCGGGTCCGGTCGCGAATCCTGCCGCCATGCGGCCGGTGGCTGTCGTGTCCGTGTCCGGTACTTCGGCGCCACCCGTGCCGGGGCCGGTGGCCCGGTCTTCTCCCAGGTGGCCGAGGAGCTGCACCAGGTCTTCGAGGGGGCGGCCGGTGGCGGCCGCGCGTACCGCCTCGGTCCCGGTGTGCGGGTCGTGCGGGGGCCGGTGCAGGAGGAACAGCAGGCGGCCGACCTCGGCGACCGGACGCTGCTCGGCGGCAACCCGGATCGCCTCGTCCATCCGGTCGGCGCGGTGGGGCGGGCTGCCGAGCAGTTCCACGAGCCGTGTGACGTCGTCCACGGAACGCGCCACCGCGGCCAGCCGCAGCACCTTCGCCGCGACCGCTACGCCGTCCGGTGTCTGCTCCAGCAGAGTGACCAGGTGAACGACATCGTCCAGAGGCCGTGAGACGACCGCCGTACGCACCAACTCGTCCATCGCGGCGTCGGCCGCCTGAAGCACCTGGCCCTGGGCGCCTTCCGCGGATATCAGCCGTCGTGTCGCGGCCGGAGCCGGAGCCGGAGCCGGAGCCGGAGCCGGAGCCGCGGCCGGAGCCGGAGGCGGGGCCGGGGCCGGGGCAGGCGCTGGGGCGGCGGCTGGGGCGCCGAATCCGGTGACTCCCCAGTGGAGCGAGGTCGCATCGAGGTGTCGGCGTGTCCCGGGTTGTTCTGGACCGGGAGAGAAAGGCTCGGTAGCCATGTGTTTTCTCCACTTCGGGGCGCTGGACATGATGGGGACCTTTATGTCATGTCATGTGAACTTTGAACCTTTGTAATCGCCCCTCCCGTGTCCCGCCACCCGAAAATCCGCGGAGGGAGGGTCGGGCGGTCAGCGGCAGCCGTCGGATCCGCGAGCGAAAGGCCGGGCAAGCCGTGGTCGCCGCCCGGTTGGCGGGTGAAGGGTCGGGCAGTCAGTGGTTGCCGCCCGGTTGGCGAGCGAAAGGCCGGGCAGTCAGTGGTTGCCGCCCGGTTGGCGGGTGAAGAGCCAGGTAGTCAGCGGTCGCTGCCCGATTCGCGGGATTCGCCCTCGGAGCCGGGCGCGTCCGGGGCGTTCGCCTCGTCGCCCGACATGCGCCGGGATCGCAGGGGACCGGTGAGCCGCTGAATCGCGGTCGTCAGCGGGTTGGCCGTGACCGGGCGCTCGTGCTGTCCGTACGACGTCTCGCGCCCCGCGGGTGCGATCCGCCGGAGCTCCTTCAGCTCGGCCAGCGCCTCATGGGCGAGTTCGGTCGCCTCGCGGTACCGGTCGCGCGACCTGGTCATGGCGTCGAGTGCTTCGGCGTAGGAATCCACCAGCGCGCGGGCGTGCGCCAGTTCCTCCTCGATGGTCACCAGGTGCCAGTCCCGCCGGAGAGCGGTGAGGGCCTTCTCCGCGTCCTCCGGCAGCGGCCAGGGCAGCGCGGCGAACGTGACGACCTTGTCCAGGAGCTCCGTCGGCTCCGAGCCGTCGAGGAACACGCTGCGCACGGCGAAGTCCTGAGCCTCGTACCCGATCCGGGCAGGTGTGCCGGGCAGGATCACGGCGCCGCCCCGCGGCACCCGTACACCCAGGTCGTACAGGGCCCAGTTGACGGCCTGGAACTGTTCGGGTGCGGCGCGGTGTTCCACGACGCGGTGCCGCAGCCCGGGCGGAAGCAGGCGGGCCAGCGGGAGGAGCCCGCGCTCGTCGGGTGTCATGGCCTCATGGACGACGACGTTGATGCTCCAACTGCGGCGTGCCGCGTCCCTGAGTAGGCGGCGCAGGGCCGCGTCGTCCTGCGGGAGCGGGTTGATGTGCTGCGGGCGGAGTCCGGCCACGACGTCGTGGTCCCAGGACTCGGAACTCGTCTCCGGCCAGAACATCGTCGCGGGGGAGGGCCATGCGGGGTCCCAGGGCCGCTCCGCCTCGGCCGCCAGCGTCCATCGCGGTTCCTGGTCCGGGCGCTCGCGCACACCGGTGGTGAGCCGCGCCCGCACCGTGACGGCTTCGTCGACGTGCCAGCGGGCCTCGAATACACGCTCGCCAGTTTCTGCTTCCGCTTCCGCTTCCGCTTCTGCGTCTGGTTCGGGTTCCGGGGGCGATCCGGGCTCCAGGAAGTCCTGGATCGTCCCGCTGGTCTTCAGCTTTCGCAGGTTGTTCCGAAGGATGTCCTCCGGAGTGGGCCAGGTGTGGTGTCCGCTTGCCAGCCAGACTGTTTCCGGGGCGGTGGGACGGGTGGTGGTGGGGCGCTTGGGCATGGGTCACTTCGCGGCTGGGGAGCGGTGTGCCTTCCCAGTATGGGCAATGCAGCTATGGGCAATGCCGGTCGCGGGCCGAGGGGTGGTGAACCTCCGCTGCTGCCCGGCCCCGCCTTTCCGAGCCCGCGTCACCGGCGGCCACGACGGCGCCGTACGACTTCATGCAGGAACCCGGCACCCCCGGTGCCCAAGCCGCACCGGTGGGGGTCGCCCGACGCCTGTCGAGGCCGGGCTCGGTCACGTAGTGCGCATGGCGATGGACAGGTCTCGGCCTGGCCCTTCCCGGGGGTGCGGCCGAGACCTGTCCATGAGGTGTCCATGGAACAGGGTGTGCTCGCCGCACTGGCCTGTGCCGCCGGTGACGAGTTGTCCGCCGAGGTGTTTCCGGCCCTGGCCAACGCGGTGCGGTTCGACCGAACGGCCTTACGGCGAGGAGCGTGACGTTGGAGTTTGAGAGCGCGGACGGCCTATGACTGCCGTGACAGACGGAGGTCCCGGTCGCTCACCTCGGGCGACCGGGACCTCTCGCGTCCCCGGATCCGGCCACGGCGGCGACACTCCCCCGAGTTACGCGTTCTACGCGCGCGCCGTCGGGCCAGATCCGATGTTGTGATCACATCAGGTCGCGCCAACAGATCGCTAACATGACGGCCAACGGTTCCAGGGGGAGCCGAGTGCCGGTCGGCGGGAAGCCGCCGCGGGCGTGGGCGGGTTGGTTGTGCGGCGTGGAGTGGCCGCGCGGGAAGGCAGTGGGGCGGCGTTATGCGGGACGGGCTGCGCCGTGGACTGCGGTTCGGGTTGCTGGGGCCACCGGTGCTGTACGGCGCCGACGGCGAGAGTCGGTCGGTCGGCGGTGGCAAGATGCGCGCCCTGCTGGCCGCGTTGCTGCTGGAGCCGGGCCGGGTCGTTTCGGTCGACGCGCTCAAGGACGCGCTGTGGGGCGAGGCGCCGCCGGCCTCCGCGCAGGCCTCCCTACAGAACCATGTGACACGGCTGCGGCGCCTCCTCGACGATCCGGAACGGCTGCGTGCTGTAACGCCGGGCTACGTTCTGCGCGTCGGCGAGGACGAGTTGGACGTCTCCGTCTTCCACAGCCACGTCACCGCGGCACGCACCGCGCACGCCGGACGCGAGTGGCAGCGCGCACTGCGGGAGTCCATGGACGCGCTCGCACTGTGGCGCGGCGCGCCCCTGAGCGGCCTTCCGCCCGAGGGCGGCGCCCACGCGCTCGTCCAGCGGCTCACGGAGGCACGGCTGCTTGTCCTGGAGTGGCGGTACGAGGCCGAGCTGTGCCTTGTCGGAGCGGGGGCCGGAGACGCCGGGGCGGTCCGACTGGTCCCTCTCGCACCGGAGTTGGCCGCCCACGTCGCCGAGCATCCCCTCCGCGAGGCCTTCCACCGGCTGCTGATGCTCGTACTGCACCGCACCGGACGCCGCGCCGAAGCCCTGGCCGTCCACCGTGACCTGCGGGCCCGCCTGGTCGAGGAACTCGGCGTCGAGCCGGGCGCCGCGGTGCGGGAGGCGCACCTGGAGATTCTTCGGGAGGGGCCGCCGAGGTCTGTCCGTCACCCGGGCTGGGTGGAGGCGGAGGTGGAGGCGGCGGAGTCGGGCCGTGAGGCTGCCGAGCGGGAGGCGTCCGATCGCGCAGAGGCGGGCGACTCGGGGTCCGGTTCCTGGGGGTCCGGCTCCGGATCCCTAGAGTTCGGCCGCCCAGGCTCCCGTTTCGCAGGGTCCCGCTCCGTGGAGCCCGTAGGCCCGGAGCCCGTAGGCCCGGAGCCCCTAGGCCCGGAGCCGGTCAACCCGGAGCCCGTCAACTCCGTGCCCGTCTCCCCGGAGTCAGGCCTCCCGGAGGCGGGCTCCCAGAGGTCCGGTTCCGCGGAGCCCACCCCACCTGGTCCCACCCCACCTGGTCCGATCCCTCCTGGTCCGACCCTTCCTGGTCCCACCCCTCCCGGCCCCGCCACCCCCCGCCCCGCCCAACTCCCGCCCCCGCCCGCACACTTCACCGGCCGAAGCGAGGTAGGAGAGGCGCTGCGCCTGGTTCTGGACGCGGATCACCCGGCCGCTACCGGACCTGGATCCGGCGTCGCCGTGATCAGCGGAATGGCCGGCGTCGGCAAGAGCGCGCTCGCGCTGCACGTGGCGCATCGGACGAGGGAGCGTTTCCCGGACGGGCAGTTGTACGTCAACCTGCACGGGGCCACGCCCGGAATGGCCCCGCTCACGCCTGGCCAGGCACTGGCCGCGCTGCTGCGGGACCTCGGTACGGATCCGCGTCGTATCCCCGAACACCCGGACGCGGCAGCCGCGTTGCTCCGGTCGATGCTCGCGCCGACCCGCACGCTGATGGTGCTCGACGACGCGGCGCACGCGGGGCAGGTACGGCCGTTGCTGCCCGCGGGACCGGGGTGCGCGGTGATCGTGACGAGCCGTTCGCCGCTCACGGCACTGGACGGCGCGCACCGTTTCCCGCTGGCACCGCTGTCGGACGAGGACAGCGCGGCGCTGCTCCGCGCGATCTCCGGACGGGAGGAGGGGCTCGACGGCGGACACCCGCTCGTCGAACTCACCGGCCGGCTGCCCCTCGCCCTCCGTATCGTCGCGGCCCGTCTCGCCGCCCGCCGCGCTCTCACACCGGACGCACTCGCGGGTCAACTGGCCGCCACAGAGGGACGGTTGCACCATCTTGAGTACGACGATCTGAGCGTACGCAGGTCACTGGCCGTCGCCCATGACGCGCTGCACGCCTCGGAGCGGCAGGCCGACCGGGACGCGGCGCTCGCCCTGCGCCGTATCGGCGCGGTCGACCTCCCCGCGTACGGGATCCACCTCCTCGCCCGGCTCACCGGCACCGACGAACGCCGTGCCGAGGCCGCCCTCGACCGCCTCGTCGACGTCGCCCTCCTTGAGGAGACGGCGTACGGCCGCTACGCACCCCACGACCTCGTCCGCGACTTCGCCCGCGAGATCGCGGGGACGCCGCTGGAGCAGGAGGCGGTCGACGAGACGCCTACCCAGGCAGTCGGCAAGACGGCTACCGAGGCAGTCGGCAAGACGGCTACCGAGGCAGTCGGCAAGACGGCTACCGAGGAGATCGGTGGGACGGCTACCGAGGGGATCGGCGGCCGCACGGTCCCCGAGGCAGAGGTCCCCGTCCCCGCGGAGCGCGCCCTCCGCTGGTACGCCGCCGTCGCCGCGCGCACCCTCGCGGCGATCGTCGAACCGGGCCTGGACCGCGACGACCGCGGCACGCCGACCGCGTCGCAGCCGCACGCTCACGCGGCGGACGTCGCGACGACTCTGCCGTTCGCCTCCGCCAAGGAGGCCTTTACCTGGGGCGATCTGGAACTGGAGAACGTGGTGGCGCTGGTGGAGCGCTACGCGCGGGTGAGCGCGTACATCCCCGTCCTGGTGCGGCTGCTCCACCCGTACGCCCAACGCAGCGGACGAGTCGCCGAGGCGGAGGTGCTCCAGCGGGCCGCGCTCGGCGCCGCGCGGCGGCTCGGGGACGAGGCCGCCGAGGCGTACGCGCTCGGGGACCTCGCCGGGCTGCACTTCATGACCGGGCGCGCGGGCGAGGCACTCGCGCTGAACGACGAGGCGTTGGCGATCTGGCGGCGGCTCGGCGTCCTGTCGTGGGTGCGGCGAGGCCTGAACAACCGCGGCATGCTCCTCCAAGGGCTCGGCCGGCACGACGAGTCCAGCGAGGCGCTGCTGCAAAGCCTCGGCCTCTCAAGGAGGTTGGGAGACCAGCACACCGAGGCCATCACCTACAGCAACCTCGGCAACCTGTACGAGCACACGGACCCCCGGGCCGCCATCGACCATCACCAGCGGAGCCTCGCGCTCGGTGACGCCCTGGACGACGTGATCATCCGGCACTCCGCGCACTGCAACATCGGTTACGCCCATCTCACCCTCGGTGAACCGGCCGCCGCCCTGCCGCACTTCGAGGAGAGCCTGCGCATTCTCGGCAGTCACGGCGACTGGCACGGCGAGGCCCAGACCCGGCTCGGACTGGTACGCGCCCTGCGTGGAGTGGGGCTCCGCGCCAGGGCCGCCCGCGAGTGCGACCGGCTGCTGCGCCTCGCCGGCAGCCGCGCCGACCGGTACACCGAAGGACTCGCACGCCACCAGCGCGGACTGCTGCTGCGCTTGGAGGGGGACGCCGAAGGGGCGTATGAGCTGTGGCGGTCGGCCCTCGAAGCGCTGGACGGGACGGACACCTCGGTGCTGGGGGAGTTGAGGGAACTCCTGGCTCGGCCGGCCGCTGTGACGTGACACCAACGTCACATTCCCCGAGCGAGGTCCAGACGTCTACTCGCTATTCGCCTCGGCTTCTCTCGCCTCACTTCGCGTCCGCGTAGCACTCCACCACCGCCGTCGTGAACGGAAAACGGACCGGTGTCTCGCCGAACGTGAGGCGCCCCGCGAGGTCGGCCGCCGCGCGGATCGCGGTCACCACGGTCTCCGCCTCCTCGGCGGGGCAGTGCACGATCACCTCGTCGTGCTGGAAGAAGACCAGCTCGGCGGCGAGGTCGGCGCAGCTGCGCCGGAGGGCGGCGAGCACCAGCAGGGTCCATTCGGCGGCGCTGCCCTGGACGACGAAGTTGCGGGCGAAGCGGCCGCGGGCGCGGGAGTCGGAGGATGCGTAGCCCGGGACCCAGGCCGTCCGGTCGCCGGTGGTCTCGGCGGGGTCGTCCTGCGGCAGACCCGCCTCCTCCGAAGCGCCGGACTCGGACGCGCCGGCCGCCGGAGGGCACGTACGCCCGAGCCAGGTCCGGACGAGCCGCCCCTCCTCGCCCGCGCGGGCCGCGTCGTCCACGTAGGCGACGGCCTTGGGAAAGCGTCGGCGCAGCAGGGCGAGGTTCTTCAGCCCGTCACCGGACGTCTGCCCGTACACCGCGCCCAGCACGGCGAGCTTCGCCTGCGCCCGGTCACCGGAGAAGGCCCGGTCCGACACCGACTGGTACAGGTCGCTCTCGCGGCCCGCGACCTCCATCAGCCCCGGATCGCGGGAGATCGCCGCGAGTACCCGGGGTTCCATCTGGTCGGCGTCGGCCACGACGAGCCGCCAGCCGGGGTCGGCGACCACGGCGCGGCGGATCACCTTGGGGATCTGCAGCGCCCCGCCGCCATTGGTCACCCAGCGGCCGGTGACCGTCCCGCCCGGCAGGTACTCCGGTCTGAACCGCCCGTCCCGCACCCAGTCCTGGAGCCAGGACCAGCCGTGCGCCACCCAGATCCGGTACAGCTTCTTGTGCTCGATCAGCGGCTTCACGGCCGGATGGTCGATGGACTCGATCTCCCAGCGCCGGGTCGACCTGACTTTGATGCCGGCCTGCGCGAAGGCCTTTATGACGTCGGCGGGCAGGTCGGGTCTGACCCGTCTCCCGAAGGCCGCCGAGACCTCTTCCGCGAGCTCGGCGAGGCGCCGGGGTTCGCCCCCGCCCGCATACCGTTCGCCGAGCAGTTCGTGCAGCACCTCCCGGTGGACGTCCGCGCTCCACGGCAGCCCCGACTCGTTCATCTCGGCGGCCACCAGCATCCCCGCCGACTCGGCCGTGGTCAGCAGGTGCATCCGCTCGGGGAGCGCGGTCGCGTCATGGCGGCGGCGCTGATCCGCGTACACCTCCAGGAGGTCTGCCAGGGGTACGTGGACCGGGCGCGGTTCGAAGAGGGACGACTGCGAGCCCGGTTCCGCCGAGCGCTGGGGCGGGTCCGGCGGTACGGGGCCGCCGCGCAGTCTCGCGAGCGCGGCGGCTGCCGACCGGGGTTCGCCGAGCCGTCCCTCGTGGCCGAGGAGCAGCGTCTCGGCGGCCTCGATGTCGTAACACCGCTCCACTCGCACCCCCGTGGCGAGCAGTCGCGGATATACGTCGGCCGTGGACCGCCAGACCCACCGGGTCACGTCCGGCCGTGTCCGCACGGCGTCGACGAGATCCGGCTCCCTGCACACCGGGCCCGCGGGCAGCCCGTCCGGGCCGAGGGGGGCGACCTCGGCGCCACCGTCCTCGGCCGGTGCGAGAGCCCACCGGTCGGTCATGATTCCGAGTCTCGCAGGAGGGTCTGACAATGAGGACGCAGGCGGTGTCGCGCGGGGTCCGACTCCGGCTCCGACTCCAGGTCCGATCAGTCGGTGCTCTCCTTTCGCGCCTTCACGATCTCCGCGATCACGTGGGCGATGTACTCCTCGGCTGCCGCCTTGTCCACGCCGACTCCGCTGAGGACTCCCTCGCCGTTCTCCAACTCCAGGAGGGCCAGGAGGATGTGTTCGGTGCCGATGTAGTTGTGGCCGAGGCGGAGTGCCTCACGGAAGGTGAGTTCGAGGGCCTTCTTGGACGGGGGTGCGAACGGGATGAGTGCCGGCACCTCGCCGACGGACGGGGGGAGCGCCGCCGTCGCCGCCTCGCGTACGGCGTCCAGGGTCACGCCCTGTGCGGTGATCGCCTTCGCGCCGATCCCCTCGGGTTCGACGAGGAGGCCGAGGACGAGGTGTGCGGGGAGGATCTCGGCGTTGCCCGCGGACTTCGTCTCGTTCTGCGAGGCGATGATCACGTTCCGGGCGCGGGGGGTGTAACGGCTGAAGCCCTGGCTGGGGTCCAGGTCTGCCTCGGCCTTCGGGACGAAGCGCTTCTGGGCGGCCTGGCGGGTGACGCCCATGCTCTTGCCGATGTCCGTCCAGGAGGCGCCCGAACGGCGGGCCTGGTCCACGAAGTGGCCGATCAGGTGGTCGGCGACGTCGCCCAGGTGGTCGGCGGCGATCACCGCGTCCTGGAGTTGGTCCAGTGCGTCGGTGTGGACCTTCTTGATGGCGTCGATGAGGTCGTCGAGACGGATGGATGTCGATGTCGGGGCGGGTTGATTCGTCGTCATGCGTCAACCGTAGGTTGGCAGCCGGGGGGTGTCAACCCCGGGTTGACACCCTTGTGTGGGTGTCCGCCGGAAGGGGGCGAGCCCGGTGCCGGCAGGGCTGTTTTCGCCCCCTCCGCCCCTGCCCGTCCCTTGTTCCTGGGGGCTGCCGCCCTCAGGCCCCCGCGTCGGCCTGAACGGCCTCGTCCTCAAACGCCGGACAGGCTGAAAACCTCCAGCCTCGGCCGGGCTGAAGATCTCTAACCCCGGCCGGGCTGAAGACCTCCAGCCTCGGCCGGGCTGGAAGATCTCTAACCCCGGCCGGGCTGAAAACCTCTAACCCCGGCCGGGCTGAAAGATCTCTCGCCCGGAGCTGAAGAGCACCGCCTTCACGGGCGGGTGGGCAATCGCGATGGTGCTGTGTCGTCCTCCGGCGCCGGACGGGCCGGATGGTGATCACCTCCGCCTCCAGGCTGCTGCCACCGCAGCTCCCACCCCCACCGCCAGACACACCCCCACGCACCCCGCAAGCACCCCCCACGGCGCCTCCACCCCCACCGGCGCCGACAATCGCCCCAGCGCCGCCGCCAGCCCCGCGAGGTTCAGCCCGGCGACGGCGCCCCCGAGCAGGGCCCCCACGCCGATCCCCAGCGCGGCCTCGCCCGCGACCACGCGCAGTACCTGTCCGTGGGTGGCTCCCGCGAGCCGTAGTGACCGCAGTTCGGCGTGCCGGACGGACGTGGCCATCAGCAGGGTTCCGGCGAGTGAGATCGCGGCATAGACGAGGGTGATGCCGAGGACGACCAGGAGCCCCAGCCGGGTCTGCGGGCCGGCGCCCGGAAGGGTGGCGGCGAGCCACGCCGAGGTGGACCGCACCGTCCCGCCGGTGGACCGCAGCGCCGCCGCGACCGTCGCCGGGTCCGCACCGCGCGCCACCCGCACGTCGAGCCGGTCGACCGTGGCGCCCGGCGCGTTCGCCGAGGTCACGTACGCGCCGCTGTCACCCGTCCCGCGCGCCAGCACCGCGGCGACACGCAGCCGGGCGGGGGTTCCGTCCCCGAGCCAGACCCGGACCCAGGAGCCCACCTCGTGCCGCTCCCACTCCTCGTTCACGACGATCGAACGGTCGTCGAGATCGCCTACGTCGCCCGCCACCACCGGAAGCCGGGTCAGCGACGCGAACGCCGCCACATCGCTCACCGCCCGGGCATCGGACCGTACGAGGGCGGTTCCTTCCTCCCGTACGAAGACCGCGGTGGAGGCCGTCCCGGACACGGTCGCCCCGGCCACCCGCGCCACCTCCAACCTCTCCCCGGTCACGACGAACTGACCCTGCGTCTGCTCCCGAACCTCCGCCGCCTTCGCTTCCGTCACCGTCGCCGCCGACCCCAGCAGCGAGCCCGCCAGCGCGACCGTCACCAGAACGGGGGCCGCCACGGCGGCAGTTCGCCGCACGGACGAGGACGCGTTCGCGCGGATCAGCAGCCCGACGGCCCCGGGGAGCCGGTCCAGCCGCACCAGTCGTACGACCGGACGCACCAGGACCGGTGCCAGCGCCGCCACCGCGGTGATCAGAACCATCGGCTGTGTCACGTACGTCTTGCGCTTCAGCAGTGCGGCCGGATCCGTTCCCAACGTCCAGGCCAGCAGCCCGAGTCCGGCCGTGAGCAGCGTGAAACCGATCACCCGCCGGGACCACGGCATCACGCCCGTGTCCACGGACGCCTCGCGCAGGGCTTCGAGTGGGGCGACACGGCCCGCCCGCCGCGAGGCCGACCACGTTCCGGTGACCGCAACCAACACACCGACCGTGAAGGCGACTTGATACGGCCCACTCCCCGACCCGCGCAGCGCGAACCACGCAGGCGCCACCCCGCCCTCCACCAGCGCCCGCACGAGCCGCGGCGCCGCCCAGGACCCGAGTACGCATCCCACCGCCGAGGCCATGAGCCCCACCGCGAGCGCCTCCCCGAGCAGGAGCCGCCGCACCTGTCCGGGCAGTGCCCCGACCAGTCGCAGCAGCCCGAACTCCCGCCTCCGCAGGGCCACCACGAAGGCGAACGTCGACGCCGTCACGAACGCCGACACGAAGGCCGCGACCCCGGCCGCGGTGCCCAGCAGGGAGTCGATCCCGACCAGCGCCTCGGCGTCGCGCGCGGCGGACGGGTCGGCCTGGTGGCGGTCCGCGCCGGTCAGGACACGGCCACGGGTCCCGACCAGTTCCCGTACGGCCGCGACGGGAGCATCGACACCGACCGCGTCCCGTGCCGTTCCGTCCAGCCGCACCTGCCCCAATTCCCTCAGCTCGCCGATCAGTTCACTGTCCACAGGGTGTGGATGCGCGAGCTTCTTCGACACGAGGGCGGTGCCCGGCCCGCGTTGCACCTCCACGGTCAGCGTGTCCCGGCCCATCACCACCACCGGCGAGGACGCGAACCGCTCCGGCGCACGGGCGGGCGAGCCGAGGGAGGCGGCGAGACCCAGCCCCATCGCCGTCATCACGGCGACCCCGAGCGCGACGGCGACAAAGGAACCGAGGAAGGAGGCCCAGCGGATACGCAAGGAGGACAAGGCCAGGGTCAGCACGTCGCACCCGCCGGCCTCGCTCGGTGCGCGGCGATCTCCGCCGCCGAAGGGGCCACAGGATCGTGCGTGACCACGGCCGCCGTCCGGCCTTCCCCCTCCACCAGCTCCCTCGGCGGGGCCAGGACGTCCAGGGCGTTGACGGCGCCGTGGTCACGGCGCAGAGATCGGATACGTACGGCTGTGGTGGTGTCCATGCCCTCCAGCGAACCGTCCGGAGGCCGCCAGGACACGACCACCAGCGGGTCTCCCGGGGGTGGGGCCAGTACGACCACCAGCGGGTCTCCGGGGGTAGGGCCAGTACGACCACCAGGGCCTTCGGGAGGGCAGGGCCCCGCCCGTGGCACGATCGAGGGATGAGCAGCAGTACGTCCACCACCGTGGAGCGCGCCTTCGAGGCAGCCCTCTATGCCGACTCCGACGCGGCCCTCGACACCGGCGCCTCGATGCTCGCCGCCGACCCCGCCTCCGATGCCGAACTCGCCCGGCGTGGCGAGGAGTTCGTCGCGGGGGCGTGGCGGCGCGGCTGGCAGCCCGCGGATCTCGTACGGTTCGTCCGCCGCGAGCTGGAGGACGTACACGTACGTCTGATGTCCGCGCTGATCGTGAGCGGCAACCACGAGCCCCGCGGCCCCCGTTGGACGGCCCAGCTCGAAGACCTGGACGCACAGCCGCCCCGCACCGACCGCTTCTCCTACGCCACGGCCGCCCTGGAGCTGTACCGACTCCTCCTCCGGCTCCCCACCATCGAGCCACTGGACGTATCGGAGGGGACCGCCACCGCCCCACAGGACTCCCGCATGCTCACCCGAATCCGCGCGCTGCTGGCGAAGGCGGAGGCGACCGGATTCCCGGAGGAGGCGGAGGCGTTGAGCGCCAAGGCGCAGGAGTTGATGGCGCGGCACAGTATCGACGAGGCACTGCTGGCGGCCCGTACGCATGCCAAGGACGCGCCCGGAGCCTGCCGGATCGGGGTCGAGCCGCCGTACGAGACGGCCAAGGCGGTACTCCTGGACGCGGTGGCCGGGGCGAACCGCTGTCGCGCCGTGTGGAACGACTTCCTCGGCTTCTCGACCGTCGTCGGCTTCGAACCCGACCTGGAGGCGGTCGAACTCCTCTACACCTCCCTGCTGGTGCAGGCCACGGCCGCGATGACGAAGGCGGAGGCGGCGCAGCGGGCGGGGGGACGGAAGCGTACGAAGACCTTCCGGCAGTCGTTCCTGGCCGCGTACGCGCACCGGATCGGCGACCGGCTCGCGTCCGCCGCGGAGAGCCAAGTGGCTTCCGCGGTGGGCGAGTTGCTGCCGGTTCTGGTGGCCCGCGAGGTGGCGGTCACGGACCACATGGAGCGGATGTTCCCCGAGACGGTGACCACTCGGCTGCGCGGGGTGACCGACGAGACCGGCTGGCAGGAAGGCGCCGCGGCGGCGGACCGGGCGCAGGTCAGGGGGCGTCGCCCGATCCCCTGACCCCGCGACTCAGTCGCCCGCGTGCTGGAAGGGGCTCACCGAGGCGTCCGGGGCATCCGCCGCGGTCTTCCCCGCCTTCCCGGCGAGGGGGCCGTACGACCACGGGAAGTCCTGGGTCGCGGCGTCGCCGGGCAGGCTGATCTGCACCGTCTTGGCGTCGAGACTGCCGGCGCCGGCCGCCTCGCCCCGTACGTAGGTGATGGTGAAGGTCGCGGTGTCGTCCTTCGCCAGGGTCAGCTTCTCCGGCTGCGCGGCCTCGTCACCGGCAACGGTCGCGGAGACCTCGCCGGAGGTCAGGCCGACGCCGGGGAAGCCCTCCAGCGTGCACTGGGCGCCGGTGTTGGTGATCGTGACGGGCACGATGCCGGTGTCGCCGGCGGCCGGGGCGGCACTGGCGGGGTCGACCTCAATGCCGACCTGGCCGACCTTGCAGGCGGCGGAAGCGTCGGAGGCGGGCGAGGCCGTGGCCTTCGTACCGCCGTCGTCATCGCCGCCACCCCCGCAGGCGGTCAGAGTGAGGGCCGCGACGAGTGCGGTGACGGCGATCGGTATGGCGCGCATGTTTTGGTTCCCCTGAGATCGTGACGTTGCTCCGAGGATCATCACGCACAACGCGGTACTCCCGCTCCACCACCCCCGGCCGTCTCGTCTCCCGGCCCCCGTCCCGACCCCGTCCCGCTCCCGGTCCCGGCTCCCCGTCCCGGTGGGCGCCCGCTTCGCCGAGGCGCTGCGCACGGCCACCGAACAGGGCACCGAGGCCGTACGCGAGGGGCACGTCCTGCGCTGGGACGTCGTACGCGAGAGGTACGTCCTGCGTGGGGATGCCGTACGCGAGAGCCGTGTCCCGCGTTCGGAGGCCGTACGCGAGGCCCGGGAGGCCGGGACAGCGCGGGTGTCCCCGAGGGTGGGCCCGAAGCGGCGGTCCGCCGGAGCGCCGCCCTTCTCCCGAACTCCGTCGCCGAACTCTCCGAGACCCTCGACACCGCCGCCCCCCACGAGACGGCCGACGTGTCCACGAACACGGACGGGCTGCGGCACCCGAAGGATTCCGCGGTCCGTCCATCAGCCACCCGAGCCACAAGCCTCCGGCAGGGTCAGCCCAAGCTCGCCGTAGGCAACCCCGTAGGCAACCCCGTAGGCAACCCCGAAGGCAGCTGCCCGCCCTCGGACTTCGTGTACGACTCCGCCCCGAGGTCGCCCTGCCACGTGACCTTCATGGTCGTACCGCTGACCGAGTCGACCATCCCGACCGCGCGGTCCTTGTTGCCGTTCGTGCAGGTGAGACGGATCATCTGCATGCCCGACTCCTTGCCCGCACTGCCGCTGCACACCGTGCCGCCGGTCTCGAAGAGCCCCGCCTGCGTGCCGGTGATCACCAACGCCACGGCCTTGCCGTCCGTCGTGGCCAGCCAACTGCCCTCCAGCTTGCCGCCGGAGGGAGTGGCGGCTCCGGAGCCACCGCCCGTGTCGGCCGAGGCCGATCCGCTCCCGGACGCGCTGGGGCTCGCGGAGTCGTCCGTGGAACCGTCGCCGCTGCCGCAACCGGTCAGCACGAGCGCGGCCGTCAGGCCCGTGACCGCGGACGCTGCCGCGATACGTGCCCGACGCCGCGGGAAGGTCGCCGAAGTCACTGAAGCCCCCAAGGGTGGAGATAAGGGTGGAGAAGATGCCGGGGTCGCCGGAACGACCGCAGCAAGTTACCAGGAGGACTTACGGACCCCGGGAAGAAATCCCGCGTGCGCCTGCGCACGCAGATTCACCCGGGAGAGCCCGAAGGTACGGAGATAGCCGCGGGGCCGGCCGTCCACACTGTCCCGGTTGCGTACGCGGGTGGCGCTGGCGTCGCGCGGCTGCCTGCGCAACTCCTCCTGGGCGGCGAGCCGTTCGGCCTCGCTGGAGGACGCCCTGCGGATGACCTCCTTCAGCCCGGCCCGCCGGGCGGCGTACCGCGCGACGATCTGCCGCCGCTCGTCGTTCTTCGCGATCTTGCTCTTCTTCGCCATCAGACCTTCACCCCTCGGGCGCGGATCCGCGCCACGGCCGCCTCGACGCCGATCGTGTCGATCGTCTTGATCCCGCGTGCGCTCAGCTGTAGCCGTACGTGGCGGCCCTCGCTCGGCAGCCAGTAGCGCTTGCGCTGGATGTTGGGGTCGAAACGGCGTGCGGTGCGCCGGTGGGAGTGGGAGATCCGATTGCCGAAGCCCGGCTGGGCACCGGTCAGCATGCAGTGGGCGGACAAGGGTGACGCACCTCTCCAGGTCGCTGGTTGGTAATGGGATTCATGTTCAGTAAGATATCAGCATGGCACGCAACGAACTCCGTCCGGTCGTCAAACTCCGGTCCACGGCCGGGACCGGCTACACGTACGTCACCCGCAAGAACCGCCGGAACGACCCGGACCGGATGGTCCTGCGCAAGTTCGACCCGGTCGTCCGCCGGCACGTCGATTTCCGAGAGGAGCGCTGACCGTCATGCGCGAAGGAATCCACCCGTCCTACGGCGCCGTCGTCTTCCGCGACCGCGCCGCGAACCACGCCTTCCTCACCCGCTCCACGCTCGCCGCCACGGCGGGCGGGAAGACCATCGAGTGGGAGGACGGCAACACCTACCCGGTCTTCGACGTCGAGATCTCGAACGTGAGCCACCCCTTCTACACGGGCAACGCGCGCGTGCTGGACACCGCCGGCCGGGTGGAGCGCTTCGAGCGACGGTTCGGCAAGCGCGGGGGCCGTTGATGGCAGGCGGGGGGCTGTCCGTCGCGATCGTCGGCGGACTGCACGCCGATGCCCGCAGGGCCGCCGTCGAGAGGCTGCTGACGGACGTACCGGGGAGTGTCGCGCTCCACCACGACCTGGCGACGGCCGCGGCGGGCACGGTCGTCCGTACGATCCGCGACGCCACCGGCGTGCTGTCCGTGGGTGAGGCACCCCTCGTCAACGACTGCGCGTGCTGCGCCCTGCGCGAGGACCTGGTGCCGGAGCTGGAGCGACTCGCGGAGGCGGGGCTCACCCAGCTCGCGATCGTGGAGCTGTGGGACTCGGTGGAGCCGAGGGCGATGGCCGAGGTCGTGGCGGCCGGCGGTCTCACGCTGACCGGCGTGATCACCGCCGTCGACCCGGCCCTCCTGCTGCCCTACCTCGGCAACGGCGACGACCTCGCCGACGGCGGCCTCGCCGCGGCCGCCTCCGACCAGCGCACGGTCGCCGACACCTTCGCCCGCCAGCTGGAGTACGCGCCCGTCCTCGCCATCGCCCCCTCCGAGGAGGCCGACGACGAGGACCGTGCGCTGCTGGCGCAGTTGCATCCGACGGCGCGACAGGTGCCGATCGGCGAGCATCCGTCGGCGCGGCAGGTGCCGATCGGCGAGTATCCGTCGGCGCGGCAGGTGCCGATCGGGGAGCATCCGTCGGCGCGGCAGGTGCCGACCGGGGAGCATCCGACGGCCCGGCAAGTGCCGATCGGAGAGGGGGACTTCGACTCGCCGACGCCGACGCCGACGCCGACGCCGACGCCGACGCCGATCCCGAACCTGACGCCGGCTCCCCGCTCTCCCCTCGCCGAAGCCGCCCTCGCCGGTTTCGACGTCGACGCGGCTGCCGCCGCCCAGCATCCCGCCTGTGCACGACTCCCGGCCGAGGCCGACGAGTGCGGGGTCGCCACCCTCGTATGGCACCGTCGGCGTCCGTTCCACCCGGAGCGGCTGTATGAGGCGCTGGAGGATCTGTGCTGTGCGGCGGCGCGCAGCAGGGGGCGGTTCTGGCTCGCCGACCGGCCCGACACGTTGCTGCACTGGGACGCGGCCGGGGGTGCGCTCTGTGTGGAGAGCGCGGGCCCGTGGCTCGCCTCGCTGCCGGACGCGGCGTGGGACCTGGTCCCGCCGGTGCGCCGGGCCGCCGCAGCCCTCGACTGGCACCCGGAGCACGGCGACTGCTGCCAGCACCTGGTCTTCACGTCCCCGGGTCTGGACCGCGACGGCCTCGAACTGCTCCTGGAGTCCTGCCTGTTGACCGACGCCGAGTACGCCGGGGGGCGCGCCGCCTGGAAGCAGCTCCCGCCCGCCTTCGACACCCTCCTGGAGGTCTGACCCCATGGCCATGGCCCGCAAGCCCGAGCGCAAGCCCGCGAAGCCCCGCCCCAATCCGCTGGACCGCGAAAAGATCACGTACATCGACTACAAGGACACGGACCTGCTGCGCCGGTTCATCTCGGACCGGGGCAAGATCCGCAGTCGCCGCGTCACGCGCGTGACGGCGCAGCAGCAGCGGATGCTGACCCGCGCGATCAAGAACGCCCGGGAGATGGCGCTGCTGCCGTATTCAAGCCGCTGACCAGTGGGCCGGCCGGCCGAGGGGCACATGTTGCTGGGGGTTCCCTGTGCGTCACACGTAGGGAGCCCTCAGCTTTGTCCGGTACCTATTTGTCGAGGTTTCAAGGAGGTTGGAACACAGTGGCTGCCTCGTGCGTCTCTTACATACAGACACGGGGGCCGGAGATCGTGTGCGATGCGATCTTCCGGGAATGCGCTGGGGACCAGCTGTAGTCGTCTGGACAACCGCCGGTAGTCAAAAGGCCGGTAAAAGCTGTAACCGCAGGACCACCCCGCGTGCACGTGCATCTGCCCATGCATCTGCACATGAACAGAGCTATGATCCGGGTCAGTTGACCACTGCATCAATGGCCACATCAGCCACTGCACGACCGGGGAGCGACCTGTGGACCACGACGTGTACGACGTGGATTTCGTGGATGACGTGTACAACGGCATGGCTGCGACCGCGCTGAACGGAGTGGCCTGGCAGAAGAGCCGGCACAGCAACTCGCAGGGTTCCTGCGTGGAGTTCGCGCGGCTGCCGGGCGGCGACGTCGCCGTGCGGAACTCGCGGTTCCCCACCGGGCCCGCGCTCGTCTACACACGCGCCGAGATCGAGGCCATGCTCCTGGGCGTCAAGGACGGCGAGTTCGACCACCTGGTCGCGGGCGCCTGACCACCCAACCGAGCGTGATCGCCGCAGATCAGTGAGTAACGCGCGTAGAACCGCGGCGCCGAAAGGCGCCGCGGTTCCTTAGTCGCAAGGGGCCGCGGGCGGAGCCGACGGCAGCTGGAAAAGTGCCCAGACGACCTTGCCGTTGAGGGTCCCCGCGAGCGGGTGCCAGCCCCAGCTGTCGGAGAACGAGTCGACCAGGAAGAGGCCGCGGCCCGACTCCGCCGAGAAGTCCTCCGAGTCGCCCGCGACCGGGCTGTCGTGACTGGGGTCGCGCACCGCACACACCAGACGCTCGGTCCACCGCATCAAGTGCAGCCGCACGGGCGGCCCTTGGTCCTCCGGGCGAGGCGTGTCCGAGGGCAGTGCGTGCCGCAGCGCGTTGGTGACGAGCTCGGAGACCACCAGACAGGCATCGTCGAAGCGGTCGCCGACCTCCCACTGGTCGAGCGTGCTGCGGGTGAACTGCCGCGCCTCGCGCACCGCTTCGTAGCGGGCGGGCAGGGCGCAGGAAGCGGCGTTGGACACGGCCGCAGGATCGAGCGGCGGAAGTCCCTGCCGTAAGGGCTCGAGCATGGTCGATCCATTCGTCCCCATGCGAGGCACTCCCGGGTGTTCGCGGTCGTTGCGATGCAGCGGTGGCGCGAGGACCATGGTTCCGAATGCGCAGAGCAGATGCAAGGGCAGATGCACGTGCACGCGCCCGAATTGGACCTTCCTCTACCAGTTCTTGCTCATTTCTTCTGTCACCTTCTTCACTCTTGTTGTCCGTCATGTGGTCTGTTCCTGTGGCAGTCCTTTGAATCCTTTCCATTTCTGTAACCGAACGAGTACAGCTCGAAGTGTTTTAGTGGCAGACTGCGGCCCCTGGAGACGGTTGGGGAGGCGGACGAACGTGAGCGCTGGTGAGTCGAGCGGCTCGGTGGTGCGGCGCATGCTGCTCGGATCACATCTCAGGCGCCTGCGAGAGGCGCGTGGAATCACCCGTGAAGCGGCCGGTTATTCGATCCGCGCCTCCGAATCGAAGATCAGCCGCATGGAGTTGGGACGGGTGAGCTTCAAGACGCGCGACGTCGAGGACCTGCTGACGCTCTACGGCATCATGGACGAGGCCGAGCGCACGTCCCTGGTGTCCCTCGCGAAGGAAGCCAACGTCGCGGGCTGGTGGCACAGTTACTCGGACGTCCTGCCCAGCTGGTTCCCGACCTATGTCGGCCTGGAGGGCGCGGCCCACCTGATCCGGGTGTACGAAGTGCAGTTCGTACATGGCCTGTTGCAGACCGAGGCGTACGCGCACGCGGTCGTCACGCGCGGCATGAAGGGTGCGAGCGCCGCCGACATCGACCGGCGCGTGGCACTGCGCCTGGAGCGCCAGAAGTACCTCGTCGCCGAGAGCTCCCCCGAGTTCCACATCGTCCTCGACGAGGCCGCACTGCGCCGCCCGTACGGCGACCGCGAGGTGATGCGCGGACAACTCCAGCATCTGATCGAGGTGTCGGAGCGTCCGAACGTACGACTTCAGGTCATGCCGTTCAGCTTCGGCGGCCACTCGGGAGAGAGCGGCTCCTTCACCATCCTCAGCTTCCCCGAGTCCGACCTGTCCGACGTCGTCTACCTGGAGCAGCTCACCAGCGCGCTCTACCTGGACAAGCGCGAGGACGTCACCCAGTACGAGAGCGCGCTCAAGCAGTTGCAGCAGGACAGCCCGGGTCCGTCGGAGAGCCGTGACCTGCTCAGGGGACTGCTCCAGCTCTCCTGAGAACCCCGTGAGGACCCTGTGGGAACTTTCCAGGATTTCCTGGGATTCTTCACAGGATCTCCCGAGGTGTTCTCCAAGTCCCTTGAGACACAAGTACGATGACGTCCGATCAGGCGTTGGTCGGATGTCTGCTTCGGCAGCGCAGGGATTGAGGGATAGAGGGAGTACATGTCGTCCTACTTCACCGACCTGGCCCAGCAGTACATCGACGGTGAGTGGCGCCCGGGGACCGGCTCCTGGGACATCATCGACTTCAACCCGTACGACGGCGAGAAGCTGGCGTCGATCACGATAGCCACGGTCGAAGAGGTCGACGACGCCTACCGCGCAGCCGAGCGTGCCCAGAAGGCATGGGCCGCCACCAACCCGTACGCGCGCCGTACCGTCTTCGAGCGCGCCCTGCGGATCATCGAGGAGCGCGAGGCGGAGATCATCGAGTTGATCATCGCCGAACTCGGCGGCACCCACACCAAGGCGGGCTTCGAACTCCACCTCGCCAAGGAGTTCCTGCGCGAGTCGGTCCAGTGGGCGCTGCGCCCCGAGGGCAAGATCATCCCCTCGCCGGCCGACGGCAAGGAGAACCGCGTCTACAACGTGCCCGTCGGCGTCGTAGGCGTCATCAGCCCCTTCAACTTCCCCTTCCTGCTGTCGATCAAGTCCGTCGCCCCGGCGCTCGCCCTCGGCAACGCCGTGGTCCTCAAGCCGCACCAGAACACCCCGATCGTCGGCGGTTCCCTGGTCGCCAAGGTCTTCGAGGACGCGGGCCTGCCCGCCGGCCTGCTGAACGTCGTGATCACCGACATCGCCGAGATCGGTGACGCCTTCATCGAGCACCCGGTCCCGAAGGTCATCTCCTTCACCGGCTCCGACAAGGTCGGCCGCCACGTGGCCACCGTCTGCGCCGCGCACTTCAAGCGTTCGATCCTCGAACTCGGGGGCAACAGCGCCCTGGTGGTCCTGGAGGACGCGGACATCGACTACGCGGTCGACGCGGCGGTCTTCAGCCGGTACGTCCATCAGGGCCAGGTCTGCATGGCCGCCAACCGCATCCTGGTGGACCGCTCGATCGAGGCCGAGTTCACCGAGAAGTTCGTCGCCAAGGTCAGGACGCTCAAGGTCGGCGACCCGAGCGACCCGCAGACGGTCATCGGCCCGGTCATCAACTCCTCGCAGGCGGACGCTCTCACGAGCGTGGTCGACCAGGCGATCGCCGAGGGAGCCACTGCCCTGGTGCACGGCACCGCGACCGACAACCTCGTCTCGCCGAGCGTCCTGACCGGCCTGCCCGCCGAATCGTCCCTCTTGCAGCAGGAGATCTTCGGCCCGGTGGCCATCCTCGTGCCCTTCGACGGCGAGGAGGAGGCGGTCCGCATCGCCAACGACACCCCGTACGGGCTCAGCGGCGCCGTCCACACCGCCGACGTCGAGCGCGGAGTCGCCTTCGCCAAGCAGATCGACACCGGCATGTTCCACGTGAACGACGGCACCGTCCACGACGAGCCGATCGTCGCCTTCGGCGGCGAGAAGAACTCGGGCATCGGCCGCCTGAACGGCGACGCTGTGGTCGACGCGTTCACCACACAGAAGTGGATCTCGGTACAGCACGGGCGGAGCTTCTTCCCGTTCTGAAGTCTTCTCCGAGTGCTGAGACTTCGCGCTTTTCGCCGGGCCCTTGCGGACAGAACCTGACCGCAAGGGCCCGTAGCTTCATCGGTGTCGGGCAGCAGGTGCCCGGCAGGAAGAAGCGATGAAAGGCGGCCGGTCATGGTCACTCATGTTCCCGCAGAGGCACCCGGAGACGAGCGCGGGGCCCTGCTGGCCTTCGTCGAGGCCCAGCGCGGCGGCCTGCGGCGCGCGGTGCTCGGACTGAGCGACGAGCAGGCGGCGGGCACGCCCAGTGCCAGCGAGTTGTCGCTGTCCGGTCTCGTCAAGCACGTCGCCGAGTGCGAGCTGAACTGGCTGCGGATGGCCCAGCAGAAGCCCAACGAGCGGGCGCGTACCCAGGAGACCTGGGGAGACAGCTTCCGGCTCGTCGAGGGCGAGACGGTGGCCGAGACCCTCGCCTTCTGGGACGGAGTGGCCCGCGAGACCGAGGAGTTCATCCGCTCCGTCGGCTCCATGGACGACACCTTCCCGCTGCCCGAGGCCCCCTGGTTCCCCAAGGGCGACGTCTCCATGCGCTGGCTCCTGCTCCACCTCGTCGAGGAGATCGCCCGGCACGCCGGCCACGCCGACATCGTCCGCGAGTCCCTGGACGGCGCGACCGCCTTCGAACTGGTCGCCAAGGAGCAGGGCACGTCCTGGGGGTGAGACGGGCCGTCGAGGAGCAGGGCGCGTCGTAGGAGGCAGGCGGCGGGTCCTAATGTGGACCGCATGTCAGCGATCCGTCTCCTGGTGCTCGGCGCCGTCCGCCAGCACGGGCGGGCCCACGGCTACCAGGTGCGCAACGACCTGGAGTACTGGGGCGCGCACGAGTGGTCCAACGCCAAGCCCGGCTCGATCTACCACGCGCTCAAGCAGATGGCGAAGCAGGGACTGCTGCACGCGCACGAGATCGCGCCGTCCACGGCGGGTGGCCCGCCGCGCACCGAGTACGAGATCACGGACAAGGGCACCGAGGAGTTCCTGTCGCTCCTGCGTGAGTCCCTGACGTCGTACGACCAGAAGATGGACGTCCAGTCGGCGGCCATCGGCTCCATCGTCGACCTGCCGAGGGCCGAGGTGGTGGCCCTCCTGAAGGAGCGGATCCGCAGGATCGAGGAATGGCGGGGGGCCGTCACCGAGCACTACGTGCCCGAGGACGGCCCCGAACAGCTCGGCCACATCGGCGAGATCATGAACCTGTGGGTCCACACCGCCGACTCCGACGCCCAGTGGACGCGCGGCCTGATCGCACGGATCGAGCGCGGGGCGTACGTCTTCGCGGGCGAGGGCGAGCCGTTCGTCGGCGTCCTGGCCGAGGGCGAGGAGAACCCGTACGCGACGGGGACGCCACATCCCGGGGACCTCGGCTAGTCAGGTCTCGCCACTGATCGACTTTGGTATCGCGGCTAGTCAAGTTTGACGAATGGCTCTTCCGGGGATTACTTTCGATGTGTAGTCAAGTTTGACTAATTGGCGAAGGGGATGGGATGACCGACGCGATCGTCGCTGAGGGCGTACGGAAGCGGTACCGCGACAAGGCGGCCCTGGACGGCCTCGACCTGGCGGTGCGCCGCGGCACCGTGCACGGCCTGCTCGGTCCGAACGGAGCAGGCAAGACCACGATGGTGCGCGTACTGACCACCCTCCTGCGGCCCGACGAGGGCCGGGTGGAGGTCGCCGGGTACGACGTGGTGCGCGAGGCCGGCCGGGTACGGCACCGCATCGGCCTGCTCGGCCAGCACGCCGCGCTCGACGAGGAACTGGGCGGACACCAGAACCTGGAGATGTTCGGCCGGCTCCACCACCTGGGCGCCCGCCACGCGCGCGTGCGGGCCGACGAGCTCCTGGAGCGCTTCGGGCTCGCGGACACCGGACGCAAGGCGGTCAAGCAGTACAGCGGCGGCATGCGCCGCCGCCTGGACCTCGCCGCGTCCCTCATCACCGAGCCGGAGGTGCTGTTCCTCGACGAACCGACGACCGGGCTCGACCCGCGCGGCCGGGCGGAGGTGTGGGCCGCCGTCCGCTCCCTGGTCGGCGGCGGCACCACGGTCCTGCTCACCACGCAGTACCTGGAGGAGGCCGACCAACTCGCCCACCGCATCTCCGTCGTCGACCACGGCCGGGTCATCGCGGACGGCACGGCCGACGAACTGAAGGCGCGCACCGGCGGCGACCGGATCGACGTGGTACTCCGGGACGGCGGCCAACTGGGCGCCGCCGTCGCCCTGTTGCCGTTCCCCGCCGACGGTGTCTCCGTCGACACCGACCGCCGTCTCCTCAGCGCCCCGGTCACCGACCGCATGGCGGCACTCGCCGGGGCCGTCCGCGCCCTGGAGGAGGCCGGCATAGAGGCCGAGGACATCGCGCTGCGGCGGCCGACGCTGGACGAGGTGTTCCTGGACCTGACCGGGAACAAACAGCGTGCGTACGAGCACCGTATGGAGGAGACCGTATGAGTACGTACGAGGCGATCCGCCCCGGGGCTTCGCGGGCTTCGGGGGCGTACGTCCTGACCGACTGCTGGACCATGACCCGCCGCGAACTCGCCCACTGGGCACGCCAACCCGTCCAGGTGCTCGTCGGCCTGGTCTTCCCCGTGATGCTCCTCCTGATGTTCGGCTATCTGATCGGCGGCGGCCGGGGCGTCCAGGGCGACTACGTCGACTTCCTGGTGCCCGGCATGCTCGCGCTGACCATGGCCTTCGGCCTGGAGGGCACGATGCTGGCCGTCACCCAGGACCTCAACAAGGGGGTGATCGACCGCTTCCGGTCGATGCCGATGGCCAACGGGGCCGTCCTGGTGGGCCGTTCGGCCGCCGACATGCTCCAGTCGGCGGTGGCCCTGGTGGTGATGGTCGGCGTCGGGTACGCGATCGGCTGGCGCGCGCACGGCACGTTCGCGGCGTTCCTGGCAGCCGTCGCACTGCTGCTGCTCTTCCGGTTCGCCATGCTGTGGATCGGCATCCACCTCGCGATGGTGGCCGGGAAGCCGGAGATGGTCCAGGCCGTGCAGATCCTGGTCTGGCCGGTCGGCTTCCTGTCCAACGCGTTCGCGACCCCGGACTCCATGCCGGGCTGGCTCGGCACAGCGGTCGAGTGGAACCCGATGTCCCAGACGGCGACGGCGGTACGGGACCTGTTCGGCGGGCCGGGCGGGGAGCCGGGGCACGTCTGGGCGGCGGTGGCCTGGCCGCTGGCGCTGCTGGCGGTGTTCCTTCCGCTGGCGGTACGGAGGTTCGGGGCGCTGAGCAAGTAGGCGCCCGGAGCTCCCGACCCCCAACCCGGCGGGACGTGAAAAGTCGTCGCGAGGAAGTGGGAACCCGATCGCGCCGAGCGGTGTACCAGAAATGACGGCACATCACGGGATCGGGGGACTGTCATGAGGTGGGGATGGGGCAGGAGCAGAAACAGGAGCAGGGGCGGGGGCAGGGGCGCGGGCAAGGCGGTTGTGGGCGCTGCGGCCGCTGTGCTTGGCGTGCTGGCGATGTTGGCCGGATGCGTCGACGCGGGTGTGGGTGCGAGTGCGAGTGCGGGTGCGGGTGCGGACAGGGGCGCGGACGCAGGCCAGGGCGAGGGAGGGGGAGTGGGCAGAAGCGCCCCCGCTGCGACAGGGTCGGCGCCACCCCGGATCCCCTCCTCACCGGACCTGCCCGGCGTTCCGCACGCCGTCGGCTTCGCATCGGACGCCACCGGATTCGCCCTGCTCGCGGAGTGCGGGAAAGCGCCTTGCAGGCAGCACGTCGCCGTGCTCGACAAGGGTGCCGACTCCTGGCGCCTCGGGCGCTCCCCGCTGGCGGACGTGACCGGGAGCTTCGGCATCACGGCGGGGCTCGTGGTGCTGGGTCCCGGCCGCGCGCTGATCACCGAGGGGTGGTTGCCAGCGCCCGACCGGACCTGGTTCACGGACGACGGCGGTCGCACCTGGCTGCGCGGCTCCGTCGCTCCCTCGGGCACGACTCCCGAGGTGCCCGAGGGCGGCGCCCTGGTCCACGACTGCTCCCGGCTGGACAAGGAGGGGAGTAACTGCGAGGCGTCCCGGCTGCTCGTGGTGCTCCCGGACACGGGCCGGTTCGCGATCCTGGCCAACCAGCCCCCGCTGGCGGGCCGGCTGAGTCCGGCGGGGCAGACCGCAGGCGGTCTGCTCTTCGCCTCCGGCACCGACCCGTCCTCAGGCTTCCCGGCACTCGCCGTCAGCGAGGACCGCGGGCGCACCTGGCGTACGGCCCCGCTCACCAGCTCCGACAAGCAGGGCTGGGGAATCCGGGTGGTCTCGTCCGGAGACGTCCTGTACGCGGTCCAGTCAGGCGGGTTGCCTGCCGAGGAGGGCGTGAAGAACGGCCTGCGCGCACTGCACCGCAGCACCGACGGAGGCCACACCTGGGAGCGGGTCTGGCGGTACCGCAAGGGCGTGCAACCGCTCTCCACGCTCAGCGATCCGGTAGCCGCCGCCGATGGCAGCCTCACCATCCACGGAGAGGACGGCGTCTGGCGCAGCACCGACGGAGGCCGTTCCTTCGAGGGGGCCAGGGGCTCACAGGGCCTGGGAGGATCGGTGACCGTGACACCGCTCGGCTACCTGGCGGGCGACAGCTTCGGCGTCGGCAGCTACCGCATATCCGCCGACGGCATCCACTGGCACAGTTTCGTGCTGGGCGACGGCGACTGACCAGGGCCGGCCGCGGTGGCGGTTCAGTGGTGGAAGCCGGTGGCCGCGGCCTTGTCGCGCGTCAACGGATGCGGCTGCATGCGCAGTTCCGGCAGCAGTCGCCCGAGGTCCTCCACGAACAGCTCGGCGAGGTCCTCCGAGAAGCCGTTGCGGCACACCACCCGCAGCACGGACAGGTCCTCCCGGTTGGCCGGGAAGGTGTACGCGGGCACCAGCCAGCCCCGTTCGCGCATCCGCCGGGACACGTCGAAGACGTCGTACGCGGTCACGTCGGGCTTCGTCGTGAAGGCGAAGACCGGCAACTCGTCGCCTCGGGTGAGGAGTTGGAAGTCGCCCAGCGCCTCGATGCGTTCGGAGAGCCCGAGCGCCACGTCCCGGGTCGTCTGCTGCACGGCTCGGTAGCCCTCGCGGCCCAGCCGCAGGAACGTGTAGTACTGCGCCACGACCTGGGCGCCCGGCCGGGAGAAGTTGAGAGCAAAGGTCGGCATGTCGCCGCCCAGGTAGTTGACCCGGAAGACGAGTTCCTCCGGCAGTTCGACGGCCGACCGCCACAGCGCCCAGCCGACACCCGGGTAGACGAGGCCGTACTTGTGACCCGAGGTGTTGATGGACGACACCCTCGGCAGCCGGAAGTCCCAGACCAGGTCCTCGTCGAGGAAGGGGGCGACCATTGCGCCGGACGCGCCGTCCACGTGCACCGGGATGTCCAGTCCGGTCCGCTCCTGAAGGGCGTCCAGGGCCGCGCACAGATCGGCGATCGGCTCGTAGGACCCGTCGAAGGTGGACCCGAGGATGCCGACGACCCCGATGGTGTTCTCGTCGCACAGCTCGGCGGCCGCCTGGGGGTCGAGGTGGTACCGGTCACCCTCCATGGGGACCTGGCGGGCCTCGACCTCCCAGAAGTTGCAGAACTTGTCCCAGCAGACCTGGACGTTGACCCCCATGACGAGGTTCGGGCGCGCCCCGGGATAGCGGTCCGCGTTGCGCTGGGCCCAGCGGCGCTTGAGGGCCATCCCGGCGAGCATGCAGGCCTCGCTGGAGCCGGTCGTCGAACAGCCCACGGCGGCGGCCGGGTCGGGCGCGTTCCACAGGTCGGCGAGCATGGCCACACAGCGCCGCTCCAACTCGGCGGTGCGTGGGTACTCGTCCTTGTCGATCATGTTCTTGTCCCGGCACTCGGTCATCAGCAACCCGGCCTGCGGCTCCATCCAGGTGGTGACGAAGGTGGCGAGGTTCAGCCGCGCGTTGCCGTCCAGCATCAGCTCGTCATGGACGAGTTGATAAGCGGTCGTGGGCGGCAGCGGCCCGTCCGGGAGCCGGTGCTTGGGCGGGGCCTCGGTCATACCGCCGACGGGATTGGCCTCCCCGAAGAACGGGTTGACGGACAACGGGCGCTCGTCGCGCTTCTCGGGGCCTTGGTGCAGCGGCATGACATCTCTCCTAGCGGATCGGGGTTCCGTCGTCGTGAAGCTTCATCCGGTCGCCGGGCCCGGACCCGCGTGCCTCGGCACTTTCCACACCACCAGGCCCACCGCGAGACCGGTGGCGGTGGGCATCACGACCATCCAGAGCACGGATGGAGCACGGATGGAGCACGCATGTGACTTGCTCCTCGGGCTGAAGCCGGAGAATTCTGGCCTTCTCGTCGGGGCTCTGTGCCGCTATGCGGTACGGGGTTCGGGCCCGTCCTTGACGCCACAGCTTGAGCACACCCCGGTGGCGGCCCACGCGCGGCGCGTCCGGCAGGGTCTCCCACAGGACGTCCTGGAGCCGCTCGGCCACCAGGCTGATGCCCAGCAGGACCCCCGCCACACCGACCACCGCGGAGGGCACGATCAACGGAAGCAGACGCGGCGCGGGGACCTGTGCCGGATCCGGTTCCGCCGGGGCTTCTGTGGTCACGCGCACACCCTAAGCGGGTGAAACCGACATAACACCCCAGGGGGGCCTGCTCCAGGACCCCAGGCGGCCCGCTCCGGTCCCTGGTCCCCCGCTCCTGGTCCCTGGTCCCCGGTCCCCGGGATTTTCGGACTTGCACCTCACGTCACGTGAGGACCCAGCCTGGGAGGCGTACGGACAACGGAGAAGGGAGCGGAAGTGAGCTATCCAGTGGGCCAGGTCGCCGGTTTCGCCGGAATCACGGTGCGCACGCTGCACCACTACGACGAGATCGGCCTGCTCGCACCGAGCGAGCGCAGCCACGCGGGCCACCGGCGTTACAGCGACGCCGACCTCGACCGCCTGCAGCAGATCCTGTTCTACCGGGAACTCGGCTTCCCCCTCGACGAGGTCGCCGCCCTGCTCGACGACCCGGCCGCGGACCCGCGCGCACATCTGCGCCGGCAGCACGAGCTGCTGACCGCCCGGATCGAGAAGCTGCAGAAGATGGCGGCGGCCGTGGAACACGCCATGGAGGCACGCACGATGGGCATCAACCTCACGCCCGAGGAGAAGTTCGAGGTCTTCGGGGACAAGGATCCGGAAAAGCACGCGGAAGAGGCCGAGCGGCGCTGGGGCGGCACGGAGGCCTACGCCGAGTCGCAGCGCCGCGCCGCCCGCTACACCAAGGACGACTGGCAGCGCATGCAGGCCGAAGTGGCCTCCTGGGGCGAGCGTTACGACGCCCTGATGGCGGCCGGTGAGCCGCCGACCGGTGAGCGAGCCATGGACATGGCCGAGGAACACCGGCAGCACATCACCACGTGGTTCTACGCGTGCTCGTACGAGACCCACCAGGGGCTCGCCGGGATGTACGTAGCCGACGAGCGCTTCAAGGAGTTCTACGACTCCATGCGCCCGGGGCTCGCCGAACACCTGAGGGACGCGATCGGGGCGAACGCGGCCCGGCACTCCGAGGGAGCCTGAAGGTAAGGGGCGTCGCCAATTGGCGACGCCCCTTACCGACGTGCACTTCTTCGCCCAGCTCTGTTTCCTCGGACCGGCCCTGTTCACTGCTCCTTGACCAGCACAACAGCTGTCCCGTACGCGCACACCTCCGTGCCCACCTCCGCCGCCTCCGTCACGTCGAAGCGGAACATCAGCACCCCGTTGGCGCCGCGCGCGCGTGCCTGTTCGATGAGCCGCTCCATGGCCTGGTTGCGGGTCTCCACGAGCGTCTTGGTGAGCCCCTTGAGCTCACCGCCGATCATCGATTTCAGGCCGGCGCCGATCTGGCTGCCCAGGTGCCGGGAGCGCACGGTGAGGCCGAAGACCTCGCCGATGACTTCCTGGACTCGGTAGCCGGGTGCGTCGTTCGTCGTCACGACGAGAACGTCGGACTGGGGTCCCTGACCGCCGCCGTACTCTTCAATGCCCATGACGCCCAGCTTTGTACGGCTCACAGCTTTGTACCAGTCGGCGCACAGTGCATCCTGTAGGAGTCGGTGGAACCTGGGCGGGACGCATTGCGTTGATAGCTTTGGTCGGCCGCATCTGGACCGCCGTCCCTTCCTTCACCCCTCAGGAGCCCGGAACCGTGACGACGCTTGCCCTCGGACCAAGCTGGCTGGATCCGAACACGCTCCTGGACAACTTCGGTATCTGGGGCCTGCTGCTCATCGTCTTCGCCGAGTCCGGCCTGCTCATCGGCTTCTTCCTGCCGGGCGACTCGCTGCTGTTCACCGCCGGCCTGCTGATCACCGCGGGCACGCTGGACTTCCCGCTGTGGGCGGCGATCGCGCTGATCTGCCTCGCGGCGGTCCTCGGTGACCAGGCGGGCTATCTCTTCGGCAAGAAGGTCGGACCCTCGCTCTTCACCCGCCCGGACTCCCGCCTCTTCAAGCAGGAGAACGTGGCCAAGGCCCACGAGTTCTTCGAGAAGCACGGGCCCAAGTCCCTGGTTCTGGCCCGCTTCGTGCCCATCGTGCGCACGTTCACACCGATCATCGCCGGCGTCAGCGGCATGAAGTACCGCTCGTTCATCACGTACAACGTCATCGGTGGTGTCCTGTGGGGCGCCGGCGTGACGGCGCTCGGCGCCTGGCTCGGCAACATCGAGTTCGTGCACAAGAACATCGAGGCGATCCTGATCCTGATCGTCCTGATCTCGGTGATCCCGATCGTCATCGAGTACCTCCGGGCGCGCAGCAAGTCCAAGAAGGAGGCCGCCCAGGCCCCCGAGCCGGCTCCCACCGGACCGGCCGACGACGAGACCGCACAGCTCCGGGTACCCCCGCTCCAGCAGTACCAGAACCAGAGCCAGAGTCAGAACCAGAGCCAGGACCCGTACCAGGACCCGAACCAGCCTCCGCGCGGCGGCCGCCACGCCAAGCGGTAACGCCGACAGGACCGGAACCCCGTACGACCGAGAACCCCGTACGCCTAGAAGCCGCGCGTCCGCTTGGCCGCGCGGCGGCCGCCCGCGCTCCCGCCCGGCACCCGCAGGAACAGCCGGGAGATCTCGGACCCCAGGTTCACGCCGATGGCGATGGCCATCGCGAGGGCGGCGGCCTTGGTGAGGGACACGAGCCCCTTGTCGAGCTCGTTCTGGGCGATGGACAGCAGGCCGAAGTAGGTGGCCGAACCCGGTAGCAGGGGGCCGATCGCGGCCGTCGTGTACGGGAGCGCGGACGCGAACCGGTAACGGGACAGTAGCTGCCCGAACAGGCCGACCAGACCCGCCGCCACGGCCGTGGAGGCAACCGGTGAGATGCCGCCCGCGAAGTGCATCGCCCCGTACACCGACCAGGCCACGCCTCCGTTGAGGGTCACCGCGAGGACGGTGGACCGTTCCTGCTGGAGCAGGATCGCGAAGGTGAGCGACAGCAGCATGGACGCGGCGATCTGCAGCAGAGGCCGCTCGGAGATGCTCAGGGCCTGGTCCGGATTGAGTTCCGCGCCCAGTTTCACGCCGAAATAGAGCACAAGAAGTACGCCGACGACGATGCCCACAAAGAAGTACATGACTTCCAGCAGGCGCGCGGACGCCGTGATGTAGAAGCCCGTCAGACCGTCCTGGACGCCCGCGACGAGCGCCCGCCCGGGCAGCAGCGCGAACAGCCCACCGGTGATCACCGCGGACGCCTTCACGTCCATGTGCGCGAGCTGGATCGCGACACCGATCGCGGCGGGGGGCGTCGCCGCCACCGTGAACTGGTAGAACTCCGGCAGCCCGCGCCCCGCGCACAGCCACGCGAGCCGGTCGCCCAGCATGGCGCCGAGCGCGGCGGCGACGAACACGAGGGCGTCACCGCCGACGAGTACCGAGGCCGCGCCGGCCAGCAGTCCGGTCGCCGAGGTCAGCACCCAGCCCGGATACGGGTGCCGGTTGCGCCGCATCTCGGCGAGCCGCCCGTAAGCCTCCTCCAGGGAGATCGCGGTCTCCGGGTCGCTCAGGTCGTCCACGAGCCGGAAGACGGCCGCCAGGCGCGTGTAGTCGGTGCCCCGGCGGCGTACGGTCCGGGACGCCGTCACCGGATCCTCCACCAGGGACGGCTGGTAGGAGATGGACAACAGCGTGAAGGTGACCGTCGGCTCGCAGCGGTCCAGGCCGTAGCTGCGGCACACGGCGAACATCGCCGCCTCCACGTCCTCGGCGCCCTCACCGCCCGCGAGCAGCAGCTCGCCGATCCGCAGGGTCAGGTCGAGCACGCGCGGGACGGCGGGCCCCGACTCGTCCTCCTTGTGGACCGGTTCGGGCGCGGGCCGCTCGGTCACCGGCATGCGCAGCATCTCGCGCATCCGGTCCTGCCAGGGCACGTCCTTGGTCAGCTTGACCATGGGGATGCCCGTCGGAGGCGTGAACGCGGGCCAGGCGGTCTGCGCGCTGTACGAAGCGGGGGTACTGAACGCCGAACCCTCGGCGTCGGCCGCGGACGGTTGTGGTGCGCCCAACCCCTTGGGGAGTGCGAACTCCGATGTCGTCGACGACTCGCTCTCGACCTCCGGCGCCGTTCCGGCCGGTACGACGAAGGCACTGCGGGCCTCGTCCGACTGCGGTTTGCGGTCCTCCGCCTCCGTCACCAACAACTCCCGGCTCGCCTTTGCCCGTACCGCCTCAGTATGCGCACAGACACACAAGCAGGCCGCGCGCCCCCGACGGGACCGCGCGGCCTGCTCTAGTCATGACGCACGCACCGCAGCCATCAATTGAGCAACCACGATGGCGAGCAACCAGCTCCGCGAGAGCGGCGCCGGATTAGGCGCAAAGGGGGGCTCAGTGGCCGCCCTGCTCCTTGAGCCGCTTGTACGAGCGCTCGATCTCGGCCTCGGCCTCCGTGCGGCCCACCCAGTTGGCGCCCTCGACGGACTTGCCGGGCTCCAGGTCCTTGTAGACCTCGAAGAAGTGCTGGATCTCCAGGCGGTCGAACTCCGACACGTGGTGGATGTCGCGCAGGTGCTCCACCCGGGGGTCGTGCGCCGGGACGCACAGCAGCTTGTCGTCGCCGCCGGCCTCGTCCGTCATACGGAACATGCCGATCGTGCGGCACTGGATGAGGCAGCCCGGGAAGGTCGGCTCGTCCAGGATGACCAGCGCGTCCAGCGGGTCGCCGTCCTCGCCGAGGGTGTTCTCGACGAATCCGTAGTCGGCCGGGTAACTGGTCGAGGTGAAGAGTCGACGGTCCAAGCGGATCCGACCGGTCTCGTGGTCCACCTCGTACTTGTTCCGCGAACCCTTCGGAATCTCGATCGTGACGTCGAACTCCACCGGTGGCTCCTCCATGATCAGCACATAGTTCTGGTGGTTAAGTGTCCCTCACGCAGGTGTGTGATCGCGAAAGGGGCTGGTGGTCGTGCCAGAGGTGAGGGCTTGGCGGGCCGTGAGACCGCATGTGGTGCGGCTCGCGAGCTCGGTGAAACCGCACGTGGCGCGGATCACCCAAGCCGTGCGGCCGCGTTCCGTCAAGTTCACGACCCCGCGGCTCACCGTCGTCGCCGCCACCGTGGGCCTGGCGCTCGCGGCCGGGGCGGTGGCCGCGGCCGGTCCCTGGGACTCCTCCGGTCAGCGTACGGCCGAGCGCGACTGGGCGGCATCGCGGGAGGGCGAGGGTGGCACAGATCACGGCCTTGCGTCCGGTACGTCCGCGAAGGCGCCCCGCCCCGCGCCCAGTGCCGCCTCCGTACTGACCGGACTCGGCGGCTCCACCGCCGCGGGTTCGGTGCCCGCACCCGCCGGGAAGGCACTCGCCGAAGTCCTCGACCCGCTCCTGAAGGACCCCGCCCTGGGCGCGGACCGGACCGCCGTGGTCGTCGACGTGGCGACCGGCAAGCGGCTGTACGGCGTGGGTGCGGGCGAGGCCCAGACCCCGGCCTCCACCACGAAGATCGCCACCGCTGTCGCCGCGCTCTCGGCGGCGGGCCCCGATCACCGCATCACCACGCGCGCGGTCCTGGAGCCCGACACCAAGGAGGTCGTCCTCGTCGGCGCCGGCGACCCGACCCTGACCGCCCGCGAGGACGCGAAGGGCTCTGCGAGCCTGCGCACCCTGGCGGACGAGACGGCGACCGCCCTGAAGGCGCGTCGGCTGTCCCAGGTGACGCTCTCGTACGACACCTCGCTGTACTCCGGTGCCACCGTGCACCCCATCGGCGCCAACCCCAACCTCGCACCGGTCACCGCCCTGATGGTCGACGAGGGTCGCACCGACGACTCGGACAGCGGCACCGCCACGCGTAGCGAGGACCCGGCGGGGGACGCGGCCAGGGAGTTCGCGAAGCTGCTCCAGGCCAAGGGCATCAAGACGACATCGCCCGGTCTCTCGAAGGCGACGGGCCGTTCGCAGGCCCTCGCCTCGGTCTCCTCGCCGCCGCTTTCCGCCCTGGTCGAGCGGATGCTGACGAACAGTGACAACGACATCGCGGAGGCACTGGCCCGCCAGGTCGCCCTCGCGACGGGTCAGCGGGCCAGTTTCGAGGGCGGCGGGAGGGCGATCGGCCTGCAGCTGAAGAAGCTCGGATTCCCCCTGTCCGGCGTGGAGTTCGCCGACGGAAGCGGTCTGAACCGCGCCGACAAGCTGACGGCCGACCTGCTCACCGCGCTGCTGGCGAAGGCCGGCGACCCCGCCCACCCCGAACTCCGTCCCGTCCTGACCGGCCTCCCCATCGCCGGCTTCACCGGCACCCTCACCGACCGCTACGCCACCGACGCCTCCGCCACCGGCGTCGTACGCGCCAAGACCGGCACCCTGACAGGCGTCAACACCCTGGCAGGCACCGTGGTCGACACCGACGGCCGCCTCCTCGCCTTCGCCTTCCTGACCTCCGACGAGGCCCAGCCACCCCAGAAGGAAGCGGCCCAGGCGGCCCTGGACCGCACGGCTACGGCGTTGGCGGCGTGCGGCTGCAGGTAGTTGCCCTCCCTGCGGGCGGCGGCCCGCAGGGCTACCGCTGCGGACCGCCGCCCGCAGTCGCTGCCGCTGTGGGCAGTCGTCCCGCAGGCGATGGGGTCCTCCCGCTCGAACGAAGCCGAGAGTGAGGGAGGGCGGGCACAGCCGACAGCGCCGGGCAACGAGAAATCACGCCCGGCCCCTGCCGACCCGGACGGCACCAAGCGCACCGCCCGCCCCAAGGCGGAGGGCGACCAGGACCTCGTACCTCTCACCGCAGCCGGACACGCTCACGTACGGTTGACGCATGACGAGCATCGGTGGTGCCGAGATGGTCGACTGGAATCTCGCGGTGGCAACCGCGACACGGCTCGTACGTCCGGGCCCCGAGGTGAGCCGCGACGAGGCCAGAGAGGTCGTCGCGGAGCTGAGGCGGCACGCGAAAGCCTCGGAGCTGCACGTCCGGGCCTTCACTCGGATGGGTACGGAGGACACCCACGACACCCCCATCCTCGTCGTGGACCGCCCCGGCTGGGTGCGGGCGAACGTCGCAGGGTTCCGGGAGGTGCTCAAGCCCCTGCTGGACAAGATGCAGGAGCGGCGGGGGAGTACCCCGGGCGGAGCCGTCCTCGGCGCCGTCGGCGGCAAGGTCACCGGCGTGGAGCTGGGCATGCTGCTGTCGTTCCTGTCGTCGAGGGTCCTGGGCCAGTACGAGACGTTCGCCCCGGCGACGCGTGAGCTGCCCGCGGGCAGCTCCTCCGATTCACCGAGTGGCGGCGGCAGGCTCCTCCTGGTCGCGCCGAACATCGTGCATGTGGAGCGCGAACTCGACGTACAGCCCCACGACTTCCGACTCTGGGTCTGCCTGCACGAGGAGACGCACCGCACCCAGTTCACGGCCGTGCCCTGGCTGCAGGCCCACCTGGAGGGCGAAATCCAGTCGTTCCTGGGGGAGACCGAGGTCGACCCCATGACCGTCCTCGAACGTATCCGCGAAGCTGCCCAGTCGCTGGCGGGCGGACGGCCCGAGGGCGAGGAGGAAGACGGCGGCCGCTCGCTCGTCGAGATCGTGCAGACGCCCGCCCAGCGGGAGATCCTCGGCCGGCTGACCGCCGTGATGTCGCTCCTGGAAGGCCATGCCGACTTCGTGATGGACGGCGTCGGTCCCGACGTCGTGCCGTCCGTCGCCGAGATCCGTGAGAAGTTCCAGCAACGTCGTGCCAAGGGGGCCTCCCGCCTGGACCTTGCCCTGCGCAAGCTGCTCGGTCTGGATGCCAAACTGAGGCAGTACAGGGATGGCGAGCGGTTCGTGCGGTCCGTCGTCGAGGAGGTCGGCATGGACGGGTTCAACCGTGTGTGGACTTCCCCGAACACCCTCCCGACCAAGGCGGAGATCGCCAAACCGGCGGACTGGGTCGCGCGGGTGCATCGCAAGGCGGAGTCGTGAACCCTACGTGGGGGTCGTGAAGCGAATCCGGCCGACGGCAGGCAAACGCCCCTCCAATCACCCGTCCGAGGGACCGTGGGGCACGGGTAGGCGTGCAATGCTCGGGGAACGGCCCAGTTCTGTCACCATCTACACACTCTGAGTGACCGGCACCGGGTCCACCACCCCCCGAAAACTTCATGAAGGGAACCGGACATGGGTCCCCATCCTGCGGTCGCGGCGATACGCCTGGCGGTTCGCCGCGTACTCCACGACATCCTCACCGAGCACACGCCCGCCCCCGACACCAGGCGCACGCCCGCCTCCGAGGCCGCGCGCCCCTCCGCCGCCGAGCGCGTACCCGCTCCGGGTACCAGGCGCTCGCCCGCACCCGACATCCCGCCGGCACCCCCGCACCAGCCGACACCGCTGGTGCTCGTCGCGTGCTCCGGCGGCGCCGACTCGATGGCGCTCGCCTCCGCCCTCGCCTTCGAAGCCCCCAAACTCGGCATCCGCGCCGGCGGCATCACCGTCGACCACGGTCTGCAACCCGGCTCCGACCTGCGCGCCGACGAGGTCGTCCTGCGCCTCACCGAGCTGGGACTGAACCCGGCCGAGTCCATCGCCGTCACCGTCGGCCGCGAAGGCGGGCCCGAGGCCGCCGCCCGCGACGCCCGGTACTCCGCCCTGGACGCCGCTGCCGAACGCCACGGCGCCACCGCGATCCTGCTCGGCCACACCCGTGACGACCAGGCCGAAACCGTCCTGCTCGGCCTCGCCCGCGGCTCCGGCATCCGCTCCCTGTCCGGAATGGCCGCTGTTTCCGGAGGTCCGGGGGCCGCCCGCCGTTACCGGCGCCCGTTCCTGTTCCTGGACCGGCAGACCGCCCGCAAGGCCTGCATGGTCCAGTCGCTGCCCGTCTGGGACGACCCGCACAACGCCGACCCGGCCTACACCCGCTCCCGGCTGCGCCACGAGGGCCTGCCCGCCCTGGAGAAGGCGCTCGGCAAGGGAGTCGTCGAGGCGCTCGCCCGTACCGCCCAGCTCTCCCGCGACGACGCCGACGCCCTCGACGCCTGGGCCAGCCAGGCAGAGGCCTCCGTACGGGACGCAGCGGGCCTCCTGGAGTGCGCCAAGCTCTACGCCCTGCCGCCCGCCGTACGCCGCCGCATCCTGCGCCGTGCCGCCATCGAGGCGGGCGCCCCGGCCGGTTCACTGTTCGCCCGGCACATCGAGGAAGTCGACCGGCTGATCACCGGCTGGCGCGGCCAGGGAGCCATCAATCTCCCGGGCAAGGTCGTCGCCCAGCGCCAGGGTGGCAGACTGGTGATTCGGCAAGGCTGAATCCGGACCCTCCACCGGGACCGCCCACGCGGTTCCCGGGGGCCCTCTCACGCGGGTCGCGAGCGGTTCGAGCGGCCGCCGAAAAGGTTCGGACGGACGACCGAAAGTGATGCGGGTGGACGCGAAAGACATGGGCACCGACCTCAAGTCGGTGCTCATCACCAAGGAAGAGATCGACGCCAAGCTGGTTGAGCTGGCCGCGAAGATCGACGCGGAGTACGCGGGCAAGGACCTGCTGATCGTCGGTGTCCTGAAGGGCGCCGTGATGGTCATGGCGGACCTGGCGCGTGCGCTGTCCACCCCCGTCACCATGGACTGGATGGCGGTGTCCTCGTACGGCGCGGGCACCCAGTCCTCCGGCGTGGTGCGGATCCTCAAGGACCTCGACACCGACATCAAGGGCAAGCACGTCCTCATCGTCGAGGACATCATCGACTCCGGGCTGACCCTGTCCTGGCTGATCTCCAACCTCGGCTCCCGCGAGCCCGCCTCGCTCAAGGTGTGCACCCTGCTGCGCAAGCCGGACGCGGCCAAGGTCGCCATCGACGTGGAGTGGGTCGGCTTCGACATCCCGAACGAGTTCGTCATCGGCTACGGCCTCGACTACGCGGAGAAGTACCGCAACATCCCGTTCGTCGGTACGCTCGCGCCTCACGTGTACGGCGGCTAGCACAGCCGTGTAAGACAATCGGGAACCCCAGCGGGGTTCGCGCCGTTGGAGCATGCGTGGACGGGATTGCCAGCAGTCCCCTGCGGCTTCGGGTGACAATGCTGGGGTACCGTCCGAAGAACAGTCTTTAAAAGTCTTTATCAATCTCACTATGGCAGGAGGGACGGGGCGTCACCGCTCCGTATGGATGGACGTGAAGCGATACTTCCGTGGGCCGGTCATGTGGATCGTGCTGGCCGTCCTTGCCGTGGTCGTGTTGATGCAGGTCGTCGGCTCGTCCGGCGGCTACAAGACAGTGGACACCGGCCAGGTCGTCCAGGCGATCAATGACAACAAGGTCGAGTCGGCCAAGATCACCACCGGCGACGAGCAGATCATCAAGGTCTCTCTCAAGGATGGCGAGAAGGTCGACGGCAGCTCCAAGATCCAGGCGAGCTACATCGGCAACCAGGGCGTGACCCTGGCCGACACACTCCAGAACAAGTACCAGAGCAAGCAGATCCCGGACGGCTACACCGTGGCGCCGTCCAAGCAGAACCCCTTCCTGGGCATCCTGCTCTCGCTGCTGCCCTTCGTCCTCATCGTGGTCGTCTTCCTGTTCCTGATGAACCAGATGCAGGGCGGCGGCTCCCGGGTCATGAACTTCGGGAAGTCCAAGGCGAAGCTCATCACCAAGGACACCCCGAAGACGACGTTCGCCGATGTGGCGGGCTCGGACGAGGCGGTCGAGGAGCTCCACGAGATCAAGGAGTTCCTCCAGGAACCGGCGAAGTTCCAGGCCGTCGGGGCGAAGATCCCCAAGGGTGTGCTCCTCTACGGGCCTCCTGGAACCGGTAAGACGCTGCTCGCACGCGCTGTCGCGGGCGAGGCCGGCGTCCCCTTCTACTCGATCTCGGGTTCCGACTTCGTCGAGATGTTCGTCGGTGTCGGTGCCTCCCGAGTCCGAGACCTGTTCGAGCAGGCCAAGGCGAACGCTCCGGCGATCGTCTTCGTCGACGAGATCGACGCGGTCGGCCGTCATCGCGGCGCCGGCCTCGGCGGCGGTCACGACGAGCGCGAGCAGACGCTCAACCAGCTGCTCGTCGAGATGGACGGCTTCGACGTGAAGGGCGGCGTCATCCTGATCGCCGCCACGAACCGGCCCGACATCCTCGACCCGGCCCTCCTGCGCCCCGGCCGCTTCGACCGCCAGATCGCGGTCGACCGCCCGGACATGCAGGGCCGTCTGGAGATCCTCAAGGTTCACCAGAAGGGCAAGCCGGTCGCCCCCGGCGTCGACCTCAGTGCGGTCGCCCGGCGTACACCGGGCTTCACCGGCGCGGACCTGTCGAACGTGCTAAACGAAGCTGCGCTGCTCACCGCGCGCAACAACGGGAAGCTGATCGACAACGACATGCTGGACGAGGCGATCGACCGTGTGGTCGCGGGCCCGCAGAAGCGGACCCGGATCATGTCGGACAAGGAGAAGAAGATCACCGCGTACCACGAGGGCGGCCACGCCCTGGTCGCGGCGGCGTCTCCGAACTCCGACCCGGTCCACAAGATCACGATCCTGTCGCGTGGCCGTGCCCTCGGCTACACGATGGTCCTGCCGGACGAGGACAGGTACTCCACGACCCGCAACGAAATGCTCGACCAGCTGGCATACATGCTGGGCGGGCGCGCGGCCGAGGAGCTCGTCTTCCACGACCCGACCACGGGCGCTGCGAACGACATCGAGAAGGCCACGGCCACGGCCCGCGCGATGGTCACGCAGTACGGCATGACCGAGCGTCTTGGCGCGATCAAGTTCGGCGGCGACAACACCGAGCCCTTCCTGGGCCGGGAGATGTCGCACCCGCGTGACTACTCGGAAGAGGTCGCCGCGCTCGTCGACGAAGAGGTCAAGAAGCTCATCGAGAACGCGCACAACGAGGCCTGGGAAATCCTGGTCGAGAACCGCGACGTCCTCGACGCGCTGGTGCTCCAGCTGCTGGAGAAGGAGACGCTGAGCAAGGAGCAGATCGCCGAGGTCTTCACTCCGCTCGTGAAGCGCCCGGCCCGCCCCGCGTGGACCGGCTCCTCCCGGCGTACTCCGTCCACCCGCCCGCCGGTGCTCTCCCCCAAGGAGCTGTCACTGACGAACGGGTCGAACGGCGCGACGCCCGCCATCGCCAAGGCGACCGAGTCCGTCCCGGTGACGGAAGCAGTCCCGGAGGAGCGTCCCGAGAGCTGACGTCCACGGCTCCCGGTAGCCCCACCAGGCCCGGAATGAATGCCGCACCCCCCAGGTTCTAGCCTGGGGGGTGCGGCACTTTGGTGTGCCCGTACGGTGAACGCGTCGACCCGCGCGCGAGAGGCACAGGAACGAGGACCCACATGACCGACCCCGTGACGCTGGACGGCGAGGGCGCGATCGGCGAGTTCGACGAGAAGCGAGCCGAGAACGCCATACGAGAGCTCCTCATCGCGGTCGGCGAGGACCCTGACCGCGAGGGCCTGCGGGAGACCCCGGGGCGGGTGGCACGGGCGTACCGGGAGATATTCGCGGGCCTGTGGCAGGAGCCGGAGGACGTCCTGACGACGACGTTCGACCTGGGGCACGACGAGATGGTCCTGGTGAAGGACATCGAGGTGTTCAGCACATGTGAACACCACCTGGTCCCCTTCCGGGGTGTTGCGCACGTCGGCTACATTCCGGCCACCAGCGGCAAGATCACGGGGCTGTCCAAGCTGGCGCGGCTGGTGGACGTCTACGCCCGGCGGCCGCAGGTGCAGGAGCGGCTGACGACGCAGATCGCCGAGTCCCTGATGGAGATCCTGGAACCGCGCGGCGTGATCGTGGTCGTCGAGTGCGAGCACATGTGCATGTCGATGCGCGGCATCCGCAAGCCCGGCGCGAAGACGATCACGTCGGCGGTGCGGGGGCAGCTGCGGGATGCAGCTACGCGCAATGAGGCGATGAGCCTCATCATGGCGCGCTAGGTCCTGTCGTCAGCCGGGTGCGTTGCCCGCGGGTGCGCCGCCTGCCGGTGTTTCGCCTGCGGGTTCGTCGTGGCCTGGTCGCGCAGTTCCTCGCGCCCCTACGGGCGCCGGCTCGGGTCACATCGCCGGAGCCGTGCCGCCGTTCTCGTCGTCGTCCTCCGGGAGTTTGCAGACGCGCTCGAGGAAGAAGGCGGCCGCTATGACGCCGATGCCGGCGAGGACCGAGAAGCCGGCGTAGATGGCCTGGTCGCGGCGGGCGGGGATGTCCAGGGATTCGAGCAGGAACACGCCCGTGCCGCCGTACATGCCGGCGACCAGGGCGGCGACCAGGGCGCTGGCCTGGCCGAAGACGACGGCGCGGGCCGCCATCAGGGGGTCGACTCCCTTGGCGCCGGGGCGCCGCTCGCGCTGGGCCTTGAGGCGGCCGCGCAGCGAGAGCGCCGTGGCCAGCAGGACGACCGCGATCAGGGCCAGGACGATGGGGGCGGCCAGCGGGACCGAGGGGAGCGTGCCCACCGAGTTCCACAGGCGGGCACCTGCCCAGGACAGGGCTCCGGCGATGACGAACACCGCGGCCAGCGTCCTGATGCGCAGCTCTTTCACTCAGTTCCCCTCGCGATGACATGTCCCGGTTGCCGCAGGTGTCGGCCGGGGGCCGGGGGTCGTCCCCCGGGAGGACGCAGCCACTGTGCCCCTTCGGTCAACCGCCTGATGGTCGTCCTGACCTTAACGACTACTCGGGCAACTGGAGTTCCAGATCCGCGCGGGGCGCGACTCCGTCCCGGGTGACCGTCGCGAGGAGCTGGGCCACCGGGCCCCGGCCGGGGAGCTGTGCCTCGGGTTCCACGTCGTGCCAGGGGGCGAGGACGAAGGCCCGCTCGTGGGCGCGCGGGTGAGGGAGGGTCAGGACCGGGTCGTCGGAGACCACATCGGCGTACGCCACGATGTCCACGTCGATGGTGCGGGGGCCCCAGTGGTCCGCGCGCACCCGGTGGAAGGCCTCCTCGACCGCGTGGGCCCGCTCCAGGAGGGACGAGGGCGGCAGGGTCGTCCGGAGGACCACCACCGCGTTGAAGTACGTCGGCTGGCTGTCCGGGGCGACGCCCCAGGGCTCGGTCTCATAGACGGGGGAGACCGCTTTGACGCGGACGCCGGGGGTGTCCTCCAGGGCGTCGATGGCGCCCTGGAGGGTCTCCAGACGGTTGCCCAGGTTCGAACCGAGGGAGATCACCGCTCGCCTCGGGTTCTGCAGGGTCGTGTCGGCGGCGTCCACCTGCTGCGTCACGGAGGCGGGCACCGGCTGTACGGTCGGGTCGCTCTGACCCTCGGTGAAGAAGGCGGTCATACTCGGCTCCGGATGATGGTGACGGTCACGTCGTCGAAGGGCACCGTGATCGGCGCGTCCGGTTTGTGGACGCAGACCTCGACCTCCTGGACCGCGTCGTGCTTCAGGCACGTCTGGGCGATGCGCTCGGCCAGCGTCTCGATGAGATCGACGGGCTCGCCCGCGACGACGGCCACGACCTCCTCCGCCACGACGCCGTAGTGCACGGTCTTCGCCAGATCGTCGTCGGCCGCGGCCGCTCGGGTGTCCAGGCCCAGCGTCAGGTCCACGATGAAGGTCTGGCCCTCTTCCCGCTCCCTGGCGAAGACGCCATGGTGCCCACGGGCCTTGAGGCCGCGCAGCGCGACACGATCCACGCGAATCACTCCTGCAATCGTCGGTAGGGGCAGATATGTACCGAGTGCGGTCGGTACACCGGCCTCAAACGAATCTACCTGCGGACACTGACAGTCCTCGTCCGTGGGGCCGCCCGCCCGGTCGGCGGTCACGAGGCTTCATCGGGTGTTTCCCTTGGGGAACACGGCGGCTCACGGGTTGATAGCCGCCCCTACCCAGGGGTACGTGATTCCAACCACGCCTTGGTGCTCGCGGACCGCCTACCCACTCGACCGGACGGCTCACCCACTCGACCGGGTGTCCTCGCCTCAGCCGGGAGTGTCCTCGTCCTCCTCCTCGCTCGACTCGGCGAGGACGGGGGAGGCGTGGTGCGACCAGAGCTTCCAGCCGTAGGCCGTGCGGCGGAACACGTTCGTGGCGACCACCAGCTGGCCGACGAGCGGGCCGAGCTCGTCGCTGTCGTCGGGGGCGGGGCCGCCGCTGAGGATGTTCTCGGTGCAGGTGACCAGCGCCGTGTCGCCGACGACGGAGACGTGCACGTCGGTGAGGAAGAACTGGATGTACTCGGTGTTCGCCATGATCAGCGCGTACGAGCGCAGCACCTCGCCGCGGCCGTTGAGGACGGGCCAGCCGGGGTGGACGCAGGAGACTCCCGGGCCTCCCTCGTCCTCGGGGCCGCCCTCGACGATCTCGTCGGCCGTGTCCAGCGGGGCCAGCCAGAGAGAGGACAGCTCTTCGAAGTCGCCCCGCTCCAGGGCCTCGTAGAAGGCGGTGTTGGCGAGTTCGACCTGCTCGACGTCGGTGCGGGGGGCGCTCACCGGGCTCCTTCTACGGCCCTCGCGACGCGTACGGCGTCGGCCGTGGCGCGGACCTCGTGGACACGGACGGCCCACGCGCCCTGGTAGGCGGCGAGGGCGGAGACGGCGGCGGTGGCGGCGTCGCGTTCGCGCGCGGGCGGCGGGGCGCCTTCCGGGCCCGCCAGTACGCGGCCCAGGAACCGCTTGCGGGACGCGGCGACCAGCAAGGGGTGGCCGAGTTCGCCCAGGCGGTCGAGGTGGGCCAGGAGCAGCAGGTCGTGCTCGGAGTCCTTGGAGAAGCCGAGGCCCGGGTCGACGACGATCCTGTCGGGGGCGATGCCGCCGGCCAGCACGGCCTCCACGCGTGCGTGCAGCTCGTCGACGACTTCGGTGACGACGTCCTCGTACACCCCCTTCACGTTTCCGCCGTCCAGGAAACCGCGCCAGTGCATGACCACGAAGGGGGCGCCCGCCGCCGCGACGACCGGGATCATCGCGGGGTCGGCGAGGCCGCCGCTGACGTCGTTGACGAGGACGGCGCCCGCGGTGAGCGACTGCTCGGCGACGCTGGCGCGCATGGTGTCCACGGAGACGGTGACGCCCTCGGAGGCGAGTTCCCTGACGACGGGGATGACCCGCTTGAGCTCTTCGGCCTCGTCGACGCGGGTGGCGCCGGGGCGGGTGGACTCGCCGCCGACGTCCACGAGGTCGGCGCCCTCGGTGACCAGGCCGAGGCCGTGTTTGACGGCGGCCGTCGTGTCGAACCAGCGGCCCCCGTCGGAGAAGGAATCGGGAGTCACGTTCACGACTCCCATGACCGCGCAGCGGTCCCACGTCGGCAGTCCCGCGACTTGGCCGCGCCCGCGCTCAATGCTCATACGTCCAGCCTAGGCCTCTGGCAGGGGGCGGTTTCGCCCCTGTGGACAAGGGCTGCTTCCCGTCGGCGGGTGCGGGTCGCCGCGGGCAGGGGTCTTTTGGCCGCTTCGCGGCCTGTCTCTCACCCGCCCGCCCGGGTCATGGGGCCGCCGGGTCTACGCCGCCCGGACCCGCTCGGCCGCCGCGTGCGCGCAGGGACGCGCGGCCGCCCTCCGGCGGCGCAGCAGGCGTGGCAGGGCGAGGCTGACGAAGCCCTCCGCCTGTAGGGCGGCGAGGCCGATGCGGGGGAGGTCGCGGGAGGAGCCGTAGACGACGAAGCGGGGCTCCCAGCGTGGGCGGAACTTGGCGTTGAACTTGTACAGGGACTCGATCTGGAACCAGCGGGAGAGGAAGACCAACAGGCTCCGCCAGACGCGCAGCACGGGGCCCGCGCCGATCTTCTCGCCGCGCGCGAGAGCTGAGCGGAACATCGCGAAGTTCAGCGAGACCCGCTTGATTCCGAGGCCGGGGGCGGCCTGGAGCGCGGCCACGATGAGGAGTTCGTTCATGCCGGGGTCGGCGGAGCGGTCGCGGCGCATGAGGTCCAGTGACACGCCGTCGGTGCCCCACGGGACGAAGTGGAGGACGGCCTTCAGGTCGCCGTACGGGCCAAGGGCGCCGTACGTCCCATGGTGGGCGTACGCGCCAGGATCGGCGTACGAGCCGGGCTCCGCGCCGGTATCCGGCTCGTCGGGCCGGTCGGTCTTGTGGGCGGTGGCGATCAGGCAGTCCCCGTCGGCCGGGTCGCCGACGCGGCCCAGTGCCATGGAGAAGCCGCGTTCGGTGTCCGTGCCGCGCCAGTCCTCCGCGGCGCGCCGAATCCGCTCCAGTTCACCGTCGCTCAGGTCGCGGACGCGCCGTACCCGGGTCTCGTAGCCGGCTCTCTCGATGCGTTTCACCATCTGGCGCACGTTCCGCATCGCGCGCCCGGCCAGGGAGAAATCCGCGACATCCACCACCGCCTCGTCTCCCAGTTCGAGGGCGTCGAGACCCGTCTCGCGGGTCCACACCTCGCCGCCGGTCTCGGAGCAGCCCATGACGGCGGGCGTCCAGGAGTGCGCCTTGGCCTCGTCCATGAACCGCTCGATGGCGCCGGGCCAGGCCTCCACGTCGCCGACCGGGTCGCCGCTCGCCAGCATCACTCCCGACACGACGCGGTACGTCACCGCCGCTTTGCCGCTCGGCGAGAAGACGACCGCCTTGTCGCGGCGGAGCGCGAAGTGGCCGAGCGAGTCGCGGCCGCCGTGCTTCTCCAGGAGGGCGCGCAGGCGCGTCTCGTCGTCCTGGGTGAGGCGGGCGGCCGGGTGTTCGGGGCGCAAGGCGAGGTAGATCGTGGTGATCGCGGTCAGCAGGCCCAGCGCGCCGAGGGAGACGGCGACCGTCCAGGAGGTGGGGCCCGTGTAGTCGAGGGGTCCTTGGAAGCCGAACAGGCCGTACAGCACGTGGGTGATGCGGTCGGCCAGGCTCGGGTCGCCGATCATCCGGTTCGCGTGGACGCTGACGATGACCAGTCCGAGCAGCAGCGAACCGGCGCCCATGAGAACGAAGTTGGCGAGCGCGCGCCAGCGGCTGCGCGGATCCGGCAGGGCGGCGAACTCGTCACGGTGGCGCAGCAGTGGCGCGAGCAGGGCCAGCGAGATGGCGACGCCGATGAGCGAGTGCCGGTACGCGAACTGCGCGACCGCGCCTGCCGGGAGCAGGATGACGGCGGCCCGCCAGGCTCGGCGCTTGCGGCGGCGCAGTCCGTGGGCGAGCAGCAGCAGGAGTACGCCGGTGCTGAGCGACAGCGCGGCGGCGAACGGCCCGAGCGCACCCGGCAGTACCTCGGCGGCGCTGTGCATACGGCTGTTCCTGAAGCGCGGGAAGACCCCGGCGGCGATGTCCAGGAGCCCCACGACCGTGCAGGCCCTGGCGATCAGGGCAGGCACCGCGTCGGGACGCGGACCCCGGACCAGCGAGTCACGGACCATGCGCCGCGCGTGCTCCGTTCGGCCCGGAACCTCGACCGACATTTCACGCTCTACCCTGACAGACATCGCACCCTGTGGTTCTGCGAGAGACCTTGGCTTCCGGGGCCATTCCGGCATCCGGCGACATTACGCCCTCTAGGACGGTGTCTTGGGGGTGCAGGTTCACTCCTTACAGGAAAGCTGGGTCAAAGGTCGGGGAAAGTGCCGGGCAAGTGCTCGCGAAGGTGCGGGGGCGGGCCCGGGACGGAAAGTGCGGGCAGAACAGCTCATGGGTCTCACGAGTAACAACGTGCTGGTGTCGGCGGTCGTACTCGCCGTGCTGCTGTTCGTCGGCACGGTGTGGCTGTGGCCGCGGCTGGCGCGGCCCAACTGGCGGGCCGTCAGCGGCCGGATCGGCCTGTTGCTGACCACCCAGGTGGTGGTCTTCGCCTCGGTCGGCCTCGGCGCGAACCAGGCGTTCGGCTTCTACGCCGGCTGAGCCGACCTCTTCGGCGGGGAGAACGGCGAGGGTGTGGTCGTCGACCACGACGGCGCGGGCGGCGGTCCCCTCCAGGTGGTCGACACCCAGGAGGTGAACGTGGCGGGCGGTTCCCGGCCACCGGTCGGCGGCCAGATCCAGAAGATCGACATTGTGGGCCGTACGACACACATCGCCACTCCGGCGTACGTCTATCTGCCCCCGGAGTACTTCCAGTCGCGGTATCGCACCCGCACCTTCCCGGCCGCCGCGGTCCTCACCGGATACCCGGGCACCGCCGAGGCGCTCATCAAGGCTCTGCATTACCCGCGGACGGCCCATGAGTTGGCCAGGGACGGCGCAATGCAGCCGATGATCCTTGTCATGCTGCGGCCGACCGTCGCGCCCCCGCGCGATACCGAGTGCGTGGACATCCCGGGTGGCCCGCAGACCGAGTCGTTCTTCGCCAGGGATCTCCCCGACGCCGTATCGGCCCACTACAGGGTGGGTGAAAAACCGGGCGGCTGGGGTGTCATCGGCGACTCCACGGGCGGCTATTGCGCGCTGAAACTCGCCATCCACCACCCCGAGGTGTACGCGGCGGGGCGGGCCTGTCGGCGTACTACAAGGCGCCCGTCGACGCCACGACGGGCGACCTCTTCCACGGGAACGAGGAGCTGCGGAACAGCGCCGACCTGCGGTGGTGCCTGTTGCACAGGCCCGCGCCCGACACCTCACTGCTCGTCACCAGCAGCAAGGTGGGCGAGGTCGACCACCAGGACACGCTGGAGTTCATCGAGCTGGTGAAGTCGAAGCGGCCCACCCGGATCTCGTCGATCATCCTCGACAGCGGCGGTCACAACTTCAACACCTGGCGGCGGGAAATCCCGGGGACGCTGGAGTGGATGAGCGGGCGGCTGAGCGACCGCTGAGCCACCGGCCGTTCAAATCGATCTCCGGGCGAATGCGCGGCGAGGTTCACGGATAGGGCAGCCGCCTTCGGGGGATACGGCGCCTTCGGGATGTGCCCCCTTTGGGGATACACGGTGACGTTCACGGAATTTCACATCGTGGAGAAAACCGTGGAGAAATGGGGCGAAGGGCTTGATCAAGTAAGGGGGCACGTGTCCACAGGGGCCGCGGAGTCGCGTGAAGGCTACGAGCTGGTTGTGTTTTTACCGGGCGGGGCACCAAGATTCGCCTACTCGCGGTAAGTTTCTGGCCATGCCACGTGGACGTCACCGTCATTCCCCGCCTCTGCACAGGCTGCTGCCCCCGTCGGCGATCGCGGCCGTCTCGCTCGTCTGCGCCGTGGGGCCCTGGCTGTTCACGGAGGCGATGGTGCTCCGCGGGCTGGCCGGGGGTGCCGCGCTGACGGCGGTCCTCGGTGCGGTCGTCATGCGCCGCTGGGACTGGTCCGCGGGCAAACAGGTCGCTGACCTCGAGCGCGCGCGAGTGAGCGACGAGTGGCGTTTCGAGGAGCGCGTCGCCGAACTGGAGACGGACCTCGACGAGTCGCGCGAGCTGCGCGTCAAGCTGGAGCACAAACTGCGTGCGAAGCGGACCGAGTTGGCGGGCCTGCGCAACGAACACGCGGCGCTGCTCAGGCGGTACGCCACGGCGGAGACGGAGCGGGCCACCGCCCTGGAAGGGCGCCGACTGCTCGAGATAGAGACGATAGAGACGCCGGATCCGGAGCAGGATCCCGCGCTGACGGCTTCAGAGGAGCCGGCGGACTCCAAGACGGCTGAGGGGACCGAGGCGACAGAGACGGCTGAGGCGACCGAAGCGACCGAGACGCTTGAGGCTTCCGACGCGGCTGAGGGTTCTGAGGCGGTTTCCGCCGGGCCGGACGCCGACGGGGCCGACGGGGACTTCGGGGCAGTTGACGCCGGCGAGGCAGCCGAGGGCCAGGGAGTCGAGGCTCAGGGCGAGGCCGATGCGCCGAAGTCCCCCGAGGTCTTCTCCCCGAGCGGCTCGTCGCTCTTCCTACGGGCCAACGCGGCGCTGAACCGGATCGCGAACGGCGAGACGGAGACGGCCCCGGACGCGGCCCTCGAGACGACCCCGGAGACGGACTCCGAGACGGACCCGGCGACGGAGAACGCCCCGGATCCGGACGGATCGGCGCCGAGCGAGTCGGCGCACGAGGGTTCGACGGAGGCGGAGCCGGAGACCGGGGCCGGGGCCGAGGCCGGCGCGGACACCGTGGCGAGTGCGTCGGAAGGCGCCGCCGCCGCGGGGGAGGGTGAGGCGGCGGGAAAGCCCGAGGCGGTCGGCGGACATGAGCCCGCGGCCGCCGAGGCAAAGCCCGCCCCGGCATCGCCCGCGCAAGAGGCCCCTTCCTCCGCGTCGCCCCAGAGCACGGACCCCGCGGACCACACGCACCCGTCCACACGCCCGGACCGGCCGACGCCGCCGGAGCGCCCGACGCCCCAGAGGCCGGTGAAGCCCATCAAGCCGGTGCGGCCCGCTCCGTCCGCCGGGCACTTCACCGTGCCGACCGCGGTGGCCGTCGCACCGGCCGCGCCCGTACGGCGTCCGTCCGTCGAGGGCGGCTTCGACTTCTTCGGTACGCAGCAGGAGTCCTCCCCGGAGACCGTGCAGACCGTGCAGAACGAGGACCTCGCGGACGTGGTCGGCGAGGAGGCGCTCGCCCTGCACAAGGCGGAGGCCGAGGCCGGCTTCAAGCCTGCGGACGAGGAGTCCCGTGGCGTCGGCCAGGTCATCGACCTGACCGTCCATGACGAGACCGAGCGGATCGACATGGGCGAGCTGCGGAGCGCGGTTTCCTGACACGGCGGTCGTCCTACGACGTGAGGGTGGGCGGTGGCACACAGCCACCGCCCACCCTCACGTCGTAGGACCACTCACGCCATCCACCGGTCCGGCCGGGCCTCCCGCCGCCCCGTGCGGGACCGGTCGGCCTGGGACTGGAGCAGCTCCGCCGCCTCGGAGGCGTCCCGCAGCCGCGCCGTCACCGTCTTGTTGGCCCCCGTGTCCACATGGACGTCGGCAAGCCCCTTGAAGCGGGCCCAGGGCCCCTGCTCCAGCCGTACGCTCTGGACCTTCGCGTGCGGCACGAGCGCGACGCTGCGGCGCAGCAGGCCGTGGCGGGCCACGAAGACCGTGTCGGTGACCGCGAGTCCGTACCCCCGCCACCAGAACGGCACGCACCATCCGGCCCGGCGCGGCGGCCGTGACAGGGTCGGCACGGTCACTCCCGGCAGCACCCGCGCGATCATCGCCTCGGCGACCTCGCGCGGAGCGACCGGCACGAGTACCGAGTTCGAGGACCCGGCCACGTTCAGCTCCACCCGCACCCAGTCGCGCCGCCGCCACAGCAGTGGTTCGACGATCTGTACGGTCTGCACGCGCCCCGGTGGCACCGTCTCGTGTGTACGGTCCAGGAGCCCGTGGTCGATCCGCAGCCCGTCCGGCGATTCGCCCACCGTCCAGTCGTACTCGCTGACGAACCGCCCCAGGCTGCTCGCGCCCGCCGCGCCGAGCAGGGGCAGCGCGGTCGCGAGGACCGTCCACACGCTGTGGGTGGCCAGCCAGAGCAGCGACGGTACGACGAGCGCGGCGGCCAGCGTTCCCCAGGTGGCGCCGGTGAGCAGCAGGGAGACGGCGAGCTTGCCCGCCGGTACGTGCAGCAGTTGTCGTACGGGCGCCTCGCCGACCTCGTGCGCGGTCTCGGGGGCGAAACCGGCCGCGCGGGCGAGCAGTTCGGCGCGCAGGGTGCGGGCCTCCTCCTCGCCGAGATAGGCCAGTTCGTCCTTCTTGTCCGTCCCGATGACGTCGAGTTTGAGCTTGGTGACGCCCGCGACGCGCGCCAGCAGCGGCTGGGTGACGTCGACGGCCTGGAGCCGGTCGAGCCGGATGTGCGCGGTGCGCCGGAACAACAGGCCGGTACGGATGCGCAGTTCGGTGTCGGTCACCGCGAAGTGCGTGAACCACCAGGTCAGAAAGCCGTAGAGGGTGCCGCCCAGGACGGCCGCGGCGAACCCGAGGAGGAGCGTGGTGGTGGCGAGTTTGGTGAGCTGCTCCTGTGCCTGGTTGGGGTCGTGCACGGCCCATCCGGCGACGACCGCGATCGGCGCCCACGCGCGTCGCAGGGGCGTCACGGGGTGCAGGCGCCGCTCGGTGAGCGGGTTCCCGTCCTCTATGCCCTTGTCGGCGTCCAGAGACACCGTGGGCGGCGTCGTCACAGCCCTGCCGATCGGGCTTCGCCCAGCTCGGTGAGCCGGTCGCGCAGCCGCTCGGCCTCGGCCGGGTCGAGGCCGGGGATGCGGGCGTCGGTCGCCGCGGCCGCCGTGTGCAGCTGCACGCTCGCGAGCCCGAAGTGCCGCTCGACGGGCCCGGAGGTCACCTCGACCAACTGCATCCGTCCGTACGGCACCACGGTCTCCTCGCGCCACAGCACACCCTTGCTGATCAGCAGGTCGTCCACGCGCTCGGCGTACCGCCAGGACTGCCAGTTGCGCCCCAGCATCCGCCAGCCCCACGCCAGCAGGGCCAGTGGCAGCAGGGCGAAGGCGGCCCAGGGTGGCCCGGCGAACAGCCAGAACAGCAGGCCCACCGCGATGGTCAGCAGCCCCAGCCACACCACCATCAGCAGGCGCCGCATCCGCAGCAGCCCGCGTGGCAGCCCGGTCCAGACCGGTTCGGTCGCCGTGTTTCCGGTGGTGTCCATGCTCCCCGTCTCCATATGGCAAGCGTACGTACGAGACACTGTGCCCATGACTCCCACGACGGAGACCATGGTCGGCATCGGCGGCGCCGCGGAGAGCACCGACATGGTGCTCAACATCGGGCCCCAGCACCCGTCCACGCACGGTGTACTGCGGTTGAAACTCGTCCTTGACGGCGAGCGGATCCGGCGCGCGGAGCCGGTCATCGGCTATATGCACCGCGGCGCCGAGAAGCTCTTCGAGGCGCGCGACTACCGCCAGATCATCATGCTCGCCAACCGCCACGACTGGCTGTCCGCCTTCGCCAACGAACTGGGCGTCGTCCTCGCCGTCGAGCGGATGCTCGGCATGGAGGTCCCCCAGCGCGCGGTCTGGACGCGCACCCTGCTCGCGGAACTGAACCGTGTCCTGAACCATCTGATGTTCCTGGGTTCGTACCCCCTGGAGCTGGGCGGAATCACGCCGATCTTCTACGCCTTCACGGAGCGCGAGGAGCTCCAGCACGTCATGGAGGAGGTCTCCGGCGGCCGCATGCACTACATGTTCAACCGGGTCGGCGGCCTCAAGGAGGACCTTCCGGCCGGATGGACCACCCGCGCGCGTGCCTCTGTCGCGTCCCTGCGCTCCCGTATGGACCGGTTCGACGACCTGGTGCTCGGCAACGAGATCTTCAGGGGGCGTACGCGGGGCGTGGGGGCGCTCACGCCGGAGGCCGTGCACGCGTACGGCGTGAGCGGGCCGATCGCGCGCGCCTCCGGAGTCGACTTCGACCTCCGCCGGGACGAGCCGTATCTCGCGTACGGGGAACTCCAGGACACCCTGAAGGTGGTCACGCGCCAGGAGGGCGACTGTCTGGCCCGCTTCGAGTGCCTCCTGGAGCAGACCCACAACGCGCTCGACCTCGCGGACGCCTGCCTCGACCGGCTCGCCGACCTTCCGCCCGGCCCGATCAACCAGCGGCTGCCCAAGGTCCTGAAGGCGCCCGAGGGCCACACGTACGCGTGGACCGAGAACCCCCTCGGCATCAACGGCTACTACCTGGTGAGCAAGGGCGAGAAGACCCCGTACCGGCTGAAGCTGCGCTCGGCCTCGTTCAACAACATCCAGGCGCTCACCGAACTGCTGCCGGGCACCCTGGTCTCGGACATGGTGGCGATCCTGGGGTCACTGTTCTTCGTGGTCGGGGACATCGACAAGTAGGCCGTCGCCGGGCGGGTCGCCGACAAGTGGGCCGTCGCCGGGCGGGTCGCCGACAAGTAGGCCATCACCGGGCCGGTTTGGAATTCCCACCGGCTGGAGCAGCCAGCCGAAGTCACCCAGGCCGCCGGGCGCGGTCAGTTCGGCCGCCTCGCCGGCGTTCGCGAGGGCGCGTACGTACGCGACGGGGTCCGTGGACGCGAGGGCGAGCGCTGGGCGTGCGCCGCTCACGCCCAGCGCGCGCAGCGCGTCCCGCTGGGTCATCACGCGCCCCCCGGGCAGCGCGCACGCGTCGAGCGCCACGTGTGCGGTGATGTCGCACGAGCCGTCCGGGACAGGCACCGTCTCCCGCCCCTCCCGGAAGCCCGTGAGGGTCCCGAACGGCGGCCGCGCGCCGAGCGTGTGCGCGTAGTCGACGGCCACGGCGAGACCGCGTCCGAGGGAGGCGACGGCGGAGGCCCAGGCGACATCCCTGGGGAGCCCGATTTCGGCGCGGGCTTCTTCGACGCGGGCTCCTTCGGAGGGCAGCGGCCACCACTTCCGCAGCCATTCCGCTTCCGCCCCTGCGACCGGATCCGCGAGGCGTTCGGTCCCGTCCCGGCGTACGAGAACCACGCGCGCCACGCCCTGCGAGTCCACCTCGGCGACCTCCACGGGCACGTTGTCCAGCCACTCGTTGGCGAACAGCAGTCCGGTGACGCCCTTCGGGGGCTCGGCGAGCCACTCGATCCGGTGATCAAGACCGGCGGGGCGGTCGGCGCGTTCGACGGCGTACCCGCGCGCGCGGGAGGCCACTTCGGCGGGGAGCGCGGCGAGGACGGCGGTCACGAGCTCGCCGCGGCCCGCCGCCATGTCGACGAAGGCGAGCGAGGAGGGGCGGTCCAGCACCTCGTCGACCTGGCAGAGCAGCCGGGCTACGGCCCCCGCGAAGAGCGGGGAGGCGTGCACCGAGGTGCGGAAGTGGCCGGCCGGCCCCTCGGGCCTGCGGTAGAAGCCGCGGGGCCCGTACAGCGCCTCCTCCGTCGCCTCGCGCCAACCCCGGAACCCGTCCGTTTCCTCACGTCTCACGGAGTCAGGCTAAGCGCCGGGGACCCCCGGGCCTCCACCTTGGGGAGTACGCCCGGCGGTTGCGGATCGATCCTCCGGTTGACCCCTGCACACTGCACGCTTCCCTACTCTGGGTTACGTGCAGCGCCTCTATGACTTTCTCCGCAGGCACCCGACGTGGGTCGACAGCTTCTGGGCCGTCGTCCTGCTCGGGATCACCGGCGTGAATCTCAGCAGCGTCGCGGGGGTGCGGGAGAACCACCACGGCTCGCCCGAGGTGGCCCTCCCGATCGCCGTCGTCCTGTGCCTGACCGTCGCGCTGCGCCGCCGGATGCCCGAGAAGATGCTGCTCCTGGTCGCCGCGATGGGCGTCGTACAGCTGGCCGCCGACGTCGAGGTGATGGCGGCCGACTTCGCGATGCTGGTGACCATCTACACCGTCGCCGCGGACGGCGCCCGCTGGGCCTCCCGCTTCGCGCTGACCGGCGGTCTGGCCGCGGGAACCATCTCGCAGATCCGCTGGCCCCAGTCGGACACGAGCGCGCTGGGCATCGTCCTGATAGCCGTCTTCCAGACGGTGCCCTTCGCACTCGCCTGGGTGCTCGGCGACTCCATCCGCACCCGCCGCGCCTACCTCGCCCAGCTGGAGGAGCGCGCCGCCCGCCTGGAGAAGGAGCGCGAGGCCCAGTCCAAGGTCGCGGTGGCCGCCGAGCGCGCCCGGATCGCCCGCGAACTGCACGACGTCGTCGCGCACAACGTCTCGGTGATGGTGGTCCAGGCCGACGGCGCCGCGTACGTCATGGACACCGCCCCGGACCAGGCCAGGAAGGCCCTGGAGACCATCTCGGGAACCGGCCGCCAGGCCCTCGCCGAGATGCGCCGCCTGCTCGGCGTACTGCGCACCGGCGAGCACCAGGAAACCGGCGAGTACGTGCCACAGCCCGACGTCGAGCAGCTCGACGACCTCATCGCGCAGTGCCGTACCTCCGGCCTCCCCGTCGACTTCAAGGTCGAGGGCACCCCGCGCCCCCTCCCCAGCGGCGTCGAACTCACGGCGTACCGCATCGTCCAGGAGGCGCTCACCAACACGCGCAAGCACGGCGGCCCGAACACGGGCGCCAGCGTGCGCCTGGTCTACTTCGACGACGGCCTCGGACTGCTCGTCGAGGACGACGGCAAGGGCGCACCCCACGAGCTGTACGAGGAGGGGGGCGCCGACGGCCAGGGACACGGCCTGATCGGTATGCGGGAGCGCGTCGGTATGGTCGGCGGCACCCTGGACGCGGGACCGCGTCCAGGCGGCGGCTTCCGCATCAGCGCCCTGCTGCCGCTGAAGCCCGCGAACTGACACCTGTGGCCGCCGCCTCAGCGACCCCTTTTGAAGCTAGACCCTGATTTTTGACTTTGACGGAAACGGAAGAGGCCCCCCGATGACGATCCGCGTGATGCTCGTCGACGACCAGGTGCTGCTGCGCACCGGGTTCCGGATGGTGCTTGACGCCCAGCCGGACATGGAGGTCGTGGCCGAGGCGGGCGACGGCGTCGAGGCCCTTCAGGTGCTGCGCGCTACCGAGGTCGACGTGGTGCTGATGGACGTACGCATGCCGAAGCTGGACGGCGTCGAGGCGACCCGCCGCATCTGCTCGGACCCCAATCCGCCGAAGGTGCTGATCCTCACCACCTTCGACCTCGACGAGTACGCCTTCTCGGGGCTGAAGGCCGGCGCCTCCGGCTTCATGCTCAAGGACGTGCCGCCCGGCGAACTCCTCACCGCCATCCGCTCGGTGCACAGCGGCGACGCCGTGGTCGCGCCCTCCACCACCCGGCGCCTGCTCGACCGGTTCGCGCCGCTGCTGCCGCACGCCGGCAAGGAGCCCCAGCACAAGGAGCTGGAGCGGCTCACCGGCCGCGAGCGCGAGGTCATGATCCTGGTTGCGCAGGGTCTGTCGAACGGGGAGATCGCGGCGCACCTCGTGCTCTCCGAGGCGACCGTGAAGACGCACGTGGGGCGCATCCTGACGAAGCTGGGGCTGCGCGACCGGGTGCAGGTGGTCGTCCTCGCGTACGAGACGGGGCTGGTGCGGGCGGGTGGGCAGGGCTGACGGTGTGGACGCCGGGGGGCGTGACCGGCGCGTGACCGGCGCCCACTAGGGTCTGCGCATGCTCCTGTGGATCAACGGCCCCTTCGGGGGCGGCAAGTCACAGACCGCACATGAGATCCAGCGACGGCTGCCGGGCAGCGTCGTCTGCGACCCGGAACACGCCGGGTTCGGTCTGCGCCGCATGCTGCCGCCGGAACTGCGCGGCAACTTCCAGGATTTCACCTCCTGGCGGCAGGGCGTGGTCGAGGTGCTCGACCTCGCCCTCAGCAAGCACGACGGCGTGGTCATCGCCCCCATGACGGTCACGAATCCCCGCTACTTCGAGGAGACCGTCGGGCGGCTGCGCGAACGGGACCACGACGTACGCCACTTCACGCTTCTCGCCGAACGCGAGACCGTACTGAAGCGGCTGCGCGAACGCGGCCTCGGTCACCTCCTCCAGTACGTCGCCGGCAAGGACGCCCCGCTGCGCCGCGAGAGTTGGGCCGTGGGACAGCTCGACCACTGTCTGGAGCGGCTGCGCGAGCCGGAGTTCGCGGAGCACCTGTGGACCGATCACACGACGGTCGCCAGGACGGCGGACCGGATCGCGGTGCTGGCGGGTCTGACGCTGACGCCGAACAAGGACGGCGTGCTGCGGGGGCGGCTGCGGCGGGCGTGGACGAGCGCGCGGCACATCCGGTTCGACTGAGCCGCGGTGGCTGGGGGGTGCGTTGGTTCCCCCCCCAGGGCGTGGGGAACTCCGCGAGCAGCCACGACGAACCGGTAGACGACGCCCCTGAATTCCAGCGGAGCGCTCAGCGCAGAATCCCCTCCAGGAAGTCGCTCCCCAGCCGGGCCACGACGGTGACATCCAGCTGATGCAGCACATACCGCCCCCGGCGCCGGGTGGTGATCAGGCCCGCCTTCTTGAGCACGCTCAGGTGCCGGGATATCTCGGGGGCGCTCATCCCGTGGACCTGCGCCAGCTCGCCCGTGGTGTACGCGCTGCGGGCCAGGTGGCGGCAGATCCGCATCCGGACCGGGTGGGACAGCGCGGTCATCCGCAGGGTCAGCTGCTCGACCGAGGGCGGGGCGGCGAGCTCGGGAGAGCTGATCGGGTAGTGCAGCACCGGCTGCCATCCGTATCGGTGCAGCACCATGAGATGCGGCCAGCCGAGACTGGTGGGCACGAGCAGGAGGCCGCCCTCCGCGGTGACCGTGCGGCCCTCGGCCAGCTTGTCGACGGTGATCCGCTCGGCCGCCTCGTCCAGAGCCGTCGCGGGGGACACCGAGGCCAGTGCCTCGCCCAGGCCCTTGTGCCGCAGCAACTCCGTCTTGTGCCGGGCGTCCGCCGCGAGCTGGTGGCGCAGACGGGACCAGTCCGCGGCGAAGAAGGCCTCGTCGCAGTCCTCCAGGAACCGCCTCAGCCAGGCCCGGACGCTCGGCGGATCGTCCAGCAGCCGGTTGGTGAACCGCGCCTGCTGCGGCCCGCGCGAGGCGGCCAGCTCCACCACGCGGCGGCGCACCTCCGGGTCGCAGAGCGCGGCGGGTCCGCGCGAGTCGTACGCCGGCACGCAGGTGAACTCCAGGGCCGCGTCCACGAACTGCTCGTCCGTCAGCTTGTCCAGCAGATCCAGGTCCTCGGCGAGCGTCGCGCCCGGCAGCGTGGTGCCGCCCGGAATCCCGGCGGCGGGCAGGAACAGGTCCGAGAACGTCGTCCGCCACAGGAAGTCCGCCTCGCACATCCGGTCCGCGAGATCGGGCTCCAGCCGTGCGCTCACCCCCGTCGCCCAGCCCTGCAGCCCGGGGTGGTGCCCCGGCTCGGACAGGGCGTGCAGCGCCATACCGAGCTCGGCCAGCGGCGAGGGCACGACGGCGATGTCCTCCCGCCGCAGCCCGGTGATGTCGATGCGCACGCTCATGACCTCATGGTGCACCCCGCCACTGACAACGCCGCCGTCGATTGACCGCAGCCGTCAATCGAGGCGACGTACGGCCTGAGCAGGCGCAGGCTGGGAGCACCGGGGCACACCGCGGGGCCCACGGATCCCCTTCCCCGTCCCGAGAGGCGATCCGCCATGAGCATCACCCAGCAGTACCTCCTCGACACCTACCGGGCCCGGCAGCACGGCGAGCCCGCCCCTCCGGCACCCGGCAGCCACGACTGGCAGGCCGTCCGCGAGCTGCGCGACCACCGGCGGTTCCGCGCGGTCCTGGCGGGCCGCCCGGCCCATGGGCGGATACGGGAAGCCCTGCGCCGGGGGCTGACCGCCCGTCGGTGACCTGCGGTCAGCGGGGCAGCCGCTCCACGAAGTCGCGTACGGCCGCCTTGACGTCCTGCGCCGTCCACTCAAGGCCCGGCGCCGTCACCGTGACCTCGGTGTACGCCAGTCCCGGACCGCCCGGCGCCCAACCCTGCGCGAAGAGACCGGTCTTCGTCTCCTCGGTCTGCCGCAGCCCCGCATCGCCGAGGACGTCGGGCTCGTACGGCAGCCATACCTGGAACTGGTGGGTGTGCGGTTCCTCGGGGTGGACGCGCACCCAGGGGACACCGGCCTCCGTGAACCCCTCGCGCAGGGCGGCGGCGATCACGCGCGCGTGGGCCACGTATTCCGGCAGTCGGGGCAACTCCCGATCCAGACCGATGAGCGCCGCCAGGACGGTCGGGAACTGCTGGAGGATCATGCCGCCGTACCGGTGCCGCCAGGTCTTCGCCTCGTCGATGAGCGTCTTCGGGCCCGCGATCGCCGCCCCGCCGAGCCCGTCGAGTGACTTGTAGAACGACACGTAGACGCTGTCCGCGAGGCCCGCGATCTCGTCCAGAGGACGGCCGAAGTGGGTGGTGCACTCCCACAGCCGGGCACCGTCGAAGTGCACCACCGCGTCACGTTCCCGTGCGGCCTCGACGGTCTCGGAAAGCTCCTCCCAGGACGGCAGCACGAAACCGGCCTCCCTGAGCGGCAGTTCGAGCAACAGCGCCCCGAAGGGCTCCGCGAAATTCTGTATCTCCTCGGCGGTCGGCAGCCGGGGCGCGTACGTCACATGCACCGGACGCAGGCCGCTGACCTGGCTGAACGCATGCCGCTCATGCATCTGCGGGTGGCTCAGCTCATGCAGCGCGACGGTCGGGTTCCCGGTGCGGCCCGCCCAGCAGCGCAGGGCGATCTGCTGGGCCATGGTGCCGGTGGGGAAGAAGGCGGCGGCCTCCTTGCCGAGCAGGCCCGCGACCCGCTCCTCCAGGGTCTCCACCAGCCGGTCGCCGTACATGTCGACCGGCTGGTCGAGGTCGTACACGCCCTCGGCCCCCTCGTTCAGCCACGCCAGCCGGTCGCGGACCGTGCTCTGGTAGCCGGGGCGCCACAGCACCCGCCGGGCGGCCCGCCAGGCGGCGACACGGCGCTCCCGCTTCTGCTCGTCCGTCCCGTCCGTCCCGTCCGTCCCGTCCGTCCCGTCCGTCCCGTCCGTCCCGTCCAAGGGTGGGTCCACCGGTTCTGCCGCTGTATCACTCGCCGTATCGCTCATCCCCGGATGATGCCGCGCACGAGGCCGCTGCGGCACCTCGATTTCCGTACCCCCGCGACCTGCGGAAAACCCACAGCCTGTGGACAACGAAAACGCCCCTCGAACCAATCGCGTTAACATGACGAGAAATCGTCCGGTACATCGTCCGGTACCCCGAGCGGACTGGAACGGGAAGGCCGTCGTCGAGTGAGCACATTCCAACAGCCAGATCCCAGGGACCGCCCCGCGCGGCTCACCGTCGGCGTCGTCGGTGCCGGCCGGGTGGGCCCCACCCTGGCCGCCGCCCTCCAACTCGCCGGGCACCGCCCGGTGGCCGTCTCCGGAGTCTCCGACGCCTCCGTACGGCGGGCCGCGCAACTGCTGCCCGACGTGCCGCTGGTGACCCCGGCGCAGGTCATGGCGCGGGCGGATCTGGTGCTGCTGACCGTCCCCGACGACGCCCTGCCGGGGCTGGTGGAAGGGCTTGCGGATACCGGCGCCGTGCGGCCGGGGCAGCTGCTCGTGCACACCTCGGGGCGGTACGGCGCGCGCGTGCTCGACCCGGCGCTCAGGGCGGGCGCGCTGCCGCTCGCCCTGCACCCGGCGATGACGTTCACCGGCAGCCCGGTGGACGTACAGCGGCTCGTCGGATGCTCCTTCGGGGTCACCGCGCCCCAGGAGCTGCGGCTGGCCGCCGAGGCCCTGGTGATCGAGATGGGCGGCGAGCCCGAGTGGATCGCCGAGGAGAGCCGGCCGCTCTACCACGCGGCCCTCGCACTCGGCGCCAACCACCTGGTGACCCTGGTCGCCGAGTCCATGGAACTGTTGCGCGCCGCGGGTGTGGAAGCCCCCGACCGGATGCTGGGCCCGCTCCTCGGGGCCGCCCTGGACAACGCGCTCCGGTCGGGCGACGCGGCCCTCACCGGCCCCGTCGCGCGCGGCGACGCGGGCACGGTCGCCGCGCACGTCGCGGAGCTGCGCAAGCACGCCCCGGGGACCGTCCCGGGCTATCTGGCGATGGCCCGCGCAACCGCCGACCGTGCGCTCGCCCACGGGCTGCTCAAGCCGGAACTCGCCGAGGACCTGCTGGGGGTACTCGCCAACGGCGCGTCCCTGCCGGACGACGGGAGCGACCGATGACCACCGCCGCCCTCCTGCGCCACGACGGGAGTTCCGCATGACTACCGTCCTCCTGCGCCACGACAGGAGCTCCCGATGACCACCGCCCTCCTGCGCACCGCCGACGAGCTGCACGCGCGCGTGCGCGGCGGTCGCCGAGCCGTCGTCATGACCATGGGAGCCCTGCACGAGGGCCACGCCACACTGATCCGCACCGCTCGTGAGATCGCCGGTGACGGGGGTGAAGTGGTCGTCACGGTCTTCGTTAACCCTCTTCAGTTCGGCAAGGGCGAGGACCTCGACCGCTACCCGCGCACCCTCGACGCCGACCTCAAGATCGCCGAAGAGGCGGGCGCGGATGCCGTGTTCGCCCCCTCGGTGGACGAGGTCTACCCGGGCGGCGAGCCCCAGGTCCGCGTCAGCGCGGGCGCGATGGGCGAGCTCCTCGAAGGAGCCACCCGCCCCGGGCACTTCGACGGCGTACTCACCGTCGTCGCCAAGCTGCTGCACCTCACCCGGCCCGACGTGGCCCTCTTCGGGCAGAAGGACGCCCAGCAACTGGCCATGATCCGGCGCATGGTGCGCGACCTGAACTTCGGCGTGGAGATCGTCGGCGTACCCACCGTGCGCGAGGAGGACGGGCTCGCCCTCTCCAGCCGCAACCGCTATCTGTCCCCCCAGGAGCGGCGCACCGCGCTCGCCCTCTCGGGGGCCCTGTTCGCCGGCCGCGACCGGCACGCCGCGCAGGAGGCCCTGCGCGCGCGTGCCCGTGAAGTGCCCGCCACGCGCGCGCGTGCCGAGGCCCTCAGCGCGATCGGCGAGTCCCGCGCGGCGGCCGACGCGCACGCCGTCGCGAAGGCGGTCCCCGGTGTTCCCTCCGGTGTCCGCGTGGCGGCCCGCCTGGTCCTCGACGAGGCGGCACGTATGCAGCCGCCCCTGGTCCTGGACTACCTGGCCCTGGTCGACCCGGCCGACTTCACCGAGATCGACGAGGACTTCACCGGCGAGGCGGTCCTCGCCGTCGCCGCCCGGGTCGGCACGACCCGCCTGATCGACAACATCCCCCTCACCTTCGGAGCCGCTTCGTGACCGGCAAAGGCACAGGTACGGGTACCGGTAAGAGCACTGGTACCGGCATACGACTGCACGCGCCCGCCCCCGGCTGGGCCCTCACCGCCGACGTCGTGGTCGTCGGCTCCGGCGTCGCGGGCCTCACCACCGCCCTCCGCTGCGAGGCCGCGGGCCTGCGGACCGTCGTCGTCACCAAGGCCCGCCTGGACGACGGCTCCACGCGCTGGGCGCAGGGCGGCATCGCCGCGGCCCTCGGCGAGGGCGACACCCCCCAGCAGCACCTCGACGACACCCTGGTGGCAGGCGCGGGCCTGTGCGACGAGGAGTCCGTACGCATCCTCGTCACCGAAGGCCCCGACGCCGTACGCCGCCTCATCGAGACCGGCGCCCACTTCGACGAGTCCGCCGAGGGCGCCCTTGAACTGGCCCGCGAGGGCGGCCACCACCGCCGCCGCATCGCCCACGCGGGCGGCGACGCGACCGGCGCCGAGATCTCCCGGGCGCTCGTCGAGGCGGTACACGCGCGTGGTCTGCGGACGGTCGAGAACGCGCTCGTCCTGGACCTCCTCACGGACGCCGACGGCCGCACCGCGGGCGTGACCCTGCACGTCATGGGAGAGGGCCAGCACGACGGCGTGGGAGCCGTGCACGCCCCCGCCGTGGTCCTCGCGACCGGCGGCATGGGCCAGGTCTTCTCCGCCACGACCAACCCCTCGGTGTCGACGGGCGACGGCGTGGCACTGGCCCTGCGCGCGGGCGCCGAGGTCTCCGACCTCGAATTCGTCCAGTTCCACCCGACCGTGCTCTTCCTGGGCGCGGACGCCGAGGGGCAGCAGCCGCTCGTCTCCGAGGCGGTACGCGGCGAGGGCGCCCACCTGGTCGACGCGGACGGCGTGCGCTTCATGGTGGGCCAGCACGAGCTGGCCGAGCTGGCGCCCCGGGACATCGTCGCCAAGGGCATCATGCGCCGCATGCAGGAGCAGGGCGCCGAGCACATGTTCCTCGACGCCCGGCACTTCGGCGCCGACATGTGGGAGCACCGCTTCCCGACGATCCTGGCCGCCTGCCGCGCCCACGGCATCGACCCGGTGTCCGAGCCGGTCCCGGTCGCCCCGGCCGCCCACTACGCCTCCGGAGGCGTCCGAACGGACGCCCTGGGCCGCACCACGGTGCCGGGCCTGTACGCGTGCGGCGAGGTCGCCTGCACCGGCGTGCACGGCGCCAACCGGCTCGCCTCCAACTCCCTCCTGGAGGGGCTGGTCTACGCCGAGCGCATCGCGGCGGACATCGCGACCCGGCACGAGGAGAACCGCCTCCACGCGCGCGTGCCCGAACCCGTCCCGCACCCCGACAAGCCCGCGCACCCGCTGCTCGCCCCCGAGGCCCGGTTCGCGATCCAGCGGATCATGACGGACGGCGCCGGTGTGCTGCGCTCGGCCGCCTCGCTCGCCGGCGCCGCCGACCGCCTCCAGCGGCTGCATGCCGACGCCCGCGACGCCCTCGACGAGAACGGCAAGACCGCCGAGCCCGGCGTCGACACCTGGGAGGCCACCAACCTCCTGAGCGTGGCCCGGGTCCTGGTCACCGCCGCCCACCTCCGCGAGGAGACCCGCGGCTGCCACTGGCGCGAGGACCACGCCGACCGGGACGACACGGACTGGCGCCGCCACATCGTCGTACGGCTGAATCCCGACCGGACGCTCGCGGTACACACCACAGACACCGCAGACTTCCCCCCGACCCGGCAGAACCGCCAGGACCGTCAGTCCCGTCCCCAGGAGCAGTGACCGAAGTGAGCACCCCCGACCTTCCCCTCGTCCAGAGCGGCGGCTGCGGCGACGGCTGCGGCTGTGGCGCCGACGCGGACGAGACGTACCTGGAGTGCGGCCTCGACCCCGCGCTCGTGCAGCTCCTCGCCGAGGCGGGACTCGACCCCCTGGAGGTCGAGGACATCGCGAACGTGGCCATCCAGGAGGACCTCGACCACGGCGTGGACGTGACCACCGTCGCGACCATCCCCGAGGACGCCGTGTCCAGCGCCGACTTCGTCGCCCGCGACGCGGGTGTCGTCGCGGGGCTGCGGGTGGCCGAGGCGGTCGTCTCCGTGGTCTGTACGGACGAGTTCGCCGTCGAGCGGCACGTCGAGGACGGCGACCGGGTGGAGGCAGGCCAGAAGCTCCTGACCGTCACCACGCTCACCCGCGACCTCCTGACGGCCGAGCGCAGCGCGCTGAACCTCCTGTGCCGCCTCTCCGGCATCGCGACCGCCACGCGCGCGTGGGCGGACGCTCTGGAGGGCACCAGGACCCGGGTGCGCGACACCCGCAAGACGACGCCGGGCCTGCGCTCCCTGGAGAAGTTCGCGGTGCGCTGCGGCGGCGGCGTCAACCACCGCATGTCCCTCTCGGACGCGGCGCTGGTCAAGGACAACCACGTGGTCGCCGCGGGCGGCGTGGCCCAGGCCTTCAAGGCCGTACGCGAGGCCTTCCCGGACGTGCCGATCGAGGTCGAGGTCGACACCCTGCAGCAGCTGCGCGAGGTCCTGGACGAGGGCGCCGACCTGATCCTTCTGGACAACTTCACGCCCGGCCAGTGCGAGGAGGCCGTCGCCCTCGTCGACGGCCGCGCACTCCTGGAGGCCTCGGGCCGCCTCACCCTAGGCAACGCCAAGGCGTATGCCGGGACCGGCGTCGACTTCCTGTCGGTGGGCGCGCTCACGCACTCCTCGCCGATCCTCGACATCGGCCTCGACCTGCGCGAGGCGACGACGGACGAGGCGGCGTAGGACCCATGCTGCTCACGATCGACGTCGGCAACACGCACACCGTCCTCGGCCTCTTCGACGGGGAGGAGATCGTCGAGCACTGGCGCATCTCCACGGATGCCCGCCGCACCGCCGACGAGCTCGCCGTGCTCCTCCAGGGCCTGATGGGCATGCACCCGCTGCTGGGCGAGGAACTCGGCGACGGCATCGACGGCATCGCCATCTGCTCCACGGTTCCGTCCGTGCTGCACGAGCTGCGCGAGGTGACCCGCCGCTACTACGGCGACGTGCCCGCCGTGCTGGTCGAACCCGGCATCAAGACCGGCGTGCCGATCCTGATGGACAACCCCAAGGAGGTCGGCGCCGACCGCATCATCAACGCGGTGGCGGCGGTCGAGCTCTACGGGGGGCCGGCGATCGTCGTGGACTTCGGTACGGCGACCACGTTCGACGCCGTGTCCGCGCGTGGCGAGTACGCGGGTGGGGTGATCGCTCCGGGCATCGAGATCTCCGTCGAGGCGCTCGGCGTCAAGGGCGCGCAGCTTCGCAAGATCGAGATCGCCCGGCCTCGGACGGTGATCGGCAAGAACACGGTCGAGGCCATGCAGTCCGGCATCATCTACGGGTTCGCCGGCCAGGTCGACGGCGTCGTCAACCGGATGGCCCGTGAGCTCGCCGACGATCCCGACGATGTCACCGTCATCGCCACGGGCGGTCTGGCGCCGATGGTTCTCGGCGAGGCGTCGGTCATCGACGAGCACGAGCCGTGGCTGACGCTGATCGGGCTGCGGCTGGTGTACGAGCGGAACGTGTCCCGGACGTAGTGCCTGCGGCTGAGCCGCTGCCGGGTTTTTCGCCCCCTCCGCCCCTGCCCGTCCCTCTTGCCCTGGGGGCTGCCGCCCCCAGGCCCCCGCTGTCGGCCTGGACGGCCTCGTCCTCAAACGCCGGACGGGCTGAAAACGCCGCCCCTGCGGGTGGGTGGGGGATGGGGATGGCCGGGCCTCGCTGTCAAACGTCGGACGGGCTGGAAGATCTCGTCGGCCGGGGCTGAAGAGTGCCGTCCCTGCGGGTCGGTGCGGGATCGGGATGGCACCACCTCGTCCTCGAACGGCGGGCGGGCTGAAACCGCGTCCCGTGTGGTGGATGGGGGATCGGGACGGCGCCGTCTCGCCCTCGGTCGCCGGGTGGGCCGGGGATGGCTCCGGAAGAGGCGCGCCGTGATCACGCCTTATGCGCGTTTTGTCTGATTAGCGCGTATCGTCGGCGCATGCCCACGCCATACGGATCCCGCGGCGGCATGGCGTTCGGTGCGGAGGAGCTGCGTGTGCTCCGTCGCGCTCTCGCCCTCGCCCTCCACCCCAGCCCCGTCTCGGCCGAGGACCTCCAGGACTGCCTTCGCCTTGCCGAGTCCGTCGACGAGGCGGCCCGCGAGGGTGCCAGGCTCCGGGCCTTCCTGGTGGCCGACCTGGCCCGCTACCGGGGCGCGCTGCCCGGCACCGCGGCCGGCTACCTGCTGCTCCTGGAAGAGGTACTCGGCAACGGCTACCGCCCGAACCCGGACGACCTCGCCGCGCTCCGAGCCCTGCGCGGCAATCCCTCCGCCGCGGCTCTCCTGCACCGCTGCCGGGTGCTGGCCGAGCAGGACGTACGCGCACGCCCGGCCGGCCGCACCGTCCCGTCGTCCCGCACCCGCCTCCTCGCCCTCCCCGGCGGTCTGGCCTCCGACCAGGGCGCCAAGAAGCCCGTGGAGAAGCCGGCCGGACAGCCGCAGTCACGGCCCCCGGCCAAGACCCCGCGCCCGGAGCGCCCCATCCCCACCCCGGGTGAGGTCTTCCCTCCGAAGCGCAAGCCCGCACAGCCACCGGCGAACCCGCCTCAACAGCTCGCGGCGGGCTAGCTACTCTGGAGGCATGGACTATGTCTCCGCGCTCGTGCCCCCGGTAGTGATGGCCGTGTTCTTCATCGGGCTGATCGTGACGATCGTGAAGAGCCAGGGCGGGGCCAACAAGGCCAAGGAGGACGCGTTCGTCGACGCCGCCCTCGCGCGCGCGGAGAGCGCCCGACAGGACTCACGGGGCACCGAGGACTGAGCACCCGGCCCTCACCGGGACACTCATCGGCGTACGACTCATACGTTTTTCGAGTCGTACGCCCTTTTTGTTGCTGAACTCCCACTATTGTTCTGAACTGTGCCTCGCCCATTGGGAGAACTCGAAGACGCGGTCATGACGCGGGTGTGGAAGTGGAACCGCCCGGTGACCGTTCGAGAAGTCCTGGAAGACCTTCAGCAGGAACGGTCCATCGCCTACACCACGGTGATGACCGTTTTGGACAATCTCCATCAGAAGGGCTGGGTGCGCCGGGAAGCCGAAGGCCGTGCCTATCGATATGAGGCGGTCTCCACACGTGCCGCCTACGCGGCCGCGCTCATGAACGAGGCCTGGTCACAGAGTGACAACCAGGCCGCCGCTCTCGTCGCGTTCTTCGGCATGATGAGCGAGGAACAGGGACATGCGCTCCGCGACGCCGTACGTATGGTCCAAGGACCGCAAACGCCCGAGGCGGAGAACCCGCCCCGTGAGAACCCCGGCTCCGACCGCGACGACAGCGGGCGATAGCGTCCGCTCATGCCAGCAGAGCATCCCGCGGAGCTTCCGTCAGAGCGTCCCGAAGCCAGTGCAAATGCCATCACCGTCCGGCGGGCCAGGACCAGCGATGTCGCTGCCGTGCGCCGACTCCTTGACGCGAACGTCCGACAGCGCATCCTGCTCGACAAAGCGACGGTGACTCTTTACGAGGACATCCAGGAGTTCTGGGTCGCGGAACGGGGCGCCGGTTCACGTTCTGAGGTCGTCGGCTGCGGTGCGCTGCACGTGATGTGGGAAGACCTCGCGGAAGTCCGCACTCTCGCCGTGAACCCCGCGGTGAAGGGCGTCGGTGTCGGTCATCAGTTGCTGGAGAAGTTGCTGCAGACTGCACGCTGGCTCGGCGTTCGACGCGTTTTCTGTCTGACCTTCGAAGTCGACTTCTTCGCGAAGCACGGCTTCGTGGAGATCGGTGAGACACCCGTTGACACCGATGTCTACGCCGAGCTACTGCGTTCCTATGATGAGGGCGTGGCGGAGTTCCTCGGTCTCGAACGAGTGAAACCGAACACCTTGGGCAACAGTCGGATGCTTCTGCATCTGTGATCGCCCACCATTATTCCGGTTGAACGCCCTGCCCAGGTTCCCTATGTCCGAAACGCGCACGTTTTCGGTCCGTCAGTGCACAGTGGGTCTCCTCCAGGGGTTTGTGTTTTTCCAGCAAAAGCGGTTTGCTTTCCGACGTACTGCAGTACTGCATATAACAGGGGCCGTGAAACAGCGGCAGACGCTGAGTCCCGCGGCCCTGAAGTTATCGATGAAAGGAAATCCGGTGGCACAGAAGGTTCAGGTCCTTCTTGTCGACGACCTCGACGGTGGCGAGGCGGACGAGACCGTGACGTTCGCGTTGGACGGCAAGACGTACGAAATCGATCTCACGACTGCCAATGCGGACAAGCTCCGTGGCCTTCTCGACGCCTACGTGAAGGGTGGCCGCCGTACCGGGGGTCGCGCTTCGGGTGCACGTGGAAAGGCTCGCGTCGCCTCCGGTGGCAGCCAGGACACCGCTCAGATCCGCGCGTGGGCGAAGGAGAACGGCTTCGAGGTCAATGACCGCGGCCGAGTTCCCGCGACCATTCGTGAGGCCTACGAGAAGGCCAACGGCTGAGCGCACGCGCGCCGCAGCCGTACCCGGTGGCATTGCGTCGCCATCGTGTCGACGAGTCGTACGAGATCGGGGGCGCCCCCAACGCCCCCCACGGCCGAAAGTGCCGGCAGCGCCGACATCGTCGGCAGCGAGGACTCGACCTCGCACCCAGGCTCGGGGGGCCGCAGCCAGACAGCGGCCCCCTGTGGACTGGTCAGTGGTGAACCGGCCCCTGGTGAGCCCGCCCCCTGTGGAGAACCCAGGCTCGATGGCGGTGAAACCCGTGGCATCCCCGGTAGTCGTGCGGTCCCCGGCATTCCCGGTGGCCACGGAGCCTCGATGCTCCCGCCCGCGCCGATCGCCCTGAGGTCCAGCGTGAGGGCGCCCCACTCCAGCCAGTCGAGCAGCCCCGGCAGCTCGTCCGCGCTCCCCGCGGCGACCAGGAACCGCATCCGCCCGCCCCGCGTCCGGTGCCCCGGGTGAAGTGCCACCGGAGACCCGGTGCCCGGGTCCAGGTGCCGCAGCGCCACGTATCCCGCCTCCGCCGGCACGTCCAGCACGTCGAAGCGCAGGCCGGTGGCAAGGCGTACCGGGGCCCCGGGCACTGTCGCCCAGCCCAGTTCGTTCTCGTACCACTGCCGCACCGGATCGCTCGGGTCGAGCGGCCTACGGGGGTGGGGAACGGTGGGAATCATGCCAAGAGCAACAGCCGGAAAGGCTCCGGAGTTACGCTGGGTGTTCCGGTGAACGCGCAGAGTGTGGGAAATGGGGGCGTGTGGGGGTGATCGACGGCGCATGGGTGTTCGCCCGTAGCGGAGGGAACCGGCGCGCGCGGCATGGAGTATCAGTGCGTGCGGGTAAGACATCCCTAGTGGGAGGGTCGACACGCATGGCTCGGGCATCTCACGTTCGCCATCGGCGTACAGCGGGAGAGGGTATCTGCCTGGCCTGCGGGAACATCGTCTCGCACCATCAGGTTGGAGCAGATGTCGGCGTTCGGGGTCAGGAGGCCAAGGACGGTGTCGGCAGTTGGAATGAGCGGTCCCTGCTTGCGGGACTAAGCTGCGGAAGGACAGGGAGGGGAGCGTCCCCTTACTGCCTGACCGCTCTGAGGAGCGATTAACGATGTTCGAGAGGTTCACCGACCGCGCGCGGCGGGTTGTCGTCCTGGCTCAGGAAGAAGCCCGGATGCTCAACCACAACTACATCGGCACCGAGCACATCCTCCTGGGCCTGATCCATGAGGGTGAGGGTGTCGCCGCTAAGGCCCTGGAGAGCCTCGGGATTTCGCTCGAGGCGGTCCGCCAGCAGGTGGAGGAGATCATCGGGCAGGGTCAGCAGGCCCCGTCCGGGCACATTCCCTTCACCCCCCGTGCCAAGAAGGTCCTGGAGCTTTCGCTCCGCGAGGCTCTTCAGCTGGGCCACAACTACATCGGCACGGAGCACATCCTGCTCGGCCTGATCCGTGAGGGCGAGGGCGTCGCCGCCCAGGTCCTGGTCAAGCTGGGCGCAGACCTCAACCGGGTGCGGCAGCAGGTCATCCAGCTGCTCTCCGGCTACCAGGGCAAGGAGACCGCCGGCGCCAGTGGCGGCCCCGCCGAGGGCACTCCCTCGACGTCCCTGGTCCTCGACCAGTTCGGCCGGAACCTCACCCAGGCCGCTCGTGAGTCCAAGCTCGACCCGGTCATCGGGCGCGAGAAGGAGATCGAGCGGGTCATGCAGGTGCTGTCCCGTCGTACGAAGAACAACCCGGTCCTGATCGGTGAGCCCGGCGTCGGCAAGACCGCCGTCGTCGAGGGTCTCGCCCAGGCCATCGTCAAGGGCGAGGTGCCCGAGACCCTCAAGGACAAGCACCTCTACACCCTGGACCTCGGCGCACTGGTCGCCGGCTCCCGCTACCGCGGTGACTTCGAGGAGCGCCTCAAGAAGGTGCTCAAGGAGATCCGCACCCGCGGCGACATCATCCTGTTCATCGACGAGCTGCACACGCTGGTCGGTGCGGGTGCCGCCGAGGGCGCCATCGACGCGGCTTCGATCCTGAAGCCGATGCTGGCCCGTGGCGAGCTGCAGACCATCGGTGCGACGACTCTGGACGAGTACCGCAAGCACCTCGAGAAGGACGCGGCCCTCGAGCGCCGCTTCCAGCCGATCCAGGTGGCGGAGCCTTCCCTCCCCCACACGATCGAGATCCTCAAGGGCCTGCGGGACCGCTACGAGGCCCACCACCGCGTCTCCATCACGGACGAGGCTCTGGTGCAGGCCGCGACGCTGGCGGACCGCTACATCTCGGACCGCTTCCTGCCCGACAAGGCGATCGACCTGATCGACGAGGCCGGCTCCCGGATGCGCATCCGCCGGATGACCGCTCCGCCGGACCTCCGCGAGTTCGACGAGAAGATCGCGGGCGTGCGTCGCGACAAGGAGTCCGCGATCGACTCGCAGGACTTCGAGAAGGCCGCCTCCCTCCGCGACAAGGAGAAGCAGCTCCTGGCCGCCAAGGCCAAGCGGGAGAAGGAGTGGAAGGCCGGCGACATGGACGTCGTCGCCGAGGTCGACGGCGAGCTGATCGCCGAGGTGCTGGCCACGGCCACGGGTATCCCGGTCTTCAAGCTCACCGAGGAGGAGTCCTCGCGGCTGCTGCGCATGGAGGACGAGCTCCACAAGCGGGTCATCGGCCAGAAGGACGCCATCAAGGCGCTCTCGCAGGCGATCCGTCGTACGCGAGCGGGCCTCAAGGACCCGAAGCGTCCCGGTGGTTCGTTCATCTTCGCCGGCCCCTCGGGTGTCGGTAAGACCGAGCTGTCCAAGACTCTCGCGGAGTTCCTCTTCGGCGACGAGGACGCACTGATCTCCCTCGACATGTCGGAGTTCAGCGAGAAGCACACAGTGTCGCGTCTCTTCGGTTCGCCCCCCGGTTACGTGGGCTACGAAGAGGGTGGCCAGCTGACGGAGAAGGTGCGCCGGAAGCCGTTCTCGGTGGTTCTCTTCGACGAGGTCGAAAAGGCCCACCCGGACATCTTCAACTCGCTTCTCCAAATCCTGGAGGACGGTCGCCTGACCGACTCCCAGGGCCGGGTCGTGGACTTCAAGAACACGGTCATCATCATGACGACCAACCTCGGCACCCGGGACATCTCCAAGGGCTTCAACCTCGGCTTCGCGGCCGTGGGTGACGTCAAGTCCAACTACGACCGGATGAAGGCCAAGGTCAACGAGGAGCTGAAGCAGCACTTCCGCCCCGAGTTCCTGAACCGTGTCGACGACACGGTGGTCTTCCACCAGCTCACCGAGGAAGACATCATCCAGATCGTCGACCTCATGATCGCCAAGGTGGACGAGCGGCTGAAGGACCGGGACATGGGCCTCGAGCTCAGCCCGACCGCCAAGTCGCTCCTCGCCAAGAAGGGTTACGACCCCGTCATGGGCGCCCGGCCGCTGCGCCGGACGATCCAGCGCGAGATCGAGGACCTGCTCTCCGAGAAGATCCTCTTCGGCGAGCTGCGCCCCGGCCAGATCGTGGTCGTCGACACGGAGGGCGAGGGTGACGCGAAGAAGTTCACCTTCCGCGGCGAGGAGAAGTCCGCGCTCCCCGACGTCCCGCCGATCGAGCAGGCCGCGGGTGGGGCCGGTCCCAACCTGAGCAAGGAGGCGTAGGCGCCACGGCGCCCGCCTGAACGGAGGGGCTGCCCCGGGACTTCGGTCCTGGGGCGGCCCCTTTTTTCCTGCCTACGACAGGTGCGCGGGACGGGGGCCGAGCGTAGGCCCCGTCACATTTCCGCAGCCCCGGACTCCGCTACCCGGTGACATGACGCACAGGCGATTTGTCCGTTACTAGGGCGAATAGTGGAGAGGTTGATGTGGACAAAACGGACCCTTGGTCTGAGGGTTCGGTAGGGCGTCCGGCATCTCGGGTGGGAGTGGGCATGTGTGGCCATTCCCGTGCGGTGCGACTGCTCGAAGTGGGGTTAAACCCATCTTCCAGGAAAAAATCAGGATGATTCATGACGGGGTGGGGCGTCTGTCAAGGACGTGTAAGTTTCGGGGTCAAGTACGACCTTTCCTCGTAGATCGCGTGTTTGGGGGTCGGCGGGGGTGCGGGTTACCAAGGGGTGGTCCCTCCGGCGGGTGTCCCTGCGTCGGGTGGGCTTTCTGTCCCCGTCTCCGTGAGGTCCCCATGTCGAAGCGCGTCACGTCCCGTCACTCCCGTACGTCCCTGATCCGCACGCGGGCGGCCGTCCTGGCCGTCGGCCTCGGCGCCTCGGTCGTGCTGGGCGCCGGGGTCGCGGCCGCCGCGAGCAGCAGCGGGACCGTCACCGCCGCGCGCGTCACGCAGGCGAAGGCCGTGAGCGTCACGCAGGCGAAGGCCGCGACGAAAGCCACCAAGGCCGCCTGGGTCGACCCGGTGAAGAAGTACACCCTGTCCGCCAGTTTTGCCCAGGCCGGGACCATGTGGTCGTCCACCCACTCCGGGCAGGACTTCGCCGTGGCCGCCGGGACCCAGGTCATCGCCGCGCACGGCGGTACCGTCGTCAAGGCCGGTCCGAACGGCGCCGGTGACGGATCCGCGTACGGCAATGCCATCGTCATCAAGCACGGCAACGGCACGTACTCGCAGTACGCCCACCTGTCGAGGATCAACGTGAAGGTCGGCCAGGTCGTCACCACCGGTCAGCGCATCGCGCTGTCGGGCAACACCGGCAACTCCAGCGGGCCCCACCTGCACTTCGAGATCCGTACGACCGCCAACTACGGGTCCGCCGTCGACCCCGTCGCCTTCCTGCGCTCCAAGGGCGTGACCGTCTGACGAACGGCGCTCAGGAAGCGGTAGCGCCTCCGTGTGCCTGCGTCATCAGATCGATCGCGACCTCCAGGACGGCCTTGCGCTTGTCCTCGGGGTCGCCTTCGACGTCTCTGAGGACGAACATCCCGGCGTGCATGGTGAAGAGTGCGCTGACGCAGCGGACCTGGTCGGTCAGCGGTGACTCGGGCTCCCGGATGATGTCGAGCATGCTGTGCATGCGGTCCTTGAAGGTCTCGCCGATGCTCAGCTCTCGTACGGTCGCCTGGTTCTCCTGCATGAAGCGGAAGAGCGGGGCCGCGCCGGTGAGGGCCTCGCTGTACTGGCGCAGGACCTCCTTCTTGGTGTCCAAGGTGCGCGGCTGCTGCCTGCCCCACTCGATCAGCTCGTCGAGCGGTCGCGTCAGGTCCTGGAAGAGGCTGATGAGGATCTCTTCCTTGGTCTTGAAGTGGTAGTAGAGCGCGGCCTTCGTGACGTCGAGGTGCTCGGCGATCTCGCGCAGCGAGGTCTTCTCGTAGCCCTGCTCGGAGAAGAGTTCGAGGGCCACGTCCTGGATGCGCTGGCGGGTGTCCCCGCGGCGCTGTCGCTTGGTGCCATCCATGGTGCCGCCCATTCTCGTGGTCCTCGCGCTCCCCTGGAAACCTACCTGTCGCCCGGCTGGTAAAGCCCGGCGAAACTTACTTGACGACCGGCTAGTTGCCGGTCTAATTTCCCTAGTGTAGTCAACTTGCCGGTCGGCAAGTAAGTAGCCGGGGACGGCAGCTGTACCTAGGGGAGTGGGAACGATGGCGGACAACACCGGAGTGGTGGCAGAGCCCGAGAAACAGCCACGCAGCGTGCGCGTGGTCCTGTTCGCGCTGATGGTCGCGATGATGCTGGCCATGCTCGACAACATGATCGTGGGCACCGCGATGCCGACGATCGTGGGCGAGCTGGGAGGACTTGAACATCTGTCGTGGGTGGTGACGGCGTACACCCTCGCGACCGCGGCCTCCACCCCCATCTGGGGCAAGGTCGGCGACATGTACGGGCGCAAGGGCGCCTTCATGACCTCGATCGTGATCTTCCTGATCGGGTCGGCGCTGAGCGGTATGGCGCAGGACATGGAGCAGTTGATCGGGTTCCGTGCGATTCAGGGGCTCGGCGCCGGTGGTCTGATGGTCGGCGTCATGGCGATCATCGGGGACCTCATTCCGCCGCGTGAGCGGGGCAAGTACCAGGGGATGATGGCCGGCGTGATGGCGCTCGCCATGATCGCCGGACCGCTTGTCGGCGGCACCATCACCGACCACTGGGGCTGGCGCTGGTCCTTCTACATCAACCTGCCGCTCGGCATCGTCGCGCTCCTCGCGGTCAGTGCCGTACTGCACCTGCCGAAGAAGCGGGTGGAGGGACGGATCGACTATCTGGGCGCCGGGCTGCTCACCGTGGGCATCACGTCCATCGTGCTCGTCACCACCTGGGGCGGCAGCGAGTACGCCTGGGGCTCGGCCCGGATCATGGAACTCATCGCCATCGGTGTCGTCGCCCTCGTCGGGTTCGTCTTCGTGCAGACCAAGGCCGTCGCGCCGGTCGTACCGCTGCACATCTTCCGCAGCCGTAACTTCACCCTCATGTCGATCATCGCCTTCATCACCGGTTTCGTGATGTTCGGTGCGACGCTCTTCCTTCCGCTGTACCAGCAGTCGGTGCAGGGCGCGTCCGCGACCAACTCCGGACTGCTGCTCCTGCCGATGCTCGGTGCGATGCTCGTCACCTCGATGGTGGCCGGGCGGGTCACCACCAACACCGGCCGGTACAAGGTCTTTCCGCTCGTCGGCGGTGCGCTCATGACGGTCGGGCTGTTCCTGCTCTCGCAGATGGACACCGAGACGACCCGGCTGACGTCCGGGGTGTACATGGCCGTGGTCGGCGCCGGTATGGGCTGCCTGATGCAGATCACCATGCTGGTCGCGCAGAACAGCGTCGAGATGAAGGACATGGGGGTCGCGTCCTCGACGAGCACCCTCGCCCGTACGCTCGGGTCCTCCTTCGGTGTCGCGATCATGGGTGCGCTGTTCAACCAGCGGGTGAATGACGTGATGGACGAGCGGGCCGGGGCGCTCGGGTCCCAGGTGACCGCGCAGTCCGCGCAGCTCGACGCGGCGAGCCTGGCGAAGCTGCCGCCGCCGGTACGGGAGGCGTATCAGTACGCGGTGTCCTCCGGGACGCACTCCGCGTTCCTGCTGGGGGCGGTGGTGGCTGTGGTCGCGCTGGTGGCCGCCCTGTTCGTCAAGGAGGTCCCGCTGAAGGGGGCGGGGGCGCCGAAGCCGGCCGAGGAGGATGCGGCTGGGGACGCCGCTGGGGCGAAGCTGACGGTTGCAGAGGCCGTCTGAGTCGCGTCCACTCCACCTTGGTCCGAAGACCCCCGGCGTTGTCCGCCCCGGGGGTCTTCGTTTGTACGTGTACGTGTACGCGTACGGGGGCTGGGGGCGGGTTGGATTCGCCCCCTCCGCCCCTTCCCGTCCCGTTTCTGAGGGCTGCCGCCCCCGGGCCCCCGCTGTCGGCCTGAACGGCCTTGTCCTCAAACGCCAGACGGGCTGAAAGTGCCGGTGGGTGGGGGTTGGGGATGGCACTGCCCGGTCCTCCGGCGCCGGGCGGGATAAGAGATCTCCGGCCGAGCTCTCGTACGCCGGGCGGGCTGAGAGATCCTCCCCGGTCGGGGTTCCGGGGCTCTAGTCCGGCAGCATCGGATAGCTTCCCGTGTTTGTCGGGGCGTGTTCCGGGAGCCACAGGACGGCGACCGCGCCCTCGGCGGGGACGTCGTCCGGGGCGCCGGGGGGCAGGACGTTGCGGAAGGTCAGCCGGGCGCCGAGGACTCGGGCCTGGCCGGCTGCGATGGTGAGGCCGAGGCCGTGGCCGTAGCCCGCGCGGTCGGGGCTGCCGGTGCGGAAGCGGCGGGGGCCGTCGACGAGGAGGGCGGCCGGGAAGCCGGGGCCGTGATCGCGTACGCGGATGACGCGGCCCTCGACGGTCACCTGGACGGGCGGCTTGCCGTGCCGGGCCGCGTTGGCGAGGAGGTTGAACAGGACGCGCTCCAGGCGGCGCGGGTCGGTCGTGACCTCCGACTCGTGCACGACGCGTACGTCGATGTCCGCGTCCTTGGCCGTCACCCGCCGCGACACGAACTCGCCGAGCAGGATGTCCTGCAACTCGGCCCGCTCGGAGGCGCCGTCGAGCCGCGCGACCTCCAGGACGTCCTCGACAAGGGTGCGCATGGCCTGGGCGCGGTCGCGGACGAGCTCGGTCGGCCGGCCCGGGGGCAGCAGTTCCGCCGCGGTCAGCAGTCCCGTCACCGGTGTACGCAGCTCGTGCGCGATGTCGGCGGTCACCCGGCGCTCGGCCTCGATGCGCTGCTGGAGCGTGTCCGCCATCGCGTCCACCGCCCGTGCCAGGTCGTCGGTCTCGTCGCGCAGGAACCCGCCGATGGAGTCCCCCACCCGGACCTCGGTGTCGCCCGAGGCGACCTGGTTCGCCGCGGCGGCGGCCTTGCGCAGCCGGTGCGACAACTGGCCGCCGATGAGTACGCCGAGCGCGCTGCCGCCGAAGACGACCGCGATCGAGCCGATGAGCAGCGCCTGGTCGAGGTCGGACATGACAGCGCTGTTGCGGTCGGTGAAACCCGTGTGGAGTGAGAGGACGCGGCCGTCCTTGAGCGGTACGGCGGCCCAGATGTCCGGCACGCCGCTGGGGCCGTTGGACACGTAGGTCGCCCGCCGCCCCTGCGTGACCTTCTCCAGCAGGGCCGCCGGGATGGACGGGTCGTCGACCTCGACCCCGAAGGCCAGCGTCCGCCCCGACTCGTACATGCGCTGTGCGACCTGGAGGCGCTCGTCCGCCAGATCGCGCGAGTTGTCGAGCATCGACACCTGCGCCGCGTTGTGCACGACCAGGCTCAGCGCGATCGCGACCAGCGCGCCGACGAGCGCGATCGCGGCGCTGAGCTTCCATCGGATGCCGGTGCGGATGCCCGTGCGGATGCCCATGCCCATGCCCGTGCCGTCGCTCGTTGCCCGGGCCGTTCTCTCCCGCACCCGGCGGCTGAATATGCCCCGCATACCCCTGCTCAGGCCTTCAACTTGTAGCCGAAGCCGCGGACCGTCTCGATGCGGTCCTGGCCGATCTTCGTACGCAGCCGCTGCACATGGACGTCGACGACGCGGGTGTCACCGCCCCAGCCGTAGTCCCACACGCGTTCGAGCAGTTTGTCGCGGCTCAGGACCGTGCCAGGCGCCGACGAGAACTCCAGGAGCAGCCGCATCTCGGTGGGCGTCAGCGCCACCGGCGTACCGCCCCTGCGGACCTCCATGCCCTCGGTGTCGATCTCCAGATCACCGTGGCCGAAGGAGAGCACACTGCCGTCGGCCGATGAGTGCCCTTCTGCGCCCGCGCTGTTCGCCGGACCGCTCGCGTGCCCGAAGCGGCGCAGCACCGCGCGGATACGGGCGACCAGGACGGCGCCGTCGAACGGCTTGGTCACGTAGTCGTCGGCGCCCGCCTCCAGCCCCAGGACGACGTCGATCGAGTCGGCGCGCGCGGACAGCATGATCACGGGGACCGTCGACTCGTCGCGGATACGGCGGCACAGGCTGACGCCGTCGAGTCCGGGCACCATGACGTCCAGGAGCGCGATGTCGGGGCGGTTCGCGCGGAACGCCTCCAGGCCCGACAGACCGTCCGGCATCGCGGTGACCGCGAAACCGTCCCGCTCCAGCGCGAGTTGGGTGGCCTCACGGATGACGTCGTCGTCCTCGACGAACAGGACGTGGGTCTGCTCCGACATCCGATGCTCTGCCGACCGATGCTCCGCCATCCGGTGCTCTGCCGACCGATGTTCCGACATCCGATGCTCCGACATCCGGTGTTCTGCCATCCGAGGCTCTGCCATCCCTTGATCTCAGTGGTCGTTCTCAGTGGTGGTTCTCAGTTGTCGGACGCGGGGGTGGGCGCTTCCGCGCCGCCCACCGCCTTGCTGTAGTCGTTGTGGATCCGGGACTCCTCCGCGAAGTGGGTCGCCGACCAGGCGTAAGTGATCACTTCTTCGCTGGAGGGATACGACATCGGATCGCCCTTCGCGTACAGCTGCTGGGTGACCACCAGGTCACCCCGGTCGATCTCGGCGTAGACCGGAGGTTCCTCGGCCTTGAAGACGTTCTGGTACCTGCCGTCCTTCTCGCGGTACACATACGAGCCGACGCCGACGGCATCGGCACAGGTCATCACGTTGACCACGACGTCGTTCGTGGTTCCGCCGGTCAGTTTCCCGTACGACACGTCGACCGGGTACTCGTCGGCGACGCACGGCTTCAGGGCGTTCTTGACCGCCGGGCTGACCTCCGGGTCGTTCTTGACGAGCTTGACCGCGTCCACGCGCTGGGGTGCCTTCGTGGCGGAGGCGGCGGGGGTCTGCGCGGTGCTGGGCACGGCGGCCTCGCTGCCGGCCGGGCCCTCGTCGCGGGCTCCGGTGCCGCCCGTCGCGCAGGCGGTCAGGAAAAGGCCGAGGGCGGCGAACGCGGCCACCGCCGCACTCCCCGCCTTCACAGCCTGCCGGGCCGACCGGGGTGACCGGACCGATCCGGCCCGTCCGGACTGCCTGGCCCGGTTTTCTACGCCGCGCAACGCTCCCGCCCCTCACTCGCTTCGAGCGCGCGTGCGCCGCGCTCCTCGTGGTCCCGGTTCTCCAGCTCCTCGCGGAGCCGGGCCAGGGCCCGGTGCAGCGTGCTCTTGACCGTACCGGCCGACATGCCGAGGGCGGCGGCCGTCTCCTCCGTGGACATCTGCTCCCAGTGTCGCAGCACCACGACACTGCGCTGCTTGGGAGCCAGCACCTTCATGATGTCCATCAGCAGGGCGCGGTCCGCGTGCTGCTCGGTGGAGTCGTCGACGCAGGCGTCCGGAAGCTGCTCGGTCGGTACCTCCTCGAGCTTCCGGGCGCGCCACCACTCTGTCCGCGTGTTGATCATCACACGCCGCAGGTAGGCGTCGGCCAGCCGCTTGTCCGCGATGCCGTCCCAGCGGCCGTACGTCCGCACGAGCGCGGTCTGTAGCAGGTCCTGGGCGTCGACCGGGTCGGGGACCAGGCGGCGTGCACTGCGCAGCAGCGCGTCCTGCCGAGTGCGGACGTACTCCTCGAATTCGAGCACCTCGCCGTGCGCCATGATCAACCGCCTCCATCCCCGTTTCCGGCCTGTCGGCTGTCGCCGGCCGCCGGTTGTCCGTTGCCTGAGATGAAGCTACGGAGGGGTTGTCACGGGCCTGTCCAAGACAGCATGCGGAGAACGCTCGGCTGTCCGTCAGTTGTGTAACGGATGTAGGGCATGGGTAAGACGGGGTGCTGGTATGTCCAGGTTGAGATTGTTTTGCCGTACCGACTGTGTCCGTTACGTCAAGGGGAGCTGATACAGACCACCCGGAAGCGGCTCCACGAGCCCGTCGGCGACGAGGCCGTCGAGGGCGCGGGCCCGCTGCACCGGCTCGCCCCATACGCGGTCCAGGACGGGCTGCGGAACCGGGGTGACGGCCTCCCGGAGTACGGCGAGAAGCTTGCCGCGGACCTGGCGGTCGGTACCGGCGTACGTCTGACCGCGCCGCGGCGGCCCCTCGTGCTCGGGCTTCCCGGCCAGGCGCCACGCGCACCGCGCCGCGATCGGGCAGCGGTCACAGGACTCGTTCTTCGCCGTGCAGACGAGTGCGCCCAGCTCCATCGAGGCGGCGGCCCAGCGCGCGGCGGTCCGCTCGCTGTCGGGCAGCAGCGCGCGGGCGAGCTTGCGCTCGGCCGCCGTCGTCGCGTTCGGCGGGTACCGCACACCGGTGACCGCGCGCGCGAAGACCCGTCGTACGTTCGTGTCCAGGACGGCGTGACGCCGGCCGTACGCGAACGACGCCACCGCCGCCGCCGTGTACTCGCCGATACCGGGCAGCGCGAGCAGCTGCGCGTGCTCCGCCGGTACGTCTCCGCCGTGCCGTTCCGTTATGGCCACCGCGGCGCCGTGCAGACGCAGTGCGCGGCGGGGGTAGCCGAGGCGTCCCCAGGCGCGGACCGCCTCGCCCGGCGGCTCCTTGGCCAGGTCGGCGGGACGGGGCCAGCGGGACAGCCACTGCTCGTACACGGGCAGCACCCGGTTCACCGGCGTCTGCTGCAGCATGAACTCGCTGACCATCACCCCCCAGGGGCCGGCGTCTTCGCGGCGCCACGGGAGGTCACGGGCGTGCGCGTCGAACCAGGCGATGACGGGGGTGTGGAGGGTCTCGCCCGGCGAGGCGGTGGCGGTGGCAGTGGCGGGCTGGGGCGTGGGTTTGGTGGGTGCAGTCATGGCGGGGTCGATCCTGCCATGCGGGGGCGTCCGGGGATGTCTGCTGGTGCCGGTCGGGTGGGATGGTTTTTCGCCCCTGCTGCCCCTGCTGCCCCTGTCTCTGTCCGTCCCTGCCCGTCCCGTACCTGGGGGCTGCCGCCCGGAGCCCCCGCATCGGCCCGAACGGCCTCGTCCTCAAACGCCGGACGGGCTGGAACGGGCGTAGCCCGGAAGTACGGGACGCGTAGGGGCGGAGGGGGCGAAAAAACCCAACCCCGGTGCCCCGTAAGCACGTAGCCCGGAATGATGATCCGGAAAAGTTGCGCCAGGGCGGCGGGTGGGGGCAGGCGCCGACCCGGATCTCTCGTACAGTTTGCGCCGTGGGATCACTGCGCAATCCGGTCGGGCCGCTTCCCTCCACCATCTACTGGCGTCGGAGGGCCGTTCTGCTGTCTCTGCTCGCCCTGTTGGCGCTGCTGACCGTGTGGGTGGTCGGCTCCGGCGGCGGAGGCGGGTCGAACAACGGCGACGGGTCCAACGGAAAGAATCCCGTGCCCTCGACGATCACTCCCGGGCCGTCCGGCTCAGGTCCCGCGATCAGTGAAAACCCGGGCGGGCGCGAGGAGTCGACCGCCGGCACCGGTGGGAGCGGCTCGGACGACGGGTCCGGGGACGGTTCAGGTTCCGGTTCCAGCGCCGGGTCCACCGCAGGTTCCGGGGGCTCAGGCGGGAGCGACGGCACCGGTACCGGAACCGACGACGGCTCCAACGGCTCGGGAGGATCGGCCGATCAGCTTCCGGCCGGTTCCACTCTCCCCAACTGCACCGCGAACGCCGTCAAGTTGACGCTGCGCAGCGTGCGCAACAGCTACGCACCCGGCGAGAAGCCGACGTTCGAGCTCACCGCCAAGAACTCCTCGGGCAGCGACTGCAAGGTCGACCTCGGCCCGAAGGGCGCCGTCGTGACGATCACTCAGGCCGGGAGCGACGACGACATCTGGTCCTCCGGTGACTGCCCGACGGGTTCCAGCAGTCTCCTCTTCCGTGTCACCGCCAACGGGCAGGTGACCCGCACGGTGGAGTGGGACCGCAAGGCCAGCGCCCCCGAGTGCGCCACGCCGCCCGCGATTTCGGCGACGGCGGGCACGTATCTGGTGGAGGCGCAGGCGCCGGGACTGACGAAGGCTCAGACGTCGTTCGTGCTTTCCAAGGACTGAACGCAGAGCGCGGCTGGAGCTGAGACACCTCAAGGGCTCAGGGGGCGGGCTCAGCCCCCTGAGCAGCCGACCGGCCCCGGCCGACTACATCAGACGTACCGCTCCGGATACATCAGACGTACCGCTCCAGAATCGACGACTCCGCCAGCCGCGAAAGACCCTCGCGGACACTGCGCGCCCGCGCCTCACCCACACCGTCGACCGTCTGAAGGTCGTCGACGCTGGCGGCGAGGAGCTTCTGCAGGCCCCCGAAGTGCTCCACCAGGCGGTCGATGATCGCGCCGGGCAGGCGGGGCACCTTGGCGAGCAGGCGGTAGCCGCGCGGGGAGACGGCGGAGTCCAGCGCCTCGGGGGAGCCGGTGTAGCCCAACGCCCGCGCCACGGTGGAGAGTTCGAGCAGCTCGGCGTGGCTGAGCGCGTTGAGCTCGAAGAGGGCCTCGTCGACCGTGCGGGAGCGCTTGGCGGTCGGCTCGGGTACGTAGTCCCGTACGACGAGTTCGCGCTCGGGCTCGACGCCGGCGATCAACTCGTCGAGCTGGAGGGCGAGAAGGCGTCCGTCGGTGCCCAGCTCCACCACGTACTCGGCGATCTCGGTGGCGATCCGGCGCACCATCTCCAGCCGCTGGGCCACCGCCGAGACATCGCGGACCGTCACCAGGTCCTCGATCTCCAGGGCCGACAGGGTGCCCGCGACCTCGTCGAGGCGGAGCTTGTAGCGCTCCAGGGTCGCGAGGGCCTGGTTGGCGCGGGAGAGGATTGCCGAGGAGTCCTCGAGGACGCGGCGCTGGCCGTCCACGTAAAGGGCGATGAGGCGCATCGACTGGGAGACGGAGACGACCGTGAAGTCGACCTCCTTGCTCACCCGGTCCGCGGTGCGGTGCCGCGTGCCCGTCTCCTCCGTCGGGATGGTCGGGTCGGGAACCAGCTGGACGCCTGCCCGGAGGATCTTGGTGATGTCCTTGTCGATCACGATGCCGCCGTCGAGCTTGCACAGCTCACGCAGTCGCGTCGAGGTGAACTCGACATCCAGGACGAATCCACCGGTACACATCGATTCGACGGTTTTGTCCCACCCGAGCACGATGAGCCCGCCCGTGTTGCCGCGGAGGATCCGCTCGAGTCCGTCACGCAGTGCCGTGCCGGGTGCCACGGCGCTCAGGGCGGCGCGCATCAGGCCATCGGCACCGGAGCTCCCACCGGACTTTCCGGGAGCTGCTGCCCGGTCGTTGGCTGCCACTGCACTCCTCCGGTCGCGGGTTTCCGGTCGCCCTCAGTTCGTCACGACGGGCAAGACCAGGGCAAAGTCTACCGGCGAGCTTCCTCCTCCCGTGGGGCCTCTCGACGACGGGAGCGCGGGAGGACGCTCAGCGCGGCCCCCATGTCGGCGACTTCCACGACCTTCATACCGGGAGGGATCTTGCCGGGGTCGCTCGGTACGAGAGCGTGCGTGAAGCCCAGCCGATGGGCTTCCGCGAGCCGGCGCTGCACGCCCGTGACCCGTCTGACCTCGCCCGCGAGCCCCACTTCGCCGATCGCCACGAGGTTCTTGGGGAGCGGGGTGTCGCTCGCCGCGGAGGCCAGGGCGAGCGCGATCGCGAGGTCCGCGGCGGGCTCGGAGAGCTTCACGCCGCCGACCGTCGCCGAGTAGATGTCCCGCTTCCCCAGGGCGGTGATCCGGCCGCGCTGCTCCAGGACGGCGAGCATCATCGAGACGCGTGAGGTCTCCAGACCGGAGGTGGTGCGACGGGGGGAGGGGATCTGTGAGTCGACCGTGAGCGCCTGCACTTCGGCGACCAAGGGGCGGCGGCCCTCCAGAGTGACCGTCAGACAGGTGCCGGGGACCGCCTCCGCGCGACGGGTCAGGAAGAGGCCGCTGGGGTCGGCGAGGCCCGTGATGCCCTCGTCGTGCAGCTCGAAGCAGCCGACCTCGTCCGTCGTCCCGTAACGGTTCTTGACCCCTCGGACGAGCCTGAGGCGGGCGTGCCGGTCGCCCTCGAAGCTCAGGACGACGTCCACCAGGTGTTCGAGGAGGCGGGGGCCCGCGATCGCGCCGTCCTTGGTGACATGGCCGACCAGGAGGGTGGACATACCGCGCTCCTTGGAGACCCGGATGAGCGCACCGGCGACCTCCCTGACCTGGGCCATGCCGCCCGGTGCGCCGTCGATCTCCGGGGAGGCGATGGTCTGTACGGAGTCCAGGATGAGCAGGGACGGCTTCACCGCGTCCAAGTGGCCGAGAACGGCGGCCAGATCGGTCTCGGCGGCGAGGTACAGGTGGTCGTCGATCGCCTTGATGCGGTCGGCGCGGAGCCGCACCTGACTGGCCGACTCCTCGCCCGTCACATACAGCGTGCGGTGTTCGTCGCTTGCCGCCTTCGCCGCCACGTCCAGCAGCAGCGTGGACTTGCCGACGCCCGGCTCACCCGCGATGAGGACGACCGCGCCGGGGACCAGCCCGCCGCCCAGGACGCGGTCCAGCTCGGGGACACCGGTGCTGCGCGCCGTGGCCTGGCGGCCGTCGACCTGTCCGATGGGCACGGCGGACGTGGTGACCCGGCCAGGAGTCGTCGTACGGACAGGAGGCGCGCCGTACTCCTCGACCGTCCCCCAAGCCTGGCACTCGGAGCAACGGCCGAGCCACTTGGCCGTCTGCCAGCCGCACTCGGTGCAGCGGTAGGACGGCCGGTCCTTCGCGGATTTTGTACGGGCAGCCATGCACCGAACCGTAGCCGAGCCGACTGACAGCGCGGTCGGCGCTGTGCACAGGGGTATCCGGAAGCGTGCCTGGGCCCCACTCCGTTCTCGCCTGGCGCGCTACTGGTCCCCATCCCGGTCTCGCCCGGCGTGTGCCTGGCACGTACCTGGCACCTGCCGGGCACGCGCCCCCCCGTATGGCATTGCCATCGCCCGCCGTGACGGTGTAGGCCACGGAATCGGAGGCTCCTGCCCCCTAATGAGGGATCGTTTCACCCGTACGGATTAAATGTGCTCAAGGGGGAGGAAGGGGCCGCCGATTGGCACCTACGGTCGCACGGGTGATGAGCAGCAGTCCGGAGACCTCCACGCACACCACCGGCGCACACCGGGCGCACGGAGACGCACGCAAGCGGGCGGCCGCGCCCCGTGGCGCGTCGACCCGCACCACCATGGCTCAGCGCCCACCCGCGCGCTACGAGCCCTACCTGGACGGCCTGTTCACCTACTGCCTGTCCGTCCTGTGCGACCACGACGCGGCCACCGCCGCCCTGGGCGACGTTCTCGCGCTGGCCGAACGCCGGGGCACGCGCGCTCCGGAAGCCCCGGGCGACCGCAGGGCCTGGCTGTACGCCCTGGCGCGCTGGGCCTGCCTGCGCAAACTCGCCGAGACGGGGCGCGGGCGTCAGGCGGCGCACGCTTCCGGCCGGGGGCGCGCAAGCCACAAGAGCGCCTCGAAGAGCGACCTCAAGTCCGCGCGCAGGACGGCGCAGGAGACGGCGTACACGCCGGCGGACAAGGACGCCGCGGACCGGCGCGCGGCAGAAGCCCTGAGCGCCCCCGGTTCCGCCCCCGCCTCCGCGTCCGATTCGATGACCGGCGCCGTGCCCGAAGAGACCCAGGCGCAGCGTCGCCGCGAACTCGCCCTGCTGGCCTGGCCGGAGGCCGCCGGTACCACCCCGGAGCAGCGCGAGGCGCTCGAACTCGCCGTACGCCACCAACTCGCCGCCCACGAGGTCGCCGCTGTCCTCGGCATGGATCTCGCTTCCGCGCGTGAGCTGCTCGGCTCCGCCGCCTGCGAGGTCGAACGCACCCGCGCCGCGCTCGCCGTCGTGGAGACCGGCACCTGCCCGAGCGTCGCCCGCCTCACCGGCGACCACCAGCTCGTGCTCGGCACCGCCCTGCGCCGGGAGCTGGTCCGGCATGTCGACGACTGCCCCCGCTGCCGCCGTACCGCCGAGCGTGCGGTCGCCGGCTCCTGGCCCGGCACCAGCGTCACGCCCGCCGCGCTGCCCGTCCTGGAGGCCCCGCGCGCGGCCCTGCACGTCGCGATGGCGCATGTCCCACGCGCGCGGGGCGGCGCTCCGCGCTTCGACCGGCGCGGTTTCCCGATGGACCCCAAGGACCGTGCCGCGCGAAGGGACCGCCTACGCGCGCGTGCCGTGACGACCACTGTCGTCGCCACCGTCGTCGCCGCCCCCGTACTCGCCCTCTGGGCGGCCTACCGGGGCGCGCCCCTCACCGGCGAGGGCGCGGACGGCCGCTCGATCACCGCGACCGAGGAGCAGGGCGCCAACGAGCTCGACGGCATCGGCGACGGGGCGGGCGGCTACGAGAACGCCGGCAACGCCAGTACCAAACCCGACAGCCCCTTCACCAAGGGCAACCAGTCGCCCGACGTCTCCGTGGAGGTCATCGGCGCCCCCGGGAGCAGCCCGGCGCCGGGAGCGGGACAGCTCGCCGTGGAAGCCGGCAGCAGTGGCGACACGACCCTCATCACACTGACGGCGTCCGGAAGTTCACCGGTTCACTGGTCCGCGTACACCGGCGCCCACTGGCTCTATCTGAGCCAGTCCGCGGGAACCCTCGACCCGGGTGAATCGTTGACGATCAAGGTGTACGTCGATCATCTGCGCGAGCCGGTGGGCCCCTGGACCGCACAGGTGTCGATCGCGCCGACGGGCGCCCTGGTCACGATCGGGGGGTATGGGAACGCGCGCCCGACCCACCCCGGCCCGCGCCCCAGCGACCCGACCCCGTCCGACCCCGACCCCACCCCGAGCGACCCGAGTCCTTCCAACCCGGATCCCACGCCCAGCGACCCGGCTCCGTCCGACACCCCGACCACGCCCACGCCGACCCCCACGGACCCGACGCCGTCCGATCCGGAGGGCTCGACCCCGCCGCCCGACAACAGCGGCGACCCGAGCCCGTCCTCGTAACCGTCAGGTACGCCAGTAGTACCTCAGTGGATCGGGTCGGCCGGATGGGGATAGTCGGTTGCCTCAGCGGATCGGGTCGGCCGGATGCGGATATTCGGATACCTCAGTGGACCGGGTCGGCCGGATGGGGAGCCAGCAGGGGCAACTGCGAGGCCAGCCTCTCCTCACAGAGCTCGACCAGCCGGTCGTACCCCTCCTTGCCCATCAGCTCGACGAGCTCCGGGCGGTACGAGACGTACACCGGGTCGCCCGCGCCGTGCGCCGAGGTCGCCGACGTGCACCACCAGTGCAGGTCATGGCCGCCCGGACCCCAGCCGCGCCGGTCGTACTCACCGATGGACACCTGGAGCACGCGGGTGTCGTCGGGCCGGTCGATCCACTCGTACGTCCGTCGCACGGGCAGCTGCCAGCAGACGTCCGGCTTGGTCTCCAGCGGTTCGCGGCCCTCCTTCACGGCGAGGATGTGCAGCGAGCAGCCCGCGCCACCCGCGAAGCCGGGGCGGTTCTGGAAGATGCAGGACCCCTTGTACGGGCGGGTCTGCCGCTCGCCGTCCTCGTCCTCCGAGACCCAGCCGGTCTTCGTCCCCACGCCATGGTGCTGCCAGAGGTCCGGGGTGAGCCTCGCCACATGTCCGGCCACCCGCTTCTCGTCGTCCTCGTCCGAGAAGTGCGCCCCGAGCGTGCAGCAGCCGTCGTCGGCGCGGCCGGCCTGGATGCCCTGGCAGCCGCTTCCGAAGATGCAGTTCCAGCGAGAGGTCAGCCATGTCAGATCGCACCGGAAGACCTGCTCGCGGTCGGCGGGATCCGGAAACTCCACCCATGCGCGAGCGAAGTCGAGGCCCTTCTCGTCACTCCTGTCCGGAGACTTCGTGGACTTGGTGGCCTTCGCCTGCGAAGAACCCTTGGCCGATTTGTCGGGCTTCGCCTTTTTCGTCTTTGGCACCCGTCCAGGGTAAGTCGCCCAAGCCCGCTCCGGGGACGCCCCGCCCGGCGCCCGACCGCCGCCTTTCACCGAGGCTGTCCGCCCCGCGCCACTTGAAGGGCCGGACTCGCAGTAGCGTTCCGTATATGAGACTCGGTGTCCTCGATGTGGGTTCGAACACGGTGCATCTGCTGGTGGTGGACGCACACCCCGGCGCCCGGCCGCTGCCCGCGCATTCGCACAAGGCCGATTTGCGGCTCGCCCAACTGCTCGACGCGAGCGGGGCGATCGACCCCGAAGGCGTCGACAAACTGATCGAGACGGTCAAGGTCGCGCTGGAGTCCGCCGAGGACAAGGGCGTCGAGGCCCTGCTGCCGTTCGCGACCTCCGCGGTGCGCGAGGCCAGCAACGCCGACGACGTACTCACCCGGGTCCAGGCCGAGACCGGCGTCGAACTCCAGGTCCTGACCGGTGCGGAGGAGGCCCGGCTCACCTTCCTCGCGGCCCGCCGCTGGTTCGGCTGGTCGGCGGGCAAGCTCCTCGTCCTCGACATCGGCGGCGGCTCCCTGGAGATCGGCTACGGCATAGACGAGGAGCCGGACGCCGCGGTGTCACTGCCGCTGGGCGCGGGCCGGCTGACCGCGGGCTGGCTGCCGAACGACCCCGCCGACCCCGCCGACGTCAGGGCGCTGCGCCGTCATGTGCGCGCCGAGATCGCCCGTACGGTCGGGGAGTTCAGCCGCATCGGGGCCCCCGACCACGTGGTCGCCACCTCCAAGACCTTCCGGCAGCTCGCCCGTATCGCCGGCGCCGCACGCTCCGCCGACGGCCTCTACGTCCAGCGCGAGCTCAAGCGCCGGTCCCTCCAGGACTGGGTACCGCGCCTCGCCGCAATGACCGCCGAGGAACGCGCCGAACTCCCCGGCGTCTCCGAGGGCCGCGCGAGCCAACTCCTCGCCGGCGCGCTGGTCGCCGAGGCGGCCATGGACCTCTTCGGCGTCGAAACCCTGGAAATCTGCCCCTGGGCCCTCCGGGAGGGCGTAATCCTGCGACGCCTCGACCAGATGGCGTCGGAGTAGACCGACCTGGACGGGGCCGCGCCCCGGTAGGGGCGCGGGGAACTGCGCGCCCAGCCGCACACGACGTGTCAGTCGCGCACCGGCAGATCCCGCATCGGCGATCAGGCGCCGGGTCCAGCCACACACGACGCGTCAGTCGCGCACCGGCAGATCCGCAACGGCGATCAGGCGCCAGGCCAGCCCAGCCCAGCCACACACGACATGACGTCCGCGCACAGAGAGCCACACACGCGGCGAACAGGCGCAAGGGCTGGGGGCCACCAGTAACCCCCAGCCAAAGCCCACCACCCCCGCCAAACCGCCGGAGGCAACCCGTACGCTGTCCCTCGTGGCAGAACCAGTTGTGCGCATCCCGGATGCGAAGGTCGCGCTGTCCACGGCGTCCGTGTATCCGGAGTCGACGGCGACGGCCTTCGAGATCGCCGCGCGCCTCGGGTACGACGGCGTCGAGGTCATGGTGTGGACGGACCCGGTCAGCCAGGACGTCGAGGCGCTGCGCAGACTCAGCGACTACCACCAGGTCCCGATCCTCGCCGTGCACGCCCCCTGCCTGCTGATCACGCAGCGCGTGTGGTCCACCGACCCGTGGATCAAACTCCAGCGCGCACAGGCGGCGGCGGAGAAACTCGGCGCGAGCACCGTCGTCGTACACCCGCCCTTCCGCTGGCAGCGCCAGTACGTCCGTGACTTCGTCACCGGGATCTGGCAGATGGCGAACGAGACGGACGTACGGTTCGCCGTCGAGAACATGTACCCCTGGCGTTACCGCGACCGCGAGATGCTCGCCTACGCACCCGACTGGGACGTGACGAAGGAGGACTACCGTCACTTCACGATCGACCTCAGTCACACGGCGACGGCCCGCACCGACGCCCTGCACATGATCGACCGCATGGGCGACCGCCTCGGCCACGTCCACCTCGCCGACGGCAACGGATCCAACAAGGACGAGCACCTCGTGCCGGGCCGCGGCACCCAGCCCTGCGCCGAACTGCTCGAACGCCTCGCGTTCACCGGCTTCGACGGCCATGTCGTCATCGAGGTCAACACCCGCCGTGCCATGTCCAGCGCCGAGCGCGAGGCGGACCTGGCCGAGGCGCTGGCCTTCACCAGGCTGCACCTCGCCTCCGCGGTGCAGGTGCCGCGCCGGTGAAGGACGCCGCCCCGCACGACACGACCGCCCCCCGCCGCAGGGGACGCCCCTCCCGTACGCAGACGGAGGCGGCCCCCGCGACCCGCGACAGCATTCTCGAAGCGGCCCGCGAGGAGTTCTCCGAGCGGGGGTACGACAAGACGTCGGTACGCGGTATCGCCAAGGCCGCGGGCGTCGACCCGGCGCTCGTGCGCCACTACTTCGGCGCCAAGGAGCAGGTCTTCGAGGCGGCCATCACGGGCGTCTTCGCACCCGTCCTGGCCGCCCCGACCGCGCTGGGGGAGGGACCGCTCGACGGTGTGGGCGAGCGGCTGACCCGCTTCGTGTTCGGGATCTGGGAGAACCCGACAACCCGTACACCGCTGCTCGCCATCGTCCGCTCCGCCTTCAACAACGAGGTCGCGGCCGCCGTCTTCCGCCGCCTCCTCGCCGCCCAGCTGATGCGCCGCATCGCCCAGCAGCTCGACCTTCCGGATGCCGAACTGCGTGCCGAGCTCGCGGCGGCCCAGCTGGTGGGGATCGCGATCCTGCGGTACGTGATCAAGCTTGATCCGCTGGCGTCGACGGATCTGGAGCGGATCATCGAGCGGGTGGCGCCGGTGGTGCAGGGGCATCTGACGGTGCCCTGACGGGGGTGTACGGGTGTACTGGGGGCGTACGGGCGTACGGGGTGATGTACGGGTAGACGGGTGTCAGGGCGCACGTAAGCGTTTACGTAAACGCTTACGCGGCGATTTGTGCGCTCCGCGCGTGTGACCGTCGATCGAGACACCTGTCCCGCATACCGGACACCCTGTCCAGCCCTTGGAGCACCGGCGTACGCTCGAATCAGTCACGACCAGCAGTCACGACTGCCGGCCCGTACGAGCCGGTATCCCTCCGAAGGAGCGAGCGACGATGCCCGAGCTGAGGTCCCGCACAGTCACCCACGGCCGCAATATGGCGGGCGCACGCGCCCTTATGCGCGCCTCCGGTGTACCGGGCGCGGACATCGGCCGCAAGCCGATCATCGCGGTCGCCAACTCCTTCACGGAGTTCGTGCCGGGTCACACCCACCTCCAGCCGGTCGGCCGGATCGTGAGCGAGGCCATCACCGCCGCCGGAGGCATCGCACGCGAGTTCAACACCATCGCGGTCGACGACGGCATCGCGATGGGCCACGGCGGAATGCTGTACTCGCTGCCCTCCCGGGACCTGATCGCGGACAGCGTCGAGTACATGGTGGAGGCGCACTGTGCCGACGCCCTGATCTGCATCTCGAACTGCGACAAGATCACCCCCGGCATGCTGATGGCGGCCCTGCGCCTGAACATCCCGACGGTCTTCGTCTCCGGCGGCCCCATGGAGTCCGGCCGCGCGACGCTGGTCGACGGCACGGTCCGTACGCTGGACCTGGTCGACGCGATCTCCGACGCCGTGAACGACAAGATCTCGGACGAGGACATCCTCCGTATCGAGGAGAACGCCTGTCCGACCTGCGGCTCCTGCTCCGGCATGTTCACGGCCAACTCCATGAACTGCCTGACCGAGGCCATCGGCCTGTCCCTCCCCGGCAACGGCTCGGTCCTCGCCACCCACACGGCCCGCAAGGGCCTGTACGAGGACGCGGCCCGCACGGTCGTCGACATCACGCGCCGGTACTACGACCAGGACGACGAGTCGGTCCTGCCCCGCAACATCGCCACCATCGCGGCCTTCGAGAACGCCATGGCCCTCGACATCGCGATGGGCGGCTCCACCAACACGATCCTGCACCTGCTGGCCGCCGCCCAGGAAGCGGGCGTCCCCTTCGGCCTGGACGAGATCAACGAGGTCTCGCGCCGCGTGCCCTGCCTCGCCAAGGTCGCACCGAACGTCGCCAAGGACCGCACGTACTACATGGAGGACGTGCACCGCGCGGGCGGCATCCCGGCCCTGCTGGGCGAGCTGCACCGCGGCGGCCACCTGAACGAGGACGTGCACTCGGTCCACAGCCCGTCCCTCTCCGACTGGCTGAAGACCTGGGACGTGCGCGCCGGCTCCCCGTCCCCCGAGGCCATCGAGCTGTGGCACGCGGCCCCCGGCTGCGTCCGCTCCGCCGAGGCCTTCTCCCAGTCCGAGCGCTGGGAGGCCCTCGACGAGGACGCGGAGGGCGGCTGCATCCGCTCCGCCGCGCACGCGTACTCCAAGGACGGCGGCCTGGCCGTCCTCAAGGGCAACCTTGCCCTCGACGGCTGCGTCGTGAAGACCGCCGGCGTCGACGAGTCCATCTGGACCTTCGAGGGCCCCGCGGTCGTCTGCGAGTCCCAGGACGAGGCCGTCGACAAGATCCTCCGCAAGGAGATCACCCATGGCGACGTCGTCGTCATCCGCTACGAGGGCCCCAAGGGCGGCCCCGGCATGCAGGAGATGCTCTACCCGACCTCCTTCCTCAAGGGCCGAGGCCTCGGCAAGACCTGCGCCCTGGTCACCGACGGCCGCTTCTCCGGCGGCACCTCCGGCCTCTCCATCGGCCACGCCTCCCCGGAGGCGGCTTCGGGCGGCACGATCGCCCTGGTCAAGGACGGCGACCGGATCCGCATCGACATCCCGAACCGCACGATCGAGCTCCTCGTCTCCGACGACGAGCTGACCGCGCGCCGCGACGCCCTGAACGGCGTCTACGCTCCCGCGAACCGCGACCGCAAGGTGTCCGCCGCCCTCCGCGCCTACGCGGCGATGGCGACCAGCGCGGACAAGGGCGCCGTACGGGACGTCTCCCTGCTGGGCTGAGCTTGCGCGCGGGGGCCGTTCCTTCGGGAGCGGCCTCTTCGCGTGTCATCGGTGGAGTGCGGAGGCGGTCTCTTCGCGTGTCACCGAGGAGACGAAGACCGGTCTCTTCGCGTGTCACCGGTGGGATGCGGAGGCGGCCTCTGCGCGTGTCACCGGTGGGATGCGGGGGCGCCCTCTTCGCACGTCACCAGTGGGACGGGTCGCGTGCGTCCACGGCGAAGACGGTTCCGTCGGGGGCGCCGGCGTAGACGTGGTCATCGGCGATCACGGGAGCCGGCAGCCCGAGCATGACGAACTCGGAGTCCGGGCCGAGTCGCGCACGCGTCTGTCCCGCGAGTTTCCCCGTGCGGGCATCCACCGCGAGCAGCCGCCCGTCGGCGGCGGTGAGGTACACGTACTTGTCGTCGGCGACGGGTGCCGAGCCCTGGCTGACGGATGTCTCAAGCCGCCAGCGCAGTGCGCGCGTCTCCATGTCGACGGCCACCAGTCCGCCGCCGGTGGCCAGCAGATACACGGTGTCTCCGTGCGCGGTGGCCTGGGCGGTGGGGAGTGACGTTTCGAGGGGCACACGCTGTACCGCGAGGCTCTTCGGGTCGTACCGGACCAGCGCGTCCGTCTCTCCGTAGCCGTTCACCGACATGAAGAACACCTTGCCGTCTTGCGCGCCGACCGGCTCCAGGCCCCCCGCCAGGCGGGCGTCCCACCGCACGTCACCGGTCTGTGGATCCACCCCGCTCACGAGCGTGTGGGTCCCGTCCACGGTCGTACTCGTGGCGTACGCGAGTCCGTCGGCGCCGAACGCGGCAAAGGTCGGTTCGCTCTGGTCGGCGATCCTGCGACTCCAGACCTGCTTGCCCGACGAGGCGTCCATCGCGACGACCGTTCCGTCGGAACGCGTGAGCAGCACCATGCCGCCCGCGTACTGCACGCGCCCGTACGCGGAGATGTCCATCGTCCACTGCGTCGCACCCGAGTCGGGGTCGAGGGCCACCAGCCGCTGACCATCGCTCGTGACGGCCTGTACCAGCCCGCCCTCCGCGACCGGCGAGCCGTCCGGGGCGTCTCGATCGGCAAGGGTGTGCCGCCACAACACCGTCCCGTCGGCCGGGTCGATGGCGGAGAACAGTCCCGCCAGGGCGCAGAGCAACTTCCCTCCGCCGTACGAGCATTGCGGCATCCCCCGGCTTCCGGAGCCGGGCTTGGTGTGCCAGCCGTCGAACACCGCCGGTACGGACCGTATGCCGCTGTCCTCGGGTGAGCCGCCGCTGCCGTCGAGCAGCTGACCCGAGGCGAACGTCCCGCCCGCGGTGAGGAGGAGCGCCCCGGCCGCCAGGATCACCCCTTTGCGGAGGCGACCCATGGCCCTGTCGGGTCGCGGACCGGTCGCCCAGACAACGTCCTCCTCCGGCTTCGGATGATGACTGGGCCGCTGGGCCGGAATGAACGCCTGGGTGTCGTACGAGGCCGCCACCGACCGCAGTTCCCGCATCAACTCGTCAGGAGTGGGCCGGTCATCGGGCTCCTTGGCGAGACAACGCAGCACCAGCGGCGCGAGATTCTCCGGTACGTCCGTCAAGTCCGGCTCGTCGTGCACGACTTGATAGGCGACGACGTACGGGCTGTCGGAGTCGAACGGCCCGCGCCCGGTGGCGGCGTGCACCATCACGGAACCGAGCGCGAAGATGTCGGCGGCCGGTCCCACCTCGCGCGGCCGTCGGAACTGCTCGGGTGCCATGAACGGCGGCGTGCCGATCAACTTGCCTGTCTCGGTACGTAGTTCGCTGTCCTTTGGCCGGGAAATGCCGAAGTCGATGACCTTCGGGCCGTCCTCGGCGAGCAGCACGTTGCTCGGCTTCAGGTCCCGGTGCACGACGCCCACGCGATGTATGTCGCGCAACGCCTCGGCGAGCCCGGCCATCAGCCGGCGCAACTCCCCGGAGGGCATGGGCCCGTGCCGTCTCACCTGCTCGGCGAGGGTGGGGCCGGGGATGAACAGCGTGGCCATCCAGGGGCGTTCGGCCTCGGGATCGGCATCGACGACGGACGCGGTGAAGGCGCCGCTCACCCGTCGGGCCGCCGCCACTTCCTGCCGGAAACGGCCTCTGAACTCGGGGTCCTTGGCGTACCGGGCGTGCACGACCTTCACGGCCACGCGCATCCCCGAAGTACTCCGGGCGAGATGCACCACGCCCATGCCGCCGGAGCCCAGGCGTGACTCCAGCCGGTAGTGACCGGCGTACTCGGGAAGTTCCGCTTCCGCGCCCGCTCCGTTGTTGCGCTGTGGCGCCATGGGACCCACCCCCGTGCTGTTCGTTCGCGCGCGCGACGCACGGAGCCTAGTCGATGGTTCGTACGAGACGGAGGCGGCTTGCTAGCCTCCAAGTGCGAGAAACGTATGTGTGTGCATGGCCTGTTTGAGGGGAATCAACGGGGTCCCATGGCAGCCATGGGGTCCAACGGGGGAGGTTTTTCATGTCTGTTGACCGTGTTGAGGAAATCGAGGGCGACGGCGAGGAAGCGGTCGCGACCAAGGCCGAGACGGCGGCTCTGCGGTACTACCCGGTCGCACCGGGTGTCAGGCTCAACGTCCGCAGCGGCCCGAGTACCACCTACCGCATCGTCCGCGTGCTGTCCGAGGGTGCCCACGTCCCGATCTTCTGCCAGAAGCCGGGTCAGTCGGTCACCGGCCCGTACGGCACCACGAACCTCTGGGACGGCATCGCCGTCAGCGAGTACGTCTCGGACGCCTACGTCCAAACAGGCAGCGACGGCTACGTAGCCCCCCGCTGCGCCTGACCCACCACCCGCGCACGGCCCCGCGGACGCCCCGGAGCGATAATCGACGCGTGAGCGACGACAGCACCGGCACCCCCGCGGGGCCCCAGCCCGAACCCCTTCGATTTTTCGGCACGACCTGGGTGGACCACACCGACGGCTACCAGGCCCGCCGAGCCGGCGTGGCCGTCGGCTCGCTGGCCGCCGCGGTGGCCGCCTGCTTCGTCCTCCGCTTCGCCTACCAGGGCCTCGAGATCGCGGACGTGGGCACGCAGGTGAACATCCTGGTCGTCGTGATGTTCGCGACGTGCAGCGCCCTCGCGTTCCGTCACACCGCGGCCGCGTTCACCAAACGCCCCGACCCCGACCGCCAGGCCTCCCTCCGTGGCCTCCTCGCGATCGGCTTCATCGGCTCCCTCCTCGCCTACCTCTTCCGCGCCCTCACCGAGGCCCCGGGCGAGAAGCTCCACCGCGAGGAGTACGAGACAGCTCGCGAACAACACGAGCGCCGCAACAAACGTCGCACGGGAAACCCTTCGAAGAGGCGCCGCAACTCTTAACCGGCCGAACCGGCCCACCGGCAGCCTTCGGCTCCGGGGCGGGGGAGTGAGACCTTTCAGCCCCTCCGGCGTGCGAACGACGAGGCGGCGCCGTCCCGATCCCCCACCCCACCGCCGGGGAGATCCTTCAGCCCGTCCGGCGTTTGAGGACGAGGCCGTTCAGGCCGACAGCGGGGGTCTGGGGGCGGCAGCCCCCAGGAACAAGGGACGGGTAGGGGCGGAGGGGGCGAAATCCCTACCCCTGCCACCATGACCACATGACCGCGCACTCCCACCACACCACCCGGGCCCACTCCTTCAACGCAGCCGCAGCCCAGTACGCCGCGAACCGCCCCTCCTATCCCCCCACCCTCTTCGACGCGATCGAAAACCTCGCGCGCCGCCCCCTCACCGGGGCAACGGTCGTGGATGTGGGCGCCGGCACCGGCATCGCGACCGCCCGCCTCAAGGCAAGGGGCGCGCATGTGCTGGCCATCGAACCCGGCGAGGGCATGGCGGCCGAGTTCCGCCGCACGCTCCCCGACACCCCCGTCATCCGAGGCAACGGCAACGATCTCCCCCTGGCCTCCGCCTCCGCCGACTTCGTCACCTACGCCCAGTCCTGGCACTGGACCGACCCGGCCCGGGCCACCCCGGAGGCGTTCCGCGTCCTGCGCCCGGACGGCGGCGCACTCGCCCTCTGGTGGAACACCGAAGCCCTGGACATCCCCTGGATCGAGGCGGCAGCCAACCGGGTCGAGCGCTTCCTCGGCCTCGACGCGGTCGTAACGAAGAACGGCAGCGGAGCCAAAGCCGCAGCCACCCTGTCCACCACCCGCGTCCCGACCACCCCCACCCCGCCCACCATCAGGACTTCCACCACCCCGACACCCCCTGCCCCTACCCCCACCCTCACCGCCCCCCTCCACATCGACCGCGACCAGGTCCGCTGGAGCCGCCGAGTCCCCCTCGACACCCACCTCGCCAACCTCGGAAGCCACTCGGCCTTCCTGGTCCTCGGTGAGGAGGGCGCGAACGCCTTCCTCACCGAAGAGCGCGCCCACCTGCTCGGCATCTTCCCGGACGGCGTGGTCGAAGAGGTCTACGACGTCGAACTGATCGTCGCCACGCGTTCGTGATCCCGCTCTGCGGCCCCCCTCAAGGGCCGCCGCACACGCGTGATCCAGATGCGCAACCCACCCAACTCCAGCCGTACGTCCCGATCGTGCGGCAGCCCCTACAACGCGTCGAGCACCTTCGGCAGCCGTAGAAACGTCGCATGCCCGACGACCCGTACGACCATCCCCGCGTCCCCCGGTCCACGGCCTCCACATCCACCTGACTGACGTCCCAGGCGGTCTTGGCGACGGCAAGGGCAAGCCCCACGGTGACCCCATCGAACAGATTTCCGGCAGTGATCGCCGACGCCGTCACGACAAGCACCACCAGTTCCGCGCGATGCTCTCGCCAGAGCGGCCCCAACTCCCTTACAGGCACGAGCCTGCACCCCGCGTGCGCCAGCAGCCCCGCCGACAGGACCGAGGGCGCCCCCGCGCAGAGGGGCAACGCGACGAGAAAAACGACCAGGGACGTGAGCGGATCGGCTGTGCGCGTGACAGCGGCACCTCCGGTGACGAGCGGGAGATGCGTGGTCGCCGAGCCGGGGGAGGACGCGACGGATCGGCGTGCCCGGCATATGACCGCGCGCTGAAATCCACTGTCAGGAACGGGAGTTGGGTGCGCACCCTCTCGCGCAACCGCCACGTAAACGCGGCGGCACGCCACCCCGGACCGCCCCCTTCCGGTCACGCCACCCCCGACCGCCCCCTTCCGGTCACGCCGCCGCGCGCCTGCGCCGCGGATTCGACGGGGGTTGAAGTCGACCTGATGCCGGGCTTGACGACCCCACCCCACAGGAGCAATATTCTTCATATGAGGAATATTGCTTCGGGTCCACCCGACACCGCAGAGCCGCCCACCCCCACGAGGCAGCACGCCGTCCGCGCCGAAGCCCTCACCGTCGTACGCGGCACCCGTACCGTCCTGCGCGGACTCGACTTCGCCGTACCGCGCGGCCAGATCACCGGGCTGCTCGGCCCCTCCGGCTGCGGCAAGTCGACCCTGATGCGCGCGACCGTGGGCACCCAGGCCAAGGTGACCGGCACACTCGAAGTCCTCGGCCGCCCCGCGGGTGACGCCGCACTCCGCTCCCGCATCGGCTACGTCACCCAAGCCCCCTCCGTCTACGACGACCTGACCATCCGTCAGAACCTCGACTACTTCGCCGCGATCCTCGACCCCGGACACGCAGGCGCCGAACGCCGTCACGCCAACGTCACCCAGGCCATCGCGGACGTCGACCTCACCTCGCACGCCGACTCGCTCGCCGGCAACCTCTCCGGCGGCCAGCGCAACCGCGTCTCCCTCGCCGTCGCCCTCCTCGGCACCCCCGAACTCCTGGTCCTCGACGAACCGACCGTCGGCCTCGACCCCGTCCTGCGCCGCGACCTCTGGAACCTCTTCCACGCCATCGCCGCCGAACGCGAGGCCACCCTGCTCGTCTCCTCCCACGTCATGGACGAGGCCGAGCGCTGCCACCGCCTCCTCCTGATGCGCGAGGGCGAGATCCTCGCCGACGACAGCCCCGACGCCCTGCGCGAACGCACCGGCTCCGACACCGTCGAAGCGGCCTTCCTCCACCTGGTCGACGAGGCCAACGCCACGGCCGACCGGCCCACGACCGGCGAGAGGTCCGACAGCGCCTCCCGGTCCGACAACGCGTCCCCCTCCGGCGACCGCCCCCGCAAGGAGACCGTCCGATGAGCACGACGACCACGCCCACCACCGCACCCCGGCCCACCGGCACCCACGCCGGCCAACGCCCCCGCGCGATCAACTTCTCCCGCACCACCGCCACCGCCGCCCGGGTACTGGGCCAGCTCCGCCACGACCCGCGGACCATCGCGCTGCTGATCCTCATCCCGTGCCTGATGCTCGTACTGCTCCGCTACGTCTTCGACGGCAGCCCGCGCACCTTCGACTCCATCGGCGCCTCCCTCCTCGGGATCTTCCCGCTGATCACGATGTTCCTGGTCACCTCCATTGCCACCCTGCGCGAACGCACGTCCGGCACCCTGGAACGCCTCCTCGCCATGCCCCTCGGCAAAGGCGACCTCATCGCCGGCTACGCCCTGGCCTTCGGAGGCCTCGCCATCATCCAGTCGGCCCTGGCCACCGGCCTCGCGGTCTGGTTCCTGGGCCTCGACGTCACGGGATCCCCCTGGCTGCTCCTCCTGGTCGCCCTCCTTGACGCCCTCCTGGGCACAGCCCTCGGCCTCTTCGTCTCGGCCTTCGCGGCCTCGGAATTCCAGGCGGTCCAGTTCATGCCGGCAGTGCTCTTCCCCCAACTCCTCCTCTGCGGCCTCTTCACCCCCCGCTCCAACATGCACCCCGTCCTCGAAGCCATCTCCAACGTCCTCCCCATGTCCTACGCCGTGGAGGGCATGAGCGAAGTCCTCAACCACACCGACATGACAGCCACCTTCGTCCGCGACGCCCTGATCGTCGCGGGCTGCGCCCTCCTGGTCCTGACCCTGGGCGCGGCAACCCTGCGACGGCGGACCGCGTAACCGGCGGGCCGTCCGCCCAACGGACAGCGCGCCCCATCCCGCACCCCCGGTGCGAGGATGGACACCGGACGACGCACCCCCCCGGAGGGCACCCGCACCATGACCCAGAAAGTCGCAGTCCTCGGCACCGGCAAGATCGGCGAAGCCCTGCTCAGCGGAGTGATCCGGGCCGGCTGGCCCCTCGCCGACCTGCTGGTCACCGCCCGCCGCCCCGAGCGCGCCAAGGAACTCCAGGAACGCCACGGAGTCACGGCGGTCACCAACGCCGAGGCCGCCAAGTCCGCGGACACCCTCATCCTCACGGTCAAACCGCAGGACATGGGCACCCTCCTCGACGAACTCGCCCCGCACATCCCCGCCGACCGCCTGGTCATCAGCGGTGCGGCAGGCATCCCCACCTCCTTCATCGAGGAGCGCCTGGCCGCGGGCACTCCGGTCGTCCGCGTCATGACGAACACCCCCGCCCTCGTCGACGAGGCCATGTCCGTCATCTCCGCCGGCAGCCACGCCACCGCCGCACACCTCGCCCACGCCGAGGAGATCTTCGGCGCCGTAGGCAAGACGCTCCGCGTCCCCGAGTCCCAACAGGACGCCTGCACCGCCCTCTCCGGCTCGGGACCGGCGTACTTCTTCTACCTCGTGGAGGCCATGACGGACGCGGGCATCCTGCTCGGCCTGCCCCGCGACAAGGCCCACGACCTCATCGTCCAGTCGGCGATCGGCGCCGCCGTGATGCTCCGCGACAGCGGGGAACACCCCGTGAAGCTGCGCGAGAACGTCACGTCCCCCGCGGGCACCACGATCAACGCCATCCGCGAACTGGAGAACCACGGTGTGCGCGCAGCCCTGATCGCCGCACTGGAGGCAGCCCGCGACCGCAGCCGCGAACTGGCCTCAGGCAACAGCTAGAAGGACCGGGGCCGGGCCCGCCCCCGGCCCCACCGTCCTCCAGCCCTGCCGCCCACCGTCCTTCAGCCCGCCGCCAGCAAACCGATCGCCCGATACGCCGCGTCCACCCTCGGCTTCGCCATCTCCCGCGCCTTCACCGCCCCGTCCCGCAACACCCCCTCCACGTACGCAGGATCCGCGCACAACTCCTTGTGCCTCTCCTGTACGGGCCTGAGGAGCTCGACCACGGCCTCGGCGGTGTCCTTCTTCAAAGCTCCGTACGACTCATATACACCGCCCAAGGCCTCGGGGTTCCCACCCTCACAGGCCGCGAGAATCTCCAGCAGATTCGAGACCCCCGGCCGAGCCTCCCGGTCGTACGCCACGCCCTGCCCACTGTCGGTCACGGCCCGCATGATCTTCTTCCGCACGGCCTCCGGCTCGTCGAGCAGATAGACCACCCCTGGCCCGACGTCATCGCTCTTCCCCATCTTCGACGTCGGCTCCTGCAGATTCATGACCCGCGCCGCAACCTCCGGACGCGTGGCCCGAGGCACCACGAACGTGTGCCCGTACCGCTGGTTGAACCGCACAGCCAGATCCCGGGTCAGCTCCACATGCTGCGTCTGGTCGTCACCCACCGGCACCTCATCGGTCCCGTACGCCAGGATGTCCGCCGCCATCAGCACGGGATACGTCAACAGCGACAGCCGCACACTCCCACCGCGCTCCCGCTCCCGCGCGGCCTTCTCCTTGTACTGGATCATCCGCCGCATCTCCCCGTCGGTCGCGACGCACTCCAGCAGATACGACAGCCGCGCGTGCTCGTCCACATGACTCTGTACGAACACGGTGCACAGCTCCGGATCGAGCCCCGACGCCAGCAACAACGTCGCCGCCTGCCGACTGAGCCTGCGTACGCGCCCCGGATCGTGGTCCACGGTCAGCGCGTGCAGATCGACGATGCAGAACAGAGCATCGGCCCGGTGCTGATCGACGTCGGCCCACCGCCGTACGGCGCCCAGATAGTTCCCCAGCGTCAGATGCCCGGTCGGCTTGACCCCACTGAAGATCCGCGTCATCTCTCCACCTCCTGGTCGAGGCTGCCGCACCCGCCGGCCGGCTCTCCAGGAGGGAGACACAAAAACGGCCGCCGAAGCGGCGGCCGTTGAGTACATACGTGAGTACGGCCGCCGTCAGGCGGCCCACCACTGCTGGGTGCACGTATGCGTAGTCATGGCTCCACAGTACGCCGCCGGGGCACCTCCAGGACCTGAGTTGACACACCTCCACCCCGTACGTAGTGTTCTCCGAGCTGTCCGACGTGAGCGCCGACTCCGGTCGGTCCCCGGACGGCCATTCCGCAACAAGCACTCAACGAACGACGGACCGTCGTCGGGTCGTTTTCCTGTGCGTTTGCGAAATGAGGAATCCGCGTTCGAAAGGACGTCGCCCCCGATTAGCTCGGGAGCCAGGATTCCGCTAATGTCTCACTCGTCGGAACGGCCCTGGAGCCGCGAAGACAAGCCCCCTGACTGGGAATCAGGCCCGAAAGGATCTGATAGAGTCGGAACCGCCGGAAAGGGAAACGCGAAAGCGAAAACCTGGAAAGCACCGAGGAAATCGGATCCGGAAACGGTCTGATAGAGTCGGAAACGCAAGACCGAAGGGAAACGCCCGGAGGAAAGCCTGAGAGAGTCTCTCGGGTGAGTACGAAGGAAGTGTCCGTTCCTTGAGAACTCAACAGCGTGCCAAAAATCAACGCCAAGTTTGTTGATACCCCGTCTCCGGTCGTTATGGCCGGGACGAGGTTCCTTTGAAGAAAACATCAGCGAGGACGCTGTGGACCGTGGGGATTATTCCTCCCTTCGGTTCCGCTCTCGTGGTGTCGTCCCGATTACGGGAAAACATTCACGGAGAGTTTGATCCTGGCTCAGGACGAACGCTGGCGGCGTGCTTAACACATGCAAGTCGAACGATGAAGCCTTTCGGGGTGGATTAGTGGCGAACGGGTGAGTAACACGTGGGCAATCTGCCCTTCACTCTGGGACAAGCCCTGGAAACGGGGTCTAATACCGGATAATACTTCTGCCTGCATGGGTGGGGGTTGAAAGCTCCGGCGGTGAAGGATGAGCCCGCGGCCTATCAGCTTGTTGGTGAGGTAGTGGCTCACCAAGGCGACGACGGGTAGCCGGCCTGAGAGGGCGACCGGCCACACTGGGACTGAGACACGGCCCAGACTCCTACGGGAGGCAGCAGTGGGGAA